>NZ_JBQENR010000001.1:0-1622056 GCF_052044815.1 Enterobacter sp. 22499 | reverse complement strand
GCATTAATCCGGTGGTTACAAGCAGTCTTCGGTGGAGCGGTAGTTCAGTCGGTTAGAATACCTGCCTGTCACGCAGGGGGTCGCGGGTTCGAGTCCCGTCCGTTCCGCCACTTATTAAAAGCCCTGAGTTAACGCTCAGGGCTTTTTTCATATCTGACGATTAATTATTGCGAAATTAGCAAAAATCCTCTGCGTTTTACGATCTTTTTCTCTATAACACCGCCAGCGATAATCGTCCTCAGTTAACGAACATAACGATTGAGGAATATTATGACTCTCCCTGCATTCGGTCTTGGCACTTTCCGCCTGAAAGACGACGTAGTTATCGCATCAGTTAAAACCGCTCTTGAACTTGGCTATCGCGCAATTGATACGGCACAGATCTATGAAAACGAAGCTGCCGTTGGACAGGCTCTTGAAGAGAGCGGTGTACCGCGTAATGAACTGTTCATCACCACCAAAATCTGGATCGAAAACCTCAGCAAAGACAAGCTCATTCCAAGCCTGAAAGAGAGCCTGAAGAAACTGCGTACCGACTATGTCGATCTGACGCTGATCCACTGGCCGTCACCGAACGATGCCGTTTCTGTGGAAGAGTTCATGCAGGCGCTGTTGGAAGCGAAAAAGCAGGGCCTGACCCGCGAAATTGGTATTTCCAACTTCACCATCCCGCTGATGGAAAAGGCGATTGCCGCTGTTGGCGCTGAGAATATTGCGACCAACCAGATTGAGCTGTCTCCATACCTGCAAAACCGCAAAGTCGTAGACTGGGCAAAACAGTACGGGATCCACATCACCTCTTACATGACGCTGGCCTACGGTAAGGCTCTGAAAGACGAGGTAATTATCCGTATCGCTGAGAAGCATAACGCCACTGCTGCGCAGGTTATTCTGGCATGGGCAATGGGTGAAGGCTATGCCGTGATCCCATCATCAACCAAGCGCGAAAACCTGGCCAGCAACCTGCTAGCGCTGGATCTTCATCTGGATGACGATGATAAAAAAGCGATCGCAGCACTGGAGTGCAACGACCGCCTGGTGAGCCCGGAAGGTTTAGCCCCTGACTGGGATTAATAAGACCCTCCCTCTGTAACCCGAACCCTCACACAGCTCCTCCGGGAGCTGTTTTTATATGCTCGCTCAGGAAGTCGATAAAGGCGCGTATGCGCGTGCTTACCGCTCTGTCGCTGTAATACACCGCGCTGAAAGGCATCTCGACCGGCAAACGTTTATCGGCCATTAGCTCTACCAGTTCACCCCGCGCTATCTCTTTATCAATCATATAGTCTGACAAGCAGGCGATCCCATTCCCTTCCAGGCAAAGCTGCTTCAGCGTTTCTCCGCTGTTAGACGATAATCCGCAGGTTATTTCATGAAGCTGGCCATCATGACAGGCAACAGGCCAGGTGTTCAGCGACACCGGCTCCGTAAAGCCCAGGCACAGATGCCGCTTCAGTTCTTCAACCGTCTCCGGTTTACCATGTTCAGCAATATACTGTGGCGACGCGATAATTTTACGGTAGCTGGCAAACAGCGGGCGGGCCCGCAGGCTGGAATCCGTCAGGGTTCCCGCCCGAATAGCCACATCCACTTTCCGCTCGATGAGGTTAATAAACGTCTCGGACGAGACCAGAGAGAGCGTCATCTCCGGATAGCGTTCACGGAAAGGTTTGATTAACGGCATCAGAAAATGAAGCACAACCGGCGTGGCAGCATCAATGCGCAGCAACCCGCGCGGCGTGCTGCGGGTTTCCATAATCTCCGTCTCCGCTGCGGCCATCTCCTGCAGCACCGACTGCACGCGGCGGAAATAACGTTCCCCTTCTTCCGTCAGACTGAGCTGCCGCGTCGTTCGGTTGAGCAGACTCACCCCAAGCTTCATCTCCAGCTTTTTCACCGAACGGCTAATGGCCGAGTTAGCCTGTCCCAGCTGCTCGGCTGCGCGGCTAAAGCTGCCGCTTTCGACGACGGCGACAAAGATTGTCAGCTCTTCAGACGTTGCTTTCATTGTTGCACCACCTGCAAAATTCTATTGATATTTTGACCATTTTTGTTATTTAAGCACTGGCGCATACTGCCTGTCATCTTAATCCTGATGATACGGAGTATTTTATGCCACTGGCGCTACTTGCCCTGACGATCAGTGCCTTTGCAATTGGCACGACCGAATTCGTTATCGTGGGACTGGTTCCCACCATTGCTAACCAGCTTGCGATCTCATTGCCCTCAGCCGGGCTGCTGGTGTCTATCTATGCCCTGGGCGTTGCCGTCGGTGCCCCCGTGCTGACGGCCCTGACCGGACGTTTTCCGCGTAAGCAGCTGTTAGTTGCATTAATGGTGCTTTTCACCGCTGGCAACGTGCTGGCCTGGAAGGCGCCGGACTACACCACGCTGGTCATCGCTCGTCTGCTGACCGGCCTCGCCCACGGGGTGTTCTTCTCGATTGGTTCCACCATTGCAACCAGCCTGGTGCCTAAAGAGAAAGCGGCGTCCGCCATTGCGATCATGTTCGGTGGGCTGACCGTTGCACTCGTCACGGGCGTACCGTTGGGGACGTTTATCGGACAACACTTCGGCTGGCGTGAAACGTTCCTGGCCGTCTCCTTGCTGGGCGTCATTGCCCTGGTGACCAGCCTGCTGCTGGTGCCATCGACTATTCCTGGCCGGGCCAGCGCCAGCCTCAGCGATCAGCTGAAGGTGCTCACACACCCGCGTTTGCTGATCATCTACGCGGTTACGGCGCTGGGCTACGGTGGCGTATTCACCGCCTTCACCTTCCTTGCACCGATGATGCAGGACCTGGCGGGTTTCTCACCCAACGCCGTGAGCTGGATTTTGCTGGGATACGGTATTTCCGTTGCGATTGGCAATATCTGGGGCGGCAAGCTTGCGGATAAGCACGGTGCGGTTCCGGCGCTGAAATTCATCTTCGCTGCGCTGGTTATTCTGTTGATGATTTTCCAGTTCACTGCTTCGATACAGTATGCCGCGCTGGTCACGGTGCTGGTCATGGGGATCTTCGCCTTCGGTAATGTGCCAGGGCTTCAGGTTTACGTTGTCCAGAAAGCCGAGCTCTATACGCCGAATGCGGTGGATGTGGCATCCGGTCTGAATATTGCCGCTTTTAATATTGGTATCGCGCTGGGCTCCATTATTGGCGGACAAACCGTCGAACACTTCGGATTAACCCAGACCCCATGGATTGGCGCGGTGATTGTCCTGGTCGCCTTCCTGCTGATTGGCCTGAGTGGACGCCTCGATAAGCCAGCCCGCGTAGCGCTGGGATAACATCAGTAAGTGCTTGCTTACAAAACTGGAAAGCGGTTTCTCAGAAATTGCGTTGAAAGTGTGACCTAAAGTCCCTATAACATTAGAACCAGTCCGTTTTCAGGGCTGGTTCATGTTACAGGGGCTGTTTCCAAAAGTGCGAAAAAATACCTATGCCATGCGTTATGTTGCCGGAATGCCCGCGGAGAGGATCTTACCTCCGGGGTCGTTTGCGAGCATAAGCCAGGCATTACCCGCCGGCACACCGTTAAGCAGCGATGATAAAATCCGGGTTCTGGTCTGGAATATCTTCAAGCAGCAGCGCGCGGAGTGGTTATCGGTACTCAAAAATTTTGGAAAAGATGCCCACCTGGTTCTGCTCCAGGAGGCGCAAACTACCCCTGAACTGGTACGGTTTGCCACCACGAATTACCTTGCCGCCGACCAGGTGCCGGCATTTGTTCTGCCGCAGCATCCCTCTGGCGTAATGACGCTTTCTGCTGCCCATCCGGTCTACTGTTGCCCGCTCCGCGAGCGCGAACCTATCCTGCGTCTGGCGAAATCAGCGCTGGTGACGGTCTATCCTCTGCCGGATACCCGTATGCTGATGGTCGTCAATATCCACGCGGTAAACTTTAGCCTCGGCGTGGATGTGTATAGTAAGCAGTTACTTCCTATTGGCGATCAGATTGCGCATCACAGCGGGCCCATCATCATGGCCGGCGATTTTAATGCCTGGAGCCGTCCGCGCATGAATGCGCTGTATCGCTTTGCGCGCGAAATGTCGCTGCGTGAAGTTCGCTTCAGTGATGACCAGCGTAAAAAAGCTTTTGGTCGTCCTCTCGACTTTGTCTTCTATCGCGGTTTGAGCGTGCACGACGCCTCTGTACTGGTGACGCGCGCTTCGGATCACAACCCTCTACTCGTTGAATTCAGTCCCGGCAAACCTGATAAATAATGGTGTGTCAGGTCTGCCGTGGGGCAGGCCGCGCGGGTGCTGCCCTTTTATTTTTAACCAACAAAGGACAGTACGATGACAACAACACACTCCCATCATGACAACGTAGAAAAACAGTTTGGTTCTCAGGCAAGTGCTTATCTGAGCAGCGCCGTGCATGCTTCAGGTCGCGATCTGGTGCGTCTCGGTGAACGTCTGGCGGCATTCCCGCAGGCGCACGTGCTGGACCTGGGATGTGGGGCAGGGCACGCCAGCTTTACGGCTGCGCAGCAGGTAGCCCACGTTACCGCATATGATTTATCGAGCCAGATGCTGGACGTCGTTGCTGAGGCGGCGAAAGCGAAAGGGCTGAACAATATTGATACGCGGCAGGGCTATGCGGAGTCTTTACCGTTTGATGACGCGTCGTTTGATGTCGCGATCAGCCGGTATTCCGCACACCACTGGCATGACGTCGGCCAGGCATTGCGCGAAGTCAGACGTGTTCTGAAGCCGGGTGGCACCTTCATCATTATGGACGTGATGTCTCCCGGACATCCGGTGCGTAATATCTGGCTGCAGACGGTCGAAGCGCTGCGCGACACCTCGCACGTGCAAAACTACGCCAGCGGGGAGTGGTTATCGTTTATCACTGAAGCCGGGCTGATTGCGCGCTCGTTAATAACAGACCGTTTACCGCTGGAGTTCAGCTCCTGGATAGCCCGTATGCGTACCCCGGAGGCGTTAAGCCAGGCAATTAGGCTTTACCAGGAGAGTGCGTCCGCAGAGGTGAAGGCGTACTTTGAACTGCAGGCGGATGGCTCATTTACGAGCGATACCATCATGGCTGAAGCGCAAAAAGCGGGATAAACAAAAAAGGCACCGAGGGGAATCGGTGCCTTTTTATCTTTCGATCGTGTTATCAGGAGTCTGGCGTGGCGCTGTTCTTCACAAACAGCGTCAGCTGGTCGCCCGGTTTCAGATTGTCAGTATCATTATTCCAGCGCATCACATCTTTGATGTTCACGCCGTGTCGTTTTGCGATACTGGACAGTGAATCGCCTTTGCGCACGCGATAGGTGATGCTATCGCTGTTGCTGGCGAGACGCTGTGCGCTGTTACCTGCACCCACCGTCAGTGTCTGACCCACCTTCAGCCCAGAGCTGCGCAGATTATTCCACTGCTGCAGATCTTTCGCCGTCACGCCAAGACGTGAGGCAATGCCTGAAAGGGTATCCCCTGAACGCACCTTATAGCTGCGGCTGCTAACGGATGAAGCATCGGCGATCAGCGTTGACTGAACGGCGGCAATTTCACCCGATGCTAAAGACTCACGTAACTGCGCCGCATGTTTCTGCGGAACCATCACATACTGCGGGCCGCTTGCCCCCAGCGTCGAGCCTTTGACGCCTGCATTAAAGGTTTTCAATTTACTTACCGACATACCCGTCATATCAGCAACTTGTTGAATATCAACCGGATTGCTGAGGCGCACGCGCGCCAGTGCACGACTTTCGTCTGGTGTTGGCAGTTGTACACCGTAACGCTTGCTGTTCTTGAGAATATCGCTCAAGGCCAGCATCTTCGGTACGTAAATCTTCGTTTCCTGTGGCAGTGAGAGCGACCAAAAATCGGTGGATTTACCCCGTGCTTTATTCGCTTTCATTGCCTTCAGTACACGACCTTCGCCACTGTTATACGCTGCGACCGTTAACAGCCAGTCGCCGTCAAACATCTTGTTCAGACGTTGCATCATGTCGAGAGCGGCTGTCGTTGAAGCGACAACATCGCGACGCGCATCATAGTTGCGGGTCTGTTTCAGACCATAGTTTCGCCCGGTGCTCGGAATGATCTGCCAAATGCCTGCGGCATTGGCGCCAGACGTCGCGTGTGGGTCAAAAGCGCTCTCCACTATGGGTAGGAGTACCAGCTCCATAGGCATGTTACGTTTTTTAACTTGCCCGGCTATCCAGTACATATACGGCTCTGCCCGTAACGTTACATCGTGGAGATAGCTCTTATTTCTTAAATACTTCTGTTTCTGTTCGCGAATCCGGCTGTTTTCCGGAATTCCCATCTTTAGCTCGTCGCCAATAGAGGTCCACAAGTCTTGCTCCTGCGCGAAAGATGTCCCATCGTCCATCCAGCGCGCCGAACTTGTAAACTTCCCTGCTTCCCCTTGACCAGCTGCAGAAAGGCTCTGTGCGTGCTGTTGTACGTTGCTGCCGTTCTGCGACTGGCAACCTACAAGCAGGACAGAGGCGAGTAATATCGCTTTTGCCTTCATGTGTGTGTCAATAGTTGCTTAAAAGACGAGCGATGATAACGGCGAAATTTTGAAAAGGCAACCCGCATTTATCTGAAGTTATCTTTCTTTGACCTTAACCATGCAAATCGCTGTTCAGGTTGTTGCAAATTTGTTTCTTGGTTAATTTTATTAATTAAATCAATATCATCTGTTCGTAAAAATAAATTAATCTGGCGCTCATTTTTCAGAATTACGGGCAGTGTATTTTGGTTTTTTGCACGTAACTCCTTCACTTTGTGATAATAATCCTGAATCGCCCGATCCTCAGGTAAGAGGCTTGCAGCAAACTTCATATTTCCTAATGTATACTCATGGGCGCAACAAATAAGGCTGTCATCCGGTAACGCACTAATCTTTTGTAAAGACTGATACATCTGTTCCGGCGTGCCTTCAAACAGTCTTCCGCAGCCGCCAGAGAACAAGGTGTCGCCACAAAAAAGATAAGGTTTGCTGTAGAAACACAGATGTCCCAAAGTGTGACCCGGTGTAGCAAATACGGAAAACTCCCACTCGCGGATGAGGATATTTTCGCCTTCTTCGACTACTTGCGTCGTTCCCTTATTTTGTGTCTCAGCCGGTCCGTACACCACAAGATGCGGAAATTGGGCGCGCAGTTCCTGCACGCCGCCAGTATGATCGTTATGATGATGCGTCAACAGAATGGCGTCAGGCTGCCAGCCGTTATCATTTATGGCGCGCAGTACAGGGGCGGATTCGCCGGGATCGACAATGACGCATCGACGATCGTCATCGACCAAAACCCAGATGTAATTGTCCTCAAAAGCGGGAATACTGATAAGATTCATACATTACCTCTTATAGCGTGGCGGGTGTTTTGATGAAACCGGCAAGGATACCTCAGACTGTCGCAGCACCGGAACGTTGGGCGGAATTGCCCTGGGGTGAATACTATCGCGAAGCACTGGAGCAGCAGCTGAAGCCCTGGCTCGCGAAAATGTATGGCTTTCACCTGCTTAAGATTGGCAATCTCAGCGCGGAAATCAATACCGAAAGCTGCGCTATCTCACATCAGGTTAACGTCTCTCTCGGCGGATCGCCGGTTCAGGTGAAGGCAGACCCGTTGCATCTGCCATTTGCAGAGAAATCCGTTGATGCATGCCTTCTTGCACACGCGTTGCCCTGGTGCAGCGATCCTCACCGTATGCTGCGTGAAGCCGATCGCGTTCTGATTGATGACGGCTGGCTGATCCTCAGCGGATTCAATCCGCTGAGCCTGATGGGGCTGCGCAAGCTGATGCCCGTGCTGCGCCGAACGCCACCCTATAACAGCCGAATGTTCACCATGATGCGCCAGCTCGACTGGCTTTCACTGCTGAACTTTGAAGTGCTCTGCTACGGCGGTTTTCAGGTACTGCCGTGGGCGCGGAAGGGGGGGGTGTTGTTAAGCACGCATTTGCCCGCCTTAGGCTGCATGCAGTTTATCGTCGCGCGTAAGCGAACCATCCCCCTTACGCTTAACCCGATGAAGCAGAGCAAATCGAAAACGCCTATCCGGCAGACCGTTGGCGCAACGCGGCAGTACAGAAAGCCCTGATCAGGATTCAGGCTGGTAGCCTGCATCCTCATGGGCCGGGTTTAAAGCCGCCGCGCGCGCCAGTTCGTCGCAGCGTTCGTTCTCAGGGTGACCAGCATGCCCTTTTACCCATTCCCATTTTATTTGGTGCTGACCTAATGCCGCATCCAGCCGCTTCCAGAGATCGACATTTTTAACCGGCTTTTTATCCGCAGTTTTCCAGCCGCGTTTTTTCCAGTTGTGGATCCACTGGGTGATACCCTGGCGCACGTACTGGCTGTCGGTACTGAGCACCACGTCGCAGTGTTCTTGTAAGGCTTCCAGCGCCACAATGGCCGCCATCAACTCCATACGGTTGTTGGTGGTCAGGAAATAGCCTTCGCTAAAAGTTTTTTCATGCTGGCGATAGCGCATAATCGCGCCGTAGCCGCCGGGCCCTGGGTTGCCGAGACAAGATCCATCGGTGAAAATTTCTACCTGTTTACGCATCTCTGGTAGACTTCCTGTATTTGAAACGTTCAGTTAAACGATAAGTCTGACATAAATGACCGCTATGAGCACTGCAATTACTCGCCAGATTGTCCTCGATACCGAAACCACCGGTATGAATCAGATCGGCGCGCACTACGAAGGGCATAAGATCATTGAGATCGGTGCCGTTGAAGTGGTGAACCGTCGTCTCACGGGGAACAACTTCCATGTGTATCTCAAACCCGATCGGCTGGTGGATCCAGAGGCGTTCGGCGTTCACGGTATTGCCGATGAGTTCTTGCTGGATAAACCGACCTTTGGTGAGGTGGCAGACGAGTTTCTGGAATACATCAAAGGCGCCGAACTCATCATCCATAACGCCTCGTTCGATATCGGCTTTATGGACTATGAGTTTAGTAAGCTCCATCGCGATATTCCGAAAACAAACACCTTTTGCAAAGTGACCGATAGCCTGGCGCTGGCGAGGAAAATGTTTCCCGGCAAGCGTAACAGCCTCGATGCGCTCTGTTCACGTTACGAAATAGACAACACCAAGCGAACGCTGCACGGGGCATTGCTCGATGCCCAGATCCTGGCCGACGTCTATCTGGCAATGACCGGCGGACAGACGTCGATGAAGTTCAGCATGGAAAATGAGTCGCAGCAGACGCAGGGCGAAGCGGGCATTCAGCGCGTTGTCCGTCAGGCAAGCCGCTTGCGGGTTGTTTTAGCCAGTGATGAAGAGCTTCTTAACCATGAATCCCGTCTCGACCTGGTGCAGAAGAAGGGCGGAAGCTGTATGTGGCGCGCCTGAAAAAACGCCACAATGCCTGTAAAATCATCGGTTGGGTGAATTTTGCAGCAAACGATTCAAAACGTGAGAAAAAGCGTTGACGAGATCGGAGGCACACCGTAATATGCGCCTCGTTCCCCAAGCGGGAACAGTGGAGCGGTAGTTCAGTCGGTTAGAATACCTGCCTGTCACGCAGGGGGTCGCGGGTTCGAGTCCCGTCCGTTCCGCCACTATTCAGGCCCACGTTATTTATAACGTGGGCCTTTTTCATATCTGTACTTTTTCGTCTGCGCGTTCGATCTTCGCGACTTTCCTTTGCGAGGCGCGAGAGCAGAGGGCAATGCCAAACAGAATCAGTACCGTGCTGACCAGATGATACGAGTGCAACGTAACGTGCAGGAACATCACGCTGAACAGACCGCCGCTCAGCGGAATAAGGTGGGAATAAATCTCCCCGCGGGTTGCACCGATAGCCGCAATGCCTTTATTCCACAGCAGGTAAGAGAGCCAGGAAGGAAAGACTACCAGGTACATCAGCCCGCTTAAAAAGCCCGGTGCGGTATAGGCCGTCCACTCAGGTAAGCCGGTCTTTATCAACGATATCGCCAGTACCGGTAACAACACCAGGGCACCGAGGACCGCGCTCACGGCCACAAAGACATTCCCACCGACGCTTTTCGGCTTCATCCGCAAGAAAGCACAATAAACGGCCCAGCTGGCGGCAGAGCCCATGGTCCAGATATCGCCGCGATTCAGATTTTTAAGCGTATCCAGATGCAGCAGATCGCCCTGCATGACCAGCCAGACGACGCCCAATGAACTGAGAACAACGCCAGCAATATTCTGTACTGATATTTGCTCTTTAAAGACCAGCTTATTTATCAATAAAACCAGGGCAGGCGTTGTAGATAAATAAATAGCTGCATTAAGAGATGAAGTATATTGCAGACCGATATACAGCGTGAGTGGGAACATAACCTGTCCGCACAGCGCAAGAAATATGATCGTACCTTTCGCCTTTTTCATCATCGGCCACTGGACGCGAATCTGTCTGATATAAAGCATCGATAAAAGAAGAGCCGTAATTATCCAGCGTGCGGCGGATAATATAATCGGGTCTGCATGCGCCACCAGTAAATGACCGACGACATAATTACCCCCCCAAAAACAGGCCGCGAGACTGAGTAAAAAATAGGGCATAGAGGCTCCTGATAATAAACATTTTGTCTGCCTTTAGAGTACTGCCGGTGCAGAATTAAATGCTAATATAATATTTTCATCTCACGGTATTGGCTGAAACTATGAAGTTTACTCTCAGGCAACTTGAGTTCTACATTGCGTTAGCGGAAACATTACAAATTTCCAAAGCGGCCAGCCGTTGTCATATATCGCAATCTTCCATGACGGTCTCTATGCGCAACCTGGAGGAGGCGGTGAATGCCCCTCTCTTTATCCGTCATGCAAAAGGGATCCAGTTAACTCCCGTCGGCGAGCGATTTCTCAATCATGCCCGCAAGATCCTCCACGATAGCCGCGCGGCGGTGGAGGATCTCCATCAGCAGCCTGAGGCGATTAACGGCGTCGTGCGCATCGGCATTGCCGAAACCCTTTCCGCTTATCTGCTGCCCAATCTCTGGGGCGATATCGCGCAGCGTTTTCCGCTGCTGGAGACGGCATTTAATGAGGCGCCCGCATCGCAGCTGCTTCAGGCCTTGCGTCAGGGAGATCTCGATTTTTGTCTTTTGCTGACCTCCAATATCAGCCACGATAGTACGCTTGAGGTCGAAACGTGGATCCGTTCGCCGCGCCGGTTATGGACCGCCATCGGCCATCCTCTTCTCAGCGTGCCGGAGCTTCGGTTAAAGGATGTGGAAAAGGTGCCATTTCTGTTGCTGGTGACGGACGATTATCCCGATGTGATATCCGACTACTGGCAAAGCAGGGGCTGCCATCCTGACATTCATTTTCGCACCAACTCCTTTGAGGCGATTCGAAGTCTGGTCGCGCAGGGAAAGGGGGTGACGATTTTATCCGATCTGGTCTATCGCCCGTGGGCGCTCGGCGGTCAGCGAGTGATCCGGCGCACCATTGACGACTGCATTACCTATATGGATGTGGGCATCGTCAAAAACGTCGGGCAGCCGCTTTCGCCGGCCTGTTTGCGGTTGATGGATTTTTTACGACAGCAAACGGCACGCCTGGGCGAAGCGCGCTGAACTGCGTCCCTGAGATTTCCGTTATCCGCCAGATATTTCCTGATTTCCCTGAGGGCCTTCTTGCCCGCAGGTCGTGTATTCCGCTGCTGGGGATGAAGACAATAAGCGCCTTGCTTATTTTCTTTACCGAAACGGAATTGTGCTATGTCTGGTATCACCGCGAGCGGTATTCGTTCCCTGCTCGCCTCCCGTCCACTCTTGTTGGTTCTCTGCTGTGCCACCGCTTTGCCGGCATACGCTGAAGAGTCGATGACCGTTGAGGGGTATTATCGCGATCCCGCGTCATTTATCGCTCCGGCTCATACTCCAGCACAACAATTGCCTGCCAGCGACGGTGCGGGCGCGCTAAAAAACATCCCGGGTTTTTCCGTGCTGCGCAGCGGCGGGAGTAACGGCGATCCGGTGTTGCGCGGGATGTTCGGTTCCCGGCTGACGTTGCTTGCAGACGGCGTCAGCACACAGGGGGGCTGCGGCTCGCGCATGGATACCCCAACGGCCTATATCACTCCGCAAAGTTACGACACGATAACCGTCATCAAAGGCCCACAAAGCGTGCTCTGGGGGCCAATGGGGTCCGCCGGAACATTGCTTTTTGAACGCCAGCCGGACTATTTCAGCGTACCTGAGCTAAAAGGCAGCGCTGAGCTGCTGCGGGGCGCTAACGGACGCGCGGATCAAAACCTTAATCTCGCGTTTGGCGACCCGCGTGGCTACGTCCGCCTGGACGGTAATCATTCGGAGGCGGATGACTACCGGGATGGTCATGGCAATCGCGTGCCGGGCCTGTGGCGCAGATGGAACAGTGGCGTCACGGTTGGGCTCACGCCTGATGAGGACACGCTGGCGGAGCTAAGCGTGGGAGCCAGCGACGGTAAAGCCCGCTATGCGGGTCGGATGATGGATGGTAGCCGTTTTGCCCGTAAAAGCGCGGCGCTAAAACTGGAGAAATATCACCTGAGCGAGCACGTCAGCAAACTTAGCTGGCAGCTCTATGCCAATGATACTGACCACATCATGGATAACTACAGCCTGCGTCAGCCCGTTGGACCGAAGCGTAAGTCTGAAGTTGGCGGCGTGGTGATGGGCAGCCGCCTTGCCGGCGTGTGGGAAGATGAAACCACCACGCTTACCGCCGGCGCGGACGTAATGCGTAAAAGTCACCGTAAAAAAAGCGCTGGATCGTGGCGTGACGATGCCCGTTTTACCCAGGCGGGTCTGTTTAGCGAATGGCGCCAGTCCATTACGGCGGACGATACGGTCATCGTGGGTGCGAGACTGGATAGCATTCGCGCGGACGATCGGCGCAGCGCGCAAAATAGCTCCCGGCACGACCTCCTGCCCGGCGTATTCACGCGCTATGAGTATCGCGTACCTGACGCACCCGTCATGCTTTATAGCGGCATCGGTTATACCGAACGTTTTCCTGATTACTGGGAGCTATTTTCCGGCAAGGCTGGAGAACAAAGCTTTCGTCAGCTGAAAACAGAAAAGACCCTGCAATGGGATAGCGGCGTGCAGTTACACGGCGACAAGGTTAGCGCCTGGGCATCGGCCTATGTCGGGCGAACTACCGATTACATTTTGTTTGATTATAGCCGCACGCCGTCGCAGGCCAGCAACATCAATGCCGCCGTAATGGGCGCGGAGACGGGCGCAAGCTGGAGCCTGACGCCCAACTTGGCACTGACGGGAAGCCTGAGCTACGCCTGGGGCGAGAATCGTAGCGATAAACAGCCGCTGCCGCAGATGCCGCCGCTCGAAGGGCGGCTGGCGCTGGACTATACCGGGCAACAGTGGCGCACCGGATTACTCTGGCGTGTGGTTGCGCCGCAGCATCGCGTGGCGCAAAACAAAGGTAACGTCACCGGCCAGGATCTCGGCCCGAGCGCGGGGTTTGGTGTGCTTTCGTGGAGCGCGGGCTACACATTTAACGACCATTTTGAGTCCCGCGTGGGTATTGAGAATCTGTTCAATAAATACTACAGCGAGCACCTCAACCTGGCGGGCGCCAGCCAGTTCGGATACGCCGCAAATCAGCAAATCCCTGAACCGGGGCGCGTCTGGTGGCTGGCGATGACATACCATTTTTGATCCTGAGCGTCATTGCTGAGAGCGACCGTTGAGGCGTACGTTTGCCTCTACCGCCTGTTTACAGGCGGTTTTTTTATGTCAGATAGCAATATCGAACATTTGCGTTTTCGCCAGCAGGCAATAGAGCTGACAGTCGCTGTTTACCCCCAGTTTTTCCATCGCGCGCAGCTTATGGGCGCTGACGGTTTTATTACTCAAATGCAGCTGTCTGGCGATCTCTGTCAGACTCATCCCTTTGCAGAGCATACGCAACACATCAATTTCACGGGGCGAGAGCTCTTGCTCCGTTTGTGCGCCGGTCTGGAACAGGGAATGCATCAGCTCGCGCTCAATATAAACTTCCCCATTGATCACTGACGTCAGCGTTCTGCTCAGGGTTTTCTCACAGGTGTCCCGACTAATATAGGCTTTGGCGCCTGCCTCCAGCGACATGCGGATAAGCTGCGTGTTCTTGTAGGGTGAAAGCACAATGATTTTAAGCTGCGGATATTTACGGCTGAGCCATTTAATCAGCAATACGCCGTCCATTCCGTTGAGCGGGTTAACGGTTTGGCTGGTGGCAAGAGAAAAGCCAAGGAACAGAATGTCGACAGGCTGTTGGGATAGCAGTGAAAGCAGCTCAGATGGCGTTGCGGTATCGCCCTGAATGCAAAACTCCGGGCGGGGTGAGCCGTCGCTGAAAAGAGAGGGCATATTGGTGATCATGGATAAGACGCCACGACGGATAATGGTGTGCTCATCGGCAATAGCGATACGGACTTTCATGGTTTCTCCTTCGAAAATGTGGGCGACGGTAGGGATAACGCCGCCGGATGACCAGAAAGATACAGATCCTATGCAGAGCATTCTTTAGTACTTGTCAGATAATTCCTTCAGTGCGGTATCAAGTTGCTGCAGATTGGCTTCCATGCGCGCGCAGAAACGCGATGTCAGCGCAGGCAGGGCTTCAGCCGTTATGATCCCTGCCGCCAGCATCTCCGGCAACACTTCAATTGCCTGACAGGTGCGGGTGGCGTTGTGCATGGCAAAAAGGCTCCAGGAGGCCTTCAGACGATGCGCGAGCTGGCTTAGCGTTTGCGGTGACGGGGTGTTTTCCCGTAGCTGTCGAATATCAAGGGTAATGGCTTCGCGCATTTGCTGGCGCATCAGGGTCATGATCTCCGGTTGACCGTTGGCCAGACGCCGGAGTTCGCTGAGGTCAGGCCCCTGATTGCGCAGGCTGTATTGCTGCGCCAGCGCCTGATGCAGGGCATTGAGGGAGAGCGGTTTTCGCAATAACGCGTCCATTCCGGCATGTTTTGCCCGATCGTCCTCACTCTGCAGCGCGCTGGCGGTGTAACCGAGAATCGCGGCCGGCGCGGTGATGCTGCCGGCAATATCGCGCAGGAGTATTAACGATGTGAGTTGATAGCCGTCCATGAGGGCCATCTGGCAGTCGGTTATCAGGATATCCACCGGCTCGTTTTCCAGGTGCGCAAGCGCTTCGCCAGCGCTGGCGCAAGGAATAACCTCCTGACCCAGCTCCTGCAGCTGGAGCGCTAACACCGTCAGGTTTGCCGGAAAATCGTCAACGATCATGATGCGATGCGGTGGCAGTGGGGTTATTACAGGTGTCTCATCGGCCGTTGCCGCCGGGCTGGCGACATGGAGCGGTATGCTCACCGTCACCTGCGTACCGCTCCCCGCTTCGCTGGCTATCGTCAGCACGCCTCCCATCAGCTCGACTAACTGGTAACAGATCGCCAGCCCCAGCCCGCTGCTTTGCGGCGTGCTGCTGTCAGTCTGAAACCACGGCTGGCCGAGGTGTGGAAGGGCATCGGCCGGGATACCGATGCCAGTGTCGCGAATCAACAGCTGCAAATGTTCACCGTTGAGCTCGGCGTGAAAAACAATTTCTCCCTGCGGCGTATATTTAATGGCGTTGCCCAACAGATTAGCGATGATCTGATTCAGCCGTGCTTTATCGAACAGGAACCAGCCGTCGTGCGGCACGTTCAACTCGCTGCGCCAGTGGAGACCTTTAGCGTTGGCGCTGCTGGCAAAAATCTCCGCGCTGGCGTTAAGCGTCTGCCACAGGGGCCAGGCCTGTGGCTCCAGCCTTAACTCGCCTGCTTCAATGCGCGACAAATCCAGTACGCCGCCAATCACGTCGCGCAATGACCCGGCTGCCTGCCAGGCGATGTTGAGGGACTCGCTTTTGTCGCGCTCCATCTCAAGCAGGCCCAGCATGGCGTTGAGCGGGGTACGAATGTCATGGCTCATGCGGGCGAGGAAGTTCGATTTTTCAGTGCTGGCCTGCTCCGCCTGCGCCAGCGCCTGATTGAGCGCAGCTGTCAGCGCGGCTTTTTCAGTGATATCGATCCAGCCTCCGACCACGCCCTGAGGCCGCCCCCGCGTATCGGTATAGCGGCAAAGCCACCAGTAAAGGGTGGAATTGTTCTGGGTGGTTTCACCCGTTAACGGCGACGCGGCATGGAGCAGCGAGAGGCGATGCGGCAACGTAAACTGTTGGGCAAGCTCGCCCAAAGGCAGGCTGGAAAAGGGGGCGCCCTCTTCGGGTAGTGCCGTGAGTAACGGTGAGTGAATAAAGGAGTCGTTATAGCGCGTCAGCCGCCCGGACGGATCGCAGACAAACAGCGGCACCGGGACATTGTTCATCAGAGTTTGCCAGAGTGAGAGCGCGTTGTGCAGCTCTGCCGTGTCCCGCTCGCGCTGGCGTCGCTGGCTCTGCGCGGCGCTAAAGGTCAGCAGGGCGACGAATGCTGCGCAAATCGCCACCACGGCGAGCATGACCAGCCATAGCGATTGCACCGGGGCGGTGGGTGTCGTCTGTACGGCCTGCGACAGGTTAAGGCTCGCGTAGATATCAGCCTGCGTTACGGACGCCATGACCGCATTCACCCTTTTGGCATCCGCCGGGTCAGAAATATTTGGTACAAACCATAGCGGCACTTCCGGCAGCGCCAGCGGCGTCAGCGACAGATTGCTGGCGTTATGCTGGCGCAGCAGGTGATGGAGTATAAACGCATCGCCCGCAAGCCCGTCCGCGCCTCCGGCTTTGAGCAATTCAAAACCCTGATCGAGCGAGTTAACCAGCACCAGGTTATCCGCAGGTAACGCCTGACGCAATAACGTGACGAGCGGAGAGATGCGTATGACGGCAATCCGCTTATGCTGTAATGCGGACAAGGAGCCGGAAAGCGGGTTGCTGTCCTCACTGAGCAGGGCCCAGCTCAGTGAGTCAAACGTGATGGCACTCTTTGACGGTGGCGTCGCGCTGGCGACTATGCGCAACGTGTTCTCCGCATACTGAAGCGGGGGCGCATCAAGGTTGAAGGTCAGGCTATACAGGTTGGACGGAAACAGATTGAGCAGCAGATCGCGCCATACCCCCTGAATATGCCCGTCAGGCGTGAGCGTGACCATTGGCGGCGAAATAGCGGGAAGCAAAACGTGCAGCGTGATTTTGGGCGCATTTTCCTTCACGGGGGAATGGCGGGCGTCAAAGACGCTGCCGTCCGGCAAAAGCCACTTTTGTTCCAGCCATTCAGCATCTTCCGGGTTAAGGGTGTGAATACGCTCGTTGAAGATTTCCAGCGTGTTTGCCTGCTCAGGCAGAGCCCAGGCACGAAAATGTAGCGGGGGAGTATCGTCCAGCGGCGTCAGGGTCAGCGTGGTGGCGGGGGAGTGGATCAGCCAGTTACGTAAAACAAACTCCGGGGCGATGAATTCCCGCGCTTTCCCTGCTGCCAGCTGCCTGACGTTTTCTCCCGGAGAGGCTGAACCCGTCGCAGAGCAGCGGGTCGCGACCTCTGACGGTAATTCCGGAAAGCACAGTGTACCGCCGTGTCCCTCTTTTATGCTCAGGGACGCCAGCGGGAAAGCGAACATTGGCTCGCTGGCGACCAGATCGGCTGCAGGACGCCGGGCGGCAATTAACACATCGATGCGCTTTCGCTTCAACGCATCCAGCGCTGTTGCCGGGTCGCTAAAACGCTGGACGTCCGGCAGCGTCGTATTGCTAAACAATATGCTGAGTTCATCATCCAGAATGCCCGGCGGCCGATCGATTACGAGAAAAGGCGGCGCGGCGCTCAGCAGGCCCACGCGCAGCGTGCCAGCCGCCGCGTGCCCGCTTATCAGCATGAGGATAAATAATGTCGCCAGCCAGCCTCTGCGCATGCTCAGCTAACCAGCCCCAGACTTTGCGCGCACTGGAGCAGCTCGAAATCATTCCTGGCGTTGAGTTTGCTCATGGCACTCTTTTTTTGCGTACTGATGGTCTGCTTCGTCCGGTTAAGCTGGGCGCTGATCTCGTTTACGGTGAAACCGCGCACCAGCAGGCGCAGCACTTCTGTTTCCCGTTCGGTCAACTGTGCCTGAGGCTTCACCGGTTCGATTTGCCCCCGCAGGGTGCTGCGCAGCGTCTGCAGCAGATTGTTGGACAAACTGGCTTTGTTGAGAACGGCATGCACCCCGCTGCGCCGCAGCGAGTCCAGAAGCTCAGGATTGGTGATCATGGTGACCACCACAATCATGCTCTGCGGATAATGGCGAATCAGCGAGCGGATCATGGTTAATCCGTCCGGGCTGCGCGTGCCGGGCATACTCAGGTCGGTGATGATGATATCGACAGGCTCGCTCGCCAGTTTATTCATGAGTTCATCAGCACTGAGCGCTTCGTGAACGACCCGATAAAGGTCCGGGCGCGTCTGCAGCAATGTGCGCAAGCCTAATAAATAGACAGGGTGGTCGTCGGCAATCAGAACTGTTTTTAGCATGACATCCGATCCGGCAAGGAAAAGACAGGTGTTCACCGCACATCTTAGCGAATGGCGCTTTAGCATCACTCTTACAGTGTAGAGCAGAGTGAGGTGAAAAAGAGTAGCTAAAAAGTGGTGGGCTGTATAGTTGCTGGGGGGCATCAGCCGATCCTGATGGAAAACCGAAAGGTAAAGTAACGACGTTTTCACATTCTATGATAGAGATTTTTTCCGGAGCAGCTGAATGGTTTGTTATTTATCGCGAAATAGCGGCATGGAGGGCGATATTTCTCAGGTACGGAAAGGAATTCCTTATTGTTCAGGTTGGATATCAGGTATTACTCAGGCGTTACTCAGAATAAACTTTCTGAAATCATGAATTGGTTGTGGAAAAATCAGGACGGGAAATAGCGCAAAGAGCGAAGGTACTATCATTTATAAGGATATGTTGTTAATTTGTGCCCGAATTAGATAACAGACATGTAACTGTTAATACCTGCGCTTTTTCGTCATAACAATGTAAACGCTGTAATTTTATTATCCAGGACCTACCCGTGAATAACGAAGAAATCTCTCTTTCAGCGTCAGTAACGTTCGTACCGGAAAAATCATCTCTGGCAACCGTGGATCATGGTGATATACATCTGACGCCCAACGAGCGTCGTTTGCTGGAGTTGATCCTCAGCGGCAAATGTAAAAAAGAGACCATATTTGAAGAGATCTGGCTTAACCAGGGCATGATTGTTAGCGAATCCAGCTATCACCAGCTTATAAAAATGCTCCGCCGCAAGCTGCAAAATGCCGGCCTGCCGGGCTCGATCATTAAAACCATTCCCCGTTATGGTGTAGTACTGGCACCCTGCGAAACGCAGGACAGTGAGGTCGCTTGCCCGCCGCCAGAAGAGCCTGATAACGCGTCTTCTCCCACTCCCGTCGATTGCCCGTCGTTGCCTGCTATCACGGCGGAGTCAATGAAAACTCCCTCACGTCAATACGGGACTCTGCTGGCGGCGCTGTGCAGCTTATTGATTATCCTTCCAACGCTGGTGGTGGTCTGCACGGCGGACACGCCGCAGGCGTTTCAGGAAAATCTCTACGTAGATGGCGTCATGTTTCATCTCTCTTCGCTGCGCAGTGTCGATCGGCAGGCGCTGGCGAGAAAGCGGCATGCCCTGCCGGCGGGCATCAATAACGTGTACATCGCGTCTAACGGTCCAAAAGTGTTCGTTGCGCAATGTGAAGGCGAACTATCTCAGGAGGGAAAATGCGGTTACGAATACTATTCGTCATATTGATGGTTTGCATCAGCGTTTCGCTGGGTGGCGCGCTGGCTTACCTGACCAGCAACTACCTGGAGAGCAGAAAAGTGCCCGCCGAGCCCTGCAGCAGCGTCATACGTAATGGCAAATTTATTGATGAAAGCCTGCAGCATTACCAGTTTAATGGTGTGATCACCTGGTGGCCTAAACTCCACAGGCTAACGCTATTTGGTGTAAAAACCGATGAGGCAGGTAACCGGGTATTCAACCGAACCCTGCAGTTAAAATCGGTGACACAGAAGGGAAACGTCATCAATGGCCGGGTGGCAGAATTAAAAATTGCCGTTGGCGATCAGCTGCCGGAGAAGACCTTTCTGATAAGTGAAGATGGTCAGTATATTAACCTGTTATTCAAGCCGATTAATAAAGATAGCTGGCTGATGAAAATTAATGATAACTGGGTAGCAATGTGTGAGTATAAATAATCTCACGATAATTTTATTATAAGACATATCCAGGCTGACGAGTTTTAAATCTGCTGCTGCAGTGAGCTGTTCTCCTGTTTTCAGGGAGATGAATATCCTATCTTGCGGGACAGGATTTCATTATTAAACCTGGAGCAGGATATCTCCCATGTTAAAGAAAAATAAAATATCTCTGAGCGCTATCGCCGCAGGCCTGGCGTTAAGCGGAATGCTGGTCAGCACGTTTAGCCATGCGGCCGCAACCGACGCCGCCTCACAGATGCCGGATATCAGTCAGAAAAAAATTCTCGTAGGTTATTGGCACAACTGGGGAATTAACCCCGAAGAGATAGACAAAGCGCGCGGCTATCAGGGAGGCTTACCTTCTGATATGTCGCTGCGTGAAGTGCCGAGAGGCTACAACGTCGTCAACGTCTCCTTCATGAAAGTTATGGATGGGCAGAGCGGGAATATTCCCACCTTCAAACCCTACAACGCGAGCGATGAGGAGTTCCGTGCTCAGGTTGCAGAGCTGAACGAGCAGGGGCGCGCAGTGTTGATTTCACTGGGCGGCGCTGACGCGCACATTGCACTGAACAAAGACCAGACTGAAGCGCTTGCAGCGGAGATTATTCGCCTGACCGATCGCTATGGTTTTGATGGTCTTGATATCGATCTGGAGCAGACGGCCATTACCGCGGCTGACAACAGTACGGTGATCCCGGCAGCGCTGAAAATGGTGCGCGACCATTATCAGCAGCAGGGCAAACACTTCATCATCAGCATGGCGCCAGAGTTCCCCTATCTCCAGGCCGATCGCGGGGTCAACTACAAAGCCTACCTGCAAAATCTTGAGGGCGTGTATGACTTTATCGCTCCACAGTATTACAACCAGGCGGGCGACGGCGTGAATATGATGACGCAGGAGGAGAAGGACGAAGTCGGTGAATGGTGGCTGCCGCAGGAATGGGGGAAGGGCTATAGCGACCGTCAAAAAGAGCTTTTCCTTTACTATCTCACCGACAGCCTGGCAAACGGGACGCGTGGTTATGTGAAGATTCCGGCGAACAAGCTGGTGATTGGTCTTCCGGCCAACCCGGATGCGGCAGGAACCGGCTATGTGCGAGACGCGCAGAGTGTCTTTAACGCACTTTCGCGACTGGAAGCGAAAAATGAAGCGCTAAAAGGGCTCATGACCTGGTCAGTGAACTGGGACAATGGCAACACTAAAAATGGTCAACATTACGGCTATGAATTTCTGAACCGCTACCAGAGCATCCTTGACGGCAGTCTGCCGGATGGGGGCGACGAAACGGATACTCAGGCGCCAACACAGGTGCAGGGCGTGCAGGCCATGCTGAAGGGGCAGGATGTTTCGCTCAGCTGGCTGCCAGCTAAGGATAATACGGGCGTGGCGGGGTATGCCATCTGGCGCGGTCTGGAAAAGATCGGTGATACCCATGAACTCAACTTTACCGACACCCAAACCCAGCCTGGCATGAGCTATCGCTATACGGTCATCGCCTATGATGCAGCCAACAACTTCGCTACGCCGAGCCAGCCGGTCAACGTTACCGTGCCCGATAATGACGATGGCGGAGGCGAAGAGGGCGGCCAGGGCGGCGACGTTACCCCATTCACGCCGGGCAAACTCTATGCCGTAGGGGATAAAGTGCTCTATGAGGGCAACGTTTATCGCTGTCAGATTGGCCATACAGGTGCCAGCCATTGGTCGCCGGATCGGGCCCGCAACTTGTGGGTAGCTGAATAACCTCTTTCTTAAACAGCATGGCTTCGCAGGGAGCCGTGCTGTTTGTTTTCCAGGACAACGACTATGCAAACTTCTCTGGTTATTGCCAAACGTTACGATCGGTTTTCTCGCCTTCTGCACTGGGTGGTCGCAGCCGTCATTATCTACGCGATGTGCATGGGCTATATTCTGCACGCGCTGGAAGGAACCCGCTGGTTTACCTTCTTCTCCGTGCTGAATATGTCGCTGGGTACCATCGCCACGCCTATCATGATGGTGCGCTTCGTCTGGCGTTTCTTCCGCCCTTCGGTGCCCTATCCGGCAACGGTAGCCGGACGTAAAAAACAGCTGGTGGTATTTATTCATGAGCTGTTTTATCTGACCATTATGGTGGTGCTGATTAGCGGTTTTCTGATGCTGCAAAAAGACTACAACCTGTTTGGTCTGGTGCCGGTTTCCCGTCCGATTGCCATCGCCGAAGTGAATGCGTTTTTCTTCCAGGTGCATCGCTATAGCTGCATTCTGCTGGGTGTGATTCTGCTTGGGCATGTCGCGGCGGTGTTGAAATACACCTTTAGCGGGCAGCGGGAGATTCTGCAGCGGATGCTGTGAGAAAGAGGCTCACTCCCCCCATCAGATGCGCGGTGTTGCCGATCCTGTGAAACATCACCATCCCGCGCATCTGCCTTCCGTGCAGCGTTTGCAGAACAACTTCCCGGGCAAAGCTGCTTTCACGTTGCTGTGAGTACCAGGCGCGAAAACCGGGCAGGAACGGCGTATCGCAGTGTGCCTCCAGTAGCGTCAGGGTGCTCAGCGTCTTTTCCTCATCAGGGAACAGCGCTTCCGTACTGCCTTGCCAGTGGATCTCCTCCTCTGGCATCGAGAGGCGAAACACGACGCAAGAACCCGTCTGCGACAGGCGAATAATGATGGCACTGGTGCTGGCCGCGAGCGCCTGTTGCTGTTGGATCCAGCGGCGGTACTGATATAAACAGTTGGCAAAAATCGCCGAAAATACCAGGTACCACTGCGCCTGCCAGATTGCGGGGATGAGATCGGGCGTTAGCGTGTAAAAAATCCCTTCCCGCTGCTGGGTCGCCAGCACCACAATCAGGTATTGAATGAGCAGCAGAGCGCCAACGCCGCGCCCGGAGAGCGCAAACACGCTCAGTAAAACCACCGTCGTTTGCACCAGCAGCAGGTTTAGCCCCTGCCAGAGCGGTGGCAGGAAAAAGTACCCCGTCATCAGCACCAGGGTATTCGCGGCAAGGAGCAGAGCTTCCCGCCCGTTAAACCGCGGGTGCGACGGCATTTTGCTCTCACGCAGCAGCGGCAGAATGGCGAGAATGCCGGTTAATGCCGCCAGCACCCAGGAAAAAAAATGCAGAGGCGCAATCGGATACCCTGAGAGTAACAGCGCCAGATTAAGCAGCAGGCTGCCGCAAAAAATGCTGAAGATTAACTGCAGGGGGTAGATCAGTTCACCAATAATCGGCCTGCGCGCAAAACGCAGCGCAGGCAGTTGCGCATTCAGACGAAAGACGGCGACGCACAGCGGAAATATCGCGACGTCGAAGAGGGCGAACAGGCACGCCAGCGTGAGCGGGCGGCCTATCCAGACGCCAGCAAAAACATGTAGCAAGCCCGCGGTAGCCAGCCACAGCGGCCACTCTCGCGGGGCCGTCAGCCATAACGCGGCGAAAAGCAGCGGCGCCGGGAGCCAGAGCGTGGTGGAGAGGCTCCAGCTATCCCGCGTATGAAAGCTCAGCAATGCCAGCAGGATATAGAGACCCGAAAAGGCCAGCCAGCGGATAATATTGGTAATCAGCGTTGTTCTCCCACTGAGGCATTCAGCGTTATTCAGGTATTTATCATTTTAAGCTCAATTATTTTATCGTCGCTATTGATACGCTGGGATTTTTTCTAAAGGGCTTAACGATGGACTGGCAAAGCGACAAACGCGATCCTGCTACCCTGTGGTTTTCACTTTCTTCACGAGCGGCAGAACATGAACAGGGAAAGGAGTGGCATATCGCGGCATTATTGTGGAAAGAAGCGGCACAATATGCAAAAGCGCATCTGAATATTGAATGGGCGAACTTGCGCGGAGACTTTTGTACTTTACGTGCAAACAGGCTGCCTAAATATAACGAGTAGTCTCTGCTATTATCGGAGATTGCATGTCCCTCAGAGTGTGGAACCATGGTTGAGAGTGTAATACTCGTTTTTAGCGTTTTTCTGGGCGCCATTATCGGCAGTTTTTGCAATGTCATCATTTATCGGCTCCCCTTGATTCTCCACGGTGAAGCACTCTCTTTATCGTGGCCTGCTTCCCATTGCCCACGCTGTAAACACCCCATTAAATTTCGCCACAATGTTCCTCTGATGGGCTGGCTGCTGCTGCGCGGGCGCTGCGCCAGCTGTTGTCAGGCGATATCGTGGCGCTATCCGCTGGTTGAAGGGCTTATGGCGCTGCTGTACGGGGTGATTATCTGGCAGCAGGGCGTCACGCCGCAGAGCCTGTTCGACCTGCTGGCGGTGACGTTTTTGTTGCCGCTGCTGTTTATTGACCTGCGCACCATGCTCCTGCCCGACCGTCTGACGCTTCCGCTGCTGGTGATGTCGCTGGCGTTTGCCGTCAGCGGCTATAGCCGGGTGGAGCCAACGCAGGCATTAATCGCCGCTCTGCTGGGATTTGGCGTGCCCTGGATGCTCTCTTTGCTGTTCCGTTTATTGCGCGGCCATGAAGGGATGGGGATGGGGGATATGAAACTGCTGGCGGCGATCGGGGCGTGGCTTGGCCCGCTGGCGCTGCTGGATGTTTTTGTTGCCTCGACCCTGCTGGCGCTGATCACGGCGCTGATTCTGTTGCGGATCAAGCCCGGTCAACCGTTTCCCTTCGGACCGTATCCGATTATCGCCGCGATAGGGTGGGTGATCTTATATCGATAAAAAAGCGCCGGAACGAAGGGGCGATTTCCGGCGCAAAAATGATAACGAAAGTGTAGGCAGGGAATGATAATGTGAGGCGCGGGTCAGTGAAGACCCGGCCAGAGTTAACTCACCGTATTATTTGCACTCTTTAGGCATGTTGGAAGCACCTTCTTTTTTCCAGACGCCCCACTCGCCATCGGAACCAGGCTTAACGCCTCGGGTTTCCCAGCTGTTCAGCCAGATGTTGCCCTCATAGCTCACTTTTTCACAAGGTGTCTTGTAAGTCTTGCTGTGATCCCAGGCTTTTACATCGGTTTGCGCCGGGCGCAGCTTGATCACCTTCGTTGCCGTGGAGACTTTACCGGTATCAGGTGCCGTCACTTTCACCTGCAGCGTCACGTCCACATTGTCGGTATACGGATGTTTACCCATGAGGTTGGTGCTGAAGTTATTTGGTGACGAGATCTGAATCTTATCGGCGTGATTCAGTGCGGACCATTCAATTTTTGCCCCTTTTAACGAGTCATTGTTTTTGGACACGACGGCGGCAGCAATAACGTCACTGCCAACGATGGTGTCCTGGTTGTTGCCCGTATTGATCTGCACATCAGAAGCCTGCTGCGCTTCCTTCACGGTCACGGTGATATCGTCGGTGCTGGTTTTGCCATTTTTGGCCGTCACCGTCAGGCGATAGGTCACTTTACCGATTTTGCCGGGCTTAATCAGCGCGCGGGCTTTTGCCGCGTGGACGGTTGAAACCCATTCGCCACCGTTAGCGACCTGCAACGCACCAATGTCCTGTCCTGAAACGATAGTCCATTGGTATTTTTCAGCATTGACGCTTGCGGAACCGTTAAGGTCATAACCACGTGATTCACTGTTGCTGTGAACGGTGAAGTCACTGCCTGCCTTCGCCTCCGGTGCCGTGCTATCCGCCTCAGCTTTGGCATTCAGGGTGACGGTTTTTGAATCACTCACGTTTTTATCATTGGTGACGGTCAG
Source organism: Enterobacter sp. 22499 (assembly GCF_052044815.1). Lineage (NCBI taxonomy): Bacteria > Pseudomonadati > Pseudomonadota > Gammaproteobacteria > Enterobacterales > Enterobacteriaceae > Enterobacter > Enterobacter sp. 22499. Next base: position 1,596,267 of record NZ_JBQENR010000001.1, on the reverse strand, counting down.
CTTCACGTTGACGGTAAAATCGCTCTCAGGTTTAGCCTTCAGGCGAATGCTGGCTTTAGCACTGGTGCTGTTTTCCAGAATGACCTTATCGGCATTGCTGGTGACAGCCCAGCTGTACTTCAGCTCTTTCCCCGTTGAGGCGCTACCGTCCAGCGACAGCGTGCTGGTTGACAGGTTATGACTGGATGGCGTGACGCTGGCCACCGGTTTGGTAATGACTTCACCGCCAAAATCGACGTCAATCATCTGATAAAATGCGTTATCGGTATCGCGCACGCGCCAGACGGCATAAATTTTCTGCTTACCTTCACGCTCCGGTACGTCGCAGGTGTGGGTTTCGAAGCCTGTCGGGAGCGAAATATCGGCCGACGGGTTGCCTGGCGCATAGGTATAAACCTTATGGCAGAATGGCTTATCTTCAAACATCGCCCTGGTAAGGCGCGAATCCGCACCCGGAACAGACTGCCAGTCCGGCTTAGTGATGTAGTAGGTAAAATAGGTGGTGCGGTGCTTAGCCGGTAAATGCCATTTAAACTGGTGCGGACCCGCAGACATCGGGTTGTTGTAGGTATTCTGCTTTTCGTCATCAAGCTTGCTGAAGGCGGGAGTTGCCGTTGAACCACCGCTTGCCAGTTTTCCATCCGGCGGGAACTGGAATAGCTGTTCGTTGGCGATCGGGGTTGGGCTCATATCGTTGCCAGCCGGGAGCTTCGGCGCTTCCACGGCGTCAGCAGGCCAGACGTTACTATGCTCACCTTTATCGTTCATCGGCGGGAAGTGAATCACCGAACGTGATTTTGGTTCAAAAACATAGCCATGCGCCAGTGCGCCCGTGGAATACATACCAATCAATGCCACGGCTAACGCCGACGTAATATTATTCATCTTGAGTAGTTTCAAAATAATCTTCCCTGAATTAATTGAAGGACACTTCTACGTGACTGAGAGGGTTGTTCTGTTTGGCATACACCTTATTTGGCTCTGACTCATCAGGTGTAATCTCGCCGTTGCTGTGCCTGAAACCGGCACGCAGTTCGGGGTGCTGCTGGTTGATAGCCTGGGCGAGGGCGTAGGACCAGTGAGCCTCTTCGCCAGCAAGAATGGTGACGCGCGTTTCCAGATTTGGCAGTTCGGTTCCGTCGTTAAAGAAGCGCGCACGAATCGTTTGCCCCTCAACCACCTTCACTTTTGCACCGTTGACGGCGCGTTCCAGCGTGCCTAGTTCTTTCATGCAGTTCTGGTGACCCTGTTCGCAGTTTGCCGATGGCGAGGTCGTAGCGGCGTTAGCTGAAACGCTGACGCCCGCCCCTGCCAGTAAAGCGGCAAGGACAAAAGCAGATCCTGTTAATTTCATAAGTTCCCTTATTTATTACTGAACAATAACGAAAAGTTAATCTCACCTGCGGCGCAGGTAAAAAGGCGTTATTACCGTGTGATAACAGGGACAAATAGTAACGGGAGGAGATAACCGGCTTGAATAAGAGACTTCTCTGAGCAATTAAGAGTCGGGGAGTTTCGGCAGAGAAGAGCGACCGTTCGTGCTGTAAAGAGGGCGGAGCGCGACAGAGTATGAAATAGTACTGCCAATTTCAGTCCTTGACGCATATTAATAAAATCTGAGCGAGTACGGAGTTTAAGAAATGACGTTTTTACGGTTGTCCTGAGTGTTGAATTAATAAAATAAAGCCTGGCTTATATCCAGGCTTTACTATTATGTTAACCAAAAGGGTTTTTAAGGGCAGCTATTATTAGCTGCATCCGACGTTCGCCATGCCCCCCACTCACCGCCGCTTCCTGGCTCTTCTTGTCCTGCGTTGACATACCACTGATTCAGCCAGATTTTGCCGTTATGCGATACGCGGGTACATTTCACCGGGTAGGCGATCCGCGGGTTATACGCTTCTGCGCTGTCATCAGGAATATCAGGTAACTGTGGTTTTTTCACCGTTACGGTGATCTTCTCAGCGCTCACGCTTCCGTCTTTGCCGGTGACGGTTAACCAGTAGGTTGCTTCTCCGTCTGTATTGGCAGGAATGAGTGCCCGGGCGGTAGGCCTTGAAACTTCACGTACCCAGCCTCCGGCATGTTTCTCCTGTAGCCAGAATGTGCCAGTACTGTTTTTGTCGATAGTCCATTTCCAGGAGACGGCATTCTTGCTGGCGCTCCCGTCTAACTGATACGCACGGGAAGAATCGGTCGTGCCGGTAACGGTAAAGCTTTCTCCCGGCACTGCCTTTACTTCCTCCTGTTCTTCCTCTTTGAGTTCCAGAATCCTGGCTACCGCTTTTGCCATATTGGGGTGAGTACCTACTTTCGCTGAATCCCCCGCAGCTAAAGGTGTACCGGTTTCCTGGAGAATGGAGCGCATCTGTTGAGGCGTGACGGTGATATTGTGCGCTTTTGCAATGGCCGACAGGCTGGCGACCACGCCTGCGATAATCGGGTTCGCGGAGGACGTGCCGGAGAAACTTGAGGTGTATTCCGCATTTTTTATGCTATGCAAACCGCCGTAACCCGTAGTAACCACATCCCAGCAGCCCCAGCTGGCGCTGGTCACACGTGAGCCATAGGTGCTGAAAGAGGCTTTTTTGCCATTGTTTGCACAAAACGCGCCCGCAATGATCGCGCCGGAATCCCGCTTTTTAACGTCAAATTTTCCATTAAATCCGGCGTGATCGAGGTTGATATTGCCATTGCCTGCCGCCTGAATCACGTGCACGCCCTTATCCGTCAGCGCTTTTATCACGTCATAATAGGCTGGAGCGTTTTCCTGGGGGACATAGCAAGAGGAGGTACAACCTGTCACATCTCCTCCGCCGGTCTGCATACCTATTTGCACCACATCTCCTGCCTGGAGTCTGGGGATCATATTGTAGAGATTATTGGCCTGCCATTTGACGTATCCCATACGGACGTTCCACGTCAGGCCTTTGATGCCCGCATTGATATCTTTCGCCGCCATAATCCCGACGGAGCTGGTGTCGTGATCTTCGCCTGGCGTATAGCGCATATCACCTTCATGGAAATCGATCGGCGGCAAATTCACATGGCTGGTATTCCATGCGTTGTTTTCCATTGAGACCAGCGAAATGCCGCTACCATCGTGCCCTGAATACTGACTTACGCTGTCGCGATTAACGCCACCCATATAGTAGCCGGGCCGTTTTTCATCTGGCGATTTGGTGTAATCCTGCAATCCACGAAAATCCGGGACGGTGGCCTGGCTGGTACTGTTCAGGGCATAGCTCAGCCCGGAATAGGGCGGCAGGTCGGGAGCCGTGACCCCCTTTTCCAGCGACACCGGCATGGATTCCGGGTAAGCCAGCTCAATATCTTGTCGCGCCGCCAGTTCATTAATTACGTCATTGATATATGCCGCGTCGTGTTGCTTATCGGCTGGCAGGGCTATACGTAAATAACGGTTAAAGCCGTAGCGTTCATTAAGCGCATCCATCTCGCTTAATTCACTGCTGCGCAAATGATTTGCCGTAAATAACGGACTCACGGCGAGGGTACTGTCGCGTAATGAAAAGGGTGAAGACTTATTAAGCGTTGTACCGGGTTTTAATTTCACGATAACGGAGAGATACGAAGTGCCTTCCCAGGCTTGCTCGTGCGTGACGGAATTTTGCGCAAAAGCGGGGGCACTCAATAGTGCACAAATAAGCAGGGCCAGTCCAGTTTTATTCATGTCAACGATCTTCCTTATTAAATGACATCCAGAGTATTGCTGGGATCATCCTGCCATTAGGGGAAAACCTGCATAAGAAGACGGTCAGCAATAAAATTGCGAGGTGTCTGTTCCATGTTAAGAATTACCTGCTCCGGAAAATATACGGCTGAAATTGGGCTGAGAAATTTATGAAGCAGGCTGAAAGAGTTGTTAAACATCAACACCTAAGCATTTAATTTAATGAGGGACGGAAAATCTCATGATCATCTCCTGATTACTGTATGGAGTTTAGGAATTATCTGGATCTTAATATCGCTAACCAGGGAGTTTAATTAATTAGGGATGCGTCACAATGCCCAGTGTTTCGTACTGTTCTTTACGTCAAAAATTATCCGTGTGGATAATCCTTTTACATTATTTATTTTCCATCTTTTTGCTCACGGTTCCCCCCGTCGCGCGGGCGCAAACTGAAACTCACGCAACCATTGAAAGCGAAAGCAATCAGCCCCTGCGGGATAAAATGGCTGGCATGTGGGGAAGCGCCCAACAAAACGGCGCGGGTGATGCCCTGCGCGGTGCGGCAAATAGCGAGGTGAATGCCGCGTTAACCCAGGAAGTGGAAGCGTGGTTAAACAATATCGGCGGGAAAGCCCGCGTTACGGCAGACGTCGGTATAGGCGGGAGCGATAGCCGCGATTTCGGGCTGGACTATCTGTGGCCGGTTAAAATCTGGCAACACGACATTCTGTTCACTCAGATGAGCGCACACCGCTGGAACGAGCGCGATATCCTTAACGTTGGCCTGGGCTGGCGACATACCTTTAACCCGCATCTGATGGCGGGTGGAAACCTCTTTTTCGATCAGGATGTCACGCGGCACCATAACCGAATGGGGGCCGGCGCCGAGCTGTGGAGCGATGGGATTCGTGCGTCCGCGAACTACTACCTGCCCCTGAGCGGCTGGCGTCATTCTGACGACAGCATGTTTAATGATGATCCCGACCGCTATGAACTGTATGAACGTGCCGCCCGCGGCTGGGATCTCAATCTGGAGACGGCCCTTTCACAGCACGTCGCGCTTAAATTGGGCTGGTTCCAGTGGTATGGCGACAAAGTGGACGTTAACGGCAGCCGCAGCGAAGCCAGCCACAATCCTCACGGGCTTAACCTCGGGCTTAAGTGGCAACCTGTGCCGCTGGTAGGGGTCAGCGCGGAGCAGAGCATGATTAGCGGGCAGCGGGATAACTTCTCTGTGGGTCTGAATTTCCACTGGGAGTTTGGCCGAAAACTTTCCGAGATGCTGGCAAGTGAAAATGCGGCGGCTTTGCCATCGCTCATGCAGTCCCGCACCGAGTTCGTTACCCGTAATAACAACATCGTTCTCGCCTATAAGCAGGAAGAAAAAGACAGACGTCTCTATTTCAGCCCGACGGAAAAAACCACGCAGGCTGGCGTGCCTTTGCTGCATGCGGTGAAAGGTGGGCAGGGGGGCGTCATTCGCTACACCTCCTCCAGCACGGCGATCGCGACCGTGGAGCCGGGCAGCGGTCTGGTGAACCCAACGCATCGGGGCGATGTCACCATCACCGCGACGGAAACGTCACCTGTCGATCCGGAGCACGTATTAAGTTCCGCCAGCTATCACCTGACCGTGACGCCGGGCGATTTTGCCCCTTCCGTCGAGGGCGTTGCCATTAAGGGGGACATGTCGCCGGGCCAGATCCTGGAGGGGAGTTATCTCTATAAAAGCAATGAAGGGGAGGATGAAGACCCCGAGAAAACCCGGCTGCGTTGGTATGACGCAGATTCAGGCGAACTGCTCAAGGAAGGGAGTGCCACGTATGAAGTACAAACGCGCGATATGGCCCGAAGCGTGGTCTTTGAAGTCACACCGTTCAACAAAAAAGGGATACCAGGGGAGAGCGGAACGGCGAAAATTACCGGGAGCGCAACGATAACCACCCTGCGTATCGATCATCTGCTTTCACCCGGTGAGATCCGCCGTGACGGCAGCGTGAAGTTCTTCGAAGAGAGTCACGGTGCGTTGCTGGTGTTAGCCGAGGTGAAAGACGGTCAGGGCTCCCCTCTGACCGATCAGATGGTGTACTGGCAGAGCAGGAACTCGCTTGGCTCGTTATCGCAAAACAGCGTACGTACCGATGAGCACGGTCAGGCGCTGGTAAAAATTGAAAACATCATGGCGGATGGTGAAGATGAAATTACGGCCTCACTGATCCCGCCAGGCGGGATCCAGACCCAGAGCACCGCCAGTGATAACAATGTTCAGCAGGAGAAGATGGCGCTGGTGGTCGATTTTGCCCACCCGCTTGCCATCCGCTTCGTGGCCTCTCCCGAGCGCGCAGAAGTTGCCACGGAAAAGACGTTCACTATTGAAGTTACCGATCAGGATGGTAAGCCTTTGACGGTTGAGAAGAACGTCACGTGGAGCAGTAACGGTGAAACCCTGAGCGGCAAAACGGATAGCGAGGGAAGAGCATCCATCGCACTTATCGCGCCGCAAAAAGCAGCAGAGAAGTGGGTGGTGAACGCCACGGTAGATACCGTGAGTAGCCCGTCAGCGCCCGTAAGCCTTGAGCCAGGGCCGGTGGCAAAAGTGGTGCTGGACGTCCCGGAAAACGTGGTCGCAGGCAGTGAGGATAAAGCCGTTAGCGCGCAGCTGTATGACCGGTTTGATAACGCGGTTATCAGCCGTAAGCAGGCCATCACCTGGCGGATAGAAGGGAGTCAGTTCCGGGAAGCGCCTACCGGAGACAGCGATGAGCACGGTATTGCCAGTGCAACCATCGTAGTACCTGAAAAAGCGCCATCGCAGGTGAAAGTCTCCGCCGGTGATGAGCAGAAGATCGTCAATGTGACTGTCGGGAAGGTGAATCATGTTGAGCTTAAAGGTACCCCAGATACGCTGAATGCCAATGGGAGCAGCACTTCGACGCTGACCGCCATCGCGCTGGATGAGCACAACAATAGCGTACCGGACGCACCCGTAACGTGGTCGTTAATCACGCAGCAGTTTGGCGCGCTGAGCAACGCGATCGAAAAAACCGATGCAGAAGGCAAAGCGACGGCCACGTTTACGACCGCATCCGCGGGGGGCAATGCGCAAATAGAGGTCGACATTGGCGGCAAAAAACAAGCGACGCAGCTGACGCTCAACGGTTACCCGATTATCCGCAGCATCACGCTGAACCAAACCGCCGGGCTGAAGGTGGGCGATACGGTAAGCGTGGAAAAGGTGGACGTGGAGCAGAACGGCGGCGGCGAGGTGACGCTGAGCTACCAGTGGCACCGTGACGGTGGCGCGATCGATGCCGCCACGTCAGACAGTTATCACCTGACGGAGCAGGATACGGGTGCGACTCTCTTTGTGGTGGTGACCGCGACCAACGATGCCAAAAATGAAGGCGATAAGGCGTCGTTGAAAACGGAGCCGGTGGTCGGGAAGGCGTCAGATGTTACGGTAACCGCCAGCGCGGACAGCGTGGATGCGAACGGGCTCAACACCATTACCTATACCGCCACGGCGAAGGATCGCTTCGGCCGTGCGGTGGTGGGCGAGGCGATTGTCTGGGACATCGACAAGCCGGAGCTGGTGAGCCGGGGAGAGGCAAGCGCCGTCACCGGTACAGAAGGCACGGGAACGATGATCGTCACCGCGAAAAATACCGGCGGAAACATCACGGTGAGCGCCACGGTCAACGGCAAAAAGGGCGAGTCCGGCGTGGCGCTGCAGGGGATTCCGACGATCAAAAGCATCACGCTGAACCAAACCGCCGGGCTGAAGGTGGGTGACACGGTAAGCGTTGAGAAGGTGGACGTGGAACAGAACGGCGGCGGTGAGGTGAAGCTGAGCTACCAGTGGCACCGTGACGGTGGCGCGATCGACGGCGCCACGTCGGACAGTTATCACCTGACAGAGCAGGACACAGGGGCAACGCTGTTTGTCGCGGTAACCGCCACCAACGCGGCCAAAAATGAGGGCTATAAGGCGTCATCAAAAACGGAGCCGGTCACCGGGAAAGCGTCAGCCGTGACGGTCACTGCCAGTGCGGCCAGCGTGGAAGCTAACGGGCTGAACACCATTACCTACACCGCCACGGTGAAGGACCGCTTTGGCCGTGCGGTAGTGGGCGAGGCGATTGTCTGGGATATCGACAAACCGGAGCTGGTGGCTCGGGGGGAGACCAGCACCATCACCGGAACCGGAGGCGTGGGGACAATGACCGTCACCACGAAAAATACCGGTGGAACCATCACGGTGAGCGCCACGGTCAACGGCAAAAAAGGCGAATCCGGCGTGGAGATTTACGGCGCGCCGTTGGTGACAGACCTGCATATCTCCGGCACGCCGAAGGTGGGGCAGACCCTGAGTGCGGAATACACCTTCTCGGCAAACGGGAGCGGTGCGGATGCGTCCACCTACCAGTGGCAGTGGAAGGACGGAGAGACATGGAAGAATGCGGCAGCCGCTGGCAATACGGCACGAACGTTCACGCTGCCGGACAGCTATGCGGGCTACAGCGTGCGGGTGGTGGTGACGCCGAAGGGCAGCAGTCACCCGTCGCTGACCGGAACGCTCCAGGAGAGCCAGGCGGTTACGGCTTACGGCACGCCAGCGGTGGAGGACGTGCGTACATCCGGCACGCCGGAGGTAGGACAGACCCTGAGGGCGGAATACACCTTCAAGGCGAACGGAACCGGTGCGGATGCTTCAACCTATATCTGGGCGAGGTATGAGAAAACCAGCTGGATGCCGATCGAGGGGGCCAACGACCGGGAATACACCCTCCAGGCGGGAGACGCGGGTTACAGCATTAAAGTAACGATAATACCGGAGGGCAGCAGTCAGCCGTCGCTGGTCGGTGCGGTGCAGCACAGCCCGGCATTAGATGTTTACGGTGCGCCATCGGTGGCAGATCTGCACATTTCCGGCACGCCGGAGGTGGGGCAGACATTGAGGGCGGAATATACCTTCACGGCGAACGGAAGCGGTGCCGATGCCTCAACCTATATCTGGGCGAGGTATGAGAGAACCAGCTGGATGCCGATCGAAGGAGCCACCGGCCGGGAATATACCCTCCAGGCCGGAGATGCGGGTTACAGCATTAAGGCGGTGGTGACGCCGACGGGCAGCAGCCAGCCAGCACTGGCCGGAGCGGTACAGAGCAGCCCGTCGGTAGACGCTTATGGGGCGCCGTCGGTAACCAATCTTCACATCTCCGGCACGCCGAGGGTGGGGCAGACCCTGAATGCGGAATACACCTTAACGGCAAACGGGAGCGGTGCGGATGCGTCCACCTACCAGTGGCAGTGGAAGGACGGTGAGACCTGGAAGAATGCGGCCGCCGCTGGCAATACGGCACGCACGTTCACGTTGCCGGACAGCTATGCGGGCTACAGCGTGCGGGTGGTGGTGACGCCGAAGGGCAGCAGTCACCCGGCTCTGGCCGGAGTGGCGCAGGAAAGTTCAGCGGTCGAAGTATATGGCGCGCCGTCGGTGTCGGGCCTGAAGATTTCCGGCACGCCGAAGGTAGGGCAGACCCTGAGGGCGGAATATACCTTCAAGGCGAACGGAACCGGTGCGGATGCTTCAACCTATATCTGGGCGAGATATGAGAAAACCAGCTGGATGCCGATCGAGGGGGCCAACGGCCGGGAATACACTCTTCAGGCGGGAGACGCGGGTTACAGCATTAAGGCGGTGGTGACGCCGACGGGCAGCAGCCAGCCAGCACTGGCCGGAGCGGTGCAGAGCAGCCCGTCGGTAGACGCTTATGGGGCGCCGTCGGTAACCAATCTGCACATCTCCGGCACGCCGAAGGTAGGGCAGACGCTGAGGGCAGAATACACCTTCACGTCAAATGGAAGCGGTACGGATAAATCCACCTTTATCTGGGGGAGGTATGAGAAAACCAGCTGGATGCCGATCGAGGGGGCCACGGGTCGGGAATACACCCTCCAGGCGGGAGACGCGGGTTACAGCATTAAAGTGACGGTAATTCCGGAGGGCAGCAGCCAGCCTCAGCTGCAGGGCGATACACAGCACAGCCCGGTGGTGGATGCCTATGGTGCGCCGTCAATAACCAATCTGCATATCTCCGGCACGCCGAAGGTGGGGCAGACCCTGAGTGCGGAATACACCTTCACGGCAAACGGTTCCGGGACGGACGCCTCCAGCTTCCAGTGGCAATGGCAGGATGGTGCAACATGGAAGAATGCTGCAGGCGGCACGGCAAGAACGTTTACGCTTCCAGACAGCTATGCGGGCTACAGCGTGCGGGTGGTGGTAACGCCGAAAGGCAGCAGCCAGCCGTCGCTGACCGGGGCGGTACAGGATAGTCCGACGATGGCAGCCTATGACGCGCCGTCGGTAACGGGCCTGAGGATCTCCGGCACGCCGAAGGTGGGGCAGACCCTGAGGGCGGAATACACCTTCACGGCAAACGGGGCCGGTACGGACATCTCCAGCTTCCAGTGGCAGTGGCAGGATGGTGCTGCATGGAAGAATGCCGCAGGCGGCACGGCAAGCACGTTTACGCTGCCGGACAGCTATGCGGGTTACAACGTGCGGGTAATGGTAACGCCGAAGGGCAGCAGCCAGCCGTCGCTGACCGGTGCGGTACAGAACAGCCCGGCGGTAGCGGTGTATGGTATGCCGTCTGTGACGGGGCTAAGGATCTCCGGCACGCCGGAGGTGGGGCAGACCCTGAGGGCGGAATATACCTTCACTGCAAACGGGGCCGGTACGGACGTCTCCAGCTTCCAGTGGCAGTGGAAGGATGGCCAGACGTGGAGGAATGTCGCAGGCGGCACGGCAAAAACGTTCACGCTGCCGGACAGCTATGCGGGTTATGACGTGCGGGTGGCCGTGACGCCTAAAGGTTCAGGGCAGCCGTTATCTGGCACTCAGGCCTTTAGTGGTGCTGTTACCATAAGATCTAAGCCTGCGCCTTTCGTTACAAACCTGGGTTACAGCGGCAGTACCGGAGCCTGTAACAGAATAACGGCAACCTACACCTACAACGCTAATGGCGGTGCATCTGAAGGCAACACGATATTTCAGTGGAAGTGGGGAAGCACCGTCGTTTCCAACATAAAAAGCGTTACTTTAGGCTATTGGGGGGAAGTCACGCTTTATGTGACGCCCGTTAATAAGGACGGTATCAGAGGAAAGACGGAATCAAAAACGTTTAAAAATACGGGCTTAAGTAGCTGTGATTGGTAAACACGTTAATTCATTCTGAGGTGTTTTTGTAAACAAGGGGGCATAAGCCCCCTGAACTCTACCTGTCGAATATTTTACAAAGTGCAGGGCTAAAATTCATGAATAATCTCTATCCTGAAAAGCAAGCATCAATACTCATTGGCGATGCCGCCACGCAATTATCCTTGCAGGGGATTAATATTGATCATGTTTCGCTTAGTTATTATCTGGATAAAAAACTTGAGTATGCCCGGAGTATTAATGATTGCTTGTACGCTGAAGTCATTTGTATTGCGCTATCAATGTTGAAGGAAAACGTTAAGTCATCCGGGCAGTGCTGCTGTAAATATAAGGAATGGATTGAGGTATCACTTGATTAAGGGATGGACTTATTACGTTTTCAGATCTGCCTTTTACTGTCTCGGGCAATTTTCACTTCTTCAGCAAAATCCAGTGCTTCTTTGTAATCAAAGCTACGCGTTTTGGCATTATGCCTGCCCGGTAACGGTGCCGGTATTTTCACCCCGAACAGCTCACCCGTCGTCATGAGCGCATACACTAATTCAGCCTCGGTGACATCGGCCATTTTCGCCAAAACATTCGTCCTGATACAAAAACTTAACTTCACGTCTAGTCCTCCGTTTGCAAAAGATTTTCAGTCATGTTGCCTTCTGTAAAAATCGATAACGCTGTCGAGATTGGGTCGCATAAAGTTCATGGCATCAATGGTTTCGCACCAGCCCGACAGGGATTCATTTGCTCTTACATACCATGCGTGCTGCTCGCTTCGGGTGTGATGACCCGTGATCAAAACAAGCATGTCGGGTTTAATTCTTCTGATGAACTCCAGATACTTCACCAGATGCGTCTTCGTGCCAAACGTGTCAGCATCGATAATGCACAGTATTTTATCTCTGGCGATAAAATAAAATCGCGCTATTTCTTCAAGCCCTTTTTCGAATAAAAAAGAGTTTGTTCGCACGCAAACCCGAATTTTTTCATGAGTCTGTTTAATTGATGGTTCCATCTTATGTCTCGCTCATCATGGTAAAATATATGAGATGGCTAATAAGCCTACTATTCCTGCCTGAATAGTGGCAAGGCAGTATATTCATTCCTCAGAATAAAATAAGACGGTGCTGGTCTTCTGATTAATAAGAATCTTCTCTGTGTCTATGAGTTAAAAATAAATAAACGATGATTTTATCTGGTGGTATGTTTTACGGTCTGAAGCATTAAGATATGGTCACTGTTGCGTAAACTTGTTGTTTTTATTTTTCTCAAAGAGGATTTTTTCATGACAAAGACAGCCGTTGCATTAGCCATGCTTAGCGTTTTTTTCACAGCATCAGTATGTGCCAGTGATTACGCGCGTATGATCAATATTGAAAACCCTGACCATCTGAAAATCAGGGTTCAGAATGCTATTTATGAAGAGGGTTACGATAGCGATTTTATTCCTCATGTCTGGTTTGGTAACGAAGATAACGGCGTGATGAATATCATTGTCGATAATGGTGCGGTGCTGAACGAATCTATTGAAAACGGCCTTAACTGCAACTATGCCATGATTGTCAGTAAAGACAACGGCGTCAACTTACAGGCAAACGGGAAAAACTGTCGTTATAAGAAAAAGAGTTACCGTTCCATTAACTCTCCGGTGATCACCATTATTAATGATTCATCTTTAACGCTTCGGCCCTATTTTTCCGTTAACGGGAATGACTTTTTTGCTGCCGCCAGCACGATCATCCCCAACGGGATCCGCATGTTCACCGGGGACAGTGGCGACTGGAAAAAACAGGGCGTTCGCCACGGGGATAACCTGAAAGTGAAATTTAGCTACACGCTGGCAGAGTCGGGTTCGCAAAAAGAGGTCGTCTGCCCGTCTCTTGACACCTTAACGGAAAACCGACTTTATCGCCTTCAGGGCGGTGAGCAAAATGCGCTCTGCGTCCTTGAGAGTAATGAGATTCACATTAAAAACGATCGTATTGTTGCCGGATGGAACAAACCTCTGACCAAAGCAGAGCTGCTGCAACGGATCGAAGCCACCGCCGCAGACGATGACGTCATCATAGATATGCCAGATGACAAATACATGGCGCTCTTTACCCAGCCGGATGAATATAAAATCCCGCTGAAAGCAGGGGACGCAAAGGCGACCATTACCTTAGTGGTTAGCAAAGTGACTGTTCCCGTCGCGCAGTAAAAAGGCCGTCTATTAGCGAAGCGGGCAGGCAGCATCTCACAGAGCCTGTTGCCTGCCCTATTCGTGCCGTTACGCCGGGCAGATCAGACTACGTGACAGGGACATCAGGTCTCGCCACATCATTGCATTAGCGACCACAAGCCGCAGGCAGCGGGGCCTGCGGATCGCTCTCTACCTGAAATTTCCAGTCGTAATACGTTTTTGCTTTGGCAAACTGTTTTGGATCGTGACGAAAGCCGACTTTTTTCCGTGGCGTACCTTTTCCGAGACTGCGCACGCCAATCCAGCGTCCCTGAGGATCGAGGATCATCCCCCAGTTTTTACTCCCGGTTAGCGGGTCGGCGTAGTGCTGGCGCAGGTGATAAAGCGGTTTTCGCCCGCGTTTATCAATAAGCAGCTGTTCGAAACGCACGGGAAAACAGCCATCACCGTTGCCGCGGTAGGCCTGTATCGCCGCGCGGATTTGTTCGCCGCGAAATAAAAGCTCAGCCTCCTGTTGCGCCTGATAACGCATCAGCACCTCGTCGCGGCTTTTCAGCAGCGACAACGCCAGCGTAGAGAGCGCAATCAGCAGCAGCAGATAGGTAAAACCTCCCTGTTGTTTAATCGAACGCATCGCGATGATCCTGACCGGGTTTAGGTGGCGTCTCGACGTCAATAATTTGCCCTTCGTCATCGGTCTTCGCCTCCCAGATATCGCGGCGGTTGGTGATGGGATCCAGCGGCATCTGGCGCAGATAACCGGCCTCGATCAGATCCTCCAGGCTGTATGGCCCCGCCAGGCGATCGCGGCGGTAGTGATCGATCGCGCTGCGCAGCGCATGCAGGTTATGCTCGCGCACCACCTCTTTGGCTCTGTCCGCGTGCTGGAAAAAACGTGGAGCGACCAGGGTCATCAATGTCGCGATGATCGCCATCACCACCAGCAGCTCGATGAGCGTAAAACCTTTTTCACCATTGCGCATAGGGCACTCCATTCAGACCGCTGGCCGTACTGGTACTACTGACATCAAACACGTCTTTCCCGCCGCCGCTGAAATCGCCGGGTGGCTGCGTGGATGCGCGTAACCGCCAGGTCTCTTCATCATTTTTTCCCTCGCAATCGCACATCGGATCGCGCGGTATATGGCGCAGGAAGTAGATCATCGCGCCAGTGGGCGATGTCTTATCCCGGACGCCTTCCACCAGGCTTTTTAGTGTCGGCGGATATCCCGATTCGCTGGTTTTTTTCTCAATGATGCCGTCCACGCTTGCCTGGTGATAACGGTCAATGGCATCGCGTAGCGTGCGCAGCGACTCACGTAGCTGCGTCTCCTGCTGCCGCTGATGGTAGTTACGCATCAGCGGCGCAGCGGCAGCGGCAAGCGTGGCGAGTAGCGCCAGCGTGACGATCATCTCAATCAAGGTAAAACCGCGCTGGCGCTGCATTACGATGCTCCGTTTTCCGTCTCTGACTCATCGAGGATCGGTGGTAGCAGCGTGGCCGCCCGGTCAGGGAAATGGGCCGGCGGCGCTAGCGCCGGTGCGGTAAACCCGCTCCCCGGCTCGTCGTGCTGCAGGTCGCGCAGTTGAATGCTGTCGCCCGTTAAATCGTCGCTGCCCATCTCAATGGTACTGACGTGGCTTCCCGGTAAATCGAGGTTGCGCTCAATGGTCGGCGTAATTAACAGCACCACCTCCGTGCGCTCTTTGTTGTCGGAATTGCTGCTAAACAGGCGGCCCAGCCCCGGAATGTCACTTAATAACGGCGTTCCTTTTTGGGTCGTGGTTTCATCCTGCTTGATCAGCCCTGCCAGCATCTGGGTTTCGCCGTTCATACTGCTGAGCGTGGTATTGGCTTCGCGTTTCGTGGTGCGGTAATACTTTGCTCCGTTCTCACCGGGTTCTTCGGCGCCCAGGGCACTGAGCGTGAACTTCACCTCCATTGAGATATTGTCATCCATACTGACTTCCGGGGTGACTTCCAGCTTCAGGCCAACGTCCTGATAATCCACTTTCTGTTGCGAAATCCCGTCATTGACGGTTGTGGTCAGTACCGGGATCGTTTGACCAATATCAACCAGCGCTTTTTTATTGTTTTTCACCCGGATCCGCGGGTTGGCCAGCACTCTGGCGTTGCTCAACACCTTTTTCATGTCAATGGTCATATTGTCGATATCGACCATGATATTTTTGGCGCTCAGGTCGCCCAGCGGGATCCCGCTTCCCTTTAAATCACCTTCTTTACTTTTCGCAAAACCCGCACTGATGGTTTGCGGCAGCTTCACGCCAAGCGCTTCGAGATCGTTGGTATTTACTTCCAGCACCTCAACGGCCAGCGTGACCTCCGCTTCAGGCCGGTCGAGCGTCACTAACAGGCGCTCCGCTTTTTCCACGTTCTCTTTTGGCCCGCGCAGGGTGACGGAGTTGGTTCGCTCATCAACGTGCACATCCTTCAGCTTGACCATATTGCGCAGGGCGACGTTGACCTCTTTTGCTTTCGCATAACCCAGGAAGATGGTTTTGACGACCACGTCGCGGTAGATCTTCTCTTTTTGCGCGGTGGCGGGGTAGATCAGCAACGTATTGCTGTTCAGCACCTTCTTCCGCAGGTTATTCGACAACAGCAGCACGTTGATAGCATCTTCCGCAGTGGTGCGTTTGGCTATCAGGCTGCCGGTAGTGCTGGAGGAAATATCTTTGTCAAAAATGATATTGACCCCGGTCATCTGGCTGATGGTGTTAAAGATGGCCATCAGGCTGTGCTCGCGAAAATTAAGCGCTATCGTTTTTTGCAGTTCCCGGTTCAGACGCTGCTCCGGCTGGTTGATCCGCGACACCTCACGCATCAGGTGATCGCGCAGCGCGCGCGCCTGGGGCCAGTTGGGATCTTCTTCCAGCACCTGCTGGATTTTGTGCAGCGCGCGTGCCGGGTCGCGGGTGCTGTTAGCCACCGCCTCCTTATACAATGCGTCCAGCGCTCTACGGGCATCGAGTTTGCGTAAGCCCTGCAGGGCGCGCAGGTTGCCGGGCTCATAGGTAAGCGCATCGCGCCACATTTGCGTCGCCAGGGTGTAATTGTTCTGACGCACCGCGAGATCGGCGTTTTTCAGATAGTCATTGACCAGCTTTTTGCTGATGTCAGCCTGCTCGGCGCGAAGCGCAATATCCTGTGGGCTGGCGATGCGCTGTTGATCTATTTCCTTAAGCCGCTTAACCAGCACCTGCGGCGAGGCGGTCACTGATTCCCGGACCGGAGGCGCCGCACGTTGTGCACAGCCGCTCAGTAGCGCGCATGACAACAAAAAAGTGAGAGCAATTGTTTTTTTCATGATTAATGTGTCGGTTCCGATTGCAGCTCATCCAGTTCCAGCCGCTGCTGGCTATGGGTGGGCTGCCATTCAAACAGGAGGTGGTCGTTCGCCACCGCTTTTAAAATCCAGTTGTTGACCGGCGAACTGCCGATCCAGATCCTGCCGTCCGCCCTGCAGCGCTCGCAGACCGGCCAGGTCTCTTTGCCATCCGTCAGCACAACGATTCTCTGACGGTTTTCCCACCAGGCACCGAGGAGCTGAAGCGGTAGCGGCGGTGCGGTTGGTGTCGCCTCTTCAGGCCGATCGTTTTCCGGCGGCTTTTCTGCTGCGTCTTGCGCCCTGCTATGTGGCGTTGAAAAGAGATCGATGCGCGTTGCGTGAGCCGTCTCCGGCTTTGCTGGCGCGGGGCGCGGGCGTGAGACCGGCTGCGCCTCAAGCGGCGCTTGCGATATCTCGTCATCGGCAAACTGGCTCCAGAAAACAGCACCGGCGGTCAGCACCAGCGCCAGCTGTAAATAGCGCGGCAGTTTCATGGCGACTCCTTCAACAGGCGAAGCTGCACGGTGGCGCTGAGCTGGCTTTCCGATGGCCCGGCGCGCCGCAGGCTTAGCTGCTCAATGCGTAACGGCAAAGTGCGGCTTAGCGTTTCCAGGGCGTCCATCAGCGGCAGATATTCACCGCGCAGCGGAATATCCAGCCGTAGCGCGGTTTTGCCGTCGTCGTTTTCCAGCTGATAGCGGCTGGCGTCGACCTTCATTCCTCGGCTCCTGAACTGCTCAAAAATGAGCCTGACCTGCTGATATTCTCCGAGGCTGATGCGGCTTTGCAGTTCCGGCTGCTGTTTATCCAGCGGCAGCGCGGTTTGTAGCTGCGCCTGGATCCGGGCAAGGTTCTCCTGCAAATGGATGGTGTGCGGCCGCACGCCGCCAAGCCATAACAGCAGCAGTCCTGCGGGCAGCCCGGCGAGCACGAGCGGAACCGTTCCGATGCGCCCGGCAAATAACGCCGCCTGCCAGCGCAGCACGGCGGGTTTATTCTGAAGCCGCATGGTGCGCCTCCGTCGTCACCTTGACGTCGAGTACCGCGTTAATCGGCCAGGCAGGATCGCCCTGCGCCGACTGGCGATGGTTCTCAAGCACCACATGCGCCGGCAACTGCTGTAGCCGCTCGCTAAAGGCGAGCAGGGCGTCAAGATTGCCTGCATTCACCGTAAGCCGCGCATCGCCTTTACTGGCAATGACGTCAATGCTCAGGAGCGCAATATCAGGCGTCAGTATGCTGCCGATGTTGTCCAGCAGCTTGATGGCCGGCGGGACGGCCTGCAGTTGCTGAGCCTGGCGCAACCGGCGCTGTTCCGCTTCACGCAGCTTGCGCAGCACCTGCTGCCGTTGGGCGAGCTGCTGCTGTACCTGCGACGTCTCCAGCTCAAGGCGCTGGTGCTCAAACAGGCCATACATCACGGCACCGGTGAGCGGTAAACAGAGGAGTCCGGTTAACAGCAGCGTGCGTACGGCCCACGGGGAACTACGCGTAAACAGCGGCGTCATGAGGACTCTCCTGTAGCGCGACTTCCTGGTGATGCTCACCGTCGGTATGAATGACGTAGCCAGGACAGTCCTGCATTCCGCTTAGCCGGGCGATAACCCGCAGCTGGGCGTCCATCTCCTGCTGTGGCAGGGTGAGTGTCCAGACGTCGCGCCAGCTGTGGTGCTGACGGCTGGCAATCCGGCTATGGTGGGGGCTCATCGCCACAAACAGGCCGTTTTCCGGCAGTGCGGCGGCGAAGTGGCTAAACAGCTTTTGAAACGGCGTGACAACACCGCGAAAACGCAGCCGCTCCCGACGCGCCAGCGCGACAAGCAGGTGCCAGCAAGGTTGCTTCAGGCACGCGGCCAGCGCTGACTGCTGCCAGTTAAGGGTCTCGAAGCGCACCTGCCAGTCGACGGGCGGACTCGCGCGAAGAGCCGCCTGCTGTCGGGCGAGCTGGAGCAGTTCCTGCGGTGTGGTCACGCCGTCATGCCAGGGCTGAATTAAAAACGTCAGATCGTCTGTATCGAGGTGAAACTCCACCGCGTCACGCCACGGTAAGACGGAAGGGCGCAGGCGCAGCAGCGTTTCGAGCGCGGCTTCAAGAGGTTCATCTGGCCGGCGTTCATGGGTGGCGAGAACCACGTTGTTGCGGCGCAACCGCACGGCATGAGGCCAGATGTCGCACTGCCAGGTGTTAGTGAGTGATAACACGGTTCACCTCCTCCCAGGTGGTTTTGCCTTCGACCACGGCGCGCAGCGCGATGGTCGAGAGCGGAACAAAACCGTCATTCAGCGCCACTTCCTTTAGCTTGCGCCGGGGCGATCGCGCCAGCATTGCCTCTTTCATCGCATCGCTGAAATGCAGCACTTCCGCCAGCGCCAGCCTGCCGCGAAAACCGCTGTCGCGGCAGGTATCGCAGCCTCGCCCTCGACGCCAGCGGGGCGTGAGCTGCTGCAGCGGTCCGGATTGCCACGCCGCGAGAAGGTCATCTGTGGGCGTGGTGTCATCAATACAGTCCGGGCAAATCTGGCGCACCAGCCGTTGCGCCACGACGCCGTTAAGGGCGGTGATCAGGCTGGCGGGCTCCACCTGCATATATAAAAAACGTTCCAGTACGCTAAAGACGTCATTGGCGTGAACCGAGGAGAGCACCACGTGGCCGGTGAGCGCCGCCTGCACGGCAATGCCGGCGGTTTCACCGTCGCGGATCTCACCCACCAGGATGATGTCCGGGTCGTGACGCAAAATGGCGCGCAGGCCGCGGGCGAAGGTGAGCCCTTTTTTATCGTTGACCGGAATTTGCAGCACGCTGTTGAGCTGGTACTCCACGGGATCTTCAATGGTGATAATTTTGCATTCACCACTGTTGAGTTCGCTGAGTGCTGAATAGAGAGTGGTGGATTTCCCGCTCCCCGTTGGCCCGGTGACAAGCACCATACCGTGGGGCAGATGGGTTAACTGGCGAATCGCGCCCAGCGTGTGCTCATCAAAGCCGAGCGTCTCCAGGCGCAGGTTTTGATCGTGAGATTTATCCAGCACGCGCAGTACGGCATCCTCGCCATAGACGCCCGGCATGATGGACACGCGAAAATCAACAGGACGCTGGAGAATCAACGCCTTAAAGCGCCCGTCCTGTGGCGTGCGTCGTTCGGAAATGTCCATGCAGCTTAATACCTTGAGACGGGAGATCACCTGCTCCGCCTGCTGAAGTCCGGCGCAGTGGCGAATGCTGTGCAGAACGCCATCGATGCGGTACTTCACCATCAACCCATCCGCGACGGCGCAAAGATGAATATCGCTGGCGCGGCTCTGCAGGGCATCAAACAGCGTGGCGTTAACCAGCTTAATGACGGCGTGGGGTTCACTGGCGATGGCTGCTGGGGTGATCTCCAGCCACCGGGCCTCTTTATTCTCTTCACTCTGCTGCTGCTCCAGCTGATCGAGCGTGCGCTGCTGTTTTGCCAGTTCATCAAGGCGGGCATTAAGCTGAGAGAGCGGGGCGAGCGCGGGGAGCGCATTCACGTTATAGGCCCACTGGCGCAGCGCCAGTGAAAACGGATCGCCCAGCGCAACGTGGAGCTGACCGTTAACGCGCAGCGGCAATGCTCGCTGGCTGAGCGATTCGGTCAGCGGCACGGCTTCGAAATCCTCTTCGCTGTCGGCGAGCTGTGTGGGTGAGAGCGGCGTGAGCCCCAGGGAACCGGCGGCTTCTTCTAACGCGCCGGGGAAACTGTCCAGCAGTTCCGCCAGCGCCTGACAGCGCTGCTCGTCTGGCAGGTCGAAAAGGGGTTCTACAGACGGTGAGTGAGACATTATTGCAATCCTCCTGCCAGTTCAAAAATGGGCATGTACAGTAAAAACACGACGAGCCCAACGATGCCGCCAACGACCATCATCAGAATCGGTTCAAAAATTTTGCTAAAGGTTTCAATCGAGCGTTCCAGCGATTCGTCATAAAAAGCGGCGATCCGCTCGCACATGGCAGGCAGTTCGCCGCTGCGCTCGCCGACCTGCAGCAGGCGGCTGGCGACAGGAGTCGTCATCTGTTGCGCTTCCAGCATGCGGGAGAGCGACTCGCCGGCGGCGACGTCGCGGATAACCTGTTCAACCTGCTGACGATGCGTGGCGGGCAGGATCTCCCGGCTCAGCATTAACGCATCTGGCGCGGGAAGGCCGCCCTGTAACAGCAGGCCCAGCGTGCGGTAGAAACGCACCAGCACAGAAAGCTGATGCTGCTGGCGTAAGGCGGGAATGCGCAGCAACAAACCGAGCGCGCGCTGGCGCAGGCGCGGGCTGCGCACAGCCATCACGATGCCTGCAACCGCTGCCGCGCAACCGGCCAGCAGCAGCGAGCCATGGGTTTGCGTCAGGCGTCCCCACCAGAGGATAAGCTGTGCGCTGGCGGACGGGTTCTTCATCCCGTCAAACACCACGGAAAAACGCGGAATAATAAAGCCGAGCAGAAAGAACAGAATTATCCCGCCGGCGGCAATGACAATCGTCGGATAGAGCAGGGTTGATTTAATCCGCTTGCGCAGAATTTCCATTCTTGATTCGTAAAACTGAAAACGCTTTAGCGCCTCGGGTAAGTGTCCGGTTTGCTCAGAAGAGGCAACGGTGTTAATCAGCAGAGGCGGAAACAGTGCTGGTAACGCCATCATCGCCTGGGAGAGTTGCGCTCCTTCGTAGAGCTTTTTAACCAGCGTATCCAGAACCAGCGAGGTGCCACCGTCGCGGCTGCTTTCGCGCAGCGCTTCGACGGCCTCGACCACGACCAGCCCGGCTTCCAGCAGAGCGATAAGCTCCTGCAAGAACAGATTCAGTGGAAAGCGTTTCTCCTTGCGGGCGGGGCGTTCCTGTACCTGCAAAACGATGCCGCCGCCGGCAATAATGCGGGCGCTGGCATCATCAGGCGACGCGGCAAGTACGGTCTGATTGACGCGTTTCCCCCCCTGGAGGATGGTGACGGTATATGGTTTCATTTTGGCGACAGTGTATGGCTCTGCCTTTTAAGGCGGGCATAATGCGGAGCCACTTTTTTTATGTATTGTTGACGAAGCGCGCGGCGCTGGGGGGTATTTGCCGTTCCGGCGTTATACGCCCCCACCGCGTCCCAGGTATAACCAAAGCGCTGGATTTGACCTGCCAGGATCCAGGCGCCGGTCATGACACTTTGGCAAGGGTCGGTTAGCAGATCTTTTTGACTAATACGAAATTTACGCAGCGCATCGAAGTGAATGCTATTGATCTGCATCAGACCGACATCCATTGAGCCATCACGATTTTTGTTGATGGCCTGGGTATTACCGTTGGATTCCACTATCGCTATCGCCTGTAATAGCTCTGGCTCAATGCCGTAACGTTCTCCCGCCAACTGCCAGCAATCGGCCCGGCAGGAAAATACGCTGAAGATAAACAGCGAATATATGGACAGGCGCAGCATAGTCAGAACCCGTAAGTGACAGGCTTACCGTCTTTACCGCCGGAGGTTATTTCGACTTCATTAATGGCGTCTTTTGTCCGGGCGGGGTTATGCCACTGGTACGGATTGCCCCAGGGGTCTAACGGCACATGCTGGCTAAGATAAGGGCCATTCCAGTTTTGCGCGTTGGAAGGCTTTTCAGTCAGCGCTTTCAGACCTTGTGTTTCAGTTGGATAACTGCCGGTGTCGAGGCGATATTGCCCGAGTGCCTCAGCAAGCGAGCGCATCTGGCGCATGGCGGTTTTCTCCTTAGCCGAGTCGACATTTGAGAAGACTTTTGGCCCGACAAATCCTGCCAGCAGCGCAATAATCATCAGCACGACCAGCAGTTCAAGCAGGGTGAAACCACCCTGTTTTCGCATCACGTTTGTTGCATATTTCATTGAGAGCGTCCCTAGTTGGATAATAGTTGTGATTAATTCCTGAATTTTCCCTGATAAAAGAGCGGACACACAGGTATGCCATCTTTTTTAATTGGTGAAGAGGGGAAAATTAAATAAAGAAGCGTCTTACAGGATGCGAGAATTCTCCCGTGCTGTCGTTGAAGTATTTATTATAAATGCGAGAGATATTTCTTATTTAACGCGGAGGGTTTCCTGATTCACCACTCTATTATCCCCAACGATCTCGGCGCTAAAAAAAAAGACAATTTGCGAGGTAATCCACAGGACTATCATCACAAAGCAATAAGGAACTTTGATGAAAAAACTTACATTATCTCTGTTAATTGGTAGCGCATTAATGGCGCAGTCGGCTTTCGCGGCGCAGGCACCGCGAGCGGTCACCTATCTGACCTCCTGGGGCGTTCCGGTCGAGTCCGTTGAGGATATGAAAGAGGTGAAAGCGGATACGTTCCTGCTTTCATTTGGTGGCTGGGATGCAAGCGGTAAGCTGTCCAGTTCCGATAATATTGTTGCAGTACCACAATATGATCCCTGGTACATTAATGCGCCAGCCTATGTCGTGTGGAGTCAGCTGAAGCTGGCGCACCCGGAGAAAAAAATGATGCTGGCGCTCGGCGGCGAGACGTATTCCGCGATGTGGTCTTATCTGAATAACGCGCAAACGCGAGAAACGCTGGCGCAGAATCTGGTGAATCTGCTGAATACCAACTTCCCGGTATATAAAAAGAACCTGAAGCCGGAAGAGATGGTTGGCGAATGCCTGAGCGCCGACTGGCAAGGCAAATGTAATATGGCGAACTACCAGAAGGCGGGTACCGTTCAGCTTGACGGCATCGATTTTGACTTTGAAAAGCCCGACCGCGTCACGCCAGAGGAAAACGCAAACCTGCTGGATCTGGCTGAACGGGTTCGTAGCAAACTCAATGCGTCCGGCAGCAAAAAGCTGCTGAGCCTGACCACCTATCACGTTGGTGCTGACCCGGAGAACTGCACCAACAGCGCGGTAACCGAGAATTGTTCCTTCGTTGAGACGGCTCGCTCTTCACACCATGGCGAAGTTCTGCCGCTGCTGACGCAGGGGAAAAACGTTTTCGATTTCTTCAACGTCATGGCCTATGATGCCGGCCCACGCTTTAAGTATGACGTGGCGATGGCTAACTACGCCCGGGCGGTGGGTGATAAGAGCAAAATCGTTCTCGGTCAGACCATCAACTCCCAGTGGGGGCCAGAAGGTCGCTTTGTTGAAAACCGACAGAACAACGTAAACCGTGCGGGCTGGCAGGCGGAAAACGGCTATGGTGGGTTCTTTATCTGGACGTTGGGTTCAAACGATCAGCAGCTGTCCATCCCGCAGCAGGTTGACTATTTCAATGAAATGAAAGAGCGCGCGGACCTGATGTCGCCTGAAAGCCCGCAGGATACCGTCGCGCCAACTGCGCCAGCAGGACTGAAGGTGCTGAACAATGGCTTGACTATCACCCTTGCCTGGCAGCCCTCCACCGATGACCGTGGCGTAGTGGGATATGACATCTACCGTAATGACATCAAAGTCGGGTCTTCAACGGACACCCAGTGGACCGATAATGCGGTTGAGACCGGCGGTGTGGTGTACCACTACAGCGTGAAAGCACGTGATGCAGCGAACAATATCTCTGAAAGCAGCAACGTGGTTAAGGTAGAAACCGTACAGGTCGAAGAGGGACGTCCTGACGCGCCAGGCGGCCTGGCCCTGGTTTCTTCGACGGAAAACAGCCTGACGGTGAAATGGAATGCGGTAGACAACGCGGTGAAATACCACGTACTACGCGATGGGGCGGAGTTACTCACCGTAAGCGGAACGCAGATCTTCGACAGCGGCCTGCGTGCGGGAACAACCTACAGCTACCAGGTGATCGCCGAAAATGCCAAAGGTCATCAGTCCCTCGCCAGTACACCACTTAAAGCCACGACAAAAGAGGGGTCTGTAACGCCTGAGCCCGAAGGCGAGTGGAAAGTCGGTACGCGCTATAAGACTGGAGAAATTGTCACGTATAACGGCACACAGTATCGCTGCGTGCAGGGGCATACGTCTCAGTCCGACTGGGCGCCGACTGCGGCTGCGACGCTTTGGCAGCCTGTTCCTTAATCTTTCGCGGCCCTCGCAAGGGGGCCATTTTCAGGCGTAAGCACGCCTTATTTATTACTTTTTGTTAACTTATTGTTATCATTTACAGTGCAAAAAATTAACAATAGCACTATTGTAGTGCAATATTTGCACTGTTTTTGTGCGTTTCATGTTCTTTTCTGGCCTTTATCGTCTCAGGATGCCGCTTGCATCTGTAACAATACGTTGCTGTAACCCCTTCATTTACTACCGCTTTTTTAAATCTCTTTTGAACCATTAAAAAATTGGTTCGTTTATTGCTTAATCATTAGCACGATAAGTAGCACGCCATATCAATAACTTATCGTTCATAAAAAGAAAATAACGATGATAGTGAGCGAACCAATATGGAAAAACCGTCACGGTTTCTGGCCAATTCCAGCACCGCGCTTGAGCAACTACGCGGGCTAATCAACCAGCATGAGTCAACACCAGGCACTCCGCTGCCCACGGAACGTGAGCTGTCGGAAACACTCGGCGTAGGACGACGCGAAGTGCGTCGCGCGCTGGACGTGCTGGAAGAAGAAGGGCGGATCTGGCGTAAACAGGGCAAAGGCACCTTTATTGGTCCGGCTGCCCCTGTTGAACCGCTGGCCCTTCAGGGATTGGTTCAGCAGACCAATCTGCTGGAAGTGATGGAAGCTCGTATACAGATCGAACCCGGCTTAGCCCGGCTTGCGGCACTGCGTGCCACCAGGGAAAACCTCGCGCTCATGCAGCGCATGCTGGAACGCATCGACAAGGTCAGCCCGGATGACCGCGATCTTAATGAACTCTGGGATAGCGCCTTTCACCGCGCCATTGCCGAGGCGGCGGGCAATCGCCTGATGCTCGGCCTGTTTGACGCCATTGACGCCGTGCGGCGCGAACCCGGCTGGCAGCATCTGCGTGAATTAGCCCGCACGCCCGAACGTGTCGACAGCTACAACGACCACCATCACAAGATCATGTCCGCGATTATCCATCGCCAGCCTAATGAAGCAGCGGCCGCCATGCGCGAACACCTGCTCAGCCTGCAAAACGCCCTGATTCAGGCGATCCACCTTGAGGACGATTTCACGCTATGACGACGATCCCGTTTAAGGACTCCACGCCTGTACTCCGGCTGAATAATCTCAACGTTAAGTTTTCCGGCTCGCCGGTCAGCGTCCTGGACGGCATTTCCCTGACGATCAAAGCGGGCGAAATGCTGGCGCTGGTGGGGGAGTCCGGCTGCGGGAAAAGTATCACCTCACTGGCGCTGATGGGTTTACTGCCCGCCAGCGCGCAGATTGTCAGCGGCGAGATGCAGTTTCGCCGCCACGACCTGCGCAAGCTCTCGCCGCGGGAATATGCCGATCTGCGCGGGAGCGAGCTGGCGATGATTTTTCAGGAGCCGATGACCTCGCTTAATCCGGCCTTCACGTTAGGCGATCAGCTCAGTGAAGCGGTCATGCGTCACCAGAACGTTACGCGCCCGGAGGCGATGAAGGTCGCGCTGCAGATCCTTGAAAAGGTGCAGATCCCGGCGGCGGAGATGCGCCTCAAGGCGTATCCGCACCAGCTTTCCGGCGGCATGCGCCAGCGCGTGATGATTGCCATGGCGCTGATCAACCACCCTAAACTGCTGATTGCCGATGAACCGACCACCGCGCTTGATGTCACCATCCAGGCGCAAATCCTCGCCTTGCTCAACAACTTAAAAGAAGAAACCGGCACGGCGGTGCTGATGATCACCCACGATTTAGGCGTGGTGGCTGAAGTGGCGCAGCAGGTGGCAGTGATGTATGCCGGACAGGTGGTAGAGCAGGGAAGCGTTGAGGCAATATTCGCTGATCCGCAGCACCCGTACACCATCGGCCTGATGGGCTCGATCCCTTCGCTGGGCGCACGCAAAGGCCAGCTCTCCACCATTCCCGGAACGGTCCCGCTGCCGGAGTCCATGCCGAAAGGCTGCCGTTTCGCCACGCGCTGCCCGTTTGCGCAGTCGCGCTGTCATGATGAAAAACCGCAGCTCACCACGCTCGGCGCGGGCCATCAGGTCGCCTGCTTCCGCGTGCCGCTCGAACACCACATTGCCCTGGGAGAGACCGCATGACCACGCCCATTCTTGAAGCCCGGGACCTCAGCAAGCTTTTCCCCGGTCCGAAAAAACTCTTTTCCCCGGCCCGGTTTGTCACGGCGGTCGATCGCGTTTCGCTTGCCGTGATGCCGGGCGAAACGCTGGCGATTGTCGGCGAGTCCGGTTCCGGGAAATCCACCCTCGGCCGTCTGCTGCTGCGTCTGCTGGCCGCCAGCGAAGGACGCGTGTTTTATCAGGGGGAGGAGATTACCCACGCCACAGGCGCACGTCTGAACCAGCTCCGGCGCGAACTGCAGATTATTTTTCAGGATCCTTTTGCCTCGCTGAACCCGCGCATGACGGTGGAGCAGATCGTCGGTGAGCCGCTGTGGCTGCACCAGAACATGAAGAAAGCGGATCGTCAGTATCGCGTCGCGGAGCTGCTCAAGACCGTTGGCCTGCCTGCCGCCTGGGCCGGGCGCTATCCGCACGAGTTTTCCGGCGGGCAGCGCCAGCGTATCGGCATTGCCCGCGCGCTGGCTTCGGGGCCAAAGCTGCTGCTGGGCGACGAGCCGGTTTCCGCGCTGGATGTATCGGTGCAGGCGCAGGTGGTTAATCTGCTGGAGAGCCTGAAGCACCAGCTGGGGCTAACGATGGTGATCGTCGCCCACGGTCTGGCGGTGATCCGCCACATGAGCGACCGCGTGGCGGTGATGTATCTTGGGCAGATCGTTGAGCTTGCCACCGTCGACGAGATCTTTGACGCACCGCTGCACCCTTACACCCAGGCGCTGATCGCCTCGGCGCCGCAGATGCAGCCGGGTATTGAGCGCGACGCGCCGCTGCTGCAGGGGGATCTGCCGAACCCGGCTAACCCGCCGTCGGGCTGTCGCTTCCACACCCGCTGCCCGTACGTCACCGACGAATGCCGCCAGGTCGAGCCGATTAATCAGGTGCTCGACGGCGGGCGTCAGGTTGCCTGCCACCGCTGGCAGGAAATTAACCGCGATCGCAGCGTTATCCAGATCGCACCGCCATCCGCAGCCTTTCTGCGCCGCCGCGCGCTGTTTGAACACGCGGCCACTCACTCCTCCCTTCCTTCAAGGAACTCATGATAATGACAATGCGTAATTCTCTTTTGACCGTACTGGGAAGTGTTATGCTGCTTGGCGCGGCGCTGCCCGCCCATTCTGAAAGCGTGCTGCGAATCGGTCTGGGGGCAGACCCGGACATGCTCGACCCGCATCTGGCGCGCACCTACTATGGCCGCTTCGTGTTTGCTTCCCTGTGCGACAGGCTGGTGGACGTCGACGAGCATCTGAAGGTCGTGCCGGGTCTCGCGAAATCGTGGGCCTGGAG
Source organism: Enterobacter sp. 22499 (assembly GCF_052044815.1). Classification (NCBI taxonomy): domain Bacteria; kingdom Pseudomonadati; phylum Pseudomonadota; class Gammaproteobacteria; order Enterobacterales; family Enterobacteriaceae; genus Enterobacter; species Enterobacter sp. 22499. Next base: position 1,568,407 of record NZ_JBQENR010000001.1, on the reverse strand, counting down.
CGCCGACGGCAAAACGCTGACCATGGATCTGCGCGAAGGCGTGACTTTCCATGACGGAGAGAAATTCGATGCCGCCGCCGCGAAATACAACCTGGACCGCGCCCTGACCCTCAAAGGCTCCCTGCGGAAAAGCGAGATCTCCTCCGTGGAATCGGTAGAGGTCACCGGCCCGATGCAGATAGCGCTGCACCTGAAAACGCCGGACGCCGCGCTGCTGATGCAGCTTACCGACCGCGCGGGCGCGATGATGGCGCCCGAGGCCGCGAAAAAGCCTGACTTTGCCGCCCATCCGGTCTGTTCCGGCCCGTACAAGTTCGACAGCCGCGTGTCGCAGGACCGCATCGTTCTGACCCGCTTCGACAACTACTGGAACAAAGGCGCCTACCACTTCGACAAAATTATCTATCTGCCGATCCCGGATGCCTCCGTGCGCCTCGCGAACCTGCGCGCGGGCGATCTGGATCTGACCGAAGGCATTGCCGCCAGCGACGTCAAAACCGTCGAAGCCGACAGCAAGTTGGCGCTGGCGAAGGTTACCGGCCTGGGCTATCAGGGGATCACCTTCAATATTAATAACGGCAAGGTCCCGGCGAACGATCCGTTCAAAGATGCCCGCGTGCGCGAGGCGTTTTCTCAGGCCATCGACCGTGATGCGTTAAACCAGGTGGTCTTTGAAGGGCTGTATACGCCAGCCAACCAGGCGTTTTCGACGGTCAGCCCGTATCACGTCAACCTGCCGGTGCCGCCGCGTGACGTTGACAAGGCAAAAGCGCTGCTCAAAGCGGCAGGCGTCACCGCGCCGCTGACCGTCAACCTGCTGGTGCCGAACAACCCAACCTCGCAGCAGGTGGGTCAGGTATTGCAGGCGATGGTCGCCGAGGCCGGCTTCACGCTGAACCTGCAGATGACCGAATTTGCCACGCTGCTGGATCGCCAGCAGAGCGGTGATTATCAGCTGAGCTTCTCCGGCTGGTCGGGTCGCCCGGATCCGGACGGCAGCATCTACGGCTTTATCCACAGCAACGGCACGCTTAACGACGGCCGTTACAGCAACGCGCAGGTCGATGAGTGGCTGACGCAGGCGCGCCAGAGCACCGACCAGGCCGCACGCCAGCCGCTGTATGACAAGGTGGTTAAGCAGCTGCAAACCGACATGCCGATTGCCTACCTCTACTTCGAGCCGCGCATTTTTGGCCTGAACAAGCGCGTGCAGGGCTTTAAGCCTTACCCGGACGGCATCGTGCGTCTGGCGGGTTTGACGCTGGCGAAATAAACGTCCTGAGGAGAACCCATGCTGGAACTGATTTGCAAACGTCTGCTGCTGGCCGTCCCGACGCTATTGCTGGTGAGCATGATGGTGTTCGGGCTGCAAAAGCTGCTGCCCGGCGATCCGCTGATTGCGATGGCCGGTGAGGAACGCGATCCGGCGGTGATCGCCCAGCTGCGCGCGGAGCTGAACCTGGATGCGCCGATCCCGGTTCAGTATTTCCACTGGCTGACGCGGGCGCTGCAGGGCGATCTTGGCGTCTCCTTGCGCACGCACGAGCCGGTGACCGAGCTTATCGCCAGCAAGCTGCCGGTTACGCTGGAGCTGTCGCTGCTGGCGATGATTATTGCGCTGGTGTTTGGCATCAGCATGGGGATCCTTGCGGCGGTGAACAAAAACAGCTGGGTCGATCACGGGGCGAACTTCGTGGCGATCTCAGGGATCTCTATTCCCCACTTCTGGCTGGGGATCCTGCTGATTCTGGTCTTCTCGGTGAACCTGCAGTGGCTGCCCGCGTCCGGCTACGTGCCGTTCAGTGAAGATCCGCTTCAGAACCTGCGCACGCTGCTGCTGCCCGCGTCCGTGCTCGGAACCGGGCTGGCGGCGACGCTGATGCGCCATACCCGCGCGTCGATGATTGCGGTGCTGAAAGCGGATTATATCCGTACCGCACGCGCCAAGGGGCTGCTGCCGAAGGCGATCATTCTAAAGCACGCGTTTCGCAACGCGCTGGTACCGGTGATCACCCTCACCACGCTGCTGTTCGGCGAGCTGCTGGGCGGCGCGGTGCTGACCGAGCAGGTGTTCACCATTCCGGGCTTTGGCAAGATGATCGTCGACTCGGTGTTCAACCGTGACTACGCGGTGGTGCAGGGCGTGGTGCTGATCGTGGCGATCGGCTTCCTGCTGCTCAACCTGCTGGCCGACGTGCTTTATGTCCTTATCAACCCGAAAATGCGAGGTTAATGATGGCGGAACTGACGACGCAAACCGTAGCCCCCGCGCTGCCGCGCGCGCAGAACCGGGTGCTGAAGAAATTCCTCGCCAATAAAAGCGCGGTGATTGGCGCGCTTGTGGTGGGTTTCTTTGTGCTGGTGGCGCTGCTGGCGCCGTGGATCGCCCCGTTTGACCCGGTTAAAGCCAACTTCCTCGCGGTGCGCAAAGCGCCGTCAGCGATGTACTGGTTCGGCACCGACGAGCTGGGGCGCGACATTTTGTCCCGCATTATCTGGGGAGCGCGAACCTCGCTGATGGCGGGCTGTATGTCGGTGGTTATCGCGGTGGTCATCGGCGTGCCGCTGGGGCTGGTGGCGGGCTACTTCCAGAAGATGTGGGACGGCGTCATCTCGCGCTTTATCGAGGCGCTGCTGGCCTGTCCGTTCCTGATCATGGCGATCGCGCTGGGGGCATTTTTAGGCCCGAGCCTGACCAACGCGATGATCGCCATCGGTCTTTCGGCGATGCCGATCTTCGCCCGCCTGACGCGCGGGCAGGTGATCGCCATTCGCAACGAAGAGTACATCGACGGCGCGCGGGCGATTGGCCTGCCGGATCGCTGGATCATCATTAAATACGTTCTGCCAAACGTGATGTCGCCGATCCTGGTTCAGGCCACGCTGGCCATTGCCTCGGCGATTATTGCCGAAGCCAGCCTGTCGTTTTTAGGGCTGGGGCAGCAGCCGCCCAATCCGTCCTGGGGGTCCATGCTCAATACCGCGAAAGGTTTCCTTGAGCAGGCGCCGTGGATGTCCGTTTTCCCCGGCGTGGCGATTTTCCTTGCCGTGCAGGGCTTTAATTTACTTGGCGACGGGCTGCGCGATGCGCTCGATCCGCGCCACGACTAAGGAGTCATGATGACCAAAGCGCTTGATTTTACATCCGGTTACGCTTCACGCCGCCCGCCGATGATGGGCCACAACGCCGTTGCCACTTCGCAGCCGCTGGCGGCGCAGGCGGGAATGAAAATGCTGCAGCTGGGTGGTAATGCCGTCGATGCGGCCATTGCCACCGCCATGGCGCTGACCGTTGTTGAGCCGACCGGCAACGGCATCGGCAGCGATGCCTTTGCCATCGTCTGGGACGGTGAAAAACTTCACGGCCTGAACGCGTCCGGGCGCTCGCCGGCCAGCTGGCATGCGGATCTGTTTGCCGGTAAAAGCGCAGTGCCGGAAATCGGCTGGGACGCGGTGACGGTGCCGGGTGCGGTGTCGGGCTGGGTGGCCCTGGCAGAACGCTTCGGCACGCTACCGCTGACCACGCTGGCGCAGCCTGCGATTGACTACGCGCGCAACGGCTTCCCGGTCTCGCCGCTGATTGGTCATCTCTGGCAGCGCGGCTATAACAAGCTGAAAGATCAGCCGGGCTTTAGCGCCTGCTTCGCGCCGGAAGGCCGCGCCCCGCGCGTGGGGGAAATCTTCCGTAACCCGGCGCAGGCTCATTCGCTGGAGCTGATTGCCAAAACCAACGGTGAAGCCTTTTACCGTGGTGAGCTGGCGCAGAAAATCGCCGCCTTCGCCCAGGAGCACGGCGCGCACCTGTCAGCGGAAGATCTGGCAAACCATCGCGTGGACTGGGTTGACCTGCTGTCGCGCGACTTCGCGGGCGGCTCGGTACAGGAGCTGCCGCCAAACGGGCAGGGGATCGCCACGCTGATTGCACTCGGTATTCTGGAGCAGTGCGGCATTGAGAAACATCATCCGGACTCCGTGCAGTCTCTGCACTTATCCATTGAAGCCATGAAGCTGGCGCTGGCGGATCTCGACCGCTACGTGGCGGATGAAGAACATATGGAGTTCGCAGCAAAAGAGCTGCTGAGCGACCACTATCTGAAGTCGCGTGCGGCGCTTATCGATCGCGATAACGCCTCTGACTTTGTGTACGGATCACCGACGCAGAGCGGCACGGTCTACATCAGCACCGCGGACGCCAGCGGGATGATGGTTTCGTTTATCCAGTCCAACTTTATGGGCTTCGGTTCAGGCATTGTGGTGCCGGATACCGGAATCAGCCTGCAAAACCGCGGCTGCGGCTTTGTGCTCGATCCCAAACACCCGAACGCGCTGGCGGGCAGCAAGCGTCCTTTTCACACCATCATTCCGGGCTTTGCGATGGACGGCAACGGCCAGCCGCTGATGTCCTTCGGCGTGATGGGCGGCCCGATGCAGGCGCAGGGGCACATGCAGATGGCGCTGCGCATTATGCTGCACGGGCAAAACCCGCAGGCGGCCATCGACGCGCCGCGCTGGCGCGTGGTGCAGGGCAGGGAAGTGATTGTTGAATCGACGTTCGATCGCAACACCATTGCCGCGCTGCGCGAGCGCGGGCATCAGATCGTGGTGGAAGATCCGCTCCAGGATTACAACTTCGGCGGTGCGCAGGTAATCTATCGTATGCCGGAGGGGCACTACGTGGCCGCGACGGAGAGCCGCAAAGACGGGCAGGCGTTAGTGAGTTAAAAGAAGCGAGCAACATTGGTAGGCCGGGTAAGGCGTAGCCGCCACCCGGCATTTTTTCACCCGATGCTAAACGGATCCGCATCCTGCCACGCCGGGAACTTCTCCCGATACTCCTTCAGCGCCGTCAACGACAGCTCCGCATCAATGCGCGTCGCCTGATGCGGCTCGGCGGTGGCAATAATCTCGCCCTGCGGGTTCACCACCCGGCTGTCGCCGCGGTAGTGGTGGCCGTTGCCGTCCGTCCCCACGCGGTTACAGCCCACCACGTACGCCTGGTTCTCAATCGCGCGAGCCACCAGCAGCGCCTGCCAGTGCAGCGAGCGCGGCGCGGGCCAGTTGGCGACGTACAGCGCCAGGTCGTAATCGTTGCGGTTGCGCGACCACACCGGGAAGCGCAGGTCGTAGCAGACCAGCGGCAGAATACGCCAGCCGCGCCACTCGAACACCACGCGTTCGTTACCGGCTTCATAATGATGATGTTCATCGGCCATGCGGAACAGGTGGCGTTTATCGTAAAAATGCACCTTTCCTTCCGGCTCAACCAGCAGGAAGCGGTTCACCGGGCCGCGTTCCGTCTGCAGTGCGGCGCTCCCGGCGATCAGCGCGTTGGTTTGCTGCGCTTTGGCATGCATCCAGGCGACCACCTCTTCCTGGGGCATCGACTGTTTCGCCGCTTCCATCGCGAAGCCGGTGGTAAACATCTCCGGCAGGACAATCACATCTCGCCCGGTAATCTCTTCCAGTTGACGATCAAAGTGGCGCAGGTTGGCAGGGCCATCCATCCACACTAAAGGCTGCTGCAAAATCGAAATCTTCAAACCAGGCACGATACAGACTCCTCAAACGACCCCTTTTTGACACTGTAGCACGTCATTACGAGAAAATGTGGCAATAAAAAACCCCGCACCGGGCGGGGTTTGTCAGAGCGAAGCGGGTTATGCCGCTTCAGGTTTGCGATGCTTCTCCGGCAGCTTTACCGGCTGCGTCGCCAGCTCTTCCGGTTCGAAATCATCCACGTTAATACTGCGCAGACGGCTCTCTTCGGCTTTCACCAGCAGCGCAGCTTCGTCGTTATTGATAATGCCACCGGCCAGCGCCTGTTTCGCCAGTTCGTCCAGACGAGTAAACGGCAGGTTTTTACCCAGCTGTTTGCAGATTTTCTGGTGAATCGGGTCGGCGGCCATCACGTCCAGCAGCGCCTCTTCCAGCAGGCCCACCGGGTTATGCGGCGTTGGCGCCAGATACTGACCGCGGCCAATGCGGGAGCGGGTGGCGCTCGGAACCTGCAGGATCTTCGCCACTTTGTGGTCCAGCTTGTCGGACGGCGCCAGATGATGACGACCGGTCGGGAAGATCACCACGCGCAGAGCGCCAGCCACGAAGCGGTTCGGGAAGTTCGCCAGCAGGTCGTCAATCGCCTGTTCCGCCTGATACATCGCATCCTGCACGCCCCAGTGCACCAGCGGCAGATCCGCTTCCTGACGGCCTTCGTCGTCGTAGCGTTTCAGCACCGCAGAGGCCAGGAAAATCTGGCTCAGCACGTCGCCCAGACGGGCGGAGATACGCTCGCGACGCTTCAGGCTACCGCCCAGCACCGCCATGGAAACATCAGACAGCAGAGCCAGGTTGGCGCTCAGACGGTTCAGATGCTGGTAGTAACGTTTGGTCGCATCGCCGGTTGGCGTCGCGCTGGTCAGGCCGCGCGTCAGGCCCAGCCAGAAGCTCCGCACCTTGTTGCTGCCCACGTGACCGATATGTTTGAACAGCAGCTTGTCGAAGGCGTCCACGTCGTTATTCTGCGCAGCGGCCATCTCTTCCAGCACGTACGGATGGCAGCGAATCGCACCCTGGCCGAAGATCATCATACTGCGGGTCAGGATGTTGGCCCCTTCCACGGTGATGGCAATCGGTGCGCCCTGATAGCCGCGCGCCAGGAAGTTGCCTTCGCCGAGCATAATGCCTTTACCGCCCGCGATATCCATCGCGTCAATGATCGACTGCTGAGCGCGGTGGGTACAGTGGTACTTCACAATCGCGGACAGAACGGCCGGTTTTTCGCCCAGCATGATGCCGTAGGTAATCAGGGATGCAGCGGCGTCCATCACGTAGGCGTTGCCCGCGATGCGAGCCAGCGGCTCTTCGATACCTTCCATCTTGCCGATGGAGATTTTGAACTGACGGCGAATGTGGGCATAAGCGCCAATTCCCATCGCGACGGACTTCAGGCCGCCGGTTGAGTTCGACGGCAGGGTAATACCGCGACCCACCGACAGACATTCCACCAGCATGCGCCAGCCCTGACCGGCCATTTTCGGGCCGCCGATGATGTAGTCAATCGGCACAAAAATATCCTGCCCGCGGGTCGGGCCGTTCTGGAACGGCACGTTCAGCGGGAAGTGACGACGGCCAATTTCCACACCCGGCGTCGAGGTTGGGATCAGCGCACAGGTAATGCCCAGATCCTCTTCACCGCCCAGCAGTTTTTCCGGGTCGGAGAGCTTAAAGGCCAGGCCGAGCACGGTGGCGATAGGCGCCAGGGTGATATAGCGTTTGTTCCAGGTCAGGCGCATGCCCAGCACCTGCTGGCCCTGCCACTCGCCCATACAGACCACGCCAGTATCCGGGATTGCGCCTGCATCGGAGCCTGCTTCCGGGCTGGTCAGCGCGAAGCACGGGATTTCCTGACCGCGCGCCAGTCGCGGCAGATAGTGATCTTTCTGCTCTTCCGTACCGTAATGCTGCAGCAGTTCGCCCGGGCCTAAGGAGTTCGGTACGCCGACGGTAATCGCCAGGATCCCGGAGACGCCCGCCAGCTTTTGCAGCACGCGAGCCTGCGCGTAAGCGGAGAACTCAAGACCGCCGTACTCTTTCTTAATGATCATCGCGAAGAAGCGATGCTCTTTCAGGTACGCCCACAGCTCCGGCGGCAGGTCGGCCATTTCGTGGGTGATAGCAAAGTCGTTCGCCATGCGGCACGCTTCTTCCACCGGGCCGTCAATAAAGGCCTGTTCTTCGGCGGTCAGACGCGGCTGCGGATAGTTGTGCAGCTTTTTCCAGTCCGGGTTGCCCTGGAACAGATCGCCTTCCCACCAGGTGGTGCCCGCATCAATCGCTTCTTTCTCGGTGCGCGACATCGGCGGCATCACTTTGCGGAAGCCTTTAAATACTGGCGCGGAGATCATCGACTTACGCATCGGGGCCAGGTTAAACGGCAGCAGAATGATGGCAAGAGGGACCAAAATCCAGATATTCCAGAGACCTGCGACGCCAAGCGCAGCCGTCCAGGCCAGAAGAATCAGGCTGCTCAGGAATAAACTGACGCGGTGATAGAACAACACACCGAGCAGTACAACGGTTGCGAGAATGCTCAAAATCATCATAAAGAAAAGCTCCCTTGCTTGTAGGAGGTCTGACCACTTGTGATGATATGGTTGTAGTTGATGTGAATTCCTTTAGCAATGTGTTTACAAAATAATTACAACCTGGTTCACATTGTTCGCGTTTTCGTCGGCACAAAAAATCAAAACGCCGGACGATTCGCATGGCTTTAGCTTCTCGCTTTTCCCGCTATCCGGTACACTCCACTGTGTTATTTCATCAATACTGAAGGATTATCCTCATGTACCAGGATCTTATTCGTAACGAACTGAACGAAGCGGCGGAAACGCTGGCGAACTTTCTGAAAGATGATGCCAATATTCATGCTATTCAGCGCGCGGCGGTCCTGCTGGCCGACAGTTTTAAGGCCGGTGGCAAAGTGCTCTCCTGCGGTAACGGCGGTTCCCACTGTGACGCCATGCACTTCGCCGAAGAGCTGACCGGACGCTATCGCGAAAACCGTCCGGGCTACCCGGCGATTGCGATTTCCGACGTGAGCCACATCTCCTGCGTAGGCAACGACTTCGGTTACGACCACATCTTTTCCCGCTACGTTGAGGCAGTAGGCCGTGAAGGTGACGTGCTGCTGGGTATCTCTACCTCCGGTAACTCCGCGAACGTGATCAAAGCGATCGCCGCCGCGCGTGAAAAAGGCATGAAGGTCATCACCCTGACCGGGAAAGATGGCGGTAAGATGGACGGTACGGCGGATATCGAAATTCGCGTTCCGCACTTCGGCTATGCAGATCGCGTTCAGGAAATTCACATCAAAGTGATCCACATCCTGATCCAGCTGATCGAAAAAGAGATGGTTAAGTAAGACTTCGCTGGGGGGCGCCGGTGCCCCCCGCTGTTGTGGAGGTGATGTATGTGCGAACTGCTCGGGATGAGCGCCAATGTGCCAACCGATATCTGCTTTAGCTTCACCGGGCTAGTTCAGCGCGGTGGGGGAACCGGGCCGCATAAAGACGGCTGGGGCATCACCTTCTATGAAGGCAAAGGGTGTCGCACGTTCAAAGATCCACAGCCCAGCTTTAACTCACCGATTGCCAAACTGGTGCAGGACTATCCAATTAAATCCTGTTCGGTGATCGCGCATATTCGCCAGGCAAACCGCGGCGAAGTTGCGCTGGAAAATACCCATCCCTTTACCCGCGAGCTGTGGGGCCGTAACTGGACCTACGCGCACAACGGGCAGCTTACGGGCTATAAATCTCTGGAAACGGGCAACTTCCGTCCGGTGGGCGAAACGGACAGCGAGAAGGCCTTCTGCTGGCTACTGCATAAGCTGACGGAACGTTATCCGCGCACGCCCGGCAATATGGCCGCCGTATTCAAATACATCGCGACGCTGGCAGCCGAATTGCGTGAAAAAGGCGTGTTTAACATGCTGTTGTCTGACGGGCGCTACGTGATGGCGTTCTGCTCGACGAATCTCTTCTGGATCACGCGCCGCTCGCCGTTTGGCGTTGCTACGCTGCTCGATCAGGATGTGGAGATAGATTTTCAGAAAGAGACCACACCGAACGATGTGGTCACCGTTATTGCAACGCAGCCGCTGACGGGCAACGAAACCTGGCAAAAGATTATGCCAGGCGAGTGGGTGCTATTTTGTCTCGGGGACCGTGTAATTTGACGCCAACTGCGGGTGGACGACTTCGTGGCTCAGCGGTTTGCTGACCACGTAACGGCCATCGACGATAGAGACTACCGGCGGCTTGTGGGTCTGCTCAAAGTAGTCATAACCCGGCTTCAGCTGTTTCCAGAAATCGGCGTAGTAAGAGTACTTATGGCGCGCCATATTGGCATCGGTCATGCGGAACGGATAGATGCTGACCTGAACGTTAGGCTGCCCAAAGACCAGTGCGCCGGTTACGAACTGGAAAATCTCATCAATGCCGGAGTCGGTCATCGCGTAGCAGCCGACAGACACGCAGGCACCGTGGATCATCAGGTATTTCCCTTCATAACCGTGAGCACGGTCATAGGCGTTCGGGAAACCGATGTTGATGGCTTTATAGAAGCGGCTATCCGGTTTTAACTGGTTACGCTGAACGTTGTAAAAACCTTCCGGGCTTTTGAAATCGCCCTGACGCTGTTTCGGGCCCAGCCCGCCGGAATAGTTACAAATTTTGTAGCTATCAAGCAGCTGATATGTTTCGCCCATTTTTACAAACAGATCGAGCGTGCGCTCTTCCTTGAAGATTTGAATATAAACCGGGGATCCCATTAACTGCTGTTTATATTCTTTGCTGATCGGCGTGGTGGAGCTGTTGCTGCTGAGCAGCCCGGCAAACGACATGCACGGAATCAGAAGCATCGCAATGAACAATGCGATTTTACGCATACTACAAATTCCTTGATAAAACCTGGACTAACTTGCCAGGACGGCAAAAGAGACCCGAAATCAGATTATTCTGTTAGGTGCGCTCACATTAGCACCGCTATAGATTTTCGCAAGAGCCGGGCGGTGAGTTTACAAATTAGTTTTACTTTATAAACCATCAAAAATGCGCTGGCTCCAGGAACTTTGCGTAATAGCTCGCATTTTGGCGCGCCCGACCGTGGATCCCCTGCCCGAGAGAAGGGGAAAATGTTACACTTTGCGCCCACTGGATTGTTGTTTATGGAAACCTGCTAACCACATGTTTAAAATAAAAAAAGGACTTAATTTGCCGATTGCAGGCGTGCCTGAGCAGCACGTCTCGTGTGGCGCAAGCGTCCGTCATGTCGCAATTTTAGGTGACGATTATCTGGGCATGCGTCCTTCAATGCTGGTGCAGGAGGGCGATCGCGTGATCAAAGGGCAGGCGCTCTTTGAAGACAAAAAAAATCCCGGCGTCATGTTCACGGCCCCCGCCAGCGGCACCGTGGTAGCGATCAACCGCGGCGAGCGTCGCGTGCTGCAGTCGGTGGTAATCCGCATTGAAGGCGATGAACAGCGTGAGTTTGCTCGTTATGATGCGGCAGACCTCGCGACGCTTAGCCGCGAAGATGTGCAGGCTCAGCTGCTCGCGTCCGGCCTGTGGACGGCGCTGCGTACGCGTCCTTTCAGCAAATCACCTGTTCCTGATACCGCCCCGGCTGCCATTTTCGTGACGGCCATCGACACCAACCCACTCAGCGCAGACCCGCAGCCCATTATCCTGGCGCAGCGTAAAGCCTTTGATGCCGGGCTGACCGTTCTGACTCGCCTGACGCCCGGAAAAGTGCACGTTTGCCAGGCCAGCGGCGGCAAGCTTGGCGGCCATCCGCAGGGACAGGTTACGTTTAATGAATTTTCCGGCCCGCATCCGGCGGGTCTGGTCGGGACCCATATCCACTTCCTTGAGCCGGTGAGCCTTAAAAAACAGGTCTGGCATCTTAATTATCAGGATGTCATTGCCATCGGTAAGCTCTTTACGACGGGTGAACTCTGCGCTGAACGGATTATCGCTATCGGCGGGCCGCAGGCCGCAAACCCGCGTCTGGTTAAGACGCTTCTGGGAGCAGACATTAATGAACTGCTGGCAGGGGAAACGAAAGAGGGTGAAAACCGCCTCATTTCCGGTTCGGTACTCAGCGGCCGCCGCGCTGTCAATGCGCACGCGTACCTGGGACGTTTCCATCTTCAGGTGAGCGTCGTTCTGGAAGGGCGTGAGAAAGAGCTGTTCGGCTGGGTTCTGCCTGGCGCAGAAAAATACTCTGTCACCCGCACCACGCTTGGCCACTTCCTGCGTCATAAGCTCTTTAACTTCTCGACCAGCACGAACGGCGGCGAGCGCGCGATGGTTCCGATTGGCAACTACGAACGTGTAATGCCGCTGGATATTCTGCCTACCGTGCTGCTGCGCGATCTTCTGGCAGGCGATACCGACGGCGCGCAGGCGCTCGGTTGTCTGGAACTGGATGAAGAAGATCTGGCGCTCTGTACCTATGTGTGTCCGGGTAAATACGAATATGGACCCGTATTGCGCGAGGTGTTAACCCGCATTGAGCAGGAAGGATAACCATGGGATTAAAACACCTCTTTGAAAAAATTGAGCCGCACTTTACCGAAGGGAAGCTCAAAAAGTACTACCCGCTGTATGAAGCGACGACGACTATTTTCTACACTCCGGGTCTGGTGACGAAAGGGGCAGCGCACGTTCGCGATGCCATCGATCTGAAACGCATGATGATCCTGGTGTGGTTTGCGGTTTTCCCGGCCATGTTCTGGGGCATGTACAACGTTGGTCTGCAAACCATTCCGGCGCTGCATCATATGTACGACGCTCAGCAGCTGGCGCAGGTGATCCAGTCTGACTGGCACTATCGTCTGGCGCAGTCGCTGGGCGTCAGCTTTGCGGCTGATGCAGGCTGGGTCAGCATGATGACGCTGGGGGCAGTCTTCTTCCTGCCGATCTACATAACCGTCTTTATCGTGGGCGGCTTCTGGGAAGTGCTGTTCGCCATCATCCGCAAACACGAGATCAACGAGGGCTTCTTTGTTACCTCCATTCTGTTTGCGCTGATTGTTCCGCCCACGCTACCGCTCTGGCAGGCAGCAATGGGGATCAGCTTTGGCGTGGTGATTGCCAAAGAGATTTTCGGCGGCACCGGACGTAACTTCCTCAACCCGGCGCTGGCGGGGCGTGCGTTCCTGTTCTTTGCTTACCCGGCGCAGATTTCGGGCGACCTGGTGTGGACGGCTGCGGACGGTTTCTCCGGCGCGACGCCGCTTTCTCAGTGGGCGGCAGGCGGCGGCGAAACGCTGGTCAACAATGCTACCGGCCAGCCCGTAACCTGGTTCGACGCGTTTCTTGGCAACATTCCGGGCTCTATTGGCGAAGTATCTACCCTGATGATTTTGATCGGCGGGGCCATCATCATCTTTGGCCGCGTGGCGTCCTGGCGCATCGTCGCGGGCGTTATGCTCGGCATGGTGCTTACTGCCACGCTGTTCAACCTCATTGGTTCAGACACGAACCCGATGTTCTCCATGCCGTGGTACTGGCACCTGGTGCTGGGAGGCTTTGCGTTTGGCATGATGTTCATGGCCACCGATCCCGTCTCGGCCTCCTTTACCGACAGGGGAAAATGGTGCTACGGCGCGCTCATTGGCGTGATGTGTGTACTGATTCGCGTGGTCAACCCGGCCTATCCGGAAGGGATGATGCTGGCCATTCTGTTTGCCAACCTGTTTGCGCCGCTGTTCGACTACCTGGTCGTGCGCGCCAACATTAAGCGGAGGAAGGCGCGTGGCTGAGGTTAAAAATAACGACAGCATCAGCAAAACGCTGCTGGTGGTTTTGGTACTGTGTCTGGTCTGTTCCATCGTGGTTGCCGGTTCCGCCGTAGGGTTAAAGCCGCTGCAGCAGGAACAGCGCGCGCTGGATAAACAGCGCAACATCCTGGCCGTGGCCGGGCTGATGCAGGAAGGCATGACGAAGGACGACGTCGCGGCCGTGTTTGCTGAACGCATTACCGCACGGCTGGTGGATTTAAAAACCGGCGAGCTGATGGATAAAGACCCGGCGAAATATAACCAGGCGCTGGCATTAAAGGATCCGCAGATGAGCACCGTGCTTGACGCCTCGCAGGATCCGGCTGGCATTAAGCGCCGCAGCAATGTCGCGGAAATTTACCTCGTCCGTGACGAGCAGAAGCGCATACAGGAAATCGTGTTGCCCATCTACGGCAACGGCTTATGGTCAATGATGTATGCGTTTGTGGCACTGGATACCGATGGCCGCACGGTCAAAGGTATTACTTATTACGATCAGGGCGAAACGCCGGGGCTGGGTGGCGAAGTGGAAAACCCTAACTGGCGTGCGCAGTTTATCGGTAAAAAAGTGCTCAATGATAACGGTCAGCCTGCGCTGAAGGTGGTGAAAGGAGGCGCGCGTCCTGGGGATGAATTCGCCGTTGACGGTCTTTCCGGCGCCACACTCACCTCTAACGGGGTGCAGCACAGTTTTGATTTCTGGATGGGTGAACTGGGCTTTGGTCCCTTCCTGAAGAACGTACGTGAAGGAGCGCTGAACAATGGCTGATACGGGTGAACTGAAAGAAGTTAAAAAGGTGCTGATTGGCCCACTTTTAGCCAATAACCCGATAACCCTGCAGGTGCTGGGTGTGTGCTCGGCTCTGGCGGTAACGACCAAGCTGGAAACGGCGGTGGTGATGACGCTGGCGGTAACGCTGGTGACGGCGTTTTCCAGCATGTTTATCTCGATGATCCGCCACCACATCCCCAACAGCGTGAGGATCATCGTGCAGATGGCGATCATCGCCTCGCTGGTGATCGTGGTCGATCAGCTGCTGCGCGCGTTCGCCTACGAAACCTCGAAGCAGCTTTCGGTGTTTGTCGGCCTGATTATCACCAACTGCATCGTGATGGGGCGCGCTGAAGCCTACGCCATGAAAATGCCGCCGCTGGCGAGCTTTTTGGACGGTATCGGCAACGGCCTGGGCTACGGCGTGATCCTCCTGACGGTCGGTTTCCTGCGCGAGCTGATTGGCAGCGGCAAGCTGTTTGGCGTTCAGGTGCTGGATACGGTACAGAACGGCGGCTGGTATCTGCCGAACGGCCTGTTCCTGCTGGCCCCAAGCGCGTTTTTCATTATCGGTTTGCTGATCTGGCTGATTCGTACGCTGAAGCCTGAACAGCAGGAAAAGGAGTAACCGACAATGGCTCATTACCTGAGTTTATTTGTGCGCGCGGTGTTTGTTGAAAACATGGCGCTCGCCTTCTTCCTGGGCATGTGTACGTTCCTTGCCGTCTCTAAAAAGGTCTCGACGGCATTTGGCCTGGGCGTGGCGGTCACCGTTGTGCTGGGGCTTTCGGTTCCGATTAACAACCTGGTGTTCAACTTCGTGCTGCGGGACGGCGCGCTGGTGGAAGGCGTCGATCTTAGCTTCCTGAACTTCATCACCTTCATCGGGGTGATTGCGGCGCTGGTACAAATCCTGGAGATGATCCTCGATAAGTATTTCCCGTCGCTGTACAACGCTCTGGGGATCTTCCTGCCGCTGATCGCGGTGAACTGCGCCATCTTCGGTGGCGTCTCGTTTATGGTTCAGCGCGATTACAACTTCAGTGAATCGGTGGTGTACGGCTTCGGTTCCGGTATCGGCTGGATGCTGGCGATTGTCACCATGGCGGGGATCCGTGAAAAAATGAAATATGCCAACGTGCCTGCGGGGCTGCGTGGCTTAGGGATCACCTTTATCACCACCGGCCTGATGGCGTTGGGCTTTATGTCCTTCTCCGGTGTGCAGCTATAAGGGCTAACAGATGGAAATTATTCTTGGCGTGGTGATGTTCACGCTGATAGTACTGGTGCTGTCAGGGCTGATTCTGGCGGCGCGCGCAAAGCTGGTTAATTCCGGGGATGTGATCATTGATATCAATGACGATCCGCAGAACCAGATCCGCACTCCGGCAGGGGACAAGCTGCTTAATACGCTCTCGGGCAACGGGATTTTTGTCTCGTCAGCCTGCGGTGGAGGCGGCTCATGCGGGCAGTGCCGTGTGACGGTGAAAGAGGGGGGCGGTGATATTCTGCCTACTGAACTGTCGCATATTACGAAGCGCGAAGCGAAAGAGGGGTGCCGCCTGGCGTGCCAGGTCGCGGTGCGTCAGAACATGAAGATTGAGCTGCCGGAAGAGATTTTCGGCGTGAAAAAATGGGAGTGCGAGGTTATCTCGAACGATAACAAAGCCACGTTCATTAAAGAGCTTAAGCTACGTGTCCCTGAAGGGGAGAGCGTCCCGTTCCGTGCAGGCGGGTATATCCAGATTGATTGTCCGGCGCACACCGTGGCCTATGCGGACTTCGACGTGCCCGATGAGTACCGGGCCGACTGGGATAAATTTAATCTCTTCCGCTTTGTTTCCGAGGTAAAAGAGCCCGCGCTGCGCGCCTATTCCATGGCTAACTACCCGGAAGAGAAGGGCATTATCATGCTCAACGTGCGTATCGCCACGCCGCCGCCAAACGTGCCTGACGCGCCGCCGGGCGTGATGTCGTCGTATATCTGGTCCCTTAAGCCAGGCGACAAGGTGACGATCTCCGGTCCGTTCGGCGAGTTTTTTGCTAAAGATACCGACGCCGAAATGGTCTTTATCGGCGGCGGTGCGGGTATGGCCCCTATGCGCTCGCACATCTTTGACCAGCTCAAGCGTCTCGGCAGCAAGCGTAAAATCAGCTTCTGGTACGGTGCGCGCTCGCTGCGCGAAATGTTCTACGACGATGAGTTTGAACTGCTGGCGCGCGAGAACCCGAACTTTACCTTCCACGTGGCGCTCTCCGATCCGCAGCCGGAAGATAACTGGACGGGCTATACGGGATTCATTCACAACGTGCTGTATGAAAACTACCTCAAACAGCACCCGGCACCGGAAGACTGCGAGTTCTATATGTGTGGTCCGCCAATGATGAACGCCGCCGTGATCAAGATGCTCAAAGATCTCGGCGTGGAAGATGAAAACATCCTCCTTGATGATTTCGGAGGCTGATTATGTTGACCTTTCTGGCAACCTTTGCGGTGTTTTTGCTGGTGGTGTTCGGTATGTCTTTAGGCTGGATCATCCAGCGTAAAAGCATTCAGGGCAGCTGTGGAGGTATCTCTTCCATCGGAATGGAAAAGGTGTGCGACTGCCCCGAACCGTGCGATGCACGTAAAAAGCGCATGGCCCGGGATCAGCAGAGGATCATCTAGGAAAAGGCCGCTCCGTGCGGCCTTTATCATTTATTTTGCCCAGCTTTTGGCTTTGGCTGGTGAGTCTACAAGAACCCCTTCGGCACCCAGTGTTTTCGCCTTCTGGTAATCCTCTTCAGAGTTCACGCCGATAAAAATAAGATGGGCATTGCCCTGAGAGCGGAAGCAGTCAACGGCCTCTTTGTCCCACGTTAATGTTGCAGGAGAGACACCTTCGCCTAAGGTGAATTTCTCGACCACTTCTACTTTTCGGTTTAACTCAAGCCCATACCAGTAATCGTCCATTTTTTGTGAAGGAGGCAGACATTCATGGCTCAACGAAATCGTGGCCAGGCGCGTGCGGGTTTCGCTGCGCGTGACAAAGCGGGGGATTTCGACAGGCAATGCTTCCATATAGCGATCTTCGGTTGAATAAACGCGAACGCGATTCAGGCTGTTGGTCTCTTTCAGTACGTTAAGCAGCGCGTTGCCCATGGTCGCCGGATCGGCATCCGGCGATTTGATGTCAATGAAAAAATGCGTATCTGGCCAGGCGCTCAGCACCGACTTCAGCGTCGGTATCGGGGAATTAAGCAGGTTTTCCGGCAGGTCCTTATCTTTCCACTTCACGCTGGCATCCGCCTTTGCCAGTTCTTCAGCGGTATACTGTGACACCTTTCCCTGCAGATTGGTTAACGCTTTCAGATCGGCAGGTCGATAGAGAACCGGTACGCCATCCCGACTTAACTGCACGGTTATCCAGACGATATCTGCTTTGTTTTCGAGGGCGAGCTTAATGGCTGGCAGGGTATTTTCAGGTGCATCCGCAGTCCCGCCCCGGTGGGCAACGATCGCAGGGCTAGCAGATGCAGCACTCGCCAGAAACAGTAACGAAATCGAGAGAATTTTCTTCATGAATAATTACGCTCCATTGATTGCCTAAGTGTATGTATATAAAAGTTTTATTACGAATGTTTGTAACACGTTTATATGACAACCGTGAGTAAGGAAAATAGCTGACGCATTTTTTGCCTTTTGTTATACTGTATATAAATACATGTGTGGTATGACCGATGCGCAAAATAATCCATGTCGATATGGACTGCTTTTTTGCCGCAGTGGAGATGCGTGACAACCCGGCGCTGCGGGATATTCCCATCGCCATTGGCGGCAGCCGCGTTCAGCGCGGTGTGATCAGCACCGCCAACTATCCTGCACGCAAATTTGGCGTGCGCAGCGCCATGCCGACGGCGATGGCGCTGAAACTGTGTCCGCACCTTACTCTTTTGCCAGGGCGCTTTGACGCCTATAAAGAAGCCTCAAACCATATACGCGAAATCTTCTCCCGCTACACCTCACTGATTGAACCGCTTTCGCTGGACGAAGCCTATCTGGACGTCACCGACAGCCTGCACTGTCACGGCTCCGCTACCCTGATGGCGCAGGAGATCCGCCAGACCATTTTCAACGAGCTGAATCTCACCGCGTCGGCAGGCGTCGCGCCGGTAAAATTTCTCGCCAAAATTGCTTCCGATTTAAATAAACCCAACGGCCAGTACGTCATCACCCCTGAAGAGGTCCCGGCGTTTTTAAAAACGTTGCCGCTTGGCAAAATCCCCGGCGTAGGCAAAGTCTCCGCCGCGAAGCTGGAAAGTATGGGGTTACGCACCTGCGAAGACGTGCAGCGAAGCGACCTGGCTATGCTGCTCAAGCGCTTTGGGAAGTTTGGCCGCGTGCTGTGGGAGCGCAGTCAGGGCATTGACGACCGCGATGTAAACAACGAACGGCTTCGTAAATCGGTCGGGGTTGAGCGCACGCTGAGCGAAGATATCCATGACTGGTCAGAATGCGAAACCATTATTACGGAACAGCTCTATCCGGAGCTGGAGCGACGCCTGATCAAAGTAAAGCCTGATTTACTGATTGCCCGACAGGGCATCAAGCTGAAATTTAACGACTTTCAGCAGACGACGCAGGAGCACGTCTGGCCGCGCCTGAACAAAGAAGATCTTATCGCAACAGCGAAAAAGGCGTGGGAAGAACGACGAGGCGGACGAGGGGTGAGGCTGGTGGGACTGCACGTCACGCTGCTGGATCCACAGCTGGAGCGTCAGCTGGTTTTGGGATTGTAGATTACACTCATCGTAGGCCCGGCAAGCGTAGCGCCGCCGGGCAACAGACGACAAATTACTTCGCAGGGATCGCCTTCAGCAGTTCCGTCAACAGCGTCCAGTAATGGCCGACGCTTTCAATATGAACCTGCTCATCCGGCGAGTGTGGACCGGTAATGGTTGGCCCGATGGAAACCATGTCCATGTCCGGATACGGCTTCTTAAACAGACCACATTCCAGACCCGCGTGGATCACCTGGATGTTCGGGGTGCTGTTGAACAGACGCTGATAAGTTTCACGCACCAGCGCCATCACCGGAGAGCTTGCATCCGGCTGCCAGCCAGGGTAGCTGCCTTTGGCGGAGGTTTTCGCGCCCGCCAGCGCACCCAGAGATTCCAGCATGCTTACTACATACTCTTTACCGCTGTCGATCAGGGAGCGGATCAGGCAGATAATTTCCGCGCTGTCGTCGCTCATGGTCACCACGCCCACGTTCAGAGAGGTTTCCACCACGCCTTTCGCCACGTCAGAGTTGCGAATCACGCCGTTTGGCGTCGCGTTCAGCAGCTGAACGAAGCTATCGCGAGACTGCGCGGTCAGGGCGGCTTTATCCGTAGACACGGATTCCAGCACTACGGTCAGGTTCTTCTCTTTCGCCGACAGTTCGTTTTTCAGGATATCCAGGTAGACGCTGGAGAGTTTTTTCAGCTCGTCCGCTTTCGCCGCTGGCACCGCCACGGTGGCAAAGGCTTCGCGTGGGATCGCGTTGCGCAGGGTGCCGCCGTTGAAGTCCACCAGACGCAGGTCCAGCTCGGCCGCGTGGCCCGCCAGGAAGCGCGCCAGCAGTTTGTTGGCGTTGCCGAGACCCAGATGAATGTCGCCGCCAGAGTGGCCGCCTTTCAGCCCTTTCAGCGTCAGCTTGAAGGTCTGGAAGCCAGCAGGGATCGCTTCGCGTGACAGCGGCAGGGTAGAGATGAAATCAATCCCGCCCGCGCAGCCCATGTAGATCTCACCTTCTTCTTCGGAGTCGGTGTTGATCAGGATATCTGCCTGCAGCCAGTTCGCCTGCAGACCGAACGCGCCGTCCATGCCCGCTTCTTCGGTCATGGTCAGAAGAACTTCCAGCGGACCGTGTTCAACGCTGTCGTCAGCCAGCACCGCCAGCGCAGAGGCCATACCGATGCCGTTGTCCGCGCCCAGGGTGGTGCCGCGCGCTTTTACCCAGTCGCCATCGATGTACGGCTGGATTGGGTCTTTAGTGAAGTCGTGAACGGTGTCGTTGTTTTTCTGTGGCACCATGTCCAGGTGCGCCTGCAGTACAACCGGTTTACGGTTTTCCATGCCTGCGGTAGCCGGTTTGCGGATCAGAATGTTGCCAACCTGGTCGCGCTCTGCGTGCAGACCTTTTTCCTTCGCCCAACCCATAATATGTTCGGCAAGCTGTTCTTCATGGTAGGAAGGGTGTGGAATGGAGCAAATTTTGGCAAAAATATCCCACAGCGGCTGCGGAGATAATTGAGACAGTTCAGACACGATAAGTCTCCTTGTCGAGGCGCTGCAAACAGGGTTGCAGGCCACAGGGTTAGCAGGTTAATAGTTACCACAAGACAGGCTTGCGAGATGCAACTGAGAATACCACTTTCTCTGCTGGCTGGTAGCATAAAGCATGTAAAAACTCAGGCAGGGAGCGCTAAACACTGGTTTTTAGTGCGCCAGATCTCTATAATCTCGCGCAACCTATTTCCCCCTCGAACACTTTTTAAGCCGTATAAAAACAGGCTGGGACACTTCACATGAGCGAAAAATACGTCGTCACCTGGGACATGTTGCAGATTCACGCACGCAAACTGGCTGCGCGTCTGATGCCTTCCGAACAGTGGAAAGGCATTATTGCCGTCAGCCGTGGCGGTCTGGTACCGGGGGCGCTGCTGGCACGTGAGCTGGGTATTCGTCATGTCGATACCGTCTGCATCTCCAGCTATGACCATGATAACCAGCGTGAGCTGAAAGTGCTGAAACGCGCTGAAGGCGACGGTGAAGGCTTCATCGTTATCGACGATCTGGTGGACACCGGCGGTACTGCGGTCGCTATTCGCGAAATGTACCCGAAAGCGCACTTCGTGACGATCTTCGCTAAGCCAGCGGGTCGCCCACTGGTTGACGATTACGTCATTGATATCCCACAGGATACCTGGATTGAACAGCCGTGGGATATGGGCGTGGTCTTCGTACCGCCTATTTCAGGCCGTTAATTTCAGTACGTAACTTTACACGCCCGGCTATGCCGGGCGTTGTTCTTTTTATCCCGCCACGCGTTACAATGGGCACTATATGACGTATCCATGGAGGCAACGCAATGACGCAGGCGAATCTCACCGAGACTCTCTTCAAACCCCGTTTCAAACACCCTGAAACGTCGACGCTGGTCCGTCGGTTTAATCCGGGAACCATGCCTGCCGTCCAGTCCGCTTTAGACGGTAAAAACGTGCCCCACTGGTATCGCATGATTAACCGCCTGATGTGGATCTGGCGCGGTATCGATCCCCGTGAAATCCTCGACGTGCAGGCGCGTATCGTAATGAGCGAGTCGGAGCGTACCGACAGCGAGCTCTACGACACGGTGGTGGGCTACCGGGGCGGGAACTGGATCTACGAATGGTCTAAACAGGCGATGCTCTGGCAGCAAAAAGCCAGCCAGGAAGAGGATGCCACGCGAAGCGGCAAGCACTGGCTGCATGCGGCCAACCTCTACGCCATCGCCGCCTATCCGCATTTGAAAGGGGATGAGCTGGCCGAGCAGGCTCAGGCGCTGGCGAATCGTGCTTATGAGGAGGCTGCTCAACGCCTGCCGGGTCAGATGCGCGAGCTTGAGTTCGCCGTTCCGGGCGGTGCGCCCGTCACCGGGTTCCTGCACATGCCTGAAGGTGACGGCCCGTTCCCGACCGTGCTAATGTGCGGCGGGCTGGATTCCCTGCAAATCGACTATTACAGCCTGTATGAGCGCTACTTCGCACCAAAAGGGATCGCGATGCTGACGCTCGATATGCCTTCTATTGGATTCTCATCGAAGTGGAAGTTAACGCAGGATTCGAGCCTGCTGCACCAGCATGCGCTTAAAGCGCTGGAAAATGTTCCGTGGGTTGACCACACCCGCGTCGCGGCGTTCGGCTTCCGTTTTGGTGCCAACGTTGCGGTACGTCTGGCTTACCTTGAATCTTCACGTCTGAAGGCCGTCGCCTGCCTGGGCCCGGTGGTTCACGCCCTGCTCAGCGATCCTGCCCGTCAGGGCAGCGTGCCGGAGATGTATCTGGACGTCCTTGCCAGTCGCCTTGGCATGCATGATGCCTCAGACGAAGCGCTGCGCGTCGAACTCAATCGCTACTCGTTAAAAACGCAAGGGTTGCTTGGACGCCGCTGCCCGACGCCGATGCTGTCCGGTTTCTGGAAAAACGATCCGTTCAGCCCGGAGGAAGAGTCACGCTTAATCACTTCGTCATCTGCGGATGGCAAATTGCTTGAGGTGCCGTTCAGCCCGGTGTATCAGAATTTTGACAAAGCCTTGAAAGAGATCACGCGCTGGATCGCCCAGAGAGTGTGTTAATAGATTGCTAAATTTCGCTGGTTTGGTAAAACAGTGGCTTCACAAAAGGAGATCGCAATGACGTTACCGAGTGGACACCCGAAAAGTAGGCTGATCAAGAAATTTATGGCTCTCGGCCCGTATATTCGAGAAGAGCAGTGTGAAGAGAATCGCTTTTTTTTCGACTGCCTGGCTGTATGCGTCAACGTGAAGCCTGCACCCGAAAAACGTGAATTCTGGGGCTGGTGGATGGAAATGGAAGCAGAGGAGAAACGTTTTACGTATAGCTATCAGTTTGGCCTGTTTAACAAAGACGGCAACTGGCAGGCCACGGCCATCAAAGATCAGGAAGTGATCGATCGCCTGGAATACACCCTGAAAGAGTTCCACGACAAAGCGAGCGCGCTGCTGGCCACCCTGGACCTTAAGTTAGAGCCAGCGGATGACTTTTCCAGCGAAGCGGTGAAGCTGACCGCGTAATGGTTTTTCCCTCTTCCTGTGGAAGAGGGCCGGGGTGAGGGCAGCAGACCGCATTTACCCTGGGCAAAAAAATCCCGGCTTGTATGCCGGGATTTTCTTATTTGGATAATCTTAGAACTGATACGTCACACCCAGCGCAACGATATCATCGCTGCTCACGCCCAGCTTATTATCGTCGTCAATCTGGTTGATTTTATAATCAACAAACGCGGACATGTTTTTGTTGAAGTAATACGTGGCGCCCACGTCAATATATTTCACGATATCTTCGTCGCCAATGCCTTCGATATCTTTACCTTTGGACTGTACATAACCCACGGATGGGCGCAGACCAAAGTCAAACTGATATTGTGCAACCACTTCGAAGTTTTGCGCTTTATTTGCAAAACCACCGGAGATAGGGGCCATATTGCGGGTTTCAGAATAAATAGTGGCCAGGTAAATATCGTTCGCGTCGTATTTCAGACCGGTTGCCCAGCCCTCGGCTTTTTTACCTTCACCGCGCGCCTGCAGGTTCTGCGCGTTGGTGCGATCGGAGCTGGCATAAGCACCAATGACGGAGAAATCGCTGCCGCCGAAGTCATAGGCCAGAGACGTACCAAAGCCGTCACCGTTCTGCTTTTTCACGTCGCGGTTTTCGTTTTTGCCCTGGTACTGCAGGGTCATATCAAGACCGTCTACCATGCCAAAGAAATCGGTATTGCGGTAGGTGGCCAGTCCGGAGGCACGTTTCGTCATGAAGTTGTCGGTCTGTGCCAGGCCGTCACCGCCGAACTCAGGGAACATATCGGTGTATGCCGCGACGTCATAAAGCGCGCCCAGGTTACGGCCGTAATCCAGTGAACCAAAGTCTTTCAGTTTAATACCGGCGAACGCCAGACGTGTTTTCTGCGAGGAGTCGCTTTCAGCTTTGTTACCTGCGAATTCAGCTTCCCAACGGCCATAGCCCGTCAGCTGATCGTTAATCTGGGTTTCGCCTTTAAAACCGAAACGAACGTAAGTCTGGTCACCATCTTTGGTGTCATCATCACTGATATAGTGCATAGCTTTCACTTTGCCGTACACGTCCAGTTTATTACCGTTTTTATTATAAACTTCTGCTGCGTGAACAGATGCGGAAGCCACCACGCCCATAACCACTAATGCCAGAGTGCTCTTTTTCATTTTCGATCCTGTCTTATAAACGCGCTTTAAAAATTCGCTGGACGATAAGCTGATGCTTAAGTCCCGTGAAAAAACAGGAAGGGTTTTATCGTTCTGGAATGAAACTTTTATGACAAACTAAGAATAATTTTAAAAAACTGTGATTTATTATTACGGTAATAAATTTGTCAAATTCTGCCGCTACGCTTCCTGATCCCGCGCAACAAAGTGCCTGGTGATGCACTAAGGCAGTTGGCAACCGGGCTGACTCCTGTTAAAACGTTCGTTCGACATTACTTTCCCTTATCGTTGAACGGCAGAGAATCATGAGTGACAGCCAGACGCTGGTGGTAAAACTCGGTACCAGTGTGTTAACAGGCGGATCGCGCCGCCTAAATCGCGCCCACATTGTTGAGCTTGTACGCCAGTGCGCTCAGCTGCATGCCGCAGGGCACCGTATTGTGATTGTGACCTCCGGGGCGATTGCCGCCGGGCGTGAACACCTGGGTTACCCCGAACTCCCCGCGACGATCGCCTCTAAACAGCTGCTGGCCGCCGTGGGACAAAGCCGACTCATTCAACTCTGGGAACAGCTGTTCTCTATCTACGGTATTCACGTCGGGCAGATGCTGCTGACGCGTGCGGATATGGAAGACCGGGAGCGCTTCCTGAACGCCCGCGATACCCTGCGCGCGCTGCTGGACAACAATATTGTTCCCGTTATCAACGAAAACGATGCCGTTGCCACCGCTGAAATAAAAGTGGGCGATAACGATAACCTCTCTGCGCTGGCCGCCATCCTGGCGGGTGCCGATAAACTCCTGCTTCTGACCGATCAGCAGGGGCTGTTCACCGCCGACCCGCGCTCCAACCCGGAAGCCGAGCTGATTACCGATGTTCATGGTATCGACGATGCCCTGCGCGCCATCGCCGGTGACAGCGTGTCCGGCCTCGGAACGGGCGGGATGGGGACCAAGCTGCAGGCCGCCGACGTGGCGTGCCGCGCCGGTATCGACACCATCATTGCCGCGGGCAGCCGCCCTGGCGTGATTGGCGACGTGATGGAAGGCATTTCCGTCGGCACCCGCTTCCACGCCCAGGAATCCCCGCTGGAGAACCGCAAGCGCTGGATCTTTGGCGCGCCGCCTGCCGGTGAACTCACCGTTGATGAAGGGGCAACCGCGGCGATTCTGGAACGAGGGAGTTCATTGCTTCCTAAAGGAATTAAAAGCGTGACAGGCAACTTCTCCCGTGGTGAAGTGATCCGCATCCGCAACCTTGAAGGTCGCGACATCGCGCATGGCGTAAGCCGCTATAACAGCGATGCCCTGCGCCGCATTGCGGGCCACCACTCGCAGCAGATCGACGCTATTCTGGGCTATGAATATGGCCCGGTTGCCGTGCATCGCGATGACATGATTATTCGTTAAGGAGCCAGAACATGCTGGAACAAATGGGCGCAGCCGCGAAGGCCGCCTCTTACAAACTGGCGCTCCTTTCCAGCCGCGAGAAAAACCGCGTGCTGGAAAAAATCGCTGATTATCTGGAAGCTCAGTCTCAGGACATTTTGCTTGCCAACGAGCAGGATCTGCTGGAAGCGCGTCGAAACGGCCTGAGCGAAGCGATGCTCGACCGCCTGGCGCTGAACCCGGCGCGTCTTAAAAGTATCGCCGATGATGTTCGTCAGGTTTGTAATCTGGCCGACCCGGTAGGACAGGTGATTGACGGTGGGCTGCTCGACAGCGGTTTGCGTCTGGAGCGTCGCCGCGTGCCGCTCGGCGTCATCGGCGTGATTTATGAAGCCCGTCCAAACGTGACGGTTGACGTCGCTTCCCTGTGCCTGAAAACCGGTAATGCCGCCATTTTGCGCGGTGGGAAAGAGACCTGGCGCACCAACGCCGCGACGGTGAAAGTCATCCAGCAGGCGCTGGAAGAGTGCGGTTTGCCGGCGGGGGCCGTGCAGGCGATTGAGAGCCCTGACCGCGCACTGGTCAACGAGATGCTGCGCATGGACAAATACATCGACATGCTGATCCCACGCGGTGGCGCGGGCCTGCACAAGCTATGCCGTGAGCAGTCGACCATTCCGGTCATCACGGGCGGCATCGGCGTATGCCATATCGTGGTAGACGACAGCGCCGAAATTGAGCCAGCGCTGAAGATTATCGTCAACGCCAAAACTCAGCGTCCAAGCACCTGTAACACCGTGGAAACGCTGCTGGTGCACCAGGGGATTGCGAGTACTTTCCTGCCAGCCCTGAGCAAACAGATGGCGGAGAGCGGGGTGACGCTGCATGCTGATACCAATGCCCTCGCGCTGCTCCAGGGTGGCCCGGCTAGCGTGGTTCCCGTAAAAGCGGAGCAGTACGACGACGAGTTCCTGTCGCTGGATCTGAACGTGAAGGTGGTTGTGGATCTCGACGACGCTATTGCGCACATTCGTGAACATGGCACGCAGCATTCTGACGCGATCCTGACGCGTACGCTGCGCAATGCCGATCGCTTTGTGAATGAAGTGGATTCCTCTGCGGTATATGTGAACGCCTCCACCCGCTTCACGGACGGCGGCCAGTTCGGACTTGGCGCAGAAGTGGCGGTCAGCACGCAGAAACTGCACGCGCGCGGTCCGATGGGCCTTGAAGCGCTGACCACCTATAAGTGGATCGGCTTCGGTGACGATACGATTCGTGCGTAAATAGTCACGGGTGATGCAAAAATAGCCGTTTGATTCAAAAGGGCATTGACGCATCACCCGGTTAGATCTAACCTTTTGCCCCGTGGTTACACTCGTAACCGACCTCTCAGGGCCGATATAGCTCAGTTGGTAGAGCAGCGCATTCGTAATGCGAAGGTCGTAGGTTCGACTCCTATTATCGGCACCATTCAAGCATCTCTCAAAGTTTACTCAAGTCATCCGGAACCCTTTATACTCTAGGTTTAAGCCCTTCCTCATTATTTTGAGGTCTAGCGAAGTACCCCTTAATCTACATCACTTTGGGGGTATATCCGGGGGTATATGCTGTTCGGTCTAAAGGAGATACCCCCACTGAAGCTAAACGCTCGACAGGGAGAGACCGCTAAGCCAAAGGACAAGCCATACAAGATGGCTGATGGCGGTGGGCTTTATCTGCTTGTTAACCCCAATGGTGCTCGTTACTGGCGCTTAAAATACCGTGTTGATGGCAAAGAAAAGCTCCTGGCTTTAGGTGTTTACCCTGCCGTTACCCTGGCTGATGCTCGTTCAAAACGAGATGAAGCTAAAAGGGGGATCGCTGGGGGTATCGATCCGGGGGTATTGAAGCAAGAAGAAAAAATCACTCGGGCCTTGGCGGTAACAAACACATTCAGAGAAATTGCTCTGGAATGGCATGAAAGCAAGCTTAAGAAATGGTCTGCTGGATAACCACTCTTCGAAGCAGGGCTGGTCTAACCCAAAAATCCTCAAATTTAGCCCAAACCCATAAAAGAGTTAGCCAAAAAACAGAGTGTATTCATTTAAATCAATAGGTTAAGTGCGTTGGGCTAAATGGTCCAACCGGGCTGACTACTTTTCTGTGTATATAACGAATTTTTCTGGAGTGGAAATGAGCGATCGTTCAAACGTGATACAGATGGGCTGGTGAGGCGTATTTTAAACAGGAACAGTCGGAGGATATACATCAGGCTTTGGGCATGACCAGAACGGATAAATTTTAATATGCCTATCTTCCTGATAGGATTAATCCGGATTATTTCAACTGGGATAGGGATATGAATAAAACTTTGATTGCAACATTAGTGGGCATAACGATGTTAACCGGGTGCGGGCCACAAGAGTTAACCCCGGAACAAAAACAGGAAGTTGCGGCTCTTAAGACTGAGCTATCACAGACTGAGGGCGAAATCTTAGCAGCGAAAGAAGTTGATCAACAATTTTCTGGTGGGCTGATCAAGAATTTAACCACCGCAAGACTGGAAGTTTTGGGAACGAATAAGGCTCTTTTGGAACAGCGTATAAATGCTATTGAGTCCGGTGCCAAAATTGATGTAGTAGTCTCTGGTACCAAGCCAGACCCTGAACTTGCGGCCTCCATTAAAACAGAGATCGATAATCTGACTGCAAAAATCAACGAAGCTAAAGCAGATGCCAGCCAGTACACTGGCGGTTTGATACAGGTACTCAAACTATCAGCCGTTGCCACTGAAGAACAAAGCATGGCTATGCTGCAGCAAAAATATCTAACCGCTAAGTATGGTCTCGCTGAAGTTAAGCTTGCACCAATTCAGGACAGTGCAGCAACCGCCAGTGACAAGAAGGAAGCAACGGCTAAAACTACACAAGAACAACCCCCTCTGTTGCCACCCGCTGAAGGCCCGTTCGGTCTTGAGGCTGGTCTGACCCAGAAAAATATCGAAGATATGATCGGGGCAAAGCTAAAACCACTACCGGACAGCGTGAATCTTTATACTTCCGATAAACTACCAAAGCAAAACGCGGATTTTGAAATGTATGGTTTGTTGATCTCGCCTAAAGCTGGCTTATGTCAAATTAGGGCTGTCGGTAAAAACATTGATACCGATAGCTATGGGCTTGCCTTGAAATCCCGGTTTGAAGATTTAAGTAGTTCGTTAAGCTCACTTTATGGAAAGGCCGAAACCACAGACCTTTTACTGGCTGGTTCAATCTGGAAAGAGCCTCAGGACTGGATGATGGGGCTAAATAAAAAAGAGCGCTTCCTATCCGCCACCTGGAAAGGCACAAAAGAAACGCCGCTAAAAAATAATATTGGCGCTATTTCTATCGAAGCCAGAGCGAACAGTTCTGCACAGGGATATGTTTACCTACAGTATACATTTACAAATGATGATGTTTGTCAGGCTGAGATTGAGGGAGCGAAAAAGAGCTCTCTGTAACTAATCATGCAAAAGCCTCATGAATTGGGGCTTTATTGATATTGATATAAATATATTGTGTCTAACGGGAGAGATATGAATTCACGTGATGAAGCTGGTTCGTTTGGTTTACCTGAAGGAGAGAAAGGTGAAATCATCATCATGATAGATTTTGGTGAGTTTATGGAGGTTTACACAGAACAATCCACATATAAACTCATGACTCCAGATAGTATTGATCCTAAGAGAGAACATCAAAACGTACCCTAGTGACCTGCCCCCAGTATTAGATACAACCATCAGTTAGTAATGTCGGTTTGTTTACCTTCACATTTTCCATTCCGCCACCGTGCTGCAAACTCTGATGGCGTCTGATAATTCAGTGCTGAATGTGGACGACATTCGTTATAATCCTGCCGCCAGTCATTAATGACTTTCCTTGCGTGAACGATATCACTGAACCAGTGCTCATTCAGACATTCATCGCGAAATCGCCCGTTAAAGCTCTCAATAAATCCGTTCTGCGTTGGCTTGCCCGGCTGGATTAAGCGCAGCTCAACACCATGCTCAAAAGCCCATTGATCCAGTGCGCGGCAGGTGAACTCCGGCCCCTGGTCAGTTCTTATCGTCGCCGGATAGCCTCGAAACAGTGCAATGCTGTCCAGAATACGCGTGACCTGAACGCCTGAAATCCCGAATGCGATGGTAATTGTCAGGCACTCCTTCGTGAAGTCGTCCACACAGGTCAGGCACTTGATCCTGCGACCGGTGGCGGGCGCGTCCATGACAAAATCCATCGACCAGGTCAGGTTGGGCGCCGCCGGGCGGAGCAGAGGCAGACGTTCTGTTGCCAGTCCTTTACGACGCCGTCTGCGTTTTACGCCCTGCCCTCTAAGATGATAAAGGCGGTACACGCGCTTGTGATTAACATGAAGGCCCTCACGGCGCAGTAACTGCCAGATGCGGCGGTAACCAAAACGCCTGCGCTCCAGTGCCAGCTCAGTAATGCGCCCTGATAAATGCGCATCAGCCGCCGGTCGCTGAGCCTCATAGCGACAGGTCGACAGGGACAAGCCTGTAAGCATGCAGGCACGACGTTGCGACAGACCGGTCGCATCACACATCAATACCACGGCTTCCCGCTTCTGGTCTGTCGTCAGTACTTTCGCCCCAGGGCCACCTGAAGTGCCTCCTTATCCAGCATGGCTTCGGCAAGCTGCTTCTTGAGTCTCGCGTTCTCTTCCT
Organism: Enterobacter sp. 22499; assembly: GCF_052044815.1. Taxonomy (NCBI): domain Bacteria; kingdom Pseudomonadati; phylum Pseudomonadota; class Gammaproteobacteria; order Enterobacterales; family Enterobacteriaceae; genus Enterobacter; species Enterobacter sp. 22499. The sequence goes on along the minus strand of NZ_JBQENR010000001.1, from coordinate 1,538,211 downwards.
CAAGCGATTTCAGGCGCTTAACCTCGGGCACCTCCATACCGCCATACTTCTTACGCCAGGTATAATAGGTGGCGTCGGAAATGGCGTACTAGCGGCAGAACTCACGGGCAGAACCCCCTGCTTCAGCTTCGCGGAGGATACTGATGATCTGTTCGTCGGAAAAACGCTTCTTCATGGGGATGTCCTCATGTGGCTTATGAAGACATTACTAACATCGCGGTGTATTAATCAACAGGGAGCAGGTCACGCTAAGTATCCTGTTACTGGATGAGCTTAGCGTTTTACTCGGAGCGGTAGAAATGGCCGGTGCAACGACATTATGTATTGCTCGTAAACTGACTGGACTGATGAAGGCGGGATGTGATGTTGTTGGAACTCAAATCCTTACCCGGCGTTGGAAAACGGTGGAAGTATTTTTGGGTTTCTTGATGACAGTACGTCGTCTTGCCCTTGAATAGCAATAAGTGTCGCGGCATAAGCAACTTAATCCTCGTCATCACTCTGTAATACCCTACGCAGGATTCGGCTCGATTCCAGTATCGGCAGATCTACCATTAATAACGCCGATCGCGATGGCAATTTATTAAACAAGCGCTCTGTTTGCGAGGCGAGATAGGCCACCAGAGGATGTGCGTCAGGGTCGCCTGAAATCAACTCCACGTTGTATTGCGTGACCGTGCCTTCACCAAAGACCCCCGAGCAGTAGTTGGTCCCTCCCAAGTATCTGAAGTCTTCAATAAAAAAGCTGAACATGCGCATTATTTTGTGAGCATCGCGTTGGTCAGTACGGTTGTCTGCTATCCGAAAAAGTATGGTATTACCTTCAATGTCATATTGATAACGAAGGCGGTGCTGCTTAAATAGCAAGATAAGCAGTAAACGATTTATCCTGCTGAACTGTTCCGTCACCCTGACAACGTTGTTAATCATAGTATCTGACTGTTTTTTCATTTTCGCGTGGCGATGCGCCGCGCTTTTGCCGGGCCGAAGCTGTGGCTTTTCGATTCCCTGAAGGAGCTGAGCATCAATGACCCCATGCTCAATGACGTAATGAATATGCTTAATGGCGGGCTCCAGCGCCTCAATGGAAAACAGCTCGGTATAGCCGTCGCCGGCATCAATGCCCGTTTGATATTTGGCCAAAAGAAAATGCAGCATTTTTTCTAGCTTAAAGACCTCGGACTGCGGTAACGCAATGCGGTAAGAATGGGCATAATCCACATCGCCCCAGACCCGTTTTAGCGACTGAATGCGGTTATAGATATTATTGGCTTTACCCACTTTCATCATCTTTTTGGCCGGGAAAAGCAATAAATAGAGAAAAGAAGGGGTGTCCATAAAGCGCCTGTGAATGCGGTAACGGAAAAAGCAATGATAGAAGTTTTTTCATGCCAGGCGTAGCGTAGCGTTCACAATGCTGAGCGCTTCATGCTTAAGGCCGGTATAGCCCCAAAAGGCTATACCGCCACTCCCTCCTATCGTGCAATTAACGCAAACACGCCCCAGCCAATATATTCCCTTGTGTAAGCCACATGGCGCTTAGGCGCTGCCGTCAGCTCCGCGCGCACCTCCTGTGCAAAATCATCGTCGGGGTTTTGATCCAGCCAGCGGCGCAGGGTCATCCATTTCGCGGCTTCGTATCTGTCCCAGCCTTCCTGATCTGCCAGCACCATTTCAACCAGGTCATAGCCCTGGCGATCGAAAGACGCGACAAGGTCGGGCAGGGTGAGAAAGTCTGCGGTGGACGAGACGCCGCAAGCCCGAGCTATCTCCTCCGTTGCGGGAACCTGTCGCCAGTAAGGTTCACCGATGAGCATGATTCCCCCGGGCTTAAGGCTTTGTGCCAGCAGGTCCATCGTCCCGGCAACGCCTCCAGCAATCCATGTGGCGCCAACACAGGCCGCCACGTCGCATTGTTCATCAGCCACGTAGCCAGCCGCGTCGTTATGCACAAAATGGACGCGTTCGCTGACGCCGAGCGCCTCTGCGCGCCGCGTTGCCTGCGCGGTAAAGAGCGGGCTCATGTCGATGCCAATACCAGTAATCCCGTGATCGCGTGCCCAGGTGCAAAGCATCTCTCCCGAACCGCTGCCGAGATCGAGCAGGCGCGCGCCTGGCTTCATGCGTAACACGCGCCCGAGCGTGGCGTACTTTTCTGGCGTGAAGGGGTTATGAATGCGGTGTTCGCTTTCGCTAACAGTAAATATGCGTGGGATATCCATCATCCTCTCCTTAACGATTATCAGGCTGGGCACGGACGTTGTTCAGCCCGGTAGTATTAATGCGGTAGGGCTGACCGTTAACGGATTTGATCAGCTTTTTGGTTTTGAGCTTTTTGAAGACGGCGAGCGTGCAGTCGCTGAGCAATAGCCCTTCGCGGCTGTAACATTCAACGGCGGTGACGCGGCCGGACGTATCGCGGACGTGCACAATACGGCCACCTTTGGCGAGAACGTGTAAGGTACGCTGTTCCTGACGGGATAAATTCATACTGGAAAACCTGTTTAATCATCATGTGCAAAACGTGCAAACACACAGCGGTGTCCGCATTCGATTTCGGCGCATTGATAATCAGTCCGGCCTGAAAAGGTCGGGGAGCTGATTATCGGATGATTACATTCTCCAGCATCAAAGCCTCGGATTGAGTTGAAAGGTATTTACGGGGTGAATGATAACACCCGGTCATTGTATGTGTATACCCAGGGTTGAAAAGTGTGATCCCGGTAAGATCACACTGTACCGTTTTTTATATTTTTATCGATTTCAGCCTGTGGCTTTCCAAACAGATAGCCCTGCACGAGATCGCAGCCCAGCGCCTGAAGCCGTTCAAGCTGCGCTTCGGTTTCCACACCTTCTGCAATGACCCGCATATTGAGGCTCTTCGCCATGCCGGTTATCAGTTTAACGATATTAAGCGCATCGTCTTGGGTGGATATCGGATTCACAAAGGATTTATCAATTTTAATTTTATCAAAATTGAGTTCACTCAGCCTTGATAACGAGGAATAACCCGTTCCGAAATCATCAATGGAGATTTTTACCCCCAGCGATCTGAGTTTTTTGAGAATAGTAAGCGGCGTGTTGCTGTCACTGAAGAGCGAAGACTCCGTAACTTCCAGCTCAAGGCGGCTGGCCGGCAGGCCTGTCTCTTTCAGGATGGACTGAACCATTGCAGTAAATGATTTAGTCCCCAACTGAACAGGTGAAACGTTTACCGAGATTCTGGCCGGAACCGCCCAGGAAACCGCCTCCCGGCAGGCAAGTTCAAGCACATTTTTGCCAATCTCATTGATCATCCCTGTTTTTTCAGCAACAGAAATAAAGTAATCAGGCGACAAAATCCCCTTTACCGGGTGTATCCAGCGAATAAGCGCTTCATAGCCGTAAATTTCATTGCTGAATGAATCGACAATAGGCTGGTAATAAACAACGAATTCATGGTTGCTGATCGCGAGAGCCATATCATGCTCAAGGGTTCTGCTTTCCTGCAGCTTCTGCAGCATCCATTGACGGAAGACTTTTATCTGCTGTGAGCCCTCTTTTTTGGCTTCGTAGAGGGCCAGATCGGCAAATTTATAGAGATAATCCGAGCGCCGCTCATTATCAGATAAAACGATACCTACACAGGTGGCAATTTTTATCAGCTGGTTATTGATCGTATAGGGCAGACTAATGTGAGCGCTGATCTCTTTGGCGCGCGAAACCGCCGCGTTCTCGGTCAGGCCGCTGGAGAGAAGTGCAAATTCGTCACCGCCCAGGCGGTAAAACGTATCCGTCGCGTTACTCATTGAGGTAAGCCGTCGGGATACCTGATTCAACAGTAAATCGCCGGCGTCATGGCCATAGGTATCGTTGACCTCTTTGAACCGGTCTAAATCAAATAACATCACCGTGACAGGGGTATGGTTTTTATCTGCCTGAAGGGTAATTTTATTGAGATCGTCCCAGAAGAACAGACGGTTTTTCATGCCGGTAAGGGAGTCATGATACACATCATATTCCAGCTTCGAATTCTGTATTTGCAGCGTTTCTTTTGACCGCTGAAGTTCGTCAGCGAGGGTTTTAACCTGCATGTGGGCTTTAAGAATATTTTTATTCTGATAGATCATTAAGAACCCCAGAATAAAGCTTAATATCACCAGAAGTAACGAAAGTACGGAGTAAATATAATATAGAATCTGTATTTTATGGTTGGATTCATTAATTGTGTTAATATCTTTGGTTAATGCGCTTGAAGACAGTTGACTGAGCGGCGCGTCGAGCAGGTGCATATTTGCCAGGTACTTTTTTAATTCCTCATGGCTCATTTTTTCCAGGTTACTGTCCAGATACGCCAGTATTTCTTTCAGGCGTGCAGCGATCTCTTGATGCGTTTTATCGCTCTCAATATAGCGGCCTAAGTCTCCCCCGTTCAGTAACTCGCTCTGGCTGAGCATAATTTCGAGACGCATGCGGGCCTGGTCTATCGTAACGTCATCGGTATCGGTTGCGTATAGACCAAGCCATGATTCAAATCGGTAGTACTCTGATACCAGTTGAGCCACGGACCAGGACTCAGTGTAGTGAGTCAGTTTTTGCAGCTCTTGCTGACGATCGTAAACAAGAAATGCAATATATCCCGTCGTGATAAAAAGAGAAAAAATGATACCAACCAGTATCCTGTTCATTATGTTCTCCTGAACTGCTATTCAATCTTCATTTTGCTAACCTGCCATGCTGAACGCGAGTAATAAATTTGATTATTCAACTCAGGAAGACTGTCATAAGGGTATACAATGAATGATGGGCCTTTATCGCGGATACGCATATATTCGCCATTAATCTTTAAGGCAAGAATAGCGTTATATTTCTTAAAATCGCTGAGAGGAATAGCGGTTGCGTAATCATTAAGGGCAATAACATTAACGACAGAACCCTTTGCTCCAACATAATCCATGAGTTTGTTCATTGGAACACCCTCAAACTTCGTCCTGCCCGTATACCAGGGAGATGTCGTCTCGAAACTCACCATCCCGAGTTTTTCAAGGCTTGCGAGATCAAACACTGCTTTTCCATCTTCGTTAGTATTTTCTATATTCCCGTAAATCGTCAAAATGGGTTTTCCGGCGGGTTTCGGCAGTTCACCCGCCCAGGCTAAACTCTGAACCAGACAGCATACCAGCATTAGGATTAATCGCATTATGGCCTCCACTTTTGCACAGAAGTATATGAATTATAATTTAGTTATCCTACTAGTTTATGTATTTTGTTGAGACGCTACCGTTTTTGGATATGCGTTGCAGGAAAATGTTTTAAAATCATCGAGTTGAAGTGGTTTGGTGCGAGCGGGTTTTACAGCACTGGGAGTGCTTCTTTTTTTAAGTACGCGACCATTATGTGAATAAAGTCGCTTTCGGCTAAAAAACGATCGTTTTTTATTGACGCGCACGAGGCATCGCCCGGGCAGCGTTGCTAACCATAACGTCGGATGCCCCAGACTGCAGGTTACCGGGACAACGACGCCTGGTTATTTTTCGCCAATTTATATGTCGCGCTAATTGTGCCGTTTAATTATCACACTCCGGCGATTTTTTATTCGAGAGCGGATAAAAAGGCCTTTTTTTTATTTAATTTTTCTGGTTGCCGCTTTTCGTCATGCTGGCAAAAACGCTATCCCGGTAGATCCAGGCATGTACTAATGCAGCAGAAATATGTAATAGCACCACGGCAAAAAGGAGTTTTGCCAGAAGGCTATGCGCATCGTGGCACCAGGCGAAAAGGGTTGGGCTTACTGGCAAAATCGGTGGGAGATTAAATCCCTCGAACATGACGACGGGCAAGCCTGCTGCCGACAGCTGCGCCCAGCCCAAAAATGGCATTGCCAGCATGAGCGCATACAGCAGCCAGTGCGACGCTTTAGCCGCAAGCACTTGCCAGAAGGGTAAATCAGCAGGCAGCCGGGGCGTCTTGCTACGAAGTCGGTTCACCAGACGGAGCAGCGCCAGCAGTAATATGGCAATCCCCAGAGGGCGATGCAGGTCGATAAGCGCAATCCGGTGATGAAGCGTCGTCATCATTGCAGTACCAATAAATAGCATGGCCAGAATCATCGCCGCCATTAGCCAGTGTAGTCCTCTTGCCAGGGCGTTGAAATGCTGCGGCGCTTTTCCGTGTTCTTGATTCGGGTTCATTTTACCTCCTGCTTTTCAACAGCTTCGGTGGCTTTGCCGTAACCAATTTCCCGTTCCCGGCGACTAAAGGAGTGTGAATACGCGGCAGAACGCGCGTTTAACACCGGATCGTCAGACACGTTCACACCCGAAGGAACCGTCGAGGGGTCGAAGTTAACGTCGCGGCACGGACCGTCAGCCTGGGCTTCGACGCGCGCCACTTCCAGCGTACCGGCCACGATCTGCCTGCGATCGTTAGGCCACGGCCGGGAAGGGTCATCCACCGGATCGCCCGGCTGGGCGAGTTGCAGAACAAAATCCCAGTAGAGAGGCTTCTGAGCAAGCCTCTGGCTGACGCCCTCGAACATGATGTTGCGATCGGCCTTCTGGCGCTGCTCCTCGCTCAGCGACACAAAAGGATCGTGCGGGCGCATCATCCAGCGTACCGCCTGGCGATTTCCGAGACCGTCCACGAGGTAAAAGGCGTTAATGCTGTAGAACGTTGCGCCGGCAAAGCTCCCGGGGGCGGGCTTTTGTGCCGCCCATTTGAGGTATTTCTCTGCTTCCGGATAGGCTTTTAAGAATGCCGCGAGGCGCTGTGGATCCGGCTTGCCGGTGGCCGGGTCTGGCGCGGTTGCCCGGTGCAGCGCCAGAAATCCTTCAGGGTCCCGGGTCGCAAAGAAGGGTTCGTTGTTCATCGCCATACGCCACTGCTGGTTATCGTCTGTTCTGAACATCAGGGCCATGCTCAGAGTTTTCGTTGAGCTATCCGCCGCGTGGGGGTCGCCAGTGCCGATGGAAAACCGTCCGACAACAGGGGTGTGCTGCTGGGAAAAAAGGCGCGCGGTTGACAAAGACGTTGCTGAACCGGCTGGAATGAAGTTTCCCGTAAAACACATTCCTTTGCCATGTGCCCGGCGAAATCCGGGAGGAAACGGCGTTGATGTTTCCGAGACTAATGCCTGACTGGTGGTGCGAGAACCGATCCAACCCGCCGTCCACGCAAATGCGGATGCTATCGCGCCCACGATCGCGGCGATGATGGCCAGCGCTACCCAGGATTTTTTGGATCGTAAATCCACATTAGACATAGACGTTTTTCCAGTGTGAAAGAATAATGCCTGACACGCGCACGAACATCTGCGAGCCACGCATTAATACAGGGATAAAGTTGAGGCGATTATTTTTTTATAATCGCGGTAATATGCCAGAGGATATTTTTATGATGAGGCGATTATAGACGCGCTAAAGAATAATAGACTGAAAAGCCACTATTTTTATAACGTGCGTTTTACGCTCTGAGAAGAGTATATAAGGTAAACTTTATTAAAAAAGAATATCACGAAAAGTTTATAATTTTTTGATGCCAGATATTTTCGCGTTCGCCACCCGGCGGGCGGTCTAGCCCGCCTCCAGCATCCCAAAACTCACAATTCGCGAGCGTCCCAGCTCTTTCGCCCGGTACAGTGCCACGTCCGCGGCGCGCAGCAGGTTGTCACTTTGAGCATGCTCTGGATAGCTGGCGATACCAATCGACACATCCACCGGCCCAATCTCGGTCAGCCCGTAGCGAAGCGATAGCGCATGCACGCCGTTGTAAATCTTCTGCGCGCAGGCGTGCGCTTCTGCTTCACCGGCCCCGGGAAGCAGAACCAGAAACTCCTCGCCCCCGTAGCGGAATGCCAGCCCGCCGTCGTGCGCGGCCCGCTGAACAATCGTCGCCACGTTTTTGATTACCTGATCGCCGGCCTCGTGACCAAAGCGGTCGTTAATGCTCTTGAAGTGATCGATGTCGATCATCATGCAGCTTAACGGCTCGCCGTTGCGCATGGCCTGCGTCATTTGCGTGTGCAGGGTGTCTTCCAGATGATGACGATTACGCAGGCCGGTAAGCGGGTCAAACAAGGCTTTTTCCAGCAGCGCGTCGCGCAGGCGCTGATTCGCCAGCGCCAGTCCGAGCGCCTCGGCCATCAGTTCCAGATACGCGCGTGCAGGAGCATTTTCCGGGGCGATGTTCTGGAACGAGAGCAATCCAATGGCCTCGCCCTGGGCGATAAGCGGTACGCACAGCGCGCTTTCCGCCTGTGATTCCGGGAGATGATAGCAGGCGACATCCGGTTCACCGTTAACCGGCGGGTGGCTCTGACCGCGACGCACGGCCCAGCACGCATCGGGGTGGAATGTGGCCTTATCATCTGCCGGTGAAAGCCACTGGGCGACGCAGCGCATTTGCCACGGATCGCGGTCAAAAACGTAGAGCCGGCCCGCTATCCCCGGCGCGATATTGGGCGCAAACAGCTCCGCCACGTTGATCACATCGTCAAAGTTTTCACACCCCTGCAGCCGCTGCGTCATGCGCGCCAGCAGCTCGCGGATGGCCCAGTCGGCGTCACGCTCTTTTTCCAGACGTTGTCGCGCAAGGCCGTTTTCACGAAAGATGCGGATGGCCTGGGCCATATCGCCAATCTCATCAATCTGGTTAAAGTTGGGCGTTTCAACGGCGAAGTCCTGAGAGGCCAGACGGTGAACCACGTCGCTCAGGCGTACCACCGGGCGCAGCACGCGGCGTTTTAATATAAAGCCGAGCACAAACAAGAACAGCAGGGCGGTCAGGCCAACCATCACTTCAGAAGCCGTGCGCAGCGCTTTCGATTTTTTCGTCGCCTCCCGCACGGAGGCGATGACACGTTTGTCGAGTATCTGGCGAAAGCGATCGATTTGGGTTTGTGCGCGCTCAAGCTCCTGCTCGTAGGGCATGCCATAGAGCAGGGCAACGGCCTGCGCATCTTCACCCCGGGCCGCGCTCGTCAGTGCCTCCTGCTGCTCATCCTGCAGTGCATCAATGATTTTTAAACCATCATGTAGCAGGGCCAGCTCGTCATCTGAAGCGCCGGTGTCCTGCAGTTTCTCCAGCTTCAGCTCGATGCTCTTCAGTTTTTTCTCTGACGCATTGTACTCATCGAGGATTTGCGGATTTTTTTTGATGACATACAGGCGCGCTAAATCGGACTGTTTCCAGGCGTCGGTTTCAATATTTTCTGTAAGCTCATCAAAATTTTGACGTAGTTCAATGGCCTGACGTTCGGCGGTGTCAGCTCCGGAGGCCATCAGCATGATAATGCCGGAGGCGATAGTCAGGCAGACCGTGGCACCGTAGGCCCAGTTGGTTATTGTCGCGATTCGCACCTGGAGATCCTTTTACCGCATAAAGAGGATGGCGTTCTTCAAATTATAGAAAACGTTTGATTTAAGGCGAAAAAAAAGGCGGCACAGCGCCGCCTGATGTGGTCGTTATCGTCACGTCCCTACAAATCTGGAGAGTTTTTTCCCTCTTCGATGAACTCGGCGTCCAGCTCTTCGGCATTACCCGCGTGATCGCGGCCGGAGAAGAGGTTCCAGCAGGCGATAAACAGCGCGGCGATGAGCGGCCCAATCACAAAGCCGTTAATGCCGTACAGCTCCATGCCGCCGAGGGTGGAGATCAGAATCAGGTAGTCCGGCATTTTGGTGTCTTTCCCCACCAGCAGCGGGCGCAGGATATTGTCCACCAGCCCGACAATAATCACGAAGAAGCCAACAATAAACAGCCCCTGCCAGAGCTGGTGCGTGGCGAACAGGTAAATGGCGGCTGGCACCCAGACAATCGCCGAGCCGACGGCGGGGACCAGCGAGAGGAACGCCATCAGCGCACCCCAGAGCACGCTGCCGTCGATGCCCACGATGGCAAACGCGATCCCGCCGAGCGTGCCCTGAACGACGGCCACCACCGCCGTCCCTTTCACCGTCGCCCGGGAGACGCCGACGAACTTGGCGAACAGGTGCTGTTTAACAAAATCAGACAGCGGCAGGGAGTCGAGGATCTGGCGTACCAGATACGGTCCATCCTTCAGCAGGAAGAACAGCAGGTAAAGCATGATGCCGAAGCTAATCGCAAAGCCAAACGTGCCTTTGCCGATCAGGAACGCGCTGCCTGCCAGATACTGCCCGCCCTGCAGCGCAACGTCGGAGAGTTTTTTCTGGATCTGCGCCGCGTTGGTCAGGTTGTGATCCGCCAGGAAGCCGCTGGCCCAGTCCGGCAAGTGGTTGAAGATGCTCGCCACTACCTCCGGGAATTGGGTGTTGTTCTCCTGAAGCTTCGTGTAAACCACGTTCAGCTCGATGGCGAGCGAGGAGAGGATCACCATCAGCGGGATAAAGACGATCAGGCAGATAATGCCAATCGTCAGCAGCGAGGCCAGCCCGTTGCGATCCCCCAGCGCGGCGCGCAATTTGTTTTTTACCGGGTTGAAAATGACGGTCAGAATAGCGGCCCACAGTATCGCGGAGAAGTAGGGCGACAGCACGTCGAAGAAGGCCCAGGTCACAAGGGCGAGAATGAAAATAAAGAAACCTTTGGTCAGTCCGTTAAAGCGCATCAGTCAGTCCTGGTTACTAAGAAACTGTGACGACTATAGAACCGATTGCGAGAATTACCAACCCGGCGGCCAGTTCAGCAATATCGCAGTATGAATTTGCGCTTCACGGATAGCACTTTTGACTGACCGAAGATCGCATGCTCCCGCACCATGCTGTTAGTATCTGCTTGCGGAGGTGCTTATGGCCTGGCGTCCCATTCTTTATGTGATCCTCACAACCCACCCCAGACTCAGCGCGCGACGTGCCCGTTTACGTCTGGTCATCTAGCTTTTTATTAACAATCGCGGTATAACACCTTCTTTGGATGTTTAGATGTCCATACGTATAGAAGGTAATATGCAAACACAACAAGAAAATGGACAGCTTAAGCGCACCATGAAAACACGCCACCTGATTATGCTCTCGCTGGGCGGCGTGATTGGGACAGGGTTATTCTTTAATACCGGATACATCATTTCCACCACCGGTGCGGCGGGCACGCTGCTGGCGTACCTGATCGGCGCGCTGGTGGTCTGGCTGGTGATGCAGTGTTTGGGTGAACTCTCCGTGGCGATGCCGGAAACCGGCGCGTTCCACGTCTACGCCGCCCGCTATCTCGGCCCGGCGACGGGCTATACCGTGGCGTGGCTCTACTGGCTCACCTGGACGGTGGCGCTCGGCTCGAGCTTTACCGCCGCCGGGTTCTGCATGCAGTACTGGTTCCCGCAGGTGCCCGTCTGGGCGTGGTGCGTGGTCTTTTGCGTGGTGATATTCGGCCTTAACGTCATCTCCACGCGCTTCTTTGCCGAAGGGGAATTCTGGTTCTCGCTGGTGAAGGTCATCACCATCATCGCCTTTATCATCCTCGGCGGGGCGGCGGTCTTTGGTTTCATCCCGATGCAGGACGGTTCACCCGCGCCGGGCTTAAGCAACCTCACCGCCGAGGGCTGGTTCCCGCACGGCGGCCTGCCGATCCTGATGACCATGGTGGCGGTGAACTTTGCCTTCTCCGGGACCGAGCTTATCGGCATCGCGGCGGGTGAAACGGAAAATCCGCACAAGGTCATTCCGGTTGCGATCCGCACCACCATCGCGCGGCTGATCATCTTCTTTATCGGCACCGTGTTTGTGCTGGCGGCGCTGATCCCGATGCAGCAGGCGGGCGTGGAAAAAAGCCCGTTCGTGCTGGTGTTTGAAAAAGTCGGTATTCCTTATGCCGCTGATATCTTTAACTTCGTGATCCTGACGGCGATCCTCTCGGCGGCGAACTCCGGGCTGTACGCCTCCGGGCGCATGCTGTGGTCGCTCTCGAATGAGAAAACGCTCCCGCGCTGCTTTGCCCGCGTGAACAAAAACGGCGTGCCGCTGACGGCGCTCTCGGTTTCCATGCTCGGCGGCGTGCTGGCGCTGTTCTCAAGCGTGGTGGCCCCGGACACGGTGTTTGTCGCACTCTCGGCCATTTCTGGCTTTGCGGTGGTGGCGGTGTGGATCAGCATCTGCGCATCGCACTTCGTTTTCCGTCGCCGTCATCTGCAGTCTGGCCAGCCGCTCTCTGCGCTGCAGTACCGCGCGCCGTGGTATCCGCTGGTGCCGGTGCTCGGTTTTATCCTCTGCGTGGTGGCCTGCGTCGGCCTGTGGTTTGACCCCAGCCAGCGCATTGCCCTTTATTGCGGGCTTCCGTTCGTCGCCCTGTGTTATGGTGCCTACTACCTGACCCGAAATATGACATCGCAGGAGCCTGAACATGTCGCAGAATAATCCGCTTACCGCCATCCTTGAAAAACAGCCGTTTGTGGTGCTGGATGGCGCAATGGCAACGGAGCTGGAAGCGCGCGGCTGTAACCTTGCAGACAGCCTCTGGTCGGCCAAAGTGCTGGTGGAAAACCCGGATCTTATCCGTGAAGTGCATCTTGATTACTACCGCGCGGGCGCGCAGGTGGCGATCACCGCCAGCTACCAGGCCACGCCTGCGGGCTTTGCGGCACGCGGTCTGGATGAGGCGCAGTCCCGCGCGCTGATTGGCAAAAGCGTGGAGCTGGCGCGTAAGGCGCGCGAAGCGTACCTGGCCGAAAACCCGCACGCGGGCACGCTGCTGGTAGCGGGCTCCGTTGGGCCGTACGGCGCGTATCTGGCAGACGGCTCAGAGTATCGCGGCGACTACGTGCGCAGTGCCGAAGAATTCACAGAATTCCATCGCCCGCGCGTGGAAGCGCTGCTGGACGCGGGTGCAGACCTGCTGGCCTGCGAAACGCTGCCGTCGTTCACGGAAATAAAGGCGCTGGCCGCGTTGCTGACGGCGTATCCCCGCGCGCGGGCATGGTTCTCCTTCACCCTTCGCGACAGCGAGCACCTGAGCGACGGCACGCCGCTGCGGGAGGTGGTTTCTTCTCTGGAGGACTATCCGCAGGTCGTCGCGCTGGGCATCAACTGTATCGCGCTGGAAAACACCACGGCGGCGCTGAAGCAGTTGCATAGCCTGACGCCGCTGCCGCTGGTGGTCTACCCGAACTCGGGCGAGCATTATGATGCGGTAACCAAAACCTGGCACCACCACGGCGAAGCGTGCGAGACGCTGGCGGGGTATCTGCCGCAGTGGCTGGCGGCGGGAGCGAAGTTAATCGGCGGATGCTGTCGCACCACGCCGAAGGATATTGCAGAGCTGAACGCGCAGCGCTGAGTTTGTGCCGGGTAAGGCGCAGGCGCCACCCGGCACAAACCAACCGCACAAAATCAACTATCCTTTCCCGCTTTTTTTCTAAAAACGAATCGTCATTAGCGATTCTTTTTTATTCCTTTATCAAAATTCCCGCGCCGGAAATACTGCCCTCATAACAACAGGGGAGCAGGCACTATGGCAATTTCATCGCGAATCACACTTCTCGGCGCGCTGGCGCTGTGGGCATTTCAGGCGCAGGCGGTGGACGTTACCGTCGCGTATCAAACCTCGGCTGAGCCGGCGAAGGTTGCGCAGGCGGACAATACCTTTGCGAAGGAGAGCGGCGCGAAAGTCGACTGGCGCAAGTTCGACAGCGGCGCGTCCGTCGTGCGTGCGTTAGCGTCCGGCGACGTGCAGATTGGCAATATCGGCTCCAGCCCGCTGGCGGTCGCGGCCAGCCAGCAGGTGCCGATTGAGGTTTTCCTCCTCGCCTCTCAGCTCGGTAATTCCGAAGCGCTGGTGGTGAAGAAAAACATCACCAAACCGGAAGACCTGATCGGCAAACGCATCGCCGTGCCGTTTATCTCCACCACCCACTACAGCCTGCTGGCGGCGCTCAAACACTGGGGCATCAAGCCGGGGCAGGTGCAAATCATCAATCTTCAGCCGCCGGCGATTATCGCCGCCTGGCAGCGCGGGGATATTGACGGGGCCTACGTGTGGGCACCGGCAGTAAACGAGCTGGAAAAAGACGGCACCGTGCTGACCGACTCCGAGAAAGTGGGCCAGTGGGGCGCGCCGACCCTCGACGTGTGGGTGGTGCGCAAAGACTTTGCCGAGAAACATCCTGAGGTGGTGAAAGCCTTCGCCAAAAGCGCAATTGCCGCCCAGCAGCCGTACATCAGCAACCCGGATGAGTGGCTGAAGCAGCCCGCCAATCTGGAAAAACTCTCCCGCCTGAGCGGCGTGCCGGAAGCGGACGTGCCGGGGCTGGTGAGGGGCAATACTTATCTGACCCCCGCGCAGCAGGTGCAGCAGCTAAACGGGCCGGTGAGCAAAGCGATTGTGGATACCGCAACCTTCCTGAAAGAGCAGGGCAAAGTGCCTGCGGTCGCGGCGGATTACAGTCAGTACGTCACCGATCGCTTTGTGAAATAAGGAGTCCGCCATGCTGAACATTACGAACCTGTATGCCGATTACGGTGGTAAACCCGCGCTGGAGGACATCAACCTGACGCTGGGCAGCGGTGAACTGCTGGTGGTGCTCGGCCCGTCCGGCTGCGGAAAAACCACGCTGCTGAATCTGATTGCCGGGTTTGTACCGTATCAGCACGGTACCATTCAGCTGGAAGGCAAAAAGGTGGATGGCCCTGGCGCCGAGCGCGGCGTGGTCTTTCAGAACGAAGGATTGCTTCCGTGGCGCAACGTGCAGGAGAACGTGGCGTTTGGGCTACAGCTTGCGGGTGTGAACCGTGAACAGCGGCTGGCAACCGCGCGGGCGATGCTGAAAAAAGTGGGGCTGGAAGGGGCGGAAAAACGCTTTATCTGGCAGCTTTCCGGCGGCCAGCGTCAGCGCGTCGGGATCGCCCGCGCGCTGGCGGCGAATCCGCAGCTGTTGCTGCTGGACGAGCCGTTCGGGGCGCTGGACGCCTTTACCCGCGAGCAGATGCAAACCCTGCTGCTGCGCCTGTGGCATGAGACGGGCAAGCAGGTGCTGTTAATTACCCACGATATCGAAGAGGCGGTGTTTATGGCGACCGAGCTGGTGCTGCTCTCGCCGGGGCCGGGGCGCGTGCTGGAGCGGCTGCCGCTGGATTTCGCCCGCCGCTACGTCGCGGGAGAACCCGTGCGCAGCATCAAATCCGATCCGCGGTTTATTGAGCAGCGTGAATACGTCTTAAGCCGCGTGTTTGAACAGCGGGAGGCCTTCTCATGAGCATCGTCTTCAGTGAAAAAACGCGTCGCACGCGTCTGGCGCTGCGCTGGCCTTTCTCACGTCAAATTACGCTGAGCGTCGGTACGCTGCTGGTGCTGCTGGCAGCGTGGTGGGCGGTTGCGGCCCAGCAGTGGGTCAGCCCGCTGTTTCTGCCGCCGCCGGGACAGGTGCTGGCAAAACTCATCTCCATCGCCGGGCCGCAGGGCTTTATGGACGCTACGCTCTGGCAGCATCTCGGCGCAAGCCTGACGCGCATTCTGGTGGCGCTGCTGGCGGCGGTGGTTATCGGTATCCCGGTCGGGATCGCGATGGGCCTAAGCCCGACGGTGCGCGGCATCCTTGACCCGCTCATTGAGCTTTACCGCCCGGTGCCGCCGCTGGCCTATTTGCCGCTGATGGTGATCTGGTTCGGTATCGGCGAAACGTCGAAAATTCTGCTGATTTATCTGGCGATTTTCGCGCCGGTTGCCATGTCGGCGCTGGCGGGCGTGAAGAGTGCCCAGCAGGTGCGCATTCGTGCGGCGCAGTCGCTGGGGGCCAGCCGTACGCAGGTGCTGCTGTTCGTGATTCTACCCGGTGCGCTGCCGGAGATTTTAACCGGGCTGCGCATCGGCCTCGGCGTGGGCTGGTCCACGCTGGTGGCGGCAGAGCTGATTGCCGCCACGCGAGGATTAGGGTTTATGGTTCAGTCGGCGGGAGAGTTCCTGGCGACTGACGTGGTGCTGGCAGGGATCGCGGTAATTGCCGCGATCGCCTTCGGATTAGAACTGGGGCTGCGCGCGCTACAGCGCCGCCTGACGCCCTGGCATGGAGAAATACAATGAGTGAACGACTGACCATCACCCCGCTGGGGCCGTACATTGGCGCGCAGGTGTCGGGCCTGGATGTGTCCCGCCCGCTGAGCGATAACCAGTTTGAGCAGCTGTACCACGCGGTGCTGCGCCATCAGGTGGTGTTCCTTCGCGAGCAGGCGATCACCCCGCAGCAGCAGCGCGCGCTGGCGTTGCGTTTTGGCGACCTGCATATTCACCCGGTCTATCCGCATGCGGAAGGGGTGGAGGAGATTATCGTTCTGGATACCCACAACGATAACCCGCCTGACAACGACAACTGGCACACGGACGTCACCTTTATAGAGACGCCGCCCGCCGGGGCAATTCTGGCAGCAAAATTACTGCCAGAGACCGGTGGCGATACGCTCTGGGCGAGCGGGATTGCGGCGTTTGAGGCGCTCTCTGCGCCGTTCCGGACGCTGCTGAGCGGCCTGCGGGCGGAGCACGACTTCAAAAAATCGTTCCCGGAATACAAGTACCGTAAAAGCGAAGAGGAGCATCAGCGCTGGCTGGAAGCGGTGGCGAAGCATCCGCCGCTGCTGCACCCGGTGGTGCGCACCCATCCGGTCACGGGCAAGCAGGCGCTGTTCGTGAACGAAGGATTCACGACGCGCATTGTGGACGTGACGGAGAAAGAGAGCGACGCGCTGCTGGGATTCCTGTTCGCACATATCACTAAACCGGAGTTTCAGGTGCGCTGGCGCTGGCAGGAGAACGACCTGGCGATCTGGGATAACCGCGTGACGCAGCACTACGCCAACGCGGACTATCTGCCGCAGCGAAGGATTATGCAGCGGGCGACGATTTTGGGTGATAAGCCGTTTTACCGCCCCTGATCCTGGAGTACCCGTAGGCCGGGTAAGCGCAGCGCCACCCGGCGAAAACGGTGCACAATTGCCTGGTGGCGGCTACGCCTTACCCGGCCTACCTATCCCCGGCCAATTAAAGGTGCGCCTCAATATACCGCTGATAGCGGTTCGCCTTCAGGTAGCACAAATCCACCAGCACCAGACCGTCTACGCAATTGTTGAACGCCGGGTCGCTGCCAAAATCAATAAACTGCACGCCGCCGGGCTCGCATAGTTCGGAATACTGTTTATACAGCGGCGGTATGCCGCAGCCCAGATTGCAGAGCAGGGATTTCAGCTTCGTCAGATCGTCCACGTAATCCACGCCGCCAAACTGTGCCAGCACGTCCGGTAAGGATGCCGGATACGGCTGACGTGACGCGGCTAGCGGATGCGTCGCCGGGAACCACAGGCGGTAAAAGGCGACCAGCAGATCCCGTGCCGCAGGCGGTAAGCCGCCGGAGATGGAGACGGGGCCAAACAGGTAGCGATAATGTGGGTAACGCGCCAGGTAAGCCCCGATGCCGGACCATAAATAGTCCAGACCGCGACGCCCCCAGTAGCGCGGCTGAATAAAGCTGCGCCCGAGCTCAATGCCGTGCTCAAGCACGTCCTGCATTTTGTCGTCGTAGTGGAACAGGCTGTAACTGTACAGACCTTCAACGCCGCGCTTTTCGATCTGCATGGCCGTCGGCATAAAGCGATACGCCCCGACGATCTCCAGATCCTCTTCATCCCAGAGGATCAGGTGCAGATAATCGTCATCGTAGCTGTCGGTGTCCCGGCGTTTACCGCTCCCTTCCTCCACCGCGCGAAACGCAATCTCGCGCAGGCGGCCCAGTTCGCGCAGAAGAGGCGCCTCTTCCTGCCCGTTGCGCTGCCACAGGTAGATGGTTTTACCGTCGCTGGTTTTACCCAGACACTCCGCCTGCGCCAGCTCGCGTTTCAGGGTGGCCCGGTCTTCCGGACGGGCAATGGCGCACTGGGTTTTGAAGACGCCAGGCAATCCCTTGCCAAGACGTATCACGTGCTGACGGCACTGCTCGGCCATCTCACGTGACGAAAGCGTGGCGCTATGCCAGTGATGCCAGGCGATTTGCTGGCCGATTTTAATCGGCAGCTGGCTGTGGCGGCGGCGGAACATCTGCTGCATTAGCAGCAGCATCGACAATGTCGGCGACACCAGCGTGCTGGCATAAAAGAGCAGGCTGTTATGCGCCGGAATATGCACCGGCAGCAGCGGGGCGCGCAGCTTGCTGGCGAGTTTGATAAAGCCGGAGTGCCATTTTTTATCGCGAATGCCTTTGCGCGTGGGGCGTGAAACTTCACCCGCCGGGAAGAAGATCAGCACGCCCGCGTTTTGCAGATGCTGCTCCATCTGAACCAGAGACGATTTCGCCGTCCTGCCGCCCATATTGTCCACCGGAATAAACAGCGAACTGAGAGGCTCAAGGTGGGTCAGCATCCGGTTGGTCACGACTTTAACGTCGCGCCGCACGCGGGAGACGGCATACATCAGCGCCAGCCCGTCCAGCGTGCCTGTCGGGTGGTTGGCAATAATAACCAGTGGGCCATGTTCGGGGATTTGTTCGAGATCGCGGGCGGAAACGGTGCAGAGAATATCAAGGTGCTCCAGAACTTGCTCCACCATATCCAGTCCTTTCAGGTGGCGGTGAGCGGCGGCAAACTGCTGGAATTCTTCTTCGTAAAACAGCCTTTTTAACAGACTTTTTTGCCAGGGTGCAGGCCTCGCCTGAGGCCAAAGATCGTCGAGAACGCTATCGAGGCTAAACATGATTACTCCTCCTGCCGTCTTGCGAAGACAGTAGAAGGAGCAGATGTCGGTTGTATTGCAGTTTGGTGAAGATTAGCGGAGGATTTTTTTCTCGGCCAGATCCAGCGCGAAGTAGCTGAAGATCAGATCCGCGCCCGCGCGTTTGATCGCGCCCAGGCTTTCGAGGATCACTTTCTCTTCGTCGATGGCACCGGCCAGCGCGGCGAATTTGATCATCGCGTATTCACCGCTCACCTGGTATGCCCCCAGCGGCAGTTCGGTGCGCTCGCGGATGTCGCGCAGAATATCGAGATAGGCGCCAGCAGGTTTCACCATCAGGCAGTCTGCGCCCTGGGCTTCATCAAGCAGGGATTCACGAATCGCTTCCCGGCGGTTCAGCGGGTTCATCTGGTAGGTCTTACGATCGCCCTTCAGCGCCGTACCCGCTGCTTCACGGAACGGACCGTAGAAGGAGGAGGCAAACTTGGTGGAGTAGGACATGATGGCGGTGTCGGTAAAGCCTGCCGCATCCAGCGCCTGACGGATAGCCTGAACCTGTCCGTCCATCGCCGCAGACGGCGCGATGAAGTCCGCACCCGCAGCGGCAGCCACGACCGCCTGCTTGCCGAGGTTCAGCAGGGTGGCATCGTTGTCCACGCCGTGATCGCACAGCACGCCGCAGTGCCCGTGGGAGGTGTATTCGCAGAAGCAGGTGTCGGACATGACCACCATTTCTGGCACGGTATCTTTGCAGATGCGGGACATGCGGGCCACGAGGCCATCCTCTTTCCATGCATCGCTGCCGGTGGCGTCGGTATGGTGGGAGATGCCGAAGGTCATCACCGAGCGGATCCCCGCGTTGGCAATGCGTTCAATCTCGCGGGCCAGATGCTTCTCAGGAATGCGCATCACGCCCGGCATGGCTTCGATGGCTTTGTAGTCATCAATCTCTTCTTCAACAAAAATCGGCAACACCAGATCGTTTAAGGTCAGTGTTGTCTCTTCAAACATAGCGCGCAGTGCGGGTGACTTACGCAGGCGGCGGGGACGTGCAATTAAATCGGTCATGGTATGCCTGATGTTTGTGGAACAAAGAAGGTTAGTGTACCTCAAAGTGAAGTGAGGTGTTTTACTAAAGTGGGCATTTTGATACCGATTAATGCGGCCTGTCTATGATTGCCAGTGAAATATATATAATTAACTAATCCTGCGGAATGTCGGTTCGAATTATTGATGTTAATTCTATTACGAAGGGAATGTATAAATAAAAATGATCTGTTTATAAAACTTATATTACCTTTGCTTGTTTAGTTTATTTTGACTTTTTCTTTATAGTATTTATATTTAGCGCTCTTTTTCTCTCGTTTTACATCTGCTGATTGTCTGTATACGGACTTAAATGAATCATTCATTGAACCTTTTCTGAATGAAACTGCATAATTCACTCCGCAATTAAACATTGCTAATTGATTTACGGACAAACATGCTTACGTCCCTGAGGAGGGATGACCCAATGCAAACATGGAAAAAGAAACTGGTTGTATCTCAACTTGCATTAGCTTGTACGCTGGCTATCGCTTCTCAGGCTAATGCGAAAGATATTTCCGGTACGACATATAATACTTTTGGATATGATAATACCGCATCTACGCCGTGGTATTATGGCTACGCAGATTGGGATTACTCGGATGCCACCCATGATGGTGACATTTATCCGGTCATCAATAAATCAACCGTAAACGGTGTTATTTCGACTTACTATCTGGATGATGGGGTCAATGGCCGTACGAACGCGTTGAGTATTTCTAACAGCACCATTAACGGCATGATCACGTCAGAGTGTATGACCACGACGTGTGCAGATGGCGTGGATACTGACGGCACCAGTCATACCCAGTACGATCGTTTTAGCCTGACCGTTGATAACTCCACCATCAACGATGCCTACGAGCATTACGCGTATGATGTCGTCAATGGCGAGAATACTGAAACGCATTATCTGGACACCTATGGTCTGGGTAACGCAATTACCCTGGACGTTGAATCTGATATCGTTATTCAGAACAACTCCCACGTCGCGGGTATCACGCTGACGCAGGGTTATCAGGAACTGGATAACACACCATACGACGGCGTTGAAGGCGTTGCTAACAGCAGCAATGTCTTTACCGATACGCTGGTGGTGAAAGACTCCGTGCTGACCTCTGGTGCGTACAGCGATCTGGGCACCAACGGGTTCTACGGTCAAACGGCGAAGCCGAGCGACTACGGTGAAACCAACGCCTCGGCTGCGGATGATGCGGCGTTGATCGTTGCGGCCGGCGCGTCTGATAACGCCATGCAGACCACCGCTACCTTCGATCACTCTACCGTAACGGGTGACATTCTTTTCTCCAGCACCTTTGATAACAACTTCTACGAGAATGGCGATCCGGCAACGGATACCACTGAAGATGGTGTCTATAACCCAACCACCAACGGCTGGGACGGTACCGATACACTGGATGTTACGCTGACTAACGGCAGTAAGTGGGTCGGTGCAGCGCAGTCCAGCGTTGAAGCTATCGGCACTGCGCAGATGTATGGCCAGGGCTACAGCAACGTTGACTGGCACGCTCTGTCCCCGAACAGCATCTGGCCTGATTCTACCTTCGACAGCAACGGTCACGTTGCCGGTGAAGAGGTGTACCAAAGCGGCCTGTTCAATGTGGCGCTGGATAACGGTTCCGAGTGGGATACCCGCAAGGTCTCCAACATTGATGCGCTGACGGTGAACAACCAGTCTCAGGTCAATGTTGAAAACTCCGGCCTGCTGGCGGATTCAATCACCCTGACCAATGCTTCAACCATGAATATTGGCGACAGCGGAGCCGTGGCAACCGACAGCTTGTATCTGGACAGCTATAGCCGTGCGGCACTGACTGAAGAGACAGCAGAGCTGTATGCCAACACCATTACCGTAGACAACGGTGCCGAGCTGGCGCTGGGTCTGGGTCAGGTTGATACGCACAATATGGTACTGACCGATGGCGGCGTGCTCAACGTTGCCAGCCGCGATTATGTGCTGAACAGTGATCTGAACAACGCACGCTATATCACCAACGATCGCTACAACGCGGAGTATGACTACGGTGTTGTCGCGCTGAACTCCGACGGCCATCTGGCGGTGAACGGTGACGTTGCCGGTAACTACAAGGTGCGCATCGACGATGCAACCGGCGCTGGTTCAGTTGCCGACTACAAAAACAAAGAGATCGTTCGCGTCTACGACAATAACGCAGATACCGCAGCCAGCTTTACTGCTGCAAACAAAGCTGATTTAGGTGCTTACACCTATCAGGCGCAGCAGGAGGGTGACACCGTTGTTCTCCAGCAGAAAGAGCTGACTGACTACGCCAACATGGCGCTGAGCATTCCTTCTGCCAACACCAATATCTGGAATCTCCAGCAGGATACCGTGGGTACGCGTCTGACCAACAGCCGTCATGGCCTGGCAGACAACGGCGGAGCGTGGGTGAGCTATTTCGGCGGCAATTTTGACGCGGATAACGGCACCGTCAGCTACGATCAGGACGTAAGCGGCATTATGGTCGGTCTGGACACGCAGATTGACGGTAATAATGCTAAGTGGATCGTCGGTGGTGCAGCTGGTTTTGCGAAAGGCGATATCAGCGATCGTACGGGTCAGGTCGATCAGGACAGCCAGACTGCGATGATCTACGCGTCTGCGACGTTTGCGAACAACGTCTTCCTCGACAGCTCACTGAACTACACCCGCTTTAACAATGACCTCTCTGCAACCATGAGCAACGGTCAGTATGTTGACGGTGACACCACCTCTGACGCTGTTGGCTTCGGGATGAAGCTGGGCTATGACTGGAAACCAAACCTGTCAGGCTACATCACTCCTTACGCGGCGGTATCTGGCCTGTTCCAGTCAGGCGACGACTACCAGCTGAGCAACGACATGCGTATCGATGGTCAGTCTTACGACAGCATGCGTTATGAACTTGGCCTGGATGCGGGTTATACCTTCAACTACGGCGGCGAACAGGCGCTGACCCCGTACTTCAAGCTGGCTTACGTCTATGACGATGCTGACAATAATGCTGATATCAACTCTGACAGCATTGATAACGGCGTCGAAGGCTCTGCGGTTCGCGTGGGACTGGGCACCCAGTTCAGCTTCACCAAAAACTTCAGTGCTTACACCGATGCGACTTATCTGGGCGGCGGCGACGTTGACCAGAACTGGGGAGCAAACCTGGGTGTGAAATATACCTGGTAAATAGAAAGCGCGGGGGATATTTTCCCCCGCTTTTTTATATGGTTTAAAAATAATAAAGAACCGACAGATACAGATGCTTTGAGGTATGCATGAACGTTAATGCGAAACCACTTTCTGAATTAAGCCGGCTCGCAAAATGTCTGGAAGTCGCCGGTACCCCCTTTAAGATCGAACCACAGCAATTAATAACAACCGGCAATAATGATGATGAGCCATTTACTTTTGTAATACAGTCTGGTCTTACCGCTATCCATCGTAAATCTGATGAACTTCTGATGGGCATTGCGCAGGCACCTTTTATCTATGGTTTGAATGCATGGATAAATGATAGTTATCTGGAATATTCCATGATGACACACACAACCTGTTCTGGATTTTATTTACCGGTCTCTGCCACGCGTCAACTTATTCAGCAAAATCATCTCTGGCAGGATGCTTTCTGCTGGGTGTCATGGATTAACCATATTCTGGGCAAGCGTGACCTGCAGCTGGTGGGAAATAACTCTTATAGTCAGATCCGGGCGATGTTGATCAATATGGCCGAGTGGGATGACTCGCTGCGCTCAAAAATTGGCGTTATGAATCATATTCAGCGTAGCACACGTATTTCACGTTCGGTCGTTGCAGAAGTCCTGGCTGCGCTGCGTCAGGGGAACTACATCAATATGAGCCGGTGCAAGCTGGTCAGCATCAACCGCTTGCCCACGGAATATTAAGATCAGTTAGACGCAGTAAGCACCTGGGCTTTATTGGCGCTCAGCTCGGCCACCAGGTTATTGATGCCGTCACTCATATTAACGAAGCGCGTGTTCGGAGAACGGGTGACTACCACAAACGCGCCCACGTTGGACTGCGGAATCATTGCCATGTAGGTAATGAATCCGCCGCCGCCGCCGGTTTTCTGAATGATGCCCGGACGACCATTTTTCGGTGCCATATAGACCCAGCCCAGGCCGAGCGCATCGGCTTTACCCGGCACGTCCATCCCGATGACGCGATGCAGCTGAGTACGCTGATAGATAAGAGTCTGCATACGATCGGCCTGGCTGCTGCGGGAGTAAAAATCCGAAGAAAGGAACTGCTGCATCCAGCGCATCATGTCGCCAGGGGTGGAATAGACCCCGCCGCTGCCCACGGCCGCCAGCGTGTTGTTACAGGGGCTTGCGCCTTTCTCTGCCACCATCAGGCGTTTGCACTGGTCCGGGGAAGGGGTAAAGGTGGTGTCTTTCATGCCCAGCGGACGCGTGATCTGCTCTTCAAAAAGCTGCGGGTAAGGTTTGCCCGCCGCCGTTGAAAGCGCATCCGCCAGCAGATCGAACGCCAGGTTCGAGTAAGAGGCCTGCGAGCCCGGGGCGGATTTCAGCGTGGCGGTGCTCAGATAGTTCCAGCGCTGTTGGCGCGTTGGCCAGACAAAAACGTCGCGGTGCGCCGCGCCGCCCGGCTGCTCGCGCGGCAGAGCGCTGGTGTGCGTCGCGAGGTTCACCAGGCGAATTGGCGTGCCCTGATACGTCGGCACGCGGGCACCCGGCGGGGCGTATTTGCTGAGCGGATCGTCGAGCTTTACCACGCCCTGGTCGAGCAGCTTCACCAGCATTTCGCTGGTCATCAGCTTGGTTAAGGACGCGACGCGCACAACGGAATCCAGCTGCGGGCGAACGTTATTACCAGGACGCGTTTCACCAAAGCTGCGGAAAACGCGCTGGTTGCCGTCGATGACCACCATTGCCATTCCTGTCGCGCCGCTGCCGTAATAGATAAGGTTCGCGTAGCGATCGGCAATATCGGAAGCCAAAACGGGCGCCGTCAGCGGCTGGGCTGCCTGGGCGGTGGAGAAGCTCACCGCACACAGCGCGGCAAAAGAGAGCAGACAACGTTTCAACGAAAAGCATCCATGAAGTGAATGAGGAAAGTAATGGGTATTTATACTACTAATCGGCACCGTGCAATGCCCCGAATAGCATAACCATAGCGAGAAAAACGTAACCATGGGTAAATATGAAGAATTTCCCTGCGAGCGCTCTCCCATTTTGTGACATCGGGCTTATGATAGGCACCAGTGTTACTCAATCTTGCGGAGAACGGTATGTCTGAAAAGCGTGTGGTAATGGTGGTTGATATGCAGAACGGGGTGTTTGAAACCCCGCGTCATCAGCGCGAGACGTGTGTCTCTCTGATCAACCAGCTTACGCAGGCTGCCGACACGGTGATTTTTATTCAGCATACCGAGGCCGGGGGGCTGGAAGAGGGAAGTGACGGGTTTGCGTTGCTGCCTGAACTCCATCAACCTGCCGGCGCGCTGTACGTGACCAAAACCGCCTGCGATGCCTTCTATAACACCGGGCTTGAGGCGCTGTTACGCGAGCAGGGCATTCGCGAGTTTGTCATCTGCGGCTGTGCCACCGATTACTGCGTTGACGCCACGGTCAAGAATGGCGTCAGCCGGGGTTACCATATTACCGTGGCGGAAGATGCCCACACCACCGCCAACCGCCCGGCTGCCGAAGCACAGATCCTGATTCACCACCACAACGACGTCTGGCGAAACTTCATTGCGCCAGCGAACCCTGTCGCGGTGAAACGCACCGAAACAATTCTCGAAAACTGGAAAGCGAACTAATAATCAACCCACGGGTCTGACCTTTTTGCCCGAGCCGGGGTCCGGCTCGGGCAAGGTATTCGTGTGGTAATGTGTTGAGCACAGCAACAACCATAACAACAAGAAGGAAGTATCATGTTTAAGTCTTTTTTCCCAAAGCCGGGGCCTTTTTTCCTGTCGGCATTTATTTGGGCACTGATCGCAGTCGTGTTCTGGCTGGCGGGCGGCGGTGCATGGCTGACGCGCATCGTGGGGGCGACAGGCGAGGTGCCGATTAGCGCGGCGCGCTTCTGGTCGTTCAGCTATCTGCTGTTTTATGCCTATTACGCGCTTTGCGTCGGGCTATTTGCGCTGTTCTGGTTTAATTATTCCCCTCATCGCTGGCAGACGTGGTCCATTCTCGGAACGTCGCTGATTATTTTTGTCACCTGGTTTCTGGTCGAAGTGAGCGTAGCCATTAACGCGTGGTATGCCCCGTTCTACGATCTCATCCAGAAAGCGCTTAGCGCCCCTAACAGGGTGCCAATTGGCGAGCTTTATAATCAGTTAAAAATTTTTATGGGCATTGCGATGATCGCTGTCACCGTGGCGGTGCTGAATAATTTCTTCGTCAGCCATTACGTCTTCCGCTGGCGTACGGCGATGAACGAATTCTACATGACTCACTGGGAGCGTCTGCGCCATATTGAAGGTGCTGCTCAGCGTGTTCAGGAAGACACCATGCGTTTTGCGTCAACGCTTGAGGATATGGGCGTCAGCCTGCTTAATGCCATCCTGAAACTGTTTGCGTTCTTACCGATTCTGGTCGCGCTTTCTCCCCATATTTCAGCATTGCCGATTGTCGGACATTTACCGTACGGCCTGCTCATCCCGGCGCTGATTTGGTCGCTTATGGGCACAGGCCTGCTTGCCGTCGTCGGGATTAAGCTGCCGGGCTTAGAGTTTAAGAATCAGCGTGTGGAAGCGGCCTATCGTAAGGAGCTGGTCTACGGAGAGGACGACCCAACGCGCGCTGCGCCCCCGACGATAAAAGAGCTGTTCCGCAACGTCCGTTTCAACTATTTCCGGCTCTATTTCCACTACATGTATTTCAATATTGCCCGTATTTTCTATCTGCAGGTCGATACTGTTTTTGGACTATTCCTGTTGTTCCCGTCTATTGTTGCGGGAACAATCACGCTGGGCTTACTGACCCAGATTACCAACGTGTTCGATCAGGTCAGAAACTCGTTCCAGTATCTGATCAACTCCTGGACCACGCTGGTGGAGCTGATGTCCATCTACAAACGTCTGCGCAGCTTTGAACATGAGCTGGACGATCGGGACCTGCAGGAAGTCACCAACACATTTAGCTAATACAGGGAGTTGCTATGTCTTTTGCCGTACCGCGTGCGTTACCGCTGTCCTTGCTGGCTGCCCTCGTTCTGGCGGGCTGTGCCGAAAAAGGGGCTGCTCCGCTTAAAAAGGGCGAGAAGCCCGTGGATGTCGCAAGCGTTGTGCGGCAAAAAATGCCCGCCAGCGTGAAGGATCGCAATGCGTGGGCGGATGCGCTGGCAAAAACCTTTGAAAGCCAGAAGATTGCCCCAACCGAGGAGAATATCTGCTCGGTGCTGGCGGTGGCGCAGCAGGAGTCGATGTACCAGTCAGACCCGGCGGTGCCGGGTCTCAACAAAATTGCCTGGAAAGAGATCGACCGCCGCGCGGAATCGATGCATATCCCGGTATTCCTCGTGCATACCGCGCTGAAAATCACTTCGCCAAACGGCAAAAGCTACAGCGAGCGGCTGGACACGGTGAAAACCGAAAAACAGCTCAGCGCCATCTTTGATGATTTCATTAACATGGTGCCGATGGGGCAGAAACTGTTTGGCTCACTGAACCCGGTTCACACCGGCGGCCCGATGCAGGTGAGCATTGCGTTTGCCGAGAAGCATACCGACGGCTACCCGTGGGAAATTGACGGTACGGTGCGTCAGGAGGTCTTCTCCCTGCGCGGCGGGCTGTGGTTCGGCACGTATCATCTGCTGAACTATCCGGCGAACTACAGCGAACCCTTGTACCGCTTTGCAGACTTTAACGCGGGCTGGTATGCCAGCCGTAACGCGGCGTTTCAGAGCGCGGTTAGCCGCGCAAGCGGCGTCAAGCTGGCGCTGGACGGCGATCTTATCGCCTACGGCAGCAGCGAGGCGGGAAGCACCGAGCGGGCGATCCGGAAATTATCGACAACGCTTGATATGAGCAACAGCGACATTCGCCGTCAGCTTGAGAAAGGCGACAGCCTGGCATTTGAGAAAACGGATCTCTACAAGAAAGTGTTTGCGCTTGCCGATAAGAAGAGTGGGAAGACGTTGCCGAGGGCAATTCTGCCGGGGATTCAGCTGGAAAGCCCGAAGATCACGCGTAACCTGACCACCGCATGGTTCGCAAAACGCGTGGACGATCGCCGGGCTCGCTGTATGGGGCTTTAATGGCGACGACGAAAGCGCAGGACGAGCGCGACAACGCCTAAAATCATACACCCCGCGAGGAAGGGAACGAGGCCAAACAGCGTGCTCACGCCAAACCCGATTTCAACCCGCGGGCGTCCGTTATCCTGCACCTGCATCAGGTGTTCATAAACGCCCGGCGCATGCACCAGCATATTAAGCAGCTGTGAGCCAGCCCAGAAGCAGAACAGGACAAACAGGGCATACGCGATATTACCCGCCGTGGAGGTTTTTGGTTTGCCGCCAAAAATCGGTTTCGACAATGTAAAGTCAGCCATGTTGACCTCCCGAAATATCACTCTGTTTTAATACGCGTCTTACGGGGTGAGTTTGACAGGTCATCGCATTTGTCAATATCAGAATCGTGGTAATTTTCGCTCAGGATTTCTCCTGGATTGTTGATTTCTGCAGCATGTCACAATTTGTTAACTTAAATGAAACTGCACCGCATTTCAGAATTTCCGCATCTGCCACAGACCTGGCGGTGAAACTGTGAGAGGATGTCTTTTTTTCCTGCCGGAGTTGTTATGAAGCTCACGTCTAAACTTCGCCGTGACTGGCACTACTACGCCTTTGCTATCGGGCTGATCTTTATTCTTAACGGCGTCGTGGGGCTGTTGGGATTTAAAGCGAAAGGCTGGCAAACCTATGCCGTGGGCCTGGTGACCTGGGTAATCAGTTTCTGGCTGGCAGGGCTGATAATCCGCCGCCGTCCGGAAGAGACGACAGCGGAGGAGACGGCTAAGGGTGCCGATTAGCCGTTAACGGAACTTTTCAGGGCGCTGTCGGCGGCATGACGCTCCAGCGCCAGCTCGATCAGGCGGGTGATCAGCTCAGAGTAGCCAAGCCCGCTGGCCTGCCACAGTTTTGGATACATGCTGATATTGGTGAAACCCGGCAGCGTGTTGATTTCATTGATCACCACCTCGTTCTCCGGCGTCAGGAACACGTCCACGCGCGCCATGCCGCTGCAGCCGAGCGTCTGATAGGCCTGAATGGCGATCGCCCGGATCTTATTGTTGATGGCCGGATCGATTTCCGCAGGAACAACAACCTGGGCGCCTTTATCATCAATGTATTTGGTGTCGTACGAGTAGAAGTCGCTGTTTAAGACCACTTCACCGCAGGTGCTGGCCTGTGGGAAATCGTTGCCCAGCACCGCGCACTCAATTTCGCGGCCTTTGATCCCCTGCTCAACCACCACTTTATGGTCGAACTCAAACGCCAGACGGATGGCTTGCGTGAACTCTGTTTCGGTGGTGACTTTGCTGACGCCCACGGAGGAGCCCTGGTTGGCTGGCTTCACAAACAGCGGCAGACCCAGTTCAGCGCTAATTTGCGCGAAGCTGTGCTTGTCGCGGTTGGCGCGGGTGAGCGTCACGAACGGCGCGATATTCAGCCCGGCATCGCGCAGCAGGCGTTTGGTGACGTCTTTGTCCATGCAGGCGGCGGAGCCCAGCACGTCCGAGCCCACGAACGGCAGGTTGGCCATGCGTAACATTCCCTGCAGGGAACCGTCTTCGCCGAGGGTGCCGTGCACGATGGGGAAGACCACGTCGATCTGGGCGAGAGCCTGCGCGTTGCCGGCGTCGATGAGCTGACCCTTCACGACGCCGGGTACGGTGGCGACGCTAATTTCCGAAGGATTAAGGGCGATGTGTGCCGGATCGTTGGCATTCAGCAGATACTGGCTGGCATCGTTAACATGCCACTGGCCCTGTTTATCAATGCCCAGCAGCACCACGTCGAAACGGCTTTTATCGATCGCATCGACGATATTTTTAGCCGATTGCAATGACACCTCGTGCTCCGCTGATTTTCCCCCAAAGACAATACCTACGCGCTGCTTTGCCATCTCACTCTCTTCCAGTCTGACGAAAAGCCAATAACATACCACGATGCCCTGCGGGTTTCGCGGCCTTCTGCCATAATGTTTTGGGGAACAGTGAGGGGGGAGAGTGAAAGGAAAAACGCTGCTGACCATTTTCATCCTTGGGGCAATCGCAACGGCGGGCTATCGCTGGCTGCCGTCTTACTACAACCCTTTCACGCCGCTGAACCTGGACGACCCGCCTGGCCGCATTACCCAGTATAAGCTGCGGCACTTAACGCCCGAAGCCTGCGCGAGCCTGTTAGCGCAGGCTAATCAAAAAAAACTGATCCGCACGCAGGCGGTCGCTGACAGCGGCGGGGAGTGCCCGCTGAACAACGTCGTGCGCGTGCGTGACTTTGGCCCGGTGAGCCTGAACGGCAGTTTTCTTGCCAGCTGTCCGCTGGCGCTCAGCTCAGCCCAGTTTGTCAGCCAGCAGGCCCGGCCCCTGACTAAACGCTTTACCGGCAGTGAACTGACGCGCATTGAGCACCTCGGGAGCTTTGCCTGCCGCAATATCTACCACCGGCCCGATGCGCGGCGCAGCGAGCATGCCACGGCAGAGGCGCTGGATATCGCCGCTTTTCGGCTGGCGAACGGAGAGCGCGTTATGGTACTTAACGGCTGGAAATCGGCAAAAACGCAGCCCTGGCTGAAGGCTCTGCTGGCGGCAAGCTGCGGTTACTACGGAAACGGTCTTGGGCCGGAATATAACGCGGCGCACGCCAGCCATTTTCATCTGGGAATGCGCGGCTTTGGTCTCTGCCGCTGAAGCATAATCTTCCGCCAGAAAATGGATGAATTGTGACTTATTTCGCAAATATGATGACTGGGAAGATAAAACACCAAAGTCAGCGAGGCCGCATCTCTGGTGCGACGTTAAGACGCGTAACTTGCTAATCTGACGGCGAATTCGCCTAAAAATGAAGACTATTTCTGTATGGAATCCTGGAAAGTTAATCTCATCTCGGTCTGGTTCGGCTGCTTCTTCACCGGGCTTGCCATCAGCCAGATCCTGCCGTTCCTGCCGCTGTACGTGTCACAGCTGGGGGTCAGCTCCCACGAAGCGCTGTCCATGTGGTCCGGGCTGACGTTCAGCGTCACGTTTCTGGTCTCCGCCATTGTGTCACCGATGTGGGGCAGCCTGGCGGATCGGAAAGGGCGCAAGCTGATGCTGCTGCGCGCCTCCCTCGGGATGGCGATTGCTATTCTGCTCCAGGCCTTCGTCACCAACGTCTGGCAGCTGTTTTTCCTGCGGGCGGTGATGGGGCTGACGTCCGGGTATATTCCCAACGCCATGGCGCTGGTTGCCTCTCAGGTGCCGCGCGAGCGCAGCGGCTGGGCGCTGAGTACGCTCTCCACCGCCCAGATCAGCGGCGTTATCGGCGGCCCGCTGCTGGGAGGCTTTTTGGCTGACCATGTCGGTCTGCGCGCGGTATTCATCATCACCGCAATCCTGCTGGTGATCAGCTTTCTGGTTACGCTCTTTCTTATCAAAGAGGGGGGCCGCCCCGTTATCAGTAAATCTGAGCGCCTGAGCGGCAAGGCCGTCTTCGCCTCGCTGCCATACCCGGGACTTGTGATTAGCCTGTTTGTCACCACCATGGTGATCCAGCTCTGCAACGGTTCGGTCGGCCCGATTCTGGCGCTGTTTATCAAGTCGATGGAGCCGGACAGCAACAATATCGCCTTTCTCAGCGGCATGATTGCCGCCGTGCCGGGCGTCTCCGCGCTGATCTCTGCCCCGCGTCTGGGAAAACTGGGCGACAGGATCGGCACGGCGCGCATCCTGATGGCGACGCTGATATTTGCGGTGGTGCTCTTTTTCGCCATGTCGTTTGTTACCTCTCCGCTTCAGCTGGGCGTGCTGCGGTTTTTACTCGGCTTTGCGGATGGCGCTATGTTGCCCGCCGTACAGACATTGCTGGTCAAATATTCCAGCGACCAGGTCACGGGGCGTATTTTTGGCTATAACCAGTCGTTTATGTATTTAGGCAACGTCGCCGGTCCGCTTATTGGTGCGTCCGTTTCTGCAATGGCGGGTTTTCGCTGGGTATTTGCCGCGACGGCGATTGTCGTTTTAATCAATATTATCCAGCTGGCTATTGCCCTGCGTCGCCGCAGGCAATTAGCGGAGGCGAAATCAGCGAAATAATCTTTTCGCAGATGTATTATATATTCTTATGGTAGCCGCATTTTTATATAACAAAATGCGGCGTTTTTTTATAGGAAAACGTTTCGCTGAAAAGATCGCTGCGCTAATTTGGCGGCAATGTCACTTTTGCATAAGATAATACTTTTCTCCGCTTTGCATATTTCATTCCTGGTGTTAATTTCAGAGGAAATCCCATAAGGAAATAGCACGATGAAAAATCTCATTGCTGAGTTGCTGGTTAAGCTTGCACAAAAGGAAGAGGAGTCGAAAGAGCTGGTCGCCCAGGTCGAAGCGCTGGAAATAGTTGTCACCGCACTGCTGCGGCAGATGGCAACATCGGATCAGCAGGCGTTAATTGAAAGCATTGAAGGCGCGCTGGATAAGGCGCGGCCCGATACGCAGGTTCCGCCACAAGATGCCGAGTTGCTGCAGCAATACGTAAAGAAGCTGTTGAGGCATCCGCGCAGTTAAGCCGTTACTGACATGTCATAGGATTGTCATGCAGGATGCCTGGAGTCGCTCTGTTTTATTTTTGTATTTGTACATGAAGAAAATAAATTGAAACAGAGCGCGCTTTTTAGCGCGTTACATTCCCTGTTAATTACCCCTGCCATTTATGCTGATACCGTCAATTCCTGCGTGCTGGAACTGAAATGATAAATTCCCGGCCGAAATCACATCTGCCGGGTGGTTTTTTTCCTGTCACGAACCAGACTTACAGGGAATGTTCACAAAAGGATGGTGCAATGAAAACAACATTACTGGTTACTCTGCTCTCCGGCCTGTTCCTGATCTCCTCGGCGAACGCGGAAGAAAAAACATTAACGCCGCAACAGCAACGCATGACCACCTGTAATCAACAGGCGACGTCCCAGAGTCTGAAGGGGGATGCACGTAAAACCTACATGAGCGACTGCCTGAAAAACGGCGCCGCGAAACCCGGCGAAAAAAGCCTGACGCCGCAGCAGCAAAAAATGCGCGAGTGTAATGCGAAAGCAACAGAACAGTCCCTCAAGGGCGACGATCGCAGCAAGTTCATGAGTGCCTGCCTGAAGAAAAAAGTGTAGTTCTAACGGGTGAGCGGCTCCGGCGGCTCACCCGAAATTTCATACTTTCCCCGCAGACCCCCTCTCTATAATTTGGGAAAATGTTTCAGAATATTCCCAAAAATGATGAATGATGACATTTATTACTACAAAAAGCGCATTCGGGAAGAGTGGAGTTTAACCCTTTCTCAGGATGACCCTCACCGTACCGGCATCCAGTTTGCCAGGCGAGCCCGGCTGGCGCGCGTTGTCGGGCTGGCGGCGATGTTTGTCCCGGTGGCGGAAATTCTGGTCAGCCATTTTTTACCCGGCGGCTGGTGGTTGTTGCTGGTGGGGTGGGCATTCATCTGGCCGCACTTTGCCTGGCAGTTATCCTGCCGCGCCGCTTCACCTCATCAGCAGGAAATTTTTAACCTCAAGATGGATGCCGTTATCGCCGGGGTCTGGATCGGCGTGATGGGGATGTATGTATTACCCACTGCGGCGCTGGTGATGATGGTGGGGATGAACATGATGGGCTCTGGCGGCTGCCGCCTTTTTATCGCGGGGATCGTGCTCACCCTGCTTACTGCGCTGCTTACGTTACCGCTTGCTGGCAGAGCGCTGCCCTTTAATCCGGGGGGGCTGGAGTGGGGCTTAACGCTTCCTGTCCTTATGCTTTATCCCATGCTGTTTGCCTGGCTTAGCCATCGAACGGCCGTCAGGCTGGCGGAACATAAGCGGCGGCTGGAAATGATGAGCACCCGTGACGGTATGACCGGGGTCTTTAACCGCCGACATTGGGAAATGCTGCTGCGTAATGAATTTGAGCACTGTCGCCGGAGCCACTGCACCGCCACGATATTGCTGATTGATATCGACCACTTTAAAAACATCAACGATACCTGGGGGCACGACGCAGGCGACAAGGCCATCGTGGCCATTACCCGCCAGCTTCAGATGTCGGTACGGTCAGGCGATGCGATAGGCCGGTTTGGCGGGGATGAGTTCGCGGTGATTATGTCCCAGACGGCCGCTGAAAGCGCCATCGCCGTCATGTCGCGGGTTCACGCGCGGCTGGAGACGCTGTCGTTACCGTGTGCGCCGAAGGAGCGTCTGCGCATCAGCGTGGGCGTGGCCCCCTGGGGGCCGCAGTTTGTACACTATCGGGAATGGCTGAAGGCGGCAGATGTGGCGCTGTATAAGGCGAAAAATGCCGGGCGCGGCCGCACCGAAGTGGCCGCCTGACGCCCGGCCAGACATCAGGATTTACTCAGCTTCTCTGACTTTTCCATGCATTTTGCCATCGCTTCGATAACCGCAGAACGGAACCCGCGTTCTTCCAGCACCCGCACCGCTTCGATGGTGGTACCGGCCGGGGAGCAGACCATATCCTTCAGTTCACCCGGGTGTTTACCGGTCTCCAGCACCATTTTGGCGGAGCCCATCACTGCCTGCGCGGCGAATTTATACGCCTGCGCGCGCGGCATACCGCCAAGCACGGCGGCGTCCGCCATCGCTTCTAAAAACATGAAAACGTAGGCGGGGGCTGAACCGCTCACGCCGACCACCGGATGGATCATGGATTCTGCAATCACTTCCGCCTCGCCGAAGCAGCGGAAAATGTTCAGCACGTCCGCCACCTCTTCTGAAGTCACCAGCGCGTTAGGGGTGACGGAGGTCATACCGGCGTTGACCAGTGAGGGGGTATTCGGCATCGCGCGGACGATTTTACGATCGTGGCCCAGCGCGCGCGCCAGCTGATCGAGCGTCACGCCTGCGGCAATCGACACGACCAGCGTCTCTTTATTCAGGCTGGAGGTGATGTCGCTTAACACTTTGATCATGATGTTCGGCTTAACGGCACCAAAGACGATATCGGCAACCTGGGCCACCTCCTGCGCGCTTTCGGCGGCGTTGATCCCGTATTGATCGCGCAACGCGGCGACGTTATCCGGTGACGGGGTATAAACCCAAATCTGACCCGGCAGAACCTGCCCGCTGGCGATCAGGCCGCCCAGGATGGCTTTGCCCATGTTACCGCAGCCGATAAACCCGATTTTCTTGTCCATCATGATTCTCCGTCATTATGCGTTGTTTTCTCTGATTGATAGCTTAACAACGAAATGCAGGCGACAATAGTCGGCAGAGTCATTATGGGGAGACAACATGGCGATTTGGGTTGATGCGGACGCGTGTCCGAATGTGATTAAAGAGATTTTATTCCGCGCCGCCGAGCGCGTTCAGATGCCGCTGACGCTGGTGGCGAACCAGAATATTCGCGTCCCGCCTTCGCGGTTCATTCGCTCCCTCCGCGTGCCGGCCGGGTTCGACGTGGCGGATAATGAAATTGTTCGTCTGTGCAGCGCGGAAGATCTGGTCATCACTGCCGATATTCCGCTGGCGGCGGAAGTGCTGGAGAAAGGGGCGGCGGCGCTCAATCCGCGCGGCGAACGTTATTCGCCTTCAACCATCCGGGAAAAACTCACTATGCGTGATTTTATGGATACGATGCGGGCCAGCGGCGTGCAGACCGGTGGACCGGATAGCCTGTCCCAGCGCGATCGCCAGCAGTTTGCTGCCGAACTGGATAAATGGCTGCTGGAAGTGAAGCGCCGTACGGCGTAATGATAATTATTGTCAATATGTGGTACAGTGTGGCCTCCACAGGGTTGTCATCCCGTACCGCTTTGCAGTAAAGTATTCGACACATCTTCTGCAATTATTTCTTTACACTCTTCAGCCATTCGGCATCAAGGGGAACACCTGGCTATGACCCAACCCATCTTTTTAGTTGGCCCCCGCGGCTGTGGGAAAACCACCGTTGGTGTGGAACTGGCACGCGCATGTCATCGTCAGTTTGTTGATACCGACCACTGGCTTCAGACCGAGGCCGGCAAAACCATCGCAGACATCGTGGAGCAAGAGGGATGGGAAAGCTTTCGCGCCCGCGAAACGGCCGCGCTGAAAGCGGTCACCACGCCGTCAGCCGTCATTGCGACGGGAGGCGGTATTGTTCTGGCCGAATGTAATCGTCACTTTATGCGCGAAAAAGGCATTGTGATCTATCTCTGCGCGCCGGTGGCGGCTCTGGTAGGGCGACTTGAAGCATTTCCTGAAGAGGGACAACGCCCGGCGCTGACGTCACGACCGCTCAGCGAAGAGGTGAGCGAAGTGCTGGCCGAGCGTGATGCCCTCTACCGTGAAGCGGCACACCATGTTGTGGATGCCTCTGCGGCCCCGGAAGATGTGGTAATTCAGATTATTACCGCCCTGCGTCTGGCGTGTGCCAGCTAACCGCCGTCTATACTGATAGCTCAGACATAAAAAAAGGATGAGCTATGCCAACCAGAC
This sequence comes from Enterobacter sp. 22499, assembly GCF_052044815.1. NCBI lineage: Bacteria > Pseudomonadati > Pseudomonadota > Gammaproteobacteria > Enterobacterales > Enterobacteriaceae > Enterobacter > Enterobacter sp. 22499. The sequence continues at coordinate 1,501,846 of NZ_JBQENR010000001.1, read as the reverse complement.
CTCCCTATCCGCGCGAAGCACGTATTGTTACCGTTGAAAAAGGCAATGGCGACCAGACCGTCACCTGGTACCAGCTGCGTGCCGATCACCCCAAACCGGACTCGCTGATCAGTGAACATGAGACTGAACAGGAAGCGCTGGATGCCAAACGGCGCTACGAAGATCCCGAAAAGTCGTGAATGTTTTCCTAAACGCTCCAATACCGTGCCTGAATCACACTTTTTACTCATCGCAAATGTTAAGCAGGAGTTAATATTTAGTTATTACAGGTAGCTCCGTTACCGGCAGGCGATCTTTACATTTCAGGGCAGAGATCGCCTGCTACGCTTGGTGCTGTTTTGTTGAAAAAACGAACTGTACAGCGTAGAGAGCCTGTACCTGTGTATACGTTTTTGTAGTGATGGAAGGCGAAGAAGATGAAGGCAACGTTGGCGATCCTCACCATTGGTGTGGTCCCTGTAAGCGAAGTGTTACCGCTCTTAACCGAGCATGTATCTGAACAACAGATCACGCATCTCAGCCTGCTGGGTAAGATGAGCCGGGAAGAGGTCATGGAAGACTACGCTGTAGAGGCGGGGGAGGATCCCCTGGCGACGTTATTAAGCGACGGTAAACTGGCGCATGTTTCTCGGCAGAAAATTGAGCGTTCGCTACAGGCAGTAATAGAAGTACTCGATAATCAGCAATATGACGTTATTTTGCTAATGAGCACCGCCCCCATTAAGGGACTCATCGCGCGCAATGCGATTTTGCTTGAGCCGATGCGCATTATTCCTCCGCTGGTAGCCTCCATTGTTGACGGGCATCAGGTGGGGGTCATTGTGCCCATCGAGGAGCTTATGGACAACCAGGAAGCAAAGTGGCACGTGCTCGAAAAAACGCCCCTGTATGCGCTGGCAAACCCCTTCTGGGACAGCGAGGCTAAACTCATTGCTGCCGGGAAGGAGCTGCTGGAGAGAGGGGCGGATGTATTGATTCTGGACTGTCTTGGTTTTCACCAGCATCACCGGGATTTACTGCAAAAGGCGCTGGACGTGCCGGTGCTGTTATCCAACGTTCTGATGGCTCGCCTGGCCTCAGAACTTCTGACGTAATGATTTTGCGTGACAGGTGATGAGCATGGCCCCTATAGTGAATTTTTATCTCTGAATATAAGGGCCAGTTCATGCTTCAAAGTAACGAATACTTTTCCGGTAAAGTGAAATCCATCGGTTTTACCAGCAGCAGCACTGGCCGCGCCAGTGTGGGCGTTATGGCTGAAGGGGAATACACCTTTGGCACGGCGGAAGCGGAAGAGATGACGGTGGTCAGCGGCGCGCTGAACGTCTTACTGCCGGGTGAAACGGAATGGAAAGTTTACGCTGCCGGACAAGTTTTCAACGTCCCTGGCCACAGCGAATTTCATTTGCAGGTCGCTGAACCGACCTCTTATCTGTGCCGCTATCTGAAATAATCGTCTTTCCTCTCCCCTTTGGGGAGAGGATCAGAGTGAGGGGAAATTATCTCTGCGCTTCGCCGCCGAGACCTTCCACCAGATTCTGAATTAACGCGGCCAGTTCGCCGGTCATCAGGATAAAGTCCGCGTCAAAGCGCTGGGCGTAATCTTCCCGGTCGATATCTTCGTTTTGATCGCGCAGCTCGTCGCAGAACTTCAGACGCTTCACGGAACCGTCGTCGCACATCACGAACTGAATGCGCTGCTGCCAGTCGAGCGCCAGTTTGGTGACCACTTTGCCCGCTTCAATGTGTACGGCGATCTCGTCGCTCACCAGATCCTGCTTTTTCGCGCGGATCACGCCGCCATCTTCCAGCAGGGCTTTCAGCTCGGCTTCGTCCAGGATCTGGAAACCTTGCGCCGCGGTACCGCTGCGGACCCACTCGGTCAGGGTCAGCTCAATCGGCGTTTCCAGCGCCAGCGGTACGACCGGTAAAGAGCCGATGCTTTTACGCAGCAGGGCCAGCGTATCTTCCGCTTTTTTGGCGCTGGCGCAGTCCACCATGATCAGCCCGTTAACGGTATCGATCCACATCATCGTCTGGCTGAAGCGGCTGAAGGCGCGCGGCAGCAGAGAGTGCAGCACTTCATCTTTCAGCGAATCTTTTTCGGTTTTTTTCAGCTTGCGGCCCTGCTCGGCTTCCAGCTTGAAAATTTTTGCTTCAAGCGCCTGCTTAACCACCGGCGTGGGCAGAATTTTCTCTTCTTTGCGGGCGCAGACGATGATTTGACCCGTGCTGCTGGCGTGGGTCAGTGCATCGCTTTGCGAACCCATTGGCGGAACCCAACCGGTTTTCGCCATATCCTGGCTACCGCAAGGGGAAAAGCTATAAGCGGCTAACTGTTTTTCCATCTCTTCTGCGCGCAGCGAAACGTCGCGGCTGAGACGGTAAACCATCAAATTTTTGAACCACAGCATGATAATTTCCACGGCCTTGTCGTTAAATCAGCGGGCATGATAACGAATTGTCGCATCGCTTGCATTGCTAATCGGGAAGCGTGCTTCTACTCTGTTGATAATCAAAATAATGAGGAGAGTCTTGTGCGTATTGGGATTGATTTGGGCGGCACCAAAACAGAAGTCATCGCATTAAGCGAGCAGGGGGAACAGCTGTTCCGCCACCGTCTGCCGACGCCGCGCGATGATTATCACCAGACGATCGAGACGATTGCCCGGCTGGTTGATATGGCCGAGCAGGCGACGGGCGAGAGGGGCACGGTCGGGATGGGGATCCCCGGCTCCATTTCGCCTTATACGGGTGTGGTGAAAAACGCCAACTCTACCTGGCTCAACGGTCAGCCGTTTGATAAGGATTTGAGCCAGCGTCTGAACCGGGAAGTGCGTCTGGCGAATGACGCTAACTGCCTGGCGGTCTCAGAGGCCGTTGACGGTGCAGCCGCAGGAGCGCAGACCGTGTTTGCGGTGATTATCGGTACCGGCTGCGGCGCGGGCGTGGCCTTTGGCGGACGTTCACATATCGGCGGCAACGGCACGGCGGGTGAGTGGGGGCACAACCCGCTGCCGTGGATGGATGAAGATGAACTCAAATACCGCGCCGAGGTGCCGTGCTACTGCGGCAAGCAGGGCTGTATTGAGACCTTTATCTCCGGCACCGGTTTTGCAACCGACTACCACCGCCTGAGCGGCCAGCCGCTCAAGGGGAACGAGATTATGCGTTTGGTGGAAGAACAGGATCCGGTGGCCGAACTGGCACTTAGCCGCTACGAAATGCGTCTGGCGAAATCGCTGGCGCACGTAGTGAACATTCTCGATCCGGACGTGATTGTGCTCGGCGGTGGCATGAGCAACGTTGACCGGCTGTACGCCACGGTACCAAATCTGCTGAAACAGTGGGTCTTCGGCGGCGAGTGCGAAACCCCGATCCGCAAAGCCGTCCATGGCGACTCCAGCGGCGTGCGCGGCGCGGCGTGGTTATGGCCGCAATAAACGCAAAACGGCAACTTGCGTTGCCGTTTTTGATGTTTAGAGGGCCAGGGAGAGGGCACCAGACCGAATCGACCCAACACTCACCCCACCGCAAACTCCCTGTCCAGCCTGCTATACCCCAGTCCGTTGATCTTCTTCACCTTGATCTGCACCGGAATGCGCTCTTTCATCGCCTCGACGTGGCTAATCACCCCGATGGTTTTCCCGGTGGCGTTCAGCGCGTCGAGCGCATCCAGCGCGGTATCCAGCGTTTCACTGTCGAGCGTGCCGAATCCCTCATCCAGGAACAGGGAATCAATCCGCGTTTTGTGACTGACCAGGTCAGAAAGCGCTAACGCCAGCGCAAGGCTCACCAGGAAGCTCTCGCCGCCGGAGAGCGTGCGCGTATCGCGCACCGCATCGGCCTGCCAGGTGTCGACCACTTCCAGCTCCAGCGCCTCGCTGGCCTTACGCTGTAGGAGATAACGGCCGTGCAGGCGGTTAAGCTGCTGGTTTGCGAGCCAGACCAGGTTATCCAGCGTCAGCCCCTGAGCGAACTTGCGGAACTTGTCGCCGGTGCTGGAGCCGATCAGCGCGTTGAGATAGCCCCAGTCGTCGGTCTGGCGCGCGGCCTCTTCAATTTGCAGCATTAACGCCTGCTGATGCTGGCGGTTATCGCTGTCCTGCTTAAGCTGCTGGCGGATCTCGCCCTGATGCGTGGTGTTCTCACGAAGCCGTTGCGCCAGCTGCTGCAGCTGGCTTTGCAGGGTAGACGCATCCGCGTCAAGTTCTTCCGGGCGCAGCGCAAGGTGCGCCTGCAGCTGCTGATTAGCCTGGCCGGAAAGGGCCGCGGCCTGCTGTATCTGGTTTTCCAGCGACTGTTTCAGCTGTTCGAGGCGGCGAATAGCATCGTCATCCAGCAGCGCGGCAAGGAATGCATCCCGATCGGCAAAACAGCTTGCGGAGAGCGCCGCGGTGAACTGCGTCTGCGATTGCTGCAGGCGCTCGCGCTCCAGCGCCTCCTGCTGCTGCAGGGCGGCGAGCTGGCTTTGCAGCGACACGCATTCATTGTGGATGTCGCGCCAGTCATCAGGAATGGCCGGTTCAGCCTCTTCACCGTGTGTTGCCGGAAGCGTGTCGAGCAGCGGCTTCAGCGCGCTCACGCGTTCCTGAAGCACGCCGTGCTGCGTTTGCTTCTCCTGCCAGTGGGCAAATTCCGCTTCGCGGGCGTGCAGCCAGTCGGCTTCATTGCCCTCTTCGGGAACGCTAAGCGAGAGCGCGAGCAGAGTATGTTCCAGTGCCTGGCGCGTTGCGGTGCGCTGCTGCTGATACTGGCGTTCCTGCGCTTCCTGCTCGTTCAGCTGGTTTTGCAGGGTCAGACGCTGGCTGAGCTGATAAAGCTGGCGCTCGTAGTGTTCCTGCTCGTTCAGCCATGGCGCGATATCCTCCTGAATATTCAAAGCGATATTCAAAGACGCGCACGCCTCCAGCCACGCTTTAGTGAGCGCTTGCTCTTCCTGAGACAAGGCCTGCGCTTCGTCTGTCTCACGCTGGATCTGTTGAGCCAGGGCATTAACCTGTCCCAGTACCAGCAGGCCTTCCTCTTTAAGCGCGGCGACCTCTTTTTCGAGTGCATCACGGCGACGCTGGTTATCCGTCAGCTCAAGCGACCGGTAGGTCTCCACGGCAGGATGCTCGTGGGAGCCGCACAGCGGGCAGGGTTTGCCTGCCTCAAGCCGTGAGCGATAGCTTTCCAGATTTTTAATCGTCGCTTCACGTTCGCAAAGGGCTTTCAGGTCCAGATAGTGCTGGTGTTTCTCTTTGTACTGCTGGCGGCGCAGCGCCAGGGTTTCATTGAGCTTTCTCTGCTCCGCCTGGGCTTTCTGCACGCTTTCACCGTTCTGGCTAAGGCGCTTTTGCAGCGGCTGATAGCGGGCATGCAGCGACGTCAGCTGCTGGCGCAGCGTGCGGGACCGGGACTGCTGCTCCATGGCCGCGCTGACCTCATCCGCCGTCAGCGTCAGCGTATTTTCCGGCATCTCAGCCAGCTTCTGACGTAGCTCAGTCATCCGCGTAGCAAGCGCGACGAGCTGACTTTTTTCACGGTTTAGCTGTGAGAACTGGGCGCGCCAGCCGGCAATTTCCTGGCCCAGCAGGCGATAACGCTCATTCTCCGCCAGCCACTGTCCCAGCGCCGTCAGTTCGGCCTGTAGTCGCTCATGGGTACGCAGGGCGGTATTGCGGATCCGCGCGCGCAGTGCGGTTTTGGTCTGTAAGCGAGTATTTACTTCGTTAATTCGCTGCTGGGTTTGCGTCAGACGTGCGGTTTGCTCCTGCTGATGCTCCCAGAGCGGACGAAGCTGGGCGGCGGGCTGGGCAAGCTGGAGTTTTGCCAGTTCCGGCGCCGCGTTCGCCTGCGCCTGTTGCGCCTGCTGCTGCAGGGCGGCAACGCGCTGCTGCTCCCGCACGAGCTCGTCATGACGCGTAAGCCACTGAAAATCTTTCTGTTGGCTTTGCTGCTGGGCCAGCAGGGTTTTCTCTTCGTCAGTAAGTGCCTGCAAACTTTGCTGCAACTGCTGCTGTTGTTCTTCGCTGAGCAGCACGACACCCGCCGCCTGCGCCTCGCATTTTTCCAGCACGCTGCGGGCGGCTTTGTGTTTCTCAAACACCATCGCGGAAATCTGGCCGTAGATTTCGGTGCCGGTGAGTTCTTCCAGCAGTTCTGCGCGGTCGGCCGGTTTGGCATTCAGGAAGGCGGCAAATTGCCCCTGCGAGAGCAGCATTGAACGGGTAAAACGGCCGTAGTCCAGCCCGGTGAGCGCCGCGGTTTGCTCCAGTTTATCCGACACCTTATCGGCCAGAATCTTGCCATCCTCGCAGCGGGCCAGTTCCACGCGCGGTGCCTGCAAGTTCCCGTCCGGCTGGTTGCGCGCCCGGTTCTGGCTCCAGAATGCGCGATAGGCAACGCCTTTCACCTCAAATTCCACTTCCGCCAGGCACTCGGCGGTATCGCGCGTCATCAGATCGTTTTGCGCCTGAGAGACCTTATTCAGGCGCGGGGTTTCGTGGTAGAGCGCCAGGCAGATGGCATCGAGCAGGGTGGTTTTACCCGCGCCGGTTGCGCCAGTGATGGCAAACAGGCCGTTGCTGGCAAAAGGCTCCGCGGTGAAGTCAATTTTCCACTCGCCCTTGAGGGAGTTGAGATTTTTCAGGCGCAGGCTCAGAATTTTCATGCGTTTTCTTCCTCGTCATTGAGGGCGTGCAGAGTATGGCTGAACAGCTCGTTGAGCCTGACGCGCTTCGCATCATCGAGCTCTTCCTGCGACAGTCGGCGCTCGAACACCTCTTCTACGCGCAGTTCGCTAAGCGTTTCGCGCTGGGCGCCGAGCAGAATTTTCTCGCGCTGCTCGCGGCTGCGGCGCACCAGCAGCACCTCAACCGGCAACTCTTCGGTCAGCGCCTGAATTTTCCGCTGCATATCGTGCAGGTAGTCATCGGTGGTGATTTCAATATCCAGCCAGACGGGCGGGTTAAGCTCAGCGCCACGCCACTGCTCAAGCTGGGCGGTGATGGCAGCCAGATCGCCCTTCAGCACCGCCAGCGGCTGGGTGACCGGCACTTCCAGCGTCTCGACGGCGCTGAGTTTGCCCTCATCAAAGCTCACCAGATGCACGGATTTGGCTTTTCCGGTTTCATCGAAGCTGAGCGAAATAGGGGAGCCACAGTAGCGGATATGCTCGCAGCCGCCGATGACCTGGGCGCGGTGAATGTGCCCGAGTGCGATGTAGTCCGCGGGCGGGAAGTTTTGCGCGGGAAAGGCGTCCAGCGTACCGATATAGATCTCGCGGACCGCGTCACTTTTGCTGGCCCCGACGGTAGTGAGGTGCCCGGTGGCAATGACCGGAATGGCCTGTTCACCGCGCAGGGCACAGGCTTCCGCGTGCTGCTGGTGATAGTAGTCGGTGATGGCCTGCAATAAATGCTGCTGCTTTTCCGCGCCCGACAGTCCCGCCTGGCTTTGCACGATGTCGCGCGGACGTAAAAAGGGAATCGGACACAGTACCGCGCCCGGCGACCCGTCGCGTTTTTTCAGGATCTGCGGCGCGTGCCCGGCGCTGGCGACCACGGTGGTATTGAGAAACGCCAGGATGTCGCGGGATTCATTGAGCGTGGCGACGGAGTCATGGTTACCGGCGACAATCACCAGATGACAGCCGGTCTGCTGCAGGTTCACCACGAAGCGGTTATACAGTTCACGCGCATAGCTCGGCGGCGAACCGGTATCAAAGATGTCACCCGCCACAATAATGGCATCCACCTCGTGCGCCTGGGCCGTTTTCAGAAGCCAGTTCAGGAACGCTTCATGTTCAGCCGCACGGCTTTTGCTGTAAAAATTTTGACCCAGATGCCAGTCCGAGGTGTGAAGTATGCGCATAGGAGATCCGTGGCGAAAAACGATGCGGGCGATTATAAACTGTCAGGGAGAGGAAAATAACCGCTGTAATAAAACAACAGTTTGCCATTTATAGTGGTACTGTTTTTCATAAATCTGTCATAAATCTGACGCATAATGGCGCCGCATTACAAACTTGTAACTTAAATAAGATAAGACAGGGCAAAGTATGGCGAGACGTATTCTGGTCGTAGAAGATGAAGCTCCAATTCGTGAAATGGTGTGCTTCGTGCTCGAACAAAATGGCTTCCAGCCGGTTGAAGCGGAAGATTATGACAGCGCGGTGAACCAGCTGAATGAACCCTGGCCCGATCTGATTCTGCTTGACTGGATGTTGCCCGGCGGCTCCGGACTGCAGTTTATCAAACATCTGAAGCGTGAAGCGCTGACCCGCGACATCCCGGTGGTGATGCTCACGGCGCGCGGAGAGGAAGAGGATCGCGTGCGCGGTCTGGAGACCGGCGCGGACGATTACATTACCAAGCCTTTCTCCCCGAAAGAGCTGGTTGCCCGCATTAAGGCCGTCATGCGCCGTATTTCCCCGATGGCGGTGGAAGAGGTGATCGAGATGCAGGGCCTCAGCCTTGACCCAACGTCACACCGCGTGATGACCGGCGAAAATCCCCTCGACATGGGGCCTACCGAATTTAAACTCCTGCACTTCTTTATGACCCATCCGGAACGCGTTTACAGCCGCGAGCAGTTGCTGAATAACGTCTGGGGAACTAACGTGTATGTCGAAGACCGGACGGTTGACGTACATATCCGCCGCCTGCGAAAAGCGCTGGAACTGAGCGGCCACGATCGCATGGTACAGACGGTCCGCGGTACGGGTTATCGTTTCTCGACCCGTTTCTGAATAATGACAGGAGTGTGACGCGTGCTGGAACGTCTGTCATGGAAAAGGCTCGTCTTTGAACTGATCTTATGCTGTATTCCGGCTCTTCTTCTGGGGGCCTTACTTGGGCATCTGCCGTGGTTTCTGCTGGCGGCGGTCACCGGGCTGTTAGCCTGGCATTTCTGGAACCTGCTGCGTCTCTCCTGGTGGCTGTGGGTGGACCGCAGTATGACCCCGCCGCCGGGAAGCGGCAGCTGGGAGCCGCTGCTGTACGGCCTGCACCAGATGCAGATGCGTAATAAAAAGCGTCGCCGCGAGCTGGGAAGCCTGATCAAACGCTTTCGCAGCGGCGCAGAGTCGCTGCCGGATGCGGTGATCCTGACGACAGAAGAAGGAACTATTTTCTGGTGTAACGGGCTTGCGCAACAGCTGCTGGGCCTGCGCTGGCCGGACGACAATGGTCAGAACATCCTCAACCTTCTGCGTTATCCCGAGTTCACGCTGTATCTGAAAAAGCGTGATTTCACCCGTCCCCACAATCTGAAGCTGAATAACGGTCGCCATCTGGAAATCCGCGTGATGCCCTACAGCGATCGCCAGTGGCTGATGGTGGCGCGCGACGTCACCCAGATGCACCAGCTGGAAGGGGCGCGTCGTAACTTCTTCGCCAACGTCAGCCACGAACTACGCACCCCGTTGACCGTGCTGCAGGGCTACCTGGAGATGATGCAGGAGCAAACCCTGGAAGGCGCGCCGCGTGAAAAAGCGCTGCATACGATGCGCGAGCAAACGCACCGTATGGAAGGGCTGGTGAAGCAGCTGCTGACGCTGTCAAAGATTGAAGCGGCGCCTTCTCTTGCGCTGAATGAGACCATTGATGTGCCAATGATGCTGCGCGTCGTCGAGCGTGAAGCGCAGACGTTAAGCCATAAAAAACATCAGCTGACCTTTGACGTCGACAACACGCTGAAGGTGCTGGGCAGCGAGGATGAACTGCGTAGCGCCATCTCCAACCTGGTGTACAACGCGGTAAACCATACGCCGGAAGGAACGGATATCGTGGTGCGCTGGCAGCATACGCCGGCAGGCGCCGAGTTTAGCGTTGAGGATAACGGGCCGGGGATCGCCCCGGAGCATATTCCGCGCCTGACCGAGCGCTTCTACCGGGTGGATAAAGCGCGATCGCGGCAGACGGGGGGAAGCGGCCTGGGGCTGGCGATTGTGAAACACGCGGTGAATCACCATGAAAGCCGTCTTGATATCCAGAGTACCCTGGGTAAGGGAACCCGCTTTAGTTTCGTTATCCCGGAACGATTAATTGCCAAAAAGAGCGCCTGACGGCAGGCGTGTCATTTTACCTTTCCACGGGTCAGCCATCGCTGGCCCGTTTGCTTTGCAGTCAAGCGAAACGCGTGTGAATTTTATACGGTTGGCTGTTTTTTGTTCGCATGATTAGCCATGGGTTTTTCCTATAATTAGCGCATTGTTCTGGTGCGCGTTTTCATACTGGCATATTGTTCTGGTTTTGCGATCCCTCCTTGCCTTTAAACGTTATAAGCGTTTAAATTGCCCCCCAGATACTGTCAGACCGACTGTATTTGCGTGGTAAATCGAAAAACTATTCTTCTCCACGCCAGGACGGGAGCATTTCCCGCTGAAATTGAGCAAATTTTCGGCTGTATCGTCCCGTCAGGGAAATCGAAAAATCTCAACGTTTTCAACACCACATCCACAGGCAGTAAGGTTTTATGACCCATCACTTAAAATCGCGTGACATTATCGCGCTGGGCTTTATGACATTTGCGCTGTTCGTTGGCGCAGGCAACATCATTTTCCCTCCAATGGTTGGCTTACAGGCGGGTGAACACGTCTGGACCGCCGCGTTCGGTTTCCTGATTACGGCCGTGGGCCTGCCGGTACTGACCGTTATCGCACTGGCGAAAGTCGGTGGCGGCGTGGATAGCCTTAGCACCCCGATTGGCAAAGTGGCTGGCGTTCTGCTGGCTACCGTCTGCTATCTGGCCGTTGGTCCGCTGTTTGCCACCCCGCGTACCGCGACTGTTTCCTTCGAAGTGGGCATCGCCCCGCTGACCGGCGACGGCGCGATGCCGCTGTTCATCTACAGCCTGATTTATTTCGCCATCGTGATTCTGGTTTCCCTCTATCCGGGCAAGCTGCTGGACACGGTAGGTAACTTCCTGGCGCCGCTGAAAATTGTAGCGCTGATCGTGCTGGCCGTGGCGGCCATCATCTGGCCAGCCGGCCCGATTAGCGACGCGATGGATGCCTATAAAAACGCCGCGTTCTCTAACGGCTTTGTGAACGGCTACCTGACGATGGATACGCTGGGCGCGATGGTGTTTGGTATCGTTATCGTTAACGCCGCGCGTTCCCGCGGCGTGACCGAAGCGCGTTTGCTGACCCGTTATACCATCTGGGCTGGCCTGATGGCCGGTGTGGGCCTGACGCTGCTGTATCTGGCGCTGTTCCGCCTGGGCTCTGACAGCGCGATGCTGGTTGATCAGAACGCGAACGGTGCGGCTATCCTGCACGCTTACGTTCAGCACACCTTCGGTGGGGCGGGCAGCATGCTGCTGGCGGCGCTGATCTTCCTGGCGTGTCTGGTAACAGCGGTTGGCCTGACCTGCGCCTGCGCAGAGTTCTTTGCGCAGTATCTGCCGCTCTCTTACCGTACCCTGGTGTTTATTCTCGGTATCTTCTCCATGGCGGTGTCTAACCTCGGTCTGAGCCACCTGATTCAGGTCTCTATTCCGGTGCTGACGGCAATCTATCCGCCGTGCATCGTGCTGGTTGTGCTGAGCTTCACCCGTCCGTGGTGGCATAACTCCTCACGAATTATTGCGCCAGCCATGTTTATCAGCCTGATTTTTGGTATCCTTGACGGGATTAAAGCATCAGCGTTCGCTGAAATTCTGCCAGCCTGGACACAGCGTCTGCCGCTGTCCGAGCAGGGCCTGGCCTGGCTGATGCCTACCGTTGTTGCACTGGTTCTGGCGGTTATCTGGGACCGTGCTGCAGGGCGTCAGGTCACATCGAACGCTCATTAATCAACGGCAACAAACTGTTTAACCACGGGGCTTAAGGCCCCGTGGTTTTTTGTTTTTTTCGTGTTGAATGGCAAGATTTAAATGGAAAGCACTAACAAACTTAAACGTGGATTGAGCACGCGCCACATCCGCTTTATGGCGCTGGGCTCTGCTATCGGCACCGGTCTTTTTTATGGCTCGGCAGATGCCATCAAAATGGCCGGTCCAAGCGTGCTGCTGGCGTACATCATCGGCGGTGTGGCGGCGTATATCATCATGCGCGCCCTCGGCGAAATGTCGGTTCACAACCCGTCTGCCAGCTCCTTCTCCCGCTACGCGCAGGAAAACCTCGGCCCGCTGGCCGGGTTTATCACCGGCTGGACCTACTGCTTCGAAATTTTGATTGTGGCGATTGCCGACGTAACCGCATTCGGCATCTACATGGGCGTCTGGTTCCCGGCGGTGCCGCACTGGATCTGGGTGCTGAGCGTGGTGTTGCTCATTTGCGCCGTCAATCTGATGAGCGTGAAGGTGTTCGGCGAGCTGGAGTTCTGGTTCTCCTTCTTCAAGGTCGCGACCATCATCATCATGATTGTGGCGGGTTTCGGGATCATCATCTGGGGGATTGGCAACGGCGGCCAGCCGACCGGCATCCATAACCTCTGGAGCAACGGCGGCTTCTTCAGCAACGGCTGGCTCGGGATGGTGATGTCGCTACAGATGGTAATGTTCGCCTACGGCGGCATCGAGATTATCGGCATCACCGCCGGGGAAGCGAAAGATCCGGAGAAATCCATTCCGCGCGCCATCAACTCGGTGCCGATGCGTATTCTGGTGTTCTACGTGGGTACGCTGTTCGTGATTATGTCCATCTACCCGTGGAACCAGGTAGGCACTAACGGTAGCCCGTTTGTCCTGACCTTCCAGCATATGGGCATTGCCTTTGCTGCCAGCATTCTGAACTTTGTGGTGCTGACCGCGTCGCTTTCGGCCATCAACAGTGACGTCTTTGGCGTGGGCCGCATGCTGCACGGCATGGCGGAGCAGGGCAGCGCGCCGAAGGTGTTCGCCAAAACTTCACGCCGCGGCACGCCGTGGGTGACGGTGGTGGTGATGACCGTAGCGCTGCTGTTCTCGGTTTACCTGAACTACATCATGCCGGAGAACGTCTTCCTGGTGATTGCGTCCCTGGCGACCTTCGCGACCGTGTGGGTTTGGATCATGATCCTGCTGTCGCAGATTGCCTTCCGCCGCCGTCTGTCGCCGGATGAGGCGAAAGCGCTGAAGTTTAAGGTGCCGGGCGGGGTGGCGACGACCGTGGTCGGGCTGATCTTCCTGGTGTTTATCATTGGCCTGATTGGCTACCATCCGGATACCCGCATTTCCCTGTACGTGGGCTGTGCGTGGATCGTTCTGCTGCTGATCGGCTGGGTGTTTAAGTGCCGCCGTGACCGTCAATTGGCAGAAGCACAGTAATATTTTTATCCCCCCTCCCTCCCGGGAGAGGGGATTTTTGCCTCCTCCCCCGTCCTCCTCCCCCAATAAATCTCGTCATGGTGAGCTATCCTTAACCACCCTGTGGCAAGGTGACGTCAATTTCATCAGAGGGGATTCGTGATGTTAAACGCCTGGCACCTTCCGGTTGCCCCATTTGTTAAGCAAAACAAAGACAACCTTGTGATTACGCTCTGGCTGGCGGGGGAAAATCAGCCGGAACGCGTGACGCTCCGCGCCGAAATTGATAACGAAGAGACCGGGCTGAAAATGCACAAGCTGCGCAGCCAGCCGCAGCCGGGGATTACGGCGTGGCGGGCGAATATCGATTTGCGCAGCGGGCAGCCGCGCCGTCGCTATAGCTTTAAGCTTTTATGGAACAACCGCCAGCTGTGGTTTACCCCGCAGGGGTTTAGCCGTTTCCCTCCGGCCCGGCTGGAGCAGTTCGCCGTCGATTACCCGGATAACGGCCCGCAGTGGGTTAACGATCAGGTCTTTTATCAGATTTTCCCGGACCGCTTTGCGCGCAGCGAAAAACGCACCGCCGGCCAGGACAAGGTCTATTACCATCATGCCGCGGGTCACGACATCATCCTGAAAAAATGGGATGAACCGGTGACGGCGCAGGCGGGCGGCTCGACGTTCTACGGCGGCGATCTCGACGGCATCAGCGAAAAGCTGCCGTACCTGAAAAAACTCGGCGTGACGGCGCTGTACCTCAACCCGGTGTTTAAAGCCCCGAGCGTACACAAATACGATACCGAAGATTATCGCCACGTTGACGAGCAGTTTGGCGGTGACGAGGCGCTGCTGCGCCTGCGTAAGAACACCCAAAAAGAAGGCATGCGCCTCATTCTGGACGGTGTCTTCAACCACAGCGGCGATTCGCACGCGTGGTTTGACCGGCATAACCAGTCGATGGGGGGAGCATGCCATAACCCGGATTCGCCGCAGCGCGACTGGTACAGCTTTAGCGAGGAGGGCCGCGCGCTGGACTGGCTGGGCTACGCGAGCCTGCCGAAGCTGGACTTCCAGTCGCCGTCACTGGTGAACGAGATTTACGGCGGGGAAGACAGCATCGTGCGTCACTGGCTGAAGGCGCCGTGGAATATGGACGGCTGGCGTCTGGACGTGGTGCATATGCTCGGTGAAGCGGGCGGGGCGCGAAATAACCTTCAGCACGTGGCCGGGATCGCGCGTTCGGCGAAAGCGGCTCAGCCGGAGGCGTTTGTCTTTGGCGAACACTTTGGCGACGCGCGCCAGTGGCTGCAAAACGATGCCGAAGATGCGGCGATGAACTATCGCGGCTTTACCTTCCCGCTGTGGGGATTCCTGGCTAACACCGATATCTCCTACGATCCGAACCATATCGACGCCGAAACCTGCGCCGCGTGGATGGATAACTATCGCGCTGGCCTGTCGCATCAGCAGCAGCTGCGGATGTTTAACCAGCTCGATAGCCACGATACCGCGCGCTTTAAATCCCTGCTCGGCAAGGATGTGGCGCGTCTGCCGCTGGCGGTCACCTGGCTCTTCACCTGGCCGGGCGTACCGTGCATTTACTACGGAGACGAAGTGGGGCTGGACGGCAACAACGATCCGTTCTGCCGCAAAACCTTCCCGTGGGAGGCAGAGAAACAGGATAAGGTGCTGTTTAGCCTGTATCAGCGGCTGGCGAAGCTGCGCAAACAGAGTCTCGCCCTGCGCTACGGCGGCTGTCAGGTGGCGTACGCCCACGATAACGTGGTGGTCTTTGTCCGCGTCTATAATCAGCAGCGCGTGCTGGTGGCGATTAACCGGGGCGAGGCCTGCGAGGTGGTGCTGGATGATTCGCCGCTGCTTAAGGTGGCGACGTGGACGAACAAAGAGGGCAAGGCGACGATACAGGATGGCGTGCTGGCGCTGCCTGCGGTATCCGCGACGGTCTGGCTCGGCAGCTAATGCGCTAAAGTTTCCCCTTTTAAGATGGCGCAAATGCAACGATTTGTGTCAATCTTAACGGATCGTTTACGGTGAAGGTGGAAACATGGACGAGCTTTACATCCTTGGCTGTTTATTCCTGGTTTTTGCGCTGCTGGTTGCGCCCGTGCTTGCGGTTATCGGGTTTAATCGAAGCACGGCGGCGCAGCAGGAGATCGCCCGGCTACGCCAGCGCATTGAGGTGCTTGAGCAGCGCGGCGCAGCTCAGGTAGCGCCGGAGGCAGAACAGGTGCATGCGGTCACTCCGGCTGTCGTGACCGCGCCTGTGGCTGAGGACGCGCCCGCGCCTGTCGATCCCTGGCGTCCCGACATTCCCGCAGCCGAGGCAAAACCCGCTCCGGCCTCTGCGCCTGCGGCTAAACAGCCTTCTGCCTTTGGTGGCATAGTGACGTCGCTGACGCGCTGGTTTATGCAGGGTAATCCCCTGGCGAAGCTTGGCATTCTGCTGCTCTTCCTCGGCCTCTCTTTCCTGCTGCGCTATACCGTTGAACACTCCCTGTTCCCGCTTGAGCTGCGCCTGGTGGCGACGGCGCTGTTTGCCATCGTGCTGCTGGCGGTTGGGTGGCGGCTGCGGCACAAGCAGCCGATCTACGCGCTTATCTTACAGGGCGGGGCGACGGGCATTCTCTACCTGACGGTCTTCGGCGCCTTCCGGCTCTGGCAGATGCTGCCGATGACGCTGGCCTTTGCGCTACTGGTGGTGATTTGCGCCGCGAGCGTTGGGCTGGCCGTGCTGCAGAAAGCGCTGAGCCTTGCCATGCTGGCGAGCCTCGGCGGGTATCTTGCGCCGCTGCTGCTATCTACCGGGGGCGGCAGCTTTGTGGCGCTGTTTTCCTTCTATCTCCTGCTTTCCACCGGCATTCTCGCCATCAGCATCTGGCAGCACTGGCGCGAGCTCAACCTGCTCGGGCTGCTCTTTACCTTTGGCGTGGGCGGCCTGTGGGGGCTGAGTGAGTACCAGCCTGAAGACTATTGGATCTGCCAGCTGTTCCTGATTGCCAATACGCTGATATTCGGCGTGCTGAGCGTGGCGCTGTCGCTGCGGGCGCAGGAGAAAGGAAAGCAGATTATTGACGGCGTGCTGCTGTTTGCCCCGCCGCTGATAGGCTTTGGGATGCAGTACGGTATGACCCGGCACTGGGAATATGGTCCGGCCCTGAGCGCTTTGGGATACGGCGCATTTTATCTTGCCCTCGCTTTCCTTGCGCTGCGCCGCTATCCGTCCATCGGGCGACCGCTGGTGATGGCGGCGCTGGCGATCGGCGGCGGGTTTGCCACGCTTGCGATTCCGCTCGCGCTCTCCGCGCGGTGGACGGCGATGGCCTGGGCGCTGGAGGGGCTGGGCATCCTCTGGCTGGGCGTGCAGCAGCACCAGCGACGCATGAGCTATAGCGGGACGGCGCTGCTGGGGCTGGCGCTCGGCAGCGCGCTGTGGGCGCAGATGAACGGCGTTACGCCGCTGAGCCTGCTGCTTATCTTCGCCATCCTTAGCCTTTGCTGGCTGGCTGCGGCCTGGCTGTGGCGGAACCTCTTTCTGCCGGTTAGCTGGGCGCTGCTGGCAGGCGGGCTGCTGTTCTGGCTCGTGGCGCTATTTGGCGCGTCGCGGCTGGTGTTGAAGCAGGAACTGCCTGTTCTGGCAGGCGTGCTGGCGCTGACGGCGGCGTCGGTCTGGGGCTGGCGGCAGGCTGCCGTTCGTCTGGCGTGGCGGGAGCTGGATGCCAGCAAATGGCTGCTGTGGCCGCTGATGCTGGTGATGGTGGGCTATCAGCTCTCGCACCAGCAGATGTTTGCCGCCGGCTGGTCAAATCTGGCCTGGGGTATTGCGCTTCCCGCCGCGCTGATGCTGCTGCGGCGCGACGGCGCTCGTTTAGCGCCGCGCATCTCTATGGGGCTGCATCTGGCGCTGTTCTGGATGATATTACTGGCGCTGGCGGCGGAGCTTTACTGGTTTGCCCGGTCACTGCCGTGGGGCATGGCGGCCTGGGGCAGCGGGCTGGCGATGGCCGCAGGCGGCGGGGTGATTATGGCGCTCTCTGCGGCGGTGCGCCGTCGCGGGTGGCCGTTCCGGGAGTGGCCCGCGCTCTACGCGTGCATAGCACCGATCCCCGTGCTCGCGGCGCTGCTGGTATTGCTGGTGGTGACCAATTTCCAGGACGGCGTGGTTTATCGTCAGACCTGGCTGCCGCTGGTGAACCCGCTTGAAGAAGGCGCGGCGTTCGCGCTGCTGGGGCTGGTGGTCTTTTACCGGGCGGTGGATCGTTACTACCCGACGCAGCTCTCGCAGGCCCGTCCGTGGCCTGCCGTCGCGATTATGGCGTTTGGCTTCTGGTGGCTTAACGGTGCGTTGATGCGCGCCCTGGCCTGGTACGGCGACGTGGCCTGGAATATGGCGTCGCTGTGGGATTCGCGGCTGATCCAGACCACGTTTGCCCTGTTCTGGATGCTGAGCGCGCTGGTGATCATGGTCCACGCCACCCGTAGGGTTTCCCGTCAGGAGTGGCTTGGCGGTGCCGCGCTGCTGGGCGTGGTGATGGTTAAACTGATGCTGGTGGACAGCGCGGGTGGAGGCGGTCTGTCGCGTGCGGTGGCGTTTATCGGCGTGGCAATACTGGTGCTGATCGTGGGGTATTTCTCGCCGCTACCGCCCAAAACAGGAGATGAAAAATGAAATGGATGAAAGCGGTAGCTTGTACCGCTCTGCTGGCGCTTGCAGGCCCGGCGTTCTGCGACGAGGTACAAACGGAATCGCCCCGGGACTATGCCTTTGGCCGCTCGCTGGATACGTCTGCTCCTTCCCAGTGGTATCGGGTGACGCTGCCGCTCGCCGTCTATACGCAGAGCACGTCGCCGGATCTGCATGACGTTCGCGTCTTTAACCAGTCGGGCGAGCCGGTTCCTTTCAGCCTGGTCACCGCGACGCGTCCGCAGGTGGCAGCGCAATCCACGGCGCTGCGCCTCTTTCCTCTGGACGCCTCACCGCTTGCGCCTGCGCGTGGGGATGAGGGCAGCGATAAGATCCTGCTCCGTTCCGGAAACGGCGTAGAGATTGTGCTGGAGGGGCAAAAAGCCGCCGCAGCCGGGCAGCATTATCTGCTGACCCTGCCGGAGCAGGCTACGGGTGAGATTGCCCTGTCCCAGCTGCAGCTGCTCTGGAATACCCCTCAGGCGCCGTGGCAGGGAACGGCGTCGGTCTATTACAGCGAGGATCTTAAGCGCTGGTATACCCTGCGCGAGGATATGCCGCTGCTGGACGTGATGAGCGGGCAGGATCGTCTTAAGCTCGATCGGATCGATACCGATATCGTTTTGTCTCCCGATACGAATCGCTATCTCCTGGTTGTGCTGGATGCTCAGAGCCAGGGGGTGACCTTAACCGGCGTTAACGCGATTAGCGCCCCTGCGCGGGCGACGCCGGACGCGATCGATCTTGAGGGGGTAGGGGAGCAGCTATCGACAAGCGAAGCGCAGTGGCACTGGGCGCAGCCGCAGCCGCTGAGTGCTATCAGCATTTTACTGAATGGCGACGGCGTCCTTCCCGTGGAGATAGCGTGGCGGAGTACGGAAAAAGACACATGGCACCCCCTGAAAAAAGAGGTGCTTTACCGTCTGGAGGGCAAAACGTCTCCACCGGTTTCGCTTAGCGGAGGCCTGGTGCAGGCGGTGAAAATCACGACGCTGAATGCGCGCCTGCCGGAATATCTGCCGGGCGTCACCGGGCATCGTGACCGCTATGACCTGGTGTTCAACGCGCAGGGAAAAGCGCCGTACGTGCTTGCCTGGGGCAATGGCGCTGCAAAGCCTGCCAGCGTGGAACCTGACATGCTGATCCCCGCCGACCTGCGCAAAACCTATGATATGGAGCGCCTGCCGCAGGCCGACATTCTGGATGATGTCGCGTTAGGCGGCGAGGGGCGTCTGACCGCTACCTCTGCGTCCGAGCGGGAGAGCCGGATGAACGCGCTGCTGGTGTGGGGCGTGCTAATTGCGGGCGTAATTCTGCTGGCGGGAATGGCCTGGCGCATCTGGCGAGAGACGCAGCGTAAGGCATAAAAAAAGGCCCGCATAAGCGGGCCTTCTTCGTAAACCGTGCCGATTACAGGCTGGATACGTTCTCTGACAGGTATTTAGCAACGCCGTCTGGGGAAGCAGCCATACCTTCTTTACCTTTTTCCCACTGAGCCGGGCACACTTCGCCGTGCTCTTCGTGGAACTGCAGCGCGTCAACCATGCGCAGCATTTCGTCGATGTTACGACCCAGCGGCAGATCGTTCACAACCTGGTGACGAACGATGCCGTTTGCGTCGATCAGGAAGGAACCGCGCAGCGCAACGCCAGCGTCCGGATGTTCGATACCGTAAGCCTGCTGGATTTCGCGTTTGATGTCCGCAACCATCGCGTATTTCACCGCACCGATGCCGCCTTTGTCGACAGGGGTGTTACGCCATGCGTTGTGTACAAATTCAGAGTCGAAGGAGACGCCAACCACTTCCACGCCACGCTTCTGGAATTCTTCATAACGTTTGTCGAACGCGATCAGCTCAGACGGGCAAACGAAAGTGAAGTCCATTGGCCAGAAGAACAGAACGGTCGCTTTACCGTTGGTGTGCTGTTTGAAGTTGAAGTTTTCAACGATTTCACCGTTGCCCAGAACTGCTGCAGCTGTAAAATCCGGAGCCGGACGAGTTACCAGAACCATATGATTCTCCTGTAGATACTAAGGTTATTTGGAACGCAACGCGAGCCAGTATAGAGAGTGTTCGTTGATAAGACAAAGAGGTGGTGACAATCGTTCCGCCAGCTTTTACCTATCAATGATCGTGCTGTCAGAGCTGCTTGTTTTTCGCCTGCGCCATCATGCGCGGATAGAACTGCCAGAATTGGCTCTCCAGCGCATCGTAATGCTCATCCAGGTCGTACCAGGAGTCGCGCAGCGCATCCAGCCGCGGGCGACGGCTCGCCATGCCATTCAAGACATTCTGGATAAAGTCCATCTCGCGATAGCGCTCCAGCCAGCGCTCCGACCACAGGTAGTTATTCAGATTCACAAAGCGCGGCGGCGAGTCGGGCAAAATGATCGACACCTGCTGGTGGGCGTAGCGCACAAAAGCCGGCAACGGCATCTCCGGCGAGAGCTGTTCCCAGTGGCGAGACAGGAAGTGGTCCCACATCACATCGAGCGTGATCGGCGCAACGCGGCGCGTTTCAGGGCGAAACCACGCTTTCGCTTCCGCCACCTCGGGCAGATTATCAGTGATGACATCAATGCGGCGGTGCATAAAAATCCCGTCGACAACCTCGGGAGAATACGCTTCAGCGGGGTTGCCGCGCACGAAATCGGCCAGCAAATTGCCGGAAAGGGAGCTGTCAGCGAGGTGTGCGAGATGCAGGTGAGCGAGAAAATTCATGCGTTTTATTTGTCCAGTGGCGGCTAGTTGTTGCAGCAAAAGGGTGTGAGCACTAGACTATGCCGCCTGTTTTTAAGTCACGAGTATACGTCATGCGCGTCGCCGATTTCTCCTTTGAACTACCTGAATCCCTGATTGCTCACTATCCCATGCCTGAGCGCAGCAGCTGTCGCTTACTGTCACTGGATGGGCCAACGGGCGAGCTGACGCACGGTACTTTCACCGATTTGCTCGACAAGCTCAACCCTGGCGATCTGCTGGTCTTTAACAATACCCGCGTGATCCCGGCGCGCCTGTTTGGCCGTAAGGCCAGCGGCGGCAAGATTGAAGTGCTGGTCGAACGTATGCTCGATGATAAACGTATTCTGGCACATATTCGCGCTTCCAAAGCGCCGAAGCCGGGCGCGGAGCTGCTGCTGGGTGATGACGAAAGCATCAAGGCGACCATGACCGCGCGCCACGACGCGCTGTTCGAGGTGGCGTTCGACGACGAGCGCACGGTGCTCGATATCCTGAACGCCATCGGCCATATGCCGCTGCCGCCGTACATTGAGCGCCCGGACGAAGAGGCCGACCGCGAGCTGTACCAGACCGTCTACAGCCAGAAGCCTGGCGCGGTCGCGGCGCCAACCGCAGGTCTGCACTTTGATGAACCGCTGCTGGAAAAGCTGCGCGCGAAGGGCGTTGAGATGGCGTTTGTGACGCTGCACGTTGGCGCGGGCACCTTCCAGCCGGTGCGCGTGGACAGCATTGAAGACCACATCATGCACTCCGAGTATGCCGAAGTGCCGCAGGATGTGGTGGACGCGGTGCTGGCGGCGAAAGCGCGCGGTAGCCGCGTCGTGGCCGTCGGTACGACGTCCGTGCGTTCACTGGAAAGCGCCGCGCAGGCTGCAAAGCGCGATCTTATCGAGCCGTTCTTTGGCGATACGCAGATCTTTATCTACCCGGGCTATCAGTACAAAGTGATTGACGCGCTGGTGACCAACTTCCATCTGCCTGAATCGACGCTGATTATGCTGGTCTCTGCGTTTGCGGGTTATCAGCATACGATGAATGCGTACAAGTCTGCGGTAGAACAAAAATATCGCTTTTTTAGCTACGGGGACGCGATGTTTATCACGTACAATCCGCTGGCTTTGAATGAGCGTGTCGGGGAATAAGTCCGCGGCACCGTATGACAACGTTGGACTGTTTTTCTGACGTCGGAGAAAAAATGAAATTTGAACTCGATACCACCGATGGCCGCGCGCGTCGCGGTCGCCTGGTGTTTGATCGCGGCGTGGTGGAAACCCCCGCGTTTATGCCTGTGGGCACGTACGGCACCGTAAAAGGGATGACGCCGGAAGAAGTTGAAGCCACGGGCGCACAGATTATCCTCGGCAATACCTTCCACCTGTGGCTGCGTCCAGGTCAGGAGATCATGAAGCTCCACGGCGATCTGCACGATTTTATGCAGTGGAAAGGCCCGATCCTGACCGACTCCGGCGGCTTCCAGGTCTTCAGCCTGGGCGATATCCGCAAGATCACCGAGCAGGGCGTACACTTCCGTAACCCGATCAACGGCGATCCGATTTTCCTCGATCCAGAAAAGTCGATGGAGATTCAGTACGATCTCGGCTCCGACATCGTGATGATCTTCGACGAATGTACGCCGTACCCGGCAGACTGGGACTACGCGAAACGCTCTATGGAGATGTCTCTGCGCTGGGCGAAGCGCAGCCGCGACCGTTTTGACTCCCTGCAGAACAAAAATGCGCTGTTCGGCATCATTCAGGGCAGCGTTTACGAAGATTTACGCGATATCTCTGTTAAAGGTCTGGTAGAGATAGGTTTTGATGGCTACGCTGTCGGCGGTTTGGCTGTGGGTGAGCCGAAGGAAGACATGCACCGCATTCTGGAGCACGTCTGCCCGCAAATCCCGGCGGATAAACCACGATACCTGATGGGTGTGGGTAAACCCGAAGATCTGGTGGAAGGCGTACGTCGCGGCATTGATATGTTCGACTGCGTGATGCCAACCCGCAACGCGCGTAACGGTCATCTGTTCGTTACCGATGGCGTGGTGAAAATCCGTAACGCGAAGCATAAGAGTGACACCAGCCCGCTCGATTCCGAGTGCGATTGCTATACCTGTCGCAATTATTCTCGCGCGTATCTGCATCATCTCGATCGTTGTAATGAGATTTTGGGCGCGCGTCTCAATACGATTCATAATCTTCGCTACTATCAGCGCTTAATGTCTGGTTTACGCAAGGCTATCGAAGAGGGTAAATTAGAGAGCTTCGTGACCGATTTTTACCAACGTCAGGGGCGGGATGTTCCACCGTTGAACGTTGATTAATATTAATAATGAGGGAATTTGAATGAGCTTTTTTATTTCTGATGCGGTAGCGGCAACAGGTGCTCCGGCGCAGGGCAGCCCGATGTCTCTGATCCTGATGCTGGTTGTGTTCGGTCTGATCTTCTACTTCATGATCCTGCGCCCACAGCAGAAGCGTACCAAAGAGCACAAAAAGCTGATGGACTCCATCGCGAAAGGCGATGAAGTGCTGACCAACGGTGGTCTGGTCGGCCGCGTAACCAAAGTGGCTGAAAGCGGCTACATTGCTATCGCCCTGAACGACACCACTGAAGTGGTTATCAAACGTGACTTCGTAGCTGCCGTTCTGCCGAAAGGCACCATGAAGGCGCTGTAATCCCAACTTTTCCCAAAGGGAACTGCCGTGTTAAACCGTTATCCTTTGTGGAAGTACATCATGCTGGTCGTCGTGATTATCGTCGGCCTGCTGTACGCGCTTCCCAACCTGTATGGTGAGGATCCGGCCGTTCAAATCACTGGCGCGCGCGGTGTCGCCGCCAGTGAGCAAACGCTGATCCAGGTCCAGAAAACGTTACAAGAAGAAAAAATTACCGCTAAGTCTGTGGCTCTGGAAGAGGGTGCAATTCTTGCTCGCTTCGACACCACCGACACGCAGCTCCGCGCTCGCGAAGCGCTGATGGGCGTGCTGGGTGACAAATATGTCGTGGCGCTTAACCTTGCTCCTGCAACCCCTCGCTGGCTGGCTGCGCTGAACGCAGAGCCAATGAAGCTGGGTCTTGACCTGCGTGGCGGCGTTCACTTCCTGATGGAAGTGGATATGGATACCGCGCTCGGCAAGCTGCAGGAACAGAATATCGACAGCCTGCGCAGCGATCTGCGCGACAAAGGCATCCCATACACTACCGTGCGTAAAGAAGATAACTACGGCATGAGCATCACGTTCCGCGACAGCGCGGCGCGCGATCAGGCTGTAGATTACCTGACCCAACGTCACCGTGACCTGGTGATCACCTCTCAGGGCAGCAACCAGCTGCGCGCGGTGATGACCGATGCGCGTCTGAAAGAAGCGCGTGAATATGCCGTTCAGCAGAACATCAACATTCTGCGTAACCGTGTAAACCAGCTGGGCGTGGCTGAGCCGCTGGTACAGCGTCAGGGTGCTGACCGTATCGTGGTTGAACTGCCGGGTATCCAGGATACCGCGCGTGCGAAAGAGATCCTCGGTGCGACCGCGACGCTGGAATTCCGTCTGGTGAACTCCAATGTCGATCAGTCTGCCGCGGCGTCTGGCCGTATTCCGGGTGACTCCGAAGTGAAACAGACCCGCGAAGGTCAGCCGGTTGTGCTGTACAAGCGCGTGATCCTGACCGGTGACCACATCACCGACTCCACTTCAAGCCAGGATGAGTACAACCAGCCGCAGGTTAACATCTCGCTGGATAGCGCGGGTGGTAACATCATGTCTAACTTCACCAAGGACAACATCGGCAAACCGATGGCGACCCTGTTCGTGGAGTACAAAGACAGCGGTAAGAAAGATGCAAACGGCCGTGCGGTGCTGGTGAAAGAGGAAGAGGTGATTAACATCGCCAACATCCAGTCTCGTCTGGGTAACAGCTTCCGTATTACCGGTATTAGTAACCCGAACGAAGCGCGTCAGCTCTCGCTGCTGCTGCGTGCCGGTGCGCTGATTGCGCCAATTCAGATTGTTGAAGAACGTACCATTGGTCCAACCCTGGGTATGCAAAACATCCAGCAGGGTCTGGAAGCGTGTCTGGCCGGTCTGGCGGTCTCTATCCTCTTCATGATCTTCTTCTATAAGAAGTTCGGTCTGATTGCGACCTCCGCGCTGATCGCAAACCTGGTGCTGATCATCGGCATTATGTCCCTGCTGCCGGGGGCGACGCTGACCATGCCGGGTATTGCGGGTATCGTTCTGACCCTTGCGGTGGCGGTCGACGCCAACGTACTGATTAACGAACGTATCAAAGAAGAGTTGAGCAATGGTCGCTCTGTTCAGCAGGCGATTGATGAAGGTTACAAAGGCGCGTTCAGCTCTATCTTCGATGCGAACGTAACAACACTGATTAAGGTTCTTATCCTGTATGCAGTGGGTACTGGCGCGATCAAAGGCTTTGCGATTACAACCGGTATCGGTGTCGCAACGTCAATGTTTACCGCTATTGTCGGCACCCGTGCCATCGTGAACCTGCTGTACGGCGGCAAGCGCGTCAAAAAGCTGTCTATCTGAGGAGTGCGTTGTGGCACAGGAATATACTGTTGAACAATTGAACCACGGCCGTAAAGTCTGGGACTTTATGCGCTGGGACTACTGGGCCTTCGGCATTTCAGGTTTCCTGCTGATTCTGTCCATCGTCATTATGGGCGTGAAAGGCTTTAACTGGGGTCTCGATTTCACCGGTGGTACGGTCATCGAGATCTCCCTGGAAAAACCGGTCGATATGGACCAGATGCGCCTGTCTCTGCAGAAAGCGGGCTTTGAAGAGCCGCTGCTGCAGAACTTCGGCAGCAGCCGCGACATCATGGTGCGTATGCCGCCGGTGCACGATGCCAACGGCAGCCAGGAGCTGGGCAGCAAGGTCGTACAGGTCATTAACGAAACCACCAGCCAGAGTGCGGCGGTGAAGCGTATTGAGTTCGTCGGCCCGAGCGTGGGTGCGGACCTGGCGCAAACCGGCGCCATGGCGCTGCTGGTGGCGCTGATCTCCATCCTGGTGTACGTCGGTTTCCGCTTCGAGTGGCGACTGGCGGCCGGTGTGGTTATCGCCCTGGCGCACGACGTGGTGATCACCATGGGCATACTGTCTCTGTTCCACATTGAGATTGACCTGACCATTGTGGCATCCCTGATGTCCGTAATCGGTTACTCACTGAACGACAGTATCGTGGTATCTGACCGTATCCGTGAAAACTTCCGTAAGATCCGTCGCGGCACGCCGTACGAAATCTTTAACGTGTCGTTGACCCAGACGCTGCATCGTACCTTGATCACCTCCGGTACTACCCTGATGGTGATCCTGATGCTGTTCCTCTTCGGTGGCCCGGTGCTGGAAGGCTTCTCGCTGACCATGCTGATCGGTGTCTCCATCGGTACGGCGTCGTCTATCTACGTGGCGTCCGCCCTGGCACTGAAGCTTGGCATGAAGCGCGAGCACCTGCTCCAGCAGAAGGTCGAGAAAGAAGGGGCAGATCAGCCGTCCATTCTGCCGTAAGGCGACGTTTAGCGCGTTATCGGAATCCCGGTCTGTTGACCGGGATTTTTTTATCTGCTCCTGACAAACACTCCTGACAGTATGCTGTCAGGAGCCCTGCCGTAGACTCCTTCTGAACCCAAACAACAGGCAGGAGGATGTATGAAAAGCGTAATTAACTGGTTTGAAATTCCGGTTTCGGATATGGATCGCGCCATCAAATTTTATGAGCCGGTGATGCAGCTCGCGCTGCGTCGCGAGAAAATGGACATTGCCGAGCTGGCGGTTTTCCCGCATGAGGATCCCGCAACCGGAGGAGCGCTGGCAAAATTTGACGGCGTTACGCCCTCTTTGCAGGGCGCTATTATTTACCTGCATACTGACAATCTGGCGGCCACGCTCGATCGCATTGCCTCTGCGGGCGGCGAGTGCGTGTTTGGCCCGCTGGAACTGCCGCATGGTATCGGCACTATCGCACTGTTTACCGACAGCGAGGGTAACCGCGTCGGCCTTCATCAACCTGCCTGAGAGCGAATGACGTTATGACCCGACGCGCTGACCGTTTGTTTCAGATTGTGCAGATCCTGCGGGGCAGGCGTCTGACAACGGCAGCGCATCTGGCGGACCGGCTTGGCGTGTCCGAGCGCACGGTCTACCGCGATATCCGCGACCTGTCGCTTTCCGGCGTGCCGGTGGAAGGCGAGGCGGGAAGCGGATATCGGCTGATGTCGGGTTTTGACCTGCCGCCGCTGATGCTGACAAAT
The DNA here is from genome assembly GCF_052044815.1 of Enterobacter sp. 22499. Classification (NCBI taxonomy): domain Bacteria; kingdom Pseudomonadati; phylum Pseudomonadota; class Gammaproteobacteria; order Enterobacterales; family Enterobacteriaceae; genus Enterobacter; species Enterobacter sp. 22499. The sequence continues at coordinate 1,474,908 of NZ_JBQENR010000001.1, read as the reverse complement.
AAGGAATCCGAAGCGCTGATGGTCGCGATTCGCCTGCTCAAAACCTGGGGAGGTGAATCGCTGTCGCGCGAGCTGGAGTCGGCCCAGGAGAAGGTGCTGGCTATTCTGCCCGAGGAGAGCCGCAGAAAGGCGGAGCAGACGCGGATCTACGCCCCGGATTTTTGCATGCAAAGCCACTCCCGCAGCGATTTTGACATGATCCATCAGGCGATTTCCGCTCAGCGCGTATTGGCGCTGCATTATCGTGATGAAGCCGGGCTGCTCTCAAAACGTGAGGTACAGCCGCTGGGGTTATTCTTCTGGGGGGAGCGCTGGCTGCTGGCGGCATGGTGTGAACGGCGCGATGACTACCGCTGTTTCCGGCTCGACCGGTGTCTCAATGTTGTAATGACGGAGAGGCGGTTCAGTGAGAGTGCGGACAGGTCTTTGGCGGATTTTTTGCGCAAGGTGAAGCAGTAAAAAGCCGGGTGGCGAGGTAAAAGCAAAACGGCAACGATGTTGCCGTTTTTTGTGTTTGCGCCCTCTCCCGTGGGAGAGGGAAGGGGTGAGGGCACCAGCCCGCACAATCCCGCATTGATTAGAAGTTGTAACCCACGACCAGGTAACCACCCCAGCCGGTAGAGCGGACGCTAAAGTCGCCGTTACCGAAGTTCAGGCTCGCGTCGTCGTTCCACTGGCCACCGTTGTGCCAGTAACGCGCAACAACAGAGTAGTGCCAGTGATCGTAGTTCAGCGCCAGGATGTGGCTGGAGGCGATGGAATCGTTGGTACGCGCTTTCTTGCCGTTCAGGTCACGGAAATCGTCGTCGCCCAGGTCTGAGCCCCAGTCAAAGTTAGTGAAACCGATGTAGCTCAGATTACCGCCCCACAGCTGGGTAATTGGCACGAAGTATTTCACTTTGAAACGGTAGCCGTCCCACTCGTTTTCATTCGCTGCGCCGTAGTTCTGCCACTGGTATTTTGCATACACGTTCAGGGACAGGCTCATCGGCAGGCCGGTGTCAATGTCAGTACCCAGACCCATATACCAGGTGCTCTGACGACCGGACTTATTGCGGCCCATGTCGTAGATGTAGTTGTTCGCGAAGTACCACTCTTTGAACGGACCAAACGCCAGGCTGGTACCGGTCAGTTTGTCGATGGAGAAGCGCGGTTCAATCTCCATGAACAGTGGGGAACCGTGGTTCCAGATACCTTTTGCATCGGTGTTACCACCGAAGAACACAGGCGCATCCATATAGCCGTAGAAATCAAACCAGTCTTTCTTGGCGAACGCTTCATATTCCAGGTAGGTATCGTTGCGGATCTGCGGTCCGAAACGGGTGTGGTAGCTGCCTACCACGTTAACGCTCTGGTGCCACCAGTCGGATAGGTATTGTGGTTTCTCGTTTTCCGCTGCGTTAACAGTGAAAGAGGAGGACAGTGCCAGAACTGCACCGGCTGCGAGTAATGTTTTTTTCATAATCATGCCACTGATTGAAATTCCCTTCCGGGAGTGAAAAATGCGCGAATTGCGTTTCTAAATATTTCGTGTTTCTGCGGTGCCTATTATAGGAATCCCTGCTCACAAAAATATGTGTTGTTTCACATATCTCTCACACGCGTAATCGATTGCGTTCACGTTTGCGTACTTTAAACGGCCGGGATTGTAGCGGCAATCATTTCTGTTGCCAATCCATACGAAATGTAAATGTTAGCGGAGTGACATTTCACTCCGCTCAAAAGGAAGGGATTACTGCGCGGCAGGTTGGATGTCGTGAATGCGGATAAAGCCTAACTGCTCAGGCGTAAGTCCGCTTAGCTGAAGTGGAATATCCACATCGCTGGGCGCTAACACGCTGGCCGGAGCGGTGAACAGCTGGTTCTTCACGTTCACCTCCTGGTAGCTCTCCGTGGTGCCCTGGATCTGGCCCCACTCTACGGTGCCGCTGAAGGCGGGCAGCGGCTCGTTGGACTCACCGTGAATACGTAATGTTGCGCGCGTACCATCCGCATTCGCCGCCACATTCACCAGAGACATCTTCAGCGCGCCAATCTGGCTATTAAGCAGGGCAGGCGTATTCGCTCCAGGCAGCAGATATACCCCGCTGGTGGATTTGGCGTTCAGCGCGTTTTGCTGGGTGATCTTCACCGTTTCTTTGTTCAGTTTGTCCATCGCCGTGTTGAGCGTATTCACGCTTTGTTTCATCTGGCGGACTTCGGTTTGCTGTGCACAGGCACTAAGGGTGAAGAGGCTCCCCACCAGTAAAATTTTCAGGTAACGTCTTGTCATAGCGTTTATTCCTTGAAATGACGGATCCCCATAATGGTAGCCAGCAACGTACCGCCAGACATAGATCCTTTATCTCAAAAGCTCCTCCTTTGTTGTCAGGCCAGATCAGGGTAAAATGAAAATCAGTTAACCAGATAACAGGGATACCGTATGCATTGCCCATTCTGCTCCGCTGTGGATACCAAAGTCATCGACTCTCGCCTTGTGGGCGAAGGGTCTTCTGTGCGCCGTCGTCGGCAGTGTCTGGTGTGCAACGAGCGTTTCACGACCTTTGAGGTTGCAGAGCTGGTAATGCCGCGCGTGGTAAAAAGTAACGACGTGCGCGAGCCGTTTAACGAAGAGAAACTGCGCAGTGGAATGCTGAAGGCCCTCGAAAAACGGCCCGTCAGCGCGGATGACGTCGAAATGGCGTTAAATCACATTAAATCTTACCTGCGTGGCTTGGGCGAGCGTGAAGTGCCGAGCAAAATGATCGGTAACCTGGTGATGGAGCAGCTGAAAAAGCTCGATAAGGTCGCCTATATCCGCTTCGCCTCTGTCTACCGCAGTTTCGAAGATATCAAAGAGTTTGGCGAAGAGATCGCCCGCTTACAGGATTAAGCCCATGCAGGATGAGAAGTACATGGCACGAGCCATGAAGCTGGCGCAGCGCGGTCGTTTTACCACTCACCCTAACCCCAACGTCGGGTGCGTTATCGTGAAAGATGGCGAGATCGTGGGGGAAGGGTTTCACTATCGCGCAGGCGAGCCGCATGCTGAAGTGCATGCCCTGCGTATGGCGGGGGAGAAAGCGCGAGGCGCGACGGCCTACGTGACGCTGGAGCCATGCAGCCACCACGGGCGCACGCCGCCGTGCTGTGAAGCGCTGATTGCGGCAGGGGTTTCGCGCGTGGTCGCCGCTATGCAGGATCCTAACCCGCAGGTGGCGGGCCGCGGCCTGTATCGTCTGCAACAGGAAGGGATCGACGTCAGCCACGGCCTGATGATGCAAGATGCGGAAGCCATCAACAAAGGCTTCCTGAAGCGCATGCGCACCGGCTTCCCGTTTATTCAGCTCAAGCTGGGCGCCTCGCTGGACGGGCGTACGGCAATGGCGAACGGTGAAAGCCAGTGGATCACCTCGCCGCAGGCAAGGCGCGATGTGCAACGTCTGCGTGCGCAAAGCCATGCTATCCTAACCAGCAGTGAAACCGTTCTGGCTGACGATCCTGCCATGACCGTGCGCTGGGATGAGCTGAATGCCGATACCCAGGCGCTTTATCCGCAGGAGAACCTGCGCCAGCCGCTGCGCATTATTATTGATAGCCAGAACCGCGTGACCCCGGCGCACCGCATCGTGCAGCAGCCGGGTGAAACCTGGATTGCGCGCACCAAAGAAGATACGCGTGAATGGCCGGAAGGCGTGCGCAGCATTATGGTGCCGGAGCATAACGGACATCTGGATCTCGTGGTGCTGATGATGTTGCTCGGCAAGCAGCAGGTGAACAGTATCTGGGTCGAAGCCGGTCCGACGCTCGCGGGCGCGCTGCTCCAGGCGGGGCTGGTGGATGAACTGCTCGTCTACGTTGCGCCTAAACTGTTAGGTCATGACGCGCGCGGCCTGTTTGTGCTGCCTGGCCTTGAAAAACTGGCCGACGCACCGCAACTCACATTCAGCGAGATTCGTCCGGTGGGTCCGGATGTCTGCCTCCATTTAACGACAGCGTAATTGCTCCCGAAATAGGGAAGCAGTGCGCAAAGTATTATGATAAAATCCGCCCCCCTGCGGGGCCAAATGAACCCGTAAAGGAAGAGTATGAACATTATTGAAGCTGCTGTAGCTACCCCGGACGCTCGCGTCGCCATCACCATTGCGCGTTTCAACAACTTCATCAACGATAGCCTGCTGGAAGGTGCGATTGACGCCCTGAAACGTATCGGCCAGGTTAAAGATGACAACATTACCGTTGTTTGGGTTCCAGGCGCTTATGAACTGCCACTGGCGGCGGGCGCGCTGGCGAAAACCGGTAAATACGACGCGGTGATTGCGCTGGGTACCGTTATTCGTGGCGGCACTGCGCACTTCGAATACGTTGCGGGCGGTGCAAGCAACGGTCTGGCACACGTTGCGCAGGATGCTGAAATTCCTGTCGCGTTCGGCGTGCTGACCACCGAAAGTATTGAACAAGCCATCGAACGTGCTGGCACCAAAGCCGGTAACAAAGGTGCAGAAGCTGCACTGACCGCGCTTGAAATGATCAATGTATTGAAAGCCATTAAGGCCTGATTTTTTTGTAAGGGGAATTCCGTGAAACCTGCTGCTCGTCGCCGCGCCCGTGAATGTGCCGTCCAGGCACTTTACTCCTGGCAGTTGTCCCAGAACGACATCGCTGATGTTGAATACCAGTTCCTGTCAGAACAGGACGTGAAAGACGTTGACGTTCTGTACTTCCGTGAACTGCTGTCGGGAGTGGCGACTAATAGCGCGTATCTCGATGGCCTGATGAAGCCATACCTGTCCCGTTTGCTCGAAGAGCTGGGTCAGGTGGAAAAAGCAGTGTTGCGTATCGCGCTGTTTGAGCTGTCTAAACGTGATGATGTGCCGTACAAAGTGGCCATCAACGAAGCGATCGAACTGGCGAAAACCTTCGGCGCTGAAGACAGCCATAAGTTCGTTAACGGCGTACTTGATAAAGCCGCACCTGCGATCCGTCCCCACAAAAAGTGATCCGCAAACCGGAGTTCTGCATTGCCTGACGGGCAGTGCGGCTCCGGTTTTTTCTTTTATTTGCTGAGGCATAACGTATGGCATGCGGCGAATTCTCCCTGATTGCCCGTTATTTCGACCGTGTCAGAACCTCTCGTCTTGATGTTGAAACCGGCATTGGCGATGACTGTGCACTTCTCAATATTCCTGAAAAGCAGACGCTGGCAATCAGCACCGACACCTTAGTGTGCGGACGTCATTTCTTACCTGATATCGATCCTGCCGATCTGGCGTATAAAGCGCTGGCGGTCAACGTCAGCGATCTGGCGGCAATGGGCGCCGACCCGGCCTGGCTGACGCTGGCTCTGACGCTGCCGGAGGTGGATGAAGCCTGGCTTGAAGCGTTCAGCGATGCGCTGTTTGAACAGCTGAACTACTACGATATGCAGCTGATTGGCGGCGATACGACTGCCGGGCCGCTGTCGATGACGCTGGCGATCCACGGCTATGTGCCGCTCGGTCGCGCGCTGAAGCGCTCGGGCGCTAAACCGGGCGACTGGATCTACGTGACCGGTACACCGGGAGACAGCGCGGCAGGGCTGGCGATCCTTCAGGAACGCTTAAACGTGACGGACGCTGACGATGCGGCGTATCTGGTGAAGCGCCACCTGCGCCCGACACCGCGTATTCTGCACGGTCAGGCGCTGCGCGAGCGGGCCAGTTCGGCTATCGATCTCTCTGACGGTCTCATCTCGGACCTCGGCCATATCCTGAAGGCCAGCGGGGTGGGCGCGCGCGTTGACCTGGATCTGTTCCCGCTTTCGGAGCAACTGCTTCGCCATGTGGAGCCTGAGCAGGCGCTGCGCTGGGCGCTCTCCGGTGGGGAAGACTACGAGCTGTGTTTCACGGTGCCAGAGTTGAACCGTGGAACGCTGGATGTGGCATTGGCCCATCTTGGCGCAAAGTTTACCTGCATCGGTCAGATCATGCCGGAGAGTGAAGGGCTGAAGTTTGTGAAAGACGGTGCGCCCGTTACGCTGGACTGGAAAGGGTACGATCACTTCGGGTAAGTTTGTGCGCTCAGTATTGCCGGGTAAGCGTACGCCACCCGGCAAGTGTTTACTTAAACCCCACCACCGGATGCTGCTGATACGGCGTCTCCAGCTCGGCAACCTGCTCCGGCGTCAGCGATAAATCCACCGCGCTTAACAACTCGTCGAGCTGTTCTTCCCGCGATGTACCAATAATCGGTGCGGCGACACCCCGCTTGCCCAGCAGCCACGCCAGCGCCACCTGCGCGCGCGTTGCGCCGATATCGTCGGCGATCCCGGCTAAACGTTCGGCAATCAGCGCATCGCTGGCTTCGGTACCGGAATAAAGATTTTTACCCACTTCATCCGATACCAGCCGCGCCGTGGTTTCTCCCCACGGACGAGTTAAGCGTCCGCGCGCCAGCGGGCTCCACGGGATCACCGCCACGCCTTCCTGGTAGCAGAGCGGCAGCATCTCGCGTTCTTCTTCCCGGTAAATCAGGTTGTAGTGATCCTGCATGGTGACAAAGCGTGCCCAGCCGTGCTGCGCCTGGAGATCGAGCGCCTGAGCAAACTGCGACGCGTGCATTGACGACGCGCCGATATAGCGCGCTTTACCCGCTTTCACGACATCGTTCAGCGCTTCAAGGGTTTCTTCAATTGGCGTGTTGTAATCCCAGCGGTGAATTTGCAGCAGGTCGACGTAATCCATGTTCAGGCGTCTGAGACTGTCATCAATGGAGCGCAGGATCTGCGCGCGAGAGAGGCCTTCAGCCAGATCGCCTGACGGGTAATACACCTTGGTGGCGACCACAATCTCATCCCGACGAGCAAAATCACGCAGAGCGCGGCCCACAATCTCTTCGCTGCTGCCGTCAGAGTAGCTGTTGGCGGTATCGAAGAAGTTGATGCCGCCGTCTATGGCGCGCTTGATGATAGGGCGGCTGCTCTCTTCCGGCAGCGTCCAGGCGTGATTTCCCCGGTCAGGCTCGCCAAAGGTCATGCAGCCCAGGCAAAGCCGGGACACCCTGAGGTCCGTTTTTCCTAATGTCGTGTATTGCATGGTTCCGCTCCTGCTGTTTAAACAATACGTTTAAGCATAGCAGGAGCGGAAAAGGGAGGGATCAGGCCAGCCAGCTGCGGATTCTGGCTTCGATACCGGCGGCGTCCAGGCCGATGTCGGTGCGCGCCTCGTCCTGTGTGCCTTGCGGGATGAAGTGGTCCGGCAGGCCGAGGTTCAGCACCGGAACCAATTTACGGTTCGCCATCAGCACTTCGTTAACGCCGCTGCCCGCACCGCCCATGATGGCGTTCTCTTCCAGCGTGACCAGCACGTCATGGCTTTCCGCCATGCTCAGAATCAGAGATTCATCGAGCGGCTTCACAAAGCGCATATCCACCAGCGTCGCGTTCAGGGTTTCAGCGACTTTTGCCGCTTCCGGCATCAGCGTACCAAAGTTCAGGATCGCCACTTTTTCGCCGCGACGTTTCACCAGACCTTTACCGATGTCCAGTTTTTCCAGCGGCTGAAGTTCAACGCCCAGGGCATTGCCGCGCGGATAGCGTACCGCGCAGGGGCCGTCCTGATAGTGGTAGCCGGTATACAGCATCTGACGACACTCGTTTTCGTCGCTTGGCGTCATGATGACCATGTCCGGAATGCAGCGCAGGAAGGAGAGGTCAAACGCCCCCTGGTGCGTCTGGCCGTCGGCCCCCACGATGCCCGCGCGATCGATAGCAAACAGCACCGGCAGCTTCTGGATGGCAACGTCATGGATCACCTGGTCGTAGGCGCGCTGCAGGAAGGTGGAGTAAATCGCCACCACCGGCTTGTAGCCGCCAATCGCCAGGCCCGCCGCGAAGGTGACCGCGTGCTGCTCGGCAATGGCGACGTCAAAATACTGGTCCGGGTATTTTTTGGAGAACTCGACCATGCCGGAGCCTTCACGCATAGCAGGAGTGACCGCCATCAGCTTGTTATCTTTTGCCGCCGTCTCGCACAGCCAGTCGCCAAAGATTTTTGAGTAGCTCGGCATTCCGCCGCTGCTTTTCGGCAGGCAGCCGCTGGTATGGTCGAATTTGGGCACCGCGTGGAAGGTGATCGGATCTTTCTCCGCCGGTTCGTAGCCACGCCCTTTTTTGGTCATGATATGCAGGAACTGCGGGCCTTTCAGGTCGCGCATGTTTTTAAGCGTGGTCACCAGACCCAGCACATCGTGCCCGTCCACCGGGCCGATATAGTTAAAGCCCAGCTCTTCGAACAGCGTGCCCGGCACGACCATGCCTTTGATGTGTTCTTCGGTACGCTTGAGCAGCTCTTTGATCGGCGGCACGCCGGAGAAAACTTTTTTCCCGCCTTCCCGCAGGGAGGAGTAAAGCTTGCCGGAAAGAAGCTGCGCCAGATGGTTGTTCAGCGCGCCGACGTTCTCGGAGATCGACATTTCGTTATCGTTGAGGATAACCAGCATGTCCGGCTTGATATCGCCCGCGTGGTTCATGGCTTCAAAAGCCATCCCGGCGGTGATGGCCCCGTCGCCAATCACGCAGACGGTACGGCGCTGCTTATTCTCTTTCTCGGCGGCAACGGCAATACCGATGCCCGCAGAAATGGAGGTCGAGGAGTGGCCGACGCTCAGCACGTCATACTCGCTCTCACCGCGCCACGGGAACGGGTGCAGGCCGCCCTTCTGACGAATGGTGCCAATTTTATCGCGACGTCCGGTCAGAATTTTGTGCGGATAGGCCTGGTGGCCCACGTCCCAGATAAGCTGATCGAACGGCGTGTTATAGACGTAATGCAACGCCACGGTCAGCTCAACCGTGCCAAGCCCGGAGGCGAAGTGGCCGCTGGAGCGGCTAACGCTGTCGAGCAGGTAACGACGCAGCTCGTCACACAGCTTCGGCAGACTCTCTTTCGGCAACAGACGTAACTCCTGGGTGGAGTCAACTAACGCCAGTGTCGGGTATTTGGCAATATCAAAACTCATCAAAGGCTCATCGAGATATATAGTTTATTTATCACGCTGGATTATATAGTCCGCTAGCGCTTCCAGTGCCGAGGTATCCAGCGATTGCGCGGCCAGCTCATTCAGCGACTGGCGGGCATCGTCAATCAGATCCCGGGCTTTACGTTGGGCTTGCTCAAGACCCAGCAGGGCGGGATAGGTACTTTTGCCAAGCTGCTGGTCCGCACCCTGACGTTTACCCAATGTTGCAGTATCGCCCACCACATCCAGAATGTCATCCTGAACCTGGAATGCCAGACCGATACTTTCTGCGTATCTGTCCAGAATCGGCAGGGCTTTGCGCCCTTGCTCACCCGCGCTCAGCGCGCCCAGGCGAACGGCGGAACGAATAAGCGCGCCCGTCTTATGGCGATGAATACGCTCCAGCTGTTCCAGATTAACCTGACGTCCTTCCGCTTCAAGATCCAGCGCCTGACCGCCGCACATGCCAGCCACGCCGCTGGCCATTGCCAGTTCGGAGATCATCGCCAGGCGGTCGCGGTCGGCCACTTCCGCCATCGGCGCATCACTGAGAATCGAGAACGCCAGCGTCTGCAAGGCATCGCCCGCCAGAATGGCATTCGCCTCGCCAAACTTAATGTGGCAGGTTGGCTGACCCCGGCGCAGATCGTCGTCGTCCATCGCCGGGAGATCGTCGTGGATCAGCGAGTAGGCATGGATGCACTCCACGGCGGCAGCCGGGGCGTCCAGCGTATTATCACTGATGCCAAACATGTTGCCCGTGGCATACACCAGGAACGGACGCAGGCGTTTTCCCCCTAAGAGTGCGCCATAGTGCATGGCTTCAACCAGTGGAGTGTTCTGAAAAGGCTGCGGCTCAATAAAACGGCGCAGAGCGTCGTTGGCGCGAACGACGCGCGCCTGAAGCGCGTTGGTAAAATCCATTTACTCGGTGTCCGGTGTGAATGGCGTGGTTTTAGCGTCTTCGCTGTCGGAAAGCAGGATCTGCACACGCTGCTCGGCCTGCTGGAGTTTTACCTGCCCCTGGCGCGCAAGCTGCACACCGCGCTCAAATTCGTTGAGGGCGTCTTCCAGCGGTAAATCGCCGCTCTCGAGGCGGGTAACAATCTGCTCAAGCTCACTCAGCGCAGTTTCAAAACTGGCCGGTGCGTCGTTCTTCTTCGGCATAGTGAATTAACTCTTATATTCTTCGCCCCAACATGGTAACGGACTCGGGGCAATTATCAAATAACGCGAGTGGCGCGATGGTGGTATACTTGCGCGCCTGGATGCAGCCACGGGTGTGGGCTGCTGTATCATTTTCCACTACAAGCCTTTATAAGCTTGCCTAAGAAACATTGCCGCCATGAAGTTTATCATTAAATTGTTCCCTGAAATCACCATCAAAAGCCAATCTGTGCGTTTGCGCTTTATTAAAATTCTCACCGGGAACATTCGTAACGTATTAAAACACTACGACGAAACGCTCGCCGTGGTGCGTCACTGGGACCACGTTGAAGTCCGCGCGAAAGACGAAAGCAAACGCCTTGATATTCGCGACGCGCTGACCCGTATTCCAGGTATTCACCATATTCTGGAAGTGGAAGACGTTCCGTTCAGCGATATGCACGATATCTTCGAAAAGGCGCTGGTACAGTACCGCGACCAGATCGAAGGCAAAACCTTCTGCGTGCGCGTGAAGCGTCGCGGTAAGCACGAGTTCAGCTCGATTGAAGTCGAGCGCTACGTTGGCGGCGGTCTGAACCAGCACGTTGAGACGGCGCGCGTGCGCCTGACTAACCCGGACGTCACCGTTAACCTTGAGATCGAGAACGATCGTCTGTTGCTGGTTAAGGGCCGTTATGAAGGTATTGGTGGTTTCCCGATCGGCACGCAGGAAGATGTGCTGTCGCTGATCTCGGGCGGCTTCGACTCCGGCGTCTCCAGCTACATGCTGATGCGTCGCGGTTGCCGCGTGCACTACTGCTTCTTCAACCTGGGCGGTGCGGCGCATGAGATTGGCGTTCGTCAGGTGGCGCATTACCTGTGGAACCGCTTCGGCAGTTCCCACCGCGTGCGTTTTGTGGCGATCAACTTTGAGCCGGTAGTGGGCGAAATCCTTGAAAAAGTGGACGACGGCCAGATGGGCGTGATCCTCAAACGTATGATGGTTCGCGCGGCGTCCAAAGTCGCCGAACGTTACGGCGTGCAGGCGCTGGTCACCGGCGAAGCGCTGGGCCAGGTCTCCAGCCAGACGCTGACCAACCTGCGTCTGATCGACAACGTATCAGATACGCTGATCCTGCGTCCGCTGATCTCCCACGATAAAGAGCACATCATCGACCTGGCGCGTGAAATCGGCACCGAAGACTTTGCCCGCACCATGCCGGAATACTGCGGCGTGATCTCAAAAAGCCCGACCGTCAAGGCAGTGAAGGCGAAGATCGAAGCGGAAGAAGAGAACTTCGATTTCAGCATCCTGGAAAGAGTAGTGGCAGAAGCGTCCAACATCGACATCCGCGAGATTGCCCAGCAGACCGAGCAGGAAGTGGTTGAAGTGGAAACCGTGAGCGGTTTCGGTGCGAACGATGCGATTCTGGATATCCGCTCCATTGACGAGCAGGATGACAAGCCGCTGAAGGTTGAAGGCGTGGAGGTGGTTTCTCTGCCGTTCTACAAGCTGAGCACTAAGTTTGGCGACCTCGATCAGAGCAAAACGTATCTGCTGTGGTGTGAGCGCGGGGTGATGAGCCGCCTGCAGGCGCTGTACCTGCGCGAGCAGGGATTCGCGAATGTGAAGGTGTATCGTCCGTAGCGTGCGGCCTGGTGCCCTCACATTAAAAACGGCAACCAAAGGTTGCCGTTTTGCTTTTACCTCGCGCCACCCGGCTTTTTTTATGCACTACTCTTCATAGTAATTATAAATCCCCGCCGGCATCACCAGCGACGACGCCACTTCGTAGGCCTTCTCCCGCCCGACCAGCAGATCAATAATCTTTAAGCCAAAATCAATCGCGGTGCCGGGGCCCTGGCTGGTCAGCAGGTTGACGCGCGGATCCCAGACGACGCGTTTATCCACCCAATGTTCTTCCGGGATCGTATCCTTAAGCCCCGGGAAGCCGGTCATATTGCCGATAGGGAAGATATCGTGCGGAATCAGAACCGTTCCAGCGGCGGCACAGATTGCCGCGACGATACGACCCGACAGATGAAACTGACGCACGGTTTCAACCAACAGCGGGCTGTCGCGGAAACATTCCGCGCCTTTTAAGCCGCCGGGCAGGACGATGATGTCGTAATCGCCGTCAGCAACCTGGACAAGCGGTGCGTCTGCCAGGATTTTCACCCCTCGTGAACAGGTGATTGCCAGATTGCCGTCGCTGGCTACGCTGGCGGTTGTTACCTTAATGCCGCCACGTACCAGTAAATCAATGGTGGTGACCGCTTCCATCTCTTCGCTACCAGGAGCGAGGCAAATCAGTGCCGACGCGCTCATATTCACTCTCCTTACGTTTAACCAGGTCATACAGACGGGCGTTTTCCGGCACGGCGATGCCGTGCGAGCGGGCGCGCTTTAGCAGATAACCGGTAATGTAATCTATCTCCGTATGGCGAAATGCCCGAACGTCCTGCAGCATCGAGGAGATGTTCTCAGCCGTGCTCTCAATAACCTGCTCGACATAACAGCGTAAATCCTCTGCTGAGGTGTGCAGGCCTTCTCGCTCAATGACCGACGCGACTTCTGCACACAGGGACGCCACCTCCTGCGGATGGTTTTTCAGCTCCCCGTTCGGGCAGTTCCACAGCGCCGTCAGCGGATTGATCACGCAGTTTACGGCCAGCTTGCGCCACAGCTGAGGGCGGATGTTGTTGTGCCAGGCGACGTCCGGCAAGACCTTTTGCAGAACATCGGCCAGATAGCTATAGTCGCCATCCTGTGTTCTGGCCGGGCCGATGTGCGTCACGCCGCTGGCGACATGCACGATAATAGTCCCGTCGCGACGCGCAGCGTGGGTGGTGGTCGCCATTAGCAGAGGCTGCGGGACGCTTTTCAGCTCATCAAGGGTTCCCATACCGTTATGCAGCAGCAGAATGGGGGACGTGGGGGGGAGCTGCGCGGCCAGAGTCTTAACCGCATCTGAGACCTGCCACGCCTTGAGCGTCACCAGCAACAGGTCGCTTTGCGCCAGGAAATCAGGATCGTTCGCGGTGAGGGATTCGTTAAAAATGCTTCCGTCTTCACCAATCAGGTTGACACTGCAATAGGGCTGGGGCACGCGCAGCCAGCCCTGAACCTCATGTCCATGCTTGCACAGCGCGGTCAGCCACAGCTGGCCGAGCGCTCCGCATCCGAGCACCGTAATTTTCATTGTTCCTCCTCACCTGCAACTGCGCCAGGTGTTACAGCTTAATTATACAGCTAAGCTTCTGTTGAGTTATGCCTCGTAGCGGGTATTATGCAACGCAACAAAAGTGAAGGGAGAAGAAAAGATGCCATCTTTCGATATTGTTTCCGAAGTTGATATCCAGGAAGTTCGCAACGGCGTTGAGAACGCAACCCGCGAAGTTGAGTCACGTTTCGATTTTCGCGGCGTTGAGGCGTCGTTTGAGCTGAACGACGCAAATAAGACTATTAAGGTGCTGAGCGAGTCTGATTTCCAGGTGAATCAGCTGCTCGACATTCTGCGCGCCAAGCTGTTAAAACGCGGCATCGAAGGAACGTCTCTGGACGTGCCGGACGAGTTTGTCCACAGCGGAAAGAACTGGTTTGTAGAAGCCAAACTGAAGCAGGGCATCGAGAGCGCGGTGCAGAAGAAGATCGTGAAGCTTATTAAAGACAGCAAGCTGAAGGTGCAGGCGCAGATCCAGGGCGAAGAAATTCGCGTAACCGGAAAATCTCGCGACGATCTCCAGTCCGTGATGGCGCTGGTGCGCGGCGGGGATTTGGGACAGCCGTTCCAGTTTAAAAACTTCCGCGATTAAGACAAAAAAAAGCCCGGTTCAACCGGGCTTTTTTTCACGCTTTAAGCGCCTGCTCCACCTCGAAGCGGTTCGTCACTTTGCTGTCAATTTTGACATAAGCACTGCGCTCTTCGGGAACAATCAGCACCTCAGTGACCCCTTCTTTTCCTTCCAGACGCTGCTTCAGCGCGTCGCTAATCCCCACGTCATCCGGGATCTCCACGCGCAGGCTGCTCACATAGCGCGGTTCTTTCATGGTGCTGGCAACCAGCAGCCAGACTGTTGCCAGCAGCGCGCCCGCGAGAAACACGGTTTGTGAATCAAACAGGCCGTCGACCCAGCCGCCAAGCGATCCGCCGATCGCCACGCCGAGGAACTGGCTGGTGGAGTAAATGCCCATTGCCGTGCCTTTGTAACCGGCGGGGGACTCTTTGCTGATCAGTGACGGCAGCAGCGCTTCCATCAGATTAAACGCCAGGAAGAACAACTGCACGCCTGCGATCAGCTCCCAGAAGTGCGGGCCGGCGCCCCAGAGCACAATCTCGGCAATCAGCAGTAACGCCACGCAGCCCACGAAGACGCGTTTCATTTTGCGCTTCACTTCGGCGTAAATAATAAAGGGCACAACGGAGACAAACGAAATCAGCATTGTGACCAGATAAATTTTCCAGTGCTCGGCCGCCGGGAAACCTGCTGCGGCAAGCTGGCCGGGCAGGGCGACGAAGGTGGACATCAGCAGAATATGCAGGCACATAATGCCGAAGTTAAGCTTTAGCAGACGCGGCTCGGCGATGACTTTGCTAAAGCAGCCTTTAACCATCCCGGATTCACGGTTAAGGACATGATTTTTACTGTCTGGCACAACCCACAGGGTGAGTGCGATCCCGATGGTCGCCAGCACCGCAATCATCCAGAACAGGGCGTGCAGACCCAGTTTGTGCGTAATGATGGGACCGAGCACCATCGCAATCGCAAACGTCACGCCAAAGCTCACGCCAATAAACGCCATGGCTTTGGTACGGTTTTGCTCACGGGTTAAATCTGACAGCAGCGCCATCACCGCGGCGGCAATCGCACCGGACCCTTGCAGGGCGCGGCCAAGAATAATGCCCCAGATGGAGTGGGAGAGGGCGGCAATAACGCTCCCGAGCACAAAGACCAGCAGCCCGCCGACAATCAGCGGCTTGCGGCCCACCCGATCAGAGAGCAGGCCAAAGGGGATCTGGAACACCGCCTGCGCCAGACCGTAAATGCCAATAGCAAGGCCAATCAGCGCTTCGCTGGCACCCTGTAACGCCATGCCGTACGTGGTCAGAACGGGCAGGACCATAAACATGCCAAGCATCCGCAGCGAGAAAACAGTCCCTAAACCCCAGGTCGCACGCAGCTCGCCCGGCGTCATTTTATAATCGTTCATTACCACCTCAGTTCAAAAGCAGGCCATAGTGTAGTGCGGGGAAGGGGCGGGGTAAATAAAGGCTTATTTAACAAATATTACATGCGCAATTAATAGATTTCGTGAATAAAAAAGGGTGCCGAAGCACCCTTTTCATCATCACATAAACTTACCAGACGTAAGTCAGCAGGTTTTGCGAGTCCGGCACCATGAAGTCTACGGACATCATCACGGACAGGGAGGTGATGGCGACAATCGAGAACACAAACAGCTTGCGTGCCCAGACTTTGTCATCTTCCACCTTGTAGCCGCGCAAGGCCATGCCGAGCCACCAGACGCTCACCGCGGCTGCTACCACCAGATATTTATATCCGGCGTAACCGCCCAGAGAAAGCATCAGCGTTGCCACGGCAAAAGCGATGATGTAGAGCGTGATGTGGTTCTTGGCAACTGAAATGCCCTTCACGACCGGCAGAACCGGAATGTTCGCTGCCTGATAATCCTTGAAGCGGAAAATCGCGATGGCATAGGAGTGCGGCATCTGCCACAGGCTAAAGATAGCCAGCAGGATGAGCGCACCGCTGTCGAACTCGTTCGTGACGGCGCAGTAGCCAATCACCGGCGGCGCAGCGCCGGAGAGAGAACCAATCAGCGTGCCGTAGACGGAGTGACGCTTCATATACAGGCTGTAGACGCCTACATACACCACGAACCCCATCACCCCCAGCCAGCAGGCCAGCGGGTTAGCACCAAACCACAGCAGCATAAAGCCAGCAATACCCAGCAAGGTGGCGTACACCAGCGAGACGGAAGGGGCAATCAGGCCTTTAACCAGCACCCGATTCTTGGTCCTTTCCATCTTCTTGTCGATATCCATGTCGATGTAGTTGTTAAATACACAACCGGACGCAACCACCAGTGACACACCGACCAGCGTGTAAATAAAGAGGGTGTAATCAATGCTGCCTTTAGAGGCCAGCAGGAACCCTCCGATTACGGAGATCAGGTTGCCAAAGATGATGCCTGGTTTCGTGACTTGCAGGTATTGCTTAAACATACTCGCCGCTCTTAGTGAACCATCATGTTGTAGTTGAGGTTCCACATAATCCAGATGGAACCGACTACCAGGATAGCGATGATAATCACGGTAAAGATAAAGGCAGTCATATTCCAGCCTTCATCGGACTTGGTGTTCATGTGCAGGAAGCAAACCAGATGCACCAGAATCTGAATCACCGCGGTCACCAGGATTGCTCCCAGGATAACCGGCTTGGACGCAGAACCGCTCATCACCATCCAGAACGGGATCACCGTCAGGATGATCGACAGGATGAAACCTGTCATGTAGGTTTTTACGCTGCCGTGGGAAGCGCCATGATCGTTAGAATGACTCATTACATCGCCCCCATCAGATAGACAACAGAGAACACGCAGATCCATACCACGTCCAGGAAGTGCCAGAACAGGCTCAGGCACATGATACGGGTACGGTTAGTGCTGGTCAGGCCGCGGCGGGAGATCTGGAACATCAGTACTGCCATCCAGATCAGACCCGAGGTCACGTGCAGACCGTGGGTACCCACCAGCGCGAAGAACGCGGACAGGAAGCCACTGCGATCCGGACCGAAGCCTTCCATAATCAGGTGGTGGAATTCATAGATTTCCATCCCGATAAAGCCAGCACCAAACAGCCAGGTCAACGCCAGCCAGGAGACAACCTGGCTCTTGTTGTTTTTGTACATGGCGATAGCCGCCATGCCGTAGGTGATGGAGCTGAATAACAGCAGTGCGGTTTCAACCAGAACGAACGGCAGTTCAAAGATGTCCTTGCCGGTCGGGCCGCCCGCTGTGCCGTTCACCAGAACGGCATAGGTCGCGAACAGACAGCAGAACAGAATGCAGTCGCTCATCAGGTAGATCCAGAAACCGAAGACTTTGGTCGGTCCTGTATCATGGTGCGCATGTTCATGCGCGTGGGCAGTTGAGTGCGCCAGAGTATCAGTTGCCATTTTTCAGCCCCGCTTTAGAAATCTCGTCGAAATGCTGATTTTCCAGCTTTTCAACTTCACGGACTGGTACGTAGTAGTCCACGTCCTCGTCAAAGCTCTTCACAATCCAGCTGATTACGATGCCAGCGAAGCCAACAATCGCCATCCACCAGATGTGCCAGATCATTGCGAAACCAAATACCGTTGCGAAAGCGGCAATCACGATGCCCGCAGCGCTGTTTTTCGGCATATGGATCTCTTCGTAATGCTCAGGTTGCTTGTACGCTTCACCTTTTTCTTTCATTTCCCAGAATGCGTCACGCTCGTGAATGTGCGGCACTACGGCAAAGTTATAGAACGGTGGTGGAGAAGAGGTTGCCCACTCCAGCGTACGGCCACCCCATGGGTCACCGGTCAGGTCGCGGTTCAGGTTACGGTCGCGGATGGACACGTAGTACTGAATCAGCTGGCACAGAATACCGCAGGCAATCAGCGCTGCACCGCCCGCTGCAACCATCAGCATTGGGTGGAACTGCGGATCGATCTGCTGGCTCAGACGACGGGTCATGCCCATGAAGCCCAGCACGTACAGCGGCATAAACGCCACGAAGAAGCCAATGATCCAGAACCAGAACGCGCGTTTACCCCAGGTTTCGTTCAGCGTGAAGCCAAACGCCTTAGGCCACCAGTAAGTCACACCTGCGAAGCAGCCGAAGACCACGCCGCCGATGATAACGTTATGGAAGTGCGCAATCAGGAACAGGCTGTTGTGCAGAACGAAGTCAGCACCTGGCACCGCCAGCAGTACGCCGGTCATCCCACCTACGGAGAAGGTCACGATGAAGCCGATGGTCCACAGCATTGCTGAGTGGAACACGATACGGCCCTGGTACATGGTGAACAGCCAGTTGAAGATCTTCACCCCGGTAGGGATGGCGATAATCATGGTGGTGATACCGAAGAAGGCGTTTACGTTCGCGCCCGCACCCATGGTAAAGAAGTGGTGCAGCCAAACGATGAACGACAGAACGGTAATACACACGGTTGCCCACACCAGAGAGGTGTAACCAAACAGACGCTTACGCGAGAAGGTTGCCGCGATTTCGGAGAACACACCGAAGACAGGCAGAACCAGAATGTACACTTCCGGGTGACCCCAGGCCCAAATCAGGTTGATGTACATCATCATGTTGCCACCCATATCATTCGTGAAGAAATGGGTGCCCAGGTAGCGGTCCAGGGTCAGCAGCGCGATGGTGACGGTCAGAATTGGGAACGACGCGATAATCAGTACGTTGGCGCACAGAGATGCCCAGGTAAATACCGGCATCTTGAACATCGTCATACCTGGTGCACGCATCTTCAGGATGGTCACGAAGAAGTTGATACCGGTCAGGGTGGTACCGACACCGGAGAGCTGAAGCGCCCAAATCCAGTAGTCAACGCCTACACCCGGACTGTACTCAATTCCCGAAAGCGGTGGGTAAGCCAGCCAGCCGGTCTGTGCAAATTCGCCCACGCCCAGTGACAGGTTAACCAGGATAACGCCGACAACCGTGAACCAGAAGCTCAGGTTGTTCAGGAACGGGAACGCTACGTCGCGCGCGCCAATCTGCAGCGGAACGACAACGTTCATCAGACCGATTACCAGCGGCATCGCCACGAAGAAGATCATGATAACGCCGTGGGCGGTAAAGATCTGATCGTAGTGGTGCGGTGGCAGGAAGCCGGCTTCGCCCGCAGACGCGAGTGCCTGCTGGCTACGCATCATGATTGCATCCGCAAAGCCACGAATTAACATGACGATACCGACGATGCAGTACATGATACCGAGTTTTTTGTGGTCAACCGAAGTCAGCCACTCATTCCACAGGTAGCTCCACTTACCGAAGTAAGTGATCAGGCCAACTAAGGCCGCGCCACCAATGATAATTGCAGCCACCGTAACCATGATAATCGGTTCATGGTAGGGCACTGCATCCAGTGTCAATTTTCCGAACATTTTCTTCCTCGGCCCCTTAGTGAGCGGTTTCCGCGTGGCTCATGTCCATGCCTTCCATACCTTCGTGCGCGCTGTGCTCGCCTTCTGGCTGGGTCATGTCCATGCTCTTGCCGTGATTCATAAATTTGCCAATAACGTCTTTGAACAAATCTGGTTTCACGTTAGAGAAGTACTCCACCTTGTTGTATTCGCTAGGTGCAGCCACTTTTTCGAACGCCGCCATGTCAGACATGGTGTTTGGAGACTGCTTCGCTTTTTCAACCCACTGGTCGAAAGCGGCACGGTCCGGCGTCGCAATAGCTTTGAACTTCATACCTGAGAAGCCCGGGCCGCTATAGCTGGCGGAGATACCATCGTAGGTGCCTGCTTCATTCGCGATCAGATGCAGGTTCGTCTGCATACCGGCCATCGCGTAAATCTGGCTACCCAGACGCGGGATGAAGAAGGAGTTCATTACGGAGTTGGAGGTCACTTTGAACTGAACCGGAGTGTTCGCCGGGAAGGCGATTTCATTCACGGTAGCAATGCCCTGCTCTGGATAGATGAAGAACCATTTCCAGTCCATGGAGACCACTTCAATGGTAATAGGTTTTTCATCGTGAACCAGCGGCTTGCTTGGCTCAAGTGCGTGAGTGGTTTTCCAGGTCAGTACGGCAAGGAACAGGATGATCAGGATAGGTACCGTCCAGACCACAGCTTCAACTTTGTTGGAGTGTGACCAGTTCGGGCTATACTTCGCATCTTTATTGCTCGCACGATACTTCCAGGCGAAACCAACAGCCATCAAAATGGCAGGAATAACCACAATCAACATCAGGCCAAAAGCCGTCAATATCAGTGAACGTTGTTCCAGTCCAATCTGTCCTTTGGGGTCTAGTAGTGCAGAATCACAGCCACTGAGTAATACAGTACCTGCGAATAATGACAACCATCCCAAACTTTTATTGTATTTCCTGAGTCTCATTTAACGACCTCAATTCCACGGGAGTCTGGTGGCGTTTAAAGTGTGCGGGCATTTTACGGGAAGGTTACATTACTGTAAACATCATTAGGCCTGTGTCAGGAAGGTGTTACCGGGTTCTGCCGCACGTGTCACAAGTGTTGCAGATTATGTCGGTTTTTATGACCGAAGCCGCATGATATGGGCTTTATAACGAAAGGACCCCCAAGCATACCCTAAAAGGGGCAATTGGTATAACCATTGTTAAAAATATACAAAAAATTAACAATTAATTATCAATAAAAAGACATCTAAAAAACGAAAAATCAAACTTTCCAATGCTGAATCGTTTAATGAAAAATAGCGCTTTGGAATTAGCTCCAATAATTTCCAAATCCTATCCCGCACAAAACAACAAATATTTTTTTAGCGGCTGTTGGCTATTTCACCGTTATAATTTCGGTTAGTGATTACAACGGGAAATAACCTTTCACTTTTTCTTCAGGTCATCTGCGTTTTACGCAATGCCATAAAATCGAGCAGACCGCCCGTCAGGATCCCGGCGATGGCCAGCAGGGCTCCAGCATCCAGCAGAAGGGCTTCGAGGGGGAGCGCCAGAGACGTACTGGCGTTAACGATAAGTACCACAAGCCATAGCGCCAGCGCGCCGCAGCCCGCCATTAGCAGACGTAACGCAAATCGGTAGGCGCGGTGATATTCAGTGCGCGGCATAAAGTGTTCGGTCCGCTGGGTATATTCCAGCGTCTGGCGACACACCAGCAATAATAAAATCCCCGGCACGGCAGCCGCGACCGAGAAGAGATAAAACGTTGGCCAGCCGTGGGCTTCTACAAACCAGCCGGCAATCGGACCTACGTACACGCGGCCAACGGCCGAGAGTGCCGAGAGCAGCGCAAACTGCGTGGCGGAAAACGATTTATTGCACAGAGTCATCAGCAGGGCGACAAATGCCGCCGTCCCCATGCCGCCACAGAGATTTTCAAAGAACACCGCCGCGGCCATGCTGAACATATGCTTGTCAGTCACCGACAGGAGCCAGTAGCCCGCGTTAGATGCGCCCTGCAGGATGCCGAAGATCAGCAGCGCGCGGAACAGCGTCAGGCGCTGCATCAATGCGCCGCCATAAAGCGCACCGACGATGGTCGCAAACAGCCCCAGCGTTTTATTCACCACGCCCACTTCACCGGCATCAAAACCGACGCCGCGGATCAGGAAGGTGGTGGTCAGGCTCATGGCAAAGGCATCGCCCAGCTTATAAAGGACGATGAGCAGCAGGATCAGCCAGGCATTGTTGCGGCCAAAAAAGTCACGCAGCGGTTCGGCCACGGCCTGTTCCAGCGAGCGGGGAACCGGAATGACGTCGCTCGGTTCGGGCGCAAATAGCGTAGCGATAATGCAGGGGATGAGCAGGGCAGCCATCAGCCAGTACATACCCTGCCAGCCGAGATAACGGTCGGCCAGCCACAACGCCAGCCCGCCGGAGACCAGCATCCCGAGGCGATAGCCCAGCACGCTGATCGCCGCACCGGCACCGCGCTCTTCCGCAGGTAACACGTCCGTCTTCCAGGCGTCGAACACGATATCCTGAGAGGCGGAACAGAAGGCTATCACCACCGCAAGCGCGGCCATCCAGCGGAGCTGTGTGGTCGGCTCAAGAAAGCCCATCGCCGCAATCGCCAGCAGCAGCAGGACCTGTGTCATCACTAACCAGCCGCGACGACGCCCCAGAAACGGCGGCGTATAGCGATCCATCACCGGCGACCACAGGAACTTAAAGACATACGCCTGACCGACAAGCGAGAAGAAACCAATGGTTTTGAGATCGATGTTCTCAACCGTCATCCACGCCTGAAGCGTGCCGGAGGTGAGCGCGAGGGGTAAACCGGAGGCAAAGCCTAGGATCAGCAGAATCGCTGATTTCGGTTGCTGGAAAATGCGTAAGTAGTGACTGGACATGTTCTTATGAACTGACCCGGTGAAGCACCGGGTCAGTGAGCAGGATTAACGTGCGTTCTGCTTGATAAAGTCGTGAATGCTGGTGTCCTGCGCCATATCGGCGATGGTGTCCGTCAGCACGCTGTTAACGGCGTTAGCAATATTCTTGTTAGAGGCCTGGAACGCGCCTTCAACAGAGTAGCTGGCGCGGTAGTTTTTGGTCATCTTGTTGCCGTTCTTCGCGGTGGCAATGATGGCGATATCCGCTTTGGTCGCAATGTTGTAGCGCACGTTGCCCTGAGAGACGTCTGCGTACAGGTTGTTGACGATAATCTGCAGATCAACCGCGCCGCTTGGGCCAATCATGTAGCCGCGAGCGGTCATTTGCTTCTCAAGCACTTCCTGCAGCAGGAAGCGCAGGTCGCGGGACGCGGTCAGCGTCACCTGCTGGTTGTCGCGGGTCACTTTTGCCAGCGCCTGGTCCTGACGCTGATCGGCACCGTTAATGCTCACGGTGACGCCCATCAGGCTTGGGTCCTGCTGAGGCAGGGTGATTTTTGGTGAGACATCAATAGTAGTAGGCGGAGTCGCACAGCCTGCCAGCATAAAAAGGGCTACCAACGGAAAGAAGAGTTTTTTAAACATTTTCAGGTTCTCAACGAATCGTAAGCATTAAAGAGAGAAAAATTGCCGCCATCATATCATCGACTACGGCCAGGGGAAGTGGTCAACGCATGTAAATTCATCGTCTTGTCTGAAAACTGACCAGCTCATCCTTTTTCTCCTCCCGCCAGAGACGACAGGTATGAGTCTCACAGTGAACTTCAT
The DNA here is from genome assembly GCF_052044815.1 of Enterobacter sp. 22499. Taxonomy (NCBI): domain Bacteria; kingdom Pseudomonadati; phylum Pseudomonadota; class Gammaproteobacteria; order Enterobacterales; family Enterobacteriaceae; genus Enterobacter; species Enterobacter sp. 22499. The sequence goes on along the minus strand of NZ_JBQENR010000001.1, from coordinate 1,451,881 downwards.
GCATTTGAATGAGAAAATCAGACGAAAGCTAAATATTTGTTGTCAAGGTGTAATGGAAACGGTAAAAGCGGCTAACATTTAAAGGGATGGGTGACATCTTAGCGTTGTCGGAGGAGTAATTTCATGATGATACGTGAACAGATAGAAGAAAAATTAAGGGCAGCGTTCAACCCTGTGTTCCTCGAAGTCGTCGACGAAAGCTATCGTCATAACGTGCCGGCAGGTTCTGAAAGCCACTTTAAAGTGGTTCTGGTTAGCGATCGCTTCACGGGAGAACGTTTCCTGAACCGACATCGCCTGATCTACAGCACCTTGACGGAAGAACTCTCCACGACCGTGCATGCGCTGGCACTGCATACCTACACCATTAAGGAATGGGAAGGCTTGCAGGATACGGTTTTTGCGTCGCCGCCTTGTCGCGGTGCAGGCACCATCGCCTGATAAATCGGATTTGCAACGGCTGGAGCTTTTCCAGTATGTTGCTTACAGATTTCCTCAAAACGGCCTCCGGGCCGTTTTGTTTTGTCTGAGTTTTGAGCGGATGGTGCGATTTTAAGGCTAAAAATAGCCTTAAAGTGTGAAAAAAGCCGCAGCAACATGCTCCAACCGTTCTCGACTCACCTAAGTGATGCCGCTATAATGCCGCGTCTTATTGAATGTCTTCGGGATGATTCTGGCGACAGGGAATGTGAATCTGCACTAAGAGAGCATCCCGGTATAACAGACAGATTCAGAGTTGACCGAGCACTGTGATTTTTTTGAGGTAACAAGATGCAAGTTTCAGTTGAAACCACTCAAGGCCTTGGCCGCCGTGTAACGATTACTATCGCTGCTGACAGCATCGAAACTGCTGTGAAAAGCGAGCTGGTCAACGTAGCAAAAAAAGTACGTATTGACGGCTTCCGTAAGGGCAAAGTACCAATGAATGTTGTTGCTCAGCGTTATGGCGCTTCCGTGCGTCAGGATGTGCTGGGTGAACTGATGAGCCGCAACTTTATCGACGCGATCATCAAAGAAAAAATCAATCCAGCCGGCGCGCCAAACTACGTGCCAGGCGAATACAAACTGGGCGAAGACTTCACCTACTCCGTAGAGTTCGAAGTGTACCCGGAAGTTGAGCTGAAAGGCCTGGAATCTATCGAAGTTGAAAAACCGATCGTTTCCGTGACTGACGAAGACGTTGACGGCATGCTGGACACCCTGCGTAAGCAGCAGGCGAACTGGAAAGAGAAAGAAGGCGCTGTTGACGCGGAAGACCGCGTAACCATCGACTTCACCGGTTCTGTAGACGGCGAAGAGTTCGAAGGCGGCAAAGCGTCTGACTTCGTACTGGCAATGGGCCAGGGTCGTATGATCCCAGGCTTCGAAGACGGCATCAAAGGCCACAAAGCGGGCGAAGAGTTCACCATCGACGTGACCTTCCCTGAAGAGTACCACGCTGAAAACCTGAAAGGTAAAGCAGCGAAGTTCGTCATCAACCTGAAGAAAGTTGAAGAGCGCGAACTGCCAGAACTGACTGAAGAGTTCATCAAGCGTTTCGGCGTGGAAGATGGTTCTGTTGCTGGCCTGCGTACCGAAGTGCGTAAGAACATGGAGCGCGAGCTGAACGGTGCTGTGCGTAACCGCGTGAAATCTCAGGCGATTGAAGGTCTGGTAAAAGCGAACGAAATCGACGTTCCTGCTGCCCTGATCGACAGCGAAATCGACGTGCTGCGCCGTCAGGCTGCACAGCGCTTCGGTGGCAACCAGCAGCAAGCGATGGAACTGCCGCGTGAGCTGTTCGAAGAGCAAGCGAAACGCCGCGTTGTTGTTGGCCTGCTGCTGGGCGAAGTGATTCGTACCCACGAGCTGAAAGCTGACGAAGAGCGTGTGAAGGGCCTGATCGAAGAGATGGCGTCTGCATACGAAGATCCATCAGAAGTGATCGAGTTCTACGGTAAGAACAAAGAGCTGATGGACAACATGCGCAACGTCGCACTGGAAGAGCAGGCTGTTGAAGCGGTACTGGCGAAAGCGAAAGTGACCGAAAAAGCGACCTCTTTCAACGAACTGATGAACCAGCAGGCGTAATTTCGCTCTAACGGTTTAAAGTTTGAACAAAAAACCCGTTGCCTTCCGGCGACGGGTTTTTTTTATCGCTGCATGGGTTCTGGAAGGGTGCTAAAACGCCCTTTCAGTGTTAGCGTTACAACAAAAGGTTGTTATGCTTGAAATAGGGCGTGGCGAACCCCATAAGTATGTAATCACGATGATTGAGACTGGCTGATAATCCGTCCATAAGGTTACAATCAGTACAGCAGGTGTTTTCAATTTTGAACCAGGAGACGGAAATGTCATACAGTGGCGAACGAGATAACTTTGCACCCCATATGGCGCTGGTGCCAATGGTTATTGAACAGACCTCACGCGGTGAGCGTTCTTTCGATATCTATTCCCGTCTGCTCAAGGAACGCGTTATCTTTCTGACCGGCCAGGTAGAAGACCATATGGCTAACCTGATCGTGGCGCAGATGCTGTTCCTGGAAGCGGAAAACCCGGAAAAAGACATTTACCTGTACATCAACTCGCCTGGCGGTGTGATTACGGCGGGCATGTCCATTTATGACACCATGCAGTTCATCAAGCCAGATGTCAGCACTATCTGTATGGGGCAGGCTGCATCCATGGGGGCCTTCCTGTTAACCGCAGGGGCGAAAGGTAAGCGTTTCTGCCTGCCTAACTCCCGCGTGATGATTCACCAGCCGCTGGGGGGTTACCAGGGGCAGGCGACGGATATCGAAATCCACGCCCGCGAAATTCTGAAAGTAAAAGCGCGCATGAATGAACTTATGGCGCAGCATACGGGTCAACCTCTCGAGCAGATCGAGCGCGATACCGAGCGCGATCGCTTCCTCTCTGCTCCAGAGGCAGTTGAGTACGGCTTAGTCGACTCCGTATTGACCCATCGTAATTGATGCCCGCGACGCGAGTGTGCCGCTATACTAAGGTAGGGCGGCACGCTGCTTAAAGCACACGCGTCTTAGAATGGCATTTGCGTCGTCATGTGCGGCACAAAGAACTTAAAAAGAGGTTTGGACTCATGACAGATAAACGCAAAGATGGTTCGGGCAAACTGCTGTACTGCTCTTTTTGCGGCAAAAGCCAGCATGAAGTGCGTAAACTGATTGCCGGGCCGTCCGTGTATATCTGCGACGAATGCGTCGATTTATGTAACGACATCATTCGCGAAGAGATTAAAGAAGTTGCGCCGCACCGTGAGCGTAGCGCATTGCCAACGCCGCATGAGATTCGTCATCACCTTGACGACTATGTCATCGGTCAGGAGCAGGCCAAGAAAGTGCTGGCGGTGGCGGTATATAACCACTACAAACGTCTGCGTAACGGCGACACCAGCAATGGCGTAGAACTGGGCAAAAGTAACATTCTGCTGATCGGGCCAACCGGCTCCGGTAAAACGCTGCTGGCGGAAACCCTGGCGCGCCTGCTGGATGTTCCGTTTACCATGGCGGATGCCACCACCCTGACCGAAGCCGGTTATGTGGGTGAAGACGTTGAGAACATCATTCAGAAGCTGCTGCAGAAGTGCGATTACGACGTTCAGAAAGCACAGCGCGGGATTGTTTATATTGATGAGATCGACAAGATCTCCCGTAAATCAGACAACCCGTCCATCACCCGTGACGTGTCGGGTGAAGGCGTGCAGCAGGCCCTGCTGAAGCTGATCGAAGGTACGGTTGCGGCCGTTCCGCCGCAGGGTGGACGCAAACATCCGCAGCAGGAGTTCCTGCAGGTCGATACCTCCAAGATCCTGTTCATTTGCGGCGGCGCGTTTGCTGGTCTGGATAAAGTCATTTCCCACCGTGTTGAAACCGGCTCCGGCATCGGTTTTGGCGCAACGGTGAAGGCGAAGTCCGAGAAAGCCAACGAAGGTGAACTGCTTTCGCAGGTTGAGCCCGAAGATCTGATCAAATTTGGTCTGATCCCTGAATTCATTGGCCGTCTGCCGGTTGTGGCAACGCTGAATGAGCTGAGCGAAGACGCGCTGATTCAGATCCTGAAAGAGCCGAAAAATGCGCTGACCAAGCAGTATCAGGCGCTGTTCAATCTGGAAGGCGTTGAGCTGGAATTCCGTGACGAAGCGCTGGATGCGATTGCCAAGAAAGCGATGGCCCGTAAAACCGGTGCGCGTGGTTTGCGCTCTATCGTTGAAGCGGCATTGCTCGACACCATGTACGATCTGCCGTCGATGGAAGACGTTGAAAAAGTGGTTATCGACGAGTCCGTGATCGGCGGCCAATCCAAGCCGCTGCTGATTTACGGTAAACCGGAAGCCCAGCAGGCATCTGGCGAATAATTCACCAAATCATACAAGCAGTTAATCAAAAAGGGGGGATTTTATCTCCCCTTTACTTTTTCCGTATTCATAGCGTTGAATGTGTGGGAAACATCCCCATATACTGGATACATGTTAATGGTTATGTGAAGCACTGTGACATGACCAGCTTACCTGGCGGACACTAAACTAAGAGAGAGCTCTATGAATCCTGAGCGTTCTGAACGCATTGAAATCCCCGTATTGCCGTTGCGCGATGTGGTGGTTTATCCGCACATGGTCATACCCTTATTTGTAGGGCGGGAAAAATCTATCCGTTGCCTCGAAGCCGCCATGGATCATGATAAAAAAATCATGCTGGTGGCCCAGAAAGAAGCATCAACGGATGAGCCGGGTGTAAACGATCTTTTCACCGTCGGGACCGTGGCCTCTATTTTACAAATGCTGAAGCTGCCGGACGGCACCGTGAAGGTGCTGGTCGAAGGCTTACAGCGTGCGCGTATTACCACGCTGTCAGACGATGGCGAACACTTCTCTGCCAAGGCAGAGTACCTTGATTCGCCTGAACTTGATGAGCGCGAGCAGGAAGTGCTGGTACGTACCGCGATTAGCCAGTTCGAAGGCTATATCAAGCTGAACAAGAAAATCCCACCAGAAGTGCTGACGTCGCTGAACAGCATCGACGATCCTGCGCGTCTGGCGGACACCATCGCTGCACACATGCCGCTGAAGCTGGCTGACAAACAGTCCGTGCTGGAGATGTCCGACGTTAACGAACGTCTGGAATATCTGATGGCGATGATGGAGTCTGAAATCGATCTGCTGCAGGTTGAGAAGCGCATTCGTAACCGCGTGAAAAAGCAGATGGAAAAATCTCAGCGTGAGTACTATCTGAATGAGCAAATGAAGGCCATTCAGAAAGAGCTGGGCGAGATGGACGACGCACCGGACGAAAACGAAGCGCTGAAGCGTAAGATCGACGCGGCGAAGATGCCGAAAGAGGCGAAAGAGAAAGCCGAAGCAGAACTGCAGAAGCTGAAAATGATGTCTCCGATGTCGGCTGAAGCAACCGTCGTGCGCGGTTACATTGAGTGGATGGTGCAGGTTCCGTGGAACGCCCGCAGCAAGGTCAAGAAAGACCTGCGTCAGGCCCAGGAGATCCTCGATACTGACCACTACGGCCTGGAACGCGTGAAAGACCGCATCCTTGAGTACCTCGCGGTACAGAGCCGTGTAAACAAAATTAAAGGCCCAATTCTGTGCCTGGTAGGACCGCCGGGGGTGGGTAAAACCTCTCTGGGCCAGTCCATCGCCAAAGCGACCGGACGTAAGTACATCCGTATGGCGCTGGGCGGCGTGCGTGATGAAGCGGAAATCCGCGGTCACCGCCGTACCTACATCGGTTCTATGCCGGGTAAACTGATCCAGAAAATGGCGAAAGTGGGGGTTAAAAATCCGCTGTTCCTGCTTGATGAGATCGACAAAATGTCGTCGGACATGCGCGGTGACCCGGCGTCTGCTCTGCTGGAAGTGCTTGATCCAGAACAGAACGTGGCGTTCAGCGATCACTACCTGGAAGTGGACTACGACCTCAGCGATGTAATGTTCGTGGCAACGTCCAACTCCATGAACATACCGGCACCGCTGCTGGACCGTATGGAAGTGATCCGCCTCTCCGGTTATACCGAAGACGAAAAGCTGAACATTGCTAAACAGCACCTGCTGCCGAAGCAGATTGAGCGTAACGCGCTGAAAGCCAACGAGCTGACCGTCGAGGACAGCGCGATTATCGGCATCATTCGCTACTACACCCGTGAAGCGGGCGTGCGTAGCCTTGAGCGCGAAATATCTAAGCTGTGCCGTAAGGCGGTAAAACAGCTGCTGCTGGATAAGAGCCTGAAGCACATCGTGATTAACGGTGACAATCTGCATGCCTACCTCGGCGTTCAGCGCTTCGACTATGGCCGCGCGGATAACGAAAACCGCGTGGGTCAGGTGACCGGTCTGGCATGGACGGAAGTGGGCGGCGATCTGCTGACCATCGAAACCGCCTGTGTGCCGGGCAAAGGCAAGCTGACCTACACCGGCTCGCTGGGTGAAGTGATGCAGGAGTCCATCCAGGCAGCGCTGACTGTGGTGCGCGCGCGCGCGGAAAAACTGGGTATCAACCCGGATTTCTACGAAAAACGCGACATTCACGTTCACGTTCCTGAAGGGGCGACGCCGAAAGATGGCCCAAGCGCGGGTATTGCCATGTGTACCGCTCTGGTTTCCTGTCTGACGGGCAACCCGGTACGTGCCGATGTGGCAATGACTGGTGAAATTACGCTGCGCGGTCAGGTCCTGCCAATCGGCGGATTAAAAGAAAAACTGCTGGCGGCACACCGCGGTGGGATCAAAACCGTATTAATCCCTTACGAAAATAAACGCGATCTGGAAGAGATTCCGGACAACGTGATTGCCGATCTGCAGATCCATCCTGTTAAGCGAATTGAGGAAGTTCTCAGTCTCGCACTGCAGAATGAACCCTCCGGAATGCAGGTTGTAACCGCAAAATAGTGACCTCGCGCAAAGAGCGTCAATAAAAACAAGGCTGGTAAGTCATTTCGCACTTGCCAGCCTTTTTTTGTATAGCTAATTTAGATTGCTGATTAGGTCAGCCATCAACAACGGGTGTTGTAAGGTCATGGCAGGCCTGATATAACTGCTGCGCGGTCGCGTTGTGAAGGACTCAGGCGCGATATAAATTATAAAGAGAGGAAGAGAACAGTGAATAAATCTCAACTGATTGACAAAATTGCTGCTGGTGCTGATATTTCTAAAGCTGCAGCTGGACGTGCGTTAGATGCATTAATTGCTTCTGTTACTGAATCTCTGCAGGCTGGGGACGACGTTGCACTGGTAGGCTTCGGTACTTTTGCTGTTAAAGAGCGTGCTGCCCGTACTGGCCGCAACCCTCAGACCGGTAAAGAGATCACCATTGCTGCTGCTAAAGTGCCGGGTTTCCGTGCAGGTAAAGCGCTGAAAGACGCAGTAAACTGATTGCTTTCCCGTTTCAGGGAAGCCGGATAGTACAAGGGCGCATCGTTTGATGTGCCTTTTTTGTTTGTCCAGACCTGATTTGTGCGAGTTTATGCGAGTTGTGGGCTGACAATCGCCCCGTTTTCTTGTCACAATACGCCTTCACGCGCGACGGGCAGGATTTTCCGTCAGCGTCAGGTAACCAGTCACCTACAGCGGAGTGTTGTTACACCATGATGGACAGCTTACGCACGGCTGCTAACAGTCTCGTGCTCAAGATTATTTTCGGTATCATTATCGTGTCGTTCATATTGACCGGCGTGAGCAGTTACCTTATTGGCGGTGGCGCGAATTATGCCGCAAAAGTGAATGGCCAGGAAATCAGCCGTGGTCAGTTCGAGAATGCTTTTGCCGGTGAGCGTAACCGTATGCAGCAACAGCTGGGCGACCAATTCTCTGAACTGGCGGCGAATGAAGGGTACATGAAAACCCTGCGCCAACAGACACTGAACCGTCTTATCGACGAAGCGCTGCTGGATCAGTATGCCAAAAAGCTGGGCCTTGGCATCAGCGACGAGCAGGTCAAAAAAGCGATCTTCGCCACTCAGGCATTCCAGTCTAACGGTAAATTCGACAACGCGCGTTACAACAGTATCGTTAACCAGATGGGCATGACGGCGGATCAGTACGCGCAGGCGCTGCGTAACCAGCTGACGACCCAGCAGCTCATTAACGCTGTCGTGGGTACCGATTTCATGCTTAAAGGTGAAACCGACGAACTGGCCGCGCTGGTGGCCCAGCAGCGCGTGGTCCGTGAAGCGACCATTGATGTGAACGCCCTGGCGGCGAAACAGCAGGTGAGCGACGCAGACGTTAATGCTTACTACGAGCAGAATAAAAACGCCTTTGTTTCTCCGGAGCAGTTCCGCGTCAGCTACATCAAGCTGGATGCAGCTGCGCTGCAGGAAAGCGCGTCTGATGCCGAGATCCAGTCTTACTACGACCAGCATCAGGATCAATTCACTCAGCCGCAGCGTAACCGCTACAGCGTGATTCAGACCAAAACTGAAGCAGATGCTAAGGCGGTACTGGATGAGCTGAACAAAGGCGCTGATTTCGCCACCCTTGCGAAAGCGAAATCCACCGACATTATCTCTGCGAAAAACGGCGGTGATATGGGCTGGCTGGAAGACGCAACCACGCCCGACGAGCTGAAAAATGCCGGCCTGAAAGAGAAAGGCCAGCTGTCTGGTGTGATTAAATCATCCGTTGGTTTCCTGGTCGTGCGTCTGGACGACATCACCCCGGCGAAAACCAAGCCGCTGGCTGAGGTTCGTGATGATATTGCCGCGAAAGTGAAACAGGAAAAAGCCCTGGATGCCTACTACGCGCTGCAGCAGAAGGTGAGCGATGCTGCCAGCAACGACAACGAATCTCTGGCAGGTGCAGAGCAGGCGGCGGGTGTGAAAGCGGTTGAGACCGGCTGGTTTGGTCGCGACAACCTGCCGGAAGAGCTGAACTTCAAACCGGTTTCTGATGCCATCTTTAACGGTGGTCTGGTGGGCGAGAACGGCACGCCGGGCAGCAACTCTGACATCATTACCGTTGACGGCGATCGCGCCTTTGTTCTGCGCGTCAGCGAGCACAAGCCAGAAGCGGTCAAACCGCTGGCGGAAGTGAAGGATCAGGTCGTCGCTCAGGTTAAGCATAACAAAGCAGAACAGCAGGCTAAACTGGACGCTGAGAAGATTCTGGCCGATCTGAAAGCGGGTAAACAGGACGCGCTGAAAGCGGCAGGTCTGAGCTTCGGTGAGGCGAAAACGTTGAGCCGCACCGGTCAGGACCCAATCAGTCAGGCCGCGTTTAGTCTGACGCTGCCGGCAAAAGACAAGCCAAGCTTCGGTACCACCACCGATATGCAAGGTAACGTTGTTCTGCTGGCGCTGGACGACGTGAAAGCCGGCACTCTGCCAGAAGCGCAGAAGAAGGCGATGGTTCAGGGCATTACTCAGAACAATGCTCAGATTGCTTTCGAAGCCATGATGAGCAACCTGCGTAAAGACGCCAAAATCAAGCTGGGCGATGTCATGACTCAGCAGCAGTAATTACGTGTCTGCTCGCAGATTTTCGTAACGCTGTGCAAAAACTAAAGGCCGCTTTCGCGGCCTTTTCCATTTCTGCAATCTGCTGTTTGTGCCTGTTTTCACAGGCGGCTATCGTTGCGTGGCTGTCAACAAACAAGGAGATAACAGCATGAAATGTGGAATCAAAGCACTGTTAATTACGCTGGCTATTGCCACCACCGGGATGAGCGCGGGCGCGCAGGCGGCGGCGACCGCCGCCAAACCACAGGCTACGCAGAGCAAGTCTGACGCGGCCGCGCCGGTACAAGGGCAGACCAAAGCGGCTGACGTCGGTAAAAATGCGGATGATGACGGTACGCGGGTCAGCATTAACTCGGCCTCGGCAGAGGATCTCGCCCGTGCAATGAATGGCGTGGGCCTGAAAAAAGCGCAGGCTATCGTCAGCTATCGTGAAGAGTACGGCCCATTCAAAACGGTCGACGATCTCAAACAGGTTCCGGGCATGGGCAGCGCGCTGGTTGAGCGCAACCTCTCACACCTGACACTGTAATAACGCAATTTCTTGCACTGCGGCAAAAGTTTGCCAGGATAAAGAGGTCATACCAGTTATGACCTCTGATCCTAAAACAATGAAAGGCTATTGCGCTATGCAGACAAAAATCAAAGTACGCGGTTTCCATCTTGATGTTTATCAGCACGTCAATAACGCTCGCTATCTTGAGTTTCTTGAAGAAGCGCGCTGGGACGGGCTGGAAAACAGTGAAAGCTTTCAGTGGCTGACCGCGCACAACATCGCGTTCGTGGTCGTCAATATCAACATCAACTATCGCCGTCCGGCCGTGCTGGGCGATGTGCTCACCTTGACCAGCCAGGTACAACAGCTAAACGGCAAGAGCGGCGTGTTAAGCCAGGTGGTGACGCTCGATCCAGAAGGGCAGGTGGTGGCTGATGCACTGATCACCTTTGTCTGTATCGATCTGAAAACTCAGAAAGCGCTGCCGCTGGAAGGGGAGCTGCGGGAAAAGCTGGAGTTGATGATCGCGTAGGATTTTGTCTTTTATAAAAGACAAAAGGATTTTTCAGGGATAGAATAATGGACAGGGACTACGTTGTTGAACGTTACCGGACCCGTGACGGGAAAGTGCCGTTTGAGGAGTGGGTAGCCAGAATGAATCGAAGGGATCCGGATACGGTTTTCCGGATCCTTATGCGGATCAACCGCGCAATAAAACGTAATTTTGGCGATTACAGATACCTCAGGGAAGGTGTTTGGGAGATGCGAGTCGACAGTGGCCCCGGCTACAGAATCTATTTTGCAGTAAAGAATCGGCAGGTTTTATTGTTACTTATCGGTGGTGACAAAAAGAGCCAAAAAGCGGATATCAAACTGGCAATAGATTACTGGAAAGATCATCAAATTAAAGGACAATCGAATGAGCGCCACTGAACGAAAATATTCGAGTTCTGTTAGCCATCATGATGCTGTTGTGAAAATGCTACGAGAGAATCCTTCCTACGCTCAGCGTTATTTGCAAACAGCCCTGGAAGAAATCTATGAAGACCAGGGGATCCCTGCCTATCTCATTGCACTCCGCCAGGTTATCGAAGCACGCGGTGGCATCGGAGAAATTTCTGCTAAATCAGGCCTCTCTCGTCAGCAGCTATACCGAACCTTATCAGACAACGGCAACCCAACGCTGACAACGCTGATGAAAGTCACCCGTGCTGCCGGTGTGAAACTGTTCGACAGCACGGTTAAGTAGCCCTATTTAAGCCCGGTCTTTTTCTGCATCGCGGCCATCACGCCGGCTTTATCGGCAAGATAGTGGTTAAGCCCGTTAGCGCGCAGATTACAGGCGGCGCACTGGCCGCAACCGTCGCCTTTGATGCCGTTATAGCAGGTGAGGGTTTCGCTGCGAACCAAATCCAGCTTGCCCCAGTAGTCGGCCAGCGCCCAGGTTTCGGCTTTATCCAGCCACATGAGCGGGGTTTCAAAGCGCGTCTCTTTCGCCATCCCCAGATTGACGGCGTGGTTGAGCGCTTTGACAAACTCATCGCGGCAGTCCGGGTATCCTGAGAAGTCGGTCTCGCATACGCCCGTAATTACCGCTTCGGCTTTTACCTGATAGGCATAAATCGCCGTCAGGGTCAGGAACAGAATATTACGCCCCGGCACAAACGTGTTCGGAATGCCGCTGGCATCGGGTTCGTAGTCCGGTACAGGAATACTGTCCCGGGTGAGGCTGCTGACGGCCAGTTCATTTAACAGCGTAACGTCCAGCACCTTGTGCGCGCGTGCCCCCAGTTTAAGGGCCAGTTCACGGGCAACGTCGATTTCAGCGCGGTGACGCTGGCCATAATCGAAAGTCACACAGTGAACTTCATCATACTGATGAAGGGCCTGAACCAGGCAGGTTGTAGAGTCTTGTCCTCCGCTGAACACGACGACGGCACGTTTCATAAATCATCTCGACTGTTACGGTAAAAACGTTATGTTACCGTCTGGCTACGGCGGCGACCAGCTTCTTCACGATTTGGGGGCGGGAAGCCAGGCTTCGGTAAAATCAAACCAGCCGCGGGTGTTGAGGCGTATGCCGTTGACTCCCGGCGGGGCGCTGATTTGATATTGATAGTTAAAAAGCGGCGTCAGCACCGCATTCTCCATCAGGCGGTTGAAAATGGCTTGCAGACCGGCGTGTCGGTCCCGAGCTTCGGCCTGAGACTGCACCGCATCCAGCGTGGCTTGCAGATGGGCGTAGGCCGGTGCGCTTAACACGTGCGGCCACAGGGCATCGCAGCGCAGCCACTGCTCAAGCGTATACGCTGGCGCTTCGCCTATCAGCCTGTCCCCCATCATGATGTCTGCATCGGCAAGCTGCTGGCATCCGTCCCACGTCTTGGCGTCGTGGAAGATGACGGTCAGGTCACAACCCTGTCGCGCCAGGTACGCCTTTAACTGGCTGGCCATGGTGTGAAGCTCAACGGGAAGATGGTAAACCAGCGTCAGCGCCTCAGGCAGGGCAACTTCCGTTAAGTCAGGCCATTCGGGGATTGTCCAGCCGGGAAGCAGTTCCCCGGTGGGCGTAATGAGTCCTTCGTTGAGCGGAAGCGTGTGCAGAAGCCTGGAGAGATGGATGATATTGATAAGCCGCTTCGCCTGGATCTCACTCACACGCGCGCTCTGTTTCAGCGTGAGGTAACAGAAGCCCAGGCTGGTGCTGCTGCTGACCAGCCTCAGGGTTTCAAGCTCATCGGCCTCGCCAATCGCGATTTGCACCGGGTGACGACAGCTGGTGCCCAGCCTGTAATCAAACAGCTGGGGAGTGATCCAGTATTCGATGGCTTTGAGCAGAGGATGGCTCAGGTGGTATTGCTCATGGCTTTCCAGACGAACCAGGTCGGGCTCAAAGGCGGCCAGCCGGAAGGGGCCGCAGCCAAGTTCAGGGTAGTCGGGATGCGCCAGACGGCTGCAGTAGGTTGCCAGCCTGTGCGCCAGCCAATAGTCCGGTTGATGCAGCACAAATGTCAGACACTGTGGATGCGTTGTTTCGATACGTAAAACGCTCCTGAACAGGGTGCGCAGGGCGGGAAGCGTCAACAGTGCCGTCAGGCTTCGCTGGAGCTGCGCCGTTTCTATTTTATCGCCGTTATGCCAGTGCAGGGTGGAGCGAATGTAGAAATGCCAGCGCAGCCCGTCAGCAGAGACCTCCCAGTGATGCGCGAGATCGCCCGTGGGTTCACTGCTGTTACCGTTAAAACGCGTCAAGCCAGAAAATACCTGTCCCGCCAGATGCTGCTCCGCCCGGCCAGGCAAAAAGCCCGGCTGAAGCGGCTCCAGCGAGCGATAGTAGGGGATGCGCAGCGTCGGCGTGTCGTTTTGCCACTGCCCGCCTAAAAATGGATGCAACAACGATCTCAGCGCTTCAGGAGCAAGCTGGGCCAGCTCCAGCGCGTTATGCTGCTGCCCGCTCTTCAGCGCCTCTTCCATCATCGCATTGCGCAGTGACTCCGGGCTGGCATGGAACGTCAGCTCACCGCGCTTGCCGCGACCAGACCGCGCGTGCCAGCTGAGCCAGCCCGCCTCCTGAGCCTGACGCAGCAGGGTGCGGACATGTCGCTCGCTACAAAAACAGCGGCTGGCAAGCTCACTTATGGTGACCTGCTGTGGAGCGCCAGCGGAAGGTTGCCACAGGCGTTGATACTGGTTAAGACGGTTAAGCTGGCGCATAAGAAACCCGGAACAATAATTTTCATCTATTCACTATTACTTCCGTATATATCACACGATACTGATGCACAAGTTAATCGCATCACATTTCAGGAGTAATCATGGCCCGCCTCGCTGCATTTGATATGGACGGTACGTTGTTAATGCCGGATCACCGTCTGGGGGAGAAAACGCTGAGTACCCTGAAGCGTCTGCGCGAGCGTGATGTCACCCTGACGTTTGCCACTGGCCGCCACGTGCTGGAGATGCGTCATCTGCTGGGCACGTTTTCCCTGGATGCGTTTTTAATCACGGGTAACGGAACGCGCATTCACACCATTGAAGGAGAGGTGCTGCACCGCCAGGATCTCAACCCGGAAGTGGCGGATATTGTTCTGCACAGCACGTGGGACACGCAGGCCAGTATCCACGTATTCAACGATCAAGGCTGGTTTACCGGAAGCGAAATCCCCGAATTGTTGCACGCGCATGTTTATAGCGGCTTCAAATACCAGCTTATGGATCTGCGCCGGATCCCCGCCCACGCGGTGACCAAGATTTGCTTCTGTGGCGATCACGACGATCTTTGCCGCTTACGCATTCAGTTAAATGAGGCGCTGGGCGACCGGGCGCACCTGACCTTCTCGGCGGTTGATTGTCTTGAAGTCCTGCCGGTGGGCTGTAACAAAGGTTCAGCCCTGGCGGTGCTCAGCGACCACCTGGGCTTAACGCTGCAGGAGTGTATGGCGTTTGGCGACGCCATGAATGACCGCGAAATGCTGGGCAGCGTTGGGCGCGGCCTGATTATGGGGAATGCGATGCCGCAGCTGATCGCAGAGCTTCCTCATCTGCCGGTTATCGGACACTGCGGCAACGAAGCGGTGTCCCATTTTTTGACGCATTGGCTGGACAACAACAACCTCCCATATTCCCCCGAATTGTGAGACCCTTCCAGCAAGCCAGACTTCGGTCTGGCTTTTTTTTTATTTCAGCAGCTGCGCAATTTGCGCTTTCCACGGGGTGATGTCGCCGATGTTGGCCTGTACCCACTCCGCATTGTAGTAGGTCTCAAGGTAGCGCTCGCCGCTGTCGCACAGCAGCGTGACGATTGAGCCGGTACGCCCTTCCTCGCGCATGCGTGCCGCAAGCTGCAGTGCGCCCCACATGTTGGTGCCCGTTGATGCGCCCACCTTGCGGCCAAGCTGCGTTTCCAGCCAGTGCGCGGTGGCGACGCTGGCGGCGTCCGGCACGCGGAGCATTTCGTCGACAACGTCAGGAATGAACGACGGTTCCACGCGCGGGCGGCCAATTCCTTCAATTTTACTGCCCACCGGACTGCGCAGGCCGGCATCGCGGCTTTGCCAGTAGTCGAGGAACACGGAGTTCTGGGGGTCAACTACCATCAGCTGGGTATCGTAGCCCTGACAGCGAATGTATCGTCCGATAGTGGCTGACGTGCCGCCCGTACCGGCGCTCATCACAATGTACGACGGAACCGGATGCGGCTCGTGGGTCATCTGGCGGAAAATACTGTCGGCAATGTTGTTATTGCCGCGCCAGTCCGTTGCGCGCTCGGCAAAGGTGAACTGGTCCATATAGTGGCCGTTTAGCTCGCGGGCGAGCATTTCAGAGGCGGCGTAGATCTCGCAGGCGCTTTCCACAAAATGGCAGCGTCCGCCGTAAAATTCGATCTGCTCGATTTTTCGTTTTGCGGTGCAGGAGGGCATCACGGCGATAAACGGCAGGCCCAGCAGACGAGCGAAATAGGCTTCAGACACCGCCGTTGAACCGGATGAGGATTCAATAATGGTCGTGCCTTCTTTGATCCAGCCGTTGCACAAACCGTATAAAAACAGAGAGCGCGCCAGGCGATGCTTCAGGCTACCGGTAGGATGGGTGCTTTCATCCTTCAGGTAGAGATGAATACCGTCAAATCCCGGCAGGGGGAGGCGAATCAGGTGGGTATCCGCCGAGCGCTGGTAGTCGGCATTGATTTCGCTGATGGCATGTTTAACCCAGGTGCTATTCATCGTAGTTATCCGTTTGTCATTTTGTGCCCAGCATAGCGAAAAGCACAGAAAAAATTGTTGCTATCTGGCCTTTAAAATAGAATGAAGGGAGAAAAATTTTCTCTATGAGGTGGGTATGCTAGATAAAATTGACCGCAAGCTCCTTTCATTGCTGCAAAGTGACTGTACCCTCTCTTTGCAGGCGCTGGCAGATGCCGTTAATCTGACCACCACACCGTGCTGGAAGCGCCTAAAAAAGCTGGAAGATGACGGCATTCTTCTGGGGCGCGTCGCATTACTCGATCCCGAAAAACTGGGGCTTGGGCTGACGGCATTTGTGCTGATAAAAACCCAACACCACAGCAGCGAGTGGTATTGCCGCTTCGTCACTCAGGTGTCTGAGATGCCCGAGGTGCTCGGCTTCTGGCGTATGGCCGGCGAGTACGACTACCTGATGCGCGTCCAGGTGGCTGACATGAAGCGCTATGATGATTTCTACAAGCGGCTGGTGAACAGCGTCCCGGGCTTGTCGGACGTCACCTCAAGCTTCGCCATGGAACAGATTAAGTACACCACAGCCTTACCCATTGAATAACTTCGTAAAATACCTTCAGGAACAAACCGCGTGCGATTATTTGCCCAATTAAGCTGGTACTTTCGTCGGGAGTGGCAACGCTACCTCGGTGCAGTCGCCCTGCTTATTATCATTGCCATTTTGCAGCTGATCCCGCCGAAGGTGGTGGGCTACGTCGTGGATGGCGTCACTGAACAGCATTACACCACCGCACGGGTGTTGATGTGGGTCGGCACGCTGGTGCTGACGGCGGTCATTGTTTATCTCCTGCGCTACGTCTGGCGCGTGCTGCTGTTTGGTGCGTCCTATCAGCTGGCCGTTGAGCTGCGTGAAGATTTTTACCGCCAGCTGAGCCGACAGCATCCCGAATTTTATCTGCGTCATCGCACCGGGGATCTCATTGCCCGCGCGACGAACGACGTCGATCGCGTGGTCTTTGCCGCCGGGGAAGGGGTGCTGACGCTGGTGGACTCGCTGGTGATGGGCTGTGCGGTGCTGATCGTCATGTCCACGCAGATCAGCTGGCAATTAACCCTGCTCGCCCTGCTGCCGATGCCGATCATGGCGCTGGCGATCAATCGCTACGGCGAACAGCTGCACGAGCGCTTCAAGCTGGCGCAGGCGGCGTTTTCTTCTTTGAACGATCGCACCCAGGAGAGCATGACCAGCATCCGCATGATCAAAGCGTTTGGCCTGGAAGATCGGCAGTCCGCGCTGTTTGCGGCCGATGCGGCAGACACGGGGGCGAAAAACATGCGCGTCGCGCGCATTGATGCGCGATTTGATCCAACGATTTATGTCGCAATCGGCATGGCAAACCTGCTTGCCATTGGCGGCGGGAGCTGGATGGTGGTGCAGGGCACATTGACCCTGGGGCAATTGACCAGCTTTGCGATGTATCTGGGGCTGATGATCTGGCCGATGCTGGCGCTGGCCTGGATGTTTAACATCGTAGAGCGCGGCAGCGCCGCCTACAGCCGCATCCGCGCCATGCTGGCCGAAGCGCCGGTGGTCAATGACGGCAGCGAAGCGGTGCCGGAAGGGCGCGGCGTTATGAACGTCGACGTTCGCAAATTTGTCTATCCGCAAACGGAACATCTGGTGCTGGAGAACGTTAGCTTTACGCTGCGGCCGGGCCAGATGCTGGGCATCTGCGGCCCGACGGGGTCCGGAAAAAGTACCGTGCTCTCTCTGCTTCAGCGCCACTTTGACGTCACCGAGGGCGATATCCGTTTCCATGATATCCCCCTGGCGAACCTGCTGCTGGACGAGTGGCGTGGCCGTCTGGCGGTAGTCAGCCAGACGCCGTTTTTATTTTCGGACACCGTGGCGAATAACATTGCGCTTGGTCACCCGTCGGCGACGCAGGAAGAGATCGAACACGTGGCGCGCTTAGCCAGCGTACATGACGATATTTTGCGTCTGCCGCAGGGCTACGAAACGGAAGTCGGGGAACGTGGCGTCATGCTGTCCGGCGGGCAGAAACAGCGAATCTCGATTGCCCGCGCGCTGCTGCTGAATGCTGAAATCCTCATTCTGGATGATGCGCTCTCCGCCGTGGATGGTCGTACCGAGCATCAGATTCTGCATAACCTGCGCCAGTGGGGCGACGGACGCACGGTGATTATCAGCGCCCACCGTTTGTCAGCGCTCACCGAGGCCAGCGAAATTCTGGTCTTACAGCACGGACACATTTTCCAGCGCGGGCAGCATGAAACGCTTGCCGAGCAGCCGGGCTGGTATCGCGATATGTACCGCTATCAACAGCTTGAGGCGGCGCTGGACGATGCGCCGGAACAGGATCAGGAGGCCACCAATGCGTAAGCTCGGAACGATGTGGCCGACGCTCAAACGTCTGCTGGCCTACGGCTCGCCGTGGCGCAAACCGCTCTCCGTGGCCGTGCTTTTACTCTGGATAGCGGCGATTGCTGAGGTAAGCGGACCGCTGCTCATCAGCTACTTCATCGACAATATGGTCGCCAAAAGCTACCTGCCGCTGAGGCTGGTGGCGGGCTTAGGCGTGGCCTACGTTGGGTTGCAGCTGGCGGCGGCAGGGCTGCACTATGCGCAGTCGCTGCTGTTTAACCGTGCCGCCGTGGGTGTGGTTCAGCAGCTGCGCACGGATGTAATGGACGCGGCGCTTCGCCAGCCGCTCAGCGAGTTTGATATCCAGCCGGTCGGGCAGGTGATTTCGCGCGTGACCAACGATACCGAAGTGATCCGCGACCTGTACGTCACCGTGGTCGCGACGGTGTTACGCAGCGCGGCGCTAATCGGCGCGATGCTGGTGGCGATGTTCAGCCTCGACTGGCGCATGGCGCTGGTGGCGATTACCATCTTCCCGGCGGTGCTGATCGTGATGATCATCTACCAGCGCTACAGCACGCCGATCGTGCGTCGGGTGCGCGCCTATCTGGCCGACATTAACGATGGCTTCAACGAAGTGATTAACGGCATGAGCGTCATCCAGCAGTTCCGCCAGCAGGCGCGCTTTGGCGAGCGGATGGGCGAAGCCAGCCGATCGCACTATATGGCGCGTATGCAGACGCTGCGCCTTGACGGCTTCCTGCTGCGTCCGCTGCTCAGCCTTTTCTCTGCGCTGGTGCTTTGCGGTTTACTGATGCTCTTTGGCCTGAGCTCAAGCGGTACGATTGAAGTGGGCGTGCTGTACGCTTTTATTAGCTATCTGGGGCGCCTTAACGAGCCGCTGATCGAGCTCACGACCCAGCAATCGATGCTGCAGCAGGCGGTCGTCGCCGGCGAGCGCGTGTTTGAGCTGATGGACAGGCCGCGCCAGGCCTACGGTCATGACGAGCGACCTCTGCAAAGCGGTGCCATTGCCTTTGATAACGTCTCGTTTGCCTATCGCGAAGACCGGCTGGTGTTGCAGGACATTACGCTGGATGTCCCGTCGCGCGGTTTCGTGGCGCTGGTGGGACATACGGGCAGCGGCAAGAGCACGCTCGCCAGCCTGTTGATGGGCTACTACCCGGTCACGCAAGGCGAAATCCGCCTCGACGGTCGCCCGCTCGCGTCTCTCAGCCACAACGTGTTGCGTAAAGGCGTCGCGATGGTGCAGCAGGATCCGGTCGTCCTGGCCGATACCTTCTACGCCAACGTGACCCTGGGGCGAGACTACTCTCAGGAGCAGGTATGGGAGGTGCTGGAAAAAGTGCAGCTGGCAGACCTGGCGCGCGGGTTTAGCGACGGGATTAATACCCGGCTGGGCGAGCAGGGAAACAACCTCTCCGTTGGGCAAAAGCAGCTTCTTGCGCTGGCGCGGGTGCTGATTGAAACCCCGCAGGTGCTGATTCTGGATGAAGCGACGGCCAGCATTGACTCCGGCACCGAGCAGGCCATCCAGCAGGCGCTGGCTGCGGTACGCGACCATACTACGCTGGTGGTGATTGCCCATCGCCTTTCCACCATTGTCGATGCCGATACCATTCTGGTGCTGCATCGCGGACAAGCCGTAGAGCGCGGGACGCACCGTGAACTGCTGGAAGCCAAAGGGCGCTACTGGCAGATGTATCAGCTTCAGCTGGCGGGCGAAGAGCTCGCGGCCAGCGTGCGCGAGGAAGAGTCGCTCAGCGCCTGATGCACCAAAACAAAGCAACGCGCTAACAGTCATTCCTGTTGGTGCAATACTGAAACGCACCGTGCACCGACATGGTGCGTTTTTTTTCGCCGGTTCGTTAAGGAAGACGGCATAACGCTCGTCGCACCGCTTTTCTCTCTCGTTTTCATTTCTGGCACACCCCTTGCAATACCTTCTGCGTGAGCTGCGGCCATTACCGAATTCTGACTGGAGGGGATCTATGAAGCTGGTTACGGTGGTAATCAAACCATTCAAACTGGAAGACGTGCGTGAAGCATTGTCCTCAATGGGTATTCAGGGACTGACTGTCACCGAAGTGAAAGGCTTTGGTCGTCAGAAGGGTCATGCCGAGCTTTATCGCGGGGCGGAATACAGCGTTAACTTTCTGCCAAAAGTAAAAATTGATGTCGCGATTGCTGACGATCAGCTTGATGAAGTGATTGATGTGATTAGCAAAGCGGCCTACACCGGCAAAATTGGCGACGGCAAAATTTTCGTTGCCGAACTGCAGCGCGTCATTCGCATTCGTACCGGCGAATCTGACGAAGCGGCACTGTAAATAACGCCTGGCACACAGTGATAGGGATCGAGAAAATGAAGATAGCAACACTTAAAACGGGTCTGGGTTCGCTGGCACTGCTGCCGGGCCTGGCGCTGGCTGCTCCTGCCGTGGCAGACAAAGCCGATAACGCCTTTATGATGATCAGCACCGCGCTGGTGCTGTTCATGTCTATCCCGGGCATTGCGCTGTTCTACGGCGGCCTGATCCGCGGCAAAAACGTTCTCTCCATGCTGACGCAGGTTGCCGTGACGTTCGCGCTGGTCTGCGTGCTGTGGGTGGTTTACGGTTACTCGCTGGCATTCGGCACCGGCAACGCCTTCTTTGGTAACTTCGACTGGGTAATGCTGAAAAATATTGAGCTGACCGCGCTGATGGGCAGCTTCTACCAGTACATCCACGTCGCGTTCCAGGGCTCGTTCGCCTGCATTACCGTCGGGCTGATTGTGGGGGCGCTGGCGGAGCGCATCCGTTTCTCTGCCGTTCTGATCTTCGTGGTGGTCTGGCTGACCCTCTCCTATGTGCCGATTGCGCACATGGTCTGGGGCGGTGGTCTGCTGGCAACGCACGGCGCGCTGGACTTTGCGGGCGGTACCGTTGTCCATATCAACGCCGCGGTAGCGGGCCTGGTGGGCGCATACCTGATTGGCAAACGCGTGGGCTTCGGTAAAGAGGCGTTCAAACCGCATAACCTGCCGATGGTGTTTACCGGTACGGCTATCCTCTACTTTGGCTGGTTCGGCTTCAACGCCGGCTCCGCAAGTGCCGCGAACGAAATCGCCGCGCTGGCCTTCGTAAACACCGTTGTGGCGACGGCGGGTGCAATTCTCTCCTGGGTATTCGGTGAGTGGGCGGTACGCGGTAAACCTTCCCTGCTGGGTGCCTGTTCAGGGGCGATTGCCGGTCTGGTCGGTATCACCCCGGCGTGTGGCTATGTGGGTGTCGGTGGTGCGCTGCTGGTGGGACTGGTCGCGGGCCTGGCAGGTCTGTGGGGCGTCACCGCACTGAAACGCGTGCTGCGCGTGGATGACCCTTGCGATGTGTTCGGCGTCCACGGCGTGTGCGGCATCGTCGGCTGTATCATGACCGGCATCTTCGCCGCGAAATCACTGGGTGGCGTGGGCTACGCAGAAGGTGTCACCATGGTTCATCAGGTGCTGGTGCAGCTGGAAAGTATCGCTATCACCGTGGTGTGGTCTGCCGTTGTCGCCTTCATTGGCTATAAGCTGGCGGATATGACCGTTGGGCTGCGCGTACCGGAAGAGCAGGAGCGCGAAGGTCTGGACGTCAACAGCCACGGCGAGAATGCGTATAACGCCTAATAAAAAGCAAAACGGCAACTTCGGTTGCCGTTTTTAATGTTTATTCCCTCTCCCATGGGAGAGGGGCAGGGTGAGGGCATCAGGCCGCACACTATCACCCGCGATTACGCATTACCCCTTCCTGCACCGTAGAAGCGACCAGCACGCCGTCCTGGGTATAAAACTCTCCACGCACAAACCCGCGAGCGCTCGACGCTGACGTACTCTCCACGCTGTAAAGCAGCCACTCATTCATATTGAACGGACGGTGGAACCACATGGAGTGATCGATGGTTGCGACCTGCATCCCTTTTTCAAGGAAACCAACGCCGTGCGGCTGTAGCGCAACCGGCAGAAAGTTAAAGTCTGACGCGTAGCCCAGCAGATACTGATGCACGCGGAAATCTTCCGGCACGGTGCCATTGGCGCGGATCCAGACCTGACGTTTCGGCTCGGCGGTGTGGCCTTTCATGGGGTTGTGGAACTCAACCGGGCGGATCTCCAGCGGTTTATCGCAGAGAAACTTCTCTTTGACCTGCGGCGGAAGCAGATGCGCCAGCGCGCGGGCGATATCAGTCTCTGATTTGAGTTCGTCCGGCGACGGTGCTGGCGGCATCACTTTCTGATGTTCATACCCCGGTTCCGGCGCCTGGAAAGAGGCGGTCATATAAAAGATAGGCTTACCGTTCTGAACGGCCGCCACGCGGCGTGCGCTGAAGCTGTTACCGTCTCTCAGGACTTCAACGTCATACACGATCGGTTTTGCGCTGTCGCCAGGGCGTAAGAAATAGCTGTGGAATGAGTGCACCAGACGGTCTGCAGGGACGGTCTCCTTTGCAGCGTAGAGCGCTTGTCCAACGACCTGGCCGCCGAAAACCTGACGTAAGCCGAGGTCTTCGCTCTGCCCGCGATAGAGTCCTTCCTCAATTTTTTCCAGATTCAGTAATGTCAGCAGATTGTTCAGTGCCTGACTCATAATTGTCCTCAATAAACGCCGTAGCGAAAGATAGGCAGAGTATAACGCAGAAATGAAAGTGGTCCGATGGGTAGAATAATCTGAATGTCGGCACGTTTTTAGGCATTAATCGGTGATCTGTGCCACACTTAAAAACGTTATGTGATTGAAACGACATCGGATGGGATCGATCCCGCTGGTGCATTGATGATAAGGAGACTTCAATGAAACTCGTGCCCATGCTAAGTGGTGTAGCTATTGCGGTGGCGTTGTCCGCCTGTGCCGGTAAGAGCGCCCAGGTGCCGGTACCAGCTGCAGATCCGAACGGGATTAATACCCTTTCACAGCAATCCATTCAGCAGCCTAACGTTTCCGGTACAATCTGGATTAAACAGAGAGTCGCTCTGCCGCCGGATGCGGTATTAACGGTCACGCTGTCTGATGCTTCCCTGGCGGACGCGCCGTCGAAGGTGCTGGCTCAGCGCGCGGTCCGTACTGAAGGTAAGCAGGCTCCGTTTAGCTTCGTGTTGCCATATAACCCGTCAGACGTGCAGCCGAATGCCCGTATTCTGCTGAGCGCAGCGGTAACCATCAACGGCAAGCTGGTCTTTATCACCGATACGGTCCAGGAAGCGATTAACCACGGTGGAACCAAAATCGACCTGAATCTGGTGCCGGTGCAGCAAACCGAAGTCCCGGTTGCTCCACAGACCAATCAGCCGTCTCTGCCAACCCCACCGACCCAGATGTAACTGTTGCTCTTACCCTCTCCTTCGGGGGAGGGTTTAGCACACCCAGCGGTATTTCTGCAAATCAATCTGTCCTGCGCCCGACACCTGCACACCCTCTGAAAGCAATGCCTGACGCTGACGCTGGAGATTCGGCCCGGTCAGCGAGATAGCGCCATGACGGTTCACCACCCGATGCCAGGGCAGCGTACTTCCCTCCGGCAGCCGCTTCAGAACGCCACCGACCTGTCGCGCCGCGCGTGGAGAGCCTGCCAGCCTTGCCACATCACCATAGGTGGTGACATAGCCTTCCGGAATCGAGGCCACGATTTGCCATACGCGCTGGGGAAAGGAGTCGTTTTCGTCCATACCTTCACCTGTGGGGATGTTTGGACCGTCATGGTAAACGAAGATCGTCCTGATTGCTGCGCCTGTTTGCGCAAGAAACCAGCATCCGGTTCCTGGTCGCTTGCAATTGGCTCTTCGCACAGGGATAATGCGCCAGCGCGTTGGTTATCAACGCTCTCAATGGGGGCTCTGTTGGTTCTCCCGCAACGCTACTCTGTTCACCAGGTCAGGTCCGGAAGGAAGCAGCCAGGGCAGACGACGTGGGTGCCGGGATGTAGCTGGCAGGGCCCCCACCCATTTGTGGCCTCATCCATCTTTCCTGTTTCCATCTCTTTTTAGCCTTTATTCCACAATAATATAATGCCTATACCGTGTAATATATATTTCATCGCTCTGAAATATTACTGTCATAAACATGTAATAATAGACTGGCATTTTATAATTGGACGTCTATTTTCGTCAAAATTCAAAAAAATATAGATCTGGATAACAGTGATAACTTCGTGTATTAAATAAAGTACTTATTCCGAAGGGAAGTGACAAACATGGCTACTGCAGTTTTAAATGTTAAAATTGACGAAGCGCTAAAAGAAAGACTCCGCCACTATGCGGAAGTAAATAACGAAAATTTAAGCGTGACCACAGAGAAACTGCTGCTGCTGGCGTTTGAAGCAGTAGAAGAGGCGGGAGTATCGGAAGAGGATATTGATAATCAGCATACGGAAGAAGAGAGTGTTTCTCCTTTTACTCCTAAAGAAATCAAGGCTCTACGTAAAATCCTGAAGAAGAGAAAATGAAACAACAACTGTCAACTGCCAGTGACTACAACGAGGCCTGCGCTCTGTTGCGTTCAGGCTACGTGAAGCATGTACGTCTTGGCTGGAATGTTGGAAGCGATGAGTTCTTTCGTATTGCGTCTGACTGGTGTGATACCGGTGCAAAAATAAAGAAAGACGGTGATAATTTCGTTATTTCCCTGAAAGGTTTCCCCATTCCTCCTCAGCACTAAATCCTGACCAGTGAAAACTGCTGACTGCATATATTACAGTCAGCAGTTTTTATTTTATGATCCAGTTCAAAATTTTAATATTAAACCAGGCGGCGTTTGACTGCTGGCGTATTTGAATTTAGCGCGAGCCATAACGGTTTAATCCGCAGCAATGCCGCTTCCAGCTCCGCTGGCTCCAGCGAAAAGGGCATACGTAAAAAGCGGTCAAACGCCCCCGATAAGCCAAACCGCGTTCCGGTTCCCAGGTTAATCCCGATGATTTCTGCCCGTGCGGCAAGCTGTGTCGCCAGCATGCCAGGAAGTTCGATCCAGTAAGAGAGTCCGCCCTCCGCCTCATGAAACGTCCACTCCGGGAAATGTTCTCGCAGCAGGTTACTGCATCGATCGCGCCGTTCCGCCAGCATCTTGCGGCGAGCGGGCAGAAAACGCTCGCTATTGTCGATAAGCCACAGCGTCGCCAGCTGCTCAAGCAGCGGCGAGCCTAAATCCAGCGTATCGCGCGTCTGGGCGAGCGTGGCGATAGTACGCGAGGAGGCGCGGATCCAGCCGAGACGCAGCCCGCCCCAGAAGCTTTTTCCGGCAGAGCCTAGCGTAATCACGCTGGCCTGCGGGTTAAACGATGCCAGCGGTGGCGGCGGTGGCGAATCAAACCAGAGATCGACCATCGTTTCATCCACGACCAGCGCCGTGCGGGTCTGGGCTGCTATATCAGCGATTGCCTGACGGGTGGCGATATCCATGCATCGACCGGTTGGGTTGTGAAAATCGGGCATCAGGTAGGCCAGGCGCGGCGCGGTCTGGGCAAGCGTAGCCGCAAAGCCATCCGTATCCCAGCCCGTTTCCGGCAACGACACTCCTACTGGCCGACACTGTGCTCCCTGAATAGCGGCAATCGCCAGCGGATAGGTGGGGTGATCGACCACGACGCGATCCCCCGGTCCGGCCATCATCCGCAGCACCAGCGCGAACCCGCTGACGGCACCGTTGACCACCATCACCTCGTCTGCCCGGGTTAGAAGACCTCGCGCGGTATAGCGCGCAGCGATGGCCTCCCGTAGCGCCGGCAGCCCAAGCTGCTCGTAGCCCGTCAGCGAGAGGTGTTGAGTAATAGCCGTAAGTGCATGGGTGTAAGCCTGGTGGATCTCCGGCCCGGCGCTGAGGGCGGCAGTGGAAAGATCCAGGGCGACGCTCGCTGCGGAAAGGGTGGGAACGGCGCGTGCATCCGGGAGGATGACGCGCGACCCGCTGCCGTGGCGGCTTTCAAGATAACCCTCTTCACGCAGGTGGGCGAGGGCGCTACTGACGGTGGTTCGGCTGACGTTCAGCGCCGTCGCCAGCTCACGCTCACCCGGCAGGCGCGTATGCAGTGCCAGCCGGCCATCAAGGATTAATAAGCGCAGCGCGTCGGCCAGCTGGCGCCAGAGCGGAGTGCGGGATGAAGTTTGCTGCCAGTGCCCTAAAAGGCGTACCACAGACTGGCTTCCGAAGCGGCGTGATGACATGTGCAGTCCACTATTTAAAAACTGGACATTAATCTTAGTGCCATTTTGGGTCAGGATGAAAGTCGGGTTCACTGGAGAAGATAAAAATGGTACGTCGTCTGCTACAACTTTATGTCGGTTTAGGGCTGTATGGGCTTTCCACCGCGATGTTTATTCGTGCGGATCTGGGGGTCGATCCGTGGGATGTGTTTCACCTTGGCGTGGGAATACAGCTGGGGATGAGCATCGGAACGGTGATCATTTTGACCGGGGCTGCGGTGCTCTTACTGTGGATCCCGCTGCGTCAGATGCCTGGTCTTGGCACGATCAGCAACGTGATTTGTATCGGTCTGGCGGCGGACGCCAGCATGGCGCTTATCCCCGAACTGAGTTCGTTATCCGTGCGCATCGCTTTCCTGGTGTCGGGCATCGTGATGAACGCGATCGCCACCAGCATGTACATCGGGGCCGGTTTCGGGCCTGGTCCGCGCGACGGCCTGATGACCGGCATTCACGCCCGGCTGGGGTGGTCCATTCGCAGCGTGCGTACCTCCATCGAAGTGTCCGTCCTGCTGATTGGGTGCGTGCTGGGTGGCTCGTTTGGGGTGGGAACTGTGGCGTATGCTCTGACCATTGGCCCGCTTATCCAGCTCTGTTTGCCCTGGTTCCGCCAGAAGCCGCGCGGTGAGAAAATGACGCAGCCGGAGCGGGTTGTTTAATTTGCGAAGCGCTCACATGTTTTAACGGCGTCGCTGTGCCAGAATAGACGCTTCGAAAATCGCGATGCCAGAACGCATGAAAGCAATCACTCTTTATGATGTCGCCCTCCTTGCGGGGGTTTCTTATCAGACCGTTTCCCGCGTGATTAACGACGCGGAGCACGTCTCTGCCCGCACGCGGGAAAAGGTGCAGCAGGCAATGGCTGAGCTGCATTACGTTCCCAATCTGCGGGCGCAGCAGCTGGCGGGGAAACGCACCCGTACGCTGGGGCTCATCACCACCGATCTGGCGCTGCACGCGCCTTCGCAAATTGTCTCGGCGGTAAAATCCCGGGCTGCAGGGCAGGGGGCGAGCGTCCTGATTTCCATGGTGGAGCAGCCGCAGCAGTGTCAGGCGGCGCTTCAGGCGCTGCTGGGGCAGCGGGTAGACGCGCTGCTGGTCAATGTGCCGCTTGACGATCCGCACGCCGAAGCGCTCAGGTCGCTGGCGACGCCCGTCCCGGTGCTGTTCCTCGACGTGTCACCGTCAGCGCAGGTAAATAGCCTCGTGTTTAACGCCGAAGAGGGGGCACGCCTGGGCGTTGAGCATCTGCTTTCGCTGGGGCATCAGCATATTGCCCTGCTGAGCGGGCCGGAAAGCTCGGTCTCTGCGCGCGCGCGTCTGGCGGGATGGAAAGCGACGCTGGCGCAGGCGGGTCTCGACGCGGCTGCGGTGGCCTACGGCGACTGGAGCGCGGCCAGCGGCTATGAGAAGGGACATGTGCTGCTCTCGGGGGCGGTACTGCCGGATGCCATTCTGGTGGCGAACGATCAGATGGCGCTTGGGGTAATGCGCGCCTGTGCGGAAAAAGGGATAGCTGTTCCTGGCCAGATATCGGTGGTCGGGTTTGACGATACGGCCGACAGCGCCTGGTTTTCTCCGCCGCTGACGACCATTCGTCAGGCGTTTCGCGAGGCTGGCGAGCGCAGCGTGGAGTGGCTTCTGTCCCCCAGCGGGGGGGAGGAATGCTGGCAGGTTCAGCTGCCGGTAACGCTGGTGACCCGACATTCCAGCGCGCGCCGCACCCCGCAGCAGGCCGAACGCGAGGATCTGGCGCAGCAGCTCAGAAGCCTGGCCCTCCTTGCCGGGCAGCTTGCCCGCAAATAAAACTTTGTGATCGGACTCGCTACCCCGCGATTGTGTGCTTTACCGTCGCCGGGTGCCAGGGCATGTTAACCAAAATTGTGAGCGCTTCGCAAAGAGGTTAATATGCCCAACACTTTATCGCTGACTCTCAGCGCCATTCTGGCCCGACGGGACTGGGAAAACCCGGGTGTCACCCAGTGGAACCGTCTGGAGGCACATGCGCCGTTACACAGCTGGCGTCTTGAACAGCCTGCCCTGGATGATGCTGCATCCGCCAGCAGACGCTCCCTCAATGGGGTGTGGCGATTTAACTACTTTCCTGCACCCGAGCAAATCCCGGAGGCGTGGGTAACCGAAGACTGTGCGGATGCCGTTGCGATGCCCGTGCCGTCGAACTGGCAGATGCAGGGGTTTGACACGCCCATCTACACCAACGTCACCTATCCTATCCCCGTTAATCCGCCTTTTGTGCCGCAGGAAAACCCAACCGGCTGTTACTCGCTCACATTTAATGTGGATGACGCGTGGCTTAAGAGCGGGCAGACCCGCATCATCTTTGACGGCGTGAACTCTGCGTTTCATCTGTGGTGCAACGGGCGGTGGATGGGCTATTCCCAGGACAGCAGGCTGCCTGCCGAATTCGATCTCTCGACGGTCCTGCGGCCAGGTGAGAACCGCCTGGCGGTCATGGTGTTGCGCTGGTGCGACGGCAGCTATCTGGAAGATCAGGACATGTGGCGCATGAGTGGTATTTTCCGCGATGTGACGCTGCTGCATAAACCCGAAACGCAGATTGCCGATTATCGCGTGGTGACGGACCTGAATGCGGAACTGGACCGCGCGGTGCTTAAGGCAGATGTCGCGCTGGCAGGGGCGGGCTTTGCAGACTGCGAGGTGGTCTTTACCCTGTGGCGCAAGGGTGAAAAATGCGCCAGCGTTTCCCGGCGTCCGGGGTCTGCCGTTGTGGACGAGCGCGGCAGCTGGGACGAACGCTTAACGGTGGCGATCCCCATTGACCGTCCCGCGCTCTGGAGTGCTGAAACGCCGGAACTGTATCGCCTGACGATGGCGCTTCTCAGCCCGCAGGGTAAGGTGCTGGAGGTTGAGGCGTGCGATGTGGGCTTCCGCCGCGTTGACATCAGCAACGGCCTGCTGAAGCTTAACGGTAAGCCGCTGCTGATCCGCGGGGTTAACCGTCACGAGCATCACCCGGAAAACGGTCAGGTGATGGACGAGGCGACCATGCGTCGCGACATCGAAATCATGAAGCAGCATAACTTCAACGCCGTTCGTTGCTCGCACTACCCGAACCATCCGCTGTGGTACCGGCTTTGCGATCGCTACGGGCTGTACGTTGTTGACGAAGCCAATATTGAAACCCACGGCATGGTGCCGATGAGCCGCCTCGCTGACGATCCACGCTGGCTGCACGCCATGAGTGAGCGCGTAACCCGCATGGTGCAGCGCGATCGCAATCATCCCTCAATTATCATCTGGTCGCTGGGTAACGAGTCCGGCCACGGCGCGAATCATGATGCGCTGTACCGCTGGCTGAAAACCACCGATCCCACGCGCCCGGTGCAGTACGAAGGCGGCGGGGCGAATACGGCGGCGACCGATATTGTTTGTCCGATGTACGCCCGGGTCGATTGGGATCAGCCTTTCCCGGCGGTGCCTAAATGGTCAATCAAAAAATGGATCGGTATGCCCGACGAAACGCGTCCGCTGATCCTCTGTGAATACGCCCACGCGATGGGAAACAGCTTCGGCGGGTTTGCGAAATACTGGCAGGCGTTTCGCAGCCATCCTCGCCTGCAGGGTGGGTTTGTCTGGGACTGGGTCGATCAGGCGTTGACGAAGAAAGACGAAAAGGGCAACGCGTTCTGGGCCTACGGCGGGGATTTTGGCGATACGCCGAACGATCGCCAGTTCTGCCTTAACGGACTGGTATTCCCCGATCGCACGCCGCATCCGGCGCTGTACGAGGCGCAGCGCGCCCAGCAGTTCTTTACCTTTACGCTGGTCAGTACCTCTCCGCTGGTGATTGAGGTGCAAAGCGGCTACCTGTTCCGCCCTACCGATAACGAAGTGCTGAGCTGGACGGTTGCCCGGGATGGGAAGGTACTGGCTTCGGGCGAGGTGACGCTGGCGATAGCCCCTGAAGGCGTTCAGCGTCTGGAGATCGCTCTGCCGGAATTGAAAGCCGAGCCGGGGGAAGTCTGGCTGAATGTTGAAGTGCGCCAGCCGCGGGCAACGCCGTGGTCACCCGCAGGCCATCGCTGCGCGTGGGAACAGTGGCTGCTTCCGTCTCCGCTGTTTGTCGCACCGCCAGCCTCTGCGGGCGAGCCGCCGGTTTTAACGCAAAACGATCGCATCCTGGTGGTCACGCATCGTCAACAGCGATGGCAGTTCGATCGCGCATCCGGATACCTGACTCAATGGTGGCGAAATGGCGTTGAAACGCTGCTTTCACCCGTGACGGATAACGTCAGCCGCGCGCCGCTGGACAACGACATTGGGGTGAGCGAAGCGACGCGCATCGATCCAAACGCGTGGGTTGAACGCTGGAAAGCGGCGGGCATGTACGATCTCACCTCGCGCATGCTGCACTGTGAGGCAGAGCAGCATGCGCGTGAGGTGGTGGTTACCACGCTTAATGTCCTGGAGCATCGCGGCAGGGCGCTGTTCCTGAGCCGTAAAATCTGGCGGGTGGACGAGCAGGGTGTTCTGCATGGCGACATTCAGGTCGATATTGCGTCTGATATCCCGGAGCCCGCGCGCATTGGCCTGAGCGTTCATCTCGCTGAAACGCCAGAAAAGGTTGACTGGCTGGGGCTGGGTCCGCATGAAAACTACCCGGACAGAAAGCTGGCGGCGCAGCAGGGGCGCTGGACACTACCCCTGACAGACATGCACACGCCGTATATCTTCCCGACGGAAAATGGTTTGCGCTGCGATACCCGCAAACTTGTGCTGGGTGCGCATCAGCTGAATGGCGCGTTCCATTTCTCAGTGGGCCGCTATAGCCAGCAGCAGCTGCGTGAGACAACCCATCATCATCTGCTGCGGGAAGAGCCGGGGTGCTGGCTCAACCTCGATGCGTTTCATATGGGGGTGGGCGGCGATGACTCCTGGAGCCCCAGCGTTTCGCCGGAATTTATCCTGCAGACGCGCCAGCTTCGTTATACCTTTAGCTGGCAGCAGACTCTTACCTGACCAGAGAGGCGGCCACCGGGCGTGGCCGCCTGCTTACGCCAGAATGCCGCTCAGGCCATGCAGGCTCATGTAAATCCCTACCACGATAATCAGCGCAGCGGAGATCCACGGCGCTTTGCGGGAAAGTTCGCTAAATCCGGGCCAGCGTTTTGTCGCGTGCTTAAGGCTTAAGGCGGCAATCGCGCCGGAAGCGACCAGCGTTAATGCCAGACCGATGCTGAAGCTGAAAACCAGCGTCGCGCCGAGCGCAAAATGCTTCAGCTGCAGGCAGATCAGCAGAACGGTGATGGACGCTGGGCAAGGGATAAGCCCGCCGGTCAGGCCAAACATCGCGATCTGTCCTGTCGTCACGTTTTGTCCGTTGAAACGCCGGTTGATATCCTGCGCGTGCGCGCGCTGGTGGGCGTCCTGCCACTCCTCTTCAACCAGCGGGTGTTCATGGTGATGATCATGGTGGTGGTCATGGTCATGGTCATGGTCATGATGGTGGTGGCAATCGTGATGATGATCGTGTGGCCGGCTCTCTTTCCAGGTTCGCCACGCCATCCACAGGGCGATTGCAACGATCAACACCCCGGAGATCAGCTGGAACCAGGGTTCGGACGTATGTGCGTCCCAGCCACGGCCAAACCATAGTCCTGCCATGGCAATGATCCAGACTACCGCCGTATGGGAAAGCGTAGCCGCCAGACCGAGCAGCACCGCCTGCTTCAGCGTGCCGCGGATAGCCACGATAAAGGCAGCCATCATTGTTTTTGAGTGGCCCGGCTCCAGGCCATGCAGCGCACCGAGCAGGATAGCGCTGGGAACAAACAGCCAGGCATTACCCTGCTGCAGGAGTGAAGCAAAATCGTTCATTGAAATTTCCAGTATGGAAAGCGTGCGCAAATAGTACTCCCCCCCAGTAGGTTAATACTACCCCCCAGTAGAAAAATACTCAGGGGGAGTAGAGCGTGATATGCTTTAAAAGCCAAAACTGAGGGAGACAGAGATGTCACATACCGTTCGCGATAAGAAGATGTTATTGACTCGCCTGAAGAAAATTCAGGGGCAGAGCACCGCGCTGGAGAAAATGCTCAACAGCGATCACGAATGTGCCGAGGTGTTACAGCAGCTGGCGGCGATCCGTGGCGCGGTCAATGGCATGATGATGCAGGTGATTGAAGGGCATCTTACCGATCATGTCGTGAAAGAGCCCGAAGAGGCGCAGCGTGAAGCCGATCTTGGCGTCGTGCTGCAGGTGATCAAATCCTATCTTAAGTAGAGCGCGTGGCGAGGTTGTTCTCTGCCCAAAGGATAAATTCCGTCTTTGGCAGCGCCTTACTGTAGAACCACCCCTGCCCATACTGCACGCCGTGGCGGTGCAGCCAGGTAAGCTGCCCTTCGGTCTCCACGCCTTCCGCCACCATTGCCAGCTGCAGCGACTTCGCCATTTCGATAATGTGCGGCGTTACGTTTTTGTACTCCAGTGCATCCACGAACGATTTGTCAATTTTTAGCGTGTCGACATCGAGATGCTGCAGATAGCTGAGGCTGGAATAGCCCGTGCCAAAATCATCAATGTAGACAGGGTGGCCCGAACGGCGAAACGCGGCGATAGCCGGCGCGCTGATTTTGGGGTCGGCAAAGCCACGCTCGGTTAACTCAAGGGCGATTTGTCGGGGATGAATCTGCCACTTATTCAGGAGTTGGCTCAGTA
Source organism: Enterobacter sp. 22499 (assembly GCF_052044815.1). Taxonomy (NCBI): domain Bacteria; kingdom Pseudomonadati; phylum Pseudomonadota; class Gammaproteobacteria; order Enterobacterales; family Enterobacteriaceae; genus Enterobacter; species Enterobacter sp. 22499. The sequence continues at coordinate 1,418,914 of NZ_JBQENR010000001.1, read as the reverse complement.
AAGGCGGCAGATTACCGGAGGTCAAATCGGCCGGGGCGAGGTTGATGGAGATATGCTGATCGGGGTGGAGCTGCAGCCAGTGGCCCATATCTTCAAACACTTTTTCCATAACTAACTGCGTCAGCTGCGAGATGAGGCCGGTTTGCTCGGCAAGCGGCACAAATATATCAGGCGAGAGACTGCTTCCGTCTGGCTGGGGCCAGCGCGCAAGCGCTTCCGCACCCACGATTTTTCCACTGCACAGCGCCACGATGGGCTGATAGTGAACCACAAAATCGCGGCTGTTAATGGCGTCCAGCAGGCGATTGCGCGGCGACTGAATACGTCGCAGGATCCGCAGGACAAACAGTGCCGCCAGCAGGCTTATCAGGACGCCAAACGGCAGCCAGAAAAGCAGCTGTCGGTGCCAGCTTTCAGCCAGAGGGGTGAGCGCTGCCCACGTGACGACAGTAAATCCAAGCTCAGGGACTGGCTTCATGACGTACATGGAGCCCTTGTACTGAACGCTGGAGACGCCTCGATCGTTGATCCGATCGCGGATATGCGGATCAAGCGTGTTACTGCTGGCGAAAATAAGATGCGTTGCGCTTCCCACCAGAGCGGCATCAATGGCAATCGCCCCGAAAGGGATCACATCCACAAGCGAGGCAGGATCGACCAGAACAAGGTAATGGCCCTTCCCGAGCACGGCCATATAGCGGTGAAAGCCAAGATCGTTCTGTGCGGTAAGCCACGCGCTGTAGCCATCTTCGGTGATACGCATGGGGGGAGGATAAGCGGCGGATTTACTGGCCTGCTCAAGCGAAGAGCAGAGGGGTTTGAGGTTGTCGATATAGATCACCTCCTGGATATAGCGCCACGAGAACGCGACCCGACGTATTTCCCTCAAATGCAGCGGACTACAGGGAACGCCCTTAAATCCCTGCAGGTGATTTAACGCTTCTTTAGCCTGATCCACGACTCTGTCGGTGCGCATCAGCACCCGAGAAGCATAGCTATCCAGCGCATCAACAAATTTCTCTTCTGCCTGGCGATGGGCAAGCCAGATGCTGAGGCAAATGGGAACCAGCACGGAAAAGATAAGTACGCCAGTCACCAGACTGACCAGATGTCGGGTTTTCATGCTGTCGTTTCCTTTCTCATATGCCCGAATCCGGACGCTGAGTTTCCTGCCTGAAGAGAAAGATTTTACCGCGAAATGAAATAGTTATAGCACGTGGGGGCAGGGTTTTCATGTTATCTAAAGCAAATTAGAAAATATCCTCAGGAGAGAGAGGGTTGTTTTTTCAACCTTGCCTGGATATTATTTTGTTATGTTATAACAAAACACAAAGGGTTTATGATGAAACCAAACATCCATCCAGCGTATCGCACCGTGGTATTCCACGACACCAGTGCCAATGAATACTTTAAAGTGGGTTCAACCATTAAAACCGACCGCGAAATTGAGCTCGACGGTGAAACGTATCCGTACATCACTATCGAGGTTTCTTCAAAATCGCATCCGTTTTATACCGGTAAGCAAAAAACGTTTTCCACGGATGGCAGCGCAGCGCGCTTCCGCAAGCGTTTTGGCGGTTTTCTTAATGCGAAGCGGGGCTAACCATGCAGGTGCTTAACTCATTGCGCAGCGCAAAACAGCGTCACCCGGATTGCCAGATAGTCAAACGCAAGGGACGCTTATACGTGATTTGCAAATCCAATCCGCGTTTTAAGGCGGTGCAGGGACGTAAAAAAAGACGCTAGACGCGCGTTTCTCGCCAGCTTTCCAGGGATCTTTTCTGTTTGCCATCGGCAGTAAAATTGTCGGTGGCAAGCCAGCTTTCAAAGGCGCTCGCCAGCGCCGGCCACTCTTTGTCGAGAATCGAAAACCAGTCGGTATCCCGGTTACGGCCTTTTATGACCAGCGCCTGGCGAAAACGGCCTTCAAACTGAAAGCCCAGACGCAGTGCCGCTTTGCGTGATGGTTCGTTCAGGCTGTTGCACTTCCATTCATATCGCCGGTAGCCCAGGGTATCGAACGCGTACCGCATCAACAGATATTGCGCTTCTGTTGACATGGGCGTGCGGCTTAACAGCACGGAGAAGTGAACGTGTCCCACTTCCACAACGCCGTTTTTAGGATCGATCCGCATCAGGGCCAGCGTCCCGACCGGGGCCTGGGTCTGATTATCTATAACGGTAAAGTGCATCGGGTCAGATAACTCACACACGCTTGCCACCCATTCGGCAAACTCAGCGGCCGTGGCATCGGGTTCACGCAGTAGCCACGTCCAGCTCCGGGTATCTCCGGCCAGAGCATAGGCGGAGAACAGCGCCCCGGCATGCTCCACGCGCAGCGGTTCAAGCCGACAATAATGCCCCTGCAGTACTACCCGGGACGGATGAGGGCGAGGCTGCCAGTCGGTAAGGGCTTCGCCCACAGGTTGTCCAAACTCATTGAATATCTTCATCTTTATTTCCGTGACGTTGAGAAGAGTTTCAGATTAGAAAATTACTGGTTCCTTAAAAAGAACCACTCAGCTATGTTTTGGTGGTACCACAAGGAGATGAGATGAACATACCGGGCGATGAACTTTATACCTTGCTCCATGCTGCGCTTAAAACGCGTGGGGAAGAGACGCTCCAGCGCGCGCTCTATCTCGCTTTACGGGAGGCCATACTGGGCGGAAGGCTTCGGTCCGGCAGCCAGCTGTCCGGCTCGCGAACGCTGGCGCAGCAGCTTTCCGTTTCACGGAACACCGTCAATGCGGCGCTGGACCAGCTCACGCTCGAAGGCTATTTGCTGCGTAACCGTCAGGGGACGCGGGTGGCGCAATTCGCCCATCGTGCCAGCCCGCGGGTTCTGACCGATCCTGAGGTCAGGCTGGCAAAACGTGTCGTTCAGCTGCCTGCGCCTGTGCCGCGCGACACCCCGGTGATGGCCTTTACGCCGGGAACGCCCGCCATCAACTATTTCCCCTTGCCGCTGTGGCGGCGATTGTACGATCGCGTCCTGCGGGAGGAGGGGAGCGCTCTGCTGGGCTATGGCGACCCGGCCGGTGAGCCGTCGCTGCGGGCAGCCATCGCCCGTCACCTTGCGCTTTCTCGCGGCATTGACTGCGACGCCAGCCAGATTGTGATAACCGAAGGGGCGCTGGAGGGCGTCAATCTGTGCACGATGCTGTTAAGCGAGCCGGGGGATGTCGCCTGGGTGGAAAATCCCGGCTACAGCGGGGCCAAAAGCGCCTTTGTCAAAACCGGCCTTGCGATGACCGGCATACCGGTGGATGACGAGGGAATGTGCTGGGAAGGGCTGCATGCGCCTTCACCTGCGCTCATTTTCACTTCGCCGTCGCATCAGTTTCCTTACGGGAGCGTGCTCAGCGCGCGGCGGCGTCTGGCGCTGCTGGAACTGGCCCGCCAGCACAAGACGTGGATCATTGAGGACGATTATGACAGCGAGTTCCGCTATGTCGGCGAGCCCGTACCGGCGATGCTGGGCATGGTCAACAACGCGCCCGTTGTGTATCTGGGGACGTTCAGTAAAACGCTGTTTCCGTCGCTCCGAATGGGGTTCATGGTGTTACCGCCAGCGCTGGCGAAAGCGGCGCGTCCTGCTATCGGCTCGCTGCTGCGCGGCGGGCATCGCGCAGAACAGCGCACCCTGGCGCTGTTTATCGAGGAGGGGCACTATGCCCGTCATCTTGCCGCCATGCGTCGCCTGTATCGTAAGCGTTACCGCCAGCTGCGGGAGGTGCTGAGCGCAGAGCTTTATACTCCGCACCGTGTTCTTGCCGGTGAAGGGGGAATGCACCTGACATTGGCGATTGACGGTATCGACGACCAGCGGCTGGTGGAGAAAGCGAGGGCATTTCAGCTGGCACCCGCTGCGCTGAGCGGCTATTACCTGGAGACGAAGCAGGGGCAAACCGGCCTGGTTTTAGGTTACGGCAACACCTCTGCTTCGCAGTTTGCGCCGGGTATCCGACGCCTGCAGGCGTTAATTACGCAGCAGCAGGACGGGAAAGGGTAAAAACATCATAAAAAGAGAGCTGGCCTTTCGTTGCGACCATTTTCTGCAGCTTCTCTTTGTGCACGGTTTCGACAGCCGGAGAGTGCAGGATGCTGTCGATAAGCTCATTTGGCACAAAACGCGTGTTGTACCATTCGCCGTTGTAGCAGACCCGGAAATCGAGGACGTCGATATCTTCGTAACGGTAGCGGGGATTCACGTCGAAAAAGAAAAAGGCGTTAAACACGACAAACAGCACCACCAGCAGCCAGACGGAGTCCACCAGCGTTTCGGACTTCAGCATGACAATCAGCGTCGCCAGCCAGGCGGCATACATGGCAACAAAAAGCCCGGGATGTTTGCGGATAAAGCTAATGCTAAAGCGCGGGCGATTGTCTCGCTTTTCGCGGTGGTTAAGATCGTCGATGGTGGCGGTAAGCAGGCGCTGTATCTCGGTCATTTTTGGCCTTTTGAGAGTTGACAATACAGGGTATCTGCCAATTTTAGGGGAGCCATCCGGCTGAAAAAAGTAACAGTCGGGCGCTAAAAGACCATAACAGTTGGCTCCCCGGATCGTTACAGCGTTTTGATGATTTTCGCCGGGTTGCCGCCCACGACGACGTTAGCCGGCACGTCTTTCGTCACGACGGCACCGGAAGCCACAACCACATTATCCCCGATGGTGACGCCTGGGTTAATGACCGCACGTCCACCAATCCAGACATTATTGCCAATGGTGACGGGCTTACCAAACTCCACTCCGCTGTTACGTTCTTGCGCATCCAGCGGATGGGTGGCCGTATAAATATGAACGCCCGGCGCGAGCATGCAGTTGTCGCCAATATGTACAGGGCAGACATCCAGCATTACGCAATCAAAGTTGGCGTAAAAGTCTTTGCCCAGATAGATGTTATATCCATAGTCACAGCGGAAGCTCGGCTCAATATACGCCCCTTCGCTTTGTCCCAGCAGTTCCGCCAGAATGTTCTGGCGTTCTGTTTTTTCGTCAGGCGCGGTGTGGTTATAGCGGTGAAGCAGATGGCGCGCCCGAAGCCGGTCGGCGCGTAACGTCTCATCACCAGGGCGGTAATGTTCACCTGAAATCATCTTCTGTTTTTCTATGCTCATCGGAAACCTCTCTGGATGTTATTCCTGAAGGGTAATCGCAACAGGCGTTAAGGGGAACGTTCCCGGAAGGCCGATGTGACCACAGTCACAACATTGTTGCTGATGAGCGCGTTTAACACGGAGACCTGGCTTTCGCGCAGGGAGCATAACGGGACAGGTGAATACAGCTTATAACGTGGCGTAGAACCTCTACAGACACACTTCAAAGATTAACGGACAAATTTCCATACAGAAGTAGGGATTTTGTCATACAGCTTATTCATCGTTAGCTCTGCAAGGCGATGGTCAGCGGCTGAATAAAATACCGCCAGTTCATTATCAGAAAGCTCGTATTTATTCTTTTCAATGACGCGTTCAAGGGTGTCAATTGACTGACAACGTCGTAAGCGCATCAAATAATCGATTTTTGTGAGTGGTTTATCAGACATAAATTCACCTTAGTAATTGTAATAATTTTAACAGGAAAGACTAACCGGGTTAGCTCTGCTCACGTTGACGAAACAGCGGAATAGCCGGTTTCCCGATTTACGCCATTTTTGCAAATCCTGAGTGTTAATGCCGTAACTGCTGAACAACATAAAGGTGTCGTCCAAGTATTCATCAATTTGCTCAATGAGCTTATTATCTTCATTGTACTTAATTTTATAATTAAGCGCGAAGGTAGCGATATGCTCTATCAGCTCATTCAACTGTAAATTGATGGCAGACGTTGGGTCATTTACCCAGCCATGGTTGCTTTCATCAAGATTGGCAAGGCAGTCATGGTACAAGGATTCGCAGAGAAATTTCAACTGCGCGATATCATGCCTTTTTGGCGAGTACTCGTCCATAGCGCATCCCCTTCTGAGTGATTTCTTACTCACCGAACATCATTGTCGGGATGGATACATCTGACTTAGCTACATGAGCGCTGTGTTCCTGATAACCTAACTATAAGCCACTCCTTCCTGGATTTCACCGCGCTATTACGAAAAATTACAAATAAAACCGCAGGCTGCGAGCGTCTACGCAAATGTTCATCCGAAACTGAACTTTTTTATCAGGATTAACGGTAGTTTTTTCGCTTCCTTACATTTCATTGGCTTAGCTTACAGCCATAAGAAAAGTTCACATCCGGAGTTCCGTTTGTCTTAACTTTTAATTAGGAATATTCCTAACAACTTAAGCAGGGAAATAGATTTAAAAAAATCCTGAGTTCACCTATTAAGTTATCAGTTAAATATGATATGTCTGTTTAAGATGACAGAAAATAAATAGGACCTCAATAAGCTTATTTTATGATTTTTTCTGAAAATGAAAAAGGCCGCAAATGCGGCCTTTTTATTATATGAAACCGGTATCAGTGAGGTTCTACCGAATGACTGTGCTCAACATCTTCATTCTTCCGGCTGAAGCGGCGGCGCACCACCACGAAGAACACCGGGACGAAGAAGATAGCCAGTACGGTCGCGGTGATCATACCGCCCATTACACCTGTACCGACCGCGTTCTGCGCACCGGAGCCTGCACCGGAGCTAATAACCAGCGGCATTACGCCGAGGATGAACGCCAGAGAGGTCATCAGGATTGGACGCAGACGCATACGCACTGCTTCCAGCGTCGCCTCAATAAGGCCTTTACCCTCTTTCTCCATCAGATCTTTGGCGAATTCAACGATAAGTATCGCGTTCTTCGCCGACAAGCCAATGGTTGTCAGCAGGCCTACCTGGAAGTACACGTCGTTGGTCAATCCACGGAACGTTGCCGCAAGCAGCGCACCAATAACCCCGAGTGGAACCACCAGCATAACGGAGAACGGAATTGACCAGCTCTCGTACAGCGCCGCCAGACACAGGAAGACCACAATCAGTGAAATGGCGTACAGGGCAGGGGCCTGGTTACCGGACAGACGTTCCTGATAGGACATACCGGTCCAGTCATAGCCGATACCCGCAGGCAGTTTGCTGGCCAGCTCTTCCATCAGGTTCATGGCTTCACCGGTGCTTCGGCCCGGTGCGGCCTGGCCCAGGATTTCCATCGACGGCAGACCGTTGTAACGTTCCAGACGCGGAGAGCCGTATTCCCAGTGTGACGTTGAGAAGGATGAGAACGGCACCATCTGACCGTTGCTGCCGCGAACGTACCAGTTGTTGATATCGTTCGGCAACATACGGTACTGCGCTTCGGACATGACGTACACTTTCTTCACGCGACCACGGTCGATGAAGTCGTTGACGTAGCTACCGCCCCAGGCCGCGCCCAGCGTGGTATTGATGTCGCTGATGGACACGCCCAGCGCCTGCGCTTTTTCCTGATCGATGTTGATCTTATACTGCGGCGTATCTTCCAGTCCGTTTGGACGTACGCCGACCAGCAGGTCAGGGTGTTTAGCCACTTCGCCGAACAGCTGGTTACGCGCCTGCGTCAGTTTCTCGTGACCCAGACCGCCCTGGTCGATCAGCTGGAAGTCGAAGCCGGTCGCCGTACCCAGTTCAACAATCGCTGGCAGGTTAAAGGCGAAGACCATCGCATCTTTAATCTGCGAGAAGGTGCCCATGGCACGGCCCGTGATCGCTTCAACTTTATTCTCATCGCCCGGACGATCCGCCCAGTCTTTCAGAGAAACGAAGGCGATACCGGTGTTCTGACCACGACCCGCAAAGCCAAAGCCGTTAACCGCAAACACGGATTCAACGTTCGCTTTCTCTTTGGTGAGATAGTAGTCCGTCACTTCGTCCAGCACCTTCTGGGTACGCTCTTGCGACGCCCCTGCCGGAAGCTGTGCCATCGTCAGGAACACGCCCTGGTCTTCATCTGGCAGGAACGAGCTTGGCAGACGAACGAACAGGAACGCCATCCCCACTACGATGATGATATAGAGCAGCAGATAACGACCGGTGCTGCGCAGGATATTGCCCACGCTGTCGGTGTAGTGGTGCGCGCTCTTATCAAACATGCGGTTAAACCAGCCGAAGAACCCTTTATGCTCGCCGTGACCGCCTTTCTGAACCGGCTTCAGCATGGTGGCACACAGCGCTGGCGTCAGGATTAACGCTACCAGTACCGACAGCGCCATCGCGGAGACGATGGTAATGGAGAACTGGCGGTAAATCGCACCCGTAGAGCCCCCGAAGAAGGCCATCGGGATAAATACCGCGGACAGCACCATCGCAATACCGACCAGTGCGCCCTGGATCTGGCCCATAGATTTACGGGTGGCTTCTTTCGGCGGCAAACCTTCTTCCGCCATCACGCGCTCGACGTTCTCTACCACCACGATGGCGTCATCCACCAGCAGGCCGATGGCGAGCACCATCCCGAACATCGTCAGGGTGTTTATCGAGAACCCAAAGGCTGCAAGGATGGCAAAGGTCCCCAGCAGAACGACCGGCACGGCGATGGTTGGGATCAGCGTCGCGCGGAAGTTTTGCAGGAACAGATACATCACCAGGAACACCAGGATGATCGCTTCTACCAGCGTTTTAACCACTTCGTGAATCGAAATTTTAACGAACGGCGTAGTGTCATACGGATAAACGATTTTCAGGCCTGACGGGAAGAACGGTTCCATCTTCTTCAGTTCCGCACGGATCGCCGTCGCGGTGTCCAGGGCGTTCGCGCCTGTCGCCAGTTTGATACCCAGACCGGACGCCGGTTTACCGTTAAACTTCGCGATGATGTCGTAGTTCTCACCACCCAGCTCAACCCTGGCCACGTCGCGCAGACGAACCTGCGAACCGTCCTGGTTCACCTTCAGCAGAATTTTGCTGAACTCATCGGCGGAGGTCAGACGGGTTTGCGCGATAATGGACGCGTTAAGCTGCTGGCCTTTCACCGGCGGCGTACCGCCTAACTGACCGGCTGCCACCTGGGCGTTCTGCGCTTTAATCGCGTTAATCACGTCAACCGGCGTCAGCTGGAAGTTGTTCAGTTTGTTCGGATCCATCCAGATACGCATCGCGTACTGGGAACCGAACAGCTGGACGTCACCCACACCGGACGTACGGCTGATGGCGTCCTTCATGTTGGCGCCCACGTAGTCGGAAATATCCTCCTGCGTCATGGTGCCGTTGGTGTTAATAACGCCGACAACCATCAGGAAGCTGCTGGACGATTTCTCGACGCTCACACCCTGCTGTTGCACTTCCTGCGGCAGAAGAGGCATTGCCAGCTGCAGTTTGTTCTGCACCTGAACCTGCGCAATGTCCGCATCCGTACCGGATTCAAAGGTCAGGGTGATCTGAACCGTACCGGTGGAGTCACTGTTTGAGGACATGTACATCAGGTTATCGATACCATTCATGTTCTGTTCGATAACCTGAGTCACGGTATCCTGCACCGTTTTCGCATCAGCCCCCGGGTAGGTTGCGGAGATCGTTACCGCCGGTGGCGCAATCGTTGGATATTGCGCAACAGGCAGCTTCAGGATCGCAAGTCCCCCGGCCAGCATGATGATAATGGCGATCACCCACGCAAATATGGGGCGATCGATAAAGAAATTAGGCATGTCTTAACGGCTCCTGTTTAAGTTAAGACTTGGTTTGTTCTGACTGGCCAGCGGCCGAAGCTTGTTGTTTATCGTCAGATGTCACTTCCTGTGCTTTTACCTGCGCGCCAGGACGTACTTTTTGCAAACCAGTAACAATCACGCGATCGCCATCTTTCAGACCTTCCGTCACCAGCCATTTATCGCCAATCGCCTGCGTGGCGGTGATATTGCGCGTTTCGACTTTGTTATCTGCCCCAACAACCAGTGCGCTCGCATCGCCGCGTGGCGTACGGGTCACACCCTGCTGTGGAACAAGAAGTGCGGTTGGATTCGTTCCTTCTTCCAGACGCGCGCGAACGAACATACCTGGCAGCAGATTTTTGTCAGGGTTCGGGAAAATCGCACGTAAGGTGATGGAACCGGTGGTCTGGTCGACCGTCACATCAGAGAATTCCAGAGTACCTTCCTGCGGGAACTTGATACCGTCGTTGGTAACCAGCTCCACTTTGGCTTTGCCGTTTTCCTGTTTCAGGGTGCCGTTAGCCAGCTCCTGTTTCAGGCGCAGGAAATCGTTGCTGGACTGCGTCACGTCAACGTAGATCGGATCAAGCTGCTGCACGGTAGCCAGCGCAGTGGTCTGCCCGTTCTGCACCAGCGCCCCTTCCGTCACGGCAGATTTACCAATACGACCGCTGATAGGGGAGGTCACTTTGGTATAGGCCAGGTTAATGCGTGCAGTTTCGACAGCCGCTTTGGCTGCTACCACGGCCGCGTTAGCCTGCTGGGCATCTGCCAGCGCGGTATCGTAATCCTGTTGGCTGATGTACTTCGTGCCGAGCAGTTTCTGATAGCGGTTCAGCGTCAGCTGAGCGATTTTTGCCGCCGCTTGTGCTTTAGCCAGGTCACCTTTCGCGCTTTCATAAGAAGCCTGATAGGTTGCGGGATCAATCTGATACAGAGACTCACCGGCCTTCACATCGCCGCCTTCGGTAAAGTTACGTTTCAGGATAATGCCGCTAACCTGAGGACGCACTTCCGCAATGCGGTAAGCGTTTGTACGGCCTGGTAATTCTGTGGTGATCTGCAGAGGTTCAGATTTGAGTGTCACAACGCCGACTTCTGGCGCCTGCTGAGCTCCTTGTTGAGCCGGTTTGTCGTCACATCCTGTAAGCGCTAAGCTGCCTGAGAGCATCAGAACGACCGCCAGAGGCGTTAACCCTCTGTTTTTGTTCATATGTAAACCTCGAGTGTCCGATTTCAAATTGATCAAGGGTCCTGAGTCTAAAAACCCATTGCTGCGTTTATATTATCGTCATGCTATGGTACATACATTCACAAATGTATGTAAATCTGACTCCTGTAAATTCACCCACCTATGGCACGAAAAACTAAACAACAAGCGCTGGAAACCCGACAACATATTCTGGATGTGGCAATACGTTTGTTCTCTCAGCAGGGTGTTTCTTCTACCTCGCTGGCGCAAATTGCTCAGGCTGCCGGTGTGACGCGGGGAGCGATTTACTGGCATTTTAAAGACAAGTCAGATCTGTTCAGTGAAATCTGGGAGCTTTCAGAGTCCAGCATTAGCGATCTCGAGAGTGAGTATCGGGCAAAATTCCCTGACGATCCACTCTCAGTATTAAGAGAAATATTAGTATATATCCTTGAAGCAACGGTAGTTGAAGAGCGTCGCAGATTAATGATGGAAATTATCTTTCATAAATGTGAGTTCGTGGGCGAAATGGCGGTGGTGCAACAGGCGCAGCGCAGCCTCAGCCTGGAGAGCTACGATCGTATCGAACAGAACCTGAACCTGTGTATGCAGGCAAAGCTGTTACCGGCCAATTTACTCACCCGCCGGGCGGCCATCCTGATGCGCAGCTACATTTCAGGTCTGATGGAAAACTGGCTTTTTGCGCCGCAATCCTTTGACCTCAAAGAGGAAGCCCGCAGCTACGTGGCGATTTTACTGGAAATGCTACAGCTCTGCCCGACGCTGCGCAGCGACGCGCCTTCGCTCACGGCCTGAGTCCTTCCAGGATTTATCCCAGAGGCTTACGTTCTCGCTATTCTGCTTCCGACGAGCGTGATATTCTTCACGCCGGACTATTTTCGGTCATCTGCTGACATCATTCACAACTATGCTGCCCATCAATCGCTCGCAACATCCTGTATTTGCATTGCTCTTTGCTATGCTGTTTTTCTTCTCCACCGCGCCGCTTTCCTGGGCCCGCGCAGACAACAGCACTGATATTCCCTCGCGCAGTGAAATTCAGTCGCAGCTCGATACCCTGAACAAACAAAAAGAGCTCTCTCCTCAGGAGAAACTCACCCAGCAGGATCTGACGGAAACGCTGGAAAACATTGATAAGATTGAGCGCGTTAAAGCTGAAACCACCCAGCTTCGTCAGAAGGTGGCGCAGGCGCCGGAGAACATGCGTAAGGCCACGGAAGCGCTGAGCGCGCTGAGCGACGTCGATAACGACGATGAAACGCGCAAAACGCTCTCCACGCTCTCCTTACGCCAGCTGGAATCGCGCGTCGCGCAATTGCTCGACGATCTGCAAACCGCACAGTCTGACCTCGCGACCTACAACAGTCAGCTCGTCTCCCTGCAAACTCAGCCCGAGCGCGTGCAAAACGCGATGTACGCTGCGTCTCAGCAGCTACAGCAGATCCGCAACCGCCTGAACGGCACGACGGTAGGGGAGGGCACGCTGCGCCCGACCCAGCAAACCCTGCTGCTGGTTCAGCAGTCGCTGCTCAATGCGCAAATCGAACAGCAGCGTAAAAGCCTGGAAGGGAATACGGTGCTGCAGGACACGCTCCAGAAACAGCGTGATTACGTGACGGCGAATATTAATCGTCTGGAGCATCAGCTTCAGCTGTTGCAGGAGGCGGTAAACAGCAAACGCCTGACCCTGACGGAAAAAACCGCTCAGGAAGCCGTCTCGCCGGACGAAACTGCCCGCATTCAGGCCAACCCGCTGGTGAAACAGGAGCTTGAGGCTAACCACCAGCTCAGCCAGCGTCTGATACTGGCGACGGAAAGCGGCAACTCGCTGGTTCAGCAAAATATCAAAGTGAAGAACTGGCTGGATCGCGCGCTGCAGGCGGAGCGCAACATCAAAGAGCAGATCGCGGTCTTGAAGGGCAGCCTACTGCTGTCGCGTATTCTCTACCAGCAGCAGCAGACGCTGCCGTCTGCCGACGAGCTGGAGGACATGACCAACCGCATTGCGGATTTACGTCTGGAGCAGTTTGACGTCAACCAGCAGCGCGATGCCCTTTTCCAGAGTGATGCTTTCGTCGCCAAAATTGAAGAGGGGCACTCCAGTGACGTAAACCCGGAAGTGCATGACGCGCTGCTCCAGGTGGTGGATATGCGCCGTGAACTGCTGGACCAGCTCAATAAACAGCTGGGCAACCAGTTGATGATGGCAATTAACCTGCAGATCAACCAGCAGCAGCTGGTCAGCGTGTCAAAAAGCCTGCAGGAGATTTTGACGCAGCAGATTTTCTGGGTGAACAGCAACAAGCCGATGGACTGGGACTGGATTAAGTCCTTCCCGGAGACGCTGAAAACGCAGATTAAGAGCATGAAAATCACCGTGAACTGGGAGAAAGCCTGGCCTGCGGTAATGATTGCTTTCCTGGCGGGCTTACCGCTGCTGCTGATTGCCGGTCTGATCCGCTGGCGTTTGAAATGGCTGAAACAGTACCAGGCGAAGCTGGCCTCGGAAGTGGGGCAACTGCGTAACGACAGCCAGCTCCATACGCCAAAAGCGATTCTGATCGATCTCATTCGCGCGCTGCCGGTGTGCCTGATTATTCTGGCCGTGGGCCTGATCCTGCTCACGATGCAGCTTAACGTCAGCGATCTGCTCTGGGCGTTCAGTAAAAAACTGGCGCTGTTCTGGCTGGTATTTGGCGTGTGCTGGAAGGTGCTCGAAAAAGACGGCGTGGCGGTGCGTCACTTCAACATGCCTGCGCAGCTGACCAGCCACTGGCGTCGCCAGATTGTGCGCGTCAGCCTGGCGCTCCTGCCGCTGCACTTCTGGTCGGTAGTCTCCGAGCTTTCCCCGCTGCATCTGATGGATGATGTGCTGGGTCAACTGGTCATTCTGCTCAACCTGCTGCTGATTGCGATCCTGATGTGGCCGATGTGCCGCGACAGCTGGCGTGATAAAGAGTCCCACAATATCCGCCTGGCCACCGTGACGGTGCTGGCGATCATTCCGCTGGCGCTGATGGTGCTTACGGCAACGGGCTACTTCTACACCACGCTGCGCCTGTCCGGGCGCTGGATCGAGACGGTCTATCTGGTGATCGTCTGGAACCTGCTCTATCAGACCGTGCTGCGCGGCTTAAGCGTCGCGGCCCGCCGCATTGCTTACCGTCGTGCCATTGCGCGTCGTCAGCATCAGGTGAAAGAGGGGGCTGAAGGCGCGGAGCCGCAGGAAGAGCCGACCATCGCGCTGGAGCAGGTTAACCAGCAGACGCTGCGTATCACCATGCTGGTGATGATCGCGCTGTTTGCGGTGATGTTCTGGGCGATCTGGTCTGATTTAATTACCGTCTTCGCCTATCTCGACAGTATTACCCTCTGGCAGTACAACGGTACCGAAGCCGGCGCGGCGGTGATGAAAAGCGTCACCATGGGCAGCCTGCTGTTTGCGCTGGTGTCGTCGGTAGTGGCCTGGGCGCTGATTCGTAACCTGCCGGGTCTGCTGGAAGTGCTGGTGCTCTCAAGGCTGAACCTGCGTCAGGGGGCGTCTTACGCCATCACCACCATCCTGAATTACGTCATCATTATCGTCGGGGCGATGACGGTATTCGGCTCGCTGGGCGTCTCGTGGGATAAACTGCAGTGGCTGGCGGCGGCCCTCTCGGTCGGTCTTGGTTTTGGCCTGCAGGAGATCTTCGGTAACTTTGTCTCCGGCCTGATTATCCTCTTCGAACGTCCGGTGCGTATCGGCGATACCGTCACCATCGGTACGTTCTCCGGTACCGTCAGCAAGATCCGAATTCGTGCGACCACCATCACTGACTTCGATCGTAAAGAGGTGATCATTCCGAACAAAGCGTTCGTGACCGAGCGTCTGATCAACTGGTCGCTCTCGGATACCACCACGCGCGTGGTGATTCGCCTCGGCGTGGCCTACGGTTCCGATCTGGATAAAGTAAAAGAGGTATTGCTTAAAGCCGCTAAATCGCATCCAAAAGTCATGCACGATCCTGCGCCAGATGTCTTCTTCACCACCTTCGGGCCAAGCACGCTGGATCACGAGTTGCGTTTATACGTGCGTGAACTGCGCGATCGCAGCTACACCGTTGATGAACTGAACCGCGCGATCGACCGCCTGTGCCGTGAAAACAACATTAACATCGCCTTCAACCAGCTTGAGGTTCACCTGCATAATGAGAAAGGTGACGAGCACACGGAAGTGAAGCGCGACATTAAGGGCGACGACCCGACTCCGGCTTAATCTATTTTCCCTCTCCCACAGGGAGAGGGTTAGGGTGAGGGGGAAGTTTCCCCTCAAAATCCCGCCGCACAATCTCCAGCGCTTTAAGCACCGTCTCGGCCGGGATCTCATGATTCTCCAGCAGCATAATCAAATCGACGGCCAGCTTGACCTCGTCGGGTGCATTTTCCAGTGACATAGATGTGGCTCCAGTTAACGGGTCAGGCGTTCAATCACGCGTTCAATCTCATCCAGCGCCTGACGGCAGCGGACGATGCGGCCTTCCAGCGCGCTAATCTCGCGCATCAATAGCTGCTGCTCTTCCAGCGTTTCGCTATTGTTCAGGCGGGCTTCGCGCTCGCGCTTCATCTCAAACAGACGCCGCTCAAACTCCTGGTTCTCCAGTCGCTTGCGCTGCCATTTTCCCAGCCCAGGCGAGGCGCTGTCCCACGCCCGTAGCGGCCAGGCGGCGATTTCGCGGTGCAGGGCGGTGATCTGCTCGGTAAGATGCTCCGCAAGCCACACCACCTGTTCCTGTTGTTCACTCTCAACCGCGTGGCGAAGCTCATCGAGGTTGGTCTGCATCTCAGCAAGGTAATCCTGAATGACGGTGCTGCGGGTGCGGAAAAGCTGCCGGTCAAAGCGCGGTTTCAGCGTGGCGTGTCCCATCAGCGGCGTGGCCTGCGCCCGCAGAGCGATCAGCTGATTTTGCAGCTTCTCAAGAAGCAGTGCTGTTTTCAATGCGCTCTCCAGTGGTAAAGTAGCCGTTCAGTTTGATAACGATTCGCATTATGCAGCGTACTATTTTAATCATCATTGGCTGGCTCGCGGTAGTGCTGGGTACGCTAGGTGTGGTTTTGCCCTTGCTGCCGACCACGCCGTTTATCCTGCTGGCCGCCTGGTGCTTCGCCCGCTCGTCGCCGCGTTTTCACCACTGGCTGCTGTATCGCTCGTGGTTTGGCGGCTACCTGCGGCACTGGCAAAAACACCGGGCCATGCCGCCCGGTGCCAAGCCGCGCGCCATTGCCTTTATCCTGATCACCTTCGCCGTTTCGTTATGGCTGGTGAACATGATGTGGGGGCGTATTCTGCTGCTGGCGATCCTGGCCTGCCTGCTGATCTTCATGTGGCGGATCCCCGTGGTTGATGAAAAGCAACAAAAGCACTGAAGCCTCATCATGGCGGTTGCAATTATGGCGCGCAGCCAGTAAATTCGACCGTTTTCGAGCACAGGTGCGCCTGGTCAAAGGTTAAACAACTGTTACTTTGACCGACTCGTCGCGCGCCGTGAGTAACACTGTTTCATTTAGGCACAAACCGATGACCGCAACTGCACAGCAGCTTGAATATCTGAAAAATAGCATCAAAAGCATCCAGGACTATCCAAAGCCTGGCATTCTTTTCCGTGATGTCACCAGCTTGCTGGAAGACCCGAAAGCGTACGCGCTCAGCATTGAACTGCTGGTGGAGCGTTATAAAAACGCCGGGATCACCAAAGTAGTAGGTACCGAAGCCCGCGGCTTCCTGTTTGGCGCACCGGTTGCGCTGGCGATGGGCGTGGGTTTTGTGCCGGTGCGTAAGCCGCGCAAACTGCCGCGTGAAACCATCGCCGAGAGCTACGAGCTGGAGTACGGCACCGATCAGCTGGAGATCCACGTTGACGCGATCAAGCCTGGCGACAAAGTGCTGGTGGTTGACGATCTGCTGGCAACCGGCGGCACCATTGAAGCGACCGTCAAGCTGATCCGCCGTCTGGGTGGTGAAGTGACCGACGCGGCCTTCATCATCAACCTGTTCGATCTTGGCGGTGAACAGCGCCTGGAAAAACAGGGCATTAACAGCTACAGCCTGGTGCCTTTCCCGGGTCATTAATCCCGGTTTTCACAACCTCGCTCAATGGGTGAGGTTGTGATAGCATTCCCCTCCATAAATTCACCTTCCAGCGTTGCAGAGCCTGCCCATGAGTTATCAGGTGTTAGCCCGTAAATGGCGACCACAAACCTTTGCTGACGTTGTCGGTCAGGAACATGTGCTGACGGCCCTGGCGAACGGCTTGTCGCTAGGTCGCATCCATCACGCCTATCTTTTTTCCGGCACCCGCGGCGTCGGTAAGACCTCTATTGCCCGTCTGCTGGCGAAAGGTCTGAACTGCGAAACCGGGATCACCGCCACCCCGTGCGGCGTGTGTGACAATTGCCGCGAGATCGAGCAGGGGCGTTTTGTCGATCTGATCGAGATCGACGCCGCCTCGCGCACCAAGGTGGAAGACACCCGCGATCTGCTCGACAACGTGCAGTACGCCCCGGCGCGCGGCCGCTTCAAGGTCTACCTGATCGATGAAGTGCACATGCTGTCGCGCCACAGCTTTAACGCCCTGCTGAAAACGCTGGAAGAGCCGCCCGCGCACGTTAAATTCCTGCTGGCGACCACCGATCCGCAAAAGCTGCCGGTCACCATCCTGTCGCGCTGCCTGCAGTTCCACCTGAAGGCGCTGGACGTTGAGCAGATCCGCGCTCAGCTTGAGCACATCCTTGATGAAGAGAAGATCGTTCACGAGCCGCGCGCCCTGCAGCTGCTGGCCCGCGCGGCTGACGGCAGCCTGCGTGATGCGCTAAGCCTGACCGACCAGGCGATTGCCAGCGGTGACGGCAAGCTCTCGACCGAAGCGGTCAGCACCATGCTCGGCACGCTGGATGACGATCAGGCGCTGTCGCTCATCGAAGCGATGATTGCCGCCAACGGCGAGCGCGTGATGTCGCTGGTGAACGCGGCCGCTGCCCGCGGTATTGAGTGGGAAGCGCTGCTGGTCGAGATGCTCAGCCTGCTGCACCGCGTGGCGATGCTGCAGCTGTCTCCGTCGGCCATCGGTGCGGACATGGCCGCCATTGAACAGCGGATGCGTGAACTTGCCCGCACCGTGCCGCCTGCCGACGTGCAGCTGTATTACCAGACGTTGCTGATTGGCCGCAAAGAGTTACCGTTCGCGCCGGACCCCAGGATGGGCGTCGAAATGACGCTGCTGCGCGCGCTGGCGTTCCACCCGCGCATGCCGTTGCCGGAGCCGGAAGCGCCGCGGCAGTCTTTTGCCCCGGTCGCCCCTACGGCGGTGATGTCACCGCAGCAGGTGCCACCGCAGCCGACGCCGCCGCCACAGCAAAACGTGCCGCTGTCGGATGCCACCAGTTCGGTGCTTGCCGCACGCAGCCAGCTGCAGCGTGCGCAGGGAGTAACCAAACCAAAAAAGAGTGAACCGGCAGCGCCAGGAAGAGCGCGGCCGGTGAACAACGCCGCGCTTGAACGACTGGCCTCGGTAACGGAGCGCGTACAGTCGTGTCCGGCACCGTCCGCGCTCGAGCAGAAAGCCCCGGTGAAAGAAGAGGCTTACCGCTGGAAGGCGACCACCGTTGTTGAAACGGTCAAGGAAGTGGTCGCCACGCCGAAAGCGCTGAAAAAGGCGCTGGAGCATGAAAAAACGCCGGAGCTTTCCGCTAAGCTCGCCGAAGAGTCCATCGCGCGCGACGCCTGGGCCGCTGAGGTCAGCAAACTCCAGTTGCCGAAGCTGGTGGAGCAGGTCGCGCTGAACGCCTGGAAAGAGCAGGACGGCAATCAGGTGCGTCTGCACCTGCGTCCGGGCCAGCGGCACCTCAATTCCCCTGGCGCGCAAAAGGCGCTGGCCGAGGCGCTTGCTGCTTTACAGGGTTCACCGGTTGAATTGACTATCATTGAAGATGATAATCCGGCAGTGAAAACGCCGCTCGAGTGGCGCCAGGCCATTTATGAAGAGAAGCTCGCGCAGGCGCGCGAGGCAATTATTGCGGATAACAACATCCAGACCCTGCGCCGGTTCTTCGACGCCGATCTGGATGAAGAGAGTATTCGCCCCATTTGATCGTGAGTCTGACTTACGGTTGTAATCCTTAAACGTGAAAGAAGAGAGAAGCCTATGTTTGGTGGAAAAGGCGGTCTGGGTGGCCTGATGAAGCAGGCTCAGCAGATGCAGGAAAAAATGCAGAAGATGCAGGAAGAGATCGCTCAGCTGGAAGTCACGGGTGAATCCGGTGCCGGTCTGGTCAAGGTGACCATCAACGGTGCGCACAACTGCCGTCGCGTTGAAATCGACCCGAGCCTGCTCGAAGACGACAAAGAAATGCTGGAAGATCTGGTTGCAGCCGCGTTTAACGATGCCGCTCGCCGTATCGACGAAACCCAGAAAGAGAAAATGGCCTCTGTTTCCAGCGGTATGCAGCTGCCGCCGGGCTTTAAGATGCCATTCTGATGCAAACCAGTCCGCTGCTCACGCAGTTAATGGAAGCACTGCGCTGCCTGCCGGGCGTTGGCCCGAAGTCGGCGCAGCGCATGGCGTTTACGCTATTGCAGCGCGACCGCAGCGGCGGGATGCGCCTGGCGCAGGCTTTAACCCGCGCCATGTCAGAAATTGGTCACTGTGCGGATTGCCGGACCTTTACCGAGCAGGACGTGTGTAACATCTGTACGAACCCGCGTCGTCAGGAAAACGGTCAGATTTGCGTGGTGGAGAGTCCGGCGGACATCTACGCCATCGAACAAACCGGGCAGTTTTCCGGCCGCTACTTTGTGCTGATGGGGCACCTCTCCCCGCTGGACGGCATTGGCCCGGACGATATCGGTCTCGATCGCCTTGAACAGCGTCTTGAGTCCGAAACCATCAAAGAGGTGATCCTCGCCACCAACCCGACGGTGGAAGGGGAGGCAACCGCCAACTATATCGCCGAGCTGTGCGCGCAGTACGGCGTTGACGCCAGCCGCATCGCCCACGGCGTGCCGGTCGGCGGCGAGCTGGAGATGGTCGACGGCACCACGCTGTCGCACTCGCTGGCCGGACGTCACAAGATTATTTTCTGACCAAACGGAGGCTGCGCGCGCGGCCTCCGCTTGAAAATTTCCCCCCTTATCCCCATCTCTCACTCAACGTTTTACAACCCCATTAAATGGCATTGTTGAGGTCGACTTAGATGAAAGGACAAGAAACCCGTGGTTTCCAGTCAGAAGTAAAACAGCTTCTGCACCTGATGATCCATTCCCTGTATTCCAACAAAGAAATTTTCCTGCGTGAGCTGATTTCCAACGCCTCCGATGCGGCGGACAAGCTGCGCTTCCGCGCGCTGTCCAACCCGGATCTGTATGAAGGCGAGGGCGAGCTGCGCGTGCGCGTCTCTTTCAACAAAGAGAACCGCACCCTGACCATCGCTGATAACGGCATCGGGATGAACCGCGACGAGGTGATCGACCACCTCGGCACCATCGCTAAATCCGGCACCAAAGCGTTCCTGGAGTCCATGGGCTCTGACCAGGCGAAAGACAGCCAGCTGATTGGCCAGTTCGGCGTAGGCTTCTACTCGGCGTTCATCGTGGCGGACAAAGTCACCGTGCGCACCCGTGCCGCGGGCGACAGCGCCGAGAACGGCGTGCTGTGGGAATCCAAAGGGGAAGGCGAATACACCGTTGATGACATCACCAAAGCGGATCGCGGCACCGAAATCACCCTCCACCTGCGCGAAGGCGAAGATGATTTCCTGAACGACTGGCGCGTACGCTCCATCATCAGCAAATATTCCGACCACATCGCGCTGCCAGTAGAGATTGAAAAACAGGAAGAGAAAGACGGTGAAACCGTTGTTTCCTGGGAGAAAATCAACAAGGCGCAGGCGCTGTGGACGCGTAACAAGGCTGAAATCAAAGACGACGAGTACAACGAGTTTTATAAGCACATCGCCCACGACTTTACCGACCCGCTGACCTGGAGCCACAACCGCGTGGAAGGGAAGCAGGAGTACACCAGCCTGCTGTATATCCCGGCACAGGCACCGTGGGACATGTGGAACCGCGATCACAAGCACGGCCTGAAGCTGTACGTGCAGCGCGTCTTCATCATGGACGACGCCGAGCAGTTCATGCCGAACTACCTGCGCTTTGTTCGTGGCCTGATAGACTCCAACGATCTGCCGCTGAACGTCTCCCGTGAAATCCTCCAGGACAGCACCGTTACCCGTAATCTGCGTAACGCCCTGACCAAACGTGCGTTGCAGATGCTGGAAAAACTGGCGAAAGACGACGCGGAAAAATACCAGACCTTCTGGAAACAGTTCGGCCTGGTGCTGAAAGAAGGTCCGGCGGAAGACATGGCGAACGTTGAAACCATCGCTAAACTGCTGCGCTTCGCCTCTACGCACACCAACTCCTCCGCCCAGACCGTGTCGCTGGAAGAGTACGTCTCCCGCATGAAGGAAGGGCAGGAGAAGATCTACTACATCACCGCCGACAGCTATGCGGCAGCGAAGAGCAGCCCGCACCTGGAGCTGCTGCGTAAGAAAGGCATCGAAGTGCTGCTGCTTTCTGACCGCATCGACGAGTGGATGATGAACTACCTGACCGAGTTCGACGGTAAGGCGTTCCAGTCCGTTGCCAAAGCCGACGAGTCCATCGACAAGCTGGCGGATGAAGTGGACGAAAGCGCGAAAGAAGCCGAGAAGGCGCTGGAGCCGTTCGTTGAGCGTGTCAAAACCCTGCTGGGCGACCGCGTGAAAGAGGTACGCTTCACGCACCGTCTGACCGATACTCCGGCGATTGTCACCACCGATGCGGACGAAATGAGCACCCAGATGGCGAAGCTGTTCGCCGCGGCGGGCCAGGCCGTGCCGGAAGTGAAATATATCTTTGAGCTTAATCCGGATCATCCGCTGGTGAAACGCGCGGCGGATACCCAGGATGAAGCTCGCTTTGCCGAGTGGGTTGAACTGCTGCTGGATCAGTCCCTGCTGGCCGAGCGCGGCACCCTTGAAGATCCTAACCTGTTCATTAAACGTGTGAATGCGCTGCTGCTGGCGTAACTGACCACGTCTCCCCTGGTCTTCTCCCTCTCCCCGTGGGAGAGGGCCGGGGTGAGGGCACCAGACCGCACTCTCCCAAATTATCTCCCCCCATTAACCGTTTCAGCCTTCCCGCCTTCCTTGAGCCACGCCCGTTCTGGTGGTATTGTTTAGCGCTTTTGAAAAATTGAAACGACATTTGAGGGGATTTTCGCAATGCGTATTATTCTGCTTGGCGCTCCGGGCGCGGGTAAAGGAACTCAGGCTCAGTTCATCATGGAGAAATACGGTATTCCGCAAATCTCCACCGGTGACATGCTGCGCGCCGCTGTAAAATCTGGCTCCGAGCTGGGTAAACAAGCGAAAGACATCATGGACGCAGGCAAGCTGGTAACCGACGAGCTGGTTATCGCGCTGGTTAAAGAGCGCATTGCGCAGGAAGACTGCCGTAACGGTTTCCTGCTGGACGGCTTCCCGCGCACCATTCCTCAGGCTGACGCCATGAAAGAAGCGGGCATCAACGTGGACTACGTGCTGGAGTTCGACGTACCGGACGAGCTGATCGTTGACCGTATCGTTGGCCGTCGCGTGCACGCTGCCTCTGGCCGCGTTTACCACATCAAATTCAACCCGCCTAAGGTTGAAGGCAAAGACGACGTGACCGGCGAAGAGCTGACCACCCGTAAAGACGATCAGGAAGAGACCGTGCGTAAACGCCTGGTGGAATACCATCAGATGACCGCGCCGCTGATTGGCTACTACACCAAAGAAGCGCAGGCGGGTAACACCAAATACGCCAAAGTTGACGGCACCAAAGCCGTGGCTGACGTACGTGCAGAGCTGGAAAAAATCCTCGGCTAATCACGCGCCTCTCACCCGGGCTTCCGGGTGAGAAATATTCTCATCTTACCTATTACAGCAATGGGTTTCGTTTAAACGCATTTCCGCTACAATTGACAACCTATCAAATGGTTAAGAGGCGTGAATGAGTCAGGCGAAAACCGGCATCCTGCTTGCCAATCTGGGCACCCCAGAAGCACCCACTCCAGCGGCGGTAAAACGCTACCTGCGACAATTTTTAAGCGACACCCGCGTCGTGGATTTTCCGAGACTGCTGTGGTGGCCGCTGCTACGTGGCGTCATTCTGCCGATTCGCTCTCCGCGCGTCGCCAAACTTTATCAATCCGTCTGGATGGAAGAGGGCTCGCCGCTGATGGTTTACAGCCGTCGTCAGGAAAAAGCGCTGGCCGCCCGTCTGCCGGATATGCCCGTCGCACTCGGCATGAGCTACGGTAAACCTTCGCTGGAAAGTGCCGTCGATGCGCTGCTGGCACAGGGCGTGGATCATATCGTCGTGCTGGCCTTGTATCCGCAGTACTCCTGCTCGACGGTGGCCGCCGTCTGGGACGAGCTGGCGCGTATTCTGAAGACGCGTCGCCGCATTCCGGGCGTGACCTTTATTCGCGATTACGCCGATAACGACCTCTACATCAAGGCGCTTGCCAACAGCGCCCGAGCATCGTTTGAGAAGCACGGTGAGCCGGATCTGCTGCTGCTCTCCTATCACGGTATTCCGCAGCGTTTCGCCAACGAAGGGGATGATTACCCCCAGCGCTGCCGCGATACCACCCGCGAGCTGGTCTCCGCCCTTGGCCTGCCGCCGGAGAAGGTGATGATGACCTTCCAGTCGCGCTTTGGCCGCGAGCCGTGGCTGACGCCGTACACCGATGAAACCCTCAAAATGCTTGGCGAGAAGGGTGTGAAGCACATTCAGGTGATGTCGCCGGGCTTCTCGGCGGACTGCCTTGAAACGCTGGAGGAGATCGCGGTGCAAAACCGGGAATTTTTCCTTGAGGCCGGCGGCGAAAAGTATGAGTACATTCCGGCGCTTAACGACTCACCTGAGCATATCGACATGATGGTCTCGCTGGTGACGAACAGCCGCTGATCGCACTCCGGACCGGGTTTGTGCTACCATTCCCGGCCCATATTCTTCGTACAGTTCAGACCATGAAATTTCCCGGTAAACGCAAATCCAAACACTACTTTCCCGTCGATGCCCGCGATCCGCTCCTGCAGCAAATCCAGCCTGAAAATGAAACCAGCGCGGCCTGGGTTGTCGGTATCGACCAGACGCTGGTGGACATTGAAGCGAAAGTGGATGATGAGTTTGTCGCCCGTTACGGTCTGAGCGCCGGTCACTCGCTGGTGATTGAGGACGACGTTGCCGAAGCGCTGTACCAGGAGCTGGTGCGCGAAAATCTGATTACCCATCAGTTCGCTGGCGGCACCATCGGCAACACCATGCACAACTACTCGGTGCTGGCAGATGACCGCTCGGTGCTGCTCGGCGTGATGTGCAGCAATATCGAAATCGGTGGCTACGCCTACCGCTACCTGTGCAACACCTCCAGCCGCACCGATCTGAACTATCTCCAGGGCGTAGACGGGCCGATTGGCCGCTGCTTTACGCTGATCGGCGAATCCGGCGAGCGTACCTTTGCCATCAGCCCGGGCCACATGAACAAGCTGCGCGCGGAAAGCATTCCCGAAGAGGTGATCGCGGGCGCGTCTGCGCTGGTGCTGACCTCCTACCTGGTGCGCTGCAAGCCGGGCGAGCCGATGCCTGAGGCGACCATGAAGGCGATTGAGTACGCGAAAAAGTACGACGTGCCCGTCGTTCTGACGCTGGGCACCAAATTCGTGATTGCCGATAACCCGGAGTGGTGGCAGACCTTCCTGAAAGAGCACGTCTCGATTCTGGCGATGAACGAAGAAGAGGCCGAGGCGCTGACCGGTGAAAGCGATCCGCTGCTGGCGTCCGACAAAGCGCTGGACTGGGTGGATCTGGTGCTCTGCACCGCGGGTCCGGTTGGGCTGTATATGGCGGGGTTCACGGAAGAAGAGAGCAAGCGCAAAACCCAGCACCCGCTGCTGCCGGGGGCGATTGCGGAGTTCAACCAGTACGAGTTCAGCCGCGGCATGCGCCACAAAGACTGCGTGAATCCGCTGCGTATCTACTCCCACATTGCGCCGTATATGGGCGGGCCGGAGAAGATCATGAACACTAACGGCGCGGGCGACGGCGCGCTTGCCGCGCTGCTGCATGACATTACCGCGAACGCCTATCACAAAACTAACGTGCCGAACTCCAGCAAGCACAAGTTCAGCTGGCTGACCTATTCGTCACTGGCGCAGGTGTGTAAGTACGCCAACCGCGTAAGCTACCAGGTACTGAACCAGCATTCGCCGCGCTTAACGCGCGGTCTGCCGGAACGAGAAGACAGCCTCGAAGAGGCGTACTGGGACAGGTAAAAGCAAAACGGCAACCTGCGGTTGCCGTTTTTAGTATTTGTTCCCTCTCCCTGTGGGAGAGGGCCAGGGTGAGGGCATCAGGCCGCAGCAAACTTACCCCGTAACCGCCTCTTCAATTGGCGGCTTCGTCAGCAGCGTCAGCATGGTGTTCGCAATCTCACGCTCGCCCATCACCACCTGATTCGCGCCGCGCTCGGTAATGTACTCTACCTCGTCGTCATAGTGCGCTCGGGCAATGATCTCAATACCGGGGCACTTCTCACGCGCGGAGGCCACAATCTCACCCGCTTCATAACCATTTGGAATGGTCAGCAGCAGCCAGCGGGCACAGTCCAGATGCGCCAGCTCCATGATCTCTTCGTTCGCCGCATTGCCCAGCACCGCACGAATCCCGCGCTCGCGAAGCTCATCCACGCGGGTGCGTGACGTCTCAATCACCACCAGCGGGATCCCCTGCGCCATCAGCTTCTCGCCGAGCAGGCTACCCACGCGGCCAAAGCCCACCAGCAGGGCGTGATTACAAATATCCACCGGGATCTGCTTCTCTTCTTCCGTTGCCTCTTCCAGCGTCTGCTCTTCGAGGGTTTCGGTCTTCTCGAGGTATTTTTCCAGCAAGGCAAACAATACCGGGTTTAGCATGATGGAGAGGATTGCCCCCGCCAGCACCAGATTTTGCCCCGCCTGCGGCAGCAGGTTCAGGGCCATACCCAGGCCGGCCAGAATAAAGGCGAACTCACCGATCTGCGCCAGGCTGGCGGCAATGGTCAGCGCCGTGCGCGGGGAGTGGCCGAACATTCGCACCAGGAAGAAAGCCGCGAGCGACTTACCAAAAATAATGATCGCCAGCGTGCCCAGCACGGCCAGCGGCTGCTGGATCAGCACCAGCGGATCGAACAGCATCCCGACGGAGACGAAGAACAACACGGCAAACGCATCGCGCAGCGGCAGCGTGTCGTGCGCCGCACGGTGGCTCAGCTCGGATTCGTTCAGCACCATCCCGGCGAAGAACGCCCCCAGGGCAAAGGAGACATCAAACAGCTCAACGGCACCGAAGGCGATGCCCAGCGCCAGCGCCAGCACGGAGAGCGTAAACAGCTCGCGGGAGCCGGTCGCCGCGCTGCGGGACATGATCCACGGCACCAGACGGCGGCCCACCAGCATCATGATGGCGATAAAGGCCACCACCTTACCGATGGTGATGCTCATATCCAGCGCCAGCGAGGCGAAGCCGATGTTCTCTTTTTCCATCATCCCGGCGACGGCGGGCAGCAGCACCAGCGTCAACACCATCACCAGATCTTCAACAATCAGCCAGCCAATCGCGATTTGCCCGCGCTGGCTGTCTATCAGCTGCCTCTCTTCAAGCGCGCGCAGCAGCACCACGGTACTGGCGGTGGAGAGGCACAGCCCAAAGACGATGCCGGTCATCAGCGACCAGCCCAGCACTGCCGAAAGCGCCATGCCCAGCAGCGTCGCCACCCCTATCTGGGCGATCGCTCCGGGTATGGCGATCGACTTTACCGCCATCAGGTCCTTCAGCGAAAAATGCAGACCGACGCCAAACATCAGCAGGATCACGCCCAGTTCCGCCAGCTCTGGCGCCAGTTTGGTATCCGCTACGAAGCCTGGCGTGAAAGGCCCCGCCAGTACACCCGCTAACAAATAGCCGACAAGAGGAGAAATACGCAGCTTATTGGCAATCATGCCAAGAATAAAAGCGAGCACAAGTCCACCAACAATGGTGGTAATAAGCGGTGTGGCGTGGTGCATTCCGTCTCCTTTCGTGGTGAGTGTTCCATTTTTGGCGTGAATACCAAAAAGCCAGGTATTAGTTTATGACAATTTTTGCCCTTATGTTTATGAATAATTGTTGAAGTTTGAATAAAACGGCAATATGCGATTAAAAAGGCGCATATTGATAAATTCAGAGTGGGGATGAATAGGAAACCCTTATCGCATAAGGGGGGAGGGTAGCCAAAGCATAACTTTAGCTACCCGTAAATCACGCTTTATGACGATTATCAGGCAGGAATATGGTCAACATCCCAAGAAGCGGCAGGAAAGCACAGATTTTGTAAACCAGGAAGATGCTGGTGTGATCCGCAACCATCCCTAATACGGCTGCGCCAAGGCCGCCCATCCCAAAGGCGAAACCGAAAAAGAGCCCGGAAACCATACCAATACGGCCCGGCAGCAGCTCCTGAGCATAGACCAGGATGGCGGAAAACGCGGAGGCGAGGATAAAACCGATTATCACGGTTAAAATCCCGGTCCATTCCAGGCTTGCGTACGGCAAAATAAGGGTAAACGGTGCCACCCCGAGGATAGAGCCCCAAATGACATATTTACGGCCAATTTTATCCCCCACCGGCCCGCCAATGACCGTTCCTGCGGCCACCGCGAAGAGGAAAGCAAACAGGTGAAACTGCGCGTTTTGTACCGATAATCCGAATTTTTGCATCAGATAAAAGGTGTAATAGCTGCTGATGCTCGCCATATAGAAGTATTTCGAGAAAATCAGCACCAGCAGCACGGAGACCGCAAGAATGACCTTATTACGAGGCAGGGGATTGATAACCTTCGCTTTAGGTTTCCCTTTGTTCACGCGATGCTGGGCGGCGTACCAGCGGCTGATCTGTGCCAGCACGACAATGGCGAGCAGGGCGGCCAGCACAAACCAGGCCACATTGCCTTTGCCATACGGGGCGATAATCACCGCCGCCAGCAGCGGGCCGAGGGAGCTACCGAAGTTGCCCCCTACCTGGAAGAGTGACTGCGCCAGCCCGTGACGGCCACCGGAGGCCATACGCGCCACGCGGGACGATTCCGGATGGAAGACGGACGAGCCGGTTCCCACCAGCGCGGCGGCGAGCAGAACCGCTTCAAAACTGCCTGCCATGGCCAGCAGCACCAGCCCGCTTAAGGTAAAGCACATGCCTATCGGCAGCGACCACGGCATCGGGTATTTATCCGTCCAGTAGCCCACCACCGGCTGCAGCAGCGACGAGGCCAGCTGGAAGGTCAGGGTGATCATCCCGATCTGTACGAAGGTTAACGAAAATTCGGACTGCAGCAGCGGGTAGATCGCCAGAATCAACGACTGGATCATGTCGTTGAGCAGGTGCGAGAGGCTGATTGCGCCTAAAACTTTAAAAGAGGTGCGCGACGCCGGCGCGCCCGGAGCGGGCTGGGTTGATTCACTGATTGCCATAAATACCACGTCAATTTGTTATTAGAGATGCAGGGAGTAATTATTATCCGACTAACATACTCGTCCGTGACATTTGAAGAAAGTCGCAATTCTGAAAACTTATTTGTCTATTCTTGTTAGTCACTGTAATTTTTGCCTTTGTCTATTGGTCAGGGAGAGAGAAGATGAAGTTAATGAAGCGGGGCGTCGCGCTGGCGCTTATTGCCGCATGGGGCCTGGCAAGCCTGCCCGCGCAGGCGTATGAAAAAGATAAAACCTATAAAATCACCATTCTGCATACCAACGATCATCACGGTCATTTCTGGCGCAGTGAATACGGCGAGTATGGTCTGTCGGCGCAAAAAACACTGGTGGACGGCATTCGCAAAGAGGTGGCGGCCCAGGGCGGCAGCGTGTTGCTGCTGTCGGGCGGGGATATTAATACCGGCGTGCCGGAATCGGATTTACAGGATGCTGAACCCGATTTCCGCGGCATGAATTTAATCGGTTACGACGCGATGGCCGTCGGCAACCACGAGTTTGACAATCCGCTGAGCGTGCTGCGCCAGCAGGAGAAATGGTCCAAATTCCCGTTCCTCTCCGCCAATATTTACCAGAAAAGCACCGGCGAACGTCTGTTTAAACCGTGGGCGCTGTTTAAGCGTCAGGATCTCAAAATCGCGGTCATCGGCTTAACCACCGACGATACGGCAAAAATCGGTAACCCTGAGTTCTTCACCGATATCGAATTCCGCAAACCGGCAGACGAAGCGAAGCTGGTGATTCAGGAGCTGCAGCAGAACGAAAAGCCGGACGTGATTATCGCCACTACCCACATGGGACACTACGATAACGGCGAGCACGGCTCCAATGCGCCCGGCGACGTGGAGATGGCGCGCAGCCTGCCAGCGGGCTCGCTGGCGATGATTGTGGGCGGTCACTCGCAGGATCCGGTGTGCATGGCGTCGGAGAACAAAAAGCAGGTGGACTACGTGCCGGGCACGCCGTGTGCGCCAGATCGTCAGAACGGGATCTGGATTGTGCAGGCCCACGAGTGGGGTAAATACGTGGGGCGGGCGGACTTTGAGTTTCGTAACGGTGAGATGAAGCTGGTGCGCTATCAGCTCATCCCGGTAAACCTGAAGAAGAAAGTCACCTACCCGGACGGGAAAAGCGAGCGCGTACTTTACACGCCAGAGATTGCTGAAAACCAGCAGATGCTCTCCCTGCTGACGCCGTTCCAGAACAAAGGCAAGGCGCAGCTGGACGTGAAAATCGGCACGCTGAACGGTCGTCTGGAAGGGGACCGCAGTAAAGTCCGCTTCGTGCAGACCAACATGGGCCATCTGGTGCTGGCGGCGCAGATGGCGCGCACGAATGCGGACTTCGGCGTGATGAGCGGCGGCGGCATTCGTGACTCCATCGAAGGCGGAAATATCACCTATAAAGACGTGCTGAAGGTGCAGCCGTTCGGCAACGTGGTGGTGTATGCGGATATGAGCGGGAAAGAGGTCGTTGACTACCTGACCGCCGTAGCGCAGATGAAACCGGACTCGGGTGCCTATCCGCAGTTTGCTAACGTCAGCTTTGTGGCGAAGGACGGCAAGCTCAACGATCTCAAAATCAAAGGCGAGCCGGTAGACCCTGCGAAAACCTACCGTCTGGCGACGTTAAGCTTTAACGCCACCGGCGGCGACGGCTATCCGCACATTGATAATAAACCGGGCTACGTAAACACCGGTTTTATTGATGCGGAAGTGCTGAAGCAGTACATCGAGCAGAATTCGCCGATTGACGTGAATGCCTATGAGCCGAAAGGTGAGGTGAGCTGGCAGTAGTGTTGTGCGGCCTGATGCCCTCACTCCAACCCTCTCCCACCGGGAGAGGGCGCGAACACAAAAAACGGTAACGCCTGTTACCGTTTTGCTTTTACCTCGTAGCCGCCACCCGGCTTTTTTTACTCCCGGCGGGCAATATCCGCAAACTTCGCGTCCAGCATTTTCGCCAGATCGCCCGCGGCCAGTTCAATATCCAGCCCGCGTTTACCGCCCGAAATATAGATCGTCTCAAATTCCTGCGAAGGCGCATCGATCAGCGTCGGCAGGCGTTTTTTCTGTCCGAGCGGGCTGATCCCGCCCACCAGATAGCCCGTGGTGCGTTGCGCAACCATCGGGTCCGCCATATCCACCTTTTTCGCCCCCAGCGCTTTCGCTACCTTTTTGAGATCGAGCTGTCCGGCAACGGGCGTTACCGCCACGGCGAGGTGCTTCATATCGCCATTCACTGCGACCAGCAGCGTTTTATAGACCTGGTCAGCGTTCAGCCCCAGCTTGCGCACCACTTCATCACCAAAGTTGGTTTCGTTCGGATCGTGATCGTAGGTATGGATCCGGAAAGAAATATTGTTTTTTTCGAGTAATTTAACGGCGGGAGTCATAGCTATCCTTCTTACGACAGACAATTCATGCAGCCAGCATACGCCTGACGTTTGTCTAAAAAATAGCACCATCTTGCGCAATAGTGTTGGCAGTGATGGTCACTTTGAGCGACAATCGGCTCAGCCGAAGGTCACTTCGGTATAATAAAAACGATGAAATTCCTCTTTGACGGGCCAATAGAGATATTGGCCATTTTTTTATTTCAACAGCGACGGCAAATTCCCTTCGCCGTATAAATGCAGCGCCCCGACCGCGACCACGTACTCCCCCGCAGGTAAAGCATGCAGCGTCTCTCGCCAGGCTTTGTTGCGCGCATTCATCAGCACATCATAAAG
This sequence comes from Enterobacter sp. 22499, assembly GCF_052044815.1. Classification (NCBI taxonomy): domain Bacteria; kingdom Pseudomonadati; phylum Pseudomonadota; class Gammaproteobacteria; order Enterobacterales; family Enterobacteriaceae; genus Enterobacter; species Enterobacter sp. 22499. The sequence goes on along the minus strand of NZ_JBQENR010000001.1, from coordinate 1,387,733 downwards.
CGATTCACTGAACGTCGACGGTAGCGCCAGCTTACCGTCCGCGGGCGGCGCATCCAGCCACCAGCCAATCATGGTTTGCAGCAGACGCGCGTTGGTGTGCCAGTGGGTCAGGGTATCATCCAGCAGCATCAGACCGTCGTCAGGAAGCTGGCGCAGGAGCGCAATCTGGCTGTCCGTTCCTTCCAGCTCGATGATGGGCATACGGCGCGCCCGCGCCACGTTCAGCAGCTGGTAATCAATGCCGTAGTCACCGCGCAGGCCCAGACGCTGCGCCTGCGTGGCCTGCAGCACCATCGCAATTTGCCACAGCGGCAGGGTGTCAATCATGGAGAGCGACACGCCGGTTTCTGCCGCCACGCGCCTCAGCTCCGCGAGCTGGTCGTCGTTCAGGCGCTCCGCCAGCGGGAGATCGCTTTCAAGCCCGGCAAACGGCGACTCGTGGCCGGAAATGTCCGCCTCGACGACCAGCGCGTCGGCGCGCTTCAGGCGTTTTATCAGACCGGATGGCAGAGGAGACATTCCCTGCGTGCCCATATGGATGCTGCCGACCAGGTGCAGGTGTTGTCCGCCGGGAAGCGAGATATCCAGGCCGGGCCAGGCATAGCGGCGGGGGAAGAGGGCGCGAAACGATGCTTTTATACGATTAAACAGACTCATACGCGCTCCATGACCGGAAAGGGTCATGCTAGCGCGTACGAGAACAAGGTTCAATCCTTCGGTTTAAACCGCAGCAGACGGTTGGCGTTGCTCACCACGGTAATGGAGGAGAGTGCCATCGCCGCACCCGCAACCACGGGGTTCAGCAGGGTGCCGGTCAGCGGCCACAAAATGCCCGCAGCAACCGGAATACCGAGCGAGTTATAGATGAACGCCCCCAGCAGGTTCTGCTTCATGTTGCGCAACGTGGCTTTCGAAATGGCCAGGGCGTCGGCAACGCCCATCAGGCTGTGGCGCATCAGCGTAATGGCGGCGGTTTCGATGGCGACATCGCTCCCGCCACCCATGGCTATCCCTACGTCCGCCTGGGCCAGCGCCGGGGCGTCGTTGATGCCGTCGCCCACCATCGCGACCTGGCGACCCTGGCTTTGCAGGTTCTTGATGGCGTCCGCTTTGCCGTCCGGCAGCACGCCCGCAATCACCTCATCAATACCGGCCTCTTTCGCGATAGCGTTGGCGGTGGTCGGGTTATCCCCGGTCAGCATCACCAGGCGATAGCCCGCGCGGTGCAGGCGCTGTAAGGCATCCACGCTGTCCTGGCGAAGCGGATCGCGCACGGCCAGCAGCGCGGCGGCTTTGCCATCCACCGCCAGCAGAACCGGGGTGGCGCCCCGAGACGCCTGTGCTTTCAGCTCTTCTTCCAGCGCGGACGTATCAACACCGTTTTCATTCAGCAATGCCTGGTTACCCAGCAGCAGCGCGTGGCCGTCGGCTTCACCGCTGACGCCAAGCCCGCGCAGGGTACGGAAATTGCTGACCTGTGGCAGGGCTGCATCGCCCGCTTTGTCGAGAATGGCGCGGGCCAGTGGGTGGCTGGAACCTTGCTCCAGCGCGGCGGCAAGGCGCAGCGCATCCTCTTGCGCAATGCCAGCGGTACTCACGGCCACTACCTGCGGTTTGCCCTCGGTCAACGTGCCGGTTTTATCAAAGACAATCGTATCCAGGGTGCTCGCCCGCTGCAGGGCATCCGCATCACGGACCAGCACGCCAAACTCGGCGGCACGGCCCACGCCGGAGATAATCGACATCGGCGTCGCCAGGCCAAGAGCGCACGGACAGGCGATGATCAGCACCGTAGTGGCGATGACCAGGGTGTAGACAATTTGAGGTGCCGGGCCGAAGAAATACCAGATCGCCGCGCTCAGCAGCGCAATGCCGACCACTACCGGCACAAAAATGGCCGAGATTTTGTCAGCAAGCTGGCCAATCTCCGGCTTGCTGCTCTGGGCCTGGCGGACCATGCGGATAATACGCGACAGCGTGGTGTGGCTACCGACGGCACTGGCGCGGAACAGCACGCTGCCGTCCTGCACTACCGTACCGGCATGAACCGCATCGCCCTGTGATTTTTGTTGGGGGATCGGCTCCCCGGTCAACATCGCTTCATCCAGCCAGGCGTCGCCCTGGGTGATTTCACCGTCGACGGGCACCCGGTCGCCGGTGGTCAGGCGCAGCGTCATGCCCGGCTGTACCTCAGCCAGCGGGACGCTTTTTTCCCCATCGTCCGTGACCACGCGGGCCGTCGGCGGGGTTAAATCGAGCAAGCGTTCCAGCGCTTTCGAGGAGCGCTGACGGGCGCGCGCTTCCAGCATGTGGCCCAGGTTAATCAGGCCGATAATCATGGCGCTGGCTTCATAATAGAGATGGCGGGCTTCCATCGGGAACCACTGGGGCCAGACGTTCACGCTCATGGAGTAAAGCCACGCCGCGCCGGTACCGAGCGCAACCAGCGTATCCATCGTCGCCGTGCGGTTTTTCAGGCTCTTCCAGGCGCTGGTATAAAAATGCCCACCTGCAAAGACCATGACCGCAAGGGTAATTAAACCAATCACCAGCCACAGCGTGCGGTTGTCTGCGGTGACCATCATGTTGTCACCCATCATGCCCCACACCATCACCGGAATACCGACCAGCAGGGCGACGATCGCCTGCCAGCGGAAGCGCTTCATGGTGGCAATAGCCGTTTCCTGCTGGCGTTCGCGGCGCTCGGCATCATCTTCGATGGCCTCCGCCCCGTAGCCCGCTTTTTCCACGGCCTGCACTAAATCTGCGGCGGAGGCACTGCCCATCACCAGCGCAGTACGCTCCGCAAGGTTGACCCGTGCCTGTGCGACGCCCGGTACCGCCTGCAGGGCGTTCTGCACGCGGGAGACGCAGCTGGCGCAGCTCATGCCGTTGATCAGCAGCTGTTGGCTGTCATCAATATCATCCGCTGCCGGAAGCTCAGGAGTGGCCGCTGTCAGTGCTTCCGACGGGGATGATGACTCTGCCAGCGGGTTAGCCTTTGGGTGGCTTAATTCCGCCCCATAACCGGCCTGTTTAATGGTATCAATCAGCGCGTCCGCGCTGGCGCTGCCGGTCACGGCGGCATGGTCGATAGTCACTTCAGCGCTTTCAACGTCAGGACGCTGTTCCAGGCTTTCTTTAACGCGTTTGACGCAGTGGCCGCAGGAGAGGCCGTCCAGCGTCAGGTCGATAGTGTGAGACATAACAAAACTCCCGTATAATATATTGGTCAGTTGTTGACCGGAGTAACGCTTTTCGCTAACTGTTATGAAGGTTAAACCTTCCATCAAGGGGAAGGTCAAGGGGGAAATGTGAATATCAGTGACGTGGCAAAAAAAACCGGCTTAACCAGCAAGGCGATCCGCTTTTATGAAGAGAAGGGGCTGGTAACGCCACCGCTGCGCAGTGAAAACGGCTACCGCAGCTACACGCAGCTGCATCTCGATGAACTGACGCTGCTGCGCCAGGCAAGACAGGTGGGGTTTAACCTGGAAGAGTGCGGCGAGCTGGTTAACCTGTTTAACGATCCGAAGCGCCACAGCGCGGACGTGAAAAAACGCACGCTGGAAAAAGTGGCGGAGATCGAGCGCCACATCATCGAGCTACAGGCGATGCGCGAACAGCTGCTGCAGCTGGCGGAATCCTGTCCGGGTGATGACAGCGCCGACTGCCCGATTATTGATAATCTTGCCGGCTGCTGCCATCGCAAAACCCACGTCTAGCAGGCTTTTACCCGCAACGTAATCCCTTCCACCGCAATGACCTCAACCTGCGTTCCGGCACTGAGGTCGTCGTCGGCCACCACCGGCCACGAGCTGTCGCCCACGCGCATGTGCCCGCGCCCGTTCACCAGTGCGGCGTCGAGCGTAAAGCGCTTGCCGACAATCTGCTGTCCGCGCTGGTTGAGATGCGCGTCCAGCGGTTTCTGCTCTTTGACCTGACGGTTAAGCCAGCGCCACCACAGCCAGGCGGCAACCAGCGTCAGCACGGCAAACAGCGCGCCCTGCCACGCCCAGCCCAGAGGAAGGATCCAGACCAGCAGGCCCGTAATGACAGCGGCAACACCGCTCCAGAGCAGGTAGCCGTTGCCGCCAAGCATCTCCGCCGCCAGCAATAAGCCACCGAGGCTTAGCCAGAAGGCATGAGGATGTGCAACGATGAGCTCAATCATTTTTTACGCTCGTTTCCGCTGTCTTTGATCAGTTCGGCGATCCCTGCGATAGAGCCCATCAGGCTGCTGGCGTCCAGGGGCATCATCACCACTTTGCTGTTGTTCGCGGAGCCGATCTCTTTCAGCGCATCGGTATATTTTTGCGCCACGAAGTAGTTCACGGCCTGGATATCACCGGCGGCAATCGCCTCGGAGACCATCTGCGTTGCGCGGGCTTCCGCTTCTGCGGAACGTTCACGCGCTTCCGCCTGTAAGAACGCGGACTGACGGTCGCCTTCGGCTTTCAGGATCTGCGACTGTTTTTCCCCTTCCGCTTTGAGGATCTCCGCCTGACGGACCCCTTCGGCTTCCAGAATATAGGCACGCTTGGTACGCTCGGCCTTCATCTGCGCGTTCATGGAGGCGATCAGCTCTGCCGGTGGGCGCACGTCGCGGATCTCAATACGGGTGACTTTGATCCCCCACGGGTTCGTTGCCTCATCAACAATGTGCAGCAGGCGGGTATTGATGCTGTCGCGCTGGGAGAGCATTTCGTCCAGCTCCATCGAGCCGAGCACGGTACGGATGTTGGTCATCGTCAGGTTGACGATCGCCAGCTCCAGGTTGCTCACCTCATAGGCCGCTTTCGGCGCATCAATCACCTGAATAAAGCAGACGGCATCAATGGTAACGTTGGCGTTATCTTTGGAGATCACTTCCTGAGAGGGGATATCCAGCACCTGCTCCATCATGTTGATTTTGCGGCCAATCCGGTCCATGAACGGAACAATCAGGCTCAGGCCGGGCTGCAGCGTGTTGGTATAGCGGCCAAAGCGCTCGACGGTCCACTGGTAACCCTGAGGGACAATTTTGACACCTGCGCCCACGATAACCAGCGCGACGAATATAAGGACGGGAACAACGATGAGCATAAAAACCTCCTGTTTTGCATGCTTTGATGAGAAAAAGCGCGTGTTTGCTATTCGTAAGTATATCGGCTAATGGGCTAAATTTCGCCCCGTCCGACGGGCGGGGCAGAGCGTTAGTGGTAGCTGTAAATAAAGTCAGCGATCAGCGCATCGTCACCCGCATCGGCGATGGCTTTCGACAGGCCGTGATAGAAGGTCTCCAGCCCAATCTCTTCGACCTGGCGCAGCTGCTCGCGGATCGGCGCGCAGAACAGTTCCGCATTGCCCGCGCCCACGCGCTTGTTGTTCGGCGGAAGCTGACCGGTGATCCCTTTGAACCAGGTGCGAACCGCGCCCTTCAGAGAGGTGGGCGCGTCGTTGACGGCGTCGTGTCCCGTCAGAATTTGCAGCGTCGGGAACTGGTCTGCACAGACTGCCGTTTTCATACGCGCATAAAACTGGCTGAAGAGTTCGAAAGACTGCAGATCGGTGACTTTGGGTTTGGTCGTTTTGCCCTGAACGTTGCCTGTCTTTTTCGCCGCGGGCTGCGCGGGCGCCAGCTTATTGAGCTGCAGATCGAACAGCAGGTTCGCGTGTTCGCGTCGTTTGCTTACGTCCGGGAAGCGCTCAATAAACGCGCGGATAAATTCCGGCGTCATCAGGTCCGCAAAATCATGGTTGACCAGCCACTGGCCGCGGGCAAACTCACCGGGAGACTGGAACCAGGCCGGAACCTTGCCCGGCTCGAACTCTTTGACATTCCCTCTGCCGTCGATTTCAACGAAGCGAGTGCCGTTATCAAACGCAAAGCGGCAATTCTTCAGCTGAATGACCGGCTTCATCTTCAGCAGGCCCTTAACGAACCGGACAAGCTCTCCCCCGAACACATAAGCCGTAACGGATTCTGAAGCAATGGCAGCAAGAAGCTGATCGATGGTTTTCACGCCGGGTTCAAGTTCAGAAAACTCATAAAAAGTGTGAATATTAGACATTCTTGTACTTCCTTATTGTGTTGCGGGCAGAGCTTAACACCACTTTAACGAATGTTCTAAACCAGGGATACGGAAGTGTCGCTAAGGTCACGGCGTAAACTGTAAAGCGAAAGTGTAAAGCATGTCTAATGAATGCACGGTAAACACAATCGGAAGTCTTGGTGGCGAAAGGGGGCGCTAAAACGCGTTGTGACGAACGTGCGGCACGGATTATGCTAATTACGCTCAGGAGTTACTGGAAAAAATATGAACAACGAAAATGCAGTTTTGCAGATAAAGGACGTCGGCTTTCGTGTCGCAAATAACACGATCCTTCAGCACGTCGGGTTTAACCTTTCTCCCGGTGAGTTCAAGCTGATAACGGGACCGTCAGGCTGCGGTAAAAGCACCTTACTGAAGATTGTGGCCTCACTGCTGAGCCCAACGGAGGGAACCATTCTGTTTGAAGGGCAGGATATTGCGTCACTTTCCCCGGAAAGCTATCGCCAGCAGGTCTCTTATTGCGTCCAAACGCCCGTGCTTTTTGGCGACACGGTTTTTGATAACCTGATTTTTCCGTGGCAAATCCGCAATAAAACGCCGGAGCCGGAAAAATTCATCGACGATCTGGCCCGTTTTGGCCTGGCGAAGGAGACGCTGACCAAATCCATCAGTGAGCTCTCGGGCGGCGAAAAGCAGCGCGTCTCGCTGATCCGTAATCTGCAGTTCTTACCGAAGGTATTGCTGCTGGATGAGATCACCAGCGCGCTCGATGATGCCAACAAACGCAACGTCAACGAGCTTATTCATCGTTACGCCCGCGAGCAGAATATTGCCGTGCTGTGGGTGACGCACGACTCAAACGAAATTACCCATGCGGATGACGTGATTACGCTCCAGCCGCACGGCGGGAAAATGCAGGAGGCCAACCGTGGGTGAGCATAACATTACCAATGAATCTCTGGCGTTTTCGATGGTGCTGGTGCTGATTGCTATCGTCGTCAGCTACCGGGAAAAGCTGGGCCTGGAAAAAGATATTGTCTGGAGTATCTGCCGCGCGGTGGTACAGCTCATCATCGTCGGCTATGTGCTGAAGTATATTTTCAACGTCAACCACGCGGTGCTGACGCTGCTGATGGTGCTCTTCATCTGCTTTAACGCGGCGTGGAACGCGCAGAAACGCAGTAAATATATTGATAAGGCGTTTATCTCGTCATTTATCGCGATTACCACCGGGACGGCGCTCACCCTGGCGGTACTGGTGCTCTCTGGCTCGATTGAGTTTACGCCGATGCAGGTGATCCCTATCTCCGGGATGATTGCGGGAAACGCCATGGTGGCCGTTGGCCTGTGCTACAACAACCTCGGCCAGCGTTTCAGCAGTGAACAGCAGCAGCTGCAGGAGAAGTTAAGCCTGGGGGCGACGCCAAAAGTGGCTTCAGCGCGGCTGATTCGTGAGAGCATTCGCTCATCGCTGATCCCGACCGTGGATTCTGCCAAAACGGTGGGGCTGGTGAGCCTGCCGGGCATGATGTCGGGGCTGATCTTTGCCGGTATCGATCCGGTAAAAGCGATTAAGTATCAGATCATGGTGACGTTTATGCTGCTTTCCACGGCGAGCCTGTCCACCATCATTGCCTGCTACCTGACCTATCGGAAGTTCTACAACCCGCGCCACCAGCTGGTGGTGACGCAGTTGAAAAAGACGGGGTAATATCCGTTTTTGTAGGCCCGGTAAGCGTTAGCGCCACCGGGCATTTTTTGTTAGTAGAGCAGCGCGTACAACTGACGACGATACTTCGACGCCAGCGCGTCTCCGGTGCCCAGCGCGGCCAGGATCTCCTGGAACATCTTGCGCGCCTGACCGTCTGCGGCAGCCAGATCTTTCTGCAGGTGGCTGAACAGCAGCTCCAGCGCCTCTTCGTTACGTCCCACCTGATGCAGCTGGAGCGCCAGCTGGCTTGCCAGCGCGGCATCCGCCGGGTTGTCGGCCACCTGCTGCTGCAGCTGCTGAATTTCCGGGGTGTCCGCCGCCTGCTTCAGCAGTTCAATCTGCGCCACCAGCCCCTGATAGCGGGTGTCCTGATCCTGCATTGGAACCGTCTTGAGCACGGCTTCCGCGTCTTCTGAACGGTGCAGGGCGATCTGCGTTTCCGCCAGCAGCAGGCCGATCTGGCTGTTCTGGTTCGACAGCTGCCACGCCTCTTTCAGCAGCGGCAGCGCCTCGTCGTATTTGCCTTCCTGCATCAGCGCCATCGCTTCCTGCGCTTTCAGCTCTTCTTCGCGCGGCAGCACTTTATCCAGCAGGGCGCGAATCGCCTCTTCCGGCTGGGGGCCCTGGAAGCCATCGACAGGCTGGCCGTTCTGGAACAGATAAACGGTTGGAATGGCGCGCAGACCAAACTGCGACGCCACCATCGGCTCGGCGTCACAGTCCAGTTTCGCCAGAATGAACTGACCGTTGTACTGCGCGGCAAGGCTTTCCAGCACCGGCGTCAGCTGCAGACAGTGCTGGCTGCGCTCAGACCAGAAGTAGAACAGCACCGGTTTAGCCATCGACTGTTCGAGGACCTGTTGCAGGTTTGCTTCTGTAATATTGACGATATTCTGTACGGACATGCGGCTTTCTCTTTTGTCGGTTTACTCTTTACATGGGGATGAGCGTCGTCGCTTCAACTCAGCCGTGCAAAATTTTGTCCATTATCCTGCCCGGCAGCAGGCGCTTTAACCAGCCGACGGCATGGGTGACCAGCGTCACCGGATAGCGCATTTTGGGATGCTCGCTCTCAAAAGCATGGCGCACTTTGGCAACCACCGCCTCTGGCCCGAGGGTAAAACGTGCGGCGATGCCGGGGTTTTCGACCGGTTTATCCGCCTGGGTCTGGTTAACGTTTTCGGTAAAGCGGGTGCGGATCGGGCCGGGTTCAATCAGGCTGACCTTGATGCCGCTGTGGCGCAGCTCCATGCGCAGGGCGTCGGACCAGGCTTCCAGCGCATATTTGCTGGCCGCGTAGGCGCCGCGGCCCGGGGTGGAAATCAGCCCCATCACTGACGATGTCATCACGATGCGCCCTTCGCCGTGCGGCAGCATGGCCGGGAGCAGACGCATGGTGAGCTGATGGACGCCAAAGAAATTGGTTGAAAACTGCTTCTCCAGCGTTTCGCGCGAGAGCGTATCCAGCGGGCCATACACGCCGTAACCGGCATTATTAAAGAGACCGTACAGACGGCCTTCGGTCAGGGCTATCACCTCGTCGGCGGCGCGTTCAACGCTCTCCGGCGAGTCCATATCCAGCTGTATGCCGGTAAAGCCCAGCCCGTTCATGCGCTCGACATCGTCAGGCTTGCGGCACGCTGCCAGCACCCTAAATCCCTGGCGCTTTAGTTCAAGCGCGCTCTCAAGGCCGATTCCGCTGGAACATCCTGTAATTAAGACCGATTTTTGCATAACTTTACCTGTCAGGAACTCCGCTGAATTACGAGTCATGTTTAACTAAAGGAGCCAGCCGCGTTGCCATCCAGTCGGCAATAAACGGCTGCGCATCGCGATTGGGGTGGATACCGTCGTCCTGCATCCACTGGGGTTTGAGATAGACCTCTTCCATGAAAAATGGCAGGAGCGGAATATCAAACTCTTTGGCAAGCTTAGGGTAGATCGCGCTAAAGGCCTCATTATACCGACGACCGTAGTTGGCGGGCAGGCGAATTTGCATCAGCAGCGGCTGGGCGTTTGCCGCCTTGATGTCCCGCAAAATGGTGCGCAGCGTTTGCTCGGTTTGCTGCGGCTGGAAGCCACGCAGGCCGTCATTACCGCCAAGCTCAACCAGCACCCAGCGCGGCTGATGCTGCTTGAGCAGCGCAGGCAGGCGCGACAGACCCTGCTGCGAGGTATCGCCGCTGATGCTGCCGTTGATAACGGTCGTCTTGCTTTGCCATTTGTCATTGAGCAGAGCCGGCCAGGCCGCGCTGGCCGCCATGCGGTAGCCCGCGCTCAGGCTGTCGCCAAGAATCAGTAACGTGTCCGCTGCCGCCGCGCGGAAGGTCATCAGCATCAAAAACAGGAAGGGCAAATGCCAGCGGAAAACAGTGTTGAAGTTCATCGTCTTAAGAAGTCCGTCGGTCAGGGGGAGCAGGAGCTTTCAATCCTTACCGGAGTTGAACTCGTTGTCAAACGCGCCGAAACCATCGCGCTGATTGGCGAATCCGGTTCCGGCAAGTCTACGCTGCTGGCGATTCTGGCCGGTCTGGACGACGGCAGCAGCGGCGAAGTCCACCTGGTCGGGCAACCGCTGCACCAGCTTGATGAAGAGGCGCGAGCCGCGCTGCGCGCGCGGCATATCGGTTTTGTCTTTCAGTCCTTTATGCTGATCCCGACCCTGAACGCGCTGGAAAACGTCGAGCTCCCGGCGCTGCTGCGCGGCGAAAAGAGTCGCGAAAGCCGCGATCACGCCAAAGCGCTGCTGGAACAGCTCGGCCTGGGCAAGCGCCTCGACCATCTTCCGGCACAGCTTTCCGGCGGCGAGCAGCAGCGCGTGGCGCTGGCGCGGGCGTTTAACGGCCGCCCGGAAGTGCTGTTTGCCGATGAACCCACCGGCAACCTTGACCGTAAAACCGGCGACAAAATTGCTGACCTGCTGTTTTCGCTTAACCGCGAACATGGCACCACGCTGATCCTCGTGACCCACGATCCGCAGCTGGCCGCCCGCTGCGACCGCCGCCTGCGGCTGGTGAACGGTATTCTTCAGGAGGAAGCATGATCGCCCGCTGGTTCTGGCGCGAATGGCGCTCGCCCTCGCTGCTGATTGTCTGGCTGGCGTTAAGCCTGGCGGTGGCCTGCGTGCTGGCGCTCGGCAGCGTCAGCGACCGTATGGAAAAAGGGCTCAGCCAGCAGAGCCGCGAATTTATGGCCGGGGACCGGGCGCTGCAAAGCTCGCGTCCTGTGCCGCCTGGCTGGATTGAGGAAGCGCGCAAGGAAGGGCTAAAGGTGGGAGAGCAGCTCACCTTCCAGACCATGACCTTCGCGGGGGACACCCCGCAGCTCGCCAGCGTGAAGGCCGTGGACGACATCTACCCGATGTACGGGGAATTACAAACCAGCCCGCCGGGGCTAAAGCCGACGCCCGGCACGGTGCTGCTGGCATCGCGCCTGATGGCGCTTCTTAACCTGAAGCCCGGCGACAGTATTGACGTTGGCGATGCCACGCTGAAAATCGCCGGGGAAGTGGTGCAGGAGCCCGACTCCGGCTTTAATCCGTTCCAGCTCGCGCCGCGCCTGCTGATGAACACCGCCGATGTCGCGAAAACCAACGCCGTCCAGCCGGGAAGCCGCGTCACCTGGCGCTACAAGTTTGGCGGCACGCCCGCGCAGCTGGAGGCGTATGAAAAATGGCTTCTGCCGCAGCTCAAGCCGGAACACCGCTGGTACGGGCTGGAGCAGGACGAAGGGGCGCTCGGCAAATCCCTCGAACGTTCCCAACAGTTCCTGCTGCTGTCGGCGCTGTTAACCCTGCTGCTGGCGGTGGCGGCGGTTGCCGTGGCGATGGGGCACTACTGCCGCAGCCGCTACGACCTGGTGGCGATCCTTAAAACCCTCGGCGCGGGGCGGGCGCAGCTGCGCAAGCTGATCGTCGGCCAGTGGCTGATGCTGCTGGCCATCTCTGCGCTCACCGGCGGAATAATAGGCCTGCTGTTTGAAAAACTGCTGATGGTGATGCTGAAACCGGTACTGCCGGCCGCTTTGCCCCCGGCAAGCCTCTGGCCGTGGCTGTGGGCGATGGGCGCGATGACGGTGATCTCGGTGCTGGTGGGGCTGCGCCCGTACCGCCTGCTGCTCGCGACGCAGCCGCTGCGGGTGCTGCGCAATGATGTGGTGGCGAACGTCTGGCCGCTGAAGTTCTATCTTCCGGCGATTATTGCTGTTGCGGTCGGGCTGCTGGCCTGGCTGATGGGCGGCAGCACCCTGCTGTGGGCCGTGCTGGCCGGCGCGGTGGTACTGGCGCTGCTGTGCGGCGTGCTGGGCTGGATACTGCTCAACGTCCTGAAAAGGCTGACGGTAAAATCCCTGCCGGTGCGGCTGGCGGTCAACCGCCTGCTGCATCAGCCCTGGTCAACGCTCAGCCAGCTGTCGGCCTTTTCGCTGTCGTTTATGCTGCTGGCGCTGCTTCTCGTGCTTCGCGGGGATCTGCTGGATCGCTGGCAGCAGCAGCTTCCGCCGGAAAGCCCGAACTATTTCCTGATCAACATCGCACCGGAACAGGTGACGCCGCTGAAGGGCTTCCTGTCGGAGCATCACATTATCCCCGAGTCGTTCTATCCCATCGTCCGCGCGCGTCTGACGCAGATCAACGGCCAGTCAACCGAGGGGAACAAGGACGAGTCGCTTAACCGCGAACTCAACCTGACCTGGCAGGAGAAACGTCCCGACCATAACCCGATTATCGCCGGTAGCTGGCCGCCGAAAGCGGGAGAGGTGTCGATGGAAGAGGGGCTGGCGACGCGCCTGAACGTGAAGCTCGGGGACAGCGTGACCTTCACCGGTGATACCCAAGATTTTACCGCCAAAGTCACCAGCCTCCGTAAAGTGGACTGGGAAAGCCTGCGGCCAAACTTCTTCTTCATCTTCCCGCCGGGCGCGCTGGACGGGCAGCCGCAGAGCTGGCTGACCAGCTTCCGCTGGGAAAACGGCAACGGCATGCTGACGCAGCTTAACCGGGAGTTCCCGACGGTGAGCCTGCTGGATATTGGCGCGATCCTCAAACAGGTCGGGCAGGTGCTGGAGCAGGTGAGCCGCGCGCTGGAGGTGATGGTGGTGCTGGTGACAATCTGCGGCATATTGCTGCTGTTGGCGCAGGTGCAGGTGGGCATGCGCCAGCGTCATCAGGAACTGATAGTCTACCGCACGCTCGGCGCGGGTAAGCGGCTGCTGCGGGCGACGCTCTGGAGCGAGTTTGCGCTGCTTGGGCTGGTGGCGGGTCTGGTCGCGGCGATTGGCGCGGAGACGGCGCTGGCGGTGCTGCAGACAAAGGTCTTCGACTTCCCGTGGGAGCCTGACTGGCGTCTCTGGCTAGTACTCCCTCTCTGCGGCGCGGTGCTGCTCTCCCTCTGCGGGGGCTGGCTCGGGGCGCGATTGTTAAAGGGCAAGGCCCTGTTCCGGCAGTTTGTGAATTGATTTGGCATGGTAATAATTACGCACCGGTTTTTATGCCGGTGCGCAATGCTTAAATAGCACAAAGTGATAATGCCAACGCATTTAGTAGCACAAAACATTAAAAACCCGCCCACACAGCCCGAAAATTTCCGGTTAATATTCACCAGCTAAATATTTAGCAGCGTGTCTATTAAGGAAAAATAATGACTATAAAAAAATCAGCGCTGGCGGCAACGATCGCCGCGGCAGTGGCATTGACTACTTTTGCATCTCAGGCAGAAATCACCGTACTTAAGCAGGATCCTCAAGCGGGTATCCCGCTGAGCCGCCTGAACTTCACCGTTGGCGGCAGTATTCGTCCTCAGTTCCAGAACATGACCGGCGATGACGGCAAAAACGGCTACAAGCGTAACGGCTTTGACGGCGGTACCCGCTTCCGTTTCGCGGCAGACTACTACCTGTTCGATGACATCAGCTGGATCAGCTACTACGAGCTGGGTGTGAACATTCCGGCGCAGTTTAACTGGGATAACCACTACGCCGACGGCGCGCACGACACCTCACGCCGTATGCTCTACACAGGCCTGAAGAGCGATACCTGGGGTACGCTGACCTTCGGCCAGCAGAACAGCGTGTACTACGATGTGGTGGGCGCGAAAACCGATATCTGGGACTACGACATGATCGGCCAGGCGCCGGGTAACGGGATCAACGGCGACTACGACGGCTCTTACCGTTCACGCCAGATGCTGAAATATAAGAAAACCGTGGGCGATGCGGACATCTATGCATCCTACCTGTTTGAAGACAGCGAATACCTGCCGGGCAACGGCCTGCGCTACAAGCGTAAAGGCGGCGGCTCACTGGGTATCGATTACCACCTGACCACCGCTCTGACCTGGGGCGCTGCGTGGAACTACACCCGCGCGGACATGCGTAACCCGGACAACGGCGACAGCAAATCCTACGACCAAAATATTGTCGGTACCGCGCTGAGCTGGACGCCGGACAACTGGACCTTCTCCGCTGGCGGCGGCTGGTACCAGAACTTCCTGACCACCAAAAAAGTGTCTGTTAACGACTACTTTGCGGGCGACGCGTGGGGTATTGAATACTTCGCAGGGTACAAATTCCCAATCGGTCAGTACGCGGTGAAATCCATCCAGCCTTACTTCATGGGTGACCGCATCGAGTACGTGAACGGCCGTAACTACCAGCGCATCGACAACGGCGTGGGTATCAGCTTCCAGCTGGATTACGGTTTCCGCGTGGATTACGAACACGTGTTCACCTCCAGCACCGACAACCTGGGCGACATGAACCTGGTGCGTCTGCGTTACGACTTCTAAGGTGTCATGTAGGGTGCGGCCTGATGCCCTCACCCTGACCCTCTCCCACGGGGAGAGGGAAAAAACATTATAAACGGCAACCCAGGTTGCCGTTTTGCTTTTACCTCGCCACCCGGCTTTTTTTAGCGATTAAGCCACTCGGCAATTTCTGCGAACGTCCCGCGATAGACAATCTTCTCCGCTTTCTTCTCCAGCTGATAGCCGTACATCGGGTCGTAATAGTCCTTCAGCAGCGGTACAAGCCAGCTGAAGTGCGCGTCGGTGCTGCCCGTTCGCTGTTGTTCGGCAAGGGCCGCGTCCAGCAGCGCCGTAAATTCCGCAAAACGCTGTAGCCCAAGCCGACGGCGAATGGCAAACAGGCCGTGGTGCAGGTACTCGCTGTACTCCTTCCAGCCCGCCTCCTCACCGTACGCGGCAGAAAAATCCGCCCACATGTGGTCAAAATACTCTTCGCGCAGGCGCTCAAGTCGGGTTTCAAACGGGTCTTCGACGACAACGATAGGGGCGTCAACCATGCGGTCGCGCAGGCACTCCGGCAGGTGGTTGGAGCCAATCATCCGGCCCTCGTCCTCCAGCACCCAGCGCGCGGCGTCTTTTTTCAATAGCTCAACCGCAAGGTGATTCTCGAAGCTCGCCTGGGAAAGCTGCGGCGTAAGCGTGCGGCCAAACGACGAGCCGCGATGGTGCGCCAGCCCTTCCAGATCGATGCCCTGCGCGTGCTGCTTCACCAGCAGCGTTTTACCGTTGCCGGTACAGCCGCCAATAAGCACCATCGGCTTTTGCGACTGCTCAATGGTGACCTGAATCGCCGTCTGGCGCAGGGCCTTATAGCCGCCGCGGATCAGCGGATAGTCGATGCCAGCCTCTTTCAGCCAGGCCTGAGAGATATGTGAACGCTGACCGCCGCGCGCGCAGCAGAGATAGCCCTCGGGGTGCGCAAGGCTGGCTTCGCGCCAGGCGTTAATGCGCGCCTCCCGCGTCTCGCCGCTCACCAGGCTATGGCCGAGCGCCAGCGCGGCGTCGGGTCCCTGGCGCTTGTAGCAGGTACCGACGGCGGCACGCTCGTCGTCGTTCATTAAGGGCAGGTTGAGTGCGGCGGGCATCGTACCCTGGGCAAATTCGATCGGCGCGCGAACGTCGATTAAAGGGGTATCAGACGCGAGGATCGCGCGATAGTCCGTTCCATCGTTCATGGTGATTCCAGAAGAAAACTCAGCAGCAATGGGCGGGGATTGTACGCCGGGGAAGGGGAAGGTCAACTCCCCGGCGCAGATGTCTTACTTGAGCTTTGACTGTGCCCAGACAATTCCGCTCGCGTATTCTGGCGGCAGGAGAGGAACGATCGCCTCCAGGGTGGCGCTCAGGCGGTCGGTATCACTGTCGTTCAGGTTGAGATGACCCACTTTACGACCCGCGCGAACCTCTTTGTCATACCAGTGCAGATGCACCAGCGGCAGCTTCAGCCAGTCGTAGTTCAGATCGGTCCCGATCAGGTTGATCATCACCGACGGGCTGTTAACGACGGGCTGTGGCAGCGGCAGGTCGGTGATGGCGCGCAGGTGCAGTTCGAACTGGCTGATGGAGGCGCCGTTTTGCGTCCAGTGGCCGCTGTTGTGCACGCGCGGCGCCAGCTCGTTGATCAGCAGGCCCGACGGCGTGACGAAGCACTCCATCGCCATCACGCCTACGTAGCCCAGCTCGTGCATGATGGCAGAAAGCATCTCTTCCGCCTGCACCTGCTGGTCGGCATTGGCGTGCGGGAAGGCGACGCTGGTGCGCAGAATGCCGTCCTGATGCAGGTTATGCGTCAGCGGGTAAAACACCGTGCGGCCATCGTGCCCGCGAGCGCCAACCAGCGACACTTCGCCGCTGAAGTTGATGCCCTGCTCAACGATGCACTCACCGTAGCAGTCGTCCGGCAGCTCGGCGGTGTNCGCCACTGGCCGCGACCGTCGTAGCCACCCACGCGGCGCTTCACAATCGCCAGCTCGCCCAGCATGGCGAAGACGTCGTTCCACTCGCTTTTATCAGATAACAGCTGCCACGGGGCGGTTGCGAGGCCCAGCTTGTCGAACAGCTGCTTCTGCGTCAGACGGTCGGCAATGATCGGGAACACGTCGCGGTTCACGAAGGCGTTATGGCGCGCCAGCTCGCGGGTCAGGGCGGTTTCCGGCCAGCGTTCAATTTCGGCGGTGATTACGCTCTGATGGAACGGCACCGCTTCCGGCTCGGCGTCCAGCCCGACGGGCCAGACGGCAATCCCCAAAGGTTCGCCAGCCTGACGCAGCATGCGGCCCAGCTGGCCGTTGCCGAGGACGCAAACCTGCTTCATGCCGCACCCCGCGGGTCCGGGTTATCCAGCACCTCGTCGGTCTGGGCTTTACGCCACTCCGCCAGGCGCTGGTGTAAATCTTTGTCGTGCGTTGCAAGAATTTGCGCGGCCAGCAGGGCGGCGTTCGCCGCGCCCGCTTTGCCAATTGCCAGCGTGCCGACAGGAATACCGCGCGGCATCTGGACGATGGAGTAGAGGCTATCGACACCGCTTAACGCGGCGCTTTGAACAGGAACGCCCAGAACCGGCACCAGCGTTTTGGCGGCAATCATGCCCGGCAGATGTGCTGCGCCGCCCGCACCGGCAATAATCACCTCATACCCGTTCTCTTCGGCGCTTTCGGCGAAGCTGAACAGTTTGTCCGGCGTACGGTGTGCGGAAACCACTTCAACGTGGTGCGGAACATTCAGGATTTCAAAGATTTCGGCGGCGAACTGCATGGTAGCCCAGTCGCTTTTGGACCCCATCACGATGGCGACACGCGCCGGATTATTGCGGGAAGACATGCGTCTTAAAACTCCTGTGGTGCGAAACACACTGCTTTCGAGGGCACAGAGAATAGCATGTTATACGGGCAAGGAAAACGGTTGCGTGGCTGAGAAACAAGCGAAACGACGAGAAAACGTTAAAACGGAAAAGCGATCAGTTCGACACCTTCCGGGGTGACTTTGACCATCGAACCCTCAGTGTGCCATGCGCCCAATACCACGCGATGGGCCGGTTCACCGTTGGCGCTCAGAGAATGCACGTCAGGGCGATGGGTATGACCGTGGATCAGCCACTGAACGCCATGCTTTTCCATCACGCTCACCACAGCTTGCGGGTTGACGTCCATGATGGTCAGGGATTTGCTGCTGTTGGCGGCTTTGCTGCCCGCACGCATTCTGGCGGCGATGCGGTTGCGGATAAACAGCGGCAGGGCAAGGAACACCTTCTGGATCCACGGGGTGTGGACCTTGGTGCGAAACGCCAGGTAGCCGGTATCGTCTGTGCAGAGCGTGTCGCCGTGCATGATCAGTACCTTGCGGCCATAGAGATCGAGCACCTGCTCTTCCGGCAGCAGCGTCATACCGCTTTCGCGGGCATAGCGCTTGCCGAGCAGGAAATCACGGTTGCCGTGAATGAAGTAGCAGGGGACGCCGGAATCTACCAGCGTTTTAATGGCGGCAGCCATTTCACGATGCAGCGGGTTAGGATCGTCGTCGCCAATCCAGGCTTCAAAGAGATCGCCCAGGATGTACAGCGCATCGGCGCTTTTCGCTTCACCGCTTAAAAAACGCAGAAAACCGGCGGTTATCGCCGGTTCTTCTGTTTGCAGATGCAGATCCGCAATAAAGAGTGTCGCCACGAATTACTCGCTGACGGTCACGCTTGTAATCACAACATCTTCTTTAGGAACGTCCTGGTGCATGCCGCTGCGGCCGGTAGAGACGGCTTTGATCTTGTCGACCACGTCCATACCTTCAACCACTTCTGCGAACACGCAGTAGCCCCAACCCTGCAGGCTTTCGCCGGAGAAGTTCAGGAAGTCGTTGTCCGCTACGTTGATGAAGAACTGCGCGGTGGCAGAGTGAGGCGCCTGAGTACGGGCCATTGCCAGCGTACCGCGGGTGTTTTTCAGGCCGTTGTTCGCTTCGTTTTTGATCGCCTCTTTGGTCTCTTTCTGGCGCATGCCAGGCTCGAAACCGCCGCCCTGGATCATAAAGCCGTTGATCACGCGGTGGAAAATAGTGTTGTTGTAGAAACCTTCGCGGCAGTAGTCCAGGAAGTTTTTAACTGTTTCAGGCGCTTTGTCATCAAAGGTCTTGATTACGATATCGCCATGATTAGTGTGGAAAGTAACCATTTTTGCATCCTGTTCCGTTATTGTGGTACATCGACCCGCCTTCGGGTCATATATAGGGGCTTGTTATAGCATAACCACAGGACGCGATCACCTTGCATTGTGTGCTGATCCTATTCCGAATTATGGGTATTATAGGGAACAAACAACTCACACACGTGTTTACATGGAATCTTCGATGTTAAAAATCTTTAATACAATGACGCGCCAGAAAGAGGAATTTAAACCTATCCATGCCGGGGAAGTCGGCATGTACGTGTGTGGTATTACGGTTTACGATCTCTGTCATATTGGCCATGGCCGTACCTTTGTCGCGTTCGACGTGGTCTCTCGCTACCTGCGCTTCCTGGGCTATAACCTGAAGTACGTGCGTAACATCACCGACATCGACGACAAAATCATCAAGCGCGCTAATGAAAACGGCGAAAGCTTTGTTGCGCTGGTGGATCGCATGATTGTTGAGATGCACAAAGATTTTGATGCCCTCAATATTCTGCGTCCGGACAGCGAGCCGCGTGCGACCCACCATATCCACGAAATTATCGAGATCACCGAAAAGCTGATCGAACGCGGTCACGCCTATGTGGCAGACAACGGCGACGTGATGTTCTCCGTCCCGACGGACCCAACCTACGGCGCGCTTTCCCGTCAGGACCTGGACCAGCTGCAGGCCGGCGCGCGCGTGGACGTGGTTGACGTGAAGCGTAACCCGATGGACTTCGTGCTGTGGAAGATGTCCAAAGAGGGTGAACCAAGCTGGCCATCCCCGTGGGGCGAAGGCCGTCCGGGCTGGCACATTGAATGTTCCGCGATGAACTGCAAGCAGCTGGGCAACCACTTCGACATTCACGGCGGCGGTTCGGATCTGATGTTCCCGCACCACGAAAACGAAATCGCACAGTCTACCTGCGCCCACGGCGGCGAGTACGTAAACTACTGGATGCACTCCGGGATGGTGATGGTTGACCGCGAGAAGATGTCTAAATCGCTGGGCAACTTCTTTACCGTGCGCGACGTGCTGAAGTATTACGACGCGGAAACCGTGCGCTACTTCCTGATGTCTGGCCACTATCGTAGCCAGCTGAACTACAGCGAAGAGAACCTGAAGCAGGCGCGCTCGGCGCTGGAGCGTCTGTACACCGCGCTGCGCGGCACCGACAAATCTGTGCCTGCGGCGGGCGGCGAAGCGTTCGAAGCGCGCTTCGTTGAGGTGATGAACGATGACTTCAACACCCCGGAAGCCTACTCCGTACTGTTCGACATGGCGCGTGAGGTGAACCGACTGAAGTCAGAGGACATGGCAGCGGCGAATGCGCTGGCATCTCATCTGCGCAAGCTCTCTTCCGTGCTTGGCCTGCTGGAGCAGGAGCCGGACGCGTTCCTGCAGAGCGGTGCGCAGGCGGATGACGGTGAAGTGGCGGAAATTGAAGCGCTGATTAAAGCGCGTCTGGAAGCGCGTCAGGCCAAAGACTGGGCGGCGGCAGATGCGGCGCGTAACCGTCTGACCGAGATGGGCATCATTCTGGAAGACGGCCCGCAGGGCACCACCTGGCGTCGTAAGTAAGTCTGTAACGCCCGGTGGCGCTAACGCTTACCGGGCCTACTTTTACCTTCTTTTCCACCACAACATCCCCATCAGCACCACCCCCGGCAGCCACACCCACAGCAGTTCCGAGATAATGACCTCATGCCCGTACGGCGTGGCGTAGCGCGACAGCGCAAACGGCGCGACCTTAATCACCTGCCACGGCGCAAAGAAGCGCTCGTCTGACCACGGCCACAGCCAGCCGACGCCTTTTCCGCCGGTGGTAACGGAATCCAGCAGGCTGTGCGACAGCAGTGAAACGGTTAAGAACAGCCAGCAGCGCGTCAGGCTGGCCCGGAACCATCGTCGGCCAATCAGCACGCAGAGTATCGGTACCGCAAAGGCAAACAGCAGCGAATGGGTAAAGCCGCGGTGGCCGAAAATATTCCCGTAGGCGACGCCGAATTTGAACGCCAGCACGTCGGCGTCCGGCAGCATGGCGAGCACGATCCCGGCAAACAGCAGGCGGGGAGGGATGACTTTCGTTCCCAGACCTAAGCCCAGGCAAAGGGGAACAGCAGCGTGAGTGATAACGGTAGGCATTGCAATTATCCATGGCAAATCACGGCAATATAGCAGCGAATCCGCTGCAGCAAACCTGTGTCAAATTCTGATTTTACGCCGACTCGCGGGCGATAAGCTGCCCGGACAGCGTAATGCGCTGGGTTTGCAGATCCGGCTCCTTCAGCTTGCGGATAATCAGCCCCGCCGCCTGTCGTCCTGTTTCATCGCTGGCCGAAGAGACATAGGTGAAGGAAGGGGAGGTGAGGTTGACGTGGAGCATATCTTCAAAACCGATCAGCGCCACCTGCTGGGTCAGGAACACGTCTTTCCCCACGGTGCGGCCCACCTGATGAATGCCGGAAATGGAGCCGATCATCGCATCCGGGGAGTGGCAAAGCAGGGCGGTGATGGAGCTGTTTTTCTCCAGCAGCTGGCGCGTTGCCATCGCGGCGGCCTGGGTGTCGTCGCTGCAGGCCGGTGAATAATCATCGCGCCAGACCAGCCCGTTTTGCGTCATCGCGCTGCGAAAGCCGAGCAGGCGCTGCTCGCGGATAAGACAGCCCTCGCGCCCGCCAATGTAGGCGATCGTGCGGTGTCCGCGTTCGATAAGATAGCGTGCGGCCAGGTTCGCCGCCTGGCGATTATCGCGCATGACCAGATTGCATTTTTCGTCCAGCAGAGACTGCGAGACCGCCACCAGCGGCAGCGGGCACTGGCGGATCTGCTCCGGTAAAGCGGCGTTACGGGTGTCAGACGCCAGATAAATAACGCCCGCGACGCCCTGCTGCTTAAACGACAGCAGGGTCCGTTCCAGATGTTCCTGGTCGTTCAGCGGCTGGCCGAGAAACACCATATAACCCTGCTTCTCCAGCTCCTGAACGATGCTCGCCATCACCTTGATGGAAAAGCTGTCGCTGAAGTCGCGCAGGATCAGGCCGATAAGATTGGAGGTGTTGGCGCGGAGGTTGGCAGCGGCAACGTTATGAACATAGCCCAGCGTCGTGATGGCGGCATTGACCTTCTCGATCGTCGCCTCTGAGATTTTCCCTTTCTGACGTAGCACCAGCGACACGGTAGAGACCGAGACGCCCGCGTGCTTTGCGACATCAATGATGCTGACTTTCTTCAAAACCGCTCCCTGAAATTTACCGATTATCAGCCGGATAAAACACGTCTCCCAGCGTACAGGAGACGTGTCGTTCAGGCATCTTATTACTTGCCGATCATGGTGGACATGGTCTGGGCGATAAACTGTGCTCTGGCACCGAAAATCACCTGGATCCCGTTGTCGCCGACGAAGACCACGCCGCGTGCGCCAAGCCCGTTCAGTCCGTCCCTGTCCACCGCATCGCTCTTCGCCACTTCCAGACGCAGGCGGGTGATGCAGGAGCCGACGGAGTCAATGTTCTGCGCGCCGCCCAGCAGGCCGATGATTTCGGTGGCAAGTTCGGAATCGGACTTGTCATTCGCGCTGGCGGTCACCTCCGTACGGCCCGGCGTTTTCACGTCGAAGCGCCGGATCACGAAGCGGAACGTGAAGTAGTAAATCAGCGCCATCGGAATGCCGATGATAATGGCACTCAGGAAGTTGGTCTGATAGCCGTTAAACGACGGCAGGATCCCGAACGACAGGTAGTCGATAAAGCCCGCCGAGAACGATTTGGCGATATGCGCGTGCAGCAGGTACATAGTCATGTACGCCAGGCCCGCCATGATGGCGTTGAAGACGTACAGAATCGGCGCCACGAAGATAAAGGTGAACTCTACCGGCTCGGTGATCCCCGTCAGGAAGCAGGTGAGGGCAGCGGAGAAGAGAATACCGGCCGCGATTTTCTTATTCTTCGTATGCGCTTCGTGGTACATCGCCAGGCATGCCGCAGGCAGCGCGAACAGCATCAGCGGGAACTCGCCCTGCATGAACTTACCGGCGTTCTGGTAGGTGTCGCTGCTGAAGGATTTCACCCCCTCTTCGAGCATCTTGAACCAGATGGTCTGGTCACCGTGGATCACCTGGCCCGCCTGGGTGGTGTAATCCCCGAACGAATACCAGAAGGACGGATACCAGATGTGGTGCAGGCCGAGCGGGATCAGCGCGCGCTCCACCAGCCCGAAGATAAAGGTTGATGCCGCCTGGTTATCACCGTTTACGATCACGGAGAGCGCGTCGATACCGGCCTGAATATGCTGCCAGACGTACGGCAGCAGCAGCCCCATCAGGAAAGAGAGGAACGCCGTGGCGATCGCCACAAAGCGCTTCCCGGAGAAGAAGCCGAGGAACTCCGGCAGCTGCATGGTGTGGAAGCGGTTGTAGCACCAGGCTGCGAGAATGCCGCAGATAAGCCCGCCGAAGACGCCCATCTGCAGCGTCGGGATGCCGACCACCATGGCATATTTTCCGCCCTGTGAGGCCATTTCCGGCGTAATGCTTAATACGGTACTGATGGTGATGTTAGTGACAAACACCGACACCGCCGCCGAGAGTGCTGCAATGCCGGATTCCGAGGCCAGACCGACAGCAGAGCCGATGGCAAACAGCATCGGCAGGTTATCAAAGATAACCCCGCCGGCGTTCATCATCAGCGGCAGGTGGAACTTATCGCCGAAGGCCAGCAGCAGGCCCGCAGCGGGAAGCAGTGAAATTGGCAGCATTAAGGCGCGACCAATCATCGATAACTTAGACAGCGATTTAACAAACCCTGATATCAGACTCATGCTGATTTCCCCCGAGTAGCGCTTTTTAAGCGCTGTTATTGTAAGTAGAACGTTTTAGTAGAACGTTCTACTTATCGTGGGGAAAGAGTGAAAAACGCGCAACTGAAATCTCACCTTTCAACAGATGAAATAGTGATTATTTGAAGTTGATCGATAAATAACCGTGATGGATATGGGGGGATTTTTGATCCCCTCTCCCCTTTGGGGAGAGGGTGAGGAGGACTCAGGCCGTCACGGTCACGCTCTGCCCTTCAAAACTCACGGTCTGGCCGGCGACAATTTTGCAGCGCTTGCGGGTTTCCACCACGCCGTCGACTAAAACCCGCCCGTCGGCGATAACGATTTTCGCCTGCGCGCCGCTTTCGCTCCAGCCTTCGAGCTTGAGCAGATCGCACAGCTCAACGTGCGGGTGTTTGCCTAATGAAAATGTGGCCATCTTATGCTTCCTCTACATCGTGGTACTCTTCGCATGCCTGCAAAGTATTCTGAATCAGCGTTGCTACAGTCATCGGACCTACGCCGCCCGGGACCGGGGTAATATAAGACGCGCGAGCCGCTGCATCTTCGTACACCACGTCGCCGACCACTTTGCCGTTTTCCAGACGGTTAATCCCGACGTCCACGACAATCGCGCCCTCTTTGATCCACTCGCCCGGAATAAAGCCCGGCTTGCCGACCGCGACGATCAGCAGATCGGCGTTTTCAACGTGGTGACGCAGGTTTTTGGTAAAGCGGTGGGTCACGGTGGTGGTGCAGCCGGCCAGCAGCAGCTCCATGCTCATCGGACGGCCCACGATATTGGACGCGCCGATGACCACGGCGTTCAGACCGTAGGTGTCGATGTTATAACGCTCCAGCAGCGTCACGATGCCGCGCGGGGTGCACGGGCGCAGACGCGGCGCGCGCTGGCACAGGCGGCCCACGTTGTACGGATGGAAACCGTCGACGTCTTTATCCGGCGCGATACGCTCCAGCACCTTCACGTTGTCGATGCCCGCAGGCAGCGGCAGCTGAACCAGAATGCCGTCGATCTCTTTATCGGCATTCAGGGTGTCAATAAGTTCCAGCAGTTCCGCTTCGCTGGTGGTTTCCGGCAAATCGTAAGAGCGGGAGACGAACCCCACCTCTTCACACGCTTTGCGTTTACTGCCGACATAAATCTGTGATGCCGGGTTGCTGCCAACCAGCACAACGGCCAGCCCGGGAGCGCGTTTTCCGGCGGCTTTACGCGCCTTCACTTTTTCCGCGACCTCAGAGCGCACCTGCTGCGCAATCGTTTTACCGTCAATAATCTTTGCTGCCATCAGAGAGAAGATTCCGTCTGTAACGTTTGAAGGGGGGATTGCCTGTATTTTGTCAGAAGCGAGCGCCGCTGTCAGTCATCCTTTACGAGTTTTCATCCGTGAGGCGCAAAAACCCTTCTTAAGTGATGGTCAATTTCTTAGACGGGATTAGGATGTGACCTGGCGAAATGGCAGTGTTTTGACATATTTAAAAATTACATCCTGAGCTACTTTGTCTCCTCCGAAATAAGTTTTCAATTATGCAATTGAACGTATTTCTTATTCCCGATTTTTCGCGGGAAGGGTTATTTACATTTTAAAGGAATAGACATGAAACTCAGCAACATTGCTTCTTCTGTTATTGCAACACTGGCCCTGGTCGCGGGTGCCGCTAATGCAGCCGATCCCGTTACGCCGGTTACCGTAAATGGCGGTACCGTGCATTTTAAAGGTGAACTGGTTAATGCTGCTTGTTCAGTAAATACCGATTCTTCCGAGCAGACGGTTAATCTCGGTCAGTATCGTACCGCGAAATTCACCAAAGTGGGCGACACCACCTCTAATATTCCGTTCAACATTGAACTGAATGACTGCGATCCACTGGTTGCGAAAACCGCTGCCGTTGCTTTCACCGGCCAGATCGACGCGACCGACAAAACCCTGCTGGCCGTGACGTCCGGTAACAACGACAACACCGCGAAAGGCGTGGGTATCGAGATCCTCGACAGCAAATCCAGCGTGCTGACCCCGGACGGTGCCACCTTCTCTGCCGCGAAAGACCTGATTAAAGGGACTAACACCCTGCAATTCACCGCGCGCTACAAATCAACGGCTGCAACCACCGAGCCAGGCCAGGCGAACGCTGACGCCACCTTCGTAATGAAATACGAATAATACCCTCGCACAGGGATGTTCAGGCCTCAGGGACGAGGCCCGTCATACGCTACTGCCAGGAACGAAGGATGACAAGGACTGGAACACTACTGCTGTTAACCCTTGCAATGGCCTGCCCGGCATCGGCGCATACCGTGGTGATCGAAGGCGGCAAGGTGCATCTTCGGGGAGAACTGGTAAACGGCGGCTGCGCCGTGGCGCCCGACAGCCAGAATATGCGCATCGACATGGGGCAGTACCGAACCAATTCATTTTCCGGTGTGGGCAGCTTTTCAACGGTTAATGTGCCGTTCACCGTGCGGCTGCTGGACTGCAGCGTGGATGTATCCCGCATCGTGGGGATCCAGTTTCAGGGCGTGACGCCCGCGGAAGATCCGCAGGTTTTTCTGGCGACATCGCGGCCAGGTGAAACGCCTGTCAGCAGCGGCGTGGGGCTGGCGCTTTTTGATGAGCAGCAGCGTCAGATTATCCCGAATGCGACGGCCGTCAGTTGGTTGCCCGTGAATACCAGCGAGCTCGCATTTCATTTTAGCGCCCGCTATCGCGCTATTTCCGAACACCTCGTGCCAGGCAATATTCAGTCGGATGTCTGGTTTACGTTGATTTATCCATAACACCTGCGAACACATTATTAAAGGTACGGTTTTGATGAATATGCTAATTAAACCAGGACTGCTTTTATCGTTTATTTTAATGATGGTTTCTGCTTGCGCGAATGCTTCCGGCGGTATTGCGCTGGGGGCCACGCGCGTTATTTATCCGGCGGATGCGAAGCAAACGTCGTTGGCGATCACCAACAGCAATAAACAAGAACGCTACTTAATTAACGCGTGGATCGAAAATGCCAGCGGGCAAAAGGAAAAAACCTTTGCCGTCACGCCGCCGCTGTTCGTTAGCGAGCCGGACAGCGAAAACACGCTGCGTATTATTTACGCCGGGCCCGCGCTGCCCGCCGATCGCGAATCGCTCTTTTACATGAACGTGAAGGCGATCCCGTCAGTGAACAAAGCGAAAACGGAAAACAATAACGTGCTGCAGCTGGCGATCCTTTCGCGCATCAAGCTGTTTGTGCGCCCGAATAACCTGGCGATGCAGCCGGATGAGGCGCTTTCCCAGCTGCGCTTTGAGCGCGTGGGGAACCATCTCAAAGTCAGCAACGCCTCACCCTATTACATCACTCTGGTCAACCTGAAGCTGGGCGGTCAGACGCTGGAAAACCTGATGGTCGCGCCGAAAAACTCGGCTCAGCAGGTGCTGCCCGCCGGGGCCGGCGGTACGCTCTCCTGGCAGAGCGTGAATGACTACGGCGCCATTACACCGGCGCGCAGCGTCAACCTGTGAGCAGAGTCAGGGCGATGAAAAACCACCAGGGACGTTACTGCCCGGTTGCACTGGCGCTGATGGCCGCGCTCTGGCCGCAGGCTGGCTGGAGCGAAAGCTACTTCAACCCGGCCTTCTTATCCGACGACACCGCCAGCGTGGCGGATTTGTCGCGTTTTGAACAGGGGCACCAGCAGGCACCCGGCATCTATCGCGTGGATATCTGGCGTAACGATGAGTTTATCGGTACCCAGGACGTGCGTTTTGAACAGGCCGAGAACACGCCGCCGGTGGCGGGCGGCCTGTCGCCGTGCATTACGCGCGCGATGCTCGATCGCTTTGGCGTCAACGTTGCCGCATTTCCCGAGCTGGCGAAGGTGCAGGGTGAAACGTGCGTTCCATTGACCACGGCCATTCCCGGCAGCGAAACGGTATTTAACTTTGCTTCACAGCGCCTGAACGTCAGCCTGCCGCAGGTGGCAATGCAAAACAGCGCGCGCGGCTATATTCCGCCTGAACAGTGGGATGAAGGCATTCCCGCCGCGCTGGTGAACTACAGCTTTACGGGCAACCGGGGAAGCGAAGACGACAGCTATTACCTGAACCTGCAGAGCGGGCTGAACTATGGTGCATGGCGTTTACGCAACAACGGCGCATGGCGCTACACGCAAAATAACGGGAAGCGGCGCAGCGAGTGGCAGAATATTGGCACCTGGGCGCAGCGCACCGTTATCCCACTGAAAAGTGAGCTGGTGCTGGGCGACAGCAACACCGGGAATGACGTTTTCGACAGCGTCGGTTTTCGCGGCGGGCGGCTCTATTCGTCTGACAGCATGTACCCCGACAGCCTGCAGGGTTATGCGCCGACCGTACGCGGTATTGCCCGTACGCCTGCCAAAGTGGTGGTTCGCCAGAACGGCTACGTTATCTATCAAAGCTACGTCCAGCCCGGCGCGTTCGCCATTACCGATCTTAACCCGACCTCCTCCAGCGGTGACCTTGACGTCACGGTGGAAGAGAAAGACGGCAGCCAGCAGCGCTACACCGTGCCGTACTCCACCGTGCCGCTCCTGCAGCGTGAAGGGCGCTGGAAATATGACCTCGTGGCGGGGGATTACCGCAGCGGTAACAGCGACCAGGATACACCGTTCTTTGCCCAGGGCACCCTGATTACCGGCCTTGCTAACGGCTTTACGCTCTATGGCGGCACCCAGCTGGCGTCACGCTATACCGCAGTGGCCGTCGGTGCCGGGAAAAACCTCGGTGACTGGGGCGCAGTCTCCGTCGATATCACCCACGCCCGCAGCCAGCTCGCGGACGACAGCAAACATGAAGGGCAATCGCTGCGTTTTCTCTATGCAAAATCGCTGAACGGGTTTGGCACCAACTTCCAGCTGCTGGGCTACCGCTACTCAACGAAGGGGTTTTACACCCTGGACGACGTGGCCTGGCGCTCAATGGAGGGCTACCAGTATGCCGATAGCCAGGACGATAACGATGTGCCGGACGTGCAGAGCTATCACAACCTGACGTGGAATAAAAAAGGCCGCTTCCAGCTCAATATTTCCCAGTCGCTGGGGGATTACGGATCGGTCTATATCTCCGGGAGCGAGCAAACCTACTGGGGGACGGACGAAACGAACCTCTGGTATCAGTTGGGCTACGCGGGGGGCGTGAAGGGGATCAATTACTCCCTGTCATGGTCGTGGAACAAATCCGTCGGGATCGACGGTACCGACCGGATCGCGTCGTTTAACGTCTCCGTACCGTTTAGCCTCTTTACCCGCCAGGGCTATCGCCGGGACAGTGCGATCGATCGCGCCTATGCTACCGCATCCGCCAGCCGAAACAGCGATGGCGACACGAGCTGGCAAACCGGCGTCAGCGGCACGCTGCTTGAGGACCGCAACCTGAACTACAGCGTGACCCAGGGACACGCCAGCACCAACGGCTCAAGCGGAAGCGCCAGCGCCAACTGGCAGGCAACCTACGGCACGCTGGGCGTGGGCTACAACTATTCCCGCGATCAGCACGATCTCAACTGGCAGCTCTCCGGCGGGGTGGTTGGCCATTCAGACGGCGTGACCTTCAGCCAGCCGCTGGGCGATACCAACGTGCTGATTAAGGCGCCGGGGGCATCAGGCGTCAGCGTGGAAAACCAGACCGGCGTGAAGACCGACTGGCGAGGCTACGCGGTCATGCCGTATGCCACCGTCTACCGCTATAACCGCGTGGCGCTGGATACCAATACCATGAGCAACAACACCGACATCGAAAACAACGTGAGCAGCGTGGTGCCGACCAAAGGCGCGCTGGTCCGCGCCAGCTTTGATACCCGCATTGGCGTGCGCGCCCTGCTGACGGTAACGCGCGGCAACCAGCCGGTGCCGTTCGGCGCCGTGGTGCGCGAAACCCAGAGCGGCGTGACCAGCATGGTGGGGGATGACGGGCAAATTTACCTGAGTGGGCTGCCGCTGGAAGGCGAACTGCTGGTCCAGTGGGGTAACGGGGCGCAGTCCCAGTGCCGTGCGCCTTACAGCTTGCCTGAAAAGAGCCTGCAACAGGCGATCACACTTAAGGGGATCCGCTGTGATTAAAATCCATATCTTTGCCTTGTCGCTTCTGGCAATCCTGCCCGCGACAAACGCGTTAGCCACCGTGTGCGTCAATGAAAAGGGCGTGCCGACGGAGGTGCATTACGACCTGACGGATAAATTCAACAGCTCGAATAACCAGGTTGGGCAGGTTGTCACCCTCAGCGAGAAATCGCAGTGGGTGGGGGTAAACGCCGTCTGCCCGAAGGGCACCGTCGGGAATACCACCAAGCGCAGCTACGTGACGGATTACCCGATCACCGGGACCAGCGATGGCTATCAGTATCTGAAGCTTAACGACTATCTGGACGGGGCGATGAAGATCACGGACAGCTATGCTGGCGCGTTTTATCCACCCAAAAGCTATATCCAGATGGGGAGCCATCCGAACGTTTCAAAAAACAAACCGTTTGGCGTGCAGGATTCCAGCCTTATTTTCCGTCTTAAGGTGACCCGACGCTTTATCAATATGGTGGTGATCCCGCGTGCCACCATGTTCCGCGTTTACGTCACTACCACCTCCTCCGATCCGTTGACCACGCCGGTCTACACCATCAGCTACAGCGGAACCATTCAGGTGCCGCAGAGCTGCGCCATCAACGCCGGCAATGTGGTTGAATTTGATTTCGGCGACATTGGCGCCTCCCTGTTCAGCAAGGCGGGCGTGGGTAACAAGCCGGAGGGCGTCTCATCGCAAAGCAAAACCATCGCGATTAAATGCACCAACGTGGAGGCAAACGCTATGCTGACGATGCGCGTCGAGGCTGAAAAGGTCTCCAATAATGTGGTGGTGTCGGATAACCCGGATGTGGGGTTTATCATTGCCAACGAGAGCGGTGCGCCGCTCACGCCTAACAACCTGACGAGTAAAATTCCGTTCCGCCTGGACGACAGCGCGCAGGCGCAGGTGGGGATCCGGGTCTGGCCGGTGAGCGTGACGGGCAACAAGCCAGCGGAAGGGCGCTTTACCTCGCGCGGATATTTGCGTGTGGATTACGACTAAGGAGCAGACATGCGAAACGGGATCCGTTTTATCACCGTGGCGCTCTTTGCGCTTTGCACCCAGGCTCAGGCGGAAACCGCATTGGGCGAAATTAATATTCGGCTCTACGGCAATATTGTCGATTTCACCTGCGTGGCAGAGGGTAACGATAGCGACAAAACGGTCACGCTGGGCACCTGGCCCACGAAGCAGCTCAACACCACGGGGAGCCGCACGCAGCCTATGCCCTTCACGCTGAAGCTGACCGGCTGTCCGCCCGGGGCGGCGTCCATTACGTTCTCGGGCAAGGCCGACGGGAGCAATAGCGGGTTGCTGGCGCTGAATGATGCCAGTACAGCGAGCCACGTCGCCGTCGAGATCAGGGATGCGGATAAAACGCGTCTGGCGCTTCAGCAGGCCAGCCAGCCGGTCACGGTTGATGCACAGGGGAATGCGACCCTGTCATTTTATGCCAATTATATTGCTACGGCCGATAACCCTCAGCCCGGACGGGCTGATGCGGATGCTACCTTCATGATTAATTATAATTAGCACTGACCGCACTCCCTGCAGCTCGGATAAACTGCAGGGAGTGAATTCAGGTTATAGCAGCTCGTGCGCTTTGGCGTAATCTATTAATTCCACGATGCTTTGTACGCCAAGCTTGGAATAAATATTGGATTTGTGCGCACTGATGGTCTTATTGCTCAACAGTAACTGTTCAGCAATCTCCTTATTGGATAATCCATTCGCCAGATAACGTAATACCGTGACCTCGCGATTCGATAATGGCATATCCGCTGCCATCCCTTTTCCCGAACCCATATGGTTTATAAAATTCAGCGTTTCCGACGGGAAAAAAGAATAGCCCATCAAAATCATCTCTACGGCGTTGTAGATCTCACCCAAATCTTTTCGTTTACTGACGAAGCCGTTGGCCCCGGCGCGAATCGCACGACCCGCGTAAAATAACTCTGATTTAGAGGAGAGGAACAGAATCTTGATGTCTTTGTTTAAGTTTCTGATTCTCTTCAGTAAAGTGAAGGCGTCTGTGCCCGTAAGTTCGATGTCAAGGATCACCAAATCGATAGGATGATTACGAATACAGTCAAGAACTTCATGGCTATCGCCAGACTTAAGCTTGACTGTGATATTTTTATTTTTCTGTAGCAGGACCTCTATCGACATTCTGACGATAGGATGTTCGTCCATAATGATAACGGATGCCGGTTTCATTTTTAATGCCTCAGATTGTTAAAAGCGTTATGCAGAGTTTTGTAAAACTCTCGAAATGCCGGAAGGATATAAAGTGCAGATCCCTATACCGTAGTATTTCCCTGGAAAGAGCGAAAGCATCCTTGTTTACGTAATGAAAAGAACAGTGCCTCAGCGCGGTCATCTCATTTGGCTGGTGTTGGCAAAAAGATTTTTCTTATTCAGATTTGGTACGCATCTTATTATACAGAGTAAGTTTTTTCCGAAAACCCTGTAAATTAGTCTCCGCTTATTGGTTTGTATTATCTTCTGGATCTTAATGGCTATGTTTTTAAATTTAGCGGAAATATCCTGTTATCCCATTTACCGCATCTTTTCATCTTTATGTAATAACAAAAAATAACAGATGTCTCTTTATGTTGCGTAATTGTTAATAAAAAAGGCCGTCGATTCGGCGGGCGACCCAGGGTCAAAGAGGCGAAAAAGTGCCCTCGCAAGGTGTCAAACCTTCATCTGAAAGTGCTTAAGGCGCATCAACGTCACGCCATCATCGCGCAGGAGAACATGCTATCCACTTTGCTTTCAGCTCCTGGAGAGTTAAGCGAAGCTGCTTGTTTTTACATCATTATCATCTTATTAACGCCTTCTGCATTCACTTAACGGATGGAGGAAAGTGCTGCCTTTGGTTCATTCTGTGACATTTCACATGGTTCCGAACCATAAATTAGGAATAGTTATAAAATCGAATACATTGTTAAAATTTAACCATTTCATAACATGCGTGGTAAGTAAATTCCTAAAGCGCTTTAGGAAATAAGAAGTTAGTGCGTAAGTTAAAACGTGCAGTCAGAGAGGTTATTAAGAAGGTGTAACAATTCCTGGCGATGGCTCAGCCCCAGCTTAAGCAGGATGCAGCTGAGACGATAGATAATGCGGCTATAGGGGCGATTCTGCAGAAGGGCAATCTGACGCAGCGTCTTACCGCGGGCAAGCTCCTGCAAAATGGGCCATTCATTGCGGGAAAACCAGTCTTTATCGGACCCCTGCGGCGGGCGGGCATCCATCAGGCTGTGTTGAAGCCCTGCCGCGTTCATCTGACGTTCCAGCACGTGAAAAGGCCCCGCCGCTTTGCAGAAGAGACGGGTATCATAATTATCTGCCCGGACCAGTAGCCACGGCGTCAGGAAGGGGGGATACAGGCTATGCCTTCTTAACTGATCCAGCTGATCAATCAGCCCGGTGGAACGGCTTTCTACATCCACCACCAGACGCGCTGAAGGCCATTGTGCCTGAGCGCCGAGCGCATCATCCAGTGAGATATAGTCGCAACAGCTGCTCAGGGGAAACTGCCCATTGAGAAAACCGGTGCGCAGAAAATGATCCTCCGTGACCAGAATGATAAACGGAGCGTCGGTTTTTCGGGGCTGGCTGATGGACTGGCTCAAAAACTCGAGCCGGTCGAAAAAGGGGGGAGCAAAAGGTGAGCGCGTAAATCCCAGTGCATCACTTCCTGTACGCCGCCGCCGGTAACGGCGCACTGTCATTCGCATGGTCTCCCTCCTGGAAATGGCTCTTTAATCCTCCGGCCATGTCCAGGACGGCCAGTAATATCCCTGGCCGAGATCTGCGCCTGCCTGCAGTGCCCAGGTGCGATCGCGTTCAGTCTCAATACCTTCGATGAGCACGCTCCCGGCCAGATGAAAGCAACGTAAAACCAGCTGCCTCAGCGCGGGTGTGGCGCGTAAACGCCAGAATGCGCCCTTATCAATTTTGATGCCGTTCAACGGTAATCGACA
This sequence comes from Enterobacter sp. 22499, assembly GCF_052044815.1. Classification (NCBI taxonomy): domain Bacteria; kingdom Pseudomonadati; phylum Pseudomonadota; class Gammaproteobacteria; order Enterobacterales; family Enterobacteriaceae; genus Enterobacter; species Enterobacter sp. 22499. The sequence continues at coordinate 1,354,145 of NZ_JBQENR010000001.1, read as the reverse complement.
AAATAAAAACGGCTGAATGACCGTTTCGTCGATGTCATCCAGCCATATACTGTGCCCCTGTTCCCGGAGTTTCGACAGGTTTTGAATGACGCGCTGCTTCTGTGCGGCAGAGAACGCCATAAAGGCAGAGAGGTCAACAATCTCGATATTCAGCGGCGTGTTTTTCAGATTGATGAGCCGCTGAAAAGACGCTGGCTCTGTCAGAACGGTTATCGGCAGATTAATAAAAAGGTTATTACCATGCGGCGTCTTTTTTAGTGCGGCAAGCTGCGCTTCAAGCAGCGTCATTGACCAGCCTGCCGACTGATGGCGAAAAAAATCCTCGCTGTGCTGCGTTTCGGACAGAATGCTAAGCACCTCCACGCCAACCTGACGCTGAGAGGTGAGGGCGACGACAGGCTCCAGTTTGATGCCGACGATGTCCTGAGAAATAAACTGTAATCGGGGGGGCGTATCGAACGGGTTGTGCGCTGTCACTCCATTGTCCTGTTGTCTGTCAGCCTCCAGGCGGCCGGGAAACCTTGCTCTAGTGTGACGAGCCGACGAGCAGGAAAACAGCAGGCGTTACTTAAATACAACTAAGCCTTTTCGCAGCGCTAAATTTTACGGTGAAACAGTGAGAAATGTTGAGAAAATAGCCGTATTTACAATCGGCTAGCGGTAATTGCCCCCGAAAACGGAAAAGGCATTGACTCACCTGCCATTGACCGTATAATTCTTCGCGTTTCACCACCGCGAAGTTCACTCTTCTCAGTGCGCCCTTAGCTCAGTTGGATAGAGCAACGGCCTTCTAAGCCGTAGGTCGTAGGTTCGAATCCTACAGGGCGTGCCATTTAGAAACAGGCACTTACGCCAGTTTCAAACCAGCCTGATTTTCTCCTTGTGTCGTATTTGCGTCATGGTTGCCAAAATGGCATCAATTTTCCGTGCGTGTTCACTTAAATGGTTCAGCGCAAGGTGAGCATCCCCTTTTATCACGCATTAATTTGAGCAGGATCCTGAAGAGATTTGCGCTTGCCAAAGCATAGATAATGCGTATAGTTCTCATTTGCATTGCAACCAATATATTCTAAGGCCCGTCCACGGGCTATTTTTGCGCGCACTTTCAAACGAGTTAACGATGAACAACACCAAAATGCACAAAACGCTGCTGGCGCTCGCCATTGGCGCGGTTACACATTCCGCCTGGGCGGCAGAGGATAAAAAAGAAGACACCATCGTTGTGCAGTCTGCACCTGCCGGTGACTTTAAACCCGGTGGCGACCAGCTGGTGCCGGCCTTCCTTGACGGGCAGGTGGCGAACGGCGGGCGAATGGGGATGCTCGGCCAGCAGAACGCCATGGACGTGCCGTTCAACATCATCAGCTACACCTCCAAGCTGGTGGAAGATCAGCAGGCAAAAACCATTGCTGACGTAGTCGCCAACGACGCGGGCGTGCAGTTTGTGCAGGGTTACGGCAACAGCGCAGAAACCTTCCGCATTCGCGGCCTGAAGTTTGACGGCGACGACATGACCTTCGGTGGCCTCTCCGGCGTGCTGCCGCGTCAGGTGGTGGATGCCCAGATGGTTGACCGCATTGAGATCTTCAAAGGGGCCAACTCCCTGATGAACGGCGCGGCAAGCTCGGGCGTGGGCGGGATGATTAACCTTGAGCCAAAGCATGCCGGGGAAACGCCGCAGGCGAAAGTGGGCTTGGACTACACCTCGGATTCCCAGATTGGCACCACGCTGGATGCGGGGCGTCGCTTTGGCGATAACGACCAGTTCGGCGCGCGCGTGAACCTCGTGCATCGTGAAGGGGAAACCGGCGTACCGAACGACCGCCGCCGCACCACGCTGCTCTCCACCGGCCTGGACTACAAAGGCGACCGCTTCCGCACCTCGCTGGATCTGGGCTATCAGAAAAAAACCTTCCACGGCAGCCCGACCAGCGTCAACATCTCGGCGGTGGATTTTGTGCCTGAACCGCCGAAAAACGATCGTAACTTCTCGCAGAAGTGGGCCTACAGCGATATCGAAAACGAGTTCGGGATGTGGCGCAGCGAGTATGACATCACTGACAGCTGGACCGCCTATACCGGCCTCGGCGCGCAGCACGCTCATGAAGAGGGGATCTACAGCGCGCCGAAGCTGATGGATAAAAGCGGTAATGCGGTAGTCAGTCGTCTTGATACCAACCGCATCAGCGATTCCGTCAGCGGGATGGCGGGCATTCGCGGTAACTTCACTACCGGCTTCGTATCGCACAAGGTCAACGTTGGCTATTCCGCGATGACCAAAAACGAAAAAATCGCGTGGAAAATGTCGGCGGCGAAGGATAACCCGACCACCAACATCTACCACAACACCGGCGTGGATATGCCGGACAGCACCAACTTAAACGGCTCCGGTGGTAAATACAGCGATCCGCTGACCAGCGGGCGCACCCGCACCCAGGGCTGGCTGCTGAGCGATACCCTGGGCGTGTTTGATGACAAGCTGCTGTTCACCGCAGGCGCGCGCCATCAGAAAGTGGTCGTTCGCGGGTATAACAAAATTACCGGCGCAGAGAACGACGCGGACGGTTTCGACGGCAGCCGTTGGATGCCAACCTACGGCGTGGTTTACAAACCGTGGGAAGAAATTTCCCTCTACGCCAACCACACCGAAGCGCTGCAGCCGGGCAAAACCGCACCTAACACCGCCACCAACTACGGCCAGAGCACTGGCATCGTTCACTCTAAGCAGAGCGAAGTGGGCGTGAAGGCGGACTTCGGGCGCGTGGGCGGCTCTCTGGCGCTGTTTGAGATTAAAATGCCCTCGGCGATCCTCGATGCTAACAATCACTACGGCCTGGACGCTGAACAGCGCAACCGTGGCGTGGAGCTGAACGTCTTCGGCGAGCCGATGCTCGGGATGCGTCTGAACGCCAGCGCCACCTGGCTGCAGGCGGAGCTAACCAAAACCAAAAACGGCGTGAACCAGGGCAACGATGCAATTGGTATTCCGAACTTCTACGCCGTGCTGGGCGCGGAGTACGACATCAAGCCGGTTGACGGCCTGACAGCGACCGCGCGCGTGAACCACTCCGGCACGCAGTATGCCGACCTCGCGAACACCAAAAAGCTCGACAGCTACACCACGCTGGATCTGGGCATGCGCTATCGCTTCGCGGTGAACCACAACGCAAACCAGATGACCGTGCGCGCGGGCATCGACAACGTGACCAATGAGAACTACTGGGCCAGCGTGGACGATTCCGGTACCTACATCACTCAGGGCGAACCGCGTACCTTTAAGGTCTCGGTTGGCTACGAGTTCTAAGCGTTCCACCTCGTTATCCGGGGCACGGATGCCCCCATCCTTCCGTCATCGTGTTATAAAATTGTAATAAAAGCTTCTTACACTGGTCGCCAACTCTTTTACCTCTTGGCCAATGACAGGAAGCCGCTATGGGCAGACCCCTCAAATCCGTTTTTAAAAAAGAACATCGCGACGACATCGCTAACCGCAGCGCAAACCCGGTATTCTCCGAGGTGGCAGAGGTGTTCCTCTCCCGCCGCCGTTTTCTCCAGATGGGGGCCGTTGCGGGGGCCGCCGTATCCTTCCCGTTTCTGATCAAGCCTGAGAACGCCATTGCCGCGGTATCGAAGCCTTCCGCGCTGGCAAAAGCGGTTTCCCTGGGCTTTACTAGCATCGACGTCTCCACCGAAGATACGGTCAGGGTGCCGGAAGGCTATATTGCCCGCCCGTTCTATCGTTGGGGTGACCCGACGGGGATCAAAAACAACATGCCGGCCTTTAAGCCGGACGCCAGCAACACCACGGACGAACAGGCTGTGCAGGCGGGTATGCACCACGACGGCATGGCGTGGTTTAGCCTGCCGCAGGGGGAGCAAAACCCGGAGCATGGCCTGCTGGCGATGAACCATGAATACATCGACAACGGGATGCTGTTTACCGACGGTACGGCGAACTGGAGCCTCGACAAGGCCCGCAAGGGGCAGAACGCGATGGGCGTCTCGGTGGTGGAAGTGAAAAAAGCGGGCAGCGACTGGCAGGTGGTACGTCCGTCTTCATATGCCCGCCGCATCACCGTCAATACGCCGATGCAGCTTACCGGCCCGGCGCGGCATCAGGACTTAATGAAAACCGCCGCCGACCCGCAGGGGGAGCGCGTGCTGGGCACCATGCAAAACTGCGCCAACGGCCACACGCCGTGGGGCACCTATCTCACCTGCGAGGAAAACTGGTCGGATATTTTTGTCAAAAAAGCCGATCTCAATCCGCTGGAAAAACGCTACGGCATCAGCGACAGCGATGAATCCTACCGCTGGAACGAGGTGGACGAGCGGTTCAGCGTCGATAAAACTCCTAACGAACCCAACCGTTTCGGCTGGGTCGTGGAGATCGATCCCTACAACCCCACCTCCACACCGCGCAAGCACACCGCCCTGGGCCGCTTCAAGCATGAGGGGGCAGCCGTCACGCTCGCCGCCGATAACCGCGTGGTGGTCTACATGGGGGACGATCAGAAGTTTGAGTACATCTATAAGTTTGTCTCGGACAAAAAATACGATCCCGCGAACCGTGAAGCCAATATGCAGCTGCTGACCTCCGGCACGCTGTACGTCGCCAGGTTCAACGAGGACGGGAGCGGCGACTGGATGCCGCTAATCTTCGGGCATAATGGCCTGGATAAGAGTAAAGGGTTTGAAAACCAGGGCGATCTGCTGATTAAAACCCGCCTGGCGGCCGACGCGGTGGGGGCGACCAAAATGGATCGCCCCGAATGGATAGCCGTCGATCCGCACGCCAGCGGCAGCGTCTACTGTACGCTCACCAACAACAGCGATCGCGGGAAAGAGGGGAAAGCGCCGGTGGATGCCGCCAACCCGCGCGCCAACAACGTGTTTGGGCATATCATGCACTGGCACGAAGACGGCGCGGACCCTGCTGCCGCGCGCTTTAAGTGGGATATTCTGGTCATGGCCGGACGCACCGACGGCGACGATCCGAAGGCCAAAGGCTCCATGCAGGGCGCGGCATTCGGCAGTCCGGACGGACTCTCTTTCGATCATCAGGGCATCCTGTGGATCCAGACCGACGTCTCCTCCAGCACCATCAATAAGAAAGCGTACGAGGGGATGGGCAATAACCAGATGGTGGCGACCATTCCGGGCACCAACGAGTATCGCCGTTTCCTGACCGGGCCGCGCGGGTGTGAGATCACCGGCATTGCGTTTACGCCGGACAACCGCACGCTGTTTATCAACATTCAGCACCCAGGGGAGGGCGGGGATGATATTACCGACCCGGCCAATCCTCGCGCCGTCTCTAACTGGCCGGACGCCAGCCCGAACGGACGCCCGCGATCGTCGACGGTGGTGATCGTTAAAGCGGACGGCGGAATTATCGGGTCGTGACGTTTATCCGCCGGGCGCACGCGCTGGCCCGGCGTTAAGCTTGCTACCACCAGCATGAAGTGTTAAAACGTGCCCCTTCTAAAAAAGAGACAGGGGTAGGGCGTGAAAGACGCGTCATCCGCTTCAGGCCATGGTCGCGCTGAAGCCTCGTCGGATCAGAATCCGACGCTGCAACGTGGTTTGCAAAATCGACATATTCAGTTAATTGCCCTCGGCGGCGCAATCGGTACCGGGCTGTTTCTCGGCATCGGCCCCGCCATTCAGATGGCCGGCCCGGCGGTTCTGCTGGGTTACGCTATCGCCGGGATTATCGCCTTCCTGATCATGCGCCAGCTCGGCGAGATGGTCGTTGAAGAGCCGGTGTCAGGCTCCTTCGCGCACTTTGCCTATAAATACTGGGGTCCGTTCGCAGGCTTCCTCTCCGGCTGGAACTACTGGGTGATGTTCGTGCTGGTGGGGATGGCGGAGCTGACCGCCGCAGGCATCTACATGCAGTATTGGCTGCCGGACGTGCCCACGTGGATCTGGGCGGCGGCCTTCTTCATCATCATTAACGCCGTTAACCTCGTCAACGTGCGCCTGTATGGTGAAACCGAGTTCTGGTTTGCGCTGATTAAGGTGCTGGCGATTATCGGCATGATCGGCTTTGGCCTGTGGCTGCTGTTCTCCGGCCACGGCGGCGAGCGTGCCACTATCGACAACCTGTGGCAGCACGGCGGCTTTCTGGCGACCGGCTGGAAAGGGCTCATCCTCTCGCTGGCGGTGATTATGTTCTCCTTCGGCGGTCTGGAGCTGATTGGCATTACCGCGGCCGAAGCGCGCGACCCGCACAAAAGCATTCCGAAAGCGGTCAACCAGGTGGTGTACCGTATTCTGCTGTTCTATATCGGCTCGCTGGTGGTGCTGCTGGCGCTCTATCCGTGGGTGGAAGTGAAGTCCGACAGCAGCCCGTTCGTGATGATTTTCCACGATCTCAACAGCAACGTTGTCGCTTCGGCACTGAACTTTGTCATTCTGGTGGCCTCTTTGTCGGTGTACAACAGCGGGGTCTACTCCAACAGCCGTATGCTGTTTGGCCTCTCCGTACAGGGCAACGCACCGAAGTTCCTTACCCGCGTCAGCCGCCGCGGCGTGCCGGTGAATTCGCTATTCCTTTCCGGCGCGATTACGTCTCTGGTAGTGCTAATTAACTACCTGCTGCCGAAACAGGCCTTCGGCCTGTTGATGGCGCTGGTTGTCGCCACGCTGCTGCTGAACTGGATCATGATCTGCCTGGCGCACCTGCGTTTCCGCGCGGCGATGCGCCGTAAGGGACGTGAGACGCAGTTCAAAGCGCTGCTTTATCCGGCGGGGAACTACCTCTGTATCGCGTTCCTGGCGTTGATTCTGGTGCTGATGTGCACCATGGATGAGATGCGACTTTCAGCAATGCTGCTGCCGGTATGGGTGGTGTTCCTGTTTATCGCGTTTAAGCTCTCACGCAAAAAGTAGCCCGTTTTTCTCCCTCTCCCTGTGGGAGAGGGCCGGGGTGAGGGCAACAGACCGCACCAAACCAGTCCGCACCTGCCTTCACGCCCGGTGGCGCTGCGCTTACCGGGCCTACAAAACACTGCTTCATCTTTATCGTGACCCCCCTCCCAAATCTTCTACGATCCACAGGATCTTTATTTTGTAATCGATTACTTTTCATTTAAGTTGTTTTGTAATCGATTACTTTTTCCGGGTGAGGCTTATCATGGTGTCAACTGAAAGTAGTGAAAAGGCGATAACACAGCACCGGCTACTGGTGCCGCGGCTGTCGCTGATGATGTTTCTGCAATTTTTTATCTGGGGTAGCTGGTCGGTCACGCTTGGCCTGGTGATGACCCAGCACAACATGTCTCTGCTGATTGGCGATGCCTTCTCCGCCGGGCCCATCGCCTCGATTCTTTCGCCGTTCGTGCTCGGGATGCTGGTGGACCGCTTCTTCGCCTCGCAGAAGGTGATGGCGGTGATGCACCTCGCGGGCGCGGCGATCCTCTGGTTCGTGCCGGGGGCGCTGATTGCCGAGAACGGCGCGCTGCTGATTGGCCTGCTGTTTGGATACACGCTCTGCTACATGCCGACGCTGGCGCTGACCAACAACATCGCGTTCCATAGCCTGGCGAACGTGGATAAAACCTTCCCGGTGGTGCGCGTGTTCGGCACCATCGGCTGGATCGTGGCAGGCATTTTCATTGGCGTCACCGGCGTGGCGTCCAGCGTTACCATCTTTCAGGTAGCGGCGGCCAGCTCCGTGCTGCTGGCGCTTTACAGCCTGACGCTGCCGCACACGCCTGCGCCCGCGAAAGGCCTGCCGGTGAAGGTGCGGGATCTCTTCTGCGCGGATGCGTTCGCGCTGCTCAAAACCCGCCACTTTTTCGTCTTCTCCGTCTGCGCGATGCTGATCTCCGTCCCGCTCGGCACCTATTACGCCTACACCGCCTCGTATCTGGCGGATGCAGGAATTGCCGACGTCAGCACCGCCATGTCCTTCGGGCAGATGTCCGAGATCTTCTTCATGCTGGTCATTCCGCTGCTGTTCCGCCGTCTGGGCGTGAAGGTCATGCTGCTGATCGGCATGCTGGCGTGGTTCGTGCGCTACGCCATGTTCGCGCTGGGCGTCAGCGAGGAAGGGCGCATTCTGCTGTATCTCGGCATTCTGCTCCACGGCGTCTGCTACGATTTCTTCTTTGTCGTCGGCTTTATCTACACCGACCGGGTGGCAGGCGAAAAGGTGAAAGGCCAGGCGCAGAGCATGATCGTGATGTTCACCTACGGCATCGGCATGCTCCTCGGCTCGCAGATTTCCGGCGCGCTCTATAACCGCCTGGTGGCAGGGCAGGCCGTGCCGCAGGCGTGGGTGACATTCTGGTGGATCCCGGCGGTAGCGGCCGCGGCGATCGCGCTGATTTTCCTTCTCACGTTTAAGTATGACGATGACAAGGCGTAACGTTCAGGAGGTGGTATGAGGACGATGAAAGGACCCGGCATTTTTCTGTCTCAGTTTATTGGCGCAGAAGCGCCGTTTAATTCGCTCGACGGGCTGGCTGAATGGGCGGCAGGTAAAGGTTATAAGGCGGTGCAGATCCCCTGCAACCATCCGCACATCTTTGACGTCGAGAAAGCCGCAGAGAGCCAGGCCTACTGCGATGACATCGCCGCTACGCTGGCCGCGCACGGGCTGGTTATCAGCGAGCTGTCGACCCATCTGGAAGGGCAGCTTGTGGCGGTGAACCCCGCTTACAGCGACGCGTTTGACCACTTCGCGCCCGCGTCCGTGCGCGGTAACGATGCTGCGCGTCGGGCGTGGGCCACGGAGAAGCTGAAGCAGGCGGCGGTAGCCTCGGCAAGATTAGGTCTGAAAGCGCACGCCACCTTCTCCGGCTCGCTGGCGTGGCCGTTTTTCTATCCGTGGCCGCCGCATAACGAGCAGCGTTTTCAGGAAGCGTTCGAGGAGCTGGCAACCCGCTGGCGGCCAATACTGGATACCTTTGGCGAGCAGGGGGTGGACGTCTGCTTTGAGCTGCATCCCGGGGAAGATCTGCACGACGGCGTGACCTTCGAGCGTTTTCTGGCGCTGGTGGATAACCATCCGCGCTGCAACATCCTCTTTGATCCGAGCCATATGCTGCTCCAGCAGATGGACTATCTGGCCTTTATCGACATCTTCCATGCGCGCATCAAGGCGTTCCACGTGAAGGATGCCGAGTTCCGCCCCAGCGGGCGCAGTGGCGTGTACGGCGGCTACCAGCCGTGGATCAACCGCGCCGGTCGCTTCCGTTCGCCCGGCGACGGGCAGATCGACTTTAAGGGCATTTTCAGCAAGCTGACCCAGTACGACTACGACGGCTGGGCAGTGCTGGAGTGGGAGTGCTGCCTGAAGGATGGCGATACCGGGGCGAGTGAAGGCAGCGAATTTATCCGCCGCCATATCATTCCCGTTTCCGGACGGGCGTTTGACGATTTCGCCGCAGGGGGCAGTCATGATTAACGTCGGGATCGTCGGCAGCGGGTTTATTGGCCCGGCACATATCGAGGCGCTCAGGCGCCTCGGGTTTGTTCAGGTGGTCGCGCTGTGCGACGGCTCGCTCGTTAAGGCGCAGGAAAAGGCGCGCCTGCTAAACGTACCGCACGCGTACGGCAGCGTTGAGGAGCTGCTCGCGCACCCTGATTTGCACGTGGTGCACAACTGCACGCCGAACCACCTGCATGCACAGATTAACCGCCAGATCCTGCGCGCGGGCAAGCACGTGTTTTCCGAAAAGCCGTTGTGCATGACGCCTGAGGAGGCGCGCGAGCTGGTGGCGCTGGCGGAGCAGGTGGGCGTGGTGCATGGCGTGAGCTTCGTCTATCGCCAGTTTGCGATGGTGCGTCAGGCGGCGAGCATGCTGCGCGCAAGCAGCCTCGGGCGGATTTTTGCCTCACACGGCAGCTACCTACAGGACTGGATGCTGCTGGAAACCGACTACAACTGGCGGGTGGATGCCGCGCTCGGCGGCGCATCGCGGGCGGTGGCGGATATCGGCTCCCACTGGTGCGACACGGTGCAGTTCGTCACCGGGCGGCGCATTACCGAGGTGATGGCTGATTTATCCATCGTCTGGCCGACGCGCAGGGCCAGCAAGGGCGGGAATCAAACCTTCTCCCATGACGAACAGGCGGAGTATGAAGACAAACCGGTCACGACCGAAGATTTCGGCTCGGTGCTGTTCCGCTTTGACGACGGCAGCAAGGGCTGCTTTAGCGTCTCGCAGGTGAGCGCCGGGCGTAAAAACCGCCTGACCTTTGAGATCAACGGCAGCGAGCTCTCGCTGGCGTGGGACCAGGAGGTGCCGCAGCAGCTGTGGATCGGCCATCGCGCGCAGGCCAACCAGACGCTCACCGACGATCCGGGGCTGATGAACCCTGACGTTGCCGACAGCGCCCATTTCCCTGGCGGGCATATTGAAGGCTGGCCGGATGCCTTCAAAAATATGATGGCGCAGTTCTACCGCGCCGTGCAGGCCGGTGTAATGCCTGAGGCGGCACAGTTTGCCACCTTCCACGATGGCGCAAACGTGATGTATATCATTGATGCCATAGTGAAAAGTCATCAGCAGCAGCGCTGGGTGCGCGTGGAATGCTGACGCATTGCCCGGTTCGCCGGGCAACAAATTTATGGTAGCCTGCACAAAACGCTAACCGCAGGATGTATCGTCGCTATGTCAATTCAGAAAATCGCTCAGCTGGCCGGGGTTTCCGTGGCAACGGTCTCTCGCGTGCTGAATAACAGCGACACCGTGAAGGCGAAAAACCGCGAGCGCGTTCTGCAGGCGATTCAGGAAAGCAACTACCAGCCAAACCTGCTCGCCCGTCAGCTGCGCACCGCCCGCAGCTATATGATCCTGGTGATGGTGTCCAACATCGCCAACCCGTTCTGCGCCGAAGTGGTGAAGGGCATCGAAGCCGAGGCGGAGAAAAACGGCTACCGCATTCTGCTATGCAACTCCGGCTCGGACATCGAGCGCTCCCGCTCGGGCTTGAGCCTGCTCTCCGGCAAAATCGTCGACGGCATTATCACCATGGACGCCTTCTCGAAGCTGCCGGAACTTGCCGCGCTGATTGGTTCTGCACCGTGGGTGCAGTGCGCCGAATACGCCGATGCGGGCGCGGTCTCCTGCGTCGGCATCAATGATGTGGACGCTTCACAGCATGCCGTCAGCCAGCTGGCCGACGGCGGCCGCAAGCGTATCGCGATGATCAACCACGATCTCAGCTACAAATATGCCCGCCTGCGCGAACGCGGCTACAAGAGTGTGCTCCACCTGCGGGATCTGGACTATCAGGCAGTGGAGTATGCCAGCGATCTCAGCTCCGGGGCGGGCATGGCGGCGATGCAAAACCTGTTAAAAGATAATCCGCCGGATGCGGTATTTGCCGTTTCCGATACGCTGGCGGCGGGCGCGCTGCGCGCCATTCAGCAGGCAGGTCTGCGGGTGCCAGAGGATATTGCCGTGGTCGGCTTTGACGGTACGGAGCTGGCGGACATGATTTCACTTACCACCATCGAACAGCCGTCGCGGGATATCGGGCGCAAGGCGGTCAATCTTCTCTTAAACAAAATCGACAACCCGGATGCGCCCACGGAAAGGGTGATGATGGACTGGCGCTTTATTTCCCGCGCCAGCACCTGATTATCTGGCAATAACGCCTGCCAGGGAGCGAATATCGTTCCCGGTCGGCGACTGGTGAATACGCAGGCCAAACTCATCCACTACCGCGAAAATATGGTCGAAGATATCGGCCTGAATATCTTCGTATTCCGCCCAGATTACCGTATTGGTAAAGGCATATATTTCAATCGGCAGCCCGTTGGCATCCGGCGCCAGCTGGCGCACCATCAGCGTCATATCTTTACGAATACGCGGATGGTTACGCAGATATTCATTCAGGTAAGCGCGGAAGGTGCCGATATTGGTCATCTTGCGCAGGTTTAATACCGATTCCCCTTCGCCGTTCTGCTGATTCCACAGGCTAATTTCCTCATGGCGCGCGGCCAGATAAGGCTTCAGCAGTTTCGCCTGAATCAGCTTCTGCTGCTCCTGCTCGTCGAGAAAATGAATGCTGGTGGTATCGATATTCAGGCTGCGCTTGATGCGTCGCCCGCCGGAGGCGGACATCCCACTCCAGTTGATAAAAGCGTCGGAGACCAGCGCCCACGTCGGAATGGTGGTGATGGTGTTATCGAAGTTGCGTACTTTAACGGTCGTCAGGCCGATGTCCGTCACCGTACCATTAGCGCCGTACTTCGGCATCTCCAGCCAGTCGCCGAGCTTGAGCATGTCGTTGGCGGAAAGCTGAATACCCGCCACAAGGCCGAGTATCGGGTCTTTAAACACCAGCATCAGGACGGCGGCCATCGCACCCAGACCGCTGATCAGAATCGCCGGGGACTGGCCGATCAGCAGGGAGATAATCAATATCCCCACCAGGATAGCGCTCACCAGCTTGATGCCCTGGAAGATCCCCTTCAGCGGCAGCTGCGAGGCGGTCGCCATCTTTTGCGACAGATTAAATATCACGTCCAGCAGCGAGAAGAAGGAGAGCAGGGCATACACCATCACCCACAGCTTCGCGCAGGTGGTGAGTATTTCCGCCGCTTCGCTGCCTTTTTGCAACCACAGTACCGCCTGAACGTTGACGATTATCCCCTGCAGGGTAAAGGCCAGACGGTGAAATAATTTATTCTGGGTAATGATTTGCAGCCATAAATGGCTACTGGCCTGCGCGCGTTTCTCGAATGCGCGCAGCACCAGTTTGTGCAAAATAAAATGAACAATGATGGCGGTGAGAAAAATAATACCAAAGATAATCACTAAAGAGGTGGTGTGATTAATTTCAATCCCTAACTCTTCAACCTGAGCAATTAATTCCTGCATAACGTCTCCTGTATTGTTGCAGCCCCATAATGGCGGCTGCGGATCTATTATGCAAATTCACAGGGTTATTTGGCGGCCTCACAGACCTTCACTACCGGCAGGCAGAGACGATGACGCATGCGCAGCGTCGCCAGCGCCAGGATAATCATCAGGCAGGTTTCCACCGCCAGGAAAAGGGTAATCGCCTGCGCGTAATCCCCGTGGTAATGCTGCAGCCCGTGCAGCAAAATCGCCCCGAAAATGGCCGGTCCCAGACCCAGCGCGGCCTGCTGCAGCGTGCTGAGAATGGCGCTTGCGGCCCCTGCGTCGTCAGGCTGGATATCGCGCATCCCGATGCGGTAGAAGCTGTTTACAATCAGCGCCTGACCGTAGCCCACCAGCCCGGTGGCAGGGGCCAGCGTCAGCGCGGTGTTGTTTACGCCCCAAATCCGGAACGTCGCGATGAGCGCCAGCAGGCCGATTATCTGAATTGCCAGACCCGTCAGCAGAATCGTGCTGGTACTGTAGCGGGCAATCAACCGTGGCGCGAACCAGGCAGAGATAAAATAGGTCACGCCCAGGGCGATAAAGCTGTTCCCGGACTGCCACGGCGCCATCCCCAGACCGGTCTGCATGGTCAGCGCCATACAGAACATAAACCCGGACCAGACGCTGAAAAAGAGCAGCGCAATCACGATGCCAAAGCGAACGCTGCGAAGCTGAAGCAGGCGTGGCGGGATCAGCGGATGGGCATTCTCTCGCTCCTTTTTGCGCGCGTTCCGCGCCATCAGCCAGGCCAGCGGAATAATGGCAAGAAGCATAACCTTCAGCGACCACGGCCAGTGCCACTGGGGACCGAGCGCCATCGGGAACAGCAGGCAGCAAAGAATGAGGGCCAGCAGCACGGTGCCTGTCCAGTCAATGCGCGACGGCGTTTCACGGCGGGTTTCCGGCACGTAGCGGCGGCTTAACGCCAGCACCACCAGACAAATCGGCACGTTGATAAAGAAGGCGTTACGCCAGCCCAGCCCGGCGATATCCGCCGACACCAGCCAGCCGCCGCCCATCTGCCCGACGATAAACGCAATCCCGCCAATGCCGCCAAACAGGCTAATGGCTTTCGCGTGGGCGCTACCTTTTAGCGTGACGTGCAGCGTGGCGAGGATCTGCGGCATGATGAGCGCTGCCCCCGCGCCCTGAACGATGCGTGCGGCCAGCAGTTGTTCAATATTTCCCGCCATCCCGCACAGCAGCGAGGCCAGCCCAAAAACTGCCACGCCCCACATAAACAGGCGACGGCGGCCACGGTTATCCCCCAGCTTGCTGCCGAGCGCAAGGCAGACGGCAAAGGCCACGCCGTAGAGAGCGACAATGAGTTCCAGCTCGGTGGCGGTGGCGTGCAGCGAGTGGGTGATGGCGTCCAGCGCCACGTTGGTGATTGAGGTATCAATCATCGGCAGCATCTGGCCGGTTAACAGCAATATCAGGCCTGCGCGACCCGGTGAAACAACTGACGTATTCATGGTAACTCCATTGCGTCATTCATCAGATGGTCGTAGCATCAACCATCTGATAAACGGGTACCAGTTCTTGCTTATACTGGTACTGGCACTACCATGCAGGGGGATTTATGGCCTTGATGTCTGAACCCGTCACCTCACTTCAGGATGACACCCGAAAACAGCTGGGGGCATTTTTACGTGCCCGGCGGGAAAGCCTCGATCCCCAGCGTCTCGGCCTGCCGCGCAGCGGTCGACGGCGCACGCCGGGCCTGCGCCGGGAGGAGGTGGCGATGCTCGCTGACGTGGGCGTGACCTGGTACACCTGGCTTGAGCAGGGCAGGGACGTCAACCCCTCCAGCGCAGTGATGGCCACCATCGCAAAAGCGCTGCAGTGCACCCCGACCGAGGCCCGGCATCTTTTCGTGCTCGCCGGCTTGCCGCCGGGTGAAGCCCCGCAGGCGGTCTGCTGCGAGGGCATCAGCGAAGGCACGCGCCGCCTGCTTGATACCCTGATGCCTAAACCCGCCAGCATTCAGAAGCCCAACTTCGACATCGTCGCGTGGAATGACAGCTTCGGGCACCTGATGGGCGTTGATTTCAATGATATCCCGCCGGAAGACCGCAACTGTATTTACCTGTTCCTTACCCATCCGGCGTGGCGCGCGCGTCTCGGCAGACGCGACGACGTGCTGCCGATTTTCGTCTCCTATTTCCGCGCGGCGATGGCCGAGCACCGGGGCGACCCGCTGTGGGAAGCCAAACTGGCGCGCTTCTTCGCGGTGTCCGAAGAGTTCAAAACCCTGTGGCACCAGCGCAACGACGTGCGCGGCGTAGAGAACCAGCTCAAGCTGTTTACCCATCCAGAACTGGGAGATTTTACGCTGCAGCAGATGTACTGGTACTCCGCGCCACGAAACGGATCGCGGCTGCTGGTGTATCTCCCGGTGGATGAGGCGGGGGAAAGGGCGATGGAATGGCTGGCCGGGCAGGGGAAATAAGTATTTTGCGAGGGGCTTTCAGGGAATCAAAGCGGGTCCGGTTCTTCCTGTTAAAAATGGGTAAGGTGGGACACGAAAAGCTAAATTAGCCTTTAATGCAAATTGCCTTATATGCTAATATCATCAGGGATGAAAGATCGTGTTCAGACTTATCGTTCATGAGGCGGTAAGGGAAGAGATTCTCTTACTGCCTGCTGGGGTGAAGGCGAAGCTGATTCGCCAGCTTGATAAATTGCGTTTAAACCCGACGGCTCTTCGGGAACCTGACAGCAAACCATTGCCGCATGGCCTGTTTGAAATAAGGACCGTTGGGCTGATCCATACCCGAGGTATCTATGTTTACCCGCGGGAAAAGACGATTTTTCTTTTGCGCGTGTTTGTTAAGAAGACGCAAAAAACGCCCTCTGCTGAACTTCGTCTGGCACTGAAGCGACAACAGGAGATGTTGGATGAGCAAGAAGATTATTGACTGGAATGAACTCAGGGCTGAACTGTTAAGCGATTCAGAGGTTCAGGCTTCCTTTGATGCAGAAGAGCGCAAGGAGCGTTTGCGGGAGATGCTGGCGCAATGGCGCAATCATGCTGGCCTGACGCGCGCCCAGGTGGCGGAGCGGATGGGCGTCAGCGCACCAACGGTATCAAGAATGGAAGCGAATATTACCCGGGCAAGTCTCGATACATTAACGCGTTATGCGCTGGTGTGCGGGATCAAGCATCCGCAGATTACGCTCTATTGACGCTTAATCAACTTGCTGAATTTACGCGATTTCTATTGGAAGTTAAGTTGACTATACTTATGCGATGAGAAACAACTAATGTCGCCACTAATGATTGATTCCGCAGAGTTCAGCCAAAAACTTGGGCTTATCTCCCGAAACGTCGAACATACCGAAGCATTTCTGGCGCGGGGTACTGCGGATTTTCATCTGCCGGGGTTCTTGCTGCCTGTCGGATACCGGCTTTTAAAATCGCGTTATGGTGATGAATATCGTCTCGTGACTACCGATGACGGTAAGCCTTATACGGCGTATGCCGTGAAGCTTACATTTCATAAAGAAATTACCTTTCCCCACGGTGCCGCCACGCAGGTGATGGTATGGCGCACCCCGCGCGCCGTCCACCAGCGCGTAATAAGCGGATTACCGCAATTATTTTTCCAGTGGGTGCTCAGCGAATACGACATCGTAGTCTCCGACAGCGAGCAAACGGGGGACGGGCAACGGTTCTGGCTGTGCATGATCGACTGGGCGTTCACAATGAACTATCGCATTAGCGTGGCAGACGGTACAGTGGGAGAAGAATGGACGTTAACGCCCGTAAACTCTTACGCCGAGCTGGAAGAGCGCTGGATTGCCTTTGCCTGGGGAAGCGATCGCGATGTACATCCACACCGCAGGCTGGTTATCAGTAAAACGTAACGGGCCGCGTGCAGCGGCCCGTTTGAATCAGCACTCGGTCACAATCGTGCTCAGCGGCAGACGAGACTTCGGCAGCGTGGCGTTAAAATCTTCCACGCTGTGGTGCCCGACCGGGACCACCACCAGGCTGGTGAAGCCTTTCTCTTTCAGGCCAAACTCTTCATCCAGAATCGCCGCGTCAAAGCCTTCAATCGGCACCGCGTCCAGACCCATCGCGCCCACGCCCAGCAGGAAGTTACCGACGTTCAGGTAAACCTGTTTCGCCATCCACTGGTCGTCATCTTTCAGATCCACACGGTGCATGTCGGCGAAGTAGGTGCGGCCCTTATGGTTCGCGGCTTTGGCTTCCGGCGTGTTGAAACGGCCATCGGCCTCTTCCTGGTCGACAACGCGTTCCAGCCAGGCGTCGTCCATCGCGGTTTTCGCGCAGAACACCACCACGTGAGAGGCGTCCAGCATTTTGCGTTCGTTGAACACGTAAGTGCCCGCGGCGGATTTCGCCACGCGGGCTTTTCCTTCCTCGGTGCTGGCCACAATGAAGTGCCACGGCTGGGAGTTGGTGCTGGACGGGCTGTACTGCAGCAGGGTTTTGATTTTCTCTGCTTCTTCAGCGGTCAGTTTTTTGGTTGGGTCGAACGCCTTGGTAGAGTGGCGTTTCAGGGCGACAGAAATGATATCCATGACTACTCCTGGTAATGAAATTCGCCCGTGCGCGGGCGCGAAAGGAGAGCAGATTACCGCGCGAAGCGGCAAAAGATAAGTGCGATTCGAGCGGTTATACTGTTCGGCACAGACGAACAATCAGGCAGGGCGTATCCATTTCTGGTCTTTTTTCGGCAGCTTATCGACGACCAGGTTCCACGAATCCTCGATCAGGTCGGCGACCAGTTCTGGCGTGATGTCCTCGGTGCCGTAGAGCGAAATCCAGTGTTTTTTATTGAGGTGGTAGCCCGGCTCAACGCCACGGTAAATCTGCTGATTTAACAGGGATTTTTCCGGGTCGGATTTCAGGCTAACGTGGGGGCGTCCGTGCGCGGTGGCCATCAGCATAAAAATTTTCCCGCCCACCTTAAACACGTCGTACTCGGGGCCAAACGGCCAGCAGTGTTCGGTGAAAGGCATCTCCAGCGCGACGCGTTTTGCGTGCGCCTGCAGGGATTTACTGTCCATCGTTATCCTCCTGAGCCAGCCCGCGCCACATGGCTTCGAAACCCAGCGCTTTAAAATCGGTGGCGCGGGACGGATCGCGGGTGGCAAACTCCATGGTGGTTTCCGCCAGCGATAAGAAAAGCGCATCGCCAAACGTTTTGAATTCATCGGACATAAACACCGGGCGCACCGAACGGCGGCATAGCTCGTGAAGTTCCGGAAACATCTCTTTCACCGCCTGTTCCGTTTCAGCGCTTAGCTTTTCACTCACGCCAATCTGGCGGATCGCCGCATGCGCCACGGGGTTACGAATCCCCCAGTCCACGTAGCTGTTCCAGATATTGCGGGTATGCTCTTTAGGAAGCGTGAGGGTGCGATCGAGGTTCGCCAGCATGGTCTGGCAGAGATCCTGCTTGAGGTGCAGGTAAAGGGCATTCAGCAGATCGTCTTTAGTAGCAAAGTAGCGAAACAGCGTGCCTTCAGCGACGCCCGCATTACGGGCAATTAACGCCGTTGAGGCGGCAATACCTGACTGTGCAAATGCCACCGTCGCGGCTTCCAGTAAGGCCTGTTTTTTATCTTCACTCTTCGGACGTGCCACTAAATTTTTCCCCCTTTCAATTATAAAAACCCTGATTGAAACACGTGCTTTGACACGCTGCAACGCGGAATGTCAAAGATCGAAAACGTCTTGACGACTTTATCATCATATCTATAATGAGTGCTTACTCACTCATAATCAAGTTTCCCTCGCGTAAACCATCGGATGGCGCGCGTTTTCGGGTCAGGATATGAAAAAGCCTCTCTTCATCTGCGTGGTGTTCCTCATGATTATTGCTTCAGCTGCGAGTTTACCGTTTGTTCTGAATGCCGGATTTGGCCAGCCGCCGCAGGGTGCGCAGCTCACGGAAGTGGAGGCTTCTCCGCACTATCGCGACGGGAAGTTTCACAACGCGCTCCCGACGCCTGGCTTTACCGGGCAGCAAAACATGCTGGTGGCGTGGTGGCAGTTCCTGACCCGTAAAACCGAAAACGCTCGTCCGGCGCAGCCGCTGCCGCTGGTGAAAACCGATCTGGCGAGCCTGCCTCTGGAGCAGGATACGCTGGTGTGGCTCGGCCACTCCTCGTGGTATATGCAGCTGGCGGGAAAACGCATTCTGATCGACCCGGTCCTCGGCAACTACGCCGCGCCGTTCTCGTTCCTCAATAAAGCGTTTGCGGGAGAGTATCCGTGGCGCGCGGAGAGCATGCCGGAAATCGACCTGCTGATTATCTCGCACGATCACTACGACCATCTGGACTACGCCACCATCCGGGCGCTGCTGCCGAAGGTGAAGCGCGTCGTCACGCCGCTCGGCGTGGGATCCCACCTGCGCTACTGGGGAATGAAGCCTGAAATTATCGACGAACGGGACTGGAACCAGTCGGTGCACATCAGCGATGCGCTGACGGTTCATGTCCTGCCCGCGCGCCACTTCTCGGGGCGCGGCATTAAGCGTGACCAGACCCTGTGGGGCAGCTTCATGTTTGTCACGCGAGAGCAGAAGGTCTACTACAGCGGCGATTCCGGTTATGGCCCGCACTTTAAGGCCATCGGCGAGCAGTTTGGCGAAGTGGATTTAGCCATCATGGAAAATGGCCAGTACGACCAGGACTGGAAGTACATCCACATGCTGCCGGATGAAACGGCGCAGGCCTCGGCGGACCTCAATGCGAAAGCGGTGGTGCCGGGGCATAACGGACGCTTCGTGCTGGCGAAACACACCTGGAACGATCCGCTGATCCAGCTGGCGCGGGCCAGCAAGGACAAAAATTATCGGCTGCTGACGCCGGAGCTGGGTGAGCCGGTCCGGGTGAGCGATAGCACGCAACAATTTCGTGAGTGGTGGGAATAATGTTGAACCAAGAAACAGAGGGGGAGAGCAGCATGACGATTTCCGCTCAGGTCATTGATACGATTGTCGAATGGATCGATGACAACCTACACCAGCCGCTACGCATCGAAGAGATCGCCCGCCACGCGGGTTACTCCAAGTGGCATTTACAGCGGCTGTTTATGCAGTACAAAGGCGAAAGCCTGGGGCGCTACATCCGCGAGCGCAAGCTGCTGCTGGCGGCGCGGGATCTGCGTGAATCTGACGAGCGCGTGTACGAAATCTGCCTGCGCTACGGCTTTGAATCGCAGCAGACCTTTACGCGCATCTTTACCCGCACCTTCCATCAGCCGCCCGGGGCTTACCGAAAAGAGAACCATAGTCGGGCGCATTGAAATTGACGAAACAAAGGCCGGGTAAGGCATCGCTGCTACCCGGCTTTTTTATTGGCCTACGACGCCAGTGAAAACCAGCGGCGCCAGACGAAACGCAGGATGAAGAATTCGATAGCGCCGAGCAGTAAAAACCACACGCAGAACAAAATGGTGTAAAGCTGGTTCAGATCGACCATATGAAAGGTTTGAACCAGCTTCTGCGCCAGCACCAGACCCAGTGATGGCGCGGGTAGCAGTAAGCAAGAGATCAGGGCCATCAATAAAATGCCCCCCGCAGTCAGCAGCGATTCCAACGGGTGTTTCATCGTAATGTTAATCGTCAGTTAAAAATGTCATTGTCCGGCATCCTTTAACGTAAAGCAATATCAACCCGTCGGCCCTTTTTTAATTAAATAATTCCTTCCCCCGAAGAATAATGCGCGGAAGGAGAATAATTTAATCCTGATGATTAAATTAATATCGCGCTATGTAAATAAATGTCTACATCACGAAAATAATTTTACAAACATATAGGTGCTATATCCAATTAACGTCGCAATAACAATGGCTGCGACAATGTATAACGCCAGGCGCCGTCCGCGATAAATACCAAACATGGTTCCCCCTCGTTTAGGATTGGTTTAGAAATATTTTGTAAAAATCAGCTCGTCGAAATAATTTTAATCAATTTTGAATAACCCAGTGGTAAATATATTGCGGTAGATCAATTTTACCCGCAAGACTTTAAAATCAATTTATTTAAGCCAGAAAGGAATTCAGGCTTCTGTTCACCGGATATTGAAGGAAAAATATGATGACCGAAAAAAAATACTCCCCAAACGTGCCGCCTTCCGGCGGGCTGGCATACCAGCAGACCGCAGAGCAGGTGCTTACCCACGTGCAGAGCCAGGCCAGCGGTCTGGATCGTGCAGAGGCGCAGGCGCGTCTGCAAAAAACAGGGCCGAACGCGCTGCCGGAGAAAAAAGGCAAACCCGCCTGGCTGCGTTTTTTGGCCCATTTTAACGATGTGCTGATTTATGTCCTGCTGGCCGCCGCGGTATTAACGGCGGTAATGGGCCACTGGGTTGATACGCTGGTAATTTTGGGCGTGGCGGTCATCAATGCGCTAATTGGCCACATTCAGGAAAGCAACGCGGAAAAATCGCTGAAGAGTATTCGCAATATGCTTTCCAGCGAGGCGCGCGTTATTCGTAACGGCAACCATGAAACCATACCGACGACGGAAATAGTTCCGGGCGATATTATTGTATTGCGCGCGGGGGATCGTATTCCGGCGGATATGCGTTTAATCGAGGCGCATAATTTACGCGTGGAGGAGGCGATTCTGACCGGTGAGTCCACCGTGGTGGATAAACACACGAATCCGCTGAGCGGCGAATTACCGCTGGGCGACCGCACCAATATGGTCTTTTCCGGGACGACCGTGAGCGCAGGCGGCGGCGTCGGCGTGGTCACCGCGACCGGTAAGGATACGGAACTCGGCCACATCAACCAGATGATGGCAGGCATTGAAAAACACCGCACCCCGCTGCTGGTACAGATGGACAAGCTCGGTAAAGCCATCTTCGTCATTATTCTGGCGATGATGGCCGCGCTGTTCGTCTTCAGCCTGATGTTCCGCGAGATCCCGATGGGCGAGCTGCTGCTCTCCCTGATCAGCCTGGCGGTTGCCTCCGTACCGGAAGGTCTGCCGGCGATTATCTCCATCATCCTCTCCCTGGGCGTGCAGGCGATGGCGCGCAAGCGGGCGATTATCCGCAAGCTGCCGACGGTTGAAACCCTGGGCGCGATGACCGTGGTCTGCTCGGATAAAACCGGGACCCTGACCATGAACGAGATGACGGTCAAAGCCGTCATCAC
Organism: Enterobacter sp. 22499; assembly: GCF_052044815.1. Lineage (NCBI taxonomy): Bacteria > Pseudomonadati > Pseudomonadota > Gammaproteobacteria > Enterobacterales > Enterobacteriaceae > Enterobacter > Enterobacter sp. 22499. Next base: position 1,332,125 of record NZ_JBQENR010000001.1, on the reverse strand, counting down.
CGCCGATGCCTGCTACCGCGTAGACGGCAACAGCTACGAGCCGGTAGGCAATATCTACCTGGAAGGCAGCGACGAGCCGGTCCACATCCAGCCGGGCACCGTCCTGGAGCAGTACCTGCGCACCGTTGACCTGTGCAACGACAGCCAGCTGATTCAGGACGAGCGCGGCCTGTGGGGCATCACCGGCGGGCCAACCGAGGGCGCGCTGAAGGTGCTGGCGGCCAAGGCCCACCTCGAGCCGGTCGTGACCACGCTGGTTAACAAGATCCCGTTCGATTCTCAGTACAAGTACATGAGCACCCACTACCAGATTGGCGGTGAGGAGCAGATTTTGATTACCGGCGCGCCGGACGTCATTTTCGCCCTGTGCAACCAGCAGCAGACGCGTAACGGTGCGCAAGCGTTCAACCGTGCGTACTGGGAAACGGAGATGGAGCGCTATGCGCGTCAGGGGCTGCGCATGGTTGCCGCGGCGTTCAAACCGGCGAACGGCGAGCAGGAGCTGACGCACGACGACTTGAGCCACGGCCTGATCTTCCTCGGCATCGCCGGAATGATGGATCCGCCGCGCCCGGAAGCGATTGATGCGATTAACGCCTGCCAGCAGGCGGGGATCCGCGTCAAGATGATCACCGGCGATCACCCGCAGACGGCGATGAGCATCGGCCAGATGCTGGGGATCACCAACAGCGAGCAGGCGGTTACCGGCTATCAGCTGGAGAAAATGGACGACGCCGAGCTGGCGGAAGCGGCAGTGAAATATGACATCTTCGCCCGTACCAGCCCGGAGCATAAGCTGCGCCTGGTAAAAGCGTTGCAGGATAAAGGTGAAATCGTCGGCATGACCGGTGACGGCGTAAACGATGCCCCGGCGCTGCGCCAGGCGGACGTCGGCATCGCGATGGGCATTAAGGGCACGGAAGTCACCAAAGAGGCGGCGGACATGGTCCTGACGGACGATAACTTCGCCACCATCGCCAGCGCGGTGAAAGAGGGGCGTCGCGTTTACGACAACCTGAAGAAAACCATCCTGTTCATCATGCCGACCAACCTGGCGCAGGGGCTGCTGATCGTGATTGCGCTGCTGGCGGGGAACATCATTCCGCTAACGCCGGTGCTGATTCTGTGGATGAACATGGCGACCTCCGCCACGCTCTCCTTCGGCCTGGCCTTTGAGGCCGCCGAGCGCAACATCATGCGCCGCCCGCCGCGCCAGACCGGGCAGCACGTGATGGATGCCTACGCCGTATGGCGCGTGGCCTTCGTCGGCACCATGATTGCCATCGCCGCCTTTGCGCTTGAAGCCTGGCTGGCCCCGCGCGGGCACAGCGCGGAGTTCATCCGCACCGTGCTGCTGCAGATGCTGGTCTGCGCCCAGTGGGTGTACATGATTAACTGCCGCAACACCGAAGGGTTCTCCCTCAACCGCGGCCTGCTGGCGAACAAAGGGATCTGGCTGGTGACGGGCGTACTGTTCCTGCTCCAGGCGGCGATTATCTACCTGCCGTTTATGCAGATGCTGTTCGGCACCGAAGCGCTGCCGCTGCGCTACTGGTTCGTGACGCTGGCGGTGGCTGGGGGGATGTTCTTCGTCGTCGAAATCGAGAAGCGACTGACCCGCAGGTTCCGTAAGGCTGCATAACGAAAATCTTACCCCTCACCCTAACCCTCGCCCCTTTGGGGAGAGGGCCGGGGTGAGGGGAGAAACAACGCTGAGGTACTCCCATGAAACTTCCACTCCTGTTCGCCCTTCTTGTCAGTACCCTGCAACCCGTCTTCGCCGCCGCGGTCCCCGTTCGCGTCGCCACCGTGGAGCAGACCGCCCACGCCGCCGAGCGCCAGATCCCGGGCCGCATCGAAGCCATTCACACCGTCGAACTGCGCGCACGCACGGAAGGCGTGATAACGAAAATCAACTTCCGCGACGGGCAGTACGTGAAAAAAGGCGACGTGCTGTTCGAGCTGGACGACGCCGAGCCGCGCGCTGCCCTGCGTCTGGCGCAGGCCGAAGTGAGAAGCGCTGAAGCCACGCTGCGTCAGGCGCAGCAGCAGCTTTCCCGCTTCGAAAGCCTGGGCAGCAGCAACGCCATCAGCCGTCACGACGTGGACAACGCCCGCATGCAGCGCGACGTGGCGAGCGCCGCGCTGGAGCAGGCGAAAGCCCGGCTCGACACCCGCAGCGTCACCCTGAATTACACCCGCATCACCTCGCCGATTGACGGTCGCGTGGGCCACAGCCAGTTCCACGTGGGCAGCCTGGTGAATCCTGCCAGCGGCGTGCTGGTGGAGGTGGTGCAGCTCGATCCCATCCGCATCGCCTTTGCGCTGGAAGAGGGAGCGTTTGCCACCAAAGCCGGACAGCACGCGGATATCAGCGCCATGAAGCAGGCCTGGCAGGCGCTGATCGACAGCAACGGCCAGCGCGTCGGCGGGGAACTTACCTCCGTGGACAACCGGATCGACCCGCGCACCGCCAGCGTGATGCTGCGCGCCGAGTTTGCTAACCCGCGCCACCAGCTGCTGCCCGGCGGCAACGTGAACGTCTACCTGCGTCCGGCGAGCGAGCAGCCGGTGCTGACGCTGCCTGCCGCCGCGGTCCAGCAGAACGGCGACGGGTTCTTCGCCTGGGTGGTTAACGCCGACGGCAACGCCGAAAGGCGCCCGCTGAACGTGGCCGGCCAGATCGGCCAGCAGTTTCAGATTGCCTCCGGCGTGAAGCCCGGTGAGCGAGCGATTACCGACGGCGCGCAGCGCGTGCAGCCCGGCGCTGCCGTCCAGATACTCAATTAAGGAGCCATCATGCTGACGTTTTTCATCAAACGCCCGCGCTTCGCGATGGTGATTGCGCTGGTCATCACCCTGCTGGGGGCCATCGCGCTGAGGATTATTCCGGTAGAGCAGTATCCGCAGATCACCCCGCCGGTGGTGAATGTCTCTGCCAGCTGGCCGGGCGCCAGCTCGGCTGACGTGGCGGAGGCCATCGCCACGCCGCTGGAGACGCAGCTTAACGGGGTGGATCATATGCTCTATATGGAGTCCACCAGCTCGGATGAAGGCACCTACAGCCTGAACATCACCTTTGCGGCGGGGACCGATCCGGACCTCGCCGCCATCGACGTGCAAAACCGCGTGGCGCAGGCCGTGGCGCAGCTGCCGACCGAGGCACAGCAAAACGGCGTGCAGGTGCGCAAGCGCGCCACCAACCTGATGATGGGTGTAAGCCTTTACTCACCGAACAACACCCACACGCCGCTGTTCGTTAGTAACTACGCCAGCACCCAGGTGCGCGAGGCGCTGTCGCGTCTGCCGGGCGTGGGGCAGGTGCAGATGTTTGGCGCGCGGGACTACAGCATGCGCATCTGGCTGCGTCCGGACCGCATGAACGCCCTGAACGTGACCACCGATGACGTGGCGCAGGCGCTGCGCGAGCAGAACGTACAGGGGGCGGCGGGCCAGATCGGTACGCCACCGGTATTCAACGGCCAGCAGCAGACGCTGACCATCAACGGGCTGGGGCGCTTAAGCCAGGCCGAAGACTTTGCCGACATCATTATTCGCGCCGGGGAGATGGGCCAGCTGGTGCGCCTGAAGGACGTCGCCACCATCGAGCTCGGCTCGCGCAGCTACAGCTCGGGCGCACAGCTGAACGGGCATGACTCTGCTTACCTTGGCATCTACCCGACGCCGTCCGCCAACGCCCTGCGCGTGGCCGACGCGGTGCGCGCGGAGCTGGAGCGTCTCTCGACGCGCTTCCCGGACGACCTGGTCTACGAGGTAAAATTCGACACCACCACCTTCGTTGCCGCCACCATTAAAGAGATTGGCGTCTCGCTGGCGCTGACCATGCTGGCGGTTGTGGTGGTCGTTTCCCTGTTCCTGCAAAGCTGGCGCGCGACGCTGATTGTCGCCCTCGCCATTCCGGTGTCGCTGGTGGGCACCTTTGCGGTGCTCTACGCGCTCGGCTACTCCGCCAACACGCTGAGCCTGTTCGCCATTATTCTGGCGCTGACCATGGTGGTGGATGATGCCATCGTGGTGGTTGAGAGCGTCGAAACCCTGATGGCGGAAGGGCAGAGCCGCACGGCGGCGACCGCGCTGGCGCTGCGCCAGATCGCCGGGCCGGTGATTGCTACCACGCTGGTGCTGCTGGCGGTGTTTGTGCCGGTGGCGCTCCTGCCGGGAATTGTGGGCGAGCTGTACCGCCAGTTCGCGGTGACGCTCTCCACCGCCGTCACGCTCTCAAGCCTGGTGGCGCTGACCCTGACGCCCGCGCTCTGTGCCATGCTACTGCGCCCGCGTCCGGCGAAGCCTGCCGCCATTTTCCGTGGGTTCAACCGTGGGCTGGACGCCACGCGCACGCTTTACACCCGGATAGTGAGCGTATTCAACCGGCGTCCGTGGCTGGCGCTGCTGGCCACCGCAGGCGCGGCGGCGGTGGTGGCGTTCAGCTTTATGTCGATGCCAAAGGGCTTCCTGCCCCAGGAAGATCAGGGCTACTTCTTCGCCAGCGTCCAGCTGCCGGAGGCGGCCTCGCTGGAGCGCACCGAAGCGGTGATGGCTACCGCGCGCGCGCTGATCGCTAAAAACCCGGCGGTGGAAGACGTCATTCAGGTCTCCGGGTTTAACATCCTCAACGGCACCAGCGCCTCCAACGGCGGGTTTATCTCCATCATGCTGAAGGACTGGAGCGAGCGCCCGCCGCTGGACGAGGTGATGGGCACCCTTCAGCGCCAGCTGCTGGCCCTGCCGGAAGCGACCATCATGACCTTCGCGCCGCCGACGCTGCCGGGGCTGGGCAACGCCTCTGGCTTCGACCTGCGCATTCAGGCGCAGGCGGGGCAGAGCCCGGCGGAGCTGGAGCGCGTCACGCGTGAGGTGCTGGCGAAAGCCAACCAGCATCCGCAGCTGAGCCGCGTGTTCACCACCTGGAGCAGCAACGTGCCGCAGCTGACGCTGACCGTTGACCGCGAGCGTGCGGCCCGCCTCGACGTGCCGGTGTCGCGCATCTTCAGCAGCCTGCAAACCGCCTTCGGCGGTACGCGCGCCGGGGATTTCAGCGTCAACAACCGCGTCTACCACGTGGTGATGCAGAACGAGATGCAGTGGCGCGAGCGCGCGGAGCAAATCAGCGAGCTGTTCGTGCGCAGCAACAGCGGCGAGCGGGTGCGTCTGAGCAACCTCGTCACCATCACGCCGACCGTCGGCGCGCCATTTATTCAGCAGTACAACCAGTTCCCGTCGGTATCGGTAAGCGGTTCGGCAGCGGAAGGGGTAAGCAGCAGCACCGCGATGGCGGCGATGGGCGAAATTCTGGCGCAGAGCCTGCCTGCCGGGTACGACTACGCCTGGAGCGGCATGTCGTATCAGGAGCAGCAGACCGGCAACCAGGCGGTATGGATTGTGCTGGCGGCGGTGGTGATGGCGTGGCTGTTCCTCGTCGCCCAGTACGAGAGCTGGACGCTCCCGGCGAGCGTGATGCTCTCGGTGCTGTTCGCCATCGGCGGGGCGCTGGTCTGGCTGTGGCTGGCGGGCTACGCCAACGACGTGTACGTGCAGATCGGTCTGGTCTTGCTGATCACGTTAGCGGCGAAAAACGCGATTCTTATCGTGGAGTTCGCCCGCGCGCGGCGGATGGACGGGATGGCGATTGTCGATGCCGCGCGGGAAGGGGCATCGCGCCGCTTCCGCGCGGTGATGATGACCGCCGTGTCGTTCATCATCGGCGTCCTGCCGATGATGCTGGCGACCGGGGCGGGTGCCCAGAGCCGCCGCATCATTGGCACCACGGTGTTCAGCGGCATGCTGGTGGCAACCGTGGTAGGGATTGTGTTTATCCCCGCGCTGTTCGTGCTGTTCCAGCGCCTGCGCGAGTGGGGCCACGGCCTTACGGACTCGTCGCCCACAGCTCGCAGTGCTTCTGAACCAGAGAAATAAGCGAGCCGCCGTCGGCGATGAAGTCCCGCATGCGCTGCGCCTCGCTCTTGCCCTGCTTTAACAGCAGGGCAATTTCATTAATTGCGCTCGTTGCGCCGAGCTTCTCGGCCGACGACGCAACCTGCTCCAGCAGCCAGGCGATATCCTCCGCCACGGTTTTGTGCTCGCCGGTATGCACGTCCGTCAGAACCCCCTCCAGCCCGTAGCGACACGCCTGAAAACGGTTAAAGCGGTACAGCAGAAAATCCCGCTCCTGATGCTTATACGGCCGCGTGGTCAGCAGCCAGTGAGACGTGGCCTGGATCAGCCCGGCGATATTAATCGCGTGGCCGAGCGTCAGCGGGGTATCCATCACCCGTACCTCAACGGTGCCAAAGTGCGGGCTGGGGCGAATATCCCAGTGCAGATCTTTAATGCTGTCGATCATGCTGGTAGCGCTCAGGCGGCGGAACAGCCCCTCGAACTCCTGCCAGCTGTTAACCCACGGCATCTGGCCGTTATCCGGGAACCCGGAGAAGATGTTGAGCCGCGACGAGGAGAACTTCGTGTCGGTGCCCTGCATGTACGGCGAGGCGGCCGCCAGGGCGATAAAGTGCGGCACAAAGCGCGACAGGCCGTGCAGGAGGTAAATGGCGTCATCCCCGGTCCGGCAGCCGACGTGCACGTGCTGGCCGAACACCGTTGCCTGCAAAATCAGGTAGCCAAAGCGCTCCAGCGTGACGTTATAGCGCTCGTCGTCGCACACCTCCTGACGCTGCCACTTCTGGAACGGATGCGTCCCGCCGCCGCAGATCTGAATATGCTGCTCCGCCGCCGCGCGCAGGATGCTCTGCTGCATCACCGAGAACTGCGCCGCCGCCTGGTCAATGTTCTGGCACACGCCGGTGGCGATTTCGAGCATGCTTTCGGTGATATCGTGTTTGACTTCACCGCCTTTGATGTCGTCTTTGACGGCGGCGATAAGCGCGGAGGAGTCCTGGCTCAGATCGTAGCCCGGCGGGTTAACCACCTGCAGTTCGAGTTCGATGCCGAGGGTGAACGGTTCAGAGGATTTGAAATCAGGTAAAGGCATGGCGCACTCCGTTGTCTGTTGTGTGTTGAGTATAGACAACGACGTGGCGCTCACTTTTCAGGGTGGTATAACTGTTAGCAGGCTTAGCGAAAAGAGGGGTTAACCATGTCTGAGAATCCAGTGATTGCGCTGATTGGTCCCGGTGCGATTGGCACCACCATTGCCGCGGTGTTGCATGACGCTGGCCGCACGCCGCTACTCTGCGGACGCACCGCGCATCCGGAATTACGCCTGCGTTACGACGAGGGGGAAATTGTGGTGCCCGGTCCGGTATTCACCGATCCGACCGTCATTACTCGCCCCGCAGATCTTGTTTTTGTGGCGGTAAAAACGACGCAAAACGCCGACAGCGCCGGGTGGCTGCGCGCGCTGTGCGATGAAAATACCGTGGTCTGCGCCCTGCAAAACGGCGTAGAGCAGAAGGCGCAGCTTGAGCCTTTGGTCAGTGGCGCAACGGTGCTGCCGTCGGTGGTCTGGTTCCCGGCGCAGCGCGAGCCGGATGCCTCCGTCTGGCTGCGCGCCAAACCGCGCCTGACGCTGCCGGACGTGCACCAGGCGCAGCGGGTGGTCGAAGCGCTTCGTGATACGCGCTGCGCGGTTGAGCTCTCGGAAGATTTCCCCACCGTCGCCTGGCGCAAGCTGCTGCAAAACGCGGTCGCCGGGCTGATGGTGCTGGCCAACCGCCGCGCCGGGATGTTCAGGCGCGAGGATATCAGCGAGCTGGCGCTGGCCTACCTGCGCGAAGGGCTGACCGTCGCCCGCGCTGAAGGGGCGAAGCTGAACGATGACGTGGCGCAGGAGATCCTGGCGAAATTCCAACGCGCGCCCGTGGATTTGGGTACGTCGATTCTCGCCGACCGTCAGGCGGATCGCCCGATGGAGTGGGATATCCGCAACGGCGTCATCCAGCGCTACGGCCGCAGGCACGGCATTGCGGTGCCCATCAGTGATGTGGTGGTGCCGCTGCTGGCGGCGGGGAGCGAGGGGCCGGGGTGAGCCTGGGTCTGGAGTGAGTGAAGGAAAGACCCGGCCGTTGTGCGCCGGGTAGCGTCTCTACTTAGCCTGACGGGCTTTCTCTGCTTTCAACTCTTCCATGGTTGCCTCCAGAATCCAGAGGCACTGAGCACCCTCAACCGTCTCCAGCAGCGCCCGGCGGGTACGCTGATAGAACGCGTCGATTTCTTCGGGGGATTTCTCTAAAGGCGGCGTGCAGACAATATCGCTGCCTACCATGTGCGGCCACTTTCCGGCGTCAATGGCGCGGAGCGCTTTCAACGTTGCGTTCGTGTTTGTTATGAGCGCTGCGGCTAAGGAGTCCTCCAGCTGTTGCGCCTGCTTGACGTCTGCCGTGGCAGCCAGCGTTGGGGCTTGCGCTATCCAGTTTGCATCACCAGAGGCGATTCCATTAAGTGCTGAGGGCCAGTCAGTGCTGGCTGCAATGGCTGGGACGGCGAGCGCACATAGCAGGAGTACGGTAGGGTATTTCATCGCACGACCTCAAGGTCACCGCCGTCACGAAGGATTTTACGTCGCGTTGACAGTGAGAGAATGATGCACCCCTCTGATGCAAACCCGGCTGGACCATACTTGTGGTCACCATGAATGCGGAATTCTGAGCGACCAAAACTCTCTCCGGAGGTTTGCTCAAGGATGATTGTAATTGGTCCTTTTGAATTCGAATGACCCGCGATTTTATATGTCCCGCGAGGCAGTGGCCCCAGTCCCTTTACATGCTGACGGTCCGGGTTGTTTTTATTCGTAAGAGCTCCGGAATATCCGGTTTCAATTAATTTGCCGTCTTTATACATCTTGCCGGTAGACTGCTCATACTTCCATACCATAACGTTCTCCTTATGTCGTTTTGCGATCATTCCAGCTATCAGAATGCATGATGTTACCGTCGACATAGCGCCAGGTAATTTTTTCATACAGCAGTTCTACCAGCTCAAGATGGTTATGTTTCTCATAGTCAGGATCTTTGACGTCAAGCATCATTGGACAGACGCTGAGGATCGTCACTCCCTCCATAATTGTGGAAAAATATTCCACTTCCTGGCCGGCATCGTTGATACGGTAAAACTTTACCTCTGCGGATTTTAGCTTCTGGCCTGTACTGACTGCCTTGTACAAATAGGGGCTGGAGGCGTCGATCTCTTTATCGAAAGAATAAGGGGAATGGACGCGAAGACTTGTTGCTTTGCCGTTATGCTTGTCCGTGGGTTGCATTACGCCGTGGTTCAGTGCGATTAACTCAATACTTCCTTCACGACCATGTATATCGACAGAGCCTTTGATGTCGGCACCACCGTCGTCTTTGAGCCATAAATAAGCGGGAATAGCCATTTGTATAAAACTCCATTTAAGAAAATCCTGAAAAAGCCTTTTGGTTAAGTTGGTTAGGTAACCATGGTGACGCTAGCGCTTATAAAGTGGGTCGTCAATTTTTGTACGATTTGGATATGAAATGATCTGCATTTTCGTTGATATAAATTAAGAAAATGTGGGATCTTACGGTTAGAAACTCGAAAATTTATTAATGTTTAATGCCGTGGTTTTACTTAAGTATTAATTAAGTAAATATTGATTGAAAGTCTAATAAATATTTGGGTTGTTATTAGGTTTATATCTATTTAACGATTTATTGATTGGTTAAAAGCTCATAACGGTTCGTCAGAATACCCGCAAATCCCTAGCGACATGCCTGAAACAGTTAAAGAGGTTAAGCAGAAAATCCTACTTCCGATGCTTATATAGCCGTCTGGTTAGCTGCCAGTGCAGATCTTTTATGCTGTCATTCCTGGCCGACCGTCAGGCGGATCGCCCGATGGAGTGGGATATCCGCAACGGCGTCATCCAGCGCTACGGCCGCAAACACGGCATTGCGGTGCCCATCAGCGACGTGGTGGTGCTGCTGCTGGCGGCGGGGAGCGAGGGGCCGGGCTAACGGCCGCTGTTTTTCCATTCGGCAAAGTAATGGGCGGCCGTGCTGCCCATCGCTTTTCTAAACAAAATGATAAACGCATTCATACCTGAGAGTGGAGGCGGGCCGATAGAGAGGAAGGGAGATGAATATGAATGTCCGCTCTGTGCCAGCAGCAGACGTTGAGGAGAATATTATTTTGATGTGAAATATTTGCGTAATATTTTTTCTAATAGCGAGAAAACGACCGTCACCCTTTTGGGAGTAATCAGCTGGTAAGGTCGATATAAATAAAATTGCCATTTCTCCTGTCGGAGCTCTGGCAGTGGGGGAACAAGTTGGCCGCTTGCTAAGTACTCCCTACAGATAAAATCGCTGGATTGTACAACCGTTTTTCCGGCCAATGCAGCCTGAATTTCGGCGTATGGGTCTGTAGTATAAAACTCAATATGACGAGGGACAAAAGTATTCACTGCGTCACTCATAAACTCAAATGATTTTCCTGTCTCAGGATTAATTAAACCACTAAATGGATAACGCTGTCGAAGATCTTCTAAATCAGTAGGTGCTCCCAGACGCTCAATAAGTTCAGGGGATGCAACCAAAATATGTTCAACTTGTCCGATGTTTTTAATGATAAAGTTTGGATTAGGTTCTCGCCCTACGCGTATACCTATATCGATACGATGCTCAATAGTATCAAGTTTCATCATATCTAAACGCCAGTCAATAAATAAATCAGGATAGGGGCGTAGTGCAGTCAAGAGTTCATACAAGATTTGTTCATGATTTGGAAATCGAAGTAATGTGATGCGAACAATACCTTTCATTTCATTATCATCTTTCGCCATCTGAAATAATTTTTCAGAATCTTCCAGCAGTCGCTTCGCTTGGGGTAAAAATAGTTCGCCGAAACTGGTGAGAAAGATCGAACGAGTATTGCGTTTGAATAAAGGTTCACCAAGTTGTTTCTCCAACTCAGCGACTGTTCGGGTTACTACTGATGGTGAAACCGACAGTTTGATGGCTGCTTCGCGGAAGTTCAAGGTCTCAGAGGCGATGATGAAAAATTTTAGTGCATCAAGTTTGTTCATGATTATTGTGAAATTTGCAATAATGTATTTTGATAATAGCAATTAATTTGCAACTATTCCAGCCATATAATCGAACAATCAAATAAGTAACCTGTCTTACTTTTTATCAGAACTCAAAAGAGTAAATTATGTCAATTCAACCAGTAGAGTTAAACAAAGCCTATCGTTTATTACAGGTCGGGCCAACCACGATGATATCGGCTAAAAATGATGGCATTGAAAATGTCATGGCAGCGGCCTGGGTGGGATTAGTAGGCAATAACAAAGTGATGGCTTTTATAGGTCCACAGGCATTTACTCGCGGGCTTGTAGAAAAAAGCGGATATTACGCTGTCCAGATCCCAGTAGTAAATCAGATGGAAATGGTTTTATATGCTGGAGGCCACAGTTATTCCGACACACCAGATAAAAATAGTAAAATCCCACTATTTTATCAGAAAGAGTTTGATCTGCCTTTAGTTGAAGGTTGCGCTGGCTGGTTAGTATGTAAGGTCATACCCAATGAAGAAAATGAAAAGCAGCACAACTTGTTCTTGGGGGAAATTGTCGGAGCATGGAGTGATGACCGCGTTTTCAGAAATGGGCACTGGATTTTTGATGATGCGCCTGATGAATTACGTACTGTCCATTACGTAGCTGGTGGACAGTTTTATGCCATTGGCAAAGGTACAAAATTTAATTATGGTCCGGGAAAAGACTAATCCTTACTTCTGTATAAATGTAGCCATATAACATGTCTACATAGAGGTAGTAGCAAAAAAAAACAATTAAGATGTCCGCTTTTCGCTCAGAGCGGACTAAACGCACATGCTTCAAGGCAAAGTAAACGAGCCTTCCATGACAATAACGCTTTTCCCTCCCACCCTGACGGATGGTGTTTCTGACGTGCCATCGTAGCCTGAAAACAATATGCTGGCCCGTCCCATATCTACGCCCTGGCTTACACAGAGCGAAAGTTCTTTTTCATTGCGAAGCTGTGCCAACAGGGCAGTAACTGCCGCTGTCGCACTACCTGTTGCTGGATCTTCGGTCATTCGTGGCGTAAACATACGGGCCTGCAAATCACACTGGTTTTCAGGATCAGTTTCCAGCGTATAGGCATAAACAGAAACCGCACCGTCTAGTGGCAGAATGGCCCGGAAACCCTGCAAATTCGGGACACAACTGCGAAGCGCGTTCCGCGTTGCGAGCTCTACAATCAAAAATGGTAAGCCAACTGAGGCAACGAGAGGCATATGTATTTCTGTACGTATATCACTAGTTTCCAGAGACAGGCAGGTGGCCACTTTTTCTGGATTGACCTCGGAGTAGCAGGATAATGCTTCTGGCACCAGAAGCTCTGCTCCTGTGACCATTTTATTTTCTCTAATAATTCTGACTGGCACCAGCCCGGCACCCTCTTCAAAAAGTAACGTTTCAGGCAGCGATATGCCATTGAGTTCAGCCTGGTTTGCCAGGACAAAAGCCGTCCCCACATTGGGATGACCGGCGAAAGGTATTTCACGCGATGGGGTAAAAATCCGTACCCGGGCTGTATTTGATAAATCTTCGGGTGGTAAGACGAAGGTCGTTTCACTGTAGCCAAATTCTAAGGCGAGCAGTTGCATTTGCTCAGTAGTCAGTCCCTTGGCATCCAGAACGACTGCAACCGGGTTGCCGCAAAAAGGTTTATCAGTAAACACATCTGCAATCACATAACGTCTTCTCACCACGACCTCTAATTCCATGTTTTAAAATGAATTCATATTCACGCTTTTAGTTGTTTTCAACATACGTTCACAGGAATGCATAAGCCAATGGTATTTTCCAGAATGAAAAACTTTCATCAAAGGTGAAACACCACAACTTTGGCAGCCATCTTTAAGATTAATAGAATAAGCGCTAACTTCCGCATTTCGCTCATAAGAGACAACCATACTCAAATCTCCCACATTGCAGGAGATTTGAGTATGAACACGTCACCGTGGAATAAAGACCGTATCATAGGCCAAAAAAGACCACTTCAGATATCTCATATCTGGGGGATCCGAATCCGGCTTGAACTGGAAGGTAAAACGCGTGATTTAGCTCTGTTCAATATGGCCTTAGACAGTAAGCTACGAGGCTGCGATCTGGTGAACCTCAAAGTATCTGATGTTGCATATGGTAGCTCGGTTTCAAGCAGAGCAACGGTGCTGCAACAGAAAACCGGTAGCCCTGTGCAATTTGAGATAACCAAAGGGACAAGAGAAGCTGTTGCTGCATTGATAAAGCTTGGCAATTTGCACAGTAAAGACTTCTTGTTTCGGTCTCGGATCGGAACTAACCGGCACATATCAACCCGACAATACAGCCGAATTTTTTATGGGTGGGTAGAAAAGCTTGGTCTCGAAGCTTCGCTTTACAGCACACATTCCATGAGAAGAACAAAACCTTACCTGATATACAAGAAAACCAAGAATCTCCGGGTGATCCAACTTCTGTTGGGCCATATGAAACTGGAAAGCACTGTCCGTTATCTAGGCATCGAAGTCGATGATGCGTTAGAGATCTCTGAATCGATTGAAGTCTAAGGTTGTCAGGGCTGCAACAGCAGCCCTGTGCCAAAAGCAGACGTTGAAAACATTGTAGAATCGAATATTGCTATAAAAGCTAGAAGAATTAATAAGCCGCCAGCAGACGGCTTATGTGTAGAAAGGTAGATTCAGCTGTATTCAACGATATTAAACCCTTCATCAGCAGTTGGTTCTGAGAAATAATGCGTTATGATTTCAAATTGTTGATCTGAGGTCGAAAATTCATGTTCTCCTTCTGCATTACGCACGCGTAAGCGGGATTTACATACGTCATCAGAAACTTTCAGATAGTGCAGCTGATTACTGGCACCTGACTCCATAATAATGCTCATCATCCATTCACGATTTGTTTGTGTGTTTGCCGGAAAATCAAGAACTACTGATAAACCAGCTTTTAGTAGTGACACCAGATGAGGCTTCATGGCATTTCTTAGTCTTAATGAATACTGCACATAATCAGATATGGATTGCATTTCATTAGCAAAGAGGGTAGCCAGCCAGTGATCCTCGCTGACAATTACAGTCCCAGGTGATGATCCTAATTTTGCTGACAACGTGGATTTTCCTGATGCAATTTTTCCACATAACAAGTGCAGGACAGGTTTTTCAGGCGTCGTGACTGCATTTATGTCCATTGTTTACCTCACTGGATTGTTACCGGTAAGGCCCGCCTTACCGGCGGGAAAATGGCGAACGTTATCCCACCTGAATTCGACAGGTGATAATAATGATTGATTCGAATAGCACAAAGTGTGTTTTCATCGACATTCAAGTTAACAGGGTTTGGATGAAAAACCAGCATTTTTTCACTTATACGCTTAATGTCCGCTGTTCGCTCTCAGCGGACCTTCAGCTCAGTTAGATCGTCCGCTCTGTGCCAGAAGCGGACGTTTACGAAAGAGGTCTTTGCTCAAACGCAGCGAATTTTCTCTAATCTAATATCGGATTCGCTAACATTTCCTTTCTCAATCCAGCCCAGCCGCCTATAAAATTCTGCCGCACGACTGTTTTTGTCGGTTTCAAGCCAGGCAACCTCATGATGTTTGAATAATTCCTGCTCTGCGAGTCCAACAAGTCTGCGGCCTAAACCTCGGCCTTCATATTTAGGTAGAACAAATGCCGCAAAAAGGCATGCTTCATCGGGCAAAATCATTGAAAAACCAGTCACTTTTTCATCATCTTCAGCAACCCATGCGCAACGACTTTTTTCAATCATATCGGTGACAACGCTCTCGGTAATTCCCATCCGCTCCATTTCTTCTCGACTGAGATGATTTTCTTTAACCGAAGTCCTGACGTCAAAAATACCCTCTATATCAGAGGGTAGAGCTAATCTTGTCCTTATATTCATCGTATTATTCCATTCATGATACAGTGTAATTTTGATGATTAACCCGCTCATAGCAGATCCACATCGCCGCATTTCACATTAGATCTGTGCCGGGGACGGACGTTGCATTCCTCCGATTATCACCTTAAGAGTTAATGTTCGATTGTGATGAGGGAAAAATACTATGCTACTGGATACGTTAAAAAGACTCGAATGTTTACTTCATGGCAGCAGGCGGAAAGATCGGAAATGGCTTGAACAGATACTCCATGAAAGATTTAGCGAAATAACGCGCTCAGGAGTATTAGTTGATCGTGCACAGACTATTGAAGCCCTTTCGAGGGAAGACTGCGTTCCAGCTATTCTTAGTAGTGATTTCCGGCTTATCATCATTAGAGATAATTTCGCAATATTGCATTACAGAACTGTCCATCCAGATGGTAGTCGTGCATCCCTTCGTTCTTCATGCTGGGAAATCTCTGAGAACGGGCAATGGAAATTGGTATTCCATCAGGGAACACCTGAGGCAGAGAGCATGTAGTCGTCAAATGCAACGTCCGCTCCTCGCTCTTAACGGACATTCAACAAACTACTCTGTACTTTGAGTAAGGCCAAAGTCCTGCTTTTTACCCCAGCAGAACCCCGGCCACCCATCACCCGCCTCAGTGCGCCGTTATATAAGGCTCCTTCACAAACTCCGCCAGCAGCCAGACCATATCATGCAACAGCCCGGTGAGCTCTTTCGCCACGCTCGCAGGTAATGTCCCGCCCATTACTGTCAGCGTTAACGCCACGGCATAATCCACCTGTAGCGCCGTTTCTTGCCAGCATTCTGGCACGCAGGAGGTTATCTTTTCCCCCGCAATGAGCCGTTCCACCAGATACGGTGGAAGTTCTGAGTCACAGCACTCGCGCAGCCGTTTCAGCGCAGCCAGTAGTCGCTCGCATAGCGTGGCAAATGTCACTGCGTCGTAAGTTTCCACCAGTACGCTTACGTAAGCGGCGCAGGCATCGGCCAGTTCGAAGAGATCCGCAGAATCGGAAATTGGGTGGTTGATGAGCTGGTGAACAACGCTTTCCTCAGAAAGCGCGTAGGAAAATTCAGGGGTAGTCGCCATTTAGCATCCTCTTTGTCTAAAAAATGTCATGTTATGCTAACGGGTTCCTACGCCCGGTTACGGTTGTGCCGCAACGCAGGCACTTTACGACCGCGGAGAAGGGATGAAAAGGGATAACCCTGAATTACATAAGGTTGCTTGCAGGTTTGCGAGGCGGCTTCCAGAACGGCATTTCCGGGCACCGCCGCACCATTAATCCTCGCTCAGCATCGCCAGAAACCGCTTCACCGTCCGCGAACGTTCGAAGCGCCGCCAGCAGAGCGCGATATCGGTATAAAGCTCCGGCGAGCGCAGCGCGTGGTAGGTGACATTCGGCGGTGAAATGGCCGCCATGGATTTCGGCACCAGCGCGAACCCGCCGCCGGCGGAGACCATGCTCAGGGAAGAGGAAAGCTGCGACGACTGCAGCGCGCGCTGCACGTTTATTCCGGCCCGCTCGCAGCAGCCGTAAACCCGGTCATACAGACCCGGCGCGACTTCCTGCGGGAACAGCACCACCGGCGTATCCCGCAGTTCCTCCAGCGCCAGATCGTCGCACGTCGCCAGGGGATGATCGCGATGCAGCGCCACCACCATTGGCTCCCGGTCGAGGATTTTTAATTCGAATACCTTGCTGCTTTCGCACGGCAGGCGCACAAAGGCGATATCCAGCTCACCCTCCGCCAGCATCGTGGTCAGCGACGACATGTTGGCTTCCACCTGGTGAACCTGCACTGCCATGTTCTGCACCTGAAACTGGCGGATCAGGGCGAAGATTTTGGGATGAAAGGCATCCGAACTGGTAATGCCAATCGACAGGCTGCCGTTCAGCCCGCGCGCGATGCCCCGGGCTTTCTCCAGCGCGGCGTCGCTCAGTGCCAGGATCTTACAGGCGTCCTCATAGAAGGCTTCTCCCGCCTCGGTCAGCTCCACGCCCCGCGTCAGGCGTCTGAACAGCGGCGTGCCCACTTCCTCCTCAAGCCGTTTGATCTGCTGGCTCAGAGGAGGTTGTGAAATACCCAGCGCGTTGGCCGCCCTGGTGAAGTGTCGCTCGCGTGCTACCGCGACAAAATAGCGCAGATAACGAAGTTCCATATCAAAAACGTCTCAAACCAGCATGGATTCTATATTGGAACTCTCTGCTGAATCGGGTCAACATTTATTTAACCTTTATAAATAAAGTTGAAGAGGACGAGCATGATGATGCATTCATCTGCATGCGACTGTGAGGCGAGTTTATGCGAGACCCTGCGCGGGTTCTCGGCTCAACATCCTGACAGCGTGATCTATCAGACATCGCTAATGAGCGCCCTGCTAAGCGGCGTCTACGAAGGGGAGACCACCATCGCCGACCTGCTGGCACACGGCGATTTTGGCCTCGGCACCTTTAACGAGCTGGACGGCGAAATGATTGCCTTCAGCAGCCAGGTCTACCAGCTGCGCGCCGACGGCAGCGCCCGCGCCGCGAAGCCGGAGCAAAAGACGCCGTTCGCGGTGATGACCTGGTTCCAGCCGCAGTACCGCAAAACCTTCGACGGGCCGGTCAGCCGTCAGCAGATCCACGACGTGATCGACCAGCAGATCCCCTCCGATAACCTGTTCTGCGCGCTGCGCATCGACGGCAACTTCCGTCACGCGCACACCCGCACCGTACCGCGCCAGACGCCACCGTACCGGGCGATGACCGACGTGCTGGACGACCAGCCGGTGTTCCGCTTTAACCAGCGCGAGGGCGTGCTGGTGGGGTTCCGTACCCCGCAGCATATGCAGGGGATAAACGTGGCGGGCTATCACGAACACTTCATCACCGACGACCGACAGGGCGGCGGCCATCTGCTCGACTACCAGCTGGAGAGCGGCGTGCTCACCTTCGGTGAAATTCACAAGCTGATGATCGACCTGCCCGCCGATAGCGCGTTTTTACAGGCCAACCTGCACCCCAGCAACCTTGATGCGGCTATCCGCGCCGTCGAAAACTAACAGGAGAACTACCGTGAACAGTGAGAAACAGTCACGTCAGTGGGCGCACGGCGCCGATATGGTTGTCGGCCAGCTGGAAGCGCAGGGCGTGAAGCAGGTGTTCGGGATCCCGGGGGCAAAAATCGACAAGGTCTTTGATTCCCTGCTGGACTCCTCCATTGAGATCATTCCCGTACGCCACGAGGCCAACGCGGCGTTTATGGCGGCGGCAGTGGGGCGGTTGACCGGCAAAGCCGGGGTGGCGCTGGTCACCTCCGGACCGGGCTGTTCGAACCTGATCACCGGTATTGCCACCGCCAACAGCGAAGGCGACCCGGTGGTAGCGCTGGGCGGGGCGGTGAAGCGGGCAGATAAAGCGAAGCTGGTGCATCAGAGCATGGACACCGTCGCGATGTTCAGCCCGGTGACGAAATACGCCGTAGAAGTGAACTCCCCGGACGCGATTGCCGAGGTGGTGTCCAACGCGTTTCGCGCCGCCGAGCACGGCAGGCCGGGCGGGGCGTTTGTCAGCCTGCCGCAGGATATTGTCGACCAGCCCACCACGGGGGCGATTTTGCCCGCCAGCGGTCCCGCGCTGATGGGGCCGGCACCGGAATCCGCCATTAACGACGTGGCGAAGCTTATTGAAAAGGCTAAAAACCCGGTCATCTTACTCGGCCTGATGGCCAGCCAGCCCGCGAACAGCGCCGCGCTGCGCAAGCTGCTGGAAAAAAGCCGCATTCCGGTCACCAGCACCTATCAGGCCGCCGGGGCGGTGAATCAGGAGCACTTCACCCGCTTTGCCGGACGCGTCGGCCTGTTTAACAACCAGGCGGGCGACCGGCTGCTGCATCTGGCGGATCTGATTATCTGCATCGGCTACAGCCCGGTGGAGTACGAGCCTTCTATGTGGAACAGCGGCGACGCCACGCTGGTGCACATTGACGTGCTGCCCGCCTATGAGGAGCGCAAGTATGTTCCCGATCTGGAGCTGGTGGGGGATATCGCCGCCACGCTGAACCTGCTCGCCAGCCGCATTGAGCACAAGCTTGAACTGAGCCAGCGCGCCTCGGAAATTCTGGTCGATCGCCAGCATCAGCGGGACCTCCTCGACCGCCGCGGCGCATCGCTTAACCAGTTTGCCCTGCATCCGCTTCGCATCGTGCGCGCCATGCAGGACATCGTGAACAACGACGTGACGCTTACCGTCGATATGGGCAGCTTCCACATCTGGATTGCCCGCTACCTCTATAGCTTCCGCGCGCGTCAGGTGATGATCTCCAACGGTCAGCAGACCATGGGCGTGGCGCTGCCGTGGGCGATTGGCGCGTGGCTGGTCAACCCGGGGCGCAAAGTGGTGTCGGTCTCCGGCGACGGCGGCTTTTTGCAGTCGAGCATGGAGCTGGAAACCGCCGTACGCCTCAACGCCAACGTGCTGCACATCATCTGGGTGGATAACGCCTACAACATGGTTGCCATTCAGGAAGAGAAAAAATACCAGCGTCTTTCCGGCGTCGAGTTCGGCCCGGTCGACTTCAAAGCCTATGCCGACGCGTTCGGCGCGAAAGGCTTTGCCGTGGAGAGCGCCGACGCGCTCGAACCGACGCTGCGTGCCGCAATGGATGTCGATGGCCCGGCCGTGGTGGCCCTTCCCGTCGACTACAGCGATAACCCGCTGCTGATGGGCCAGCTCCATCTCAGCCAGATTTTGTGAATCAACATAAGGACAGAGAAATGCAAAAAGTGGCTCTCGTAACCGGCTCAGGCCAGGGGATTGGCAAAGCGATCGCGCTTCGTCTGGTGAAGGATGGTTTTGCCGTCGCTATCGCCGATTACAACGAAGAGACGGCGAAAGCGGTAGCCGATGAAATCACCCGCAGCGGCGGGAAGGCTGTCGCCGTGAAGGTCGACGTCTCTGACCGCGAGCAGGTGTTTGCGGCCGTGGAGAAAGCCCGCACCGAACTGGGCGGCTTCAACGTTATCGTCAACAACGCCGGGGTGGCGCCGTCCACGCCGATCGAATCCATCACGCCGGAGATTGTCGACAAGGTCTACAACATTAACGTGAAAGGGGTGATCTGGGGCATTCAGGCCGCGATTGACGCGTTCCGCAAAGAGGGACACGGCGGCAAAATCATCAACGCCTGCTCACAGGCGGGGCATACCGGCAACCCGGAGCTGGCCGTCTACAGTTCCAGTAAATTTGCGGTGCGCGGCTTAACCCAGACCGCCGCACGGGATCTTGCTCCGCTGGGGATCACCGTTAACGCCTACTGCCCGGGCATCGTTAAAACGCCGATGTGGGCGGAGATCGACCGTCAGGTCTCCGAGGCGGCGGGTAAACCGCTCGGCTACGGGACCGAGACCTTTGCCAAACGCATTACGCTTGGCCGCCTGTCCGAACCGGAAGATGTTGCCGCCTGCGTTTCATATCTTGCCGGGCCAGACTCTGACTATATGACCGGCCAGTCTCTGCTCATCGATGGTGGGATGGTGTTCAACTAAATTCTAATAAGCTCTGACATGAGTTTTCCCCTGCCTCCGTGCAGGGGCTTTTTTTTGTCTCCTCCGCCATTGTGCATTACACTGCGCGCTGCAAAACTTTAGTCATTACGATCTGACAGGCGGTAACAGCGATGAACGGTACAATCACAACGTGGTTTAAAGATAAAGGCTTCGGATTTATCAAAGATGAAAACGGCGACAACCGCTATTTTCATGTGATTAAGGTCGCGAACCCCGATCTGATTAAAAAAGACGCTGCGGTGACCTTCGAGCCAACCACCAACACCAAAGGCCTTTCCGCGTATGCGGTGAAGGTGATCCCCGAAAGTAAGCACCTCTATATTGCAGGCGAGCGCGTGAAGCTCACCTCGATCAAATCCTTCGTGGTATTCAGCGAAGAAGAGCCCGTTGAGACCAAAATCGACAAAGAGAACGCGGTGCTGTCGGTGGGGCTGCTGATGAACAGCATCAAACCAAAATCCGACAAGAAGCCGGGTGAAATGCGCACGGTGAAGAAGCTGGCGATCACCACCTTCCAGAACACGACGATGATCTTTACCGAAGATGAAATCGACATCGACGCGACGGTTAAGCTGCTGAAGTAATTTTATGCCGGGTGGCGGCGATGCCTTGCCCGGCCTGCAAAACTTAACCCATTCTGTGCTCGCCCCGTAACATCGCCTCACGGTCAAACACCTTCTGGATCGCCCCGTGCGCCATAAACGCTGCCCGGTCGGACATATGGGCAATCACGTCCGCGTCGTGGCTCACCAGCAGATAGGTCATCTCATGCTCGGCCTTCAGGCGGTTAAGCAGGTTCAGGATTTCCGCCTGCACCGACATATCCAGCGCCGAGGTCGGTTCATCCAGCAGCAGAAGCTGCGGGCGCAGCAGCAGCGCCCGGGCAATGGCAACGCGCTGGCGCTGGCCGCCGGAAAGCTGGTGCGGGTAGCGCCTGCCCGCGTCGGCGGAAAGTCCCACCTGCTGCAGCGCATCCGCCACCTTTTCCGCAACCTGCGTTTCGCCGTGTAGGCTTAACGGCTCCGACAGGGTGCGCGCAATGGTGTGGTTTGGATGCAGCGAGGCCCACGGATCCTGAAACACCATCTGCACGTTGCGGCGAAGCTTGCCTTCAAAGCGGCGCCCTGGCGTTAACGTTTCCCCCAGCAGGGCAATACCGCCGCGCCACTCGCGCTGTAGCCCTGCCAGCACGCGCAGAAGGGTCGATTTGCCGCAGCCGGATTCGCCAATCAGGCTGAACGTCTCGCCTCTCTCTATGCTAAAGCTGGCGGCAGAGACCGCCGTTTTTTCCCCGAAGGTGACCTGCACCTGGTTAACCTCAACGAGCGCCATCGCTGGCCTCCTTCCACGGCTGCGAACGATCGAGCGTCGGCAGCATCTGTCCATAAGTATGGGCGTCTGGACGACAGGTCCACAGGGTGCGGGTGTACGGATGCGTCGCCTGCGGGAGCCGGCTTGCCGCCATCTCATCGACCTTTTCACCCTGATACATCACCAGCACGCGGTCGCAGTGCTCCGCCACCAGCGGCAGATCGTGGCTGATTAACAGCATCGCCATCTGGCGTTCTTCGCACTGCTGCACCAGCAGCTCGAGGATCTGATTGCGCAGGCGGGCGTCCAGCGCGGAGGTCGGTTCGTCGGCAATCAGCACCTGCGGGTTGTTGATCAGCGCAATCGCAATCATCACCCGCTGGCCCATGCCCCCGGAAAGCTCGCCGGGATAGCGTGACAGCACGTTCTCGTTCAGCCCGACGGCGCGGATGATGTCGTGAATGCGCGCCGCACGCTCCGGGCGCGTCAGGCGCTGATGCAGCGTGAGCGCCTCATCAAGCTGGGCGGCGACGCTTTTCACGGGGTTTAGGGCGTAGCGCGGGTCCTGCAGGACCATCGCAATCCCGTTGCCGCGCAGCGCCTGCCAGCGGCGGGCGTTCAGGGTCAGCAGATCGTTGCCAAGCACGTTAAGCCGGTTCGCGCTCACGATACCGGGTTTACGCACCAGACCCATCAGGGCGCGGGCGGACATCGACTTACCGGAGCCGGATTCTCCCACCAGCGCCAGCCGCTCGTTGCCAAGCCGAAAGCTCAGGTTGTTGACCACGCGCGCGGCGGGGTAGTCGATATTCAGCGCATCGACGATAACGCGGTGTTCAGTCATGCTGTGGCTCCAGTACGTCGCGCAGGCCATCGCCCAGCAGGTTAAACGCCAGGCTGGCAAACAGGATGGCGCCGCCCGGAATGGCGGCAATCCACCACTGGTCGAAAATCACCTGCATGCCGTCGGCAATCATCGCCCCCCATTCGGCCATGGGCGGACGCGCGCCAAGGCCGAGGAAGCCGAGACCGGCGGCGGCCAGAATAATCCCCGCCAGATCCAGCGCCAGCCGCACAATCGCGGACGGCAGGCACAGGGGCAGAATATGGCCGACCAGCAGGCGCAGGCCGCGGATCCCCATCATCTCCGCGGCGGCCAGATAATCGCTGTGGCGCAGACGCTGAATCTCGCTCCGCGCCTGACGCGCGTAGGCGGGCCAGGTGGTTAAGGCCAGCGCCAGCGCGCCGTTGACCAGCCCCGGGCCAAGCATCGCCACAAACGCGAAGGCGAGGATCAGGCGCGGCATCGACATCACCACGTCGGTAAAGCGCATCAGGATACGCTCCACCCAGCCGCCGTAGTAGCCGGACAATATGCCCACCAGCAGCCCGGCGGGCAGGGTAATGACCGTCACCAGGGCCACCAGCCCGAGCGCCGGACGGGTGCCGTAAATCAGGCGCGAGAGCAGATCGCGCCCGTAGCTGTCGGTGCCCAGCCAGTGCTGGGCGCCAGGTGCCTCCAGGCGCGCGGCAGCGTCCTGCCAGTTCGGATCAACCGGCGCCAGCCAGGGCGCGAACAGGGCAATAAACACCAGCAGCGCGAGGCCAGTCAGTCCGCAAACGGCGGCAGGGGAACGGCGCAGGCGGCGTAAGAAGAGATAAAACGGCATCAGCGCACCCTGGGATCGGTCGCCCGCACAAGCAGGTCGGTAAGGTTATTGATCAGCACAAAGCAGACGCCAATCAGCAGCGTACCGCCCATAACCGCGGTCGTGTCTCCGGCGAACAGGGCGGTGGTGAGATAGCGTCCAATGCCCGGCCACGAGAAGACGGTTTCGGTTAATACCGCACCTTCCAGCATGCTGGTATAGGCCAGGGCGATCACCGTCAGCAGGGTGCTGCGAATGTTCGGCAGCACGTGGCGCAGCAGAATGGCCATCTCCCCGGCACCCTTGGCGCGGGCAAGCAGGATGTACTCCTTGTTCATTTCGCTGAGGCAGGCCGAGCGGGTCAGGCGGGTAATGCTTGCCAGCGAGTAATAGGCCAGCATCAGCACCGGCAGCACCAGGTGGCTGATGGCGTTGCGGAATGCCTCGCGATCGCCGGAAAGCCAGGTGTCTATCAGCGCAAAGCCGGTGCGCGGCTCGACGGTGAACTGCCAGATATCGTCCAGCCTGCCGGGGCCTACGCTCCACTGCAGCTTCGCGTAGAACAGGGCCAGCATCAGCAGGCCAAGCCAGAAAATCGGCACCGAGTTGCCGAGAAGGGTGAGCGTTCTGATCGCGACATCGAGCGGCGAACCGGCGTAGCGGGCGCACAGCACTCCCGCCGTCACGCCGAGCACGGACCCAATCATTAACGCCAACGTCGCCAGCTCCAGCGTAGCGGGGAAGGCGTGCAGCAGATCCTGCAGCACCGGCTGCCCGGTGGCGCTGGCGGTGCCTAAATCACCGTGGGCGAGATTTTGCAGATAGTGCCAGAACTGCACGGGTAGGGGACGATCCAGCCCGAGCTGGTGGCGAACCTGATCGTACGTTGACTGGCTGGCGTGATCCCCGACGATCTGCAGCACGCGATCGACCGGGGAAAACGCCGAAAGCGCAAACGTGATGAGCAGCAGCCCGAAGAGCGTCAGCAGCAGGGTCAGCAGACCCTGAAGCACGCGGGTGGAAAGATGCGGCATGGGAAATCGTTATCCAGAAAATATGCACGGACGACCCCCTCTCCCACGGGAGAGGGAGAGGGAGAAGGACAAGGGCTACTTCGTGACGCGATCGTACCAGACCATATCCGCGTTCAGCCCCTGCTGATATCCCTTCACGTTATCGCGCACCGCGATCTGGGTTTTGCCCTGATCGACGAACACGTACGGCGAGCTCTGCTGCAGCTGTTCCTGCATCTTCTTGTACAGATCCAGACGCTTCGCCGGATCCGGTTCGGCAACCGCCGCCAGCGTGGCCTTGTTCAGCTCCGGGATTTTCCAGCCGTTCAGACCGGCCACGGTGCTGGACTTCCCGTCGTTCCACGCGAAGGCGCTGGCGTTTGAGTGCGCATCGAAGTAGTCCGGGATCCACAGACGAATCGCCGCCTGATGCTGCTTAGCGCGCACGCGGGCATAGACCTGGCTCCCGGCGGCAGGCAGCAGATCCACCTTCACGCCACCCTGAGCAAAGCTCGCCTGCATCGACTGGGCAATAGTGATAAACGGCGGCTTGTTCTCCACGTCCAGCGTGAAGTGCGCGTCCTTAATGCCCGCTTTGGCGAGGATTGCCTTCGCTTTTGCCGGATCAAATTTAAACGGATTGTCTTCCAGCGCGCCCGGCAGGCCGACCGGCAGGAAGCTCTGGTGAACAAAATACTGGCCTTTCAGCAGGTTTTTAGTGATGCCGTCATAGTCGACCAGCCAGCGCGACGCTTCCCAGAACGCCGGGTTGTTCAGCAGCGGATTGGCGCTGTTGCCGGTGTTAAACACCAGGTAATTCTGCTCGGCGGACGGAATGCTCAGCACCTTCACGCCCGGCTTGCCGTCCAGAGCGCTAATCTGGTCTGCACCCAGATCGCGCGCGACATCCGCATCCCCCTGCTGGATCAGCAGGCGGCGTGAAGCCGGATCGGGAACGTTTTTAATGATGATGCTTTTGAGCTTCGGCGCGCCGCCGGGAGCGGAATCGTTGGCTTCCAGCACGATGGCCTGATGCGGCTGATAGACGCGCATTTTGAACGCACCGCTGCCCGCCGAGTGCATTTTCAGCCAGGCGTTGCCGAAGTCGTTATCCTTGACGTTTGCGGCGACCTGCTTTTCATCGACGATAGAGGCTATCGGCGTGGAGAGGATATTCAGCGCCACCGAGGGGCTAACGTCCGCCGTCCAGTGAAGCTGGAGGGTATGATCGTCCACCTTTTTCAGCTGGCTGGCGATGTTGCTCGCCTCCCAGCCCAGCACGTTGAGGATAAAGGCCGGGGATTTGTTCAGCATCACGGCGCGGGTATAAGAGAAAATCACGTCTTCCGGGCGCAGCGGGTTGCCGGAGGCGAATTTTGCATCGGGTTTAAGCTTGATGGTCAGGGTTTTTGCTGCCGCATCCGCGTCCCAGCTTTCTGCCAGAACCGGCGTGATTTTTTCCGGATTATCGCGGTCCGGCTGCACCAGACGCTGGTACAGGCTCGGCACGGTCTGGATGCTGGAGAGCTCGTTGGCTTCGGCCGGGTCGAGGCTCACGATGTCATCAAGACCCTGAGCAACTACCAGCGTCGTCGGCGGCGTAGCGGCGTGGGTAGCGCCTGAGAGCGCAGCCAGCATCAGTAACGGCAACAGTTTTTTTGTCATAGCGATCCCTGAGAAGAATATATTGTGATTGTTTTATGCTCCGCTACGTTAGGTCGACTCCACATTTCTTCAAAGTCGAAATTCTGCTTTGCTTATGCCATGCGGATATATCGCATGCGGCCTGGTTATTAACGCCTCTCTTTTCGCCGCCCTTTTAACCTGCTATAACAAAATTCTTACCTTTCAGGGAGTCACCCCCGTGCCCGAAATCAATCAATATGGTCAAACCGTTAACGATCTCGTCCCGGACTGGAAGTGCGCGCAGGTATTAACCCGCACGCCGCTGACCGGGCAGTATTGCCGTCTTGAGCCGCTGGACGCCGGGCGTCACGCGGCGGATCTCTTTGAGGCCTACGCGCTGGGCGACGACAGCGACTGGACGTGGCTTGCCAGCACCCGGCCTGAAAGCGTGGAAGCCACCGCACACTGGGTGTCCGGAAAGGTGATGGATGATGACCTAGTGCCCTTTGCCGTGATGGATTTACGCACTGAAAAGGCGGTCGGACTGGTGAGCTATATGGCGATAGAGCGCTTTCAGGGCTCGGTGGAGATCGGCCACGTCACCTGGTCGCGCAGGATGAAAGGCACCCGCATCGGCACCGAGGCGGTGTGGCTGCTGCTGAAAAACGCCTTTGACCACAAATACCGACGGCTGGAGTGGAAGTGCGATTCGATGAATACCGCATCGCGCAGCGCCGCGGAGCGGCTTGGGTTCGTCTGGGAAGGGCGCTTACGCCAGCGGCTGGTGCGGAAAGGCCGCAACCGCGACAGCGATATGCTTTCTATTATTGATGGCGAATGGCCGCAAAGAGACGCGGAGCTGCGCGCCTGGCTGGCGGCGGCGAATTTTGACGAGGAAGGACGGCAGATAAAGCGGCTTGAGGCGTTTCGGTTATAAGTTTTTATGTAGGGTACAGCACAACCACGCGGCTAATCCGCGGAAATCGCGATTTCAATCAGGTTGGTTTTTCCGGACTGCAGGCCGCGCGTTACCGCTTCGGCGATATCCGCCGCCTCGGTCACCCGGCAGCAGTGGACGCCCATGGCGGTGGCCAGCGACTGAAAATCAATATGCGGGTTCACGAGATCCATCCCGATAAAACGGCCCAGCTGCGTGGAGCTGTAGTCGGCCTGGCTCTTCATAAAGTTTTTCAGGATGTTGTACTCCCTGTTATTCATGACGATAAAGGTGACCGGCAGATTTTCGTGTGCTGCCGTCCATAGTGCCTGCGGCGAGTACAGGGAGGCCCCGTCGCCGATCAGGCAGACCACCGGCTCCCGTCCGCGTCCCAGCGAATGCCCCACGGAGGCAGGCATCCCCCAGCCCAGTCCGCCGCCGCGCATAAAGTAGTAGCGCTGATGCTGCTGGTCAGTGATGAACCGGCGGACATGCCTGGCGGTCGCTATCGCTTCATCAACGATGGTGGTACCCGCCGGAATGGAGCGGATGACCTCCCAGGCTGCGACCATCGGCGAAAGGGCCGGGCGAAGCCGCTCGGCGGCCAGACGTTCTTCCTGCAACTGCCACTCCTTCTCACGTTCGTCGCGGGCCGCCACCAGCAGCTGCTGGTGGGCCAGCGTATTGGCGATCAGGCGCTGCTCAAGCTTCGGCAGCAGTTCGTGCAGGGACAGTTTGATATCCCCCATCAGCGAAAGGCGAGTGGCATAGGTGCGGCCAAGCTCGTGCATATCCGCCGAGAGCTGATACACCGCGCAGGTTGCCGGAATGGCCTCGCCCTCGCTGTACAAAATGGTGATCAGGCTTCTGCCGCCGATGATAAACACGGCGTCATAGGCATTGACGATGCTGGCGATTTCGCTGGCGGTGGTGGGCATATTGCCCCGCCAGAGCGCGTGCTGGGTGGGAAATGGCAAATTCAGCGGCCAGGAGGAGCCGTAGACGTGGGCGCCGAGCGCTTCCGCCAGCTGGACAATTTCCTGCGTCGAGCCGCTGGAGTGCACCTCGTCGCCCGCCACAATCATGATCCTGCCCGGCGCGATCTCGCTGAGCGCCTCCGCCAGCTCGTCCAGCGAGCCCGCAACGGTGTGGTAGTTTACTCTCGACGCCGTCTGTATCCCGGCGTCGCTCAGCTCTTCCATCACGTTCATCGGCAGGGAGAGCAGCACCGGGCCGCCAGGAGGATAGCTGGCAGCGTGAAACGCGCGGCGCACCAGCACCGGGAGCTGGTCGGCGCTGGTGACCTCCTGCGCCCACTTCATGACTGGAGAGCCGATGGAAACAATATCATCATACAGAAGCGGGTCGCGGACGTAGTGTCGCGTATCCTGCTGTCCAACGGTCACCACCAGCGGGGTTTTCATAATCCGCGAATTAATGAGATTCCCCATGCCGTGCCCCAGGCCGCTGGCGGTATGCAAATTGATAAAGCCCGTTTTGCCGGAGGCTTTCGCATAGCCGTCGGCAATCGCCACCACGGTGCTCTCCTGAAGCGCCAGAATATAGTGAATATTTTCATGGCGAAGCAGGGCATCAATGAGCGGAAGTTCGGTGGTGCCGGGGTTGCCAAAAATATATTCCACGCCTTCACTCTCCAGCACTTCAAGAAGAATATCGGCACCCGTTCGCATATTGAGATCTGATAAGGACGTTAATGATTTAATCATAATGACACCTCATTCAGCATTATTTAACGCAGGCTAAAATTCTTCCTGCGTTGGACGCACAACAATTTCATTAATATCAACGTCGCCAGGCTGTTCTATGGCAAATAAAACCGCGCGGGCAACTGCGTCAGCCGGAATAGCCTGCTTATAAAACTCATGGAGAAATTTTTTGCTGTCTTCGTCAGAGCTGCCGAATTGCAGTTCGCTTTCGACGGCGCCGGGCGAAATTAGCGTCGTGCGGATAGTTTTACCTGCCTCCTGACGTAAGCCTTCGCTCAGCGCGCGGACGGCGAATTTCGTGGCGCTATACACCACGCCGCCAGGGGCCAGCACCTTGATGCCCGCAACGGAGGCAACGTTAATAAAATGCCCGCTGCCCTGACGCTGGAACACCGGGAGCGCGGCAGCGATGCCGTACAGCACGCCCTTCAGATTGGTATCAATCATCTTGTCCCATTCGTCGGTTTTCAGCTCGCTGAGGGGGGCGATAGCCATAAAGCCCGCGTTATTGATCACCACATCCACGCGCTGGTATGCGGCAACGGCAGCGTCAATGGCGCGCTGCACCTCTTCCTGACGGGTCACGTCGGCCTTTACGGCAATCGCCTTGCCGCCCTGCTGAATAATCTGATCCACCAGGGCATTAATTCTGTCCAGACGGCGCGCCACCAGCACCAGCGAAAACGCGTTATTCGCTAAATGGAGGGCAATGGCCTGACCAATACCGCTGCTGGCACCGGTGATGACAACAACTTTATTTGCACTAATATTCATGATCTTATCTCGCTATTGAGTGATGCAAAAAATAAAAGGCAGAGAAGAATTAATGAATAATGATAAATTCATTAATGCGATTTTTGATATATTGTGTATCGGGAATAAAATGATGTTCGTTTAAAACTTAATGGAGTACGCAAGCGTCTGTCAATGTCGTTTTTTAATAATTAAATTAATTGCAGGCCTAATATTTAATTCTTATAGGTAACCGAGAATATTATATAAATAAAAGGGGGGAACGATAGCGGCCCTGCAAACAGGGCCTGAGGATTACAGTTTGCCACTGTAAAGCACCGGACCTGTGGGGAGGCCGGTAGGCGATCCGCCCTCTGGTTCAAGGCTTATGGCTATCGTGGCGTCAGCAGGGAGTGTTGCGTTCCTGAGGGTGACGCGTGTGGGGATGTCGTTATGCAGCAGCCCCATGGATACCGGCGCCTGCCCGCCTGGGATCAGCCAAAGCTGCAGGCTGTGTTGCGCGGCGACAGCTGTCGGTCGAAGCGGGGCAATGCTCAGGTGCTGGCGGCTGGCGTCCGCGCTGACGACCCACTGCCCGTGCTGTTGGGCATCGTTGAGTACCATCAGCGGAGCGAGTTCCGGGGCTCGGGTGGCATACCAGGCAACGACCGTCAGGGCGGCGAGTGAGGCCGCAACCATCCAGCCGAGATAAGGCCGACTTTGGCGTAAAGGCTTTTTGGGCGGCAGGTCGAGGGCGATTCTTTTCCACACCGTCTCGGGTGGAGGGACGGGCACAAGATGACTATCCAGCGTGCTGAACATGTCCTGCCAGTACGCCACGCGGGCGGCCAGAGCCGGTTCACGGAGGACCCTTTTCTGGAACTGAAGCCGCGCTCCTCCCCGCAGCGTGCCGAGGGCATACTCTGCTGCCAGCATGTCGTCGCGTTTTTCTGCGTCATTCATAACCCCACGCACTCCCGAAGATGATCCATTGCCCGACGTATCCAGCTTTTCACCGAGCCTACAGGCTGCTGGAGCCAGTCGGCAATGTCGCTGTGAGACATTCCCTGATAGTAGGCGAGCGTAATGCTCTGGCGCTGCTCGCTGCTCAAATGTTCGAGACAATGCCTGAGCCGCTCTGCCTGCGCATCGTCGTGCCAGTTATTCTGCTCATCGTTTTCGCCGGGCAAAAGCGCTTCGTTATACGGCGACTCGCGGTCGGCAGCGCGGGTTTGCCCGCTGCGCAGCCAGTCAATACAGCGATTGCGAACAATATGCGTAAGCCAGGTCATTGGGGAGCTCAGTGCAGCGTTGTAGGTTTCGGCTTTACTCCAGACGGTGATAAAACAGTCGTGAAGGATCTCTTCTGCCCACGCGCGGTCGCGCAGCATGCGCAGCGCGACGGCAAACAGGTGTGGCGATGTGAGTCGATAGAGTTGTTCAAATGCGCGGCGATCGCCGTTTGCGACCGCCTGCATTAATTTCTGCTGCTGTTCTGCCAGCGCGTTATCCATGTTTTTCCCGGAAGGTAACGTCACACTTCCGAAGTATAGACAACTACTTAGGCATCAGGACGGTATCAATCACATCGATCACGCCATTTTTTTGATGAACGTCATAGGTGCTAATGTTCGCCACATTGCCTTTACCGTCCTTAAGCTGAATGTTGTGCGGGCCGTTGCTCATGATCCACAGCGGCTGACCGTTAACGGTCTTCAGCTCCGCGTGTCCGCCGCCCTGTTTAATTTTCTGCTCCAGCGCCTTCATATCGTAATTACCGGCGACCACGTGATAGGTGAGGATGCTGGTGAGCGTGGCTTTGTTTTCGGGTTTGACCAGGTTCTCGACCGTGCCGGCAGGCAATTTCGCAAACGCCGCATTGGTCGGCGCAAATACGGTGAAGGGCCCTTTGCTCTGAAGCGTATCCACCAGTCCAGCCGCTTTGACGGCGGCCACCAGCGTGGTGTGATCTTTCGAGTTCACGGCGTTTTCAACGATATTTTTGCTCGGGAACATTTCGGCTCCGCCTACCATCACGGAGCCTGACGTCATGGCGGCTGATGTGCCTGCACAGAAGAGTAAAGCGCTGGTGACGAGTGCAACACGGGTTAGCTTTTTCATCATCTTTCCTCGGTTTAGGGAGCAAAGGGATTGCTCACATATGCATATACGAGGGGAGGGGGTGAACTGGATGCAGGAAAATAAAAATAAATTTTGGGTGGGAAGCCCTCTCCCGTATGGAAGAGGGCCAGGGGGAGGGGAAATATCCTCAGCGTCTGACCGGCGCCCCGTTGGCCACGTAATACGCCGCCGTGCTCTTCGCCAGCGGCTCGCGCCCGCGAATCGCATCAGCAATTTTCTCACCGATCATAATCGTGGTGGCGTTCAGGTTGCCGGTAATAATCTGCGGCATGATCGACGCATCCACCACGCGTAATCCTTCCAGCCCGTGAACGCGGCCTTCACCGTCAACCACCGCCATCTCGTCATAGCCCATCTTGCAGGTGCCGCACGGGTGGAAGGCGGTTTCGGCATGGTTACGCACAAACTCGTCCAGCTGTTCGTCGGTCTGGCATTCGACGCCCGGGCTGATTTCACGACCGCGGTATTTGTCCAGCGCCGGCTGGTGCATGATCTCGCGGGTGATGCGGATCGCGTCGCGGAACTCCTGCCAGTCCTGCTCGTGGGACATATAGTTGAACAGGATCGCCGGATGCTGGTGCGGATCGCGCGACTGAATGCGCACGTGTCCACGGCTCGGGGAGCGCATGGAGCCGACGTGGCACTGGAAGCCGTGTTCCTTCACCGCGTTTGAGCCGTTGTAGTTAATCGCTACCGGCAGGAAGTGGTACTGAATGTTCGGCCACTCAAACTCCTCGCGGCTGCGGATAAATCCGCCTGCTTCGAAGTGGTTGCTCGCACCCACGCCGGTGCCGCCAAACAGCCACTCCGCGCCAATCTTCGGCTGGTTCCACCACTGCAGGGCAGGGTAGAGGGAAACCGGCTCCTTACATTCATACTGGAGGTACATCTCCAGATGATCCTGCAAGTTTTCTCCCACGCCGGGCAGATCGTGCACCAGCGGGATATCGAACTGCTTCAGCAATTCAGCATTGCCCACGCCGGAACGCTGGAGGATCTGCGGTGACGCAATGGCGCCTGCGCACAGGAGGACTTCTTTATTCGCCGTCGCTTTTGACGGAATGGTGCTCTCGCCTTCCAGCCACTCAACGCCCACCGCGCGCTTGCCCTCAAAGAGGATGCGATCGGTCATGGCGTGGGTGCGGATGGTCAGGTTAGGACGTGGTTTTGCCTGGTCCAGATAGCCGCGCGCGGTGCTGGCGCGTCGGCCCTGCGGCGTGACCGTGCGGTCCATCGGGCCGAAACCTTCCTGCTGGTAGCCGTTGAGATCGTCGGTGCGCGGATAGCCCGCCTGCACGCCTGCTTCCACCATTGCTTCAAACAGCGGGTTTACGCCCGGCTTAGAGGTGGTGACGCTCACCGGACCGTCGCCGCCGTGGTAGTCGTTCGGCCCCACGTCGCGGGTCTCTGCCTTGCGGTAGTAGGGCAGGCAGTTGAGGTAGCTCCAGTGCTCCAGGCCCGGCTCTTTCGCCCAGTTGTCCAGATCCATCGCGTTACCGCGGATGTAGCACATGCCGTTGATCAGCGACGAGCCGCCCAGCCCTTTACCCCGTCCGCACTCCATGCGGCGGTTGTTCATGAAAGGCTCTGGCTCGGTTTCATACGCCCAGTTGTAGCGCTTGCCCTGCAGCGGGAAGGCCAGCGCGGCAGGCATCTGGGTGCGGAAATCAAAGCGGTAGTCCGGCCCGCCCGCCTCAAGCAGCAGGACGGTGGTGTTCGGATCTTCAGTCAGTCGTGTAGCCAGTACGTTGCCGGCAGAGCCGGCCCCGATAATGATGTAGTCAAATTGCAAATAAACCTCCCGGTTAAAATATGGACTGGAATTTACCCATCTCAACCTGGATGGACTTCACCTGGGTGTAGCTCTGAAGCGTCATCACGCCGTTCTCGCGGCCAATGCCGGAGTGCTTGTAGCCGCCAACCGGCATCTCCGCGGCGGATTCACCCCAGGTGTTGATCCAGCAGATGCCCGCTTCGAGCTGATGAATGGCGCCGTGCGCGCGGTTCAGGTCGGCGGTGACGATGCCCGCCGCCAGACCGTAGTCGGTGTCGTTGGCGCGGCGAATGGCTTCTTCATCGCTTTCATAGGTAAGGATGGACATCACCGGGCCGAAGATCTCTTCGCGCACGATGGTCATCTCGTCGGTGCAGTCGGTGAACACGGTCGGGGCCACCCACGCGCCGTTATCAAAGCCGTCGCCCTTCAGCACGTCGCCGCCGCACAGCACGCGCGCGCCTTCTTCTTTGCCTTTGGCGATGTAGCGCATCACGCTGTCGCGGTGCGGGAAGCTGACCATCGGGCCAAAGTTGGTGCTTTCATCGAACAGATCGCCTGCGCGGATGCGGCCCACGCGCTCAACGATTTTCTGCTCAAACGCGGCCTTAGATTTTGCAGGCACGAACACGCGGGTGCCGTTGGTGCACACCTGGCCGGAGCTGAAGAAGTTGGCCATCATGGCGATGTCTGCGGCGAGATCCAGATCCGCATCGTCAAACACAATCAGCGGGGATTTGCCGCCCAGTTCCATCGTCACCTCCTTCAGGGACGAGGCCGCGGCGTTCGCCATCACCTTTTTGCCGCTGGCGACGCCGCCGGTGAAGGAGACTTTGGCAATGCCCGGATGCTCGGTCAGGTACTGGCCGGTTTCCGCGCCCACGCCCGGCAGGACGTTAAACACGCCGTCCGGCAGGCCCGCCTCGGTGTAGATTTCCGCCAGCTTCAGGGCGGTGAGCGGGGTGACCTCGCTCGGCTTGAAGATCATCGCGTTGCCCGCCGCCAGCGCCGGGGCGGATTTCCACAGGGCGATCTGGATCGGGTAGTTCCACGCGCCGATGCCCGCCACCACGCCCAGCGGTTCGCGGCGGGTGTAGACGAATGAGGTGTCGCGCAGCGGGATCTGGCTGCCTTCCAGCGCCGGGATCAGCCCCGCGTAGTACTCCAGCACGTCCGCGCCGGTGACGATGTCGACGGTCGAGGTTTCAGAAAACGCTTTACCGGTGTCGAGGGTCTCCAGCTTCGCCAGCGCGTCGTTGCGCTCGCGCAGGATATCGACGGCGCGACGCAGGATGCGCGAGCGCTCCATGGCGGTCATCGCCGCCCAGATTTTTTGCCCGCGCTTTGCGCTCTCTACGGCGCGGTCCACGTCTTCGCGCCCGGCGGTTTGCACGCTCGCCAGAACTTCACCGTTTGCCGGGTTGATGGTCTCGAAGGTGCGACCGCTGGTGGCGGATGTATAACCACCATTGATATAAAGCTGCTGTTCTGCCATTCGGGACATGCTTCCTCCTCGGTTATTCGGTCGGTAAATGCTGGCTGATAAAGTGGCTGGTGAGCGATTGTGCGAGGGTTTTGTCCAGCGGTTTGCCGCTTAGCGCGGCGCGCAGCCACAGCCCGTCAATCAGCGCGGCGAGCCCGTAGCCCGCCTCTTCAGCCTGTTCACGCGGCAGCTCGCGGCGGAACTCGTACACCAGGTTTGAGAGCAACCGGCGGCTGCTGACCTGCTGCAAACGGTAGAGCATCGGTTGATGCATGCTGCTCGCCCAGAAGGCCAGCCAGGCCTTCATCGCCGCGCCGCTGACCTGGGTTTCATCAAAATTGCCGCCGACAATCGCCTGCAAACGCTGCTCCGCGCTGCCGTTCGGCAGGGCGCGTAAGCGGCTTAATACCGCATCGCGCAGCTGGCCGGTGATGTCGCGCATGGTCGCTTCCAGCAGGCCGTTTTTATCTTTGAAATAGTGGCTGATGATCCCCGTGGACACGCCCGCCCGACGGGCGATCTGCGCGATGGTTGCGTCATGCATTCCCACTTCATTAATTGCTTCCAGCGTGGCGTCGATAAGCTGCCTGCGCCGGATCGGCTGCATCCCCACTTTGGGCATTTTTGCCACTCCATTCATCAGCGTTGGTAATCTATTAAAGCGGTTTTTGATTGGACGTTCAATATAAAATGTGTCTTAATTGTTGCGATTTTGGATTTCAATAGTTACAAAAACAGTGGGGATACTGGATGACAGACCTTTCACAAGACAGAGAAAAAGACAAAATCAACCCGGTCGTTTTTTATACTTCCGCCGGGCTGATTTTGTTGTTTTCCCTGACGACCATTTTCTTTAACGATTTTTCTGCCGAGTGGATTGGCCGCACCCTGAACTGGGTGTCGAAGACCTTCGGCTGGTACTACCTGCTGGCGGCGACGCTCTATATCGTCTTCGTGGTCTGCATTGCCTGCTCGCGCTTCGGCTCGGTGAAGCTCGGGCCAGAGCAGTCCAAGCCCGAGTTCAGCCTGCTGAGCTGGGCGGCGATGCTGTTTGCCGCGGGCATCGGCATCGATCTGATGTTCTTCTCGGTAGCCGAGCCGGTCACGCAGTATATGCAGCCCCCGGAAGGGGCAGGGCAGACGATGGAGGCCGCACGCCAGGCGATGGTCTGGACGCTGTTCCACTACGGCCTGACGGGCTGGTCGATGTACGCCCTGATGGGGATGGCGCTCGGATACTTTAGCTATCGTTATAATTTGCCTCTCACCATCCGCTCCGCACTGTACCCGATTTTCGGGAAAAGAATTAACGGCCCGATTGGCCACAGCGTCGATATTGCGGCGGTAATTGGCACCATCTTCGGCATCGCGACGACGCTCGGCATTGGCGTGGTGCAGCTCAACTACGGGCTGAGCGTGCTGTTTGATATCCCGGATTCGATGGCGGCGAAAGCGGCGCTGATTGCGCTCTCGGTGATTATCGCCACCATTTCGGTGACCTCCGGCGTGGATAAGGGGATCCGCGTGCTCTCTGAGCTGAACGTGGCGCTGGCCCTGGGCCTGATACTGTTCGTGCTGTTTATGGGCGACACGTCGTTCTTGCTCAACGCCCTGGTGCTGAACGTGGGCGACTACGTGAACCGCTTCATGGGCATGACGCTGAACAGCTTCGCCTTTGACCGCCCGGTGGAGTGGATGAACAACTGGACCCTGTTCTTCTGGGCGTGGTGGGTCGCATGGTCGCCATTTGTTGGCCTTTTCCTGGCGCGTATTTCGCGCGGGCGCACCATTCGTCAGTTTGTGATGGGCACCCTGATCATCCCGTTCACCTTTACCCTGCTGTGGCTGTCGATTTTCGGCAACAGCGCGCTGCACGAGATCATCCACGGCAACGCAACCTTTGCCCAGGAAGCGATGGCGCACCCGGAGCGCGGATTCTACAGCCTGCTGGCGCAGTATCCGGCGTTTACCTTTAGCGCCTCCGTGGCGACCATCACCGGCCTGCTGTTTTACGTCACCTCGGCGGATTCCGGCGCGCTGGTGCTGGGGAACTTCACCTCGAAGCTGAAGGACATCAACAGCGATGCGCCGAACTGGCTGCGCATCTTCTGGTCGGTCGCCATCGGCCTGCTGACGCTCGGCATGCTGATGACCAACGGCATTTCGGCGTTGCAGAACACCACGGTGATTATGGGGCTGCCGTTCAGCTTTGTGATCTTCTTCGTGATGGCCGGGCTGTATAAATCGCTCAAGGTGGAAGACTATCGACGCGTCAGCGCCAGCCGCGACACCGCGCCGCGGCCAATGGGCGCTCAGGACAGGCTGAGCTGGAAGAAACGCCTGTCGCGCCTGATGAACTACCCGGGCACGCGCTACACCAAACAGATGATGGAGACGATCTGCTTCCCGGCGATGGAAGAGGTGGCGCAGGAGCTGAGGCTGCGCGGCGCCTACGTGGAGCTGAAAAACCTGCCGCCGGAAGAGGGCGAAACCCTGGGGCATCTGGATCTGCTGGTGCACATGGGCGACGAGCAGAACTTTGTCTATCAGATCTGGCCGCAGCAGTACTCGGTACCTGGCTTTACCTACCGGGCGCGCAGCGGGAAATCAACCTACTACCGGCTGGAGACGTTCCTGCTGGAAGGTAGCCAGGGGAATGACCTGATGGATTACAGCAAGGAGCAGGTGATTACGGACATTCTGGACCAGTATGAACGGCACCTGAACTTTATCCACCTGCACCGGGAAGCGCCGGGGAATAGCGTGATGTTCCCGGATGTCTAAACGGATTCTTAAAATACCTTTAGGCTGTATATAAATACAGTTATTTGGCGCAGCATTACTCAAGGAAGAGTAACCATGCAGCATGAGCCTGGTGTTGAAGTATTCGGGCTTTTGCTGCGTTTAGGGAAGGAACTATGGATGAGTCATGCGATAGAGTTTATCGAAACATCACTCTTTACCTGACAGATTAAAAGCATTGCTACGGATGATGAATTAAAGGATCTGCAAAAGGAACTTATTGCGTGGCCTGATAAAGGTGACCTGATCCAGCAGACGGGTGGTTTACGTAAAATAAGGATGGCGGCAGCCTCAAAGGGAAAGAGAGGGAGTATCAGAGTGATTTACTTTCTGGCCACGGAGGAGGTGATCTATTTCATTATGGCCTATCCAAAATGCATAAAGGACAGCCTGACAGAGGCAGAGAAAGCAGAACTTAAAAAGCTGACTTCCATTCTGAAAAATACTGCTTCCAGTGCCGTAAATGAGAGGTGTACTATGTACCCTAATCAGGCAGGTGGAGGCTAATAATGAGTATTTTTAATGAATTAAAATCTTCGCTTGAAGAGGCCGTTGAGATCCATAACGGAAGAAAAGCCGCTTCCCGAGTAACCCGCTATGAAGTTGCTGATGTGCGTGCCATCAGAGAGCAGCTCAATATCACGCAAAGCGAAATGGCGAAGGCGCTTGGCACGAGCGTCGATACGATAAAGAGCTGGGAGTCCAAACGCCGCAATCCAACCGGGCTGGCGGCGAAGGTACTTAATGTGATTCGGGAGAATCCTGCATTTTACAAGGCACTTGCCGGGCTGTGAGTCGCCCTTATGCCGGGTGGCGCTGCGCTTACCCGGCCTTCACAACTGCTTTTCCGTAGACCTGATAAGCGAAGCGCCGTCAGGCCCGCCCTTCATTGACATAACTTTAATGATAACTATTTTCATTTAAATATAGCCTGTGCTATACCTTATAGCACAGGCTAATTTTGCTTTGAATTTCACCACCTCAGGAGACTTCTGCGATGCACCCACGGCAAGGATTAAAGCGTCTGTTGCTCGGCGCGCTGCTCACGGCTACGACCAGCACGGGCGCGCTGGCGGCTGAAAAGTTCCAGGTCATCACCACCTTTACCGTCATCGCGGATATGGCGAAAAACGTGGCGGGGGATGCCGCGGAAGTCACCTCCATCACAAAACCGGGCGCTGAAATCCACGAGTACCAGCCGACGCCGGGGGATATCAAGCGCGCGCAAAAGGCGCAGCTGATCCTTGCGAACGGCATGAACCTGGAGCTGTGGTTCCAGCGTTTTTATCAGCATCTGAACGGCGTGCCGGAGGTGATTGTCACCCAGGGCATCACCCCGATGGGCATCAGCGAGGGGCCGTACGACGGCAAGCCTAACCCGCACGCGTGGATGTCGCCGGACAACGCGCTGATTTACGTTGATAACATCCGCGACGCGCTGGTGAAGTACGACCCGGTGAATGCGCAGGTCTACCAACGTAACGCTGAAGCCTACAAGCAGAAGATCGTCGCGACACTTGAACCGCTGCGCAAGCAGGTGGCGGAGATCCCGGAAGACAAACGCTGGATGGTGACCAGCGAGGGCGCCTTCTCCTATCTTGCGCAGGATCTGGGCATGAAGGAACTTTACCTGTGGCCGATCAACGCCGATCGGCAGGGGACGCCGCAGCAGGTGCGCAAGGTGATCGATCTGGTGAAGAAACACCGCATCCCGGCGGTATTCAGCGAAAGCACGGTCTCCGATAAGCCGGCGCGTCAGGTGGCGCGGGAAACCGGCGCCCACTACGGCGGCGTGCTGTACGTTGACTCCCTGAGTGCGGAAAACGGCCCGGTGCCGACCTATATCGATCTGCTGAACGTCACCACCCGCACGCTGGTGCAGGGCATTCGCGACGGCATGAAGGAGTGACCATGCAGAAGGGGATTGTCGTCACGGACGTGACCGTGACCTACCGCAACGGCCACACGGCGCTGCGCAATGCGTCGTTCAGCGTGCCCGGCGGATCGATTGCCGCGCTGGTGGGGGTGAACGGCTCCGGCAAGTCCACGCTGTTTAAGGCGGTGATGGGCTTTGTGCGGGCGGCGAGCGGCACTATCACCCTCCATGGGCTGCCGCCTCACCGGGCGCTGCGCCAGAACCTGGTCGCCTACGTGCCGCAGTCGGAAGAGGTCGACTGGTCGTTTCCGGTTCTGGTCGAGGACGTGGTGATGATGGGGCGCTACGGGCATATGGGGTTTCTGCGGCGGCCTAAAGCGCAGGATCGGCAGATCGTGACCGACGCCCTGAAGCGCGTGGATATGCTCGAGCTGCGCCATCGACAGATTGGCGAGCTCTCCGGCGGGCAAAAGAAGCGCGTCTTCCTGGCGCGGGCGATTGCCCAGCAGGGCGAGGTGATCCTGCTCGACGAGCCGTTTACCGGCGTGGACGTTAAAACCGAAGCCAGAATCATCAGCCTGCTGCGCGAGTTGCGCGACGAGGGCAAAACCATGCTGGTCTCGACCCACAATTTGGGCTCGGTCACGGAGTTTTGCGATTACACGGTGATGGTCAAAGGCACCGTGCTGGCGAGCGGTCCGACGGAAACCACCTTCACCGCCGAAAACCTTGAGCGCGCCTTCAGCGGCGTGCTGCGCCACGTGGTACTCAGCGGCTCGGAAGATCGCATCATTACCGACGATGAGCGACCCTTCGTGACGCACCGGCAGGAGGCTAAATGAACGCGCTTCTCGAACCCTTCAGCTATGAGTACATGCTCAACGCGATGTGGGTCTCGGCGATGGTGGGTGGGCTGTGTGCGTTTCTCTCCTGCTACCTGATGCTCAAAGGCTGGTCGCTAATCGGCGATGCGCTCTCGCACTCCATCGTGCCGGGCGTAGCGGGGGCTTACATGCTCGGACTGCCGTTCTCGCTGGGGGCGTTTTTATCGGGCGGGCTGGCGGCGGGCAGCATGCTGTTTCTCAACCAGCGCAGCCGCCTGAAGGAGGACGCCATTATCGGGCTGATCTTCTCCTCTTTTTTCGGGCTGGGGCTGTTTATGGTCTCGCTCAACCCAACCTCGGTGAATATTCAGACCATCGTGCTCGGCAATATTCTGGCTATCGCTCCGGAGGATATCGTCCAGTTGGCGATTATCGGCGTGGTGTCGATGGTTATCCTGCTGTTCAAATGGAAAGATCTGATGGTGACCTTTTTTGATGAGAACCACGCCCGCGCGATCGGCCTGCGCCCGGAGCGCCTGAAGATCCTGTTCTTCACGCTGCTGGCGGTCTCTACCGTGGCGGCGCTGCAAACCGTCGGCGCGTTTCTGGTGATCTGTCTGGTGGTCACACCCGGCGCGACCGCGTGGCTGCTGACCGACCGCTTCCCGCGTCTGCTGATGATTGCCGTCGCCATTGGCAGCCTCACCAGCTTCCTCGGCGCGTGGGCCAGCTATTATCTGGACGGCGCCACCGGCGGCATTATTGTGGTCGCCCAGACGCTGCTGTTCCTGCTGGCGTTTGTCTTTGCGCCGAAGCACGGGCTGCTCGCCAGCCGTCGTCGCGCGAAGGAGGCACACCC
The DNA here is from genome assembly GCF_052044815.1 of Enterobacter sp. 22499. Taxonomy (NCBI): domain Bacteria; kingdom Pseudomonadati; phylum Pseudomonadota; class Gammaproteobacteria; order Enterobacterales; family Enterobacteriaceae; genus Enterobacter; species Enterobacter sp. 22499. The sequence goes on along the minus strand of NZ_JBQENR010000001.1, from coordinate 1,290,883 downwards.
ATGATGGCGCTGCTCCTTGAACCCTTCCAGTTTGCGTTCATGAACAACGCGCTGCTGATTTCACTTCTGGTAGCCGTGCCCTGCGCGCTGCTGTCGGTTTTTCTGGTGCTGAAAGGCTGGGCGCTGATGGGCGACGCCATGAGCCACGCGGTGTTTCCCGGCGTGGTGCTGGCGTGGGTGATGGGCCTGCCGCTGGCGCTGGGCGCGTTCGTTGCCGGTCTGTTTTGCGCGGTTGCCACCGGCTACCTCAAGGACAATAGCCGGATCAAGCAGGATACGGTGATGGGGATCGTCTTTTCCGGGATGTTTGGCGCGGGGCTGATCCTCTATATCGCCGTTAAACCTGAGGTGCATCTCGACCACATTCTGTTCGGCGATATGCTGGGCATTAACGGGATGGACATTCTGCAAAGCGGTCTCGTCGCGGGGCTGATTGCGCTGGTGATTGGCCTGAAATGGCGCGATTTCCTGCTGTTCTGCTTTGACTATCAGCAGGCGCAGGCGAGCGGCCTGCGCGCCCGCTGGCTGCACTATGGCTTACTGTGCATGGTGTCGCTGACCATCGTGGCGACGCTGAAGGCGGTGGGGATTATTCTGTCGATTTCGCTGCTGATTGCCCCCGGCGCGGTGGCGGTGCTGATCGCCCGACGCTTTCACATGGCGCTGCTGGTGGCAGTGGCGGTATCAATACTGGTGTCGGTCAGCGGCGTGTATGCCTCGTTTTATCTCGACAGTGCGCCCGCGCCGACCATAGTGGTCCTGTTCGCGGTGGTGTTTATCGTGACGTTTGTGATGACCAGCGTGAAGGCGCGTCGGCAGGAACGTGTGACAGCAGGGTGATCGCCTGCTCGCCGCGCAGTTGCCAGTGCAGGGTGAAGGCGGTGCCTTCGTTAAAGCCTGACAGTTGACGGGTCAATGCCAGCGTGAGCGTGTTATCGTCGAGCAGGGTGACGCGCGCGCTGTCAAACCCCATGTAAGCCTGCACCTGCGGAAAGAGGGCCTTAAACAGGCTCTCTTTGGCGCTGAAAACCAGCGTCAGGGCGAGGGCGAACGGGTAACCCGAGCGGGAAAGCACACGCTCTTCCTTGGCATCTATAATGCCATCTTTGATTTCCCTTGCTTCATTTTCGGCGAGGATCGCTTCACTATCGATACCGATAAGCGCAGGGTATGGCGCGACGACAGCCATCGCCTCCGTGCCGCTGTGGGTGATGCTGCCGGAAATTCCGTCCGGCCAGAGCGGTTCCCCGCTGGGGCCGATGGCGGGAACGGTGTGGTCAGGCAAGGCGTGCGCGGCGGCGATGCGTCCTGCCAGATGGTCAGCCTTGCGTTTACGTCCGGCGTCAGCGAGCTGGGCGCGATGGGGGAGCCAGAGGAGATCGGCGTCGGTGAAGGTGGCGGGGTCGAAGGTGATGCGGTGGAGGGTGAGGCCGGCGAGAGAAAATGTGCTGTGGGCGGTGTGCATGGTTTTTCCCTCTGAATTGTGCGGACTGATGCCCTCACCCCAACCCTCTCCCACAGGGAGAGGGGGAGGTCACTGCCTGTATCAGAATCTTGTGTTTACGCTCATGTACCAGGTGCGACCCGGTTCATTATACGTATACGCACCCGCACCGTACATATACGCGCCGGTTGTCGCGTTCCCCGTGGTCTGGGCATTACCCGCGCGCCACTGGCGCTTGTCGAAGACGTTGTCCACGCCGCCGGTCAGGCTGACGTTTTTCGTCACGTCCCAGGTGGCGCTCAGGCCAACGATGCTGTACGGGCTGACCTCGTCTTTCTCAGACCCGGTCACCGGCTGGCCTTTATAGTTATACTTCTTCGGCTGCTGCTTGCCGTACCAGGTGAAGGTCGACTGCAATGACACATCCTGGTGCACCTGCCAGCTCAGGGTTGAGTTCAGCGTGTACTCCGGAATGATCGACAGACGGTCGCCGGTCTCCTTGTTCTTGCTCTGCAGCATATAGGTAATGTTGTTGGTCCAGTTGATGGTGTCGCTGACCGGCACGTTCAGGGAGCCTTCCAGACCTTCTACCACCGCCTTCGGCACGTTTTCCCACTGGTAGATATCGGTGGTGACTTTACCGGTGGAGGTCTGGCCAATCGGCGCGTAGCCGGCTTCAATCTTGTTGCGGTAGTCGTTGCGGAACCAGGTCACGCCCGCCAGCCAGCCGTCGCGTTTCCACTCCAGGCCAATCTCTTTGTTGATGCTGGTTTCCGCTTTCAGATCGTCGTTACCCATCATGTAGCAGCCCACGCCGTCGGAACTGGCGTAGCAGCCCTGGCCTTTACTGTACAACAGGTAGTTCGGGTTGGTCTGGTACAGGCTTGGCGCTTTGTAGGCGCGCGCGATCCCCATCTTCAGGGTGAAGTCATCCCCCAGACCCTGCGACAGGTTCAGGGACGGGCTCCAGTTATTGCCCACGATGGTGTGGTGATCGAAGCGCAGGGCAGGGGTCAGCATGGTGCTGTCGGTCAGCTCCATGTTGTTCTCAGCGAACAGAGAGAAGATCTCCGCTGACGTGTACGGGCTACGGTCTTCGCTCATGCCCGGGATGGTGCCACCCTGCTGGGTTTGCGAGAAGGAGGTCGAATCCTTCATGCGCTGCTGGTTCCACTCGGTGCCGAGCGTCAGGTTCTGGTTCACAATGAAATCAATCGGCAGGTTGATTTCGCTGTGCAGCATCACGTCGGCCAGGTCGGTATCGGTGAATTTATTGCTGTTGAACAGGCCTTCCGTACCGCCCGCCAGCCCTTCGCCCAGGCGGGAGTTGCGGGTGTGTTCGTACTGCGCCCAGTTGCTGGTGCTAATACCGTTGTCCCAGCCGCCGTTCCAGGTCACGGCGAAGTTCTGGCGATAAATACGGTTCGTCTCTTTGCCGTAGTTCTTCTTCACCAGCGCGTTGTCGTTGTTGGTGTTTTGCGTGTCACCCGCATAGAGGTTGTTCTGGCGGCTGTAGCCCGCTTCAAACTCCAGCGACTGCATCGGCGCGAAGTCCCAGCGCACCACGCCGTTGATGTCTTTGTTCTCTACACCCTCGCGGCCCGCGGGCAGGGTGTTGGCGTAGGCTCCGGTACGCTCAGACTGGTGGCCCTGGTTGATGTCCCACGCGTCGGCCTGGGTCTTATCCAGGTTACCGAACATGCGGAAGCTGAAGTCGCCGCCCAGCGGGCCGCTCAGGCTGAAGTTGGTGCGTTTGGTGGAACCTTCATCCTTGTGTTCAGGCGCATTCAGGTAGGTGTTCCAGGAGCCGTGCCACTGGTCGTCGAACTTTTTGGTGATGATGTTCACCACGCCGCCCGCCGCGCCGTTGCCGTAGCGTGCAGCGGCCGGGCCTCGAATGACCTCGATGCGCTCGATCATCTCCGGCGGTACCCAGCCGGTATCGCCGCGGGTGTCACGCTCGCCGCGCCAGCCCAGGCGGATGGAGTTGCGGCTGGTGACGGGCTTGCCGTCGATCAGGATCAGGGTGTTTTCCGGGCCCATGCCGCGAATATCGATCTGACGGTTGTTCCCGCGCTGGCCGCTGGTGGAGTTCCCGGTCAGGTTAACGCCCGGCATGGTGCGGATGATTTCCGCCACGTCCCGCGCGGGCGGGTTTTTGCGGATCTCATCGGCGGTGATGGTCGACACGCCAGGCGCCTGCAAATTCTGCTCGGCGGCGGTGATCACCATCGTGTCTTCGTGCTGCGCAGAGGCGGCGTTGTCGTCTGCCATGGCGGGCAGCGCGACGCCATAAATCCCTAAATTGACCAGCAAGGCCAGAGAGTGAATCTTCTTATTCATTGTACGTCCCGCTTTTATGGTTATTTATGAACGCGCTTCCCACAGCGCGGGCAATACGCTATTGCAAATGCAAATAGTTATCAATAATATTATCAATAAAATTTGCTCTGAAACAAAAAATATTGCTAAACATGGGGTTATAAGGGTGACGGCGTTAACAACCGGAAGTGAAGCGTGGTGGCAGTCGAAAAACGGGCCGGAATGGCAACGTCATGAGGAAAACTATCGCGTCACATTCTGGTGGCGGGACCCGGCAGGAACCCAGCAGACCTCAACGGTTAAACGCGTCTGGCTCTACGTTACCGGCGTGACCGACCACCATCAGAATGCCCGCCCGCAATCGCTTGAACGCATTCCCGATACCGACGTTTGGCAGTGGCAGGGGGAGTTCAGCCCCGAATGGCGCGGCAGCTACTGTTTTATCCCCTCCGATAACGAAAACGATTTTGCCGATGCAGTATTTGAAGGCGAGCAGCCGGACCGCATGGCGCTGCGCGAAGGCTGGCGCAAGCTGCTGCCTCACGCGGTTTCAGACCCGCTGAATCCGCAGAGCTGGCGCGGCGGGCGCGGGCACGCCGTCTCGGCGCTGGAAATGCCGGAGGCGCCCGTACAGCCGGGCTGGAACCATCATGATACGCCTTACAAAAAGCCTGTCTGCATTGAGTGGCACAGCGCGCGCCTGAAGAACCGTCGCCGCGTGTGGATTTTTACCACCGGGGATGAAAGCCCCGAGCGCCCGCTGGCGGTGCTGCTCGACGGGCAGTTCTGGGCCGAAAGCATGCCGGTCTGGCCTGCGCTGGCGTCGCTCACCGCCGAGCGCAACCTGCCGCCTGCGGTCTATGTCTTAATCGATGTTATTAATATGGAGCACCGTAACCGCGAGCTACCGTGCAATCCCGACTTCTGGCTGGCGGTGCAGGAAGAACTTCTCCCCCTTGTCCAACAACGCTCGCCGTTTAGCGACCGCGCCGACCGTACGGTGGTCGCAGGGCAAAGCTTTGGCGGTCTCTCCTCCCTTTATGCCGCACTGCACTGGCCGCAGCGTTTTGGCTGCGTGCTCAGCCAGTCCGGCTCCTACTGGTGGCCGCACCGCGGCGGGCAGCAGGACGGGCTGGTCATTGAACAACTCAAAGCGGGTGAAAAAACCGCTCGCGGGCTGCGCATCGTCCTTGAGGCCGGGCGCAACGAGCCGCTTATCTTGCGCGCAAACCAGGCGATCCTCGCCGAACTACACACTCAGCAACCGGTTATCTGGCGTCAGGTTGACGGCGGACACGATGCGCTTTGCTGGCGCGGTGGGCTGACGCAGGGGCTGATGACCCTCTGGCAGCCGCTCATTCAATAACGGAGTCTGTATGGAATTCAGCAATCCTTTCGATAATCCGCAGGGACAGTTCGCCATTTTGCAAAATGACCAGGGGCAGTACAGCCTGTGGCCGCAGCAGTGCGAATTGCCCGCGGGCTGGCGCGTGGTCTGCGAGCCGCACTCTCAGGAGGCGTGCCAGCAGTGGCTGGCGCAACGCTGGCAGATGCTTGAGCCGTCCTCTTTTGCGGGGGAGCGCGCATGAACCGTCTCCCTCTCGTCGCCGCCCAGCCGGGTATCTGGATGGCAGAGCAGCTTTCCTCGCTGCCAAACGCCTGGAGCGTGGCCCACTACACCGAGCTGAAAGGGAATATCGACGCGCCGCTGTTGGCTAACGCCATCGCCGAGGGCATGATGCAGGCCGATACCCTGCGCACGCGTTTCGCTGAAGATAACGGCGAGGTCTGGCAGTGGGTCGATGAGACCCTGATCCTGCCGGAGCCGTCCATCGTTCGCGTTGATTCTCACGACGCCGCCGTGGCGCTGATGGAGGCCGATCTCAGCCAGGATCTGCGCGTGGACAGTGGTCAGCCGCTCGCTTTCCATCAGCTGATTCAGGTCGGTGACCACCGCTGGTACTGGTATCAGCGCTATCACCATCTGGTGGTGGATGGCTTCAGTTTCCCGGCGATTACCCGCCAGATCGCCGGGATTTACGCTGCCTGGAAGAAAGGGGAACCCACCCCAGCCTCACCGTTTACTCCGTTCGCCGAGGTCGTTGACGAGTATCAGCGCTATCGCGACAGCGAGGCCTGGCAGCGCGACGGTGCTTTCTGGGCCGGGCAGCGCAAACAGCTTCCTCCTCCGGTCTCGCTCTCCTCCGCGCCGCTGCCGGGACGCGCCGCCACTACCGACATCCTGCGCCTGAAAATTGCAATGGACGCTCGCGCCTTTAGCCAGCTGGCGCAGGCAGCCGGGCAGGCACAGCGCACCGATCTGGCGCTTGCGCTGGTGGCGCTGTGGCTGGGCCGCCTCACCGGACGGCTGGACTACGCCGCCGGGTTTATCTTTATGCGCCGCATGGGATCCGCCGCGCTGACCGCAACCGGCCCGGTGCTTAACGTCCTGCCGCTGGCGGTGAATATTAATCCGCTTGAGAGCCTGCCGGAACTGGCGCTGCGCCTGGCGAACCAGCTGAAAAAGATGCGCCGACATCAGCGCTACGACGCCGAGCAGATCGTGCGCGACAGCGGGCGGGCCGCAGGGGACGAACCCTTGTTTGGGCCGGTGCTGAACGTGAAGGTATTTGATTATCAGCTGGATATCGACGGCGTGGAGGCCATCACCCACACGCTGGCGACCGGCCCGGTGAACGATCTCGAGCTGGCGCTGTTCCCGGACGAGCAGGGCGGATTAAGCATTGAGATCCTCGCCAACAGGCAGCGTTACGACGACGCGACGCTGAAGCGCCACGTTTCGCGCCTGAACGCGATGCTGGCGCAGTTTGCCGCGAACCCGGACCTGCGCTGTGGCGACGTGGAAACCGTATCCGAGCAGGAATACGCCCGGCTGGCGCGCATCAACGATACCGGCCTGGCGCTGCCCTCCACCACGCTGGCGGATCTGGTGGCGGAGCAGGCGAGCAAAACGCCGGACGCTCCCGCGCTGGCGGATGCCCATATTGAGCTGAACTACCGCCAGATGCGCGAGCAGGTGGTCGCGCTGGCAAACCTGCTGCGCGTGCGCGGCGTGAAGCCGGGCGACAGCGTGGCGGTGGCGCTTCCGCGCTCGGTGTTCCTGACCCTGGCGCTGCACGGGATTGTTGAAGCCGGCGCCGCCTGGCTGCCGCTGGATACCGGCTACCCGGACGATCGTCTGCGGATGATGCTGGAGGACGCGAAACCGTCGCTTCTCATTACCACCGACGCGCAGCTTCCGCGCTTTAACGATCTGCCGATACCTTCAATTAGTTACAACATGCTATTGCCAACCACAGGCGCTGAACCTCTGCGTCTGGCGAAGCCGGAGCAGACCGCGTACATCATCTTTACCTCAGGTTCAACGGGACGCCCGAAAGGGGTGATGGTGGGGCATACCGCCATCGTTAACCGCCTGAAGTGGATGCAGGATCATTATCCACTTGCGGCGCATGACGTCGTGGCGCAGAAAACGCCGTGCAGCTTTGACGTGTCGGTGTGGGAGTTCTGGTGGCCGTTTATCGCCGGGGCAAAGCTGGTGATGGCCGAGCCGGACGCGCACCGCGATCCGCAGGCGATGCAGAGCTTCTTCGCAGAATATGGCGTAACCACCACCCACTTCGTGCCCTCGATGCTGGCGGCATTTGTTGCCTCGCTGACGCCGGAAAACGTCGACTGTTGCAGGACGCTGAAGCAGGTGTTCTGTAGCGGCGAGGCGCTGCCAACGGCGCTGTGCCGCGAGTGGGAGCAGCTCACTCATGTACCGCTGCACAACCTCTACGGCCCAACCGAAGCGGCGGTGGACGTGAGCTGGTATCCGGCGTACGGCCCGGAGCTGGCGGCGGTGGAGGGCAACAGCGTGCCGATCGGCTTCCCGGTGTGGAATACGGGGCTGCGCATTCTGGACGCGATGATGCGCCCGGTGCCGTTCGGCGTGGCGGGCGATCTGTATCTCACCGGCATTCAGCTGGCACAGGGGTATCTGGGACGGCCCGACCTCACCGCCAGCCGCTTTATTGCCGATCCGTTTGCCCCAGGCGAGCGGATGTATCGCACCGGAGACGTCGCCCGCTGGCTGGACAACGGGGCGGTGGAATATCTGGGCCGCAGCGATGACCAGCTGAAAATCCGCGGTCAGCGCATTGAGCTGGGAGAAATCGACCGGGCGATGCTGTCATTGCCTGACGTGGCCCAGGCCGTGGCGCATGCGTGCGTGTTTAATCAGGCTGCGGCAACGGGCGGCGATGCCCGCCAGCTGGTGGGGTACGTGGTTTCTGAATCCGGTTTACCGCTGGATCGCGACGCGCTGCTGGACTCGCTCAGGGCACAGCTGCCGCCGCATATGGTGCCAGTGGTGCTGCTGCAAATCAGCGCGCTGCCGCTAAGCGCCAACGGCAAGCTGGATCGTAAGGCGCTGCCGCTGCCGGAGCTGACCGGCAAAACCTCCGGTCGCGCACCCGAGACGCAAACCGAAGCCGCCGTGGCGCAGGCGTTTTCTGCGCTGCTGGGCTGCGAAGTGAACGATATCGATGCCGACTTCTTTGCCCTTGGCGGCCACTCGCTGCTGGCGATGCGCCTCGCGGCTCAGCTCGGCCGTGCGTTCAGCCGCAAGGTCACGCCGGGGCAGATTATGGTCGCCTCGACGGTCGGCAAGCTCAGCGCGTTGCTGGACTCGCAGATGAGCGACGAACAGGCGCAGCGTCTGGGGTATGAAACCCTTTTGCCGCTGCGTGAAAGCAACGGCCCGACGCTGTTCTGCTTCCATCCGGCTTCCGGCTTTGCCTGGCAGTTCAGCGTCCTGGCGCGTTACCTCAGCCCGCGCTGGTCCATCGTCGGCATTCAGTCGCCGCGGCCAAACGGCCCGATGCAGCAGTGCGCGGATCTCGATGGGGTGATCGAACATCACCTGAACACGCTGCGGGAGCGGCAGCCGCAGGGGCCGTATTACCTGTTCGGCTATTCGCTCGGCGGCACGCTGGCGCAGGGCATTGCGGCGCGCCTGCGCCAGCAGGGCGAAGCGGTGGCGTTCCTCGGCCTGCTGGATACCTGGCCGCCGGAAAGCCAGAACTGGGCGGAGAAAGAGGCAAACGGCCTTGACCCGGAAGTGCTGGCGGAGATCGAGCGCGAGCGTCAGGCGTTTATCGCCGCTCAGCAGGGACAGGGCTCCAGCGAATTGTTTAATACTATTGAAGGCAACTACGCGGACGCGGTGCGGTTGCTCACCACCGCGCACAGTTCACGCTTTGACGGTAAGGCGACGCTGTTTGTTGCCGAACGTACCCGAACGATGGATCCGCATACGGCCTGGGCGCCGTGGGTGGGCGAGCTGGAGGTCTACAGCCAGGACTGCGCCCACGTGGATATCATTTCACCGCAGGCGTTTGAAAAGATTGGGCCGGTACTGAAGGAAATTTTAGCATAGTGCAAATGCCCGGTGGCGCTGCGCTTACCGGGCCTACGGGAGCTGAATGTAGGCCGGGTAAGGCGTAGCCGCCACCCGGCTATTACCGCCGACCTAACGGCACCACCAGCGGCGTACCCGCCACCGGATCGTCAATAATCATGCAGCGCATGCCGTAGATCCGCGCGATCAGCTCTGGCGTCACAATCTCCTTCGGCGCGCCCTGCGCCACAATCTCGCCGTCGCGCAGCGCAATCAGATGCGTGGCGTAGCGGCACGCCTGGTTTAAATCATGCAGTACCGCCGCCAGGGTATACCCCTGCGTGCGGTTCAGCTCGCTCAGCAGTTCCAGCAGGTCAATCTGATGGCTGATGTCCAGCCAGGTCGTCGGCTCGTCCAGCAGCATAATGGCGGTCTCCTGCGCCAGCACCATCGCGATCCACGCCCGCTGTCGCTGTCCGCCAGAGAGGGTATCCACGCTTTGCTGAGCCAGATCGGTGATGCCCGTTGCCTCCATCGCGCGCTTCACGGCCTCGTCGTCCTCTTTGCGCCAGCGGGTAAACAGCGGCTGGTGTGGGTAGCGCCCGCGCGAGACCAGCTCCTGCACCGTGATATCTCCCGGCGTGGTGGCGTTTTGCGCCAGCAGCCCGATGCGCCTGGCCACCTCTTTGCTGGCGAAGCGCTGGATCTGCTCCCCGTCGAGGAATACGCTGCCCTCTGTCGGCGACATCAGGCGGCTCAGGGTGCGCAGCAGGGTTGATTTGCCGCAGCCGTTCGGACCGATAATCGCGGTGAAGTGGCCGTCCGGAATGGCGACGGTTAAATCACGGGCAATGATTTTTTTGCCATAGCCGAGGGTCAAGTTTTCGCCGCGCAAGCGGGTTGTTGAATCTGTCATTTCTTGCGTGACTCCTGAACGAGCAAGACGATGAGGTAAATCCCGCCGAGGCTGACGGTCACCACGCCCACCGGAAGTTGATAAGGCATAAACAGCTGCTGGGCGCAGAGATCGGCGGCCAGCAGCAGCATCGCACCGCACAGGGCAGCCTGGGTCAAGCCCCAGCGCGCGGTGCCGCTAAGACGCCGCGCGATGTGCGGCGCGACAAGGGCAATAAACGAGATCGGCCCGGCGATGGCGGTGGAGGCGGCGGTCAGCAGTACCGCCACCAGCATCAGCATCAGACGCGAGCGCTCAACGCTCACGCCCAGCGCGCAGGCGCTGTCGTCGCCCATCTCCAGCAGGCGCATCCGGCGTACCAGCAGCAGGGCGCCGAAAAACATCAGCAAAATCAGCGGCGCGGCGGGCCAGGTTTTGCCCCACGTCAGGCCATTAAGTGAGCCGGCGTACCACAGCCCGGCGGAGAGCGCGGTTTCCAGAGACGCCTGCAACAAAAGCCAGGTGTTAAACGCCATCAGCATCGCGCGGATGCCGATCCCGATAATGATCAGCCGGAAGGTGTCAATGCCGTTGCGCCAGGCCAGGGCCCAGATAAGCAGCGAGGTCAGAATGCCGCCCGCCATCGCCGTAAAGGTAATGGCCGTCAGATGCTGCCCGAACAGCACCATCGCCACCAGCACGCCGCTCCACGCGCCGGTATTCAGGCCCATCACGTCCGGGCTGCCGAGGGGGTTACGCATCAGCGACTGGAAAATCGCGCCGCTGACGCCGAGCGCCGCGCCCACCAGGATCGCCATCGCCACGCGCGGCAGTCGCCATTCGGTGACCACCATGGTGATGTTACGCGGCGCGCTGCCGGTGAGGGCGTGAAAGACTTGCGCGAAATCAAGCGTTACGGCACCGCTTTGCAGGCTCCAGACCGCCAGCAGAGTAATGGCGATAGCCAGCAGGAAGATGCTGGTGAGTAAACGACGGGAAGGAGCCATCATGCGCTACCTCCGCGTCTGCGACGTACCAGGAAGATCAGCACCGGCGCGCCGATAAACGCGCTCACCACCGAGACGCGCAGCTCGCCGGGCACCAGCAGGCGGCCCAGCACGTCGGCAAACAGCAGCAGGGCAGGAGTGGCCAGCAGCGTGACCGGCAGCGACCAGCGGTGGTCCGACCCCACCAGCCAGCGCGCCATGTGCGGCATCATCAGGCCGATAAAGGCGATCGGACCGACCACGGCGGTTGCGCTACCGCTCAGCACGGTGATAGCGAGCAGGCCAGTCAGCTGCGTGCGCGCCACGCGGTTGCCGAGGGCGGTCGCGGTGTCGCTGCCGAGGCTCAGGCTGTTCAGCGACCGGCTTAAACACAGCGCCACGACGGCGGCGATAATGACCGGGATTGCCACCACGTTTAAGGTTTCAAGGGTGCGGATATCCAGCGAACCGGCCTGCCAGAAGCGCAGCTGGTCATACACGTCCGGGTTGAGCAGGGCGATGCCGCTGGACAAGCCTTCCAGCACCGCCGCGAGCGCTACGCCCGCAAGCGTCAGGCGAACCGGGCTCAGCTGCCCGCCGCCCTGACTGCCGGTAAACGCGACCACCAGCGAGGCGGCCAGCGCGCCGCAGAAGGCCATCACCAGCTGTTCAGAGGGCGACGTTAACCCGAACAGCGCTGCGCCGAGCACGATGGCAAAGCTGGCGCCGGAGTTGACGCCAAGAATGCCGGGGTCCGCCAGCGGGTTACGGGTAAGGGTTTGCATCAGGGCACCCGCAAGGCCAAGCGCGCCACCGGCCAGCAGTCCGGCAAGAGTGCGGGGCAGGCGGGCGTCGAGCACGATGGTGCAGTCGGCGCTCTGACAGGTGCCGGAGAGCGCATCAACGATAACGTAGGCGGGTAGCGGCTTCGCGCCGACCAGCAGGCTGAGTGCAATCGCAAGGATTAGCAGTAGCAATAATACGGGCACGGCAATGGCGCGCACCGCAGAAGAGGAAAACGACATAGCAACATCCATGATTTGATAATGATAGTGATTATCGTTATCTATCTTATTTGGCTATGTTAGCATGTGCGCCCATGGAATGGGTAGAAATAGACTCAAGGCTTTGTCATGAATCAAAAATCCTGGCTGCTTAACCTCAGCCTGTTGAAAACGCACCCGGCGTATCGCGCCGTTTTTATCGCTCGCTTTATCTCCATTTTGTCCCTCGGCCTGCTCGGCGTCGCCGTGCCGGTACAGATCCAGACCATGACGCACTCCAGTTGGCTGGTGGGGCTATCCGTCACCTTAACCGGCGGGGCGATGTTTATCGGGCTGATGGTCGGCGGCGTGCTGGCGGATCGCTACGAGCGTAAGAAGCTGATCCTGCTGGCGCGCGGCACCTGCGGGGTGGGCTTTATCGGGCTGTGTTTGAACGCGATGCTGCCGGAGCCGTCGCTGTTGGCGATTTATGCCCTTGGTTTGTGGGACGGTTTTTTCGCCTCGCTCGGCGTGACGGCGCTGCTGGCGGCGACGCCCGCGCTGGTGGGGCGCGAGAACCTGATGCAGGCGGGGGCGATCACCATGCTCACGGTACGCCTCGGCTCGGTGATTTCGCCGATGGTGGGCGGCCTGCTGCTGGCAACGGGCAACGTGGCCTGGAACTACGGCCTTGCCGCGGCGGGCACCTTTATCACCACCCTGACGCTGCTGCGTCTGCCGCTCCTGCCCCCGCCACCGCAGCCGCGCGAACACCCGCTTAAATCGCTGATGGCCGCGATTCGTTTTCTGTTCAGTAACCCGCTGATTGGCGGCATTGCGCTGCTCGGCGGCCTGCTGACGATGGCGAGCGCCGTGCGCGTGCTTTACCCGGCGCTGGCGGGCGAGTGGCAGATGAGCGCCTCAGAGATTGGCGTGCTGTACGCCGCCATTCCGCTCGGTGCGGCCTGCGGGGCGCTGACCAGCGGTAACCTGGCCCAAAGTGCGCGTCCGGGCTTGATTATGCTGGTGGCGACGCTGGCCTCGTTTATCGCCATCGGCTTCTTCAGCCTGATGCCGGTCTGGGCGCTGGGGGTGATGTGTCTGGTGATTTTCGGCTGGCTGAGTGCGGTCAGCTCACTTTTACAGTACACCCTGATCCAGACCCAGACGCCGGAAGGAATGCTGGGGCGTATCAACGGCCTGTGGACCGCGCAGAACGTGACGGGCGATGCAATTGGCGCGGCGATCCTCGGCGGGCTGGGGGCGATAATGACCCCGGTGGCGTCGGCGAGCAGCAGCGGGTTTGTGTTAGCGATGGTTGGCGCGATCTTACTGGTGGTGCTGGTGGAATTGCGGCGGTTCAGGCAGGAGGTCGTGTTGAACGACGGTGCGGCCTGATGCCCTCACCCCGGCCCTCTCCCGCGGGGAGAGGGAGGGAAAATGCCTACTTAAACAACTCACTCAATCTGTCTAACACCAGCATCGCGCTGTAATAATCCAGGCGGAACGTCTCCGTTCCCAGCGCCCAGACGCGCTTGTTTTTCACCGACGGTAAATGCGCCAGCAGCGGGTTGGCGTAAATCGCATTCACGTCTTTCTCGTCGCCGGCAAACACGAACAGCCCTTCGCCGTTCAGCCCTGTCGCCAGATTTTCTCCACCCAGCTGAATAATGTCGTGACGCTTGCCCTGGCTTTTTGAGGTGTGCAGCCCATCGGGTAACGCCGCCAGCGTAAAGCCCAACTGGTGTAACAGCTTGCCCTGCGCCGATTCTGTCGTCCACAGGTTCGCCGTGTGCGCAGCGGCGGTGTAGACGATGGCATTCACCGGCTGCGGCGGCAGTTTCATCTGCTGTTTCACCTGCGCGAGCTGTTTATCGAACGCGGCGATGCGTTCAGCGGCCTGTTTCTCGTGCCCGGTCATCGTGCCCAGCTGGGTCAGCAGTTCCTGCCAGCTTTTGTCGTCGTAATTGATGATAAGCGTCGGGGCGATGGCGGAGAGCTGATCGTACAGCGCCAGCGCGGAATCCCCGCCGGTGGCGCTGATTAGAATCAGGTCCGGCATCTGGGCGGCCACTGCTTCGGCGCTCGGCTCGCCGATGTACAGCCGTGCAACCTTACGCTGTTTTGCAATATCCCCCCACTGGCGCAGGAAACCCTGCGCGTCCGCCACGCGGTTGTTCGGCGTGGTTGCGCCGCTGGCAATGACCGGCGCGTCAATCGCCAGCAGGGAGCCGGTTAAGGTCACGCTGGTAGAAACAATGCGCGTCGGTTTGCTCTCAAGCGTATGCACGCCGCGGCTGTCGTTGACCTGGCGCGGCCAGTCGGCGGCGGCGGCTGAGGTTAGTCCTAAAACAAAAAGTCCTGTCAGAAGAAGGGCATTGCGGCAAACGGCAGCGATTTTCACAGAGCGGCATCCTGTTTTTATTGAAGATAATGCTTCTCATTTTCATGGTTGCCGGGAAGGGATGCAAGCGTTTGTCGCAGAAGTTAATGGCCCGACGGTTGACAGCGGGGCGCTGTGGGATTAGGTTAGCCGACGAAAATATAAATGATAATCATTATTGCTTCTTTTATCATTTTGAGGAGGATGATATGGACACGTCCCTGGCTGAGGAAGTTCAGCACACCACGACCACGCTGCAATCAGACAGCTTTTTCTTTATGTCGCCTTACCGCAGTTTTACCACCTCAGGCTGTTTTGCCCGATTCTCTGAACCTGCCGTCGGCGGCGACGATCCGGCGGGGCAGTTCCAGCAGAAATTAGCCCAGGCTTTCCGGGATGCGAAAGCCAGCGGCATCGCCCATCCCGTTATGGTAGGGGCCATCCCGTTCGATACCCGCAAGCCGTCTTCGCTGTTTATTCCGCAACGCTGGGAGACGTTTTCCCGCCCCGTGCGTCAGCAGTCCGCACGCTATTTCTCCGGCGCGCAGGCGCTGAAGGTGGAACAGCGCACCGAGATCCCCGCTCAGCCCGTTTTTGAAGAGATGGTCGCGCGCGCCGCGTCGCTCACCGCCACGCCGCAGGTGAATAAGGTAGTGCTGTCGCGCCTGATTGATATCGCCACCGACAAAAAAATGGACAGCGGCGCGCTGATGGAGCGTCTGATCGCTCAGAACCCGGCGAGCTTCAACTTCCACGTGCCGCTGGAAGACGGCGGCGTGCTGCTCGGCGCCAGCCCGGAACTGCTGCTGCGCAAAGAGGGCAGGCACTTTAGCTCGCTGCCGCTGGCAGGCTCCGCGCGCCGCCAGCCGGACGACGTGCTGGATCGCGAGGCGGGCAATAAGCTGCTGGCCTCCGAAAAGGACCGCCACGAACACGACCTGGTGACCCAGGCGATGAAGGCCATTCTGGCGCCGCGCAGCCATCACCTGAGCATGCCGTCTTCCCCGCAGCTCATCACCACGCCGACGCTGTGGCATCTGGCGACGCCGGTTGAAGGTGACGCGCGCGAGAACGAAAACGCCCTGACGCTGGCCTGCCTGCTGCACCCGACCCCGGCCCTGAGCGGCTTCCCGCATCAGGCGGCTAAAGAACTGATTGCCGAGCTGGAGCCGTTTGACCGCGAGCTGTTCGGCGGCATCGTTGGCTGGTGCGACAGCGAAGGCAACGGCGAGTGGGTGGTGACCATCCGCTGCGCGCGTCTTCGCGAAAATACCGTTCGCCTGTTTGCCGGCGCGGGCATTGTGCCTGCTTCCTCCCCGGTGGGCGAGTGGCGTGAGACGGGCGTGAAGCTCTCCACCATGCTTAACGTGTTTGGTTTGCACTAAGGATTACCCATGACCATCCCTTTTACCCGCTGGCCTGAGGATTTTGCCCGCCGCTACCGTGAAAAAGGCTACTGGCAGGATCTGCCGCTGACCCACATCCTGACGGACCATGCGCAAAGCGATGCGGTGGCGATTATCGATGGCGAACGGCGCATCACCTACCGCGCGTTTAATGAGGCGGTGACGAATCTGGCGTCCGCCCTCCAGGCGCAGGGGCTGCACCGCGGCGAGACCGCGCTGGTGCAGCTCGGCAACGTGGCCGAGTTTTACATCACCTTTTTCGCGCTGCTGCAGATCGGCGTCGCGCCGGTTAACGCGCTCTTTAGCCATCAGCGCAGCGAGCTGAACGCCTACGCCGCCCAGATCAAACCCGCCGTGCTGATCGCCGATCGCGAACATGCCCTGTTCGCGGGGGATGATTTTCTCAATACCTTTGTGAATGAACACCGCTCGGTTCGCGCCGTGCTGCTGCGCGGCGATAAGGGTGAACAAGCGCTGGAAGCGGCGATTGCGCGCCCGGCGGACAACTTCATCCCGAACCCGACGCCCGCAGACGAGGTGGCGTTCTTCCAGCTCTCCGGCGGCAGCACCGGCACGCCGAAGCTGATCCCGCGTACGCACAACGACTACGACTACAGCATCCGCCGCAGCAATGAAATCTGCGGCATCACTGCGCACACCCGCTATCTGAACGCGCTTCCCGCGGCGCATAACTACGCCATGAGCTCGCCGGGATCGTTAGGCGTATTCACGGCGGGCGGCTGCGTGGTGCTGGCGAACGATCCGAGCGCCACGCTCTGCTTTCCGCTGATTGAGCAGCATCAGATCAACGTGACGTCGCTGGTCCCTCCGGCGGTGAGCCTCTGGCTGCAGGCGATTGCCGACGGCGCGGGGAACGCGCAGCTGAAATCCCTCAAGCTGCTCCAGGTGGGCGGCGCACGCCTCTCCGCCACGCTCGCGGCGCGTATTCCGGCGGAAATCGGCTGCCAGCTGCAACAGGTATTCGGCATGGCGGAAGGGCTGGTGAACTACACCGCCCTCGACGACGCACCGGAACGCATCATCAACACCCAGGGCCGCCCAATGTGTCCGGACGACGAGGTGTGGGTGGCGGACGAGGACGGCAACCCGCTCCCGCGCGGGGAAGTCGGACGTTTGATGACGCGCGGCCCGTACACCTTCCGCGGCTATTTCAACAGCCCGGAGCACAACGCCAGCGCCTTTGATGCCAACGGTTTCTACTGCTCCGGCGATCTGATCGCCATCGATGAGCAGGGCTACATCACCGTGCAGGGGCGCGAGAAAGATCAGATCAACCGCGGTGGCGAAAAGATTGCCGCCGAAGAGATCGAAAACCTGCTGCTGCGCCACGAAGCGGTGATCCACGCCGCGCTGGTGAGCATGGAGGACAGCCTGCTAGGCGAAAAAAGCTGTGCGTATCTGGTGGTGAAACAGCCCCTGCGTGCGGTTGAGGTGCGTCGCTTCCTGCGCGAGCAGGGCGTTGCCGAATTTAAGCTGCCGGACCGCGTGGAGAGCGTGGATGCGCTTCCGCTCACGCCGGTCGGCAAAGTTGATAAGAAACAGTTGCGCCTGTGGCTTGCTGAACGCGCCCGGGGCTGAGGAACATAGAATGGCCATTCCAAAATTAACCGCTTACGCGCTGCCAACCGCTGCAGAGCTGCCGACCAACAAGGTGAACTGGGCGTTTGAGCCGGAGCGCGCCGCGCTGCTGATCCACGATATGCAGGAGTATTTCCTGAACTTCTGGGGCGAAAATAGCGACATGATGCAGCAGGTGGTGGCGAACATCGCTAAACTGCGCGCGTACTGCAAAGAACACAATATCCCGGTGTACTACACCGCGCAGCCGAAAGAGCAGAGCGATGAAGACCGCGCCCTGCTGAACGACATGTGGGGGCCGGGCCTGACCCGCTCGCCGGAGCAGCAGCGTATCGTGGCTGAACTGACGCCGGACGAAGCGGACACCGTGCTGGTGAAGTGGCGCTACAGCGCGTTTCACCGCTCACCGCTGGAGCAGATGCTGAAAGAGACCGGCCGCAACCAGCTGCTGATTACCGGCGTGTATGCCCACATCGGCTGCATGACTACCGCCACAGATGCCTTTATGCGCGACATCAAGCCGTTCTTTATCGCCGACGCGCTGGCGGACTTCACCCGCGACGAGCACCTGATGTCGCTGAAATACGTGGCAGGACGTTCGGGCCGCGTGGTGATGACCGACGAGCTGCTGCCGTCCGTTCCGGCAACGAAAGCCGCGCTGCGCGAGCTGATCCTGCCGCTGCTGGACGAGTCCGACGAGCCGATGGATGACGAAAACCTGATCGACTACGGTCTGGACTCGGTGCGCATGATGGCGCTGGCCGCCCGCTGGCGGAAGGTGCACGGCGACATCGACTTCGTGATGCTGGCGAAAAATCCGACCCTTGACGCCTGGTGGGCGCTGCTCTCCCGTGAGGTGAAGTGATGGCGGGGTTTGATTTTACCGGTAAAACGGTTTGGGTAACGGGCGCGGGTAAAGGTATTGGCTATGCGACCGCGCTGGCCTTTGTGGAGGCGGGCGCGCGGGTGACCGGGTTCGATCTGGCCTTCCTGCAGGACGATTATCCGTTTGCCACCGAAACGCTGGACGTGGCGGACGCGGCGCAGGTGGGCGACGTCTGCGGGCGTTTACTCGGCACCCTTGCGCGCCTCGACGTGCTGGTTAACGCGGCGGGCATTCTGCGCATGGGCGCGACGGACGAGCTTTCGCAGGAAGACTGGCAGCAGACCTTTGCGGTTAACGTCGGCGGCGCGTTTAACCTGTTTCAGCAGACGATGGGCCAGTTCCGCCGTCAGCAGGGCGGAGCGATAGTGACCGTGGCCTCCGACGCGGCGCACACCCCGCGCATCGGGATGAGCGCCTACGGCGCGTCGAAGGCGGCGCTGAAAAGCCTGGCGCTGACCGTCGGGCTGGAGCTGGCGGGCAGCGGCGTGCGCTGTAACCTGGTGTCGCCCGGCTCAACGGATACCGACATGCAGCGCACCCTGTGGAAAAGCGACGATGCGGAGCAGCAGCGCATTCGCGGCTTTGGCGAGCAGTTCAAGCTCGGCATTCCGCTCGGCAAAATCGCCCGTCCGCGGGAAATTGCCGCCACCGTGCTGTTCCTTGCGTCCGATGCCGCCAGCCATATTACCCTGCAGGATATCGTGGTGGACGGCGGCTCCACACTGGGGGTGTAATGATCTGGAAACGTCATTTATCGCTTGAAGACCTGAACGCCACCAGCGTGAACACCCTGGTGGCGCACCTGGGCATCGTCTATACCCGCCTCGGGGACGACACGCTGGAAGCGGAGATGCCGGTGGATGCCCGTACCCATCAGCCGTTTGGCCTGCTGCACGGCGGGGCGTCGGCGGCGCTGGCGGAAACGCTGGGCTCAATGGCCGGTTTTCTGATGACCCGCGACGGGCAGAGCGTGGTCGGCACTGAGCTGAACGCCACGCACCACCGCGCGGTCTCTCACGGTAAGGTGCGCGGCGTGTGTCAGCCGCTACATCTGGGGCGTTCGAGCCAGAGCTGGGAGATCGTGGTATTCGACGAGCAGGGGCGGCGGTGCTGCACCTGTCGGTTGAGCACGATGGTGCTGGGGTAGGCCATTCAGCTGAAAGTGATCGGCTTAACACTGTGGTGTAAATCTCTGGTTTGACCACGCATTATTGCGTTTCAAAGTTGTTAAATTTTATCCGTTGTTCTAGAAACAAAATGTAACATCTCACTGTTTCACAACAACGGACAACAACTATGAACAACTCAGGGAAATACCTTACGTGGGCGGTGCTCTCCGTTGTGGGAGCCTTTGCCCTGGGCTATATCGCCCTCAACCGGGGGGAGCAGATCAATGCGCTCTGGATCGTCGTCGCCTCCGTCTGCATTTATCTCATTGCGTACCGTTTTTATGGCCGCTATATCGCAAAGACGGTACTGGGCGTAGACGGCACACGCATGACGCCTGCCGTGCGCCACAACGACGGGCTGGACTACGTGCCGACTGATAAAAAAGTGCTGTTCGGTCACCATTTCGCGGCGATTGCCGGTGCAGGCCCGCTGGTGGGGCCGGTGCTGGCGGCGCAGATGGGCTACCTGCCGGGGATGATCTGGATCCTCGCGGGGGTGGTGCTGGCGGGCGCGGTGCAGGACTTTATGGTGCTGTTCGTCTCCACCCGTCGCGACGGCCGTTCTCTGGGTGAGCTGGTGAAAGAGGAGATGGGGGCAACCGCCGGGGTGATTGCGCTGGTGGCGACCTTTATGATCATGGTGATCATCCTCGCGGTGCTGGCGATGATCGTGGTGAAAGCGCTGACCCACAGCCCGTGGGGAACCTACACGGTCGCCTTTACCATTCCGCTGGCGTTGTTTATGGGGATTTACATTCGCTACCTGCGCCCGGGGCGCATCGGTGAAGTCTCTGTCATTGGCCTGGTGTTCCTGGTATTTGCGATTATCTCCGGCGGCTGGGTGGCGGAAAGCCCGACCTGGGCACCATTCTTCGACTTTACCGGCGTGCAGCTGACCTGGATGCTGGTGGGCTACGGCTTTGTGGCGGCAGTGCTGCCGGTGTGGCTGCTGCTGGCCCCGCGCGATTATCTCTCAACCTTCCTGAAAATCGGCACCATCGTCGGGCTGGCCATCGGCATTCTGATTATGCGCCCGACCCTGACCATGCCGGCGTTGACCAAATTCATCGACGGTACCGGCCCGGTCTGGACTGGTAACCTGTTCCCGTTCCTGTTTATTACCATCGCCTGCGGTGCGGTGTCGGGCTTCCACGCGCTGATTGCCTCCGGGACCACGCCGAAGATGCTGGCCAACGAGAATCAGGCCTGCCTGATTGGCTACGGCGGCATGCTGATGGAGTCCTTCGTGGCGATTATGGCGCTGGTCTCCGCCTGCATTATTGATCCGGGCGTTTACTTCGCGATGAACAGCCCGATGGCGGTACTGGCCCCGGCTGGCGCCGTTGACGTGGTAGCGTCCGCCGCGCAGGTGGTGAGCGGCTGGGGTTTTGCCATTACCCCGGAAACGCTGACGCATATCGCTAATGAGGTGGGCGAGCAGTCAATTATCTCCCGCGCGGGCGGGGCGCCGACGCTGGCGGTGGGCATGGCCTACATTCTCCACGGCGCGCTGGGCGGGCTGATGGACGTGTCGTTCTGGTATCACTTCGCCATTCTGTTCGAGGCGCTGTTTATTTTGACGGCGGTGGATGCGGGTACGCGTGCGGCGCGCTTTATGCTCCAGGATCTGCTGGGGGTGATCTCCCCGAACCTGAAGCGGACCGATTCGCTCCCGGCTAACCTGCTGGCGACGGCGCTGTGCGTGCTGGCGTGGGGCTACTTCCTGCATCAGGGCGTGGTCGATCCGCTGGGCGGGATCAACACCTTGTGGCCGCTGTTTGGTATCGCCAACCAGATGCTGGCGGGCATGGCGCTGATGCTCTGCGCGGTGGTGCTGTTCAAGATGAAGCGCCAGCGTTACGCGTGGGTGGCGCTGGTGCCAACCGCCTGGCTGCTAATCTGTACCCTGACGGCGGGCTGGCAAAAAGCCTTCAGCCCGGACAATAAGGTGGGCTTCCTGGCGATCGCCAACAAGTTTCAGGCGATGATCGACAGCGGTAAGATCCCGGCGCAGTACACCGAGTCACAGCTGTCGCAGCTGGTGTTCAACAACCGTCTGGATGCCGGGCTGACCATCTTCTTTATGGTGGTGGTTGTGGTGCTGGCGTTGTATTCTCTGAAAACCGCGCTGGCGGCGCTGAAGGTCGACACGCCGACGGCGAAAGAGACGCCGTACGAGCCGATGCCTGAAAACCTGGACGAGATTGTGACCCAGGCGAAAGGGGCGCATTAACCTGTGTGCCGGGTGGCGCTAGCGCTTACCCGGCCTACATTTCCAGTGAGACCAGAATGATGTTCGATACCCTCTCTAAAGCAGGTAAGTACCTGGGCCAGGCCGCCAAAATGATGATTGGCGTGCCGGATTACGATAACTACGTCGAGCATATGCGCGTCAACCACCCGGACCAGACGCCAATGACCTACGAAGAGTTTTTCCGCGACCGCCAGGACGCCCGTTACGGCGGCAAGGGCGGGGCGAAGTGCTGCTAACCCTCTTTCGGTAAATAGAGGCTGATTTGCTCCTGCTTGCAGCCATAAATTGCCGCCAGCTTTTCGCGTGTGCGCTTTTGCGGACGGGAGTCCAGCGCTTCCAGCTGTGATACGGCGGACTGGCTGATGCCGAGTTTTTCCGCCACTTCCTGCTGCGACATGCCGCGCAGAATGCGCCATGCGGCCTGCAGGCTGACGTTCTCGCTATGCATGACGTCGCACACTTCACCCGGTAAACCTACGTTATCGTAGATATCTGATTCGTAAGGGATGTCTTCCCAGTCGTTTTCATCATCGTCATCATACTCAAGCATGGCTAAACGCATGCGGAAATATTCATCGTAGGGAATGACAACATACTGTTTTTTTCCTTCTTCATCCTTGATGAACTGAATAGTCATATTCCGTATGCTCCTCATGAAGGTAGGTGGTGGTTGTCCGGCGTTTTACCGCCACTACGTAACAGGTATCACCCGGCGGGTCTCCGAAGGTGTAAATGACCCTGTAATCACCTAATCGCAACCTGTAGTGGTTTTAGGGAGAAGATAATTTCTTGATATCCGCGACAGGTGATGTTTTATCATCCATCTTCTCCAGCCTGAATTTAATGCGGTTCTGATATCGCGTATCGATTTTAGAAAATTGCTTCTCTGCTGTTTTTGACCACACGATCTTCATCCGTACCTCCACTGTACGCCCACACAAATTATAAGGAAATAATAAGACTATTAGATAAATTCCGAATTTCTTATGGGGTACTGTAGAGCGGAAAAAAAGCGCAGGTAAGAGGCAAAACGCAAACCGTCGAGGCGGCTCGAAAAGGCCTCTGCCGGGCGACAGAGGCTTGCAGGAATATTGCGATCAGGCGTTCAAACCGCCGTCCACGTCCAGACCGGTGCCTGAGATCTGCCCGGCTGCCGGGCTGGCGAGGAAGGTGACCGCCGCCGCGACGTCTTCCGGCTGGCCGTAATGGCCCAGGGCAATAAGCTGACGCTGTGAGTCAGCCTGTTCACCGTCCTCCGGGTTCATATCGCTGTTGGTCGGGCCGGGGTGCACCAGATTAACGGTAATACCGCGCGGGCCAAGATCGCGGGCCAGACCGCGGGTGAGGGAGTTCAGTGCAGATTTGGTCATTGAGTAGACGGCAATCCCCGGCTGTGCCACGCGGTTCGCCAGACAGCTGCCGATGTTGATGATGCGCCCGCCGTCGGACATGTGCACCAGCGCTTCCTGAATGGCGATCACCACGCCGCGGATGTTGACGTTGATGAGGGCGTCGATGTCCGCCAGCGTCATGGACTCCAGCGGGCCGCCGCGCGCGATACCGGCGTTATTGACCAGGATGTCCAGCCCGCCGAGAGAGCGTGCCGCATGGGTGACGGCATCCTGAATCGCCTGCGCGCTAGCGCTGTCGGCCTGAATGGCCTCGCCGTGCCGCCCCAGCGCCTTAATTTCCTCGGCGACCGCCTGGGCTTTATCGGCGGATTTTTCATAGGTGATAACCACATCGGCACCGGCGCGCGCCAGCGACAGGGCAATCGCACGACCCAGCCCGCGGCTGGCGCCGGTAACCAGCGCCTTTTTACCTGTTAAATCGATCTGCATGATGACCTCGTTACGAGAGTGGTGAGAACCATCATTAGGTATAGCCCGTCGGCGCAATTAACGGCGGAAGGATTCTACTTTCTCAAACGCGGCGCGCAGAGCCTCAGGCGTTAACGTCACCGGCAGATAGTGAATCGACTCCACCGGGCGCAGAGTGTGGGCGATGACCTTATCCAGCTCGTCGCGGTTATTGATGTCGACGTCCAGCTCGCGAAGCGTGGTCGGCAGGTTAAAGCGCCGGTATGCCGCCACCAGCTGCGCCAGCACGTCGTCCTGGCCGAGCAGGGCGCTCTGCACCAGAATGCCGTAGGCCACCTTGGTGCCGTGCAGGTATTTTTCTGTCTGCGGCAGCACGGTCAAGCCGTTGTGCACCGCGTGCGCCGCCGCCACGCGGGTGTAGCGTTCGCCCAGGCCACCCACCATCCCGCCGCCGGCAATAATGGCGTCCACCACGTCCCGAAACGCCTGCGTCAGCTCGCCGCGCAGCTGGTCGGCAAGCGCTTGCTCACTGTGTTCCAGCAGCACGTCGCGGATCGCCAGCGCGCCGTTAAGGCCAAGGCGCACGGTCAGCGGCAGGATTTCCGGCTGTGGGGCGAGAACCACCGCTTCGTACCACTTCGCCAGCGTATCGCCGATGCCCGCCAGCAAATATTCCGCCGGGGCGTTCAGAACGATCCGCGGCTCCACCAGCACCAGAAAGTTAGCGTCGTCAAAAATCTCAAACTGCAGCGCCTGACCGGCATCGTTGTACCAGACGGAGAGCGGCGTCCACGCTGCGCAGGTGGCGGCGATGGTGGGAATGCCCACGAACGGCACGCCTAAGCGGCGCGCCACGGCCTTGACGGTGTCCATCACCGCGCCGCCGCCCACGCCAATCACCACGCTGGCTTCGCTT
Source organism: Enterobacter sp. 22499 (assembly GCF_052044815.1). NCBI lineage: Bacteria > Pseudomonadati > Pseudomonadota > Gammaproteobacteria > Enterobacterales > Enterobacteriaceae > Enterobacter > Enterobacter sp. 22499. The sequence goes on along the minus strand of NZ_JBQENR010000001.1, from coordinate 1,266,416 downwards.
CCCGCTTCGTTCACCAGCCGGGTGACGTCGCGCTCGCTGCAGTGGCCTTTAAACAGCAGGTGCTTCGCCCCCGGCGCGTTAAAGCTCTCCGGCAGGAACGGGCGCGCGCCCTCTATTGCGCGCTCGCCGTAAATCCATACCGCATGGGAAAGCTGTTCCGGGGTAAAGAAGTCATTCAGATGCGCAAGGCTTCCGGAATGGGAGAAGTAGTTCGCCGGGCCGGGCACGACGCGGATGTCGGTGTTGCTCATGGTGTTGTCCTTTTTTCGCAAGCGCTAACCCGATGTTATGTCTGGACATCCGGATGGCTAATAATATTTCGCTTTATCTTATGCCTTTTCCGTCGTTGTCAGTCAACCGGAGCTGTGAAAAATTCGATAAATCAGAAGAGTTATGAAGGATTTACGCGGATGGTTTCCAGTCGTCTTGAAATGCGCGGTATCAGCCTGGCCTTTTCCGGCTTTCAGGCACTGACGCGCGTGGACTTCACGCTGAACGGTGGGTCGGTGCATGCGCTGACGGGCGCCAACGGTGCGGGGAAATCAACGCTGATGGCGGTGCTGTGCGGGACGCACGACCACTATGAAGGCGAAATCTCCATTAACAACCAGCCGGTAAACATTCGCGAGCCGCTGGACGCCAAACGGCTGGGCATCCACCTCGTGCAGCAGGAGGTGGACGTGGCGCTGATCCCCGGGCTGAGCATTGCGGAGAACATCATGCTCGACCAGCTGGCGCAGCCGGGGCACCGCTACCGCTGGCGCACCGTTCGTCAGCAGGCGCGGCAGGCGCTGGCGCAGCTCGACGTTACGCTGGACGTTCGCCGCTCCATCGACGGCTGTTCGCTGGCCGAAAAGCAGCAGATTTTGCTGGCACGCGCTTTGTCCCACCACTGCCGCTTTTTGATTCTTGACGAGCCCACCGCGCCGCTGGACGCGCACGAGAGCGAGCGTCTGTTTGCGGTGGTAAGACGTCTGCAACAGCAGGGCATCGGCGTGGTGTTTATCTCCCACCGCATTCACGAGCTAAAAGCTATCTGCGACACCCTGACGGTGCTGCGCGACGGCAAGCTGATTGAGTCCGGCCCGATGGCCGATCTCAGCGGTGAAGAAATTGTTGAGAAGATGCTCGGCCACGTGCTGAGCGATATCTACCCGCCCGCGCGACCGCCGCACGGCGACGAAACGCTGTTGCGAGTGGAAGGACTGCACGACGACGCGCTGCTGAAGGATATCTCCCTGCACCTGCGTAAAGGCGAAATCCTCGGCATTGCCGGGCTGGCGGGGGCGGGGAAAACCGAACTCTGCAAGGCGCTGTTTGGCGCCAGCAAAAGCCGCGTGGCGCGCGGTGAGCTGAATCATCAATCCTGGCAGCCGCGCGATCCGGCAGACTCGGTGCTGCGCGGCCTGGCGCTGGTGCCGGAGGAGCGGCGCAAGGAGGGCATTTTTATCGACGAGCCGGTGAGCATGAACCTTGCCGTGTGCGCCGATAACAGCTTCTCGCGCTGGAGCCTGTTTGGTCATCGTCAGGCGTGGCGCTGGGCGGAAGAAGTCATTGCCCGCGTCGGCGTGCGCGCTCGCGGACCTGGGCAGGTGCTGCGCCGTCTCTCCGGCGGCAACCAGCAGAAGGTAGCCATCGGCAAGTGGCTGCGTAATGACGCCAGCGTGCTGATTTTCGACGAGCCGACCAAAGGCGTGGACGTGAAGGCCAAAACCGATCTGTTCCAGCTGATTGACGGCCTGGCGCGCGAGGGCAAAGGGGTGATTTACGCCTCCGGCGAGTTCGCCGAGCTGGTGGGACTGTGCGACCGCATCTGCGTCCTGTGGGACGGGCGCATCGTGGCGGAAATCGCCGGGGAAGAGGCCCGTGAAGAGACACTACTTTATTATTCAACCGGAGGAACGGCGTCGTGAGCAAGGCCCTTTCAGTGACCGCGGCGGCGTCTGGCCGTCAGCAACTTTTTGATTTTCTCTATAAATGGGGCATGTTGCTCACCGTCGTCGCGCTGGTGGCCGTCTTTGGCCTGGCGTCGGACAGCTTCCTCGACCCGAACAACATCATCAACATTCTGCGCTCGATTGCCATCGTGACGGTGATTGCCGTTGGCGTGTCGATTTCGCTGACCGTCGGCGGGTTCGATCTCTCCGTGGGCTCCACGGCGTCGCTGGCGAACGCGCTGGTCATTTCGCTTTTCGTCTGGCACGGCTTCGGCACCACCGAGTCGATTGTAATCACTCTCGCGCTCTGCACGCTGGTCGGCCTGTTTAACGCTTTCCTGATCGTCATCCTGCGTATTCCGGACATGCTCGCGACGCTCGCCAGCCTGTTTGTCATCCAGGGCGTGGCAATGACCTACAGCTACGGCGGGTCGATTACCGAGAACATGGTGCTGCCGAGCGGCGACATGGCGGAAGGGACCATTCCGGCGGCGTTCAGCCTGCTGGGGCAGGTGCCGACCATCGTCATCATCATGCTGGCGGTGACCCTTCTGGCGCAGCTGGGGCTGTCGCTGACCACTCACGGACGCCGGATGTACGCCATTGGCGGCAACCCGGAAGCGGCGCGCCTCTCGGGCATTCGCACCACGCGCTACAAGGTGGCGGCCTACGTGATTGCCTCGCTGCTGGCGGGGCTGGGCGGCATTCTGCTGGCCTCCCGCATCGGGTCGTCGCAGGTCAATGCGGGCGGCGGCTATCTGATGGATGCGGTGGCCGCGGCGTGGATTGGCTTCTCGCTGGCCGGGTCCGGCAAGCCGAACGCGCTTGGCACGCTGGTGGGGGCGGTGATCCTCGGCGTGCTGTCGAACGGGCTGGTGATGCTCTCCGTGCCGTATTACGCCATGGACATAATAAAAGGGCTGGTGCTCGCGGTGGCACTGGCGATTACCTACATACAAAAACGCTGACAACACAACGGGATAAAAAATGAAAAAGATTGCGCTCTCTTTGGTGGCACTGGGGTTACTCACTTCTCTGCCGGGATTCGCGGCCACGCCCGCGCCGGTTCCGGCCGCCATTGCGAACCACGAAGGACCGATCCGCATCGCGGTGATCCGTAACCTCGGCTCGGACGACAACACCACGCAGTTTGTTGCCGGGGCCATTCAGGAAGGGAAAAAGCTCGGCTTTAAGGTCAGCACCTTTTTGAGCCACGGGGATGACGCTAAATTCCAGGACTTCGTTAACCAGGCCATCAGCCAGAAATATGACGGGATCATCCTGTCGCAGGGCCGCGATCCGTACTCCACCGCGCTGGTGAAGAAGGCGGTGGATGCCGGGATCAAGGTCGCCGTTTTTGATACCGCCGTTAACGGCGAGATCCCGGGCGTGACCGTCACCCAGCAGGACGACGCCTCCCTGACGAATCTCTCCTTCGGCCAACTGGCGAAAGATTTCAACGGCAAGGCGAATATCGTCAAGCTGTGGGTAGCGGGCTTCCCGCCGATGGAGCGCCGTCAGGCAGCCTATAAAGAATTGCAAAAGCAGTACCCGGAGATTAAAGAGCTGGAGTCCATCGGCGCGGTCTCTTCTGACGTGCAGGGCGACACCGCCAACAAGGTGGGTGCGATCCTGGCGAAATACCCGAAAGGCAAAATCGACGCCATCTGGGGGACCTGGGACGCCTTCAGCCAGGGGGCGTATAAAGCGCTGAAGGAGAATGGACGCACCGAGATCAAGCTCTACAGCATTGACATCTCCAACCAGGATTTACAGCTGATGCGCGAGCCGGGTAGCCCGTGGGCAGTGAGCGTGGCGGTGGATCCGAAGCTGATTGGTGCGACTAACGTGCGCCTGATCGCCAACAAGATTGCCGGGGAAGCCACGCCTGCCACTTACGACTTCAAAGCCGCTGCGATCCCGCAGGCGCTGCTGACCGCGCAGCCGGGGGCGGTGAACGTAGCGTCCCTGGGCAAAATCATTCCGGGCTGGGGCCAGACGGAAGATTTTATCGCGCCGTGGTTTGCGACGCTGGAAGCGAAAAATAAATGAGCATCCTCCCCACGCCAGAATACAGCCGCAATATGCGGCTGATCGGCCATAGCGATCAGGGCGGTCGCCCGGACGGCGTGCAGCTGATGGTGCACCGCGGTTTCGCCTATATCGGCCATATGGTGTCGCAGGGCTTTTCGATAGTAGACGTGCGCGACCCGAAAAACCCGAAACCCGCGGGCTATGTGCCTGCGCCGCCGGGCACCTGGAACGTGCACCTCCAGGCGCATGACGACCTGCTGCTGGTGATCAACGCCCGGGATCTGTTTGCCGATGCCCGCTTCGCCGACGAGAAGGTCTACTATACCCGTCAGGTAGGAGAGATCGTCAGCGACGTGCAGGACAGGGGCTGGAGCGCCGGGCTTCGCGTTTTTGATATCTCCACGCCGGACGCGCCGCGCGAAATTGGCTTTCTCTCGCTGAGCGGCATCGGCATTCACCGCATCTGGTACGTCGGTGGCCGCTGGGCGTACGTGTCGGCGCTGATCGACGGTTTTACCGACTACATCTTTCTGACGATCGACCTGGCCGACCCGCGTAAGCCTGAGGTGGCAGGGCGCTGGTGGCTGCCGGGCATGAACCAGGCCGAAGGCGAACAGCCGAACTGGCCGGAAGGGAAACGCTACGCGCTGCACCACGCGATTATTGCCGGCGATACGGCGTACGGCAGTTGGCGCGACGGCGGCTTAACGCTGCTTGACGTGAAGGATCGTACCCAGCCTAAGCTTATTAGCCACCGTAACTGGAGTCCGCCGTTTGGCGGTGGGACGCACACCGCGCTACCGCTGCCGGACCGGGATCTGCTGGTGGTGCTGGACGAAGCGGTGCTCGATAACCAGGAAGACGGCGAGAAGCTGATCTGGCTGTTTGATATCCGCGAGCCGTCGAACCCGGTGAGCATCTCGACCTTCCCGCAGCCGAATGAAATCGACTACGTGGCGAAAGGGGCGCATTTTGGGCCGCACAACCTGCACGAGAACCGGCCGGGGAGCTTTGTCAGCTCAACGCTGATTTTTGCCACCTATCAGAATGCTGGCGTGCGCGCGTATGACATCTCCAATCCGTATCGCCCGGTAGAAACCGGTGCGCTGGTGCCCGCGGCACCGGAGAGGATGATGGACACGCGCCCGAATCGCCCGCAGGTGATCCAGTCCTGTGACGTGTTTGTGGATGCGCAGGGAATTATTTACAGCACGGACTATAACGGCGGGCTGTCGGTGATTGAGTATCTGGGGTGAGTGCGGTTTGATGCCCTCACCCACAGGGAGAGGGAGAAAATCAACTGTACTGCCGCACCCGCGCCACCAGATCTTCCGCGCTGTCGATACGGTCGGCAATCACAATGAGCGCCTTGCCGAGCGTTATCGCGTGGCGCAGGCACTCGTGGCGCATGGCCTCGTCCTGAATGGTGTCGATATCCGCGACGTGGGAAAGCCCGACGCTGCGGCGAATGAGTTCGGTGCCGCAGAAGCCGATGGCGTCATGCCAGACCTTTTTCAGGAACGCGGAGGCATAGCCTGGCGCGCTGAGCGCGGCGTCGCGGGCTTTCTCGTTTGCCAGCGCATGGAAGCGTTCCGCGAAGGTGTTCCACAGCTCCTGAATATCGGTCAGGCGCTGCTCGCGCGCGGCGGCGGCATCGCGAATGCCCAGATGGCCCGGCAGGCCGCAGAAGTTGAGCAGCAGGTTACCGATGGCGGTGCCGACGTCAAAGCCAATCGGCCCGAAATAGCCGAACTCGGCGTCGATGGCCTTCAGGCTACCGTCGGCCACAAAAATCGAGCCGCTGTGAATATCCCCGTGCAGCAGCGCTTCGGCATGCGAGAAGAAGCGGTGCTTCAGGGAGGCCACGGCAATTTTTAGCGGGGCGTCGTCGCGCAGGGCGGTGACGTCATTTTCCAGCTCGGCAGGGTAGTTATTGCGCTCATGAACCTGGTACGGATCGTTGAAGAACAGATCTTCTGTGATCTCACACATCTCCGGGTTGATGAATTTCGCCACCTGCGCTTTTTTCGCGTGCGGGTGCAGATAGAAATCGCTGGTGTGGAACAGCGCGTGCGCGAGGTATTCGCCCAGCTGGCGCGCCGCCTGCGGGTAGTAAATGTTGTTGATCAGCTCGCCGCGCCAGATGCGATGGCTGGAGAGATCTTCCATCACCATCACCGCCAGTTCCGGGTCAAAGTGGTGGATTTTCACGGTGTGCTGCGGGCTGTGCTGGTAATGCTCGACCAGGGTTTGCGCCTCGAGGCGGGCGCGATCCAGCGTCAGCGGCCAGGACTCGCCGACGCAACGCACGTAGGGCAGCGCCTGTTTGACGATGATGCGGCTGACGCCCGCGCTGTCGTAAATTTTAAAAACCAGATTGAGGTTGCCGTCGCCCACTTCCTGCGCCTCTACCAGCGATGACGGATCGTCAAGCCCACCAAACTGCCTGGCATACTCCACAGCGTCCTGAGCGGTAAAGGTACGGTATTGCGACATGGCCTGCTCCTCACGAGTTAACTAATTAAGACATGTAGACGTCTATACATCTGGATTTCATCCTGACACAATGTGCTACAACAACGCAACAGGGAATTAACGACATGCAGACATTACAGACGACCAGCCTGCGGGTGGCGGATAATCAGCTCTTTATTCTCGACCAGCAGGCGCTTCCGCAGGAGAAACGCTGGCTGGATGCCTCGACGGTGGAGGCGCTGGTTGGGCATATCCACGCTCTGCGTGTGCGTGGCGCACCGTTGATTGGTCTCTCTGCAAGCCTGCTGCTGGCGCTGCTGGCGGAAAACGGCAAAAGCCGCGATGAGCTGGCGGTGGCGCTGGAAACGCTTCGCGCATCCCGCCCGACGGCGGTAAACCTGATGAACAACCTCGACCGCATGAAGCTTGCGCTGTGGGAAGAGGATTTCGTTCCGGCGCTGGTGGCTGAGGCGCTGCGCCTGATTGACGAAGACAAACGGCTTTGCGACGCGATTGCAAAAGCGGGCAGCGCGCTGGTGAAGCCCGGCAGCCGTCTGCTGACCCACTGCAACACCGGCGGGCTGGCAACCGCGGGCGTCGGTACGGCGCTTGGCGTGATTGCCCGCGCGCATCAGGAAGGCAACGTCAGCAGCGTCTGGGTGGATGAAACCCGTCCGCTGTTGCAGGGCGGCAGGCTGACCGCATGGGAGCTGGGCGAGCTGGGGGTGCCGTATCAGTTGATTACCGACTCCATGGCCGCCAGCCTGATGGCGAAAGGGCAGGTGGACGCCGTGTGGGTAGGGGCCGATCGCATCGCCGCCAACGGTGATGTGGCGAACAAGATCGGCACTTATTCGCTGGCGGTGCTGGCGAAATTCCACGGCATTCCGTTCTACGTCGCCGCCCCACAAACGACCCTCGACCCGGCCTGCCCGAACGGGGATGCGATCCCCATCGAGCAGCGCGCCGCCAGCGAAGTGACGGGCGTTGCCGGAAGCTTTGGCGCGGTGCAGTGGGCGCCGGAAGACGCGCAGGTCTATAACCCGGCGTTTGACGTCACGCCCGCCTCGCTGATTAGCGGCTGGGTGCTGGATACGGGTGTGGTCACGCCGGATGAGGTGGCGGAAGGGAAATTTGCCTGAGTCCGGCTATCCTTTAAGGGGGTTCCCTGAGAGGACAACATTGTGACGCTCGATCCTGAAACAGACTTAAAACTGGAGCGCGTGGTGGACGCACCGCGCGACCTGCTCTGGCTCTGCTGGACCACGCCCGAGCACATCAAAAACTTCTTCATTCCTGCTCCGCACAAGGTGACCGAATGCGACCTCGACCTGCGCGTGGGCGGGCGGTTCAACACCGTGTTTGAGGTGGACGGGCAGCGGATGGATAACCGGGGTGTCTTCCTGGAAATCGACCCGGGGAAAAAACTGGTGTTTACCGACGGCTATACCGAAGGCTGGAAACCGGCCGAGAAGCCGTTTATGACGGCAATTTTGTTGCTGGAAGACGTCGGGGACGGGAAAACCCGCTATACGGCGATAGCGCGCCATCCGACGAAGGAAATCCGCGAGCAGCATGAACAGATGGGCTTCCACGAAGGGTGGGGGATTGTGCTGGATCAGCTGGTGGGGTATGTGAAAGGGCTTAACGCTTAGTGCGCGCTGGTGCCCTCACCCCGACCCTCTCCCACGGGGAGAGGGAGAAAAGATCAGGCCAGGCGTGGATACGCATCCGCGATCGCATCGCCCGTAAACTGGGCAACCCAGCCTTCCGGATTGTCGAAAATACGAATGGCGGTAAAGTTCGGCTCTGAGCCCATATCAAACCAGTGCGGCGTGCCTGCGGGCACGGAGATCAGGTCGTTTTTCTCGCACAGCACCTGATAAACCTCATCGCCAATGTGCAGGCAGAACAGCCCCGCACCTTCCACAAAAAAACGCACTTCGTCTTCGCCGTGGGTGTGCTCGTTCAGGAACTTCGCGCGCAGCGCCTCTTTCTGCGGATTGTCGGCGCGCAGGCTGATGACATCCCAGCTCTGATAGCCTTTCTCTGCCACCAGCTTGTCGATCGCATGTTGATACGCTTCGATCACGGCTTCGGGGGCAGGATCCTGTCCTAAATCACGGTCTGCCGCCCAGCGCTCAAAGCGCACGCCTTTAGCGTTCAGCTGTTGAGCGATTTCGGCGGCGTCGGTGCTGTGCCACAGAAGCTTACTGGCGTCTTTATCGGAATAAATGGTCAATGCGCTCATGAAGGGATCTGCTCCGGATTAATCTCGTCAAACTGGTGGATTTGATGGTGATGGCTCGCGCCGTCATCTTCACCGCGAATCAGTTGCAGGGTGCGAAAACCCGCCTGTTCAGCCGCGTCCAGCTCCTGGTGAATATCCGAAAGGAACAGGATCTGCGACGGGGCGATGCCCGTGTGTGCCGCAATGTTCTGGTAAGACTGCACCTCGCGCTTGGCGCCGATGTGGGTATCAAAATAGCCGCTGAACAGATGAGTAATATCACCTTCGTCGCTGTAGCCAAATAACAGTTTCTGCGCAGCAACGGAGCCAGAGGAATAAACATAGAGATCAATTCCTTGCGCCTTCCATTTTTCCAGCGCGGGCAGAACGTCAGGGTACAGGTGGCCGGTAAAGTCACCGTTGATGTAGCCCTCCTGCCAGATGATGCCTTGCAGGGCTTTGAGCGCCGTCGATTTGCGGTCTTCATCCATAAAGCTAAACAGCACGTTGATGAGATCGCCGACGCCGGCATGCGGATCGCTGATTTCATCGCGCAGGTTGTCCAGAATCGATTTGACCGGCTCGGCGTACTGCTGGGCGGTCACGAAGGCCGCCAGCCGCTCACGCGCGTAGGGGAACAAAACATCATGGACAAAACGAATATCGCTGGTGGTTCCTTCAATATCCGTCACAATCGCGCGAATCATACTCTCTCCAGTTGTCGTAAACGCATTTCGCATTCAAATAAGAATTCTAAACCTTCCAGATGACGGCGGGCTTCGGCCACGTCGCGTCCCCAGCAGGTTAAGCCATGGCCGCGCAGAAGAAAACCATAATTAAGCGGACGCTCCTGGGCGTAATGGGCGATGCGCGAGGCGAGGGCGTCGATGTCCTGGTCGTTATCAAACACCGGGATGGCGACGGTATCCAGATGGGTAGTCTGCCCGGTAAGCGATTTCTGCATCTCGAAACCGCTGATATTCAGTTCGGCTTCTTTGACCAGACGCGACAGCACCGTGGCGTTAACGGTATGAACGTGCAGGACGGCGTTAGCCTCCGGGAACAGGCGATAGATAAGGGTGTGTAGCCCGGTCTCCGCCGACGGTTTTCGACCGGACGGCGCCCGGTTGGTGGCGATCTCAACCTGTAGAAAATCGTCGGTGGTCAGGCTGCCTTTGTCCTTGCCGGATTCGCTGAGCCAGCAGAGGTGCTCGTCCTGACGCACCGACATATTACCGCCGGTGGCGGGTGCCCAGCCTTTGGCGCCTATCCAGCGGCAGGCGTCGACCAGGTGTGTGAGCAGCAGGTTGTCTGTCATTTCCTTTTACCCTCTCGGCCAGGAATATTGATATGGTTTAGACGTCTAAGCGTCTTGATTGCCAAAGACTAACATCGTGTTATAGTGGCAGCAACATAAGTATTACAAGCAGGCACGACAACATGAGCAATAACGTATTGATCCCGCAGAGTAAACTTCCTAATCTCGGTACCACCATCTTTACGCAGATGAGCGCCCTGGCGCAGCAGCACAATGCCATTAACCTCTCGCAGGGGTTCCCCGATTTCGATGGTCCGAAATATTTGCAGGAACGTCTGACGCACCACGTGGCGCAGGGGGCGAATCAGTATGCGCCGATGATCGGCGTGCAGGCGCTGCGGGAAGCCATTGCCGACAAAACGGCGGCGCTGTATGGCTATCACCCCGATGCAAACAGCGATATCACGGTGACGGCAGGGGCGACCGAAGCGCTGTACGCGGCCATCACCGCGCTGGTGCGCGCGGGGGATGAAGTCATCTGCTTTGACCCAAGCTACGACAGCTATGCGCCTGCGGTTGAACTCTCCGGTGGCGTGGTGAAGCGCGTGGCGCTCCAGCCGCCGCATTTCCGCCCGGACTGGCAGGCGTTCGCCGCGCTGCTGAGTGATAAAACGCGCCTGGTGATCCTGAATACCCCGCACAACCCGTCGGCGACGGTGTGGCAAAAGGCCGATTTTGCCGCGCTGTGGCAGGCTATCGCCGAGCGGGAAATTTACGTCCTGAGCGATGAAGTCTACGAGCACATCTGCTTTGCGGAGGAAGGGCACGCCAGCGTGCTGGCCCATCCACAGCTTCGCGAGCGCGCGGTTGCGGTGTCGTCATTTGGAAAAACCTACCATATGACCGGCTGGAAGGTAGGTTACTGCGTGGCCCCAGCGGCCATCAGCGCGGAGCTGCGCAAGGTGCACCAGTACCTGACCTTTGCGGTCAACACGCCTGCCCAGCTGGCGCTGGCGGACATGCTGCGCAGCGAACCGCAGCACTATCGCGAGCTGCCGGATTTTTACCGCGCGCGTCGGGATATGTTTGTAAATGCGCTGAGCAAAAGCCGTCTGGAAATTCTGCCGTGTGAAGGGACATACTTCCTGCTGGCGGACTACAGCGCGATTTCCGATCTGGACGACGTCAGCTTTTGCCGGTGGCTGACGGAGGAGGTGGGCGTGGCGGCTATTCCGCTGTCGGTGTTCTGCGCCGATCCCTTCCCGCATAAGCTGATTCGCCTGTGCTTTGCGAAACAGGAATCGACGCTGCTGGCGGCGGCGGAGCGTCTGGCGACGCTCTGACTATTTCACCGTCCAGGCTTCGGAATAGCGACGGTCTGCAAACAGCTCCAGCAGGCCGTTGATCTGCTTCAGGCGCAGCACCTCGTCGCTGTCCATCCCCAGTTCCTTACCAATTTTCTCATCGTTCCAGCCAAGCTGGGCCAGCTCCCGGACGATGTCGGACATGGCGTTGATCTGGTGGCGTCCCCGCGCACGGTTGTGGCGGATGGTGGCGGCCATCCGGTCAAGCTTTTGCTGGCGATCTTTGCGCAGGCAGGTGACGGGCAAATAGCCCCGAAGCTGGCGCTTCAGCGCGGCCCTGCTTTTACCGATTTCGTGACGATGGAAGCCGTCGACAATTTCGTAATGCGCTGGCTCGCTTTCCGTCACCACGATGGGCTGCGTAAACCCGTCGAGCTCTAGCGATTGACTCAGCAGACGCTTTTCCGGCGGCGCCACGTTATTTGGGTTGTAGTCGTTGGCAACGATAGCGTCCTGCTTTATCCACAGCACGCAGTCGACGGGCTGGTCGCTGAACGGGCTGAGATGATGCATGGCCTGGCGAAAAGCATTGATGGCATCTATACGTTGCTCGTCGGTGAGCGTCTGCAAATAGGTTTCCAGTTCGGTAATCAGTCGTTGCTGCATAAGATCCCCCACTCATTGCGTTTTGATTTCATCCGTTCGCTATAGCGCTGATAGTGCTTTGGTTTGTTCGGGCTAAAGGAGAGGGCCCGACACCAGTAATCGTTGTTGAGCAGAACCTTGCATATTCGCCGCCAGGACGGGATATCCTTTGAGCCGATATCACCCTCCTGCGTATCGGGAAGATCGGACATCCCGCGCTTCTGATACCAGTGCAGGTACACCGCGACTTTATTGCGATAATGTTCAGCCGTCTGTTGCGGCATGCTGTCGAGGAGCAGCATGGCGTACTCTTGCCAGCTGAGGTGGTCGGGCTTGAGGATCTTTCTGTGACCGTAGAAGTGGTTGTCGTGCCCCGCGTAAATTCCGCCGCTGCGCACACCGCTGACGCGTGCGCACATGGCGGCCCAGCGTTCAGGTTCAACGACATGATAGAGCCATAAACCCTGTCGCTGCTCCGGGCCAAAGGGTTCACAGATGCGCATGTAGCGCGGTGGCACGCCGGCCTGGTACATCAGATTGTAGAGGGGGTTATAGGCGCAGCCCGTTTTGGCAAACCAGGTCCAGATGTCGGCGGTTTTCCAGTCGTAGAGAGGATAGATATACCAGGCATGACCGCCGGGCGCGACGGTTGTCCAGGGTTTGTCGTCGGAAAAGCGCTGCTTTCGCGCACAGGCGATTGCCAGGAAGCGGTTATAGGATTCGTCGGCGCGGATGCCCACCATCACTGCGGCGGGGCGCCTTCGCGCATACCATTCGGCAAAGTCCTTGACGAAGGCCTCGAAGGTCATTCCCTGCTGATAAAAAGTACTGGTGATGGCATCAGGCGGAGGCTGTCTGACCCAACTTATGCCGGGTTCCCAGCACTGCCATTCCGGCTGGTACTGAGAGAGGGCATTTTGCGTGGTGATCGGCAGCGCCACCCACCAGAACTGATTGATGACGTCACGATATTGGGTCCTCATGTTCTCAATATGCTCAATGGTGCAGGAGAACTGTGCTTCCCAGTCCAGAAAGAGGACATCTATTTTTCTGTTCAGCTGCCGCGCCCGTTGCGCAGCAAGATGAAGCATCACCGTTGAATCTTTTCCGCCAGAAAATGAGACGCACACGCGGGTAAAATTTTGCAGCGTCCAGTTTATGCGTTCTGAAGCAGCCTCCAGAACGTTTTCCTGAAGAGGGTATTTATAGATAGACATGATGAGTCGCATCCTGCGTATGGAATACCGTTAATGCTATTAAACTGCCATCATGTTATTATATGTTTTCATTCTCAACTAATTATTTTACGCCTTCACTCTATTCTTGCTGGAAATACCTTCGCGATGACGCGTCCATTCTATTGAGCCAACTTATGCAATTTTTCAATAAAGCTGGCGAATACGCTGCTGTTTAACGACGCGCGGTTGTAGACCATATAGATTTGCGCTTCGGGCAATTTGAAGGGCGCGGCTACGGACTTTAATTTTAAAGCGTGTTTATAGGTTTCAAAAATGGAAAGAGGAATATAGCCGACTAAATCAGACATGCTGATCATAGAGAGGAGCGAACTGAGAGAGTCCGAACGGAACGCGATGTTTCTCTCCGGGAACGCTTCGTTGGCTCGAACCTGATACTCCTTCACGCCCGTATTCGTGCTTTGATACATCGTGAATTTCTCATTGTATAACTGCTCGGCGGAGACTTCTGTACCAATTCTCGGATGGTCTTCGCGGCAGATCATCACGGTGGGAATGGTGGTGAAATGCGAGCAGACAACGGACCGGTTATTCACGGGCGCAACGGTAAAAATGAGATCGGCTTTACGGTAGGCCAGTAAATCCTCTGCTGACTCCGCAGAGACAAGCATATCGCGTTGTTCTACCTCACAATTCTCTTGAGACATTAACAGTTGAATGGGGTCGAGAAGATAGCCTGGCGTCACCATCTGAGAACAATAAATGACAAAATTTTTCTTGATGTCGGTGTGGTGCATCAGGTTGATGGTCTGCTCAATCTGATTGAGGTTTTGCTCAAGATGCAGGTGCAGGTTAGTTCCGACGGTCGTGGGGGTGATCCCCTTGCCGGAACGGATAAACAGCGGATCGTTAAGCTGGCCACGCAGGCGTTGCAAAGACTGACTGACGGCTGAAGGGGTAATGTAAAGCGTTTCAGCGGCCTTGCTGATGCTAAGATGTTGATAGATACACTCAAAAATGACCAGTAAATTAAGGTCGAATTTTTTAAGGTCATAAAGATTTGCCATGTGTCATCCTGTTTGCCGTGAGTCTGTTGTTAACATATTGATGATAACTATAGATTAAAGCTAACCATTTACAATCCTTGTGGTTAACTAACTTAAAGTGTTATTTAAGTTATCTTAATATATCACGCCATCGGATTATTGAAATAGAATTACATGTGAGATTAAGATAATTTTATCTTTGAATGGGCTGGGTTCAATTTAATAAATGTTGACATTTATATATTGCCGTAAATTGATTACGTAAAGTTAATTTACGAGCGTAATGTATTTCTCTCAGTCAAAACCTATCACAGCCATAGGCAGGAACGCGCTTTTGATGGATTGCTCTCGATTGGTGCTGGTGGTGTAATCAACCTGCTGTTACGACCTTGATACAAGGTATGTAGAGCGCAACGCAACGCCAGCCTCGGCTGGCACTGAATGTACCTGCGGGGAATTCAGGTATCAGGGCCGCCCGTTGAGGCGGCCTTTATACTTTCTGGAGTACCGCAGCAGGTTCACCTTGCTGTCTTGTTGAAGTTGTAAGGTTTGGCTGATTGATTTGATAAAGCATACGCATTAGCCCCGATGAGCAAAGTTGGTTACCTTAGCTTTCAACGAAAACACGGAGGAAGTACAGATGTCTTTGATTAACACTAAAATTAAACCTTTCAAAAACCAGGCGTTCAAAAACGGTGAGTTCATTGAAGTAACCGAGAAAGATACCGAAGGTCGCTGGAGCGTCTTCTTCTTCTATCCGGCTGACTTCACCTTCGTTTGCCCGACCGAACTGGGCGACGTGGCTGACCATTACGACGAACTGCAGAAGCTGGGCGTAGACGTTTACTCTGTGTCTACCGATACCCACTTCACCCACAAAGCGTGGCACAGCAGCTCTGAAACCATCGCGAAAATCAAATACGCGATGATCGGCGACCCGACTGGCGCCCTGACCCGTAACTTCGACAACATGCGTGAAGATGAAGGCCTGGCCGACCGTGCAACCTTCGTGGTTGACCCGCAGGGCATTATCCAGGCTATCGAAGTTACCGCTGAAGGTATCGGCCGTGATGCTTCTGACCTGCTGCGTAAAGTGAAAGCGGCTCAGTACGTGGCTTCTCACCCAGGTGAAGTGTGCCCGGCTAAATGGAAAGAAGGCGAAGCGACCCTGGCTCCATCCCTGGACCTGGTCGGTAAAATCTAAGTTTTCACCATCCGGCAATCAATGGGCGCCCCCGCGCCCATTTCATTCCAGCACCATGATGCAAGTTGCATTCAGGCCGCCCGCAAAGGCAGCTTGCATGATGACGTCTTAAGAGAGGGAAGAACTATGCTCGACACCAATATGAAAACCCAACTCAAGGCCTACCTTGAGAAACTGACAAAACCCGTTGAGCTGATTGCCACGCTGGACGACAGCGCGAAATCGGCAGAAATCAAAGAGCTGCTGGCAGAGATCGCTGAACTGTCTCCGAAAGTGACCTTCAAAGAAGACAATTCGCTTGCGGTTCGTAAACCCTCTTTCCTGATTACTAACCCGGGCTCGGACAAGGGACCGCGTTTTGCCGGCTCTCCGCTGGGGCATGAATTTACCTCACTGGTGCTGGCGCTGCTGTGGACCGGCGGTCATCCGTCAAAAGAAGCGCAGGGGCTGCTGGAGCAGATCCGCGATATCGACGGTGATTTTGAATTTGAAACCTATTATTCGCTCTCCTGCCACAACTGTCCGGACGTGGTGCAGGCGCTGAACCTGATGTCGGTTCTGAACCCGCGCATCAAGCATACGGCGATTGACGGCGGTACGTTCCAGAATGAGATCACCGATCGCAACGTGATGGGTGTTCCGGCGGTGTATCTGAACGGTCAGGAGTTCGGCCAGGGCCGCATGACGCTGACGGAAATCGTCGCGAAAGTGGATACCGGCGCGGAAAAACGCGCGGCGGAAGAGCTGAACAAACGCGATGCGTACGATGTGCTGATTGTCGGTTCCGGCCCTGCGGGCGCTGCGGCAGCGGTTTACTCTGCACGTAAAGGTATTCGTACCGGTCTTATGGGCGAACGCTTTGGCGGACAGGTGCTGGATACCGTGGACATTGAAAACTACATTTCCGTACCAAAAACCGAAGGTCAGAAGCTGGCCGGTGCGCTGAAGGCTCATGTCAGCGATTACGAGGTAGATGTGATCGACAGCCAGAGCGCCAGCAAGCTGATTCCGGCGGCGGTGGAAGGGGGCTTACACCAGATTGAAACCGCCTCTGGCGCGGTGCTGAAAGCTCGCAGCGTGATCGTTGCCACCGGGGCAAAATGGCGCAACATGAATGTTCCGGGCGAAGATCAATACCGTACCAAAGGCGTGACCTATTGCCCGCACTGTGACGGCCCGCTGTTTAAAGGCAAACGGGTGGCGGTGATCGGCGGCGGTAACTCCGGCGTGGAAGCGGCTATCGACCTGGCGGGGATTGTTGAACACGTGACGCTGCTGGAGTTCGCACCTGAGATGAAGGCCGACCAGGTGCTGCAGGATAAAGTTCGCAGCCTGAAAAACGTCGACATCGTGCTGAACGCGCAGACCACGGAAGTGAAGGGCGACGGCAGCAAAGTGACCGGTCTGGAGTACCGTGACCGCGTAAGCGGCGATGTTCACAGCGTGCAGCTTTCGGGGATCTTCGTACAAATTGGCCTGCTACCGAACACCACCTGGCTGGAAGGCGCGATTGAGCGCAACCGCATGGGCGAGATTATCATCGATGCGAAATGTGAAACCAGCGTGAAGGGCGTGTTTGCCGCGGGCGACTGCACCACCGTGCCGTACAAGCAGATCATCATCGCGACTGGCGAAGGTGCAAAAGCGTCCCTGAGCGCGTTTGACTACCTGATCCGCACCAAAACCGCATAATAAAAGAAAGTAAGACATACCTGCAGTAGCCACCTCTTTATGAGGTGGCTTTTTTTTTAGATTTTTTTACCCTCAATTATACTCGTTATTAACCCCTTCATGCGTTAATTACCTGCTTCGATCAAAGAAAATAATAAGCCTGCTGATAATATCTTGTCGTTTTTATAGCGATAAATATTTATATTTAATATGAATGACAAAGATACATCCACTTCTTCAATATATGAGGCGTTAACCCCATTTGAAATAAAGGGATTGATGTTTCGTGATTTCTTTAACGCGGCGGACATGGCATCGCGATGCGCTTCGTTACATCCTTTATTCCCGGAAAGTGAAACCTGGCAGCAGGATGAGGCGTTAGAGGTTGAGTATGATTTCAACGCCCTGTTTGTCGGCCCTGCAACGCTATTGGCGCCGCCTTATGCCTCGGTGTATCTGGACGAAGAGCCTCTGCTGATGGGCGCTACAACGCTGAGCGTACGCGAATTCCTGCGCAGCATCGGGCTTTTTGTGACCGGGGAAAATAGCGTTCCCGACGATCACGTCAGCTATGAAATGGAGCTGGTGGTGATGCTCTCCGCGCATGCCAGACATTCGCCGCAATATCATGACGCACTCGCCCGCTTTGTGCAGGGGCATCTTGAATTATGGCTCCCCGCATTTATTGCAAAAATAAAGGATTGCGCGAAAACAACCGCAATTAAATGTCTCGCGTTGCAGATGACTAATTGGTTTGATGAATTAAAGACGAGAGTAATATTATGAGTATTGATAAAGGGCAGCTAAACCGGCGCTCCTTTTTAAAAGGACTGATTGCGCTGGGTACCGTTGCCGCATTACCCGGCGGACTATTATCATCCCGATGTGCCATGGCACAGCCCCCCATTCCGTTTAACCCAAAAACCTACAAAATTTTCCGTAACGCTTGCCCGCGTAACTGCTACGACACCTGCAGCTTAAAAACCTGGGTCAAAGATGACGTCATCACCTTCGTTGACGGGGCAAGCGAGTCCACGTTTACACACGGTGCCCCGTGTGTGAAAGGGCTGACCTACCCGCGCCGGGTCTACTCCCCGGACCGTATTAAATACCCGATGATCCAGGATGGGCGCGGCAGCGGTAAATGGCGTCGCATCTCCTGGGATGAGGCCATGCAGCGCATTGCCAGCAAGATGCTGGAGATTAAAAAGAAAGACGGGTCTATGCTCGGCCTGGCGCTGTCGAAATACTCCGGCAACCTGGGCGTGATGAGTTATGCCGTGGAGGGGATGATGTCTTCTCTCGGTTACACCACGCGGTTCGCTGGTACGCCATGCTGGCCAGCAGGGATCGATGCCCAGCACTACGACATGGGCGACATGTGGTGTAACGACCCGGAAGATCTGGTGAAAGCCAAATACATCATTATCTGGGGCGCAAACCCGGCCTGGTGCTCCATGCATACCATGAAGTACATCTATCAGGCGCGTGAGAAAGGGGCGAAAGTGGTGGTCATTGATCCGCTGTTCTCGCAAACCGCCGCGAAAGCCGATTTGTATCTGCGCGTGCGCCCGGGATCGGACGGCGCATTGGCGCTGGGAATGGCGCGGCACCTGCTGGATATTGGCCGCGTCGACCAGGAGTTTGTGAACAACTTCGCGCACGGCTTCCCGGAATTTGAACAGTATCTGCGCAGCAATATTACCGTGGAGTGGGCATCTGAAATCTGTGGCCTGTCGGCAGAGGTGATTCGCCAGCTGGCGGAAGAGTTCACCGCGGTAAAACCTGCCACCGTCTGGATCGGCTACGGGATGCAGCGCCACGTCAACGGTGGGGCGAACGTGCGCGCCATTGACGCTTTTGTTGCCATGACAGGCAACATCGGTGTGGAAGGCGGCGGTGCCCGCTACGGCCATCTGCAGACCTGGGGCTACAACTATCATGCGATGACGCAGAAGCCACCGGTCGGATCTGTTGGCATGGTGGGAGAAAGCGGCCCGGTAGGGGAGTTCGTCAGTGACAGCGGCGAAAAGAGCCACTATTCCGACCGCGCGCTGAACCTGAACCAGACCGCGCAGAGCATTCTTGATGCCAACGATCCGCCCATTCGTATGCTGTGGGTAGCGTGCAAGAACCCGTTCGCGCAGGACTTTGACCGCAACAAAATGGAAAAAGCCTTCAGCAAGCTGGAGATGGTGGTCTGCGTCGATCAGTTCTTCAACGAGACGGTGCAGCATGCCGATATTGTGCTGCCGGTGACCACCACCTTTGAGCACTGGAACCTCTCGTCGTCTTACTGGCATTACTGGCTTTCGGTGAATGAACCGGCCATTAAACCGATGTACGAGTGCAAGAGCGATTTGGATATTGCCGTGCTGCTCTCGCGTACCATCAACAAAATGGAGCCGGGCTCCTGTACCTTCCCGCAGGACATTGACCAGAAAAAATGGCTCGACCTTGAGTTCAATGAGGGCATGGCGAAGCAGTTCGGCATCCGCTCCTGGGACGATCTGCTGGATGGGCCGGTGAAAGCCAAAATGGTCAGCTCGGCGGCCTGGCACGACCGCAAGTTTAAAACACCATCGGGCAAGTATGAGTTCCTCTCCGAGCTGTGTGAAAAGAACGGCCATAAAGCGCTGCCGGAGTATCTGCCTGCCGCGGAGGGCAAGCTGCCGTTCCATCTGTTTACTCCGCATTTGCAGTACGGCCTTCACTCTCAGTTCGTCAACCTCGACTGGATGCAGGTCTTCTGGCCGGAGCCGTTTGTCTATATCCACCCAGCCGCCGCGCACAAGAAGGGGATTCGCGAGCTGGCGAAAGTCCGCGTGTTTAACGACGTGGGCGAAGTGGAGCTGCGGGCGAAGATCACCACCAACGTGCCGGAAGATTTCCTGGTGATGTATGAGTCCTGGTTTAACAAGCTTAAGTACAACGTGCAGAACGTCGTGAAAGATACGCCAGCCGATATGGGCAAGATGGCAACCGGCGCGCCTGGCGCGGCGATCCACAGCCAGTTTGTCGACATTGCCCTTATCGCGAGTGAAGGAGCAGACGCATGAGACGCGCATTTTTAGTGAACAGTGATAAATGTATTGGCTGCCGCGGATGCGCCATGGCCTGCAAGAGCTTTAACCAGCTTGAGCCGGATCGCTTCTGGCGCTATGTCTATCCGCTGGATAAAGAAATTTATCCGCATGAGGAGCGTGCGTTTTTCTCGCTGGCCTGTAACCACTGTGAAAACCCGGCCTGTCTGGCGGCGTGCCCGGTGGAAGCCTACACCAAACGTGATGACGGCGTGGTGGTCCATAACCCTGAACGCTGTATCGGCTGTAAAAACTGCATCCGTAACTGCCCGTACGGCGCGCCGCGCTTCAATGAAGAGACGCAAAAGGCGGAGAAGTGCAGCATGTGCTATGAACGTCTCGATATCGGTATGGCTCCGGCCTGCGTGAACGCGTGTCCGGTCGGTGCCCTGTCGATTATCGATCTGGATGCCGATCCGCTGCCGAACAATGCCGTGCAGTATCCGCCGGGCTTCCCGAAGATGCCTCAGCTTAATCCGGGTACGCGCTTCATTCTGGCCCGTCAGCCAAAACAGCCGGGGGATAAATAATGGAAAAGTATGAATTACCGCTCGTTATCTTTACCGTGCTAAGCCAGATGTCCGTCGGGATGACGCTGCTTCTGACCTGGCGCACGCTGCGTGGTGAAGTGCATGGCACCCGCCTTCACTGGCTAATTACCGGGCTGATTCTGGGCGTTGCCTCCATTGCCGCGGTGCTGCATCTGGCGCACCCGGAACACGCATACAACGCGTTGATTAACCTGAAACATGCCTGGCTGAGCCGCGAAATTCTGGGCGCGACCCTGTACGGCGCCATGATTGGGCTGGCCTTCCTGAGTAAGGGAAACAAAGGCGCAGCGCTGCTGGCGTCCCTGTTCGGGATCCTGCTGGTGGTGGTGCAGGGAATGACCTACGCGGCACCGGCGATGCAGGCCATTGCCAACGGCATCACCATGATGCTGTTCTTTGCGACGGTCTGGGTGATGGGCTGTGCCGCAACGCCGCTGCTCGGGCTGAAAGGATCAAACGCCGCGCTGCGCCAGGGGATTATCGCCCTGATGGCGCTGCTGATTGCCGCGCCGGTGATGTGGCTCAGCGGCGGTACCATCATGAAAATGACCGCTCACGCCTGGTTAAGCTCGCCGCTCTATCTGGGTAGCCTGCTGTGCTGCGTTGTGGGTGGCGCGTTATCGCTGAAGCGCCAGCCGATGCAGAAAGCGGTGTTTGCGCTCCTGCTGGTAGGTGTGGTGCTCAGCCGCCTGACCTTCTTCGGCGATACCGTCAGCACCATCGTCAATATTGGTCACCTGTACTGATAAACAAAACCCCGCGCAAGCGGGGTTTTTTATTGGTATTTACCGGACCACCATCACCGGAATATGGGTGTGGCGGATCACGCTGGAAGCGTTCGACCCCAGCAGGTGAGTGGTAATGGAAGGATTACGTGAACCGATCACCACCACGTCTGCATTCAGCTCCGCGGCCAGTTCATTGACGGCATCGCGCACGCTACCGAACCGGACGTGGGTTTTGATGCGGGAAGGGTCGATGCTGAAATGCCCGACCATGGTCTGCAGCCGCGTTTCGGCTTCGTGCTGTAAGTGCTCCTCAAAGCGACGCACGTCGGCGGCAAAGCGGTGCAGGCTCAGGCTGGCAGAGCCCGGTAAGACGTGTAAAAGATGAATAATTCCGTCCTGCTGCGCGAGGAATTCCGCGTGGCGAACAGCTTTATCGCTCAGTTCCATTTCGAAAACATCAACCGGCATAATGATTGTCTTATACATAACCGTTTCTCCTTGTTTATAAACGCTGGATACATTCAACCACAAAATATGAATGGTTTCTGTAAGCGCTTCGGCACTTTTCCTCTCTCGCCAGGATAAATCTCAAAAGGCGCGTATTTCCCGGCAGACTTTCAGGGGTAGCTACCCTTTATAAACTTACCTGAAACCTTTCGGAGGTCGCATGAAAGCACTCACGTACCACGGTCCGCACCATGTTCGCGTTGAGAATGTCCCCGATCCCATCATTGAACAGCCCGACGATATCATCCTGCGCGTCACGGCCACGGCGATTTGCGGCTCCGACCTGCATCTCTATCGTGGAAAGATCCCAAAGGTGCAGCACGGCGACATTTTTGGACATGAATTTATGGGCGAGATCGTCGAGTGCGGTCGAGAGGTGAAGGACCTGCAAAAAGGCGATCGCGTGGTGATCCCCTTTGTCATCGCCTGCGGTGACTGCTTCTTTTGCCGTCTGCAGCAGTACGCTGCCTGTGAGAACACCAATGCCGGGCAGGGCGCTGCGCTGAACAAAAAGCAAATTCCCGCGCCGGCAGCGCTGTTTGGCTATAGCCATCTCTACGGCGGCGTGCCGGGAGGACAGGCGGAATATGTGCGCGTGCCGAAAGGCAACGTCGGACCGTTTAAGGTGCCGCAGCTGCTCTCTGATGATAAGGCTCTGTTTCTGTCTGATATTTTACCCACCGCCTGGCAGGCGGCAAAAAATGCGCAGATTGAAAAAGGCTCCAGCGTCGCCGTTTTCGGTGCCGGTCCGGTGGGGTTGTTGACGATTGCCTGCGCACGGCTGTTAGGGGCTGAGCAGATTTTTGTTATCGACCATCACCCCTATCGGCTGCGGTTTGCCGAGGCGCGCTACGGTGCTATCCCCATCAATTTTGATGATGATAACGACGCGGCGGAAAAGATAATCGAGCAAACCGCCGGACAGCGGGGTGTCGATGCCGTCATTGATGCTGTCGGGTTCGAAGCCAAGGGTAGCACCACGGAGACGATCCTCAGCAACCTTAAAATTGAGGGCAGCAGCGGCAAAGCGCTGCGTCAGTGTATCGCTGCCGTCCGGCGCGGCGGGGTGGTCAGCGTACCCGGCGTGTATGCCGGGTTTATTCATGGCTTCCTGTTTGGGGATGCCTTCGATAAAGGGCTAACGTTTAAGATGGGCCAGACGCACGTCCACGCCTGGCTGGGCGAACTGTTACCGCTGATCGAAAAAGGGCTGCTGACGCCGGAAGAGATTGTGACGCATTATCTCCCCCTGGCGGATGCGGAACGTGCCTATAAGATTTTCGAAAAACGGGAGGAGGAGTGCCGGAAGGTGATTCTGGTGCCCGGCGCGGAAACACCTGAGGCCGCTGAGCAAAAAGTGAAGGGCCTGGTAAATGCGTTCCCGGGCGGCGTGGTGTGAGATCACTCGCCGGTGGCGCTCAAGGTACTGTCCTGCGATGTAGCGCAATCGGGTGAAGATGTTCGGAAAGAGGATGCAGGCGCATCCTCTGTGCAACGCGGGTCGCGTTTGTTCAGAATGACATTAACGCAGGTAATCGCCCGCGGCTTCTGGCTGGTAGAGCAGCTCCAGCACTTCCAGATGGGTGGAGGCACCGCCCGGCAAGTCCCAGTGGATGGTATCTCCCGTGCGCAGCCCCAGCAGTGCGGCCCCCACAGGGGCCAGAACAGAAAGCTGTGCGCTGCTGTCGGTCATCTGAGCCGGGTAAACCAGCGTGCGGGTCAGTTCTTCACCGGTGGTCAGGTTGCGGAATTTCACCTGGCTGTTCATAGTGACCACGTTATGCGGCATCGTCTCAGGCGTGCACATCTGCGCCCGGTCGAGTTCCTCATTCAGGGCATCGGCCACCGGAAGTGAGGCGAATTCTGCTTTTTCCAGCAGCCTGTCGATACGTTCTGCGTCGAGCTCGTTGATGATGATTGTAGGTCTGGACATTTTTTACTCCATGTCGTTAATGCTGCGTCTAACGCAGAAACCAATCCAAAAGAAAACCCTCGCCGTCTGGCAGCGAGGGTTTAACTCTCCCGATGATACTGGCTGAACGCGCAAGTTTGAAGTGATGAAGGTCACATTCATGTGCCATATGAATTTTCACTGAAATTTATTCAGTCTTCATTCCTGGCGGATTGCGTTACGCTGTATGTTCTGAACCCGGGCGCTGCGCGAAACATCATTCGCCGCAGCCCTTACCAACGAGAGAGCGCTATGTACTTCTACCAACCGTCTCAGGGGCATGGCCTGCCGCATGACCCGCTGAATGCCATTGTCGGCCCCCGTCCGATTGGCTGGATCTCCTCTTGCGACCAGGCCGGTCAGCTCAACCTTGCGCCGTATAGCTTCTTCAACTGCTTTAACTATCGCCCGCCGATCATTGGCTTTTCCAGCAACGGCTGGAAGGACAGCGTGCGTAATATTGTTGAAACAAAGGAGTTTGTCTGGAATCTGGCAACGCGCGATCTTGCGGAAGCGATGAATCAGACCTCTGCCACGCTGCCTCACGACCAGGACGAATTTACCTTTTCCGGATTAACGCCTGCGGCAAGCCAGCTGGTGAGCGCCCCCCGCGTGGCGGAAAGCCCGGTCAACTTTGAGTGCCGCCTGTCTCAGTGCATTCAGCTTACCGGCGCCGACGGTACGCCGGTGGATACCTGGCTGGTGCTGGGAGAAGTGGTCGGGATCCATATTGCCGAAACGCTGCTGGAAGAGGGGATATACCAGACGGCGAAAGCGCAGCCCATCCTGCGTGCGGGTGGGCCGACGGCTTACTATGGCATCAGTGAAGAACACCGGTTTGACATGGTGCGACCGGTGGTGGGCGATCAGTAACCGGCCTTATCAATGACAAATTGTTTTCCGCAGTTGCCTGGATGCGGCTGCGGAGCAAAGGATGTCGCAGAAAGCGGGGCGTTAATGGTGTCTGCTTTGAGTGAAATTTGCATCTCGGTCAGATACGCCGGATTACCGTTGCAGGTCAGCTTGAAGGCTTTGATATTTTCCTTGCCCCAGGTTTTGGCAACGGCGTTGTCAAAATCACTCCGGCTGACGGTTTTACCGTAATTTTCCGCAAGGAAATGACCGACGGCGCTGTTTTTCACTTCCTGATTCATTCTCACCATGGTGCCGAAATAGGCATCGGGATCAAAACCAAAGCAGACGCCATGTTTGGCATATTCGTAACGTTCCAGACAGGAGTTTCCACCCGCGCCCGGCATGACCTCGTTCAGCTTAGCCGCGCCGGAAAGCGACAGCCCGGTTTCGGCTGCTGCGCATTTGCGGCTGGCCTTCACTTCCGGCATGTTCGGGATAGGGCGCGTGGCGCAGCCAAACCGCATCCATCGACGTTCATCCACGCCGCGTGCGGCAATGGATTTCGGCAGGCCGGGCCATAGCCCGTGAACGGTCAGAAAATCGGTTTTATTGTCGCGCTCTTTTTGCAGACGACATTCATCCGGTTCATTGCGGTTACGCTCGACCATGCTTTGACAAAATCCCGTTTGCCAGGATAAAGCCAGCACATAGCGATCGAAATCGCCGTACTGCGTGGCCTTGAGGGGGTCGGCCTGTGCTGAGAAGAGACTGAGTGCAAGCGCTACTGCGCCAGACGGGATAACGATATCCTTCCTGAACATGTGATTTCCTGATTGGTTGTGCGCAATTCATTTTTGTGGGTTATTAAAGCACAAAAAGCGCCCGCAGGCGCTTTTAGGTAATCAGGAATTTCACTTAGGCGGCGCCGGGAACCAGCACTTCGGTAGCAATAATGACGATGATTAGCCCAACCAGCACCGGCACTGACGTGCGTTTCACCACTTCAAACGGCGAGATTTTGGCCATCCCGGCAACCGCCACCACCACGCCTGAGACAGGCGAGATGGTACGACCCAGGTTTGAGGCCTGGAGCATGGGAATGGAAAGATAAGCCGGGTTGATACCGGACGAGTGAGCCAGCTTAGGGATCATCTCAACGAAGGCGTAAAATGGCGCATTCCCGGAACCGGTGGTCATTGCCGCCAGCATGGTCAGTACCACCAGGACCAGCATCAGGATAATACTGGCCGAGCCAAACGAGGTGGCGATGGAGATCAGGCTCTGGATAAAGCCGATCGTGCTCAGACCCTGGGCAAAGACACCTGCTGCAACCAACAGCATCACCACGCCAGCAAACGCATCTGCCATACCGCGATACGCGACCTCAAGGCCGGAGAAGACTTTTTGGGTGTTGAAACCGCGCACGAACTCCAGCACAGCGGCTAACAGCATACAGATAACCAGAATAGTAATAATGTGCAGCTGCGGGCCCCATTTCCCGTCAAAAATGAGCACGCCGATAATCGGCGTGAACGGCAAAATGGCATAGAACGCCGGCGCGGTGGTGGTGATTTCGCTTACATCCATCATTTCATGGCTGATGTTCTCTTTCTTATCGAGATAGCGCTGCCAGAAGAAATGCGCGATACCCATTCCCACAATGGCGACAATCGAGATCGGCAGCGTGGTTTTAAAGGCGAAGTCGATAAGCGACATTTCGGCTGCTTTCGCCGCCAGCACAACGTCACCTGACGTCGGGGAGAGAATAATGGCCGCCGGGGAGGCGCAAATTGCCGCCGCTGCCCCACGGCTGATGCCCACGTTCACCATCACCGGGAACAGCGTGGCCATTAACAGTACGCCAAGCCCGGTTGCCGATGAAACGGCCAGCGACATCAGGCAGGCGAGGAAATAGGCGGCAACCATCAACAGATACGGCGAGTTAATGTACTGCAGGGGTTTCGAGGCAAGCTTCACAACCATGTCGTTCGCGCCGATATGGGTCATATAGGCTGCAAAACCGCACAGCATCATGATCATCATACCCAGATCGCCACCGCGGCTCATGAGCAGGATTTTAATATATTCAACAATATCCGTGGCGGTGTAGCCCGTGCTGGCTGCGCTGGCAGGTAAAACCTGATGACCCATTACTGCGCTGATTATCAGCAGCGTTAAACCACCGACAAATAAAACGCCCGTGGCTGAGTATCCTTTAATGATGTAGCGAGCTACACCCACAATGACGACAACCCCAATTAGGAGCTCGATAAAGGTAAGCATGATTTCCCCTGTGTCTTTCTGCCCTGAGATATAAAAAATTAATATAAAAATGAAGGATGAAAATGTGCCGAATTAATGGCCCGCCCTTGCTGATTAAAATCAATAAACAGACGACTAACGAACAGCATAACAGCGTTTTTGCCATGGCTAAGGCATTTATGTCATAAGGATCTTGACCGGCAAAGACAGCGTAACATGTCTATGTAATGATAACAAAATGTTAAACTTTTGTGTGGTCTGGCCTGTTAGTACTGGAGACCGTTAACAGACATTAGGCGTACATGATGTGGGTTTATTCGGGATAAGCAGAACGCCGCTTTAGGAATATTCCCGAAAAGCGGCCTGATATTTAAGAGTAGGGGTGATACCGTTAAGGCTTGGTTCAATTATTCTATGTTAAACTTTGCCTCGAATATCAAGAATGGTAATTGCATTGTGATTGTACGTAATACTTTTTTCTCTATTTTATTGTTTATTATTGGCCAGTTAACGTTTTCTTCTGTTGCACAGGCAGAGAACAACGCGACGGATAAAGGTTGGTTCTCCACTTTTACGGATAATGTTTCGCAGACCTGGTCAGCGCCTGAACATTATGATCTCTATGTCCCGGCAATAACGTGGCATGCGCGCTTTGCTTACGACAAAGAGAAAACGGATAAATACAACGAGCGTCCCTGGGGAGCGGGTTTTGGTCAGTCGCGCTGGGATGATAAAGGAAACTGGCATGGCATCTACCTGATGGCCTTCAAAGACTCCTTTAACAAGTGGGAACCGATTGGCGGCTACGGCTGGGAAAAAACCTGGCGCCCGCTGGCGGATGAGAACTTCCACGTTGGTCTGGGCTATACCGCCGGGGTGACCGCGCGCGACAACTGGAAGTACATTCCGATCCCCGTATTGCTGCCTCTGGCCTCTGTTGGTTACGGCCCTGCAACGTTCCAGATGACCTACATTCCGGGAACGTATAACAACGGTAACGTTTACTTCGCCTGGATGCGTTTTCAGTTTTAACTGACAAAACATTACCTGGTGGTGAAAAAACGTGCAGCCGTTGATTCGTAAGCGATAAAAATCTGTCAGTGAAAATTAACGCGACTTTAGTCACTTTTTGTCAAAGATCCGCTGGACAAAAGGTCCCACAATTGATGTACTGGTAACCGACACAGCATTTGTGTCGTTTTTTAATGTAAAGGTAATTTTGATGTCTAAGATTAAAGGTAACGTTAAGTGGTTTAATGAGTCCAAAGGATTCGGTTTCATTACTCCTGAAGATGGCAGCAAAGACGTGTTCGTACACTTCTCTGCAATCCAGTCTAATGGTTTCAAAACTCTGGCTGAAGGTCAGCGTGTAGAGTTCGAAATCACTAACGGTGCCAAAGGCCCTTCTGCTGCTAACGTAATCGCTCTGTAATTCAGACGCGTCAGCAAGAATTTCAAAACCCGCTCATTGAGCGGGTTTTTTTCGTTATGAATCAGCCAAGCAGGTAAATTTTCAGGAAGCTGGCCACGATCAGTACGCTCAACAACACCATGCCTGCGCTCATCAGACTCTGTTTCATTTGTCACCCTCGTTCAGTATTGCCTTCAGAGTGACAGAGAAAAATTAAGCCAACATTAACGCTCCGGCAGTTAATGCGTGCTTACAGAGGAAAAAAGCCAAAATGCGATCCCCGTCATCGCGAAAGATCCGATCATGTTGATCGCGATATTCACCAGCGCCCAGCCGATACGTCCTTCCTGAAAGAGAAAAACCGTTTCCGCGGAAAAGGTTGAAAAGGTGGTCAAACCGCCGCAGAAGCCGGTGGTAATCAAGACTTTCCACATGGGATCGATGTGCGTCATCCGGTTAAACCAGGCCAGCCCCATACCAATAATAAAAGCACCAATCAGGTTGGCGGCCAGCGTTCCTAATGGAATCGCCTGGTGCAGGGGATTAAATCGCATACTCAGTAACCACCTCGCAACGCTCCCCGTGCCTCCACCAATAAAAACAGCTAAAAGGAGTTGTAACACGCTAAATACCTGCTATTTGATGTGTAAGAGTAGCGAGTTTAACGCTGTTTATAATGAGGGGACAAATATGTATGTTGCGGTAGGGCAGTTTGCGGTCACGCCTGACTGGCGGGTTAACGCAGTGCAGTGCGTTAACCTGATGATACAGGCCCGACAGAAAGGCGCGTCGCTGCTGGTGCTTCCTGAGGCGTTGCTGGCAAGGGATGATAACGACCCGGATTTGTCCGTGAAGTCCGCACAGGCCCTTGACGGCGAATTTTTACAACAGCTGCTCGCTCAGAGCGTAGGCAGTACGATGACCACCGTCTTAACCGTGCACGTTCCCTCAACGCCGGGTCGCGCAGTGAATACGCTGGTGGCTATTCGTGACGGTGCCATTGTTGCGCGCTACGCCAAGCTTCATCTCTATGATGCGTTCAGCATCCAGGAGTCGCGACGCGTTGATCCGGGAGATGTCGTCCCACCGCTCATTGATATCGACGGGTTTAAGGTGGGGTTGATGACCTGCTATGACCTGCGTTTCCCGGAGCTGGCGGTGCATCTGGCGCTGCAGGGGGCGGAGGTGCTGGTATTGCCCGCCGCATGGGTTAAGGGGCCGCTAAAAGAGCAACACTGGGCTACGCTGCTTGCGGCACGCGCGCTGGACACGACCTGTTATGTTGTTGCCGCCGGGGAGTGCGGCAATAAAAACATCGGGCAGAGCAGGGTGGTTGATCCCCTGGGAGTGACGATTGCCGCCGCAGCGGAAGCGCCGGTTCTGCTGATGGCGGAGATAATTTTAGAAAGAGTTGCGCTTGCGCGTCAGCAATTACCTGTTCTTCGCAACCGTCGCTTTGCGCCACCGCAATTATTGTGATGTTTTTTTCAA
This sequence comes from Enterobacter sp. 22499, assembly GCF_052044815.1. Classification (NCBI taxonomy): domain Bacteria; kingdom Pseudomonadati; phylum Pseudomonadota; class Gammaproteobacteria; order Enterobacterales; family Enterobacteriaceae; genus Enterobacter; species Enterobacter sp. 22499. The sequence continues at coordinate 1,236,577 of NZ_JBQENR010000001.1, read as the reverse complement.
CAATGCTTGATTCACCTTGTTACAGATTGCTATTGTGTGCACGCGCCAAATGACCGTTAATACGATCGGGTTTTGGCGCTGAATGCAGCCTGTTTTAAGTAAAGAAGGTATCTATGGGTGAGATTAGTATTACCAAACTGCTGGTGGTTGCCGCACTGGTCGTCCTGCTGTTTGGTACCAAGAAGTTACGCACGCTGGGTGGTGACCTGGGGGCTGCCATCAAAGGCTTCAAGAAAGCGATGAACGACGATGACGCAGCCGCGAAGAAAAGCGCTGACGACATCCCGGCAGAGAAGCTTTCCCACAAAGAGTAACGGCAATGCCTGAGGGCTTGCGAAAAAAAACCGGCTCATGAGGCCGGTTTTTTTGCATTACTGTAAATGAATATTACGACGTTATTTGACTTCTTCGCCTTTCGCCTGCATATCCGCATGGTAAGAAGAACGAACAAATGGACCACAAGCCGCGTGGGTAAAGCCCATCGCCAGCGCTTCGGCTTTCATCTCGTCAAATTCATCCGGGCTCACGTAGCGCTGTACCGGCAGGTGGTGACGGCTTGGCTGCAGATACTGGCCGAGCGTCAACATGGTCACACCGTGGCGGCGCAGATCGCGCATGACGTCGATGATTTCGTCATTAGTTTCACCCAGACCAACCATCAGACCTGACTTGGTCGGGATATGCGGATGTGCTTCTTTAAAGCGCTCCAGCAGCTTCAGAGACCAGTTATAGTCGGCTCCCGGACGCACCTGACGGTAAAGACGCGGAACGTTCTCCAGGTTGTGGTTAAACACATCTGGCGGCGTCGCGGTCAGGATATCCAGCGCGCGGTCCATACGGCCGCGGAAGTCAGGAACCAGCGTTTCGATTTTGATGTTCGGGCTTTTTTCGCGAATGGCAGTAATGCAGTCAGCGAAGTGCTGAGCACCACCATCACGCAGATCGTCGCGGTCAACGGAGGTGATAACCACATAACGCAGCGCCATGTCGGCGATGGTTTGCGCCAGTTTTTGCGGCTCGTTGGCATCGGGGGCCACCGGGCGGCCATGCGCCACGTCGCAGAATGGGCAGCGGCGGGTACAGATGGCACCCAGAATCATAAACGTCGCGGTGCCGTGATTGAAACATTCAGCAAGGTTCGGGCAAGAGGCTTCTTCACAAACAGAGTGAAGGCCATTCTTACGCATCGCCGCTTTGATCCCCTGGATACGCGAAGAGTCTGCCGGAAGTTTGATTTTCATCCATTCCGGTTTTCTTAACAGCGCCTCGCGCTCTGTAGCCACGTTTTTAACCGGGATAAGGGCCATTTTATCGGCATCGCGGTATTTAACACCGCGTTCCATCACAATGGGTTTACTCATAGCGTGCGTGTTCCAGTTGCGAATATCGAAGGAAAGCGTTTCAATTCAAGGGAATGTTGTATTTATCAACTATTTTTGAACGAACGACAGGCAGTATATCATTTATAGGGGCGTTAAAGCAGCCTGCCAGGTCGCCAATTTGTAAAATAGTTGTTGTTTTGTGCCTTTTGCCCTGCGAGCGGCAGGGACGTGTACGGGTACGCTCTGTCAGAAGGCCTGACGGATAATGCGGATGACGTTTTCCAGTACCGGATCGCGCAAGCTGAGCTTGTTGTAATGCAGTGAAATCTCGATAGATTCTGCATTGAGCTGGCTAAGCGGAATACTCTCCAGCGGCCAGCATTTCCGCAGCAGGTTATACAGGCGTGAAGGCATGATGCACAGCATATCGCTGCTGCCAATCAGGGATGCGGTGGTGAACATATTGTAACTGCTGAAACTGATCTGACGTTCCGGGAAAATTTCGTCTATACGCTGACGCAGAGCGTGATTAGATTGCCCTTCGGTCATAAAAGACGAGTGGTCGTAGTTGCGCAGGTTTTCAATGGATAACGGCTCGCTGAGGACGGGGTGCTGCTTGCGGCAAACCAGCACCAGGTTATCCGCGTAAAGCACATTTTGCCCCAGCGCTCGGGCGCTAAAGCTGCCGCTTTCGATGACCAGGTCCGTCTGGAACTGAGCAAGCTGAACGTCAGGTTCGTTAAGAGGCACATTGCGAAGCAGAAGCTGAGGCGCATGCTCTTTCACTGCCTGGAAGATCGCGGGCATCACCAGCACGCCGACAGAAGGGGAGCAGCCGATGGTGATGGTTCTCTGTTTGTCATAGCTTCCGGTTAAATCCAGCGCACCCAGAATCGACTCCAGCCCCTGGCTGATGTATTCGTGGAGATGTGTCGCATAGGCTGTTGGCGTGACGCCCTGGCCCTTACGGATAAATAAGGGGTCGGGAAATATAGCCCGTAGCTTTTGAATTGACTGACTTATTGCCGATGGCGTGAGATTAAGAATTTTCGCAGCATTAACGATACCCTTATGGACATATACTGCCTCAAAAATAGTCAGTAAATTGAGATCAATATTACGTAAAGTCCGAAAAATTTGCGGCTTATCTTCGCCACCAGGGTCATTCAGGCGTTTGGCTGGTAAATTATTATACTCCACGCTTTCACTCCGTATACATTCACAACATGAATGATAGTTCAATTTATTTATTATGCTTGTAGAGATTCGTAAAGTGTTGCTTTTGTTCCACTTGTTTATCAAAAACAAACAGTTGTGTGATTATCACTCAAGTTACTTAGCCTGTGTATGCCGTGCTGTCCGGAGGCTAAATAATATGTAAGGGCAATATTCGGGCGCTTCGAAAATATAGAATCTGCGGATTATTGTAAAGCGTAAAAGCGGTAAATAAACAGTGGCCCGTCAAATTATCGAGCCATTCTGGATGATATATTAAGCAGGGATATATTCGTGCGGGGGATTGTTAAGTAGCGCTAACACATTCTTCAGAAGCACGGGACGTATATTTTCTGGCGTAGCGGTATCGACCCACTGGCGCATTTGCGTCATTTCCATGCCGGCGTAGCCGCAGGGGTTTATGCGCTGGAAAGGCGTAAGATCCATATTAATATTCAATGCCAGACCGTGGAAGGAACAACCTTTACGAATACGTAGCCCCAGAGAGCAGATCTTCATTTCGCCAACGTAGACGCCCGGCGCATCGGCACGCGGATGCGCGTCAATCCCATACTCCGCCAGCGTGTTGACGACGGTCTGTTCCAGTAACGTCACCAGCTCACGTACGCCAAGCTTTCTGCGCTTCAGATTAAGCAGGACGTACATGACCTGCTGACCCGGACCGTGGTAAGTCACCTGTCCGCCACGATCGCTCTGGATCACCGGGATATCGCCCGTCATTAATAAGTGTTCCGCTTTTCCCGCCTGGCCCTGCGTAAATACCGGCAGATGTTCGACCAGCCAAATCTCATCAGGGGTTGTGTCATCGCGTGAATCGGTGAACTCGTGCATAGCCTGAGAGACAGGCTCATAAGGTTGCAGCCCGAGATGACGGACCAGAATTTTATCCTGATACAAAACGCGTCTCCGAAGACGAGAAACAAAAGATGAGGGGGAGTATATCACAGCGGGGAAGAGGGGTTACCCGGTAAACCGGGTAACCGCAAAGGGACTACAGCACCATACGAACGATTTCGATATTGCCGAGCTCTTCGTACAGCGTCTCAACCTGCTCGATATGTGTGGCAGTGATGGTAATAGAAACCGAGTGGTAGTTGCCCTTGCTGCTTGGTTTTACTGACGGAGAGTAGTCACCCGGCGCATGGCGCTGTACCACTTCAACCACCTGATCAACCAGCTCAGGTTTCGCCAGACCCATTACTTTGTAGGTAAACGGGGTAGGGAATTCAAGCAGTTCGTTAAGTTTGGTTTTCATGTCAGCTCCGGCGTAACGTCAAAAAGAATAACTCCCACGTCAGGTGGGAGTTATCAGGATACTTAGTATATGGGGATCAAAATCACACTTTCAAGTGTTCGATTTTTAGCCAAACCAGTGATGGAACATCAATTTAATGTAATCAATGATTTTGCCGAAGAAATTGCCTTCAGGAATTTCTTCCAATACCACGAGTGGACGCTGGTCGATCGTTTTACCGTCCAGCTGGAAGTTGATGGTACCCACCACCTGGTTTTTATGCAGCGGGGCATGCAGTTCGGTGGTGTTGAGCACATAGCTTGCTTTCAGATCCTTCATACGACCGCGTGGAATGGTCAGGTAGAGGTCTTTATCCACGCCCAGAGAAGCACGATCGTTATCGCCGAACCAGACGGGTTCAGAAGCAAATTCTTTGCCTGCTTTCAGCGGGTTCACAGTTTCGAAGAAACGGAAGCCCCAGGTCAGCAGCTTCTTACTCTCGGTTTCGCGACCTTTAAAGGTGCGACCGCCCATCACGGCAGAGATCAGGCGCATCTGGCCTTCAGTGGCAGAGGCTACCAGGTTGTAACCGGCTTTGTCGGTGTGGCCGGTTTTGATGCCGTCAACGTTCAGGCTGTTATCCCACAGCAGGCCGTTACGGTTGGTCTGACGAATGCCGTTGAAGGTGAACTCTTTCTCTTTGTAGATAGAGTACTCGTTAGGTACGTCGCGGATCAGCGCCTGACCGATCAGCGCCATATCACGTGCGGAGCTGTACTGACCGTCTGCATCGAGACCGTGTACGGTCTGGAAATGGCTGTTCTTCAGACCCAGGGCATTTACGTAGCTGTTCATCAGGCCCACGAACGCATCCTGACTACCGGCGGCGAAATCGGCCATGGCCACGCAGGCATCGTTACCGGACTGCAGGTTAATGCCACGAATTAACTGAGAAACCGGAACCTGCATTCCCGGTTTCAGGAACATCAGCGAGGAACCTTTGAAAACCGGGTTCCCGGTAGCCCACGCATCGTTGCCGATGGTGACCAGATCCGTCTCTTTGAACTTACCGGCTTTCATTGCCTGGCCGATGACGTAGCTGGTCATCATTTTGGTCAGGCTGGCCGGGTCACGGCGGGCATCGGCATTCTGTTCTGCCAGCACTTTGCCAGAGTTGTAATCGATCAGGATGTAGGATTCCGCGTCGATTTGCGGAACGCCAGGGATCATGGTCTTGATATTCAGGTCATCAGCATGAGCTGCAGAGAGTGCAGCCGCGCAAAGGGCCGTGGTCAGCGCCATGCGCTGCACAAAACGAGCAGAAAAAGTGGTCTTCATGGTCAGAACTACGACATCCGTGATGGAATTAAAAAAAGTGCCTTACTATAGCAAATGCTATTCAGGCAGGCATCCGACTTTAAGCATGAGTTTGTGAATGTGTTTTACACAAATTGACATTTCGGATACCGCCGATTAATTACTTCGTAACAGCGATAAAGGACTGCAGCTGTGCCTCGCTCTGCAAACGCTGCTGCAGGGATGCCGCCTGCGACTTGCTGGCAAACGGCCCCATCTGAATACGCCAGACCGCGCCGTTTTGCTCAACGCGTCCTGGCACGCCAAACTGCTGGCTTAGACGCTGCTGATACTGCTGGGCACGGGCCCGATCGCTCACTGCGCCCACCTGGACGACAAAGCCGCCGCTGGCTGCTGCGGGAGCGGCAACGGCTGCGCTCTGGGTCGTGACCGGAGCCGTTACCGGGGCAGGCTGCTGCACGACGGGGGCGGCAACAGGGGCTGGCGTCGGCTCACTGCTCTCCAGCACGCCCGAGGCTAAGTTCGTTGGTGCGCCAAGGAAGCCGCTGCTTTTTACCGGTGCGCCAGTGGCATCATCGCTTTGCAGGGTGTCATTGCTGATTGGGCGTATTTCTCCCGCCGGCTGAGAAGGCTCTGCCGGCGAGGAGACGCTTCCCATGCCGCCGTCCAGATTTGGGCGGTCGGGGAGGGCATAGGTCTGTTTCGCCACCGTGGTACACGCGGTTCCCGGCCCGGAGAGCGAACCATCCTGCGCCACGATAATTGGGTCAATGCGAACTTTGGTGTTGTTCGAGGTATTCAGGCGATCGGCAGACGCGCGGGACAGGGAAATCACCCGGTCATTACCGTACGGGCCGCGGTCGTTAATACGCACGACGATCATACGGCCGTTCGCCAGGTTGGTGATACGGGCGTAGCTAGGGATAGGTAGCGTCGGGTGCGCTGCAGTCAACTGCATTGGGTCAAATGTTTCACCCGATGCCGTCAGGTTACTGCCCGGCTCAGCATCATAAATGGCGGCAAAGCCAGCCTGGCTAAAGCGGGACGGATCCTGCACAATTTTGTAGCTTTTGCCGTCGCGCTCGTAATCCTGATTCGCGCTGGCATTCAGCGGTTCATAAACGGGATCGGCACCGCTAATTTCAACGATTGGGCCATTACACACCGCAGGCTGCGGCGGCGCGACGGTTGCCTGTTGCTGACCATCATCACTTGTACAGGCCGCAAGTAAACTTGCCGCAATGCAGATACCCAGCCACTGCTTACGCATTCCGATCCCCTTATTTTTATACGCTTTTTGACAACATTTTTCTGTGGGTGTGGATCGACATCACGATACCAAACCCGGCCATCAACACGATCAGTGCCGAGCCTCCGTAACTCACCAGCGGCAGCGGTACGCCTACCACCGGCAGAATACCACTCACCATACCAATATTTACGAAGACATAAACGAATAAAATCAACATCAGTCCGCCTGCCATGACGCGGCCGAAGGTGGTCTGCGCGCGGGCCGCAATCCACAAACCTCGCATGATGAGCAGCACGTAGAGCGCCAGCAGGATCAGGATGCCAACCAGTCCCAGCTCTTCCGCCAGTACCGCAAAGATAAAGTCGGTGTGGCGCTCCGGTAAAAACTCCAGCTGCGACTGGGTACCGTGCAGCCAGCCTTTACCGCGCAGGCCGCCGGAGCCAATCGCAATCTTGGACTGAATAATATGATAGCCCGCACCGAGCGGATCGGTTTCCGGATCCAGAAGCATCATGACGCGCTGGCGCTGGTAGTCATGCATCAGGAAGAACCACAGGATAGGGATAAACGCAGCAACCAGCACCACCGCGATACCAATCAGACGCCAGCTTAAGCCCGACAGGAACAGGACAAACAGGCCGGAGAGGGCGATAAGGATCGAGGTGCCGAGGTCAGGCTGCGCCGCAACCAGCAGTGTCGGCAGGAATATCAGCACCAGGGCGATAGCGGTATTTTTCAGCGACGGCGGACAGACGTCGCGGTTGATAAAGCGCGCCACCATCAGCGGGACTGCGATTTTGGCAATCTCCGAGGGCTGGAAACGGACTACGCCCAGATCCAGCCAGCGCTGTGCCCCTTTTGAGATGGCACCGAACGCATCTACCGCCACCAGCAAAATAATACAGAAGATGTAGAGATAGGGCGCCCAGCCTTCATAGACGCGCGGCGGGATCTGCGCCATTACCACCATAATGACCAGACCCATCGCGATCTGGCCGATCTTGCGTTCCATCATGCCGATGTCCTGGCCGCTGGCGCTCCAGATAACCAGGGCGCTGTAAACCAGCAGGGCCAGCAGGATCAGCAGCATGGCTGGGTCGATGTGAATTTTATCCCACAGCGATTTTTTATTTGGATTATCCGTCATGATTATTGGTCCTCCGCCGCAGCGGCGGCCGGATTTTCAGCCGGCAGTTCGGTGTTGTTATCACCCAGCATAATGTGGTCCAGGATCTGGCGCATGATGGTCCCTACCGCCGGTCCAGCGCCGCCGTTCTCCAGAATCATTGCCACCGCCACCTGCGGGTTATCATAAGGGGCAAACGCCGTCATCAGCTTATGGTCACGCAGACGTTCGGCAATGCGGTGTGCGTTATAGGTTTCATTGGCTTTCAGGCCAAAGACCTGCGCCGTACCGGATTTCGCGGCCACTTTATATGGCGTACCGGCGAAATACTTGTGCGCGGTTCCGTTAGGACGGTTTGCCACACCGTACATACCGTCTTTCGCTATTTCCCAGAAGCCGGAATGGATGTCGCCTACCGGCGCTTCATGGGGCTGCACCCACGGCACTTTTTTGCCATCTTCAACGGTGCTTTGCAGCAGATGCGGAACTTTCACCACGCCGTCGTTAATGAGGATCATCATCGCTTTGTTCATCTGAAGCGGGGTGGCCGTCCAGTAACCCTGGCCGATACCCACCGGTATGGTATCACCCTGATACCACGGCTTCTTAAAGCGCTTCAGCTTCCACTCACGGGTTGGCATGTTGCCGGAGCGCTCTTCAGCCAGATCCACGCCGGTGTAGTGCCCGTAGCCGAATTTGCTCATCCACTCTGACAGGCGGTCAATGCCCATGTCATACGCCACCTGATAGAAGAAGGTATCCGCAGATTCTTCCAGAGATTTCGTAACGTTCAGATGGCCGTGGCCCCATTTCTTCCAGTCGCGATAGCGTTTTTCAGAGCCCGGTAGCTGCCACCAGCCCGGGTCAAACAGGCTGGTATTGCGGTTGATGACGCCCGCGCTCAGCGCCGAGACCGCCACGTACGGTTTAACCGTTGATGCCGGCGGGTAAACGCCTTGCGTGGCGCGGTTCACCAGCGGGGTGTTAGGGTCATTCAGCAGGCCGGAATAGTCTTTGCTGGAGATGCCGTCAACAAAGAGGTTCGGGTCATAGCTTGGCATAGAAACCATCGCCAGAATGCCGCCGGTGCGTGGGTCGGTGACCACCACGGCGGCGCGGCTGCCCGCCAGCAGGGTTTCAATATACTGCTGCAGTTTGAGATCGAGCGTCAGATAGACGTCGTGCCCCGCCTGAGGCGGCACTTCCTTAAGCTGGCGAATGACGCGACCACGGTTGTTGACCTCAACTTCTTCATAGCCGGTCTGCCCGTGCAGGACATCTTCGTAGTAGCGTTCAATCCCCAGCTTGCCGATATCGTGCGTCGCGGCGTAGTTCGCCAGCTTGCCGTCTTTATCGAGGCGCTCGACGTCTTTATCGTTAATCTTGGAAACGTAGCCAATCACATGCGTCAGCGCGGATCCGTATGGATAGTAGCGACGCTTGTAACCCTTCACTTCCACACCGGGGAAGCGGTACTGGTTCACCGCAAAACGGGCGACCTGGACTTCCGTCAGATTGGTTTTAACCGGAATGGAGGTGAAACGGTGAGAGCGGGCGCGCTCTTTTTTGAAGGCCGCGATATCATCATCGTTAAGATCGACAACGCTCCTTAGCGCTTCCAGCGTATTCTGCACGTTATCGACCTTCTCCGGCATCATCTCGACTTGATAGATGGTGCGGTTTAACGCCAGAGGGGTGCCGTTACGGTCGTAGATAATGCCGCGGCTGGGTGCGATAGGCACCAGCTTAATGCGGTTTTCGTTAGAACGCGTCTGGTAATCGGTAAAGCGGACAATTTGCAGATTATAAAGGTTGGCGATCAGCACGCCGGTAAGCAGCAAAATCCCCGTAAAGGCGACCAGCGCCCGGCGCACAAACAGCGCGGACTCAGCCGTATAGTCGCGAAAAGAATTCTGTAGTTTCATCCGCTGCTTAATCTACCCTGGTCAGTCATTACTCGCGGTGATAGGGGTGGTTGGTAGTAATGCTCCACGCGCGATACAAGCTTTCCGCCACCAGGACCCGCACGAGCGGGTGGGGCAGCGTCAGCGCAGAGAGAGACCAACTTTGTTCTGCTGCCGCTTTGCAGGCGGGGGATAACCCTTCAGGTCCGCCAATCAACAGACTGACGTCGCGGCCATCCTGCTTCCAGCGCTCCAGTTCATGCGCCAGCTGCGGCGTATCCCAGGGTTTACCTGGAATATCAAGGGTGACGATGCGGTTCTTGCCTGCGGCAGCAAGCATCAGTTCACCCTCTTTGTCGAGAATACGTTTGATATCCGCGTTCTTACCGCGCTTCCCGGCGGGGATCTCCACCAGTTCGAACGGCATGTCTTTGGGAAAACGACGCAGATATTCAGTAAAACCGGTTTGTACCCAGTCCGGCATTTTGGTGCCGACGGCGACCAGCTGCAACTTCACGCATTAACCCCAGAGTTTTTCCAGCTCATACAGGCGACGGCTCTCTTCCTGCATGACGTGGACAATCACATCGCCGAGGTCAACAACCACCCAGTCAGCGGTCGCTTCACCTTCAACGCCAAGCGGTAAGAGTCCTGCTGCGCGCGATTCCTGAACCACATGGTCGGCAATCGAAACAACATGACGCGTAGAGGTACCGGTGCAGATAATCATGCAGTCGGTAATACTGGATTTACCCTTAACGTCGATAGCGATGATGTCCTGACCTTTCAGGTCATCAATTTTGTCGATAACAAAATCCTGGAGTGCTTTACCCTGCAAGTTTTCCCCCTGGGTGAATGAGATTGTACAACTATGAATTCGTGGCCAGACAGTATACCTGAACTGACGCCCCTGTCGGGACAAATGTCACCGTCCGGGCTTTTGAAGGCGGGTATCATCCCACCCTCCGCCTGAGATTGCATCGCCATTTTTGTAAAACAATTTCTGTAAAGCAACGATCGGCGGGAAAGTCTGGCAGCGGAGGATAACAGTATGGCTTAACCTGTCAAGGCAGGATAATCAATATGCTGCTTTTTATGCCCTCCGGCTATTTATCTGCGGTTTTCTGATACAACCCGTGCGTATGAATATACGCCAGCACCGGGGCAGGCAGCAGATCGTCACAGGCTAAACCCTGCTGTAAACGTTCGCGAATAACGGTCGCAGAGATGTCGAACCACGGCGTCTCCGCCAGATAAATCTTCCCGGCGGGCTGGTTGTGAAGATCTTCAACGTTATCGGTGAGATGGTCTTCAAGCCACTGCTGATATTGCGCTTCGCGCATGGTCAGCGGGTAGCCCGGACGGCGGCAGACGAGCAGGTGGCTGTTCCCCAGAATGGTTTCATACTTGTGCCACGTGGGGAAGTTGAGCAGGGAGTCCTGACCGATGATAAAGGCGAGCGGCTGGTCAGGCCCTTGCTCGGCCCGCCACTCCTGCAGCGTTTGCGACGTCCACGAGGGGGTGTCGCGACGCAATTCCCGTTCATCCAGCCTGAAGAGCGGCTTATCCGCGATAGCCAGAGCGAGCATCTCTTTGCGCTGCTCGCTGGTTGCTTCAGGCTGGGGGCGGTGCGGCGGAACATTATTGGGCATGATGGTAACGCGCTGCAGGCCGATCAGATTTGCCAGAATTTCTACCGGCTTCAGATGCCCGTAGTGTACCGGGTCAAAGGTGCCGCCATACAGGGCCTGTAAAGAGTGCATACTATCCATCAATAAATACGTCAGCCAGCGCCTTGTGGCAGAGCAGCAGGGAAAGGCTTTCCAGCTCCGCCCACACCGACTGGCCGTAATCTTGTTTTAGGGTAAGCTCGGCGCGCATCAGAAGCTGCACCGCCTGGCGCAGCTGTTCATGGCTCAGGCGGTTGATGGCCTCGGTGGTCATTGCCCGCCGGTTTTGCCACACCCGGTGTTTATCAAACAGGGAGCGTAACGGCGTATGGGCCGACTGGCGCTTGAGCGTTATCAGCAGCAACAGTTCGCGCTGCAGCGTGCGCAGCAGGATGACGGGTTCACTGCCCTCCAGGCGCAGCTGCTGGAGAATATGCAGGGCGCGTTTGCTTTTCGCCAACAACAGAGCATCCACCCAGTGGAACGGCGTGAAGTGTGCGGCATCGTTAACGGCCTGCTCAACGCGCGGTAAGGTCAGCTTGCCGTCCGGCCAGAGCAGGGAGAGCCTGTCCAGCGCCTGTGCCAGGGCCAGCAGGTTGCCTTCATAGCAGTAGCAGAGCAGTTGGTTCGCCGCATCGTCCAGTTGAAGGTTGTGCTGCTTCGCTCTCGCGGCGACCCATTTAGGCAGGTGCGCCTGCTCAGGCGTCTGGCAGGTGACCAGCACCGCGTGGGTCGCGAGCTGGGTGAACCATGCCGCGTTTTCCTGCGCTTTGGTGAGCTTGCTGCCGCGCACAATTAACAGCAGATCGCTATGTAACAGGCTGACCAGCGTGGCGAGTTGCTCATTGATGGCAGCGTTAGGGCCGTTCTCCGGCAGCAGGATCTGGATTGTCTGGCGCGACGCAAAAAGGCTCATCGCCTGACAGAGTGAGAAGAGGGCGTTCCAGTCGGTGGCGTTATCCACCTGAACGGTATGGTGTTCATCAAAGCCCTGAGCCGCGGCCGCATGCCGCACGGCATCCAGGCTTTCCTGAAGTAGTAACGGGTCGTTTCCGAGCAGCAGATACGCCGCGCGCAGCCCTTCATTGAGCTGCGCGCGGAGTTGTTCAGGATACAGCCTGATCATCATTTACCCAAAGAGGTAGAAACAGGAGGCGTACTGGCATCCGGTTTTTCAATAATGTCAGAGCCTTCTCGGTTAGACGCTGCAATACCCGGCAGTTTGCGGATCAGCTGTTCCGCCGCCTTGTCGTACATTTCGTTGATGATAATCTGCTGTTCGGCATCTTTTGCCAGCGCGGTTTGCGGGTTATCAAAGAACGAACGATACACTTTTGCGCTGATCGGATAGATGTCTTTACCCGGGATCAGTACAGCCGCGTTGACCGACAGCACCATCTGATATTCAGCCGTGCGGCCGTCCTGGAAGATGGATGCCGTATCCTGGCCCAGCGTCATTCCCAGTACGCGCAGAGACGGTACATCCTGGCGCAGCGTACCTTTCTCAACAAGCTCAACGCCGTTCAGGCGCAGCTGATTACGAATGGCCCGGCTGAGCGGTCCGTTTGGATCCCCGGAATCAAAGATCATTGTTTTCATCTCAGCAGGCACCGCCGTGGTATTGCGCAGGTGCCAGCCACAGCCAGCGGTGACAAGCACCGCCAGAGATAAGAGTATTGTTGCCAGTTGTCGCACGTTTCCTCCCGCGCTTAGCCAACGACCAGATTGAGCAGTTTACCCGGTACGTAGATCGCTTTACGTAAGGTAACGCCCTCAAGATATTTCGCAACCAGAGGTTCCTGGCCCGCGCGCTCGCGAACCTGATCTTCAGTTGCATCGACCGCCACGGTAATTTTACCACGGACTTTGCCGTTGACCTGGACCACCACCAGCGTGGTGTTTTCCACCATCGCTGCTTCGTCAGCCACCGGCCACGGCGCGTTGTCGATATCGCCTTCGCCTTTCAGCTCCTGCCACAGGGTGAAGCTGACGTGTGGCGTGAACGGGTTAAGCATGCGAACCACGGCCAGCAGCGCTTCACGCATGATGGCACGATCCTGCTCGCCGTCCTGCGGGGCTTTCGCCAGCTTGTTCATCAGTTCCATAATAGCCGCAATTGCGGTATTGAAGGTCTGACGACGGCCAATATCATCGGTCACTTTCGCGATCGTTTTATGAACATCACGACGCAGCGCCTGCTGATCTTCGCTCAGCGCAGCGGCGTTCAGTGCCGGAGCATCACCCTGTGCGGTATGTTCGTACACCAGCTTCCAGACGCGTTTCAGGAAGCGGTTCGCGCCTTCTACGCCGGATTCCTGCCACTCAAGGGTCATATCAGCCGGAGAAGCAAACATCATGAACAGACGTACGGTGTCCGCGCCGTAACGCTCAACCATCACCTGCGGGTCGATGCCGTTGTTTTTAGACTTGGACATCTTGCTCATGCCGGTATAAACCAGTTCATGGCCTTCAGCGTCTGTCGCCTTCACGATACGGCCTTTCTCGTCGCGCTCAACGATCGCATCAACCGGAGAAACCCAGTTACGCTCTCCGTTCGCGCCAACATAGTAGAAGGCGTCTGCCAGCACCATACCCTGGCACAGCAGCTGTTTAGCGGGCTCGTCAGAGTTCACCATGCCGGCATCGCGCATCAGCTTATGGAAAAAGCGGAAGTAGAGCAGGTGCATGATGGCGTGTTCGATACCACCAATATAGATATCTACCGGCAGCCAGTAGTTGGCGGCGTCAGAATCCAGCATGCCTTCTTTGTACTGCGGGCAGGTGTAGCGCGCGTAGTACCAGGAGGACTCCATAAAGGTATCGAAGGTGTCGGTTTCACGCAGCGCAGGCTGGCCGTTGACGGTGGTTTTAGCCCACTCAGGATCGGCTTTGATCGGGCTGGTGATGCCGTCCATAACCACGTCTTCCGGCAGGATCACGGGCAGCTGATCTTCAGGCGTTGGCATGACGGTGCCGTCTTCCAGGGTCACCATTGGAATTGGCGCACCCCAGTAACGCTGACGGGACACGCCCCAGTCGCGCAGACGGAAGTTCACTTTACGCTCGCCCACGCCCAGTGAGGCCAGCTTATCGGCGATGGCGTTGAAGCCCTCTTCGAAGCTGAGGCCGCTGAACTCACCGGAGTTAAACAGGGTGCCTTTTTCTGTCAACGCCTGCTCGGACAGGTCAGGTTCAGAACCATCGGCGGCCAGAATAACGGCTTTAATCGGCAGGTTGTATTTGGTGGCAAACTCGTAGTCACGCTGATCGTGACCCGGAACGGCCATGACTGCACCTGTACCGTACTCCATCAGAACGAAGTTTGCTGCCCAGACCGGGATCGCTTCGCCCGTCAGCGGGTGCTTAGCATAGAAGCCCGTCGCAACGCCTTTTTTCTCCATCGTCGCCATGTCGGCTTCGGCCACTTTCGTGTTGCGGCATTCGTCGATGAAGGTCGCCAGTTCCGGGTTGTTCTCTGCCGCTTTCTGCGCCAGCGGGTGACCTGCGGCCACGGCCAGATAGGTCACACCCATGAAGGTGTCCGGACGGGTGGTGTAGACGGTCAGGGTCTGGTCGTAGTTCTCAACGTTGAAGGTAATTTCCACGCCTTCAGAACGGCCGATCCAGTTGCGCTGCATGGTCTTAACGGTGTCAGGCCAGTGATCCAGCGTATCCAGATCGTTCAGCAGTTCGTCAGCGTAAGCGGTGATTTTGATAAACCACTGTGGGATCTCTTTACGCTCAACTTTGGTGTCGCAGCGCCAGCAGCAGCCGTCGATAACCTGCTCGTTCGCCAGAACGGTCTGGTCATTCGGGCACCAGTTAACGGCAGAGGTCTTCTTGTACACCAGGCCTTTTTTGTACAGCTCGGTGAAGAACTTCTGCTCCCAGCGGTAGTATTCCGGGGTACAGGTCGCCAGCTCGCGGCTCCAGTCATAGCCGAAGCCCAGCATTTTGAGCTGGTTTTTCATGTACGCGATGTTGTCGTACGTCCACGGTGCCGGAGCGGTATTGTTTTTTACCGCTGCGCCTTCTGCAGGCAGGCCGAACGCATCCCAGCCGATTGGCTGCAGAACGTTTTTGCCCAGCATGCGCTGGTAACGGGCGATCACATCACCGATGGTGTAGTTACGCACGTGGCCCATGTGTAGTCGACCAGAAGGATAGGGAAGCATCGACAGGCAGTAATACTTCTCTTTGCTCTCGTCTTCGGTTACTTCAAAGGTGCGCTTCTCGTCCCAGTGTTGCTGGACTTTTGATTCTATCTCTTCCGGGCGGTATTGCTCTTGCATGGCAGCCAGTGGTCCTGTGTTCAATACAGCTACAAAAATGTAGCCAATGGATGTGGTAATTCAGATCCGCATAGCATAGCCCAAACGCCCGCGTCAAAACAGCCTTTCGCGCAATTGCACTTTGCAGGAATTTACCGGGTCTGTGCTTCACCTGACAAAGCGGCGGCGAAATAAGGTCTATTATTAGAAATAGTTACTTACCCGGGAGGCAAAATGATGAACAAGGTTGCTCAATTTTACCGCGAACTGGTGGCGACACTGACGGAACGGCTGCGTAACGGCGAGCGCGATATTGACGCGCTGGTCGAACAGGCGCGTAAACGGGTGACGCAAACGGGTGAGTTAACGCGAACCGAAGTGGAAGAGGTGACGCGCGCCGTACGCCGCGATCTGGAAGAGTTCGCGCGCAGCTACGAAGAGAGCCAGGATGAGATCGCCGACAGCGTCTTTATGCGGGTGATCAAAGAGAGCCTGTGGCAGGAGCTGGCGGATATTACCGATAAAACCCAGCTGGAGTGGCGCGAGGTGTTCCAGGATTTAAATCATCACGGCGTGTACCAGAGCGGTGAAGTGGTGGGGCTGGGGAATCTGGTGTGCGAGAAGTGCCATCACCATATTGCGGTATATACGCCGGATGTGTTGCCGCTGTGCCCGAAGTGCGGGCACGATCAGTTCCAGCGTCGCCCGTTTGAGCCATAAGTAAAAGCGCAGTTTAGTTCCCTCTCCCCGTGGGAGAGGGCCAGGGTGAGGGCGTCAGGCCGCACAATAGTAAGCAAGTCTTTCCGCCAGCAAATCCACAAACGCCTCCCGGTCGATATCCACCATCAGCGTCGTATTCGGTTTATTCCCCGTCAGCGAATAGTAATCCACCACCGTCATCCCCTGGGTATATTTCCCCTGTGTCTCCACGCCAACCCATCTGTCCACCGTGGTAAACATTTCAGGCTTCAGCAGCCAGGCGATGGTGCACGGGTCATGCAGCGGCGCGCCGTGAAAGCCCCATTTCTCGGCTTTGTGGTACTCCATAAAGAAGTCGAGCAGCTCGGCTACGGTTGTCGCAACCGGGTTGCCCACGGCGCGGAAGCGCTCAATATCGTCTGCCATAATCTGTGCCCGATGCGTCACGTCCAGCCCCGCCATCACAATCGGCAGGCCCGACTGGAAGACGATCTCCGCAGCTTCCGGATCAACAAAGATGTTGAATTCGGC
Source organism: Enterobacter sp. 22499 (assembly GCF_052044815.1). NCBI lineage: Bacteria > Pseudomonadati > Pseudomonadota > Gammaproteobacteria > Enterobacterales > Enterobacteriaceae > Enterobacter > Enterobacter sp. 22499. The sequence continues at coordinate 1,220,015 of NZ_JBQENR010000001.1, read as the reverse complement.
CGCAGGCGTCCAGTTCCCCAGCCCCATAGCCCCACCCATAATCACAATACGGGCGATTTTACCGCGCAGTTCCGGATGGCTGTTCAGCAGGAGCGCAACGTTGGTCTGCGGGCCGGTTGCCACTAGGGTGACGGGTTCTGCACTTTCACGCAGCACCTTCGCCATCAGCTCCACGGCGGTGCAGTTTTGCGGTGCAAAGCCCGGCTCCGGCAGCGCCGGGCCATCCAGCCCGCTTTCACCGTGAACGTTGTCGGCAATGATCAGCTCGCGCATCAGCGGCTTAACGGCGCCGCCTGCGACAGGAATATCGGTGCGTTTCAGCAGCGTCAGCATGCGTAAAACGTTGCGCAGGGTTTTGTCCGGCGTCTGATTTCCGGCGGACGAGGTGACCGCTTTCACGTCCAGTTCAGGGGTGGCAAGCGCGAGGACGAGCGCGATCGCGTCATCATGACCCGGATCGCAGTCGAGAATTATAGGGTGTGCCATAGCGTTCTCCATTCTTAGCATTATTTTGTGACAAGGTTAACGCTGCGATGTGACGCCGAATAGAAAAAGAGATCTAAAGCGTGAAGCAGTGCGCAATCCGCAGATTGCGCACCGAGAAGATTAGTGCAGGATTTTCGCGAGGAAATCTTTCGCGCGTTCGGATTTCGGGTTGGCGAAGAACTCTTCTTTCGGTGAGTCTTCGACAATTTTCCCTTCGTCCATGAAGATCACGCGGTTGGCCACTTTACGGGCGAAGCCCATTTCGTGCGTCACCACCATCATGGTCATCCCTTCGTGCGCCAGCTCGACCATCACGTCCAGCACTTCGTTGATCATTTCAGGATCGAGCGCTGACGTGGGCTCATCGAACAGCATCGCCACCGGATCCATGCATAGCGCGCGCGCAATCGCCACACGCTGCTGCTGGCCGCCGGAAAGCTGTGCCGGGAACTTATCGGCATGTGCAGAAAGCCCCACGCGCTCCAGAAGCTTGAGCCCCTTTTCGCGCGACGCTTTTTTATCACGCTTGAGCACTTTGACCTGAGCCAGCGTCAGGTTCTCAATAATGGACAGATGAGGGAACAGCTCAAAATGCTGGAACACCATGCCGACGTGAGAGCGAAGCTGGGCCAGGTTGGTTTTCTTGTCGTTCACTTTCGTGCCGTTAACAACAATTTCGCCCTGCTGCACAGGCTCCAGACCATTAACCGTTTTGATCAGCGTAGACTTACCGGAACCGGACGGCCCGCACACCACCACCACATCGCCTTTTTTGACTTCGGTGGAGCAGTCGGTCAGCACCTGAAAGTGCCCATACCATTTAGAAACATTTTTCAGGGAAATCATTATACCGTCCTTTTCTTCAGCCAGCTGACCAACAGCGACGCGCTTAAACTAATCACAAAATAGACCGCACCCGCGAAGAGCACCATCTCGACCTGCGTACCATCACGTTCACCTATGGTCGACGCGGTACGGAAGAAGTCCGCCAGACTCAGAACGTAAACCAGAGAGGTATCCTGGAACAGCACGATACCCTGGGTCAGCAGGAGCGGAACCATGGCGCGAAACGCCTGAGGCAGAATGATGAGCTGCATGGACTGCCAGTGCGTCATTCCCAGAGCCAGCGCGGCGCTGGACTGCCCACGGGAGATACTCTGGATACCCGCACGGATAATCTCTGAATAGTAAGCGGCCTCAAACATCGAGAACGCCACCATCGCAGAGATCAGGCGGATGTCGGTTTTCGGCGACAGTCCCAGCACATTCTGTAAGAAGCCTGGAACAATCAGGTAAAACCACAGCAGCACCATCACCAGCGGGATGGAGCGGAAGACGTTAACGTAGGCAGTCGCAAACCAGGCGAGCGGCTTAAAGCTCGACAGGCGCATGACGGCCAGCAGGGTACCCCAGACGATACCCACAACGATAGCGATCGCGGTGATCTTTAGGGTAATCACCAGGCCATCGAGCAGGTAAGGCATGGATGGAACAATAGAACTCCAGTCAAATTCGTACATTATTTGCCTCCCAGATTGCCCGGCAGGCGTACTTTGCGTTCAACCAGGTTCATCACCAGCATGATGAAAGCGTTAATCAGAACATACGCGAGCGTGATCGCGGTGAAGGATTCCCACGCGTGAGCGGAGTAATCCAGCAGCTTGCCCGCCTGTGCAGCCATATCCACCAGGCCGATGGTTGAGGCGATGGCCGAGTTTTTCACCAGGTTCATCATCTCAGAGGTCATCGGTGGAACGATAACGCGGTAGGCGTTAGGCAGCAGCACGTAGCGGTAGGTTTGTGGCAGGGTCAGGCCCATCGCCAGGCCCGCATTTTTTTGTCCGCGTGGCAATGACTGAATGGCGGCACGCACCTGCTCGCAAACGCGCGCAGCGGTAAACAGCCCCAGACACATCATGGAGGAGACAAAGAACTGCACGTTCGGATCCAGCTCCGACTTGAACCACATGCCAATATTTTCCGGCAGCAGTTCCGGGATGACCAGATACCAGGTAAAGAACTGCACGATGAGCGGAACGTTACGGAACAGTTCCACATACAGTGTGCCAATTGTTGAAAGAAAACGGTTAGGGACGGTGCGCAGAATACCGAACAGCGAACCGACAAGAAACGCGATGATCCACGCCGTTATCGATAATGCCACGGTAACCTGAAAGCCGCTCCACAGCCAGCCAAGATAGGTGGTGTTGCCGAACGGGGCTTGTTGCAGGAAGATGCCCCAGTTCCAGTCTATTGACATAATAAACTCCAGAAAAAAGAGGGTAGCAGCGCTACCCTCGAAGATTGGTGAGAAGCTCTTTTTTCGCGCTGAGTGGGGAACGACCACTCAGCGTATATGTCTGTCCATGCTTCCCGACAATCGAGAGGGCAGGAGGTCCCGCCCCTGTTGTTCTAATTAGTTAAGAGCCTTGTCATTTGGAGATTTGAACAGCGCTTTCATGTCGTCAGACAGTTCAAAGTTCATATTGAGATTTTTTGGTGGAATCGGGTTCTTAAACCACTTGTCGAACCATTTTTCCGCTTCGCCGGAGGTCTGCACCTGGGCGATAGTGTCATCGATCAGCTTTTTGAACTGCGGATCGTCTTTACGCAGCATACAGCCGTAGGCTTCTTTGGACTGCGCGGTACCGACGATATCCCAGTTGTCTGGTTTCTTCGCCTTCGCACGTTCGCCCGCCAGCAGGGCGTCATCCATCATAAACGCGACGGCACGACCGCTTTCCAGCGTACGGAAGGAGTCGCCATGGTCTTTCGCGCTGATGATGCGCATATCCATTTTCTTCTCGTCGTTTAGCTTGTGCAGCAGGACTTCAGAAGTGGTACCGGAGGTCACAACGACCGCTTTGCCTTTCAGGTCCGCAAAATCTTTGATCGCGCCGCCTTTCTTGGTCAGCAGACGGGTGCCCACGACAAAGATGGTGTCAGAGAAGGCCGCCTGTTTTTGACGCTCGAGGTTGTTGGTGGTGGAACCACACTCGAAGTCAAAGGTGCCGTTTTGCAGCAGAGGAATACGGTTCTGTGAAGTGATTGGGATCAGCTTCACCTGCAGGTCAGGTTTGTTCAGCTTTTTCTTCACAGCTTCAACGATAGCGTTGGAGTAATCCTGTGAATAGCCCACGACTTTTTGCGTGTTGTCGTAGTAAGAGAACGGGACGGAAGATTCACGGTGGCCGACCACGATGACGCCGTTTTTGGCAATCTTGTCGAGAGTGCTGCCTGCTGCCGGAGCGTCTTCAGCGTGAACCACGCCTGCGGACATTCCCATAACCAGCATTGCTGTGGCCAGTTTACGTAATTGCATACCCAACTCCTTTCTTATCAGCGCCAGTGACGCATAGATACCCATTGTGATGTTGTTATATCTCGCGCAATGCGAGTGCAGTGTTATGCAAGCTTGTTAACATTTAGTCTGGCTTAATGTAAAGATTTTGCTGCGTTATTGTTTATTTTTGCGAAGCGCGCCGCACCATTCAGAGGCAATAATCTCCCGTTGCACCGTTTCGGTGCTAGCGACGATCTACACTGGTGCGACAAGGTTGCACGTTAAGCCAGACAGCGTTTACGTGAATAAATAAAGCAACAGGCGTGCCAGAATTGAAGATTGGGAGGAAATTGCCGGGTAAGGCGCAGCCGCCACCCGGCATCAGAAGGCAAGATTATTTATGACGCTGACGCAGGCTCATCAGCACGGCGCCAAAGCCGAACAGCGCGGTCAGGATCCACAGCGGCCAGTTGCCGGTGCGGGCGTACGGCGTCAGGCCCGTGGTTGGCGTGACTTTGGTTGTCAGCACTTCACGGGTGAACTGCGGGATCATGGCCTGGATTTCGCCCTGCGGGCCAATCACGGCGGTGATGCCGTTATTGGTGCTACGCAGCAGCGGACGCGCCAGCTCCAGAGAACGCATGCGTGCCATCTGGAAGTGCTGCCACGGGCCAATCGATTTACCGAACCACGCATCGTTGGAGATGGTCAGCAGATAGTCGGTGTCCGGGCGGAAGTTATCGCGCACCTGCTCGCCGAGGATGATTTCGTAGCAGATGGCGGCCGTCAGGGCCAGACCGTGCGCGTGAAGCTGGGGCTGAACGTACGGACCGCGGCTGAAGGAGGACATCGGCAGGTCAAAGAACGGTGCCAGTGGACGCAAAATAGACTCCAGCGGCACAAATTCACCGAACGGCACGAGGTGGTTCTTGTTGTACCGGTCGGTGGAGTGGTAGCTGTATTCGCTGTCTTTGCCGAGCGTAATAATGGTGTTGTAGGTGTCGTAGCGGTTCTGCTGATTCAGGCGCGCATCAACAATGCCGGTAATCAGGGTGCTGCCGCGCGCCACCAGCAGATCGTTCATCATGTTGAGGAACGGCTGCTGGTTAATTTCCAGATCGGGAATAGCGGATTCTGGCCAGATAATCAGCTGTGATTTGCCCATCACCTCTTCGGTGGCGTTGGCGTAGATCTTCAGCGTGTTCAGCAACTCTTTTTCGTCCCACTTCATGGACTGCGGGATATCCCCCTGCACCATGGAAACCTGCATGGCGCGCTCGGGCTCGGGCGTGAACCACTGGATATAGCGCAGCGGGAAGGGCAGAGCGAACAGCACCAGCGCCACAGCCAGCGGCTTCCAGCCGCGCGTGACCAGCGCCAGTACCAGCAGGCCGCTTACCACCATCAGCAGAAAGTTAATGGCTTCAACGCCCATTACCGGTGCCAGACCTTTCAGCGGGCCGTCAATCTGGCTGTAGCCGAACTGCAGCCACGGGAAGCCGGTCAGCACCCAGCCGCGGAGGAACTCGGTAATCTGCCAGACCACTGGCGCGGCAATGGCGACACGCAGCCAGGTGGTTTTAGGCCACAGGCGAGAGAGAATCCCGGCGAACAGACCGGTATAGAGCGAGAGATAGGCGGCGAGCAGGACGACCAGGAAGACGTTAACCGGCCCCGGCATCCCGCCAAACTGTGCGATGCTGACGTAGACCCAGTTAATGCCGGAGCCAAATAGCCCCAGCCCCCAGAAGTAGCCGATCGCAGCGGCCTGTACCGGACGACGATTCAGGGTTAACCCCTGAAGCCCCATCAGGGAGAGAATGGCCGCGGGCCAGATATCGTAAGGAGAAAAAGCCAGCGTACCGCTGGCTCCGAGTAACAGCGCCAGCAGCAAACGGACGCGCTGGCGTTCAAGCAATGGGGCAAATGCCATTTACATTAATCTTCCAGTTTTGGCACCGGTGAATCGTCCGGCGTTCTGACGTGAACCTGTATAATACGTCGGCTGTCGGCCATTGCCACTTTGAACTGGTAAACGTCGATGTCAACGGTCTCACCGCGCGCCGGAAGATGGCCAAAGGCCTGCATCACCAGCCCGCCAATGGTATCGACCTCTTCATCGCTGAAGTGGGTACCGAAGGCGTCGTTGAAATCTTCAATCGAGGCCAGCGCGCGCACGGTCCAGGTGTGGCGGCTAAGCTGACGGAAGTCGATATCTTCTTCTTCGTCGTACTCGTCTTCGATTTCGCCCACGATCAGCTCAAGAATATCTTCGATCGTGACAAGACCTGAGACACCGCCGAATTCATCAATAACAATCGCCATGTGGTAACGCTGAGAGCGAAACTCTTTCAGCATTCGATCCACACGTTTACTTTCCGGCACGACCACGGCCTGGCGTAACACTTTTTCCATGCTGAAGGCTTCGGCATCGCTGCGCATAAACGGCAGCAGATCTTTGGCCATCAAAATCCCTTCGATGTGATCTTTATCTTCGCTGATGACCGGGAAACGCGAGTGGGCGGATTCGATGATCACATCGAGGCACTCGTCCAGCGTCTGGTTACGTTTCAGGGTGATCATCTGCGAGCGGGGGATCATGATGTCGCGGACGCGCTGGTCGGCAATGTCCATGACCCCTTCGAGCATTTCGCGCGTATCTTCGTCGATAAGGTCGTTCTGCCCGGAATCACGAATCAGCTCCAGCAGTTCATCACGGTTTTTCGGCTCGCCGTGGAAAAGCTGGTTCAGAATGAGGGAGAAAAATCCCTTTTTACTGGTTGTCGTGTCGCTACTGTGTGAATTGTCGTCGCTCATGGCGTTTGTTAAGGGTTCTCTTGTTAGTTCAACGTTAACCGCCGCGCTATGTCCCTGCGCGGCGGCATGGTAGTCAGTAACTGACTATTCTTTCTCGGCAATGTACGGATCCTCATAGCCCAGAGCAAGCATTATCTCTGTCTCAAGGGACTCCATCTCTTCCGCTTCGTCATCTTCAATGTGGTCGTAGCCCAGCAGGTGCAGGCTGCCATGTACCACCATATGCGCCCAGTGCGCTTCCAGCGGTTTCTGCTGCTCTTTGGCTTCCTGCTCAACCACCTGACGGCAGATGATCAGATCGCCCAGCAGCGGCATCTCAATACCCGGCGGCGCTTCGAACGGGAAAGAGAGCACGTTGGTTGGCTTATCTTTCCCGCGGTAGGTCAGGTTAAGCTCATGGCTTTCCGCTTCATCCACCAGGCGAATCGTGACTTCTGATTCTTCCTGAAACTGGGGGATTACCGCATCCAGCCATTTCTGAAACTGTGCCTCTTCTGGCATGCCGGAATTGTCTTCACATGCCAGCTGTAAATCGAGGATCACCTGACTCATTTCTGTTCTTGCTCCTGCGCTTCGCGCTTACGTTCCGCGGCCTGTTCGGCCCTGCGTTTTTGATCCGCCTCTTCCCAGGCTTCATAGGCGTTAACGATGCGCGCGACCACCGGGTGGCGAACGACGTCTTCACTGTGGAAGAAGTTAAAGCTAATTTCGTCTACCTCTGACAGCACCTCAATGGCGTGGCGCAGGCCTGATTTAGTGCTGCGCGGCAGGTCGATCTGGGTGACGTCACCGGTGATCACCGCTTTCGAGTTGAAGCCGATACGCGTCAGGAACATTTTCATCTGTTCGATGGTGGTGTTCTGGCTCTCATCGAGAATGATGAACGCATCGTTGAGCGTACGGCCGCGCATGTAGGCGAGCGGGGCCACTTCGATCACGTTACGTTCGATCAGCTTCTCCACTTTCTCGAAGCCGAGCATTTCAAACAGCGCGTCGTACAGCGGGCGCAAATAGGGGTCCACTTTCTGACTCAAATCGCCCGGCAGGAAGCCGAGTTTTTCACCCGCTTCAACGGCAGGACGGGTCAGCAGGATACGACGGATCTCCTGACGCTCCAGCGCATCCACCGCAGCGGCAACCGCCAGATAGGTTTTACCTGTACCCGCGGGACCCACGCCGAAGGTGATGTCGTGGTCAAGAATGTTGGCGATGTACTGCGCCTGGTTCGGCGTACGCGGCTTGATGACGCCACGCTTGGTCTTGATATTGATCGCCTTGCCGTAGTCCGGCACGCTTTCCGCGCTCTGCTCAAGCACGCGCGCCTCTTTAATGGCGAGGTGGATCTGTTCCGGCTCGATATCCTGAATTTCGCCGCGCATCGGGGCGGTATCGACATACAGGCTGCGTAGAATATCTGCTGCCGCGTTGACGCAGATAGGGCGTCCGGTGAGTTTGAAATGGTTATCGCGACGATTGATTTCGATACCCAGACGTCGCTCCAGTTGTTTGATGTTGTCATCAAACGGCCCGCACAGGCTCAGCAGGCGAGCGTTGTCTGCGGGCTCAAGGCTAATTTCACGCGTATCTATGTTCAAACTGTTCCTCTTTAATTGGTTAACTGACCCGCTGCCACACGGCGCAATAGAACGGTCATTACCGAAATTATTCACGCCACAGAATAAAGGCGCAAGCGTTGCGGTAGATATTGGGGGTGATGAGAGGAAATACAAGGCCTGCCGAAGAGGCAGGCCTGAAGGATCAAGGCTGGTAAATCCCAACGCCAGAATCGTTTTCTTTGCGGGTACGAGAAATAACGGATTCCGGTGACTCGGCAATACGCAGGCCCATTTCGTCCTCGGTGCGTACCACCTTCGCGCGCAGCGAGTTGGTCAGCACTTCGACAATTTCGACGTCCACAAACTTACCGATCATGTCCGGGGTGCCTTCGAAGTTCACCACGCGGTTGTTCTCGGTACGACCGGACAGCTCCATGATGCTCTTGCGGGAGGTGCCTTCCACCAGAATGCGCTGGACGGTTCCGAGCATGCGGCGGCTCCAGGCGTTGGCCTGCTGGTTGATGCGTTCCTGAAGAATATACAGACGCTGCTTTTTCTCTTCTTCCGGCACGTCGTCAACCATGTCGGCCGCAGGCGTGCCAGGACGCGCTGAGAAGATGAAGCTGTAGCTGACGTCAAAGTTCACTTCACCGATGAGCTTCATAGTGCGCTCGAAGTCATCAGCGGTTTCGCCTGGGAAGCCGACGATAAAGTCAGAGCTAATCTGGATATCCGGGCGCGCTTCGCGCAGCTTGCGGATGGTGGATTTGTACTCCAGCACCGTATGCGGACGGCCCATCAGGTTCAGCACGCGGTCAGAGCCGCACTGAATAGGCAGGTGCAGGAAGCTCACCAGCTCTGGCGTATCGCGATAGACGTCAATGATGTCGTCGGTAAACTCCATCGGATGGCTGGTGGTAAAACGAATACGGTCGATGCCGTCAATCGCGGCTACCAGGCGCAGCAGTTCGGCAAAGCTGCCGGTGGTGCCGTCGTAGTTCTCGCCGCGCCAGGCGTTAACGTTCTGGCCCAGCAGGTTCACTTCGCGAACGCCCTGCGCGGCAAGCTGGGCAATTTCAAACAGAATGTCGTCCGCCGGGCGGCTGACCTCTTCACCGCGGGTGTAAGGCACCACGCAGTAGGTACAGTATTTGTTGCAGCCTTCCATGATCGAGACGAAGGCGGTCGGGCCATCGGCGCGCGGCTCTGGCAGACGGTCAAATTTCTCGATCTCCGGGAAGCTGACGTCAACGACCGGGCTACGGTTACCGCGAACCTGATTGATCATCTCCGGCAGGCGGTGCAGGGTCTGAGGACCAAAGACGATATCCACATACGGGGCTCTCTGGCGGATCAGCTTACCTTCCTGCGACGCGACGCAGCCACCGACGCCAATGATCAGGTCCGGATTTTTCCGTTTAAGAAGCTTCCAGCGGCCTAACACATGAAAGACTTTTTCCTGTGCTTTTTCACGAATTGAACAGGTGTTCAGCAGCAGCACATCGGCTTCTTTCGCATTTTCAGTCAGCTGGTATCCGTGGGTGGTATCCAGCAGATCGGCCATCTTGGATGAATCGTATTCGTTCATCTGACAGCCCCAGGTTTTTATATGGAGTTTTTTAGTCATCGACTTGCTCAGCTCAGGATTGCAAGCCGCGTATTGTAATGCTTTGGTGGGGTTGTGACCAGTATGAAGGTTGTGTGTCTCAGGACCGCAAAAATCCGGTAAACTTAAGGGATTCTCCAATAAGGAAAATTGACCATGACACTCCAACACACCGAAGTTGCCGTTGTCGGCGGCGGTATGGTCGGCGGCGCGCTGGCGCTGGGGCTGGCGCAGCAGGGATTTGATGTAACCGTTATTGAACAGGCGGCTCCCCCGGCATTCGATCCCGCCAGCAAACCGGACGTGCGCATTTCCGCCATCAGCGCGGCGTCCGTCGATCTGCTGCGCGGCCTGGGCGTCTGGGAGGCGGTGCAGGCGATGCGCGCACACCCCTATAGCCGTCTTGAAACCTGGGAGTGGGAAAATGCCCACGTGTCGTTTGACGCCGCCGAGCTGAAGCTGCCGCGCCTGGGCTATATGGTGGAAAACAACGTGCTCCAACTGGCGCTCTGGCAGGCGCTGGAGGCACATCCGAAGGTGACGCTGCGTATGCCTGCGTCACTTAAGGCACTGCATCCTCATGAAAGCGGCTATTTGCTGACGCTCGACAGCGGCGATGAACTGGCCGTGAAGCTGGTCGTCGGGGCCGATGGCGCTAACTCGCAGGTCAGGGAGATGGCGGGTATTGGGGTTCATGCCTGGCAATATCAGCAATCCTGCATGTTAATCACCGTTCAGTGTGAGAATGCGCCGGGTGAAAGCACCTGGCAGCACTTTACGCCGAACGGCCCGCATGCATTCTTGCCGCTGTTTGATAACTGGGCTTCGCTGGTGTGGTACGACAAACCGGCGCGCATTCGCCAGCTGCAGGGGCTGTCGATGGAGCAGCTGCAGCGCGAGATCCTGCTTCACTTCCCGAGCCGCCTTGGCAACGTGACGCCAGTCACCGCAGGTGCATTCCCGCTCACGCGCCGTCATGCTTTACAGTATGCCCGAGAAGGGCTGGCGCTGGTGGGCGATGCGGCACACACCATCCACCCTCTGGCGGGGCAGGGAGTCAACCTTGGATACCGTGACGTCGATGCGTTACTGGACGTGCTGGGCAACGCACGCGCTCACGCGGAAGCCTGGGCCAGCCATCAGGTACTGAAGCGATACCAGACGCGCCGTATGGCGGATAACTTCATCATGCAGTCAGGGATGGATCTGTTCTATGCCGGTTTCAGCAATGACCTGGCCCCGGTGCGCATTCTGCGTAACATTGGCTTAATGGCGGCAGAGCGTGCCGGTGGGCTGAAGCGTCAGGCGCTGAAATACGCCCTCGGACTCTAATCTTAATTCCCTCTCCCGTGGGAGAGGGGTAGGGTGAGGGCATCAGGCCGCACTATTCTGAGCAACAAAAACAAAAAAGCCCGCAGAGCGGGCTTGTTTGTTTTAAGTGGCTGGGGTGCAGGGATTCGAACCCCGGAATGCTGGTATCAGAAACCAGAGCCTTACCGCTTGGCGACACCCCAATTGCGTTAAACAGACTGCTTAACGACTTTTAAATTGGCTGGGGTACGAGGATTCGAACCTCGGAATGCCGGAATCAGAATCCGGTGCCTTACCGCTTGGCGATACCCCAACAATTTTTTATTACCGAAACAAATCGATAATCTTAATTTGGTGGCTACGACGGGATTCGAACCTGTGACCCCATCATTATGAGTGATGTGCTCTAACCAACTGAGCTACGTAGCCAGTACTGCAGTCTTCGATGGCTGGGGTACCTGGATTCGAACCAGGGAATGCCGGTATCAAAAACCGGTGCCTTACCGCTTGGCGATACCCCAATACCGCGGAGAACCGCAAAATCGAAGAAATATGGCTGGGGTACCTGGATTCGAACCAGGGAATGCCGGTATCAAAAACCGGTGCCTTACCGCTTGGCGATACCCCATCCGTGCAACGCTTACCCGGGAATGGTGCGGGAGGCGAGACTTGAACTCGCACACCTTGCGGCGCCAGAACCTAAATCTGGTGCGTCTACCAATTTCGCCACTCCCGCAAAAAGATGGTGGCTACGACGGGATTCGAACCTGTGACCCCATCATTATGAGTGATGTGCTCTAACCAACTGAGCTACGTAGCCATCTTTTTTTCGCGTTACCTTATCGGCGTTGCGGGGCGCATTATGCGTATAGACCCTTGCAGCGTCAACACCTTTTTCAACGAAAATAGCCGGAATGTGACTGTTTGGTTAGGTTGCGAACAGCGTGGCCGAATATTCGGCAATTATTGGTTATTAATCGGTTTTTGGTGGTGAAATGTGAGGCAAAAAAAACAGGCCCCTGAGGGGCCTGTTTGAAATCGTTGTGATTATTTGTAGGCGGACTGGTGAACGCCTACCGCACGCCCCGATGGATCGTTCATCGCCTTGAAAGATTCATCCCATTCAATGGCTTTTGCGGATGAACAGGCCACTGACGGACCGCCAGGAACACACTCGGCAGCGCTCGGCACCGGGAACAGTTCTTCAAAGATCTCACGGTAGAGGTACGCTTCTTTCGAGCCCGGCGTGTTGTACGGGAAGCGGAAGCTTGCGGTTTCCAGCTGCTGGTCAGAAATCTGCTTCGCCGCCACCTCTTTCAGGGTGTCGATCCAGCTGTAGCCAACGCCATCAGAGAACTGCTCTTTCTGACGCCATGCCACGCTCGCTGGCAGGTAAGATTCAAAACATTCACGCAGGATATGTTTTTCCATTTTGCCGTTGCCGCACATTTTATCCTGCGGGTTGATGCGCATCGCCACGTCGAGGAATTTCTTATCCAGGAACGGCACGCGCGCTTCCACGCCCCAGGCTGACATCGCTTTGTTGGCACGCGCACAGTCGAACATATGCAGCGCCTGCAGCTTACGCACGGTCTCTTCATGCAGCTCTTTGGCGTTTGGCGCTTTGTGGAAGTACAGGTAGCCGCCAAACACTTCGTCAGAACCTTCGCCGGAGAGCACCATCTTGATGCCCATCGCCTTGATCTTACGCGACATCAGGTACATCGGCGTGGAGGCGCGAATGGTGGTCACGTCATAGGTTTCAATGTGATAGATCACATCGCGGATCGCATCCAGGCCTTCCTGCACGGTGAAGTGAATTTCATGGTGCACGGTGCCGAGGTGGTTTGCCACTTCCTGCGCGGCTTTCAGATCCGGTGCCCCTTCCAGGCCCACGGCAAAGGAGTGCAGCTGCGGCCACCAGGCCTCGGAGCGCTCCTGATCTTCTACGCGACGAGCCGCGAATTTCTTGGTGATCGCGGAGATCACGGAGGAGTCCAGACCGCCGGAGAGCAGTACGCCGTAAGGCACGTCTGACATCAGGTGGCTTTTCACGGAATCTTCCAGCGCCTGACGCAGCTCGGCTTTATCCGTCACGTTGTCTTTCACCGCGTCATAGTCAAACCAGTCGCGCTGGTAGTACGAACGGATTTCACCGTCTTTACTCCACAGATAGCTGCCCGCCGGGAACTCTTTGATGGTGCGGCAGACCGGTACCAGCGCTTTCATCTCTGAAGCAACGTAGAAGTTGCCGTGTTCATCGTGCCCCATGTACAGCGGGATAATACCGATATGGTCACGGCCAATCAGGTAAGCGTCTTTTTCGCTGTCGTACAGGGCGAAGGCAAACATGCCCTGCAGGTCGTCGAGAAACTCGGGACCTTTCTCCTGATACAGCGCCAGGATCACTTCACAGTCAGAGCCGGTCTGGAAGGCGTAGCGGTCGCCGTACTCGGCGCGCAGCGCCTGATGGTTATAAATTTCACCGTTGACAGCCAGCGCGTGCGTTTTTTTCTCGTTATACAGCGGCTGTGCACCGGCGTTGACGTCAACAATAGACAGACGTTCGTGAGCCAGAATCGCTTTGTCACTGGCGTAAACGCCTGACCAGTCCGGTCCGCGATGGCGCATCAGGCGGGACAATTCGAGTGCTTTTTTACGCAGTTCGCCCGCGTCAGTTTTAATATCCAGTACGCCAAAAATTGAACACATAACCTTCTCCGTTAACTCTATTGCATTGTGATGTTGCTTGCTTATGAAAATGCCGCAAAAGGGGGGAGGGGCGCAAGGGTTTTACGGGCCAAAACGGAAATAGTGCAATAGTGATTGCGGAATAGTGAAAAAAGAGTACGTCACGCATCCTTTTATTGATGATTATGCAATGAAAATGGTTTTTTGTTAGATGGTGTTTTGTTTATATAAGCTTAAAATGAAAAACCACGCCCTGGGACGTGGTTCAGAATCAAATAACGTCGATTTCGTCGACAGAGGGGTAAATCCAGCTAGGTCGGAAGGGCATCGTATCGATGTCATCAAGCTGCGAGACGCCAGAAAGTACCAGGATGGTTTCAAGCCCTGCCTGGAAGCCAGCCAGAATATCGGTGCGCAGGTTGTCGCCAACAATGACGGTTTCTTCTGAGTGTGCCTGCATCGTATTCAGCGCGGCGCGGATGATCCACGGGCTCGGTTTGCCGACAACAAAAGGCTTACGGCCCGAGATTTTTTCAATACCGGCGCACAGCGCGCCGCAGGCCGGATAGAAACCACGGCCGTGCGTATCCGGGTTGGTGGCAATAAAACGCGCACCATTGGCGACAAAGTAGGCTGCTTTATGCATCATCTCCCAGTTAAAGGAGCGCGTTTCACCCACGATCACAAAGTCCGGGTTCACATCGGTAATGGTAAAGCCTGCTTTATACAGCTCGTGGATCAGCGCGCCTTCACCGACCACGTAGGCTTTTTTCCCTTCCTGACGCTTCAGGAAATCCGCCGTTGCCATTGCGGAGGTATAAAACACGCTGTCCGGCACGTCGACGCCTGCGGTGGCAAAGCGGTTCGCCAGATCCTGACCGGTTTGGGAAGGGTAGTTCGTGAGTAGAACCAATGGCATTCCTTTGTCGATGATGCGGTGAAGAAACTCCGCAGCACCCGGCACGGCAACGTTGTCGTGCATCAGCACGCCGTCGATATCACAAATTACATTCTTAATGGTCATGGACATTCCGACATCAAAAAAAGAAGGCGTTACTATAAGGTCCGATCAGGATTCCAGCAAATGCTGGAGCAGGATCCCGTTGAGCATGGCGCGCTTGACCAGCGCAAACGCGCCAATCGCCGAGCGATGGTCAAGCTTCGAACGAACCACCGGGAGGTTCTGTCGGAATGCTTTCAGCGCCTGGGTGTTGATACAGCCTTCGATGGCGGGCAGCAGCACCTTTTCCGCTTCAACAATCTCTCCGGCGATCACCACTTTCTGCGGGTTAAACAGGTTAATGGCGATGGCGATGGTTTTCCCCAGATGGCGACCTACCTGCTCGATCACCTCACAGGCCAGCGCGTCGCCTTTATTGGCGGCTTTGCAGATGGTGCCTATCTTGCATTCGTCCAGCGTGACGCGGCTTTGATAACCCTGCTCAAGCAGGTGGCGAACGCGCTGCTCGATGGCCGTGTTGGCGGCGATGGTTTCAAGGCAGCCGAAGTTGCCGCAGTGGCAGCGTTCGCCGAGCGGTTCAACCTGGATGTGGCCGATCTCGCCAACGTTACCGTTACGACCAATAAAAATACGGCCATTGGAGATAATGCCTGCGCCCGTACCGCGGTGTACGCGCACCAGAATAGAGTCTTCACAGTCCTGACTCGCACCAAAGTAGTGCTCAGCCAGCGCTAAAGATCGAATATCGTGGCCGACAAAGCAGGTCACCTTAAAGCGTTTTTCCAGCGCGTCGACCAGCGCCCAGTTCTCAACCTGAATATGCGGCATGTATCGGATCACACCGCTTTCCGGGTCGACCAGGCCCGGCAGAATGACGGAGATGGCGATCAGTTCGCGGATCTTGCGCTGACAGCTTTCAATAAAGTGCGCGATAGTATTCAGCAGCGCGTGTTCCAGCGTCTCCTGGGTGCGCTCGGGCAGTGGGTAGTGCTCTTCCGCAATGGCTTTGCTGCTCAAATCGTACAGCGTGAGCGTGGTGTCATGACGACCAAGCCGGACGCCAATGGCCTGAAAGTTGCGGGTTTCGGTAATGATGGAGATGGCGCGGCGGCCCCCGGTGGAGGCCTGCTGATCGACTTCTTTGATCAAACCGCGCTCAATAAGCTGGCGGGTAATTTTTGTCACGCTGGCGGGAGCAAGCTGGCTTTGTTCGGCTATCTGGATCCGCGAGATTGGACCATGTTGGTCAATCAGGCGATAAACCGCCGCACTGTTAAGTTGTTTAACGAGATCGACATTACCGATTTGAGCTTGTCCGCCTGGTGTCATACTTTTACTTACTCAGTGACGACCTCGTTACCATTAACGATGGTCTTAATAATTTTATAATCGTGTGTGAATGCCGTCAGGTTTGCAACCATACCTGGTGCAATTCCGCCGAGCTGTTTATCCACGCCGATGGCGCGAGCCGGATAAAGGGTGGCCATACGCAGGACTTCATCAAGCGCAATCCCACAATGCTCCACCAGGTTACGCACCCCTTCAATCATGGTCAAAGAGGAGCCACTCAGCGTACCGTTTTCATCCACACACAGTCCATTGCGGTAGTATATTGTTTTACCAGCAAAAATGAACTGCTCAATATTTGCACCTGCTGGCGCGGTGGCATCGGTGACCAGGCAGAGCTTGTCACCTTTCAGCCGTTTGGCGTTGCGAATGTTGGTGTAATCAACGTGCATGCCATCAGCGATAATGCCGCAGTAGACGTCTGGTTCGTCGAGAATCGCCCCGACCAGACCCGGTTCACGGCCGGTAATATACGGCATGGCGTTGTAAAGGTGGGTCGCAAAGATAATGCCGGCACGGAAGCCCGCTTTGGCTTCTTTCAGTGTGGCGTTTGAGTGGCCTGCTGAAACCACAATCCCGGCGGCAGCCAGTTTGCTGATGACCTCAGTACCGGTCATTTCAGGCGCCAGCGTCACTTTAGCGATCACATCAGCATTGGCACACATGTAGTCGACCAGTTCAGCATCCGGCTTGCGCACGTAATCCGGGTTATGCGTGCCTTTTTTCACTATGTTCAGCCATGGCCCTTCCAGATGCAGACCCAGCGCCTGGTTCGGGTGTTTGGCCAGGTATTCGCGCATCACGCGGATACCCTGTTTCATCAGGTCATCACTGCTGGTGATGAGCGTCGGCAGATAGCTGGTGCAGCCTGATTTCTCGTTAGCTTTCTGCATGATTTCCAGCGTTTCAACCGTCACCGCCTCGGCGGTGTCATTGAACTGCACACCGCCGCAGCCGTTAAGCTGTACGTCGATGAAACCGGGGGAGATTACTGCTCCATTGAGTGAGCGCTGTTCTATCTCCGGCGGCAGTTCCGCCAGCGGGCAAACACGTTCAATCAGGCCATTGGCGATAACAATCGCATGGTCATCCAGAATTTCATGGCCGGTATAAATCCGACCGTGGGTTAAAGCGTACATATCGACCCCCGGTTAAAAAAAGCGACCGCCTCTGACAGAAGAGGCGGTTATTCAATTACAGACCTTTGATGTTCTCAGCTTCTAACTCGTTGAAGTATTTCAGCGTTTTCACCTTCAGCTCCATCGTGGACGGTTCGTCGCAGACGATGACTGATTTTGGATGCAGCTGCAGGCAGCTGATGGTCCACATGTGGTTAACGTTGCC
The DNA here is from genome assembly GCF_052044815.1 of Enterobacter sp. 22499. NCBI lineage: Bacteria > Pseudomonadati > Pseudomonadota > Gammaproteobacteria > Enterobacterales > Enterobacteriaceae > Enterobacter > Enterobacter sp. 22499. Next base: position 1,202,613 of record NZ_JBQENR010000001.1, on the reverse strand, counting down.
TTCAACGGCTGCCTGGAGCGCCTGCGCTTTCACGCCGCCCAGTACCAGAATCATCACCTCTTCGGCATCCAGCAGGGTGCCTACGCCAACGGTCAGGGCGTATTTTGGAACCTGGTTCACGTCACCGTCAAAGAAGCGGGAGTTTGCCACGCGGGTGTCATGGGTCAGCGTTTTAATACGGGTACGGGAAGCCAGAGAAGAAGCTGGTTCGTTGAACGCGATATGACCATCGTTGCCCACGCCACCCATGAACAGGTGGATTTTACCGTAAGAACGGATTTTTTCTTCGTACTGACGGCATTCTGCGTCAATATCAGGCGCATTTCCATTCAGCAGGTTAATATTTTCAGCTGGGATATCAACGTGATCAAAGAAATTGCGGTGCATGAAGCTATGGTAGCTTTCAGGATGCTCCTTTGGCAGGCCGACATATTCGTCCATGTTGAAGGTCACAACGTGTTTAAAGCTAACCTGGCCCGCTTTATGCATTTCAACCAGCGCTTTGTACGCGGTCAGTGGGGTACCACCCGTTGGAAGGCCAAGAACGAAGGGACGATCGGCAGTAGGCTTGAAGGCATTAATACGGTTAACGATATGGCGAGCGGCCCATTTACCGACTTGTTCAGCAGTTGCCAGGGGAATCAGTCTCATTGTTCACCTCAAAGTTTAAGTAGAAGAGTGGGCGGATGGGTATCGGAACCTGATGCTTAAGCGTAACCTGGAACCTTTCAGGCCGGATCAATCCGTCTTGATTTTTTGAATGATAAAATAAGTTTTGGCTGTTAGCCAGTGAAAGGGAGGGAGGAATACGATATTTGGTGACAAAAATCACAAAAAATAGGTGTTTAATTTGCGATACGAATTAATTTTTCACACACTCAGACTGCCAGTGAATCATCAACTGTATCTATCGTTCGTGACACAATAAAAACATAGTTTATGCGCGAGTCTTAATAATGGGTCTCGTAGGGGGAATAGGATGAATATTTTAGGTTTTTTCCAGCGCCTCGGTAGGGCTTTGCAGCTCCCTATCGCCGTGCTACCGGTTGCAGCGTTGCTGCTGCGATTCGGGCAACCCGATCTTCTTAACGTGCCGTTTATTGCCCAGGCAGGCGGCGCCATTTTTGACAACCTTGCGCTGATCTTCGCCATCGGCGTGGCGTCAAGCTGGTCAAAAGACAGCGCCGGTGCTGCGGCACTGGCAGGGGCGGTAGGTTACTTCATCCTCACGAAAGCGATGGTAACCATCAACCCGGAAATCAACATGGGTGTACTGGCGGGTATCATTACCGGTCTGGTCGGTGGTGCCGTGTACAACCGCTGGGCGGGTATCAAACTGCCTGACTTCCTGAGCTTCTTCGGCGGTAAACGTTTTGTGCCAATTGCGACGGGCTTTTTCTGTCTGATCCTGGCAGCTATCTTTGGCTACGTCTGGCCGCCGGTGCAGCATGCTATCCATGCGGGCGGCGAGTGGATTGTTTCTGCGGGTGCAGTGGGCTCAGGTATCTTTGGCTTTATCAACCGTCTGCTGATCCCAACCGGTCTGCATCAGGTGCTGAACACCATCGCCTGGTTCCAGATTGGTGAGTTCACCAATGCTGCGGGCACCGTATTCCACGGCGACATCAACCGCTTCTATGCGGGTGACGGCACCGCGGGTATGTTCATGTCTGGCTTCTTCCCAATCATGATGTTTGGTCTGCCGGGCGCTGCACTGGCAATGTACCTGGCTGCGCCAAAAGCGCGTCGCCCAATGGTTGGCGGCATGCTGCTGTCCGTTGCGATTACCGCGTTCCTGACCGGTGTAACCGAGCCGCTGGAATTCCTGTTCATGTTCCTGGCGCCGGTGCTGTACCTCATGCATGCGGTGCTTACCGGTATCAGCCTGTTTGTGGCGACCCTGCTGGGCATCCATGCTGGCTTCTCCTTCTCTGCAGGCGCGATCGACTACGTGTTGATGTACAACCTGCCGGCGGCAAGCAAGAACGTCTGGATGCTGGTGGTAATGGGTCTGGTCTTCTTCGTCATCTACTTCGTGCTGTTCACTGCGGTTATTCGTATGTTTAACCTCAAAACACCAGGCCGCGAAGATACCAAAGACGAAGTGGTCACCAACGAAGCCAACAGCAATACCGAAGAGGGGCTGACTCAGCTGGCGACCAGCTATATCGCTGCCGTCGGTGGGACTGACAACCTGAAAGCGATTGATGCCTGTATCACCCGTCTGCGTCTGACGGTGGGTGACTCGGCGCGCGTAAGCGACGCAATGTGTAAACGCCTTGGTGCATCGGGCGTGGTTAAACTGAACAAACAAACTATCCAGGTTATCGTAGGCGCCAAAGCGGAATCCATTGGCGACGAAATGAAGAAAGTGGTTGCCCGTGGCCCGGTCGCGGCGGCATCAGCCGACAGCGCACCTGCGTCGACGGCTGCCCCGGTAGCGAAGCCGCAGGCCGTGCCTAACGCCGTGACGGTGGCCGCGCTGGTCTCTCCGGTAACGGGTGACGTGGTTGACCTTGAGCAGGTGCCTGACGAAGCGTTCGCCAGCAAAGCGGTCGGTGACGGCGTGGCGGTGAAACCAACGGACAAAACCGTTGTGTCTCCGGCGGCAGGCACCATCGTGAAAATCTTCAACACCAACCATGCGTTCTGCCTCGAAACCGAAAAAGGCGCGGAGATCGTTGTCCATATGGGGATCGATACCGTAGCGCTGAACGGTCAGGGCTTTACTCGCCTGGTGGAAGAGGGGGCCGAAGTGGTGGCAGGTCAGCCGATTCTGGAAATGGATCTGGACTTCCTGAACGCCAACGCGCGCTCGATGATTAGTCCGGTCGTGTGCAGCAACATCGACGACTTTAGCGGTCTGGTACTCCAGGCTAAAGGTCAGGTGGTTGCGGGTCAGACACCGCTGTATGAGATTAAAGGCAAGTAATCGCTCCTGAGTAGAGTCATGCCTTAAGCGGCGGGGGATATCCTCCGCCGCTTTTTTTTGCAGCAAACGCCCCCATTATTTTCATCTGATACGTATTTTCCGTAACTAAGGGTTGTCACTACGTCCGGCTTATAAGATCATACGCCGTTATACGTTGTTTACGCTTTGAGGAATCCACGATGAGTGAGGCAGAAGCCCGCCCGAGTAACTTTATTCGTCAGATCATCGATGAAGATCTGGCCAGTGGTAAGCACACCACGGTACATACGCGTTTCCCGCCGGAGCCGAACGGCTACCTGCACATTGGTCACGCGAAATCGATCTGCCTGAACTTTGGCATTGCGCAAGACTACCAGGGGCAGTGCAACCTGCGTTTCGATGACACCAACCCAGTAAAAGAAGACATCGAATACGTTGAGTCCATTAAAAACGACGTGCAATGGCTGGGCTTCAACTGGTCTGGCGATATCTGCTACTCCTCTGACTATTTTGATCAGCTGTATGCCTACGCGGTGGAGCTGATCAACAAAGGTCTGGCATACGTTGACGAGCTGTCTGCGGACGAAATCCGCGAGTATCGCGGTACGCTGACTGCACCAGGCAAAAACAGCCCGTTCCGCGATCGCAGCGTGGAAGAGAACCTGGCGCTGTTTGAAAAAATGCGTGCCGGTGGCTTCGAAGAAGGTAAAGCGTGCCTGCGTGCCAAAATCGATATGGCGTCGCCGTTTATCGTGATGCGCGATCCGGTGCTGTACCGCATTAAGTTCGCAGAACACCACCAGACCGGCAACAAGTGGTGCATCTACCCGATGTACGACTTCACCCACTGCATCAGCGATGCGCTGGAAGGCATCACCCACTCGCTGTGTACGCTGGAGTTCCAGGATAACCGTCGTCTGTACGACTGGGTGCTGGATAACATCACCATTCCTGTGCATCCGCGTCAGTACGAGTTCTCTCGTCTGAATCTGGAATACACCGTGATGTCCAAGCGTAAGCTGAACCTGCTGGTGACCGACAAGCACGTTGAAGGCTGGGACGACCCGCGCATGCCGACCATCTCCGGCCTGCGTCGTCGTGGTTACACTGCCGCTTCTATTCGTGAGTTCTGCAAACGTATCGGCGTGACCAAGCAGGACAACACCATCGAAATGGCGTCTCTGGAATCCTGCATTCGTGAAGATCTTAACGAAAACGCCCCGCGCGCGATGGCTGTTATCGATCCGGTGAAACTGGTTATTGAAAATTACCCGCAGGGTGGAAGCGAGCTGGTCTCTATGCCTAACCATCCGAATAAACCGGAAATGGGAAGCCGCGACGTGCCGTTCAGCGGTGAGATCTGGATCGACCGTGCTGACTTCCGTGAAGAAGCCAATAAGCAGTACAAGCGTCTGGTGTTGGGTAAAGAAGTTCGTCTGCGTAACGCCTACGTCATCAAAGCCGAGCGCGTAGAGAAGGATGCTGAAGGTAACATTACCACCATCTTCTGTTCGTACGATGCTGAGACGCTGAGCAAAGATCCGGCAGACGGCCGCAAGGTGAAAGGCGTGATCCACTGGGTGAGCGCTTCCCACGCGCTGCCGGTAGAAATTCGTCTGTACGATCGTCTGTTCAGCGTGCCTAACCCGGGTGCGGCTGAAGACTTCCTGGCGACCATCAACCCGGAATCTCTGGTGATCAAGCAAGGTTATGCGGAGCCATCGCTGAAAGCCGCTGAAGCGGGCAAAGCGTTCCAGTTCGAGCGTGAAGGTTACTTCTGCCTGGACAGCCGTTACAGCACGGCAGAAAAACCGGTATTTAACCGTACCGTAGGTCTGCGTGATACCTGGACCAAGATCGGCGAATAATAACGCTGCACTGGTCAATGAGAAACAAACGCCGCTTATAGCGGCGTTTTTTTATTTAATGATCATATCGTTAAAGTAGGCCCGTAATTAGGCCAGCTAAAATTTTTGGTCAATGCGGTGCTACTTATTTTTCTAAAAAAAGTTTGTCTGTTTCATAAAAATGAGAATTAAGACAAATACGGGTTTTATTACGATCTAATACGCCGAAATTACCTGCTCTACCCCCGCCACACCTCGCATTCGGCCAAATGTTACAAAGCACTACCAATTATGTGCACTTCGTCATAATCCTGACTTTTGCCCACTGAAAAGCATTGATAATTCGCGTCGCGAAAAATAACCTAAAGACGGTAGTTAATTCGAGGGTATTTATAACTACCCCTGGCCTTTTGGTCTTTTATATTTTCGCCGTTTAAGGCGTTTTAATTCGTCAAAGAGGAATAATCTATGCGTACGTTCAGTGGCAAACGTAGTGCGCTGGCGCTGGCTATTGCCGGTGTGACAGCAATGTCGGGCCTGGTGGTGACACCAGAGGCAAAAGCAGCAGGTTTCATCGAAGATTCTACCCTCACTGGCGGTATTTATTACTGGCAGCGTGAACGTGACCGTAAAGATGTCACAGAAGATAAATACAAAACCAACCTCTCTCACTCCACCTGGAACGCCAACCTGGACTTCCAGTCAGGCTACGCCGCCGATATGTTCGGTCTGGATATTGCCGCGTTTACGGCGATTGAAATGGCTGAAAATGGCGACAGCGGCCACCCGAACGAAATTGCCTTCTCCTCCAGCAATAAAGCCTATGACGAAGACTGGTCAGGGGATAAAAGCGGTATCAGCCTTTATAAGGCCGCAGCGAAATTCAAATACGGCCCGGTATGGGCGCGTGGGGGCTATATTCAGCCAACCGGCCAGACGCTGTTAGCACCGCACTGGAGCTTTATGCCTGGTACCTATCAGGGGGCAGAAGCCGGGGCTAACTTTGACTATGGTGATGCAGGTGCGTTGAGCTTCTCCTATATGTGGACCAACGAGTACAAAGCGCCGTGGCACATTGAGATGGACAAGTTCTACCAGAACGATAAGAAAACCAAAGTCGATTACCTCCACTCGCTGGGCGCGAAGTACGATTTCAAAAACGATCTGGTTCTGGAAGCTGCATTTGGTCAGGCGGAAGGCTATATCGATCAGTATTTTGCTAAAGCCAGCTACAAATTTGATATCGCCGGTAGTCCGCTGAGCACCAGCTACCAGTTCTACGGTACGCGCGATAAGGTCAGCGATGGCAGCGTAAATGACATTTATAACGGTACCGCGTGGCTGCAGGCGTTAACCTTCGGCTACAAGGTTGGCCAGGTTGATTTGCGCCTGGAAGGGACATGGGTGAAGGCGGAAGGGCAGCAGGGCTACTTCCTGCAGCGTATGACGCCGACCTATGCCTCATCCAACGGTCGTCTGGATATCTGGTGGGATAACCGCTCAGACTTCAACGCCGACGGCGAGAAAGCGGTCTTCTTCGGCGCCATGTATGACCTGAAAAACTGGAACCTGCCGGGCTGGGCGGTGGGCGCTTCTTACGCTTACGCCTGGGATGCAAAACCAGCAGACATGGCGACGCCGGATGCGTACTACGATCCAAACTATCGCCTGAAAGAGTCCTCCTACAGCCTGGATGCTATCTACACCCTGCAGGATGGCCGCGCGAAAGGCACGATGTTCAAGCTGCACTTTACGCAGTATGACAACCACTCCGATATCCCAAGCTATGCGGGCGGTTACGGCAACATCTTCCAGGATGAACGTGACGTCAAATTCATGGTTATCGCCCCATTCACCATCTTCTGATGAGCACACCGGCGGGCTGAGTCCCGCCGGTCTGGAGACTGCATATGATGAAAAAAATCGTAATCGTCGCGCTGATGGCATCAGGGCTGGTGGCGTGTGTTCAGACTCAGGCGCCGAAAGAGGACGCCCGTCTGAAGGAGGCGTATAGCGCCTGTATTAATACCGCGGAAGGATCGCCTGAGAAAATTGAAGCCTGCCAGAGCGTGCTAAATGTGTTAAAGAAAGAGAAAGCGCATGAGGCGTTCGCGACGCAGGAGAATGTTCGCGTGATGGATTATCAGGCCTGCATTCAGGCACGTAAAACCGGTAACGATCAGGAAGTGGCGAAGCGTTGCGATAAAATCTGGAACGAGATACGCAATAACAACAAATAAGTTGCTCTACGCCCGGTGCACTTTGCTTACCGGGCTTTTTTCAGGCAAAAAAAAGCCAACCTTACGGCTGGCTCAGAGTATGAACGCTAACTTATTTTGTGTCGTGAGCGTGTTCATTCTCGCGGCAATCCCCTTCAGCGCAGTGACCGTAAAGGTACAGGCTGTGGTTGGTCAGGCGAATGCCATGACGAGCTGCGATTTCACGCTGACGCGCTTCGATGGAATCATCGCTAAATTCAATGACCTTGCCGCAATCGAGGCAGATCAGGTGATCGTGGTGATGCTGCTGGGTCAGTTCGAATACAGATTTACCGCCTTCGAAATTATGACGGGTAACAATGCCCGCGTCATCAAACTGGTTCAGCACGCGATATACGGTGGCCAGCCCAATCTCTTCACCCATGTCGATAAGACGTTTATAAAGGTCTTCCGCACTGACATGGTGATTGTCTGGACCCTGAAGCACTTCCAGGATTTTTAACCGAGGAAGCGTTACTTTCAGGCCAGCCTTCTTTAATGCGGTGTTGTTGTCAGTCATGCGGAATCTGTCCTGTTGCTAAACGATTCACTTCTCTGGGAAGTGACAGAAAATGCACCTGGGATAATGCGTCTCATTATAGAACTGCCATGCCTAAATGAAAACTGCAAGTCTCAGGCAAAGTATGCTTATAAAAACGTGGTATCACCTACAAACTTGCTCAAAGGAAACCACATTTTGCCAGGGAGACATTGTACAGGTCTGGGCGAAAAAGTTAAAAGTTTGTAGCAATTAATTTAATCGGTTTTACCTGGAAAAGGGCGCAACCCGCGTTGCGCCGTAAAAAATCAGGCGTTGAGAATATCGTCCAGATGCAGTTCTTCGCGGATCTGCTTAACCCACTTCTCTACACGCTCTGCGGTCAGTTCTGGCTGACGGTCTTCGTCAATGGCAAGTCCGACAAAATGATCGTCATCGGCCAGGCCTTTAGAGGCTTCGAAGTGGTAACCGGCAGTCGGCCAGTGGCCCACAATAACCGCGCCATTAGGCTCAATGATGTCGCGAATCGTCCCCAGCGCATCACAGAAGTACTCGGCGTAATCTTCCTGATCGCCACAACCGAACAGGGCAACCAGCTTGCCGTTGAAGTCCACCTCTTCCAGCGTCGGGAAGAAATCGTCCCAGTCGCACTGGGCTTCACCATAGTACCAGGTTGGAATACCCAGCAGCAGAATGTCATAGCCCTCGAGATCTTCTTTGCTGCTCTTGGCGATGTCATGCACATCAGCAACGTCTTTACCGAGCTGTTTCTGAATGTTTTTTGCGATATTTTCGGTATTGCCGGTATCACTGCCGAAGAAAATGCCGATGATTGCCATGAGTAAAATAACCTCTTGAAACTTAATGGTATGGTGGCGCAATTCGGCCACGGATAAGGGCAATAATAGCAGAACTGGCAACCCTGCGGAAACCGCTATCGCGCAGGACTGCACTCTGTGCTACATGAAAAGGGCGATAAAGGGGTTTTTCAGACTTATGCCTGGCTGCGCAGCGTCTCAAGTTGGGCGATGAGCATCTCTTCAATAAGCTCGCTGCGGCTGATGTTACGCGCCTCTGCCAGCTCGTTAAGCGCATCGACCGCGTCGGCGTTGAGCTTCAGTTCGACACGCTTAAGCCCACGATTTTTATCGCGTTTAAGCTGATTGCGTTTATTGATACGCAGCTGTTCATCGCGCGAAAGCGGATTCGTTTTCGGTCGTCCCGGTCGACGCTCATTCGCGAACAGATCTAGTGTCGTACGGTCCGTTTGTTCTTTGGCCATGATTATGAGACTTCGGGGGAAACACGCCGCCCTGCTAAAGCCCGGGCGATAAGCGCGCCATCATACATCACCAAAAACGGCACGCCAACGACTGGAAGCCCGTCATCTTCCAGTCGCTCTCTTTTTAATCAATTTGCAGTATCAGCGAGATAGCGGCGAATGGCGCGCAGTACAGCATCAGGTTTTTCCGCATGCACCCAGTGTCCGGCACCGGCAATGACGTGGGCGCGCGCCTGCGGGAATTGTGCCAGCAGCGTGTCGCGGTACGCGTCGGTAATATAAGGAGAGTTACCGCCGCGAATAAAGAGGGCAGGGTGTGGCCAGGTGGGAACGGTTTCCCAGCCCACGATGTTGTTGTACTGATCCCACAGCACCGGCACGTTAAAACGCCACTGCCCGTCAACAAACGACTTCAAAAGGAACTGCACCACGCCTTCTTCATCAAGATGCTCACGCATAACCGCTGCCGCCTGCTGACGAGTGGAAACGCCAGCTTCGGTTACGGCATTGATCGCCGCGAAAATCTCATCGTGACGGCGAACGTCGTAATCCACAGGCGCAACGTCAATCACGACAAGCCCGGAAATTCGCTCTGCCGCCAGCGCGGTGAGCGCCATAACCGCTTTACCGCCCATTGAATGCCCGATGAGGGTCACCTTCTGCAGGTTGTGCGCGTCCAGCGTATCCAGCAGATCCTGCGCCATTGCCGCATAGGTCATCTCGTCTGAGCGACCGGAAAGCCCGTGGTTGCGCATATCGACCTGTAAAATATCGTGATCGGTAACCAAATCGCGGGCCAGCACGCCCAGGTTATCCAGGCTGCCAAAAAGTCCATGAACCAGCACGATGGGGGAATTATTGTTCGGCGATTGTGCAGTTTGCGCTCGGGTATTCAATTTCATGGCAAAGTTCTTTTTTTACGTATGTCAGGTTAGGGTATCATGTTGACCATTCTGCCGCCCGGCTGCAAGGTTCCAGTTTAATCTGACTTTTGCCGCCAACCTGGTTTGACGCTATCCGCTGTTGGGATTTGACCTTATAATCCCAATGACTTGTATTCAGATAAGATATCGCACTGGATTAAGATGAAAACAATCGAAGTTGATGACGAACTCTATCAGTATATTGCCAGCCAGACGCGGCATATCGGGGAGAGCGCGTCCGACATTTTACGGCGCATGCTTAAAATTTCCGCCGCTTCACAGCCTGCCACCCCAGTTACCAAAGATGTCGTGTCTCAGCCGAGCGTTGCTGTACAAGCAAAACCTGCCGTGACGCCGGTAAAAGATAAAGTGCGCGCGATGCGCGAACTGCTGCTCTCCGACGAATATGCGGAGCAGAAAAAGGCGGTTAACCGTTTTATGCTGGTGCTGTCTACACTTTACTCCCTGGATAACAAAGCGTTTGCTGAAGCGACCGAGTCGCTGCACGGCCGTACCCGCGTCTATTTCGCGGGCGACGAGCAGACGCTGCTGCAAAATGGCAATCAAACCAAACCTAAACATGTCCCTGGCACTCCGTACTGGGTGATCACCAATACCAATACGGGCCGCAAGTGCAGCATGATTGAACACATCATGCAGTCCATGCAGTTCCCGGCGGAATTGATTGAAAAGGTTTGCGGTACAATTTAACCCTTGCATCATAAGGACCCGGTAATGGCAAATCACAGCCGTGCAGGCCAACCTGCACAACAAAGCGATTTGATTAACGTCGCTCAGCTGACCGCGCAGTATTACGTGCTGAAACCGGTCGTGGGCAACGCAGAACACGCAGTGAAGTTTGGTACATCTGGTCACCGCGGCAGCGCGGCGCGCCACAGCTTTAACGAACCGCACATTCTGGCCATTGCTCAGGCCATTGCGGAAGAGCGCGCTAAAAACGGCGTTACCGGTCCGTGCTACGTGGGCAAAGATACCCATGCGCTGTCTGAACCGGCGTTTATTTCCGTGCTGGAAGTGCTGGCGGCGAACGGTGTGGACGTGATTGTTCAGGAGAACAATGGGTTTACTCCAACACCGGCGGTATCAAACGCGATCCTTGTGCACAACAAAAAAGGTGGCGCGCAGGCTGACGGTATCGTCATTACGCCATCCCACAACCCGCCGGAAGACGGTGGTATCAAATACAACCCGCCTAACGGCGGCCCGGCTGACACTAACGTCACCAAAGTGGTGGAAGATCGTGCAAACGCGCTGCTGGCCGAAGGTCTGAAAGGCGTTAAACGTATTTCTCTTGATGAGGCGATGGCCTCCGGTCACGTGAAAGAGCAGGATCTGGTTCAGCCGTTTGTGGAAGGGCTGGCGGATATCGTCGATATGGCGGCGATTCAGAAAGCTGGCCTGAAGCTGGGCGTGGATCCGCTGGGCGGCTCCGGTATTGAGTACTGGAAGCGCATCGCCGAGCACTACAAGCTGGATCTGACCATCGTGAACGATCACGTCGATCAGACCTTCCGCTTTATGCACCTGGATAAAGACGGCGCGATCCGTATGGACTGCTCCTCCGAATGCGCGATGGCGGGCCTGCTGGCGCTGCGCGATAAATTCGACCTGGCGTTTGCTAACGACCCGGACTATGACCGTCACGGCATCGTCACCCCTGCCGGGCTGATGAACCCGAACCACTATCTGGCTGTTGCGATCAACTACCTGTTCCAGCACCGTCCGCAGTGGGGCAAAGAGGTGGCTGTCGGTAAAACGCTGGTCTCTTCTGCGATGATCGACCGCGTGGTGGACGCGCTGGGCCGCAAGCTGGTGGAAGTGCCGGTAGGCTTCAAGTGGTTCGTTGACGGTCTGCACGACGGCAGCTTTGGCTTCGGCGGCGAAGAGAGCGCAGGCGCGTCCTTCCTGCGTTTCGACGGCACCCCGTGGTCAACCGATAAAGACGGCATCATCATGTGCCTGCTGGCGGCGGAAATCACCGCGGTCACCGGTAAAAACCCGCAGGAACACTACAACGAGCTGGCTGCACGCTTTGGTGCACCAAGCTATAACCGTATTCAGGCTGGCGCGACCTCTGCGCAAAAAGCAGCTTTGTCCAAACTCTCTCCGGAGATGGTCAGCGCAAGCACCCTGGCAGGCGATCCGATCACCGCGCGTCTGACGGCGGCACCCGGTAACGGTGCGTCTATCGGCGGCCTGAAAGTGATGACCGAAAATGGCTGGTTCGCCGCGCGTCCGTCCGGTACGGAAGATGCGTACAAGATCTATTGCGAAAGCTTCCTCGGCGCTGAGCATCGCCAGCAGATTGAGAAAGAAGCGGTAGAGATTGTCAGCGAAGTGCTGAAAAACGCATAACTGCGGTTTGTCTGCCGGGCGGCACTGCGTTTGCCCGGCCTACAACAGCGATCGTAGGCCCGGTAAGCGTTAGCGCCACCGGGCTTTTTTTTAGCTATGTTTGTTCTTCAATTCAAATCTCGGCGACACCAGACCGTACAGCGTCCAGCCCATGAAGGTCACTATCGCCCCGTACAGCATCGCCTCCTGTCCGGACGAGTAGAGCGCATAGAAGCTGTATATCGCCCCAACCAGCGCCACGATATTCGCTACTCGCGCTTTGTGCGGATCCACCTTCGCCACCTTCTGAATGATCGCCAGCGCCGCCATCGACAGAATATACGGGATGATGTTCGTCACCACCGCCAGGTTGACCAGCACGTTAAACTGGCTGTTCAGCGACGGGCTGATGGTCATTAGCGATAATCCGCTCTGGAAGATGACAATTGCCAGCATACCCTGCACCGGCGCATCGGCTTTGGTCACGCGGGAGAAGATTTTCGGGAAATAGCCTTCATCTGCCGAAGATTTAAAAACCTGTGCAATGGTGAACTGCCAGCCAAGCAGCGATCCGCAGCAGGACATCACCATCAATCCCATGATCACTTTCCCGACTTCCGGGGTGAACATCTGCGCAAAGGCCAGTCCGAACGGTGCCGTGGAGTTAGCCAGATCCATGTTTGGCACGATCCCCGCTATCACGTTGGTTGAAACGATATAGATCACCGCCGCGCCCAGTGTCCCGCCGAGAACCGCAATCGGCACGTTCTTCTCCGGATTTTCCACCACTTCCGCATTTGCGCAGGCGGATTCCAGGCCCAGGAAAGCCCAGAGCGTCATGGCGATAGACGAGCCCACGGCGGTGAAGAACGGCACATGGTGCGGGTTCCAGGAGTTGGCGTACAGCGTCGGGCTAAACCAGAACCAGCCGATGATGCACAGACCGACCACCGGGATGATCACGCCCCAGACGGTGATGCTGCTGAGCTGTCCGGTGATGCGCGCGCCGCCAAAGTTGGCGACGGTACAGATCCACAGCACGCCGATGGTCGCCAGCCCAATTTGCACCGGGCTGAGCGTCGCGCCAAACAGCTCAGTACCGTAGCCCACGGCGGAGATGGCAATCGCCACGTTGGCGATCAGCAGCGACACCCCATAGGTATAGTTCGCCATAAAGTTGCCGGACTTGCCGAAGGCGTACTCGGCATAGCCGCCCATGCCGCCTGACTTGCGGCTGAACATCCCGCACTTGGCAAACGCCCACGCCAGCGCCATCGATCCGACAGCCGTCACCAGCCAGGAGATGATAGAGATGGTCCCCACCTCGGCAAGCTTGGTGGGCAGCATGATAATCCCGGAGCCCATCATGTTAACCATGGTGAGGATAGTCAGCTGCACCACGCCCATCTTATTGGACTTGCTCATAATTTTTCTCCTTTCAGCAGCGATGGCTGAGCAGCGGATTGTTTGATGACGTAGCAGCGAACCTGTTTGCGACCCTCACACTCCTCGACGTACACGCCCTGCAGCTCCGGCGCGAAGCCCGGCAGCAGGTTGATGCCTTCTTCCAGCGCGGCAAAGTAGCGCAGCACGGAACCGCCCCAGACTTCCCCTGGAACCACGCACAGTACCCCCGGTGGGTAAGGGAGCGCACCTTCGGCGGCGATGCTGCCTTCCGCGTCGCGCAGGGAGACCAGCTCGACCTCACCGCGCAGGTAGGCGTAGTTCGCCTCTTGCGGGTTCATCATCACGCGCGGGAAGTGAGACTTGCGGAACATCTCTTTTTGCAGCTGCTTCACGTTATGGCGGGCGTACAGGTCGTGCATTTCCTGGCAGATCTGGCGCAGGGTGTAACCCGCGTAACGTTCCGGATGCTGTTTGTAGAGGGAGGGCAGGACGTCTTTCAGCGGCACATCGCTCTCAAGCAGTTTTTCGAAGCGCACCAGTTGGGCGACCAGCTGCTGCAGCTTGCCCATGTCCTCCGCAGGGGTAAGCAGGAACAGGATCGAGTTGAGATCGCATTTTTCCGGCACGATGCCGTTTTCACGCAGGAAGTTGGCGAGAATGGTGGCGGGCACACCGAAGTCGTCATACTCCCCGGTGCGGGCGTTAATGCCCGGCGTGGTCAGCAGCAGCTTGCACGGGTCGATAAAATACTGATGCTCAGCGTAGCCTTCAAAAGCGTGCCAGCGTTCACCCGGTACGAAATGGAAGAAGCGCAGATCGGTTGCAATCTCTGCTGTGTCCCAGCTTTCCCACGCGCGGCCATCCACCGTCTCGGGCACAAATGGACGAATAAATCGGCAGTTCTCCAGGATCAGCTTGCGCGCCTCAATGCCCGTCACCACGCAGTCCATCCACATGTTGCGGCCGCTTTGCCCCTCATGCATGCGGGCGTTAATGTCCAGCGCGGCAAACAGCGGATAAAACGGGCTGGTGGAGGCATGCATCATAAAGGCATTGTTGAGCCGCTTATGTGGGACATAGCGCTGCTGGCCTTTGATGTGGCTGTCCTTCTTGTGAATTTGCGAGGTTTGCGAGAAGCCCGCCTGCTGTTTATGCACGGACTGGGTGACCAGAATCCCCGGATCGTTTTCGTTCAGCTCCAGCAGCAGCGGCGAGCAGTCGGCCATCATCGGAATAAACTGCTCGTAACCCACCCAGGCCGAGTCAAACAGGATGTAGTCGCACAGGTGCCCAATCTTATCCACCACCTGACGGGCGTTGTAGATGGTGCCATCGTAGGTGCCCAGCTGGATCACCGCCAGACGGAACGGACGCGCATCGCGTGCACGGCCTGGCGCCACCTCTGCCACCCGTTCACGCAGGTAGCTCTCCTCAAAGCAGTGCGCGTCAATGCCGCCGATAAAGCCGTACGGGTTGCGCGCGGTTTCCAGATAGACCGGCGTTGCGCCAGCCTGGAGGAGGGCACCGTGATGGTTAGATTTGTGGTTGTTACGGTCGAACAGCACCAGGTCGCCCGGAGTGAGCAGGGCGTTAAGCACCACTTTGTTGGACGACGAGGTGCCATTCAGCACGAAGTAGGTCTTATCGGCGTTAAAGACTTTTGCCGCATGCTGCTGGGCAATGCATGGCGCGCCCTCATGGATCAGCAGATCCCCCATCGCCACGTCGGCGTTGCACAGATCGGAGCGGAATAACGTCTCGCCAAAGAAATCGACAAACTGATTGCCGGCAGGATGACGGCGGAAAAACTGCCCGCCCTGATGCCCCGGGCAGTCAAACGCGCTGTTGCCCTGCTTCACGTAGTCGACAAGGGCGCGGAAAAACGGCGGGCGCAGCTGGGTTTCATACTTCTGCGCGGCCGCTTCCAGTTGGCGTCCATAAAAGTCTTTGCTGGTGTCTGAATGCTCAAATACGCCATGAATGCGCGATAAATAATCTGCCGGGATGATCTCTTCTTTGTGCGTCGCCACAAATACGGGAATGCCAAAACCGGTAGCTTCTATTTCTTCCAGGATACCGCTGGCAATATCCGTGACCGCCAGAACAATGGCGGCAACATCAATATAATCAGAAGCGCGGACATCCACCACTTCACGCTGGGTAGTAAAGCAGTCCGGACATGCACGGCTGGCTGCGATTTTTAAATTTTTCATCTTTCTCTCTTTATTTTAGGTAATAAGCGTCCCTCGATTTCTTGCAAGAAAGAAATCGATAATTTTCCGGAAAAAAAGCAATGGGTAGCCGCTGATTAAAATCAGTGAATTGCTTTTTTGATGATTGAAATTCAGTCCGCCCGGTGCGGATGAGTCTGAATCAAGATGAATGAGCGCACGAGTTCACAGGCAATTGCCTGTAAGTTAAGGTGTTTCAGGATAACCTGTATGCGAGTGCGCCAGAAGTCGAAGGACTACCGGGCATTAAAGAGATGAAAGTCAAAGCAGTTTCGGTGGGCAAACATCATAATATGCGTTGTCCGCCTTATATGGGGCATTAAGCGATTGTTGTTTTCCATGTTTCATTTTCCTTTCAGTAATTGAAAGCATGGTCATTTTATCCAGGCAAAGGCGATTAACCGTGAAGCAGATCACCATTAACCGATCATTTCAGAAATAATTAGTCGTTTTTGATGAATAATGCAGATCAAAATTCTGAATTGTTAGCATCACGTTAATAGATTGTGTTGTGAATGTTTGATGTGAGCATAAATAATAAAAAAATAACGGTTGGGATATTTGTGAAATATTTTCTGAGAGATTTCGTTTTTATTTAAAAATAAATTGAATAGTTATTCAAAACATAAACCGATAACCGATACCGGTTTCAGTTAATAAATGACGGGGGCGCGCGGGGTCAACTTCAAGTTTCTGGCGAAGATGTCCCATATATATGCGTAAATAGTGACTATGCTCCACCGCGTTGGGTCCCCACACCTGACTTAACAGCTGGCGCTGGGTGAGTACTTTACCGTGATTATTAAGCAGCACGGCGAGCAGGCGAAACTCGATTGGCGTGAGATGGATTTCTTCTTCACCGCGCACAATACGTCGCGCGGCCAGGTCAACCCGGATATCCCCAAACGTGTAGGTTGGGTCAGCAGGCGTGGTTGCGCTGTGGCGACGCAGGGCCACGCGCAGGCGAGCCTGTAGCTCGCCGATACCAAAAGGTTTTATCAGATAGTCGTCCGCCCCGGCATCCAGCGCGGCGATTTTATCCGTCTCTTCAGTACGGGCGGAGAGCACCAGAATCGGCATCTGGCTCCACTGACGTACCTCGCGGATAAAATCGATGCCGTCACCGTCCGGCAGGCCAAGATCGAGGATCACCAGGTCCGGCTTGCGGGTCGCGGCTTCAATTAGCCCCCGCTGAAGCGTACCCGCATCATGAACGCGCAGACCATCGCCTTCCAGCGCTGCGCGCAGAAACCGGCTAATGGCGATCTCATCTTCAACAATCAGAACGTTGATCACAAATCCTCAGGTAATTCATTCAGTTCTGGCGGGGTTTCCAGAGGAAGTGTAACACAAAAACGCGCGCCGCCTTCCGGACGATTTTCCGCGAAAATGGTTCCGCCATGAACATCAATTATTGCCTGACAAATCGCCAGCCCCAGCCCCACGCCCGGGATGGCAGACTCTTTATTGCCGCGTGCGAATTTTTCGAAAATAGCCATCTCCTGTCCGGCAGGAATGCCCGGCCCGGTATCCCAGACGTCAAGACGAAGCGTGTCGTCGTCAACCGTCGCATCCACCCCAATCCGGGCGCTGGCACCCGCATATTTGCCGGCGTTTTCCAGCAGGTTAATCAACACTCGTTCAAAAAGGGGACCGTCGACATGAATTAACGTCAGGGGCTCGGGCATGTTCAGCGCAATATGCCGCCCACCGAGGCCGGGTTCGAGCATTTTCAGTGCGCTGCCCACCACCTCTTCAAGCGTGAGCCACTCTTTTTTGAGGTTAAAACCGCCTGACTGGATCCGCGCCATATCGAGCAGGTTATTCACCAGGCGCGTGGTATTGAGCACGTGCTGACGGATTTCGCTGGCCTGCATGGCGTGTTTTGAACCTTCCGCTGCCAGGTCCAGCGTCAGGATTTCCGACTGGCCAAACAGGACGGTAAGAGGTGTGCGCAGGTCGTGTGATAGCGCCGCCAGCAGCGAGTTACGGATGCTTTCGCGCTCGCTTGCCAGCCGGGCCTGCTCTTCGCTGGCGGTGAGGGCCAGCCGTTCCAGCGCGCTGGCAACCAGCAGCGTAAAGGTCTCCAGCAGTCGCTGCTGTTCGGGGATCATCAGCTGGCGCAGATTAGAGGGCTCCACGATAACCAGCCCCAGATTTTTATCGGCGCTGCGCAGGGGCAGAATTTGATAGGGCACGCCGGGCAGGGTGTCGGTTCCTGCACCCGCCGGTAGCCCTTTATCAAAGCTCCAGCGGGCGATGGCTTCGTCCCAGGGCGTCATGCCCGAGGCCGACGTCAGCGGGCGCAGCTTGCCGTGATCGTCCGGGAGTAAAATCAGATTGCTGGCGTGAAAGGTTGAGCGAATAAACTGCTCGCTGGTCTGCACAATATCCAGCGGCGTGCGGCCCACCGCCAGCGATTTCGACATCTCATAAAGATGCCGCGTGCGCTGTTCGCGATAGCGGGCGATACGCGCCTGGTAGCGCACGCCAGCCGTTAAGTTACCTATCACCAGCCCGACGGTGAGCATCACGGCGAAGGTGAGGATGTACTGTACGTCCGAGACGGCGAGCGTCCCGCGGGGGGCAATAAAGAACAGATCGAAGCTGATGACGTTAATAACCGTCGCCAGTACTGACGGCCAGCGTCCGTAAAAGAGCGCCACCACTACCACGCCCAGCAGGTAGATCATCACCAGGTTGGCCGCGTCGAAGGCAATCAGCCATTTGCTGGCGATTATAGTGATCAGGGCGCAGAGCACGACGGCGACAAGGCAGCCGCGGAGCTGAATGCGCCATTTATCGCTGAAGGCCCGGCTGTCCGGCGCGCGGCTGGGGAGGGGAGCAGGTTTATCATCCAGCGCCACGATCACCAGGTCCAGATCCGGCGCGCGGCGGGCCAGCTTGTCGGCAAAGGATTCGCGGCTAAACCAGCGGCGATGCTGGCGGCGGCCAATGACAATTTTCCCCAGGTTATGCTCGCGCGCGTAGCGCAGAATGGCTTTATCTTCCTGCGGATCGGAAAGGGTAGCGGTTTCGGCACCCAGCTCCTGCGCCAGGCGCAGCGAGCTCAGGATCGCGCGGCGCTGGTTTTCGGGCAGAGCGTGCAGCTGCGGCGTTTCGACATACACCGCATGCCAGACGCTGCCAAATTTGGCCGCCAGGCGCGCAGCGGTGCGGACCAGTTTTTCATTGCCGCTGCCGTGGCCCACGCACAGCAGAATAGCATCCCGCGTGTGCCAGACGCGCTCCTGTCCTTGCAGGTCACGCCAGGCGCGCATCTGATCGTCAACGCGATCGGCAGTACGACGCAGGGCCAGCTCGCGCAGGGCAATCAGGTTACCTTTGCGGAAGAAATGTTCGATGGCGCGCTCGGCCTGGCCGGCAATATAAACCTTGCCTTCGTGCAGGCGCTGGCGCAAATCGTCAGGAGGCAGGTCAACCAGCACCACCTCATCGGCAGAATCAAAGAACGGGTCGGGCACCGTCTCGCGCACCTGAATGCCGGTCACGCCGCTGACCACGTCGTTCAGGCTTTCAAGATGCTGAACGTTAACTGTTGTGAACACATCAATGCCGGCCTCGAGCAGCTCTTCAACATCCTGCCAGCGTTTGGGATGGCGTGAGCCTGGCGCATTGCTGTGCGCCAGTTCGTCCATCAGGATAAGGGCAGGGCGGCGCGCGAGGGCGGCATCAATATCAAACTCCGTAACTAAACGACCACGATGGCTGATGCGGCGG
The DNA here is from genome assembly GCF_052044815.1 of Enterobacter sp. 22499. NCBI lineage: Bacteria > Pseudomonadati > Pseudomonadota > Gammaproteobacteria > Enterobacterales > Enterobacteriaceae > Enterobacter > Enterobacter sp. 22499. The sequence goes on along the minus strand of NZ_JBQENR010000001.1, from coordinate 1,183,159 downwards.
GGCGGCTGGGTAGCCAGCCCCTTCAGCAGCGACGCCGTCTCTTTGCGTCCGTGGGTTTCAACCACGCCGATCAGAATATCGAGCCCCTGCGCCCGAAGCCGCTGGGCTTCCGTCAGCATGGCGAAGGTTTTCCCGACGCCCGCGCAGGCGCCAAAGAAAATTTTCAGTTTGCCGCGATGGGCTTCAGCCGTCTGTTCAAGCAGCCTGTCCGGATCCGGGCGCATGGGCTCGTCAGTCATTTAGTTTTTCCTTAGCGCGTCCAGCGCCAGATTCAGCTCAACAATATTTATCACGGGCATGCCGATGAAGCTGACCAGCGGCTTTTGCGTGTGCTCTGCCACCAGCTTGCTCAACTGTTCGACGGTCAACTGACGGGCGGCGGCGACGCGCGGGATCTGCCAGGCCACCGCTGCCGGTGTCAGGCTGTAGTCCAGCCCGCTGGCCGAGGCGGTCACCAGCTCTACGGGCACCTCGCGGCTGGCCTGAGGATTGGCGGCACGCAGGGTTGCCACGCGTTCAGCGACGGCTTTGTCCAGCTCCGGGTTGCTGCCCGCCAGGTTACTGCCGCCGGACGCCATAGGATTATACGGGCTTTCGGCAGTGGCGGAAGGGCGTCCCTGGAAGTAGCGAGCATCCGTAAAGTTCTGACCAATCAGGCGTGAACCGCGGTTTTCGCCGTTTTGTATAATCAGCGAGCCGTTGGCCCGATCCTTAAACCACCACTGGCCCAGCGCGGTGGTTACCAGCGGGTACAGCCCGCCGGTAATGAGAGACAGCAGAATAAACAAAAGTATAGCGGGGCGTAACATCGTCATTTGATTCACCTTTTAAACCAGCCCGAACAGGGTCAACAGCAGGTCGATAGCCTTGATACCGATGAAAGGCACCACCAGCCCGCCCAGGCCGTAAATCCATAGGTTGCGGCGCAGCATGGCGGCGGCGGTCAGCGGCTTATAGCTCACGCCCTTCAGCGCCAGCGGAATAAGAAAGACAATGATCAGGGCGTTGAAAATCACCGCGCTCAGAATGGCCGATGCCGGAGAGTGCAGGTGCATCACGTTCAGCGCATTGAGCTGCGGATAGGTGGCCGCAAAGGCCGCCGGGATAATGGCAAAATACTTCGCCACGTCGTTGGCGATACTGAAGGTGGTCAGCGAACCGCGCGTCATCAGCATCTGCTTGCCGATGTGCACCACCTCAATCAGCTTGGTCGGGTTAGAGTCGAGGTCGACCATGTTGCCCGCCTCTTTTGCCGCCTGGGTACCGGAGTTCATCGCCACCGCCACGTCGGCCTGCGCCAGGGCAGGGGCATCGTTGGTACCGTCACCCGTCATCGCCACCAGACGACCTTCCGCCTGATACTGACGAATCAACGCCAGTTTCGCTTCCGGCGTGGCTTCGGAAAGGAAATCATCCACGCCCGCTTCGGCGGCAATCGCCGCGGCGGTAAGACGGTTATCCCCGGTGATCATCACCGTTTTAATGCCCATTTTACGCAGCTGGGCAAAGCGCTCTTTAATGCCGCCTTTGACGATATCTTTCAGGGCAATTACGCCCAGCACGTTCGCGCCTTCTGCCACCACCAGCGGCGTGGCCCCCTGACGGGCTACGCTTTCGACCAGGTTGTCCACTTCAGGCGGGAAGTGGCCATTGTTGGCCTCAATGTGGCGACGGATGGCGTCAACAGAGCCTTTACGGATCATGCGATCCTGAATGTTAATCCCGCTCATTCGGGTTTGCGCCGTAAACGGCACGAAGGTGGCATGCAGGCTCTGAACGTCGCGCTGGCGCAGGTTAAAGCGCTGCTTGGCGAGGATCACGATACTGCGGCCTTCCGGGGTTTCATCGGCAAGCGAGGAGAGCTGTGCCGCATCCGCCAGCGTTTTTTCATCCACGCCCGGGGCGGGTAAGAATTCGGACGCCTGGCGGTTACCGAGGGTAATGGTCCCGGTTTTATCCAGCAGCAAGACATCCACGTCACCGGCGGCTTCAACCGCGCGCCCGCTGGTGGCGATAACGTTAGCACCGAGCATACGGCTCATGCCGGCCACGCCGATGGCCGACAGCAGGCCGCCGATGGTGGTAGGGATCAGGCAGACCAGCAGCGCCACCAGCACGGTGATGGTGACCGGAGTGCCGCCATAGGCGGAAAATGGCCACAGCGTCGCGGTCGCCAGCAGGAAGACGATGGTCAAGGCTATCAGCAGGATGGTCAGGGCAATTTCGTTCGGTGTTTTACGGCGTTGAGCGCCTTCCACCATGGCGATCATCCGGTCGAGGAAGGTTTCGCCCGGGTTGACGCTGCACTGGATCACCAGCCAGTCGGAAAGAATGCGCGTTCCACCCGTTACGGAGGCAAAATCACCGCCGGATTCACGGATCACAGGTGCGGATTCCCCGGTAATGGCGCTTTCATCTACCGATGCGCCACCTTCAATGACTTCTCCGTCGCACGGGATGATGTCGCCAGCTTCCACCAGCACCACATCACCTTTACGTAGTTCATCCGCCGGAACGTGGTCCATCTGCGCGCCGTATTTCGGTTCACGTAATTTCCGCGCAAACGCCGTTTTTTTCACCCCTTTCAGGCTGTTGGCCTGCGCTTTACTCCGGCCTTCCGCCAGCGCTTCGGCAAAGTTGGCGAATAGCACGGTAAACCACAGCCACAGGCTGATGGCCCCGGTAAACATCGCGTTTCCCGGCATGTGACCCGTCCCCATGGCAATCGCCAGTGCGGTGGTCAGGACGCTGCCGGCCCAGACGATAAACATCACCGGGTTGTGCCATTGCACGCGCGGGCTCAGCTTTTTGACCGCATCCATAAGCGCCTGACGAACTAACGTCGGTTCGAGCAGGGCCAGTTGTTTACGACTCATGACAAATACTCCGCAAAATCAGCGTAAAGAGAGAGTTTCCGCGACCGGGCCTAACGCGAGGGCGGGGATAAAGGTCAGGGCGCCGACCAGCAACACGGTGCCCGTCAGCAGGCCGATAAACAGCGCGCCGTGGGTCGGTAACGTCCCGGTGGTGGTCGGTTGGATTTTTTTATTCACCAGCGATCCGGCAATCGCCATAACCGGCACAATGATCCCGAAGCGGCCCACGAACATGCAGAACGCCAGCAGACAGTTCCAGAACGGAGAGTTGGCGCTTAAGCCTGCAAAGGCGCTACCGTTGTTGTTGGCGGCCGAGGAGACGGCATACAGCACTTCGCTAAAGCCGTGAATGCCCGGGTTAAAGATGCCGCTACGTCCTGCTTCGGTCATCAGCGCCAGCGCGGTGCCGAGCAGCACAAGCGCCGGGGTGACCAGAATCGCCAGCGCGGTTAATTTTATCTCGCGAACGTCGATTTTTTTACCGAGGTATTCCGGGGTGCGGCCAATCATCAGACCGGCAATAAACACCGCCAGCAGCACGAACAGGAGCATGCCGTAAAGACCGGAGCCCACGCCGCCAAACACCACTTCGCCAATCTGCATCAGCCACATCGGGATCATGCCACCCAGCGCCGTAAAGGAATCGTGCATGGCGTTGACCGCCCCGCACGAGGCCGCCGTGGTGACCACCGCATACAGGCTGCTGGCGAGAATGCCAAAGCGGCTCTCTTTACCTTCCATGTTGATATTGTTGTCAGCCCCCAGCTGCATGAAATGGGGGTTGCCGCTCCATTCAGCCCACATCACCAGCGCTACGCAGACCACAAAGATAAGCGACATCGTCCAGAGCAGAGTGCGGCCCTGACGGCGATCGTTGACCACATCACCAAAGGCGAAACAGAGCGCGGCGGGGATCAGGAAGATCGCCAGCATCTGCACAAAATTGGTCAGGGCGGTAGGGTTTTCAAACGGATGCGACGAGTTGGCGTTGAAGAAGCCGCCGCCGTTGGTGCCGAGCATCTTGATGGCTTCCTGCGACGCCACTGGCCCCATCGGCAGGAGCTGTTTTGCCCCTTCCAGCGAGGTATAAGGCGCGTAAGGCAGCAGGTTTTGCAGGGCGCCCTGCTGAATAAAGAACAGCGCGATAAGCAACGCAATCGGCAGCAGGATCCACAGCGTAATGCGCGTCAGATCCACCCAGGCGTTACCCAGGGTACCGATTTTCTGACGTGCAAACGCGCGCGTCAGCGCGAAAATTACTGCGATACCGCTGGCGGCAGAGAGGAAGTTCTGCACGGTTAACCCGACCATCTGGCTGAAGTAGCTGAGCGTGGTTTCACCGGCATAGGACTGCCAGTTGGTGTTGGTAACAAAACTGACTGCCGTATTCAGCGCCAGGTGCCAGGACAGGCCCGGTAACTCTTGCGGATTCAGCGGCAGGCTACCCTGCAGCATCAGCATGGCAAAAAGTGCAAAAAGCCCAACGATATTCAGCAGCAGAATAGCGAAAAGATATTCACGCCAGTTCATCTCCCGATCGACTATCCCCAGTACGCGCCAGATCCCTTTTTCAACGCTTCCCGTGCCGGGCAGGGGGACGTTGTTGATCAATCGCGCCAGTCCCGTTCCCAGCGGTCTTGCCAGAACGAACAATACCACTAAGAAGCTGGCAATAAGCAAAAACGCCTGAGCAGCCATCAGAATGCCTCCGCGTTAATCAGGGCATAGACCAGATAACCCAATAACAGGAACACCAGCACGATGCCGGCAATAAGACCTGCACTCACAATCCACCTCCGGGTGACTTTTGTTGTTGTGCTAACGGTAGGATTTATGGCGCAAAGATTTCGCAAAAATCAGAAGGGTGGGTGTAAAAAAAGTATAAAAATGGCAAAGCCCATAATTTAACTATTGATAAGTAAATCGTTAACTTTTTTGTAACTTAATTACGGCGCGAATGTAAATATTCGCTAAATGAATAAAAATAAGTGGTCGGATGAGTAGTAAAATTACACGCAAAGCGATATTATTTTATCCAGGTCACAGATTTCACATTTTCCGGAGAAGGTTTCCGGCCAACTACAGGGGAGAAAAATATGGATCTTTATAAAGAGTATCCGGCTCATATCGTGTTCATGCGTCGCACTTTCGCCGTAGTGGCTGGCGTGCTGGCCCTGCCGGTGATGCTGTTCTGGAAAGATCGCGCGCGTTTTTATAGCTATCTGCACCGCGTCTGGGCGAAAACCAGCGAGAAGCCGGTGTGGATGGATCAGGCAGAGAAAGCGACCTGCGATTTCTATTGATACAACGCTGACGCGTAGCCATAAAAAAAACCGCCAATAGCAATATGGCGGTTTTTTTGTCCCTCGGGATTCGCGGTCCGTTGGGTGGTCTTGCAGCCCCTACCCGGGATTTTTATCATACCCTTCTGTAAGAAGATGGCAATCCCTCGAAGCCTTTATAAATTCCTAATTTTATTGGTATATCTTACCTTTGCAGCGGATAGTAATTATGATGCTGCGTCCCTTTCCGCCATCTCGCAAATGGGCATCGGTCCTGGGAAAGGTGTATTTTCAGCCGTAAAGCAGCCCGCCTACCCGGGCTTGTGTCCACCGATTTATCACCGGTGGTGAACGGTGGAGCGGTTAGCAGCAGGGACCGCATAGTGAAACGCTATATATGCATCGCGTTCATTGTCGCCAGCGTACTCGTTGTAAAGAGTGATGAACCTAATGCGTTTGTTGCTTTAACCACGATAGCGCAGGACAAGTAGCGTTAAGGCCGCCCCGGGCGGCCTTTTTTATTTCATCCCGTCTACACTTCATGGCAAAGTAGTTCTATGCATGCTTTTTCCTTGTACGGCATGCCCTTATGGACATAATGGACAATAGCCTGGAGTTTTATGCCCACCCATCTGGTTTGGTTTCGCGCGGATTTGCGCGTACATGACAACATCGCTCTCGCGGCAGCCTGCCGCTCTGATGACGCCAGCGTACTGGCGCTATTTATCGCCACGCCTGAGCAGTGGCAGCAGCATGATATGGCTCCACGGCAGGCGGCTTACCTCAAATCACACCTGAACGAACTGCAGCACGCGCTTGCCGAGAAAGGCATTCCGCTGATCTACAAAGAGGTCAGCGATTTTACCGCGCAGCTTCATATGCTGCAGGAGATATGCCAGCAGAACGGCGTCACGCATCTTTTTTATAACTACCAGTACGAACTGAACGAACAGCAGCGGGACCGCCAGCTGGAGAAAATGCTGGGAGAGGTGGTATGTGAGGGATTTGATGACAGCGTGATGCTGGCACCGGGCAGCGTTATGACCGGCGGTCACGAAATGTATAAAGTGTTTACGCCGTTTAAAAATGCTTTTGTTAAGCGCCTGAAAGAGGCTCTGCCGGAGTGCGTACCCGCGCCCGCCGCCAGAGGAGAGGCTATAACCGATCTCCCCGAATTAACGTTCAACTATCCCCAACGGGCATTTGATGAACTTCTGTTCCCTGCCAGTGAGAAGGCCGCTATTGCGAAGCTGCGCCAGTTTTGCAAGCAGGGCGCGGGAGAATACGACGCGCGCAGGGATTTCCCGGCAATTGAAGGGACAAGCCGGTTATCGGCCTGCCTGGCGCTGGGCGTGCTCTCTCCTCGCCAGTGTTTGCATCGTCTTCTGGCCGAACAGCCGCAGGCGCTGGACGGTGGTGCGGGCTCGGTGTGGCTGAACGAACTTATCTGGCGTGAATTCTACCGCCATCTGATGACGTACCACCCCAATCTCTGTAAGCATCGTCCGTTCATTCCGTGGACCGACAGCGTAAAATGGCAGCACGATGAGGTACTTTTACAGGCCTGGCAAAAAGGGGAGACGGGCTATCCGATTGTGGATGCCGCTATGCGCCAGCTAAATGAAACCGGGTGGATGCACAATCGTCTGCGAATGATTACCGCGAGCTTCCTGGTGAAAGATCTGCTTATCGACTGGCGAATCGGAGAGCGCTATTTTATTTCTCAGCTGATCGATGGCGATCTGGCAGCGAATAACGGTGGCTGGCAGTGGGCGGCCTCTACCGGCACCGATGCGGCTCCCTATTTCAGGATTTTTAATCCGACCACTCAGGGGCAAAAATTTGATGCCAACGGCGACTTTATTCGCCGCTGGTTGCCCGCGCTCAGGAACGTTCCTGAAAAAGCGATCCATGACCCGTGGGCATGGGCGGATAAACAGGGCGTAAAGCTCGATTATCCCCGCCCGATTGTCGACCATAAACAGGCGCGCGTCGCCACGCTGGCGGCGTACGAAGCCGCACGAAAAGTTTGAGAGAATGATGATGAAAAACAGTGAACTGGAACGCCTGATTAACGAAAAACTTAATACCGCCTCCTTTAGCGACTATGGCCCGAATGGCCTGCAGGTCGAAGGGCGCGAAACGGTGCAGAAAATCATCACCGGCGTGACGGCAAGCCAGGCGCTGCTGGATGAGGCGGTGCGTCAGGAAGCCGACGCGGTGATTGTCCATCACGGTTACTTCTGGAAAAACGAATCGCCGATTATCCGCGGCATGAAGCGCAACCGCCTCAAAACGCTGCTGTCGAATGATATCAACCTGTACGGTTACCATCTGCCGCTGGATGCGCATCCTGAACTGGGAAATAACGTCCAGCTGGCACAGCTGTTAGGGATTACCGTGATGGGTGAAATCGAGCCGCTGGTGCCGTGGGGCGAACTGTCGATGCCGGTACCGGGGCTGGAGCTGGCCTCGTGGATCGAAGCGCGGCTGGGGCGTCGTCCGCTTTGGTGCGGAGATACCGGGCCGGATACCGTGAAGCGCGTGGCGTGGTGTACCGGCGGCGGCCAGGGCTTTATCGACAGCGCCGCGCGCTTTGGTGTTGATGCGTTTATTACCGGCGAAGTTTCCGAGCAGACGGTCCACTCTGCCCGCGAGCAGGGGCTGCATTTTTACGCGGCAGGCCACCACGCTACCGAGCGCGGCGGTATTCGCGCCCTCAGCGAGTGGCTGACGGAAAATACCGATCTGGATGTGACCTTTATTGATATCCCTAATCCGGCCTGATGAGAGGTAGTTAAGTGCAGCGAGCGCGTTGTTATCTTCTGGGTGAAACCGCGGTAGTTCTGGAGCTTGAGCCTCCGGTGACGCTTGCCACGCAAAAGCGTATCTGGCGCCTGGCACAGCGGCTGCCCGAGCTACCCGGCGTGGTTGAAGCTATTCCGGGTATGAATAATATCACCGTGGTGCTGCGCGATCCGCACACCGGGGCGCTGGATGCCATTGAGCGTCTGCAGCGCTGGTGGGAAGAGAGCGAGGCGCTGGAGCCAGAGTCGCGGGCGATTGAGATCCCGGTTGTCTATGGCGGCAAAGGTGGCCCTGACCTTGGCGTGGTGGCCGAACACTGTGGATTAACAGTAAAGCAGGTTGTGGAGCTGCACAGCTCGGTGGATTACGTCGTCTGGTTTCTGGGTTTTCAGCCGGGCTTTCCGTATCTGGGCGGATTATCTCCCCGGCTGCATACCCCGCGTCGGGCTGAGCCGCGCCTGAGCGTACCCGCAGGAACGGTGGCAATTGGCGGTGAACAAACCGGAATTTATCCGCTTACTTCACCGGGCGGCTGGCAGCTTATCGGGCACACGTCCACGCCGTTATTTGAACCCGGCCATGACGCGCCAATACTCCTGCGTCCGGGTGATACCCTGCGCTTTATCCCGCAGAAGGAGGGGGTATGTTAACGCTTATTCGCGCGGGGCTTTATACCTCCGTTCAGGATGCCGGACGCTTTGGCATGCGCCAGTCCGGCGTGAGCTACTGCGGTGCGCTCGATCGTCCTTCGCTGGAGATTGCCAACCTGCTGGTAGGCAACGCGGGCAGCACGGCGGCGTTAGAAATTACGCTGGGTCAGTGCGTTATTGAATTTGGTGAGGAGACCTGGTTCGCCTTAACCGGCGCGGGCTGTGACGCGACGCTGGACGGCAAAGCGGTGTGGACCGGCTGGCGATTGCGGGCGAAAGCCGGGCAGCGTCTGACGCTTAAGCGTCCTCTGCACGGCGTGCGCAGCTATCTTGCCGTGGCGGGGGGCATCGACGTGCCGGAGGTGTTGGGGTCGTCCAGCACCGACCAGAAAGCGGGAATGGGCGGCCATGAGGGACGGCTGCTGCGCGACGGCGATCGTCTTGCGATTAAGCCATCAGCGCGCCATTTCACCACCACGCAGGGCGTGAAGCAGCTGCTGTGGGGGAACGTGATCCGCGCCTTGCCGGGACCGGAATATCAGGAGTTTGATGAAGCCTCAAAAGAGTCTTTCTGGCGTTCGCCGTGGAAAATCAGCCCGCAGAGTAACCGTATGGGTTACCGGCTTCAGGGGCAGCCGCTGACCCGCACGACTGACCGGGAGCTGCTTTCCCACGGGCTGCTGCCGGGGGTGATTCAGGTGCCGGGCAACGGGCAGCCCATCGTACTGATGAACGACGCGCAAACTACCGGCGGCTATCCGCGTATTGCCTGCATTATCGAAGCGGATCGCTACCATCTGGCGCAAATCCCCCTCGGTCAGCCGATTCATTTTGTGCAGTGTACGCTGGAGGAGGCGCTAAAGGCGAGGCAGGATCGGCAGCGCTATCTCGAACAGCTGGCGTGGAGGCTTGATGGTAAAGATTGATTTAAACGCCGATCTGGGGGAGGGCAGCAGCGCCGATGCGGAACTGATGACCCTGGTCTCCTCGGTCAATATCGCCTGCGGTTTTCACGCGGGCGATGCGCAAACCATGCTGGAGAGCGTGCGTAATGCCATTAAAAACGGCGTGGCGATTGGCGCTCACCCGAGCTTCCCGGACCGGGACAACTTTGGCCGTACGGCGATGGATCTGCCCCCTGAGACGGTCTACGCTCAGGTGCTCTACCAGATCGGCGCGCTGGAGGCGATAGCGCGCGCTGAGCATGGCGTGCTGCGTCACGTCAAACCGCACGGCATGCTCTATAACCAGGCAGCGAAAGATTCGGCGCTGGCGGAGGCGATTGCCCGCGCGGTGCGGGACTGCAATCCGCAGCTGATTCTGGTTGGCCTGGCGGGTAGCGAGCTTATTCGTGCCGGAGAACGGCTGGGGCTGACGACGCGGCAGGAAGTCTTTGCCGATCGGGGATACATGCCGGACGGCAGCCTGGTGCCGCGCACGCAGGCCGGTGCGCTGATTACTGACGAAAATAAAGCGCTGGCGCAGACGCTGGCGATGGTGCGCTTCGGGCGGGTGACCGCCGTGGATGGAACATCCGCAAATGTTCAGGCCGATACGGTGTGTTTACACGGCGACGGGGAGCATGCGCTCCAGTTTGCGCGACGCCTGCGGGCGGCGTTCTCTGAAGAGGGCATTCTCGTCAGCGCAGATTGATTATAAAAGGACAATGACATGCCTGAAGGTCCGGAGATCCGCCGCGCGGCGGATAGCCTGGAGGCGGCGATAAAGGGCAAACCCCTGACCGATGTCTGGTTTGCCTTTCCTCAACTTAAGCCGTTTGAAACAGAGCTGGTGGGACAGACGGTGACCCATATTGAAACGCGCGGCAAAGCGTTGCTCACGCATTTTTCCCATAACCTGACGTTATATAGCCATAACCAGCTCTACGGTGTGTGGCGCGTAGTCGATGCGGACGAGCAGCCGCAAACGACACGCGTGCTGCGCGTCCGGTTACAAACGGCGGATAAGGCGATCCTGCTCTACAGCGCCTCTGATATCGAAATGTTAACGCCGGAGCAGCTGCTGACGCATCCGTTCTTACAGCGCGTCGGGCCTGACGTGCTGGACATGCGCCTGACGGCGAGAGACGTGAAGGCCCGACTGTTATCGCCCAAATTCCGCAACCGCCAGTTTTCCGGATTGTTGCTCGATCAGGCTTTTCTGGCGGGATTAGGCAACTATCTGCGGGTGGAAATCCTTTGGCAAGTGGGGCTGGCGCCTCAGCGCAAGGCCTCTCAGCTTAGCGAGGAACAGCTGGACGCGCTGTCTCACGCGCTGCTGGATATTCCGCGGCTGTCGTACAACACGCGCGGCCTGGTGGATGAGAACAAACATCACGGGGCGCTGTTCCGGTTTAAGGTGTTCCATCGGGCGGGGAAAAAGTGCGAGCGTTGTGGTGGGGTGATTGAGAAGGCTACGATCTCTTCCAGACCGTTTTACTGGTGCCCTCGGTGCCAGATGTAAAAAAGCCGGGTGGCGGAGGTAAAAGCAAAACGGCAACGAAAGTTGCCGTTTTTAATGTTTTCACCCTCTCCCTGTGGGAGAGGGCCGGGGTGAGGGCATCAGGCCGCACCCAACGTTTTTTAGCGCTTCAGGTCAGACTTAAAATCACGCTGCTCGTAGCCGGTGTACAGCTGACGAGGACGGGCGATTTTCATGCCTTCGCTGTGCATTTCGTTCCAGTGCGCAATCCAGCCCACGGTACGCGCCATGGCGAAGATCACGGTGAACATGGAAGACGGAATGCCCATCGCTTTCAGAATAATGCCAGAGTAGAAATCGACGTTCGGGTAGAGTTTCTTCTCGATGAAGTACGGGTCGTTCAGCGCGATGTGTTCCAGCTCCATCGCCACTTCCAGCAGATCGTCTTTGGTGCCCAGCTCTTTCAGCACTTCATGGCAGGTCTCACGCATAACGGTTGCGCGCGGGTCGTAGTTTTTGTAAACACGGTGACCGAAGCCCATCAGGCGGAAGGAGTCATTCTTGTCTTTCGCGCGACGCACGAACTCTGGAATGTGCTCAACGGTGCTGATCTCTTCCAGCATCTTCAGCGCCGCTTCGTTCGCGCCGCCGTGCGCCGGTCCCCACAGGGAGGCGATGCCCGCAGCGATACAGGCGAACGGGTTCGCGCCTGAAGAGCCTGCGGTACGGACGGTAGAGGTAGAGGCGTTCTGCTCGTGGTCAGCGTGCAGGATCAGAATACGGTCCATCGCGCGTTCCAGCACCGGATTCACTTCATACTCTTCGCACGGCGTGGAGAACATCATGCGCAGGAAGTTGCCGGCGTAGGAGAGGTCGTTACGTGGGTACACAAACGGCTGGCCGATGGAGTATTTGTAGCACATCGCCGCCATGGTCGGCATTTTGGACAGCAGGCGGAACGCCGCGATATCACGGTGACGCGGGTTATTTACGTCAAGTGAGTCGTGGTAGAACGCCGCCAGCGCACCGGTAATCCCGCACATCACCGCCATTGGGTGAGAGTCACGACGGAACGCATGGAACAGACGGGTAATCTGCTCATGGATCATGGTGTGACGGGTTACGGTGGTTTTGAATTCATCGTACTGCGCCTGCGTCGGCTTTTCGCCGTTCAGCAGGATGTAGCACACTTCCAGGTAGTTGGATTCGGTGGCTAACTGATCGATGGGGAAGCCGCGATGGAGCAGGATACCTTCGTCACCGTCAATGTAGGTGATTTTGGATTCGCAAGATGCGGTAGAGGTAAATCCAGGGTCAAAGGTAAATACTCCTTTGGAACCCAGCGTACGGATATCAATAACATCCTGACCGAGCGTGCCTTTTAGCACATCCAGTTCAATAGCATCATCACCATTTAGGGTGAGTTTTGCCTTTGTATCAGCCATTTACGGTCTCCTTAGCGCCTTATGCTTAAGACTGCTTTTACCGGATTTGCCTTCAGCTGTTAATCACCGTTACCAGATTGTTATTTGGCTTACCGCTCAGCTCACGAGGAGTAACCAGGGTACAGAGCTATGGCGCCTTGCAGGTAAACAAATGAAATATCAGTGAAACAACAGCAAATCAGCGTTTTTGCAGTCCGAATTATTCAAACCTGTATATCACTAATAACTGTCCTGATAACTTCGGTCAATACCATCACACTGTTACATAACTATTTGTCAGGTGAAAGAGAGACCTCATAACTTTTGCGCATTATATGCCTTTTCTGATGACGTTTGTAACAATATTGTTTAACATTTGTCAAATCAGATGATTAAAAATTAAAAAGATGTTGTTATCGTGACCCTGATCACTGTTCCAGAGAAAACCCAACAAACTGTATGTAGGTTAATTGTAATGATTTTGTGAACGGCCTATACTGCCGCCAGGTCTCCGGAACACCCTGCAATCCCGAGCCACCCAGCGTTGTAACGTGTCGTTTTAGCATTTGGAAGCAATGTTTTGCATGACGCGCAGTTATAGAAAAGGAACGCTGCTTGACCCGCATCGCAGTCCGGAGGAAGGAAACAATAAGAACAGCATGTGGGCGTTATTCATGATAAGAAATGTGAAAAAACAAAGACCTGTCAATCTGGATCTCAAAACGATCCGGTTCCCCGTAACAGCAATAGCGTCCATTCTGCACCGTGTTTCTGGTGTGATTACGTTTGTGGCGGTCGGTATTTTGCTGTGGTTACTGGGCACCAGCCTCTCTTCCCCTGAAGGATTCCTCCAGGCCTCGGCCATCATGAATAGCTTCTTCGTGAAATTTATCATGTGGGGCATTCTCACCGCGCTGGCCTATCACGTTGTTGGCGGCGTACGCCACATGCTGATGGACTTTGGCTATCTGGAAGAGACGTTCGAGGCCGGGAAACGTACCGCGAACATTTCATTTGTGATCACTGTCGTGCTTTCACTTCTCGCAGGAGTTCTCGTATGGTAAGCAACGCCTCCGCATTAGGACGCAACGGCGTACATGACTTCATTCTGGTCCGCGCTACCGCCATCGTCCTCACGCTTTACATCATCTATATGATCGGTTTCTTCGCGACCAGCGGCACGCTGACGTGGGAAATCTGGAGTGGTTTCTTCGGATCGGCCTTCACCAAAGTGTTCACCCTGCTGGCCCTGTTCTCCATCCTTATCCATGCCTGGATCGGCATGTGGCAGGTGTTGACCGATTACGTTAAACCGCTGGCGATTCGCCTTCCGCTGCAACTGATTATTGTTGTTGCGCTGCTGGTTTACGTCATTTATGGATTTGTTGTGGTGTGGGGTGTGTAATGAAACTGCCAGTCAGAGAATTTGATGCTGTTGTGATTGGTGCGGGTGGCGCAGGTATGCGCGCCGCACTGCAAATTTCCCAGAGCGGCCAGACCTGTGCGCTGCTCTCTAAAGTGTTCCCGACCCGTTCCCACACTGTGTCCGCGCAGGGCGGTATTACCGTTGCGCTGGGTAACTCCCATGAAGATAACTGGGAATGGCACATGTATGACACGGTAAAAGGTTCCGACTATATCGGCGACCAGGATGCCATCGAATATATGTGTAAAACCGGCCCGGAAGCGATTCTGGAGCTGGACCATATGGGTCTGCCGTTCTCCCGTCTGGAAAATGGCACCATCTATCAGCGTCCGTTTGGCGGCCAGTCGAAAAACTTCGGCGGCGAGCAGGCGGCGCGCACCGCGGCGGCGGCTGACCGTACCGGTCACGCACTGCTGCACACCCTGTATCAGCAGAACCTGAAAAACCACACCACCATCTTCTCCGAGTGGTATGCGCTGGATCTGGTGAAAAACGCCGATGGCGCAATTGTTGGCTGTACCGCGCTGTGCATCGAAACCGGTGAAGTGGTTTACTTCAAAGCCCGCGCGACCGTGCTGGCGACCGGCGGTGCAGGCCGTATTTATCAGTCCACCACTAACGCCCACATCAACACCGGTGACGGCGTCGGTATGGCTATTCGCGCCGGCGTACCGGTGCAGGACATGGAGATGTGGCAGTTCCACCCAACCGGTATCGCCGGTGCGGGCGTGCTGGTCACCGAAGGCTGCCGCGGTGAAGGTGGCTACCTGCTGAACAAACACGGCGAGCGCTTCATGGAGCGTTATGCCCCGAATGCGAAAGACCTGGCGGGTCGTGACGTGGTGGCGCGTTCCATCATGATCGAAATCCGTGAAGGCCGCGGCTGCGATGGCCCATGGGGTCCACACGCGAAGCTGAAGCTCGACCATCTGGGTAAAGAAGTGCTGGAATCCCGTCTGCCGGGCATCCTGGAACTGTCCCGTACTTTCGCGCACGTCGATCCGGTGAAAGAGCCGATCCCGGTTATCCCAACCTGCCACTACATGATGGGCGGTATTCCGACCAAAGTGACCGGTCAGGCGCTGACCGTGAACGAGCAGGGCGAAGACGTGGTCATTCCTGGCCTGTTCGCGGTGGGCGAAATCGCCTGCGTATCCGTACACGGTGCCAACCGTCTGGGCGGTAACTCGCTGCTGGACCTGGTTGTATTTGGTCGTGCGGTGGGTCTGCATCTGCAGGAGTCCATTGCCGAGCAGGGCGCGCTGCGTGATGCAACCGACGACGAAATCGACGCCTCTCTTGAACGCCTCAACCGCTGGAACGGTAACCGTAACGGCGAAGATCCGGTGGAAATCCGTAAAGCGCTGCAGGAGTGCATGCAGCACAACTTCTCGGTATTCCGCGAAGGCGATGCGATGGCCAAAGGCCTTGAGCAGCTGAAGGCGATCCGCGAGCGTCTGAAAAATGCCCGTCTGGACGACACCTCCAGCGAGTTCAACACCCAGCGCGTTGAGTGCCTGGAGCTGGATAACCTGATGGAAACCGCATTCGCAACCGCCATGTCGGCAAACTTCCGTACCGAAAGCCGTGGCGCCCATAGCCGCTTCGACTTCCCGGATCGTGACGATGAAAACTGGCTGTGCCATTCCCTGTATCTGCCAGAGTCGGAAACCATGACGCGTCGTAACGTCAACATGGAACCGAAACTGCGTCCGGCGTTCCCGCCGAAGATTCGTACTTACTAATGCGGAGACAGGATAATGAAACTCGAATTCTCAGTTTATCGTTATAACCCGGATGTTGATGACGCTCCGCGCATGCAGGACTATACCCTCGAAGCGGAAGAAGGTCGTGACATGATGCTGCTGGATGCCTTAATCCAGCTGAAAGAAAAAGATCCTACGCTGTCGTTCCGCCGCTCCTGCCGTGAAGGGGTATGTGGCTCTGACGGTGTGAACATGAACGGCAAAAACGGCCTGGCCTGTATCACGCCAATTTCAGCGCTGCAGCGTCCTGGTCAGAAAATTGTTATCCGTCCTCTGCCAGGCCTGCCGGTCGTGCGTGATTTGGTGGTAGACATGGGGCAATTCTATGCACAATATGAGAAGATTAAGCCTTACTTATTGAATAATGGGCAAAATCCACCCGCTCGCGAGCACTTACAGTCTCCTGAGCAGCGTGAAAAACTCGATGGTCTGTACGAGTGTATTCTCTGCGCATGCTGTTCAACGTCCTGCCCGTCGTTCTGGTGGAACCCGGACAAGTTTATCGGCCCTGCGGGTCTGCTGGCTGCCTATCGCTTCCTGATCGACAGCCGCGACACCGAAACCGACAGCCGTCTGGAAGGATTAAGTGACGCTTTCAGCGTATTCCGCTGCCATAGCATCATGAACTGCGTCAGTGTGTGTCCGAAGGGGCTGAACCCGACGCGCGCCATCGGCCATATTAAGTCGATGCTGCTGCAGCGCAGTGCGTAAGTAGTGAGAGGGGAGCGCTGTTCCCCTCACCCTAACCCTCTCCCAAAGGGAGAGGGAATAAATTGCAGAAACCTTTAAAAACTGCCCTGAAGTCTAGACAGTTTCTAAAGGTTCCTTCGCGGGCCAAATGAAAAGAGCTCGCAGGTGAACCCCGGCACGTACACGCGGTGTGCGTGGTAGTTTCTACGGCGAAAGTAAGCATAAAAATGCTTAAGGGATCACGATGCAGAACGGCGCAATGAAAGCCTGGCTGGACTCTTCTTACCTCTCTGGTGCCAACCAGAGCTGGATAGAACAGCTCTATGAAGACTTCTTAACCGATCCTGACTCAGTGGACGCAAACTGGCGTTCCATGTTCCAGCAGTTGCCTGGTACAGGGGTCAAACCGGATCAATTCCATTCCAAAACACGTGATTATTTCCGTCGTCTGGCGAAGGATGCCTCACGTTACTCTTCTGCGATTTCCGACCCTGACACCAATGCGAAGCAGGTTAAAGTCCTGCAGCTTATCAACGCTTATCGCTTCCGCGGTCACCAGCATGCGAATCTCGATCCGCTGGGACTGTGGCAGCAGGAACGTGTGGCCGATCTCGATCCGGCGTATCACGATCTGACCGAGGCCGATTTCCAGGAAAGCTTTAACGTAGGTTCCTTTGCCATCGGCAAAGACACGATGAAGCTGGGCGATCTGATTGACGCGCTCAAGCAAACCTACTGCGGCTCCATCGGCGCGGAATATATGCACATTACCTCTACTGAAGAGAAACGCTGGATCCAGCAGCGCATCGAATCCGTAGCGGGCCACGCGACCTTCTCGGCCGACGAGAAGAAACGCTTCCTCAGCGAACTGACCGCAGCGGAAGGGCTTGAGCGCTATCTGGGCGCGAAGTTCCCGGGCGCAAAACGCTTCTCGCTGGAAGGCGGCGACGCGCTGGTGCCGATGCTGAAAGAGCTGATTCGCCACGCAGGCAAGAGCGGCACCCGTGAAGTGGTGCTCGGCATGGCGCACCGTGGTCGTCTGAACGTGCTGGTCAACGTGCTGGGTAAAAAACCGCAGGACCTGTTCGACGAATTCGCGGGCAAACACAAAGAACACCTCGGCACCGGTGACGTGAAGTACCACATGGGCTTCTCGTCAGATATCGAAACCGAAGGCGGTCTGGTTCACCTGGCGCTGGCGTTTAACCCGTCACACCTGGAAATCGTCAGCCCGGTGGTTATCGGTTCCGTGCGCGCGCGTCTGGATCGTCTGGACGAGCCGAGCAGCAATAAAGTGCTGCCAATCACCATCCACGGTGATGCGGCGGTCACAGGGCAGGGCGTGGTTCAGGAAACCCTGAACATGTCGAAAGCGCGTGGTTATGAAGTGGGCGGTACCGTTCGCATCGTGATCAACAACCAGGTGGGCTTCACCACCTCTAACCCGCTGGATGCCCGTTCTACCCCGTACTGCACCGACATCGGTAAGATGGTACAGGCGCCAATCTTCCACGTTAATGCGGATGACCCGGAAGCCGTTGCTTTCGTTACTCGTCTGGCGCTGGACTTCCGTAATACCTTTAAGCGCGATGTGTTCATTGACCTCTTCTGCTACCGCCGTCACGGCCACAACGAAGCGGATGAGCCAAGTGCAACCCAGCCGCTGATGTACCAGAAAATCAAAAAACACCCGACGCCGCGCAAAATCTATGCTGACAAGCTGGAAAGCGACAAGGTGGCGACGCTGGAAGATGCGACCGAAATGGTCAACCTCTACCGCGACGCGCTTGACGCGGGTGAATGCGTGGTGAAAGAGCTGCGCCCGATGAATATGCACTCCTTTACCTGGTCGCCGTACCTCAACCACGAGTGGGATGAGAGCTACCCGAACAAGGTTGAGATGAAGCGCCTGCAGGAGCTGGCTAAACGCATCAGCACCGTGCCGGACGCTATCGAGATGCAGTCTCGCGTGGCGAAAATCTACGCCGACCGTCAGTCCATGGCGGCAGGCGAGAAGCTGTTCGACTGGGGCGGGGCGGAAACGCTGGCTTACGCAACGCTGGTTGACGAAGGGATCCCTGTTCGTCTGTCCGGTGAAGATGCGGGCCGTGGGACCTTCTTCCACCGTCACGCGGTCGTTCACAACCAGTCTAACGGTTCAACCTACACTCCGCTGCAGCACGTGCATAACGGTCAGGGCCAGTTCAAGGTCTGGGACTCCGTGCTGTCTGAAGAAGCGGTCCTGGCATTCGAATACGGCTACGCCACGGCGGAACCGCGCACCCTGACCATCTGGGAAGCGCAGTTCGGTGACTTCGCCAACGGTGCGCAGGTCGTTATCGACCAGTTCATCTCCTCCGGCGAGCAGAAGTGGGGCCGCATGTGTGGCCTGGTGATGCTCCTGCCGCACGGTTATGAAGGCCAGGGTCCGGAGCACTCCTCCGCGCGTCTGGAACGTTATCTGCAGCTCTGCGCCGAGCAGAACATGCAGGTCTGCGTGCCGTCCACCCCGGCTCAGGTGTACCACATGCTGCGTCGTCAGGCGCTGCGCGGTATGCGCCGTCCGCTGGTGGTGATGTCGCCGAAATCCCTGCTGCGTCATCCGCTAGCGGTGTCCAGCCTGGAAGAGTTGGCGAACGGCACTTTCCTGCCGGCCATCGGTGAAATTGACGAGCTGGATCCGCAGGCCGTTAAGCGTGTGGTGATGTGTTCTGGTAAGGTTTATTACGACCTGCTGGAACAGCGCCGCAAGAACGATCAGAAAGATGTCGCCATCGTGCGTATCGAACAGCTTTATCCGTTCCCGCATCAGGCGATGCAGGAAGTGCTGAAACAGTACGCTCACGTACATGATTTTGTCTGGTGCCAGGAAGAGCCGCTCAACCAGGGCGCATGGTACTGCAGCCAGCATCATTTCCGTGAAGTGATTCCATTTGGGTCAGCCCTGCGCTATGCAGGTCGCCCGGCCTCCGCCTCTCCGGCGGTAGGGTATATGTCCGTTCACCAGAAGCAGCAACAAGATCTGGTCAATGACGCGCTGAACGTCGATTAATTAAAGGATACATAATGAGTAGCGTAGATATTCTTGTTCCCGACCTGCCTGAATCCGTAGCAGATGCGACCGTCGCTACCTGGCACAAAAAACCAGGCGATGCCGTTAAGCGCGATGAAGTGCTGGTAGAAATCGAAACTGACAAAGTGGTACTGGAAGTACCGGCTTCGGCGGATGGCGTTCTGGACGCGGTGCTGGAAGATGAAGGCACCACCGTCACCTCTCGTCAGATCCTGGGGCGCCTGCGTGAAGGCAACAGCGCGGGCAAAGAGTCCAGCGCGAAGTCTGAAGAGAAAGCCTCTACGCCGGCTCAGCGCCAGCAGGCTTCTCTGGAAGAACAGTCTAACGACGCCCTCAGCCCGGCGATCCGTCGCCTGCTGGCTGAACACAGCCTTGACCCGGCAGCCATCAAAGGCACCGGTGTGGGCGGTCGTCTGACCCGCGAAGACATCGACAAGCACCTGGCGAAAGCGCCTGCTCAGGCGGAAGCGAAAGCCCCTGTGGCCGCGCCGGCAGCTCAGCCTGCTCTGGGTGCCCGCAGCGAAAAACGCGTACCGATGACGCGCCTGCGTAAGCGCGTGGCCGAGCGTCTGCTGGAAGCGAAAAACTCCACCGCGATGCTGACCACTTTCAACGAAGTGAACATGAAGCCAATCATGGATCTGCGTAAGCAGTACGGTGACGCGTTTGAAAAACGTCACGGTATCCGTCTGGGCTTTATGTCCTTCTACGTGAAGGCGGTGGTTGAAGCGCTGAAACGCTACCCGGAAGTGAACGCGTCTATCGATGGCGATGACGTGGTTTACCACAACTACTTCGACGTCAGCATGGCGGTTTCTACCCCACGCGGCCTGGTGACCCCGGTTCTGCGTGATGTGGATACCCTGGGTATGGCTGACATCGAGAAGAACATTAAAGAGCTGGCCGTGAAAGGCCGCGACGGCAAGCTGACCGTAGACGACCTGACCGGCGGTAACTTCACCATTACCAACGGCGGCGTATTCGGCTCGCTGATGTCTACCCCGATCATTAACCCGCCGCAGAGCGCGATCCTGGGTATGCATGCCATTAAAGATCGCCCGATGGCGGTAGACGGTAAAGTTGAGATCCTGCCGATGATGTACCTGGCGCTCTCTTACGACCACCGCCTGATCGACGGCCGCGAGTCCGTGGGCTTCCTGGTAGCTATTAAAGAGCTGCTGGAAGATCCAACGCGTCTGCTACTGGACGTCTAGTAACGATTTAGCATCACCTGCCCCGTGGACCGGCACACGCTGCGCCGGTCTACAGGTTTGAAGATAACGATTACCCTGAAGGATGGATAGAACACATGAACTTACATGAATATCAGGCCAAACAGCTGTTTGCCCGGTATGGCTTACCGGCTCCGGTGGGTTATGCCTGTACTACCCCGCGTGAAGCAGAAGAAGCCGCATCTAAAATCGGTTCCGGCCCGTGGGTAGTTAAATGTCAGGTTCACGCTGGTGGCCGTGGTAAAGCGGGCGGTGTGAAGGTTGTTAAGAGCAAAGAAGAGATTCGTGCGTTTGCTGAACATTGGCTCGGCAAGCGTCTGGTGACCTACCAGACAGATGCGAACGGCCAGCCGGTTAACCAGATCCTGGTCGAAGCGGCGACCGACATCGCGAAAGAGCTGTACCTGGGCGCGGTGGTTGACCGTAGCTCCCGTCGCGTGGTGTTCATGGCGTCTACCGAAGGCGGCGTGGAAATTGAAAAAGTGGCGGAAGAGACCCCACACCTGATCCACAAAGTGGCTATCGATCCGCTGGCGGGCCCAATGCCTTATCAGGGTCGCGAGCTGGCGTTCAAGCTGGGTCTGGAAGGCAAGCTGGTTCAGCAGTTCACCAAGATCTTCATGGGCCTGGCGACTATCTTCCTTGAGCGCGATCTGGCGCTGATCGAGATCAACCCGCTGGTGATCACCACCCAGGGCGACCTGATCTGCCTCGACGGCAAGCTGGGCGCTGACGGCAACGCGCTGTTCCGCCAGCCGGATCTGCGTGAAATGCGCGACCAGTCTCAGGAAGATCCGCGTGAAGCACAGGCTGCTCAGTGGGAGCTGAACTACGTGGCGCTGGATGGCAACATCGGCTGCATGGTTAACGGTGCGGGCCTGGCGATGGGCACCATGGACATCGTTAAGCTGCACGGCGGTGAGCCGGCAAACTTCCTCGACGTGGGCGGTGGCGCAACCAAAGAGCGCGTAACCGAAGCGTTCAAAATCATCCTCTCTGACGACAACGTTAAAGCGGTACTGGTTAACATCTTCGGCGGCATCGTCCGTTGCGACCTGATTGCTGACGGCATCATCGGTGCGGTAGAAGAAGTGGGTGTTAACGTTCCGGTGGTTGTGCGTCTGGAAGGTAACAACGCTGAACTCGGCGCGAAAAAACTGGCTGACAGCGGCCTGAATATTATTGCAGCGAAAAGTCTGACGGATGCAGCTCAGCAGGTTGTTGCCGCAGTGGAGGGGAAATAATGTCAGTTTTAATTAATAAAGATACCAAGGTTATCTGCCAGGGCTTCACCGGTAGCCAGGGGACTTTCCACTCCGAACAGGCGATTGCCTACGGCACGCAGATGGTTGGCGGCGTAACGCCAGGTAAAGGCGGCACCACACACCTGGGCCTGCCGGTGTTCAACACCGTGCGTGAAGCGGTAGAAGCGACGGGCGCAACCGCGACCGTGATCTACGTTCCGGCACCGTTCTGCAAAGACTCCATTCTGGAAGCGATCGACGCAGGCATCAAGCTGATCATCACCATCACCGAAGGCATCCCGACCCTGGATATGCTGACCGTGAAGGTGAAGCTGGACGAAGCAGGCGTGCGCATGATCGGCCCGAACTGCCCAGGCGTGATCACTCCGGGCGAATGCAAAATCGGCATCATGCCTGGCCACATTCACAAGCCGGGCAAAGTGGGCATCGTTTCCCGTTCCGGTACCCTGACCTATGAAGCGGTTAAGCAGACCACCGACTACGGCTTCGGCCAGTCCACCTGCGTGGGCATCGGCGGTGACCCAATCCCGGGATCTAACTTCATCGACATCCTGAAGCTGTTCCAGGAAGATCCGCAGACCGAAGCGATCGTGATGATCGGCGAGATCGGCGGTAGCGCGGAAGAAGAAGCGGCTGCTTATATCAAAGAACACGTGACCAAGCCAGTCGTGGGCTACATCGCGGGCGTGACCGCGCCGAAAGGCAAGCGTATGGGCCACGCGGGCGCGATCATCGCCGGTGGTAAAGGTACGGCTGATGAGAAGTTTGCCGCGCTGGAAGCCGCAGGCGTGAAGACCGTTCGCAGCCTGGCGGATATCGGCGAAGCACTGAAATCCATCATTAAGTAAGTCCTCTCTGCTCCCCGAACGGGGAGCGATGAAGTATAAAAATGTCCGTTTCGACATGGTTGGCCGCTGTAAAGCGGCCTTTTTTATTGCCTGCGTCTGGCGACGAGAGTGAACTTGTAGTCGTCGGTGTTGAACACGTTGCGGCTGTATTCAAACACCCGTCCGTCTTTCAGGAACCCACGGGAGACTTTTTCCAGGATCGGCTTTGCCGGATCGAGCGACAGCGCGGCGATCGCCTCCTCTGACGGCATGATCGGCATCAGCTCCTGCTCGCTGCGATCGATAACCAGCTTTTTGATCTGCTCAACGTAGTGATATTTCGAATTCTCCATCACTTCCCAGGTGAGGTCGGGAAACATGGCCAGCGGCATCCATGTCTCCTCCAGGTTCACCGGCTTCTGCTTGATGAAACGCACGCGCTTAACGTGCCAGACCTTATCTTCGACGCCAACCGCTAATGTTGCCGCCAGCCGCGCATCGGCTTTCACCACTTCAAAGATTTTGACATCACTGTGCGTATCGACATGACGATCCGCCAGCTTTTCGTAAAAGCCGGTGAGCTGATAAATATCGTAATTGACGCGCTCCTCTTTTTTTACATAAGAGCCGCTGCCCTGAATACTTTCGATGATCTGCTCATCGGCGAGCAGTTTCAGGGCCTGCCGCACGGTGACGCGGCTGACGCGAAACGTCTCCTGAAGACTGGACTCCGTCGGCAGCGCGTCTCCGGGTTTTAATTCCCCGGCGTTGATTTTCTCGCGGAACGCATCGGCTATCTGCCGGTACATCGGTTTGTTGCCCATTTTATCGCGCCTGCTTAATACCTTTTCAGGGAATTATGCATTCAACTGATGATTTGTAAATAATACAATTAAAATACAAATTTGGTTTTTAGTGAAAGTGATCACATAAATGTATTATCAGGTCTGCCAGAATCCTCCCCAGACAATAACTCTGTATAGGTGAGGATCTTTATGAACCTGACGACTCTGACCGATCCGCGTGCTGTTTGCGTTAAGGCGCAATTTACCCGCCGGGATGAGGCAATCCGTCAGCTTACGGCGCGGCTGGTGGCGCTGGGCAAAATCGCTGATGCCGATGCGTTTCTGGAGGAGGTGTTTCATCGGGAATCGCTTGGGCCGACCGCGCTGGGTGAAGGACTGGCCGTTCCTCACGGTAAATCAGCCGTCGTGAAGGAGGCGGCTTTTGCCGTGGCAACTTTGCGAGAACCGCTTGCATGGGAAGGCGTGGACGGGCCGGAAGAGGTTGAGCTGGTTTTTCTGCTCGCCATTCCGCCAGCAGAAGCGGGTTCGACCCATATTCAGGTGCTGACGGAGCTGACGTCTCGCCTGGCGGATGACGATCTCAGGGCGCGCGTGATGGCTGCTACCACGGCGGAAGACGTGCTTGCTGCGCTTGAAGCTGCCCCTGACACGGAAGAGGCAGGCGTCGCGCTGAATGCCCCGACAATCGTCTGCGTGACCGCCTGTCCGGCCGGGATCGCGCATACCTATATGGCCGCAGAGTACCTGGAAAAAGCGGGACGCAAGCTTGGCGTCAACGTGGTGGTCGAAAAGCAGGGGGCGAACGGCATTGAGGGGCGCATCACCGCGCAGCAGCTTCGTGAGGCCAAAGCGTGCATTTTTGCCGCAGAAGTGGCGATCAAAGAGAGCGAGCGTTTTCAGGGGATCCCCGCCATCTCCGTGCCCGTCGCGGAGCCTCTGCGCCATGCTGAAGCGCTGATTGAACGCGCGCTGGCGCTGCAGCCTGCATCCGATGCGCGTCCTGCGCATGTCGATACCGAAACGAAAAAGAGCGTTAAAACTGAACTCAAGCAGGCACTTCTCAGCGGTATCTCTTTTGCGGTGCCGCTGATCGTCGCTGGTGGTACGGTGCTGGCCGTGTCGGTACTGCTGGCGCAAATCCTGGGCCTGCAGCACCTGTTTGACCAGGAAAACTCGTGGCTGTGGATGTACCGCAAACTTGGCGGCGGCATGCTCGGCATTCTGATGGTACCTGTTCTGGCGGCCTATACCGCGTATTCGCTGGCGGATAAACCTGCGCTGACGCCGGGCTTTGCGGCCGGTCTTGCTGCCAATATGATCGGCTCCGGTTTTCTGGGCGCTATCGTCGGTGGGCTGATCGCGGGCTATCTGATGCGCTGGGTGAAAAACCACATCCGGCTCAGTAGCCGCTACAACGGCTTTCTGACCTTTTATCTCTATCCGGTGATTGGCGTGCTGGGCGCGGGCAGCCTGATGCTGTTTGTGATTGGCGAACCGGTGGCCTGGCTCAATAACACGCTCACCGTCTGGCTTAATGGTCTCTCCGGCGCGAATGCGCTGCTTCTGGGGGCAATCCTCGGGTTTATGTGCTCATTCGATTTGGGTGGCCCGGTCAACAAAGCCTCTTACGCGTTTTGCCTGGGGGCGATGGCGAACGGCGTTTATGGTCCTTACGCAATCTTTGCCTCCGTCAAAATGGTCTCAGCCTTCACCGTCACGGCGTCGACGATGCTGGCGCCGAAGCTGTTTAAACCGTTTGAAATTGAAACCGGTAAATCAACGTGGCTGCTCGGCCTGGCGGGCATTACCGAAGGGGCGATCCCGATGGCGATTGAAGATCCGCTTCGCGTCATTGGCTCATTTGTGCTCGGCTCCATGGTAACAGGCGCGGCTGTCGGTGCGATGGGGATCGGGTTGTCTACCCCTGGGGCCGGGATTTTCTCTCTCTTTTTACTTCACGATGCCGGGTTGGGCGGTGTGGTTGCGGCGGCGGGCTGGTTTGGCGCGGCGCTGGCGGGGACCGCTGTCTCCACGTTTGTTCTGCTGCTCTGGCGACGTCAGGCGGTAAAAAAGGGCAAGTACCTCACAGAAGACGCCATACCGTAAAAACTCACAAAACAGGAAACGAAGATGAAAGCTGTATCTCGCGTTCATATCACGCCGCATATGCACTGGGACCGTGAGTGGTACTTCACCACTGAAGAGTCGCGCATTCTTCTGGTCAATAATATGGAAGAGATCCTGACCCGCCTGGAGCAGGACGACGAGTATAAATATTACGTCCTTGATGGCCAGACGGCGGTGCTGGAAGATTATTTTGCCGTCGTGCCCGAAAACCGCGCGCGGGTAAAGGCGCTTGTGGAGCGCGGAAAACTGATTATCGGCCCCTGGTATACCCAGACCGATACCACGATTGTCAGCGGCGAGTCGATTGTCCGCAACCTGATGTACGGCATCCGGGACTGTATGGCGTTCGGCGAGCCGATGAAGATCGGCTATCTGCCGGATTCGTTTGGTATGTCCGGCCAGCTTCCGCATATCTATAACGGATTTGGCATTACCCGGACGATGTTCTGGCGCGGCTGCTCGGAACGACACGGGACCGATAAAACCGAATTTCTCTGGCAGAGCCAGGACGGCAGTGAAGTCACGGCACAGGTGCTGCCGCTGGGCTACGCGATTGGTAAGTACTTACCGGAGGACGAAGCCGGGCTGCGAAAACGGCTCGACAGCTATTTCGACGTTCTGGAAAAGGCCTCCGTCACCAAAGAGATTTTGCTGCCCAACGGTCACGATCAGATGCCGCTGCAGCAGAACATTTTCTCCGTGATGGATAAGCTGCGTGAAATCTATCCGCAGCGTCAATTTGTAATGAGCCGCTTTGAAGAGGTGTATGACCACATTGAGGCACGCCGCGATGAACTGGCGACCCTGAAAGGGGAGTTTATCGACGGGAAATACATGCGCGTGCACCGGACAATCGGCTCCACGCGCATGGATATCAAAATTGCCCATGCGCGTATTGAGAACAAAATTGTCAACATCCTCGAACCGCTGGCGACGCTTGCATGGACGCTGGGCTTCGATTATCACCACGGCCTGCTGGAGAAGATGTGGAAAGAGATCCTTAAAAACCACGCTCACGACAGCATCGGCTGCTGCTGCAGCGACAAGGTGCATCGTGAGATTGTCTCTCGTTTTGAACTGGCTGAAGACATGGCAGATAACCTGGTGCGTTTCTATATGCGCAAGATTGTCGACAACATGCCGCAAAGCGACGCCGATAAACTGGTGATGTTCAACCTGATGCCCTGGCCGCGTGAAGAGGTGTTGAACACCACGATTCGACTGCGCGCCAGCCAGTTCCGTCTGTTGGATGATAAAGGCAACGAGATCCCGTATTTCATTCGCAGCGCGCGCGAGCTGGACCCTGGTCTCATTGACCGGCAGATTGTCCATTACGGTAATTATGAGCCGTTTATGGAGTTTGATATTCAGCTCAGCCAGATACTGCCGTCGATGGGCTACCGTACGCTGTTTATCGAGCCAAACGTGGCCGGGAAGGTGATCTCTCCGGTGATAAACACCGAATCCTTGCTCGAAAACGCCTTCTGGCAGATTGATTTAAATAACGACGGTACGCTGCGCCTGCGCGACAAAGAAACCGGGCTGATTTATGACCGGGTGCTGGAAATCGAAGAGAGTTCGGATGATGGCGATGAGTACGACTACTCGCCTTCGCGGGAAGAGTGGAGACTCACTTCAGCGCAGGGCGAGCATCAGGTCGAGGTTATACACGAAGGCTGGCAGAGCAGGGCGGTGATTCGCCATCAGATCGCGGTACCGGCTAATCTGGCCGAACGCGCGGCGCGTCAGCGAAGCGGGTCTCTCGGCGCTGAGGTTGAAATCACGCTTAGCCACCACAGCAGACGTATTGATGTGGCGGTGCGTCTGGATAATCAGGCTGACGACCACCGCGTCCGCGTGCTGATCCCTACGCCGTTTATGACAGAGGACGTGTTAGCGGATACCCAGTTTGGCACCCTCACTCGTCCGGTGCAGGACGCGGCGATGGAAAACTGGCAGGAGGAGGGGTGGAAAGAAGCGCCGGTTCCCGTCTGGAATTTACTCAACTATGCCGTCCTGCAGGAAAAACGAAACGGGCTTGCGCTGTTCACCGAAGGACTACGCGAGTTTGAAGTAGTAGGCGAGGATAAAAAAGCCTTTGCCCTGACCCTGCTGCGCGGCGTGGGGTTACTCGGCAAAGAAGATTTGCTGTTGCGCCCCGGTAGGCCTTCAGGAATCAAAATGCCAGTTCCTGACTCCCAGGTGCGCGGTTCGTTAAGCTGTCGCTTTAGCCTCTTCAGCTTCAGTGGAACTCCGGAAAACGCGGGCGTCGCGCAGCAGGCTAAATCGTGGTTAACGCCGGTGCAGTGCTATAACAAAATTCCCTGGGACGCGATGAAGCTCAATCGCTCGTCGTTTAGCACGCCGGAAAGTTACAGTCTGCTGGCGCTTTCGCCCACGGGATGCGTGCTCAGTACGCTCAAAAAGGCTGAAGATCGAGACGAGCTCATTCTTCGTCTGTTCAACCCTTCCGAGTCCAGCGCATGTGACGCGACGTTATCCGTGGGTCCGACCGTGAAACGGCGCTGCGAAACGGACATGAATGAACGGATAATAGGCAATCGTGAAGAAGAGGGCATCGTCGGGGCGTTCAGACCGGGACAGTCACGAACCTTCAGCATTCTTCTTGCCTGAAAACCGCTGACACGATCAAAAGGCCGCAGAGTTTGCGGCCTTTTTTCATTAAATAGTCACGCTTCGGTGTTAACTTCCGGGATAATAAAAGTAAATTAAATGTAATTTCTAAGAGTTGCAAAAACAGAATGGAAAAATAAACTGGCCCAGCTACGCTTATTGTTTGTCCCGCTTCGACAGGGCATTTTTCTCTCGCGTTAATTAAAATCACTTCTGTTTATATTTTTTTTGGTCTTCGATAACCAATCGCATCTTTGCATGCACATATCATTAACATGGTTTTTACCATTCTCACCGCAGCTAAACATGATTAACATCAAGACCGGTTTTTGATTTAAATCAAAGTTTAATGCTTGGAAAAAGATACCGAAAAGCGCTAAATTGTCCCCGATCAAAATGGCCGAAAAGTGGTAATTTTGCTATAAATTGATCGCCGTCGAAAAACGTAAATGTGATTCAATAAAAACCTGTTTATTGTAAGGGTTTTGCAGCGTATTATATTTGCGGGATCAATTTGAGTTTTTTATTAACCTATTTGTAACCTGTCGTCATCGTTTTTATCCTTCTCCAGGGTAATAACGACGACCAGGATGCGAATAATTTGTATTGGGGCATGCGTGTGAATCTCTTTCTGACGGGGTTCACTCTCGGAGTCTTCATGCGATGAGCAAGGAGTCATAATGTTAGACGTAGTCGAACTGTCGCGCTTACAGTTTGCCTTGACCGCGATGTACCACTTCCTGTTTGTGCCGCTGACGCTCGGTATGGCGTTCCTGCTGGCAATTATGGAAACGGTTTACGTCCTCTCCGGCAAACAGATTTATAAAGATATGACCAAGTTCTGGGGCAAGTTGTTCGGTATCAACTTCGCGCTGGGCGTGGCAACCGGTTTGACCATGGAGTTCCAGTTCGGGACTAACTGGTCTTACTATTCCCACTATGTAGGGGATATCTTCGGTGCGCCGCTGGCCATTGAAGGCCTGATGGCCTTCTTCCTCGAATCCACCTTTGTAGGTCTGTTCTTCTTCGGTTGGGACCGTCTGGGTAAAGTCCAGCACATGGCCGTAACCTGGCTGGTGGCATTAGGTTCGAACCTGTCCGCGCTGTGGATCCTGGTGGCGAACGGCTGGATGCAAAACCCGATCGCGTCTGACTTCAACTTCGAAACCATGCGTATGGAGATGGTCAGCTTTGCCGAGCTGGTCCTGAACCCGGTTGCTCAGGTTAAATTTGTTCACACCGTGGCATCTGGCTACGTGTGCGGCGCGATGTTCGTGTTGGGTATCAGCTCCTACTATATGCTGCGCGGTCGTGACTTCGCGTTTGCCAAGCGCTCCTTTGCTATCGCTGCAAGCTTCGGTATGGCTGCAATCCTCTCCGTTATCGTTCTGGGTGATGAATCCGGTTACGAAATGGGTGACGTGCAGAAAACCAAACTGGCCGCTATCGAAGCCGAATGGGAAACCCAACCGGCGCCTGCTGCCTTTACGCTGTTCGGTATTCCCGATCAGGACGCGCAGGAAAACCGCTTCGCCATCCAAATCCCTTACGCGCTGGGTATCATCGCAACCCGTTCTGTCGATAAGCAGGTAACGGGTCTGAAGGAGCTGATGGTTCAGCACGAAGAGCGTATCCGTAACGGTATGAAGGCTTACTCGCTGCTGGAACAGCTGCGTGCCGGCTCTACCGATCAGGCCGTTCGCGATCAATTTAACGACGTGAAGAAAGACCTGGGCTACGGTTTGTTGCTGAAACGTTATACCCCGAACGTTTCTGATGCGACGGAAGCACAGATTCAGATGGCGACCAAAGACTCGATTCCACGCGTTGCGCCACTGTACTTCGCATTCCGTATCATGGTGGGCTGCGGCATCATCATGCTGCTGATCATTGCGGCGTCCTTCTGGTCCGTGATTCGTAACCGCATCGGCGAGAAAAAATGGCTGCTGCGTACCGCGCTGTACGGTATTCCACTGCCGTGGATCGCGATTGAATCCGGCTGGTTTGTAGCGGAGTATGGCCGTCAGCCATGGGCGATTGGTGAGGTGCTGCCAACGGCGGTCGCGAACTCTTCCCTGACGGCAGGCGACCTGATCTTCTCCATGCTGCTGATCTGTGGTCTGTACACCCTGTTCCTGGTGGCTGAACTGTTCCTGATGTTCAAGTTCGCGCGCCTTGGCCCAAGCAGCCTGAAAACCGGTCGCTATCACTACGAGCAGTCCACTGCGACTACTCAGCCGGCACGCTAAGACAGGAGTCATCAAATGATCGATTATGAAGTATTGCGTTTTATCTGGTGGCTGCTGGTTGGCGTTCTGCTGATCGGTTTCGCCGTCACGGATGGTTTCGACATGGGGGTGGGGATGCTCACCCGTTTCCTCGGTCGTAATGACACCGAGCGTCGAATCATGATTAACTCCATCGCCCCTCACTGGGACGGTAACCAGGTGTGGCTGATCACCGCAGGCGGCGCGCTGTTCGCTGCCTGGCCGATGGTCTACGCGGCTGCGTTCTCCGGCTTCTATGTGGCGATGATTCTGGTGCTGGCCTCTTTATTCTTCCGTCCGGTCGGTTTCGACTACCGTTCCAAGATTGAAGATACCCGCTGGCGCAACATGTGGGACTGGGGCATCTTCATTGGTAGCTTCGTTCCACCGCTGGTGATTGGTGTGGCATTCGGTAACCTGCTGCAGGGCGTACCGTTCCACCTCGATGAATACATGCGTCTTTACTACACCGGCAACTTCTTCCAGCTGCTGAATCCGTTTGGCCTGCTGGCCGGTGTGGTGAGCGTGGCGATGATCATCACTCAGGGCGCAACTTACCTGCAGATGCGTACTGTGGGTGAACTGCACCTGCGTTCCCGTGCTACTGCTCAGGTGGCGGCACTGGTGACGCTGGTTTGCTTCGCTCTGGCAGGCGTGTGGGTGGTGTACGGTATTGATGGCTACGTGGTGACGTCTGCGATTAACCACTCGGCACCGTCTAACCCGCTGACCAAAGAAGTGGCGCGTCAGGCTGGTGCATGGCTGGTGAACTTCAACAATACCCCTGCGCTGTGGGCGATCCCGGCTCTGGGCGTGCTGCTGCCGCTGCTGACCGTGCTGACGTCTCGTCTGGAGAAAGGTGCTCTGGCGTTCGTGTTCTCTTCACTGACGCTGGCATGCATCATCCTGACGGCGGGTATTGCCATGTTCCCATTCGTCATGCCATCCAGCACCATGCTGA
Source organism: Enterobacter sp. 22499 (assembly GCF_052044815.1). Classification (NCBI taxonomy): domain Bacteria; kingdom Pseudomonadati; phylum Pseudomonadota; class Gammaproteobacteria; order Enterobacterales; family Enterobacteriaceae; genus Enterobacter; species Enterobacter sp. 22499. Next base: position 1,151,624 of record NZ_JBQENR010000001.1, on the reverse strand, counting down.
ATGCTAGCCTGACCATGTGGGATGCAACCTCCAGCCATATGACGCTGAACTTAATGACTTACGTTGCTTGCGTGTTCGTTCCGATTGTTCTGGCATACACCATCTGGTGTTACTGGAAAATGTTCGGTCGTATCACCAAAGAACATATCGAAAGCAACACCCACTCTATGTACTAAGTAAGGAGCTGAATATGTGGTATTTCGCATGGATTTTAGGGACGCTTCTTGCCTGTGCTTTTGGTGTCATCACTGCCCTGGCGCTTGAGCACGTCGAAGCGACCAAAGCGGGTGAAGAAAAACACTGATGAATATTATCGCGAAGCTTTACGCGGTAATGGATAAGCGCCCGTTACGGGCGCTTTCTTTAGTGATGGCATTACTGCTGGCAGGCTGTATCTTCTGGGACCCGTCGCGCTTTGCGGCAAAGACCAGCGAGCTTGAGATCTGGCACGGCTTCCTCATCATGTGGGCAGTGTGTGCCGGGGTGATCCACGGCGTGGGCTTTCGTCCGAAAGCCGTTCACTGGCAGGGAATTTTTTGCCCGCTGATTGCCGATCTGGTGCTTCTCGCCGGTTTGATTTTCTTCTTCTTCTGAATAAGAAATGTCCGTTAACGTTATGGGCTTACCCGAGCCCATAAAAATTTACTCTCCGTTTACTTTCCCCCATTCCAAACCATCTTCCCCGCGCGTATAGTAGCGAAGTTTAAAAGCTCTAACTTTTGTTGCATTACTGGGATGTAAAGTGAATACAACGCTGTTTCGATGGCCGGTTCGTGTCTATTACGAAGATACCGATGCCGGTGGTGTGGTTTACCACGCCAGCTACGTTGCTTTTTATGAACGGGCACGCACAGAGATGCTGCGCCATCATCACTTTAGTCAACAGGTGCTGTTGGCTGAGCGAGTTGCCTTCGTGGTACGCAAGATGACGCTTGAGTATTTTGCGCCTGCCAGACTCGACGATATGCTCGAAGTCCAAACTGAAATTACATCAATGCGCGGGACCTCACTGGTTTTCACGCAGCGGATAGTCAACGCAGAGAACACCGTACTGAACTCAGCTGAAGTACTGATTGTTTGTGTTGATCCAACCATAATGAAGCCTCGTGCGCTTCCTAAGTCTATTGTCGCGGAGTTTAAGCAGTGACTGACATGAATATCCTTGATTTGTTCCTGAAGGCAAGCCTTCTGGTTAAACTTATCATGTTGATTTTGATTGGTTTTTCAATCGCATCCTGGGCCATCATTATCCAGAGAACGCGTATCCTCAATGCAGCTGGCCGTGAAGCGGAAGCATTTGAAGATAAGTTCTGGTCGGGTATTGAACTTTCTCGCCTGTATCAGGAGAGCCAGGGACGCCGTGAAAACCTGACCGGCTCCGAACAAATTTTCTATAGCGGATTCAAAGAGTTCGCTCGTCTGCATCGGGCAAACAATCATGCGCCGGAAGCCGTCGTGGAAGGGGCATCGCGTGCGATGCGTATCTCCATGAACCGCGAGCTGGAAAATCTTGAAACGCACATTCCTTTCCTCGGCACCGTGGGTTCTATCAGCCCGTATATCGGTCTGTTTGGTACCGTGTGGGGGATCATGCACGCCTTTATCGCGCTGGGCGCGGTGAAGCAGGCGACGTTGCAGATGGTTGCACCGGGTATCGCTGAAGCACTGATTGCGACCGCTATCGGTCTGTTTGCGGCAATTCCGGCGGTAATGGCTTACAACCGTCTGAACCAGCGCGTGAACAAACTGGAACTGAACTACGACAACTTTATGGAAGAGTTCACCGCGATTCTGCACCGTCAGGCGTTTACCAGCACCGAGAGCAACAAGGGGTAAACCATGGCCAGATCGCGTGGACGAGGTCGTCGCGAGCTCAAGTCCGAAATCAATATCGTGCCACTGCTGGACGTTCTGCTGGTACTGCTGCTGATCTTCATGGCAACAGCTCCCATCATTACCCAGAGTGTGGAAGTCGATCTGCCGGATGCGACAGAATCACAGGCGGTGAGCACCAATGACGATCCTCCGGTCATCATTGAAGTTTCCGGCGTAGGGCAGTACAGCGTGGTGGTAGAGAAAGATCGTATGGATCAGCTGCCACCTGAGCAGGTTATTGCCGAAGCGCAGCGTCGCCTGGAGTCAAATCCGAAAACGGTCTTCTTAATCGGTGGCGCGAAAGACGTACCCTACGATGAAATTATTAAAGCGCTGAACTTGCTACATAGTGCGGGTGTTAAGTCTGTTGGCTTAATGACTCAACCTATTTGATCATCCGCGTAGTTTTTGGGAACCGATAGTGTCAAAGGCAACCGAACAGAACGACAAGCTTAAGCGAGCGATAATCGTCTCCGCAGTGCTGCACGTTATTCTTTTTGCAGCGCTGATCTGGAGTTCGTTCGACGAGCATATTGATGCATCAGCAGGCGGCGGTGGAGGGTCTTCCATTGACGCCGTAATGGTGGATCCCGGTGCGGTAGTGCAAAACTATAATCGCGAACAACAGCAGAAGGCGAGTGCCAAACGGGCTGAAGAGCAGCGTGAAAAACAGGCGCAACAGCAGGCGGAAGAGCTGCGTGAAAAGCAAGCCGCCGAGCAGGAGCGTTTGAAGCAGCTTGAGAAAGAACGTTTGCAGGCGCAGGAAGCCGCGAAAGCGCAGGCGGAACAGCAGAAGCAAGCCGAAGAGGCCGCGAAGAAAGCTCAGGAACAGCAAAAGCAGGCGGAAGAGGCGGCAGCAAAAGCCGCAGCGGATGCCAAAGCGCAGGCTGATGCCCAGGCAAAATTAGCAGCAGAAGCGGCGAAGAAAGCGGCTGCCGATGCCCAGAAGAAAGCTGAGGCCGAAGCCGCGAAGAAAGCCGCTGCGGATGCCCAGAAGAAAGCCGAAGCGGAAGCCGCGAAGAAAGCCGCTGCTGACGCACAGAAGAAAGCTGAAGCCGAAGCCGCGAAGAAAGCCGCTCAGGACGCAGAGAAGAAAGCGGCTGCCGAGGCTGCGAAGAAAGCCGCTGCGGCTGAGAAGGCTGCTGCAGAAAAAGCTGCCGCCGCTGAAAAAGCCGCTGCTGATAAAAAAGCTGCAGCTGAGAAGGCCGCTGCCGATAAGAAAGCCGCTGCTGAAAAAGCGGCTGCTAAAAAGGCTGCTGCAGCTGAGAAGGCCGCTGCCGATAAGAAAGCCGCTGCTGAAAAAGCGGCTGCTAAAAAGGCTGCTGCCGCTGAGAAAGCCGCGGCCGCCGCAGGGGTTGACGATCTGCTGGGGGATTTAAGCTCCGGTAAGAATGCACCGAAAACGGGCGGTGGCGCGAAAGGAAACAACGCAGCGCCGACCGGAAGTGGTAACACTAAGAGTAACGGTGCGACAGGGGCTGAAATCAACGGCTATGCCGCGCAGATTAAATCGGCGATTGAAAGCCGGTTCTACGATGCGTCTTCCTATGCCGGTAAAACGTGTACGCTGCGTATAAAACTGGCTCCGGACGGCATGCTGCTTGATATTAAGTCTGAAGGTGGCGACCCGGCTTTATGTACTGCGGCTCTGGCTGCAGCGCGTCAGGCGAAGATGCCTAAACCGCCTTCTCAGGCAGTCTACGAAGTCTTCAAAAATGCGCCGCTGGACTTCAAACCTTAAGTTACATTTTCCCCGTGCAAACGGGGAAAAATAGACCAGGTTTAGTCACAGGGTTCGGGTAGTTTTGTCTATTTGAGTTTGTTAACATTCTGCTAAATTATCGTGGGTAAGGTTACCCGGATAAGGGAGATATGATGAAGCAGGCATTACGTGTAGCATTTAGTTTTTTAATGCTGTGGGCAGCAGTCCTGCACGCAGAAGTACGTATCGAGATCACCCAGGGGGTGGACTCGGCACGCCCAATCGGTGTTGTTCCGTTCCAGTGGGCCGGTCCTGGCGCTGCACCTGAAGATGCCGGTGGCATCGTGGCGGCTGACCTGCGTAACAACGGTAAATTCAACCCGTTAGATCGTTCTCGTCTGCCGCAGCAGCCGGGCAGTGCGCAGGAAGTCCAGCCTGCTGCATGGTCTGCGCTGGGTATCGATGCCGTGGTGGTGGGGCAGGTTACGCCTAACCCGGACGGTTCTTACAACGTGGCCTGGCAGCTGGTGGATACCGGCGGTGCACCGGGTACCGTTCTGGCACAGAACTCTTACAAGGTCACTAAACAGTACCTGCGCTACGCGGCACACGCGGCCAGCGACGCGGTATTCGAAAAGCTGACCGGTATTAAAGGTGCGTTCCGTACCCGTATCGCATATGTGGTACAGACCAACGGCGGTCAGTTCCCGTACGAGCTGCGCGTCTCTGACTATGACGGTTACAACCAGTTCCTGGTGAAACGCTCTTCACAGCCGCTAATGTCTCCAGCCTGGTCTCCGGACGGGTCTAAGCTGGCCTACGTGACCTTCGAAAGTGGTCGTTCTGCGCTGGTTATCCAGACGCTGGCTAACGGTGCGGTGCGTCAGGTAGCGTCGTTCCCACGTCACAACGGTGCGCCTTCCTTCTCTCCAGATGGGTCTAAACTGGCGTTTGCGCTTTCTAAAACCGGTAGCCTGAATCTGTACGTGATGGACATCGGCTCTGGCCAGATCCGTCAGGTGACCGACGGTCGCAGCAACAATACTGAACCATCATGGTTCCCGGACAGCCAAAACCTGGCATTTACCTCTGACCAGGCTGGCCGTCCACAAATCTATAAAGTGAACATTAACGGCGGTGCTCCGCAGCGTATCACCTGGGAAGGCTCTCAGAACCAGAACGCAGACGTGAGCAGTGACGGTAAATTCATGGTAATGGTCAGCTCCAACGGTGGGCAGCAGCACATTGCCAAACAAGATCTGGTAGCGGGTGGCGTTCAAGTTCTGTCGTCAACGTTCCTGGATGAAACGCCAAGTCTGGCACCTAACGGCACTATGGTAATCTACAGCTCTTCTCAGGGGATGGGATCTGTGCTGAATCTGGTTTCTACAGATGGGCGTTTCAAAGCGCGTATTCCGGCCACTGATGGACAGGTAAAATCACCTGCCTGGTCGCCGTATCTGTAAATAATAATTAATTGATTACTAAAGGAATCATAGAAATGCAACTGAACAAAGTGCTGAAGGGGCTGATGATCGCTCTGCCTGTAATGGCAATCGCAGCGTGTTCTTCTAACAAGAACGCCAGCAATGACCAGAGCGGCGAAGGCATGATGGGTGCCGGTACCGGTATGGACGCGAACGGCAATGGCAACATGTCTTCTGAAGAGCAAGCGCGTCTTCAGATGCAGCAGCTGCAGCAGAACAACATCGTTTACTTCGATCTGGATAAATACGACATCCGTTCTGACTTCGCTGCGATGCTGGATGCTCACGCTAACTTCCTGCGTAGCAACCCATCTTACAAAGTCACCGTAGAAGGTCACGCGGACGAACGTGGTACTCCAGAGTACAACATCTCCCTGGGTGAACGTCGTGCTAACGCCGTTAAGATGTACCTGCAGGGTAAAGGCGTTTCTGCTGACCAGATCTCCATCGTTTCTTACGGTAAAGAAAAACCTGCAGTACTGGGTCACGACGAAGCGGCTTACTCCAAAAACCGTCGTGCCGTACTGGTTTACTAAGAGAATTGCATGAGCAGTAACTTCAGACATCATCTGTTGAGTCTGTCGTTACTGGTTGGAATAGCGGCCCCCTGGGCCGCTTTTGCTCAGGCACCAATCAGTAGTGTCGGCTCAGGCTCGGTAGAAGACCGGGTCACTCAGCTCGAGCGTATTTCTAACGCTCACAGTCAGCTTTTAACCCAACTCCAGCAGCAACTTTCCGATAACCAAAACGATATTGACTCTCTCCGTGGTCAGATTCAGGAAAGTCAGTATCAGCTTAACCAGGTTGTGGAACGTCAGAAGCAAATTTTATTGCAGATAGATAGCCTCAGCAGCGGCGGTGCAGCAGCACAACCCGCAGCGGGCGATCAAAGCGGCGCGGCAACCTCAGCGCCTGCGCCGTCTGCTGATGCTTCAGCCTCAACAGGAGCGCCTGTACAGAGCGGTGACGCGAATACGGATTACAATGCGGCCATTGCCCTGGTGCAGGATAAATCTCGTCAGGATGACGCGCTCGCTGCGTTTCAGAACTTTATCAAGAAATACCCTGACTCAACCTATCAGCCAAATGCGAATTACTGGCTCGGTCAGTTGAATTACAACAAGGGTAAAAAGGACGATGCGGCGTTTTATTTTGCCTCCGTGGTAAAAAATTACCCGAAATCGCCGAAAGCGCCAGATGCGATGTTTAAGGTTGGCGTGATCATGCAGGACAAAGGCGACACGGCGAAAGCCAAAGCGGTGTATCAGCAGGTGGTCGCAAAATTCCCCGGCACCGAAGGTGCTAAGCAGGCGCAAAAACGCCTGAATTCGATGGGATGATTATCGCATGACCAGAAATCGCGTTATTTCTGGTCGTGCAGCATGATTACTAAGCAGTTAAGTGATCTTCATCGAAATTTTTGTTGCGCAGAATTCTTAAATCAGTAATATATGCCGCCGTTGCCACGGGATATCAAACAACGTGAAAGCAGCATAAAAGTGGGTCGTTAGCTCAGTTGGTAGAGCAGTTGACTTTTAATCAATTGGTCGCAGGTTCGAATCCTGCACGACCCACCACTTAACGCAGTTCCGGCAGTACAGAGTGGGTGATTAGCTCAGTTGGTAGAGCATCTCCTTTACACGGAGGGGGTCGGCGGTTCGAGCCCGTCATCACCCACCACTCGGGTCGTTAGCTCAGTTGGTAGAGCAGTTGACTTTTAATCAATTGGTCGCAGGTTCGAATCCTGCACGACCCACCAATTTTATTGGTGCCGAGTGATAATTCAGGCAACACCCGAATGGGTCGTTAGCTCAGTTGGTAGAGCAGTTGACTTTTAATCAATTGGTCGCAGGTTCGAATCCTGCACGACCCACCAGCCTGAATAAATTAGCAGTACATCCCGCAAGGGGTCGTTAGCTCAGTTGGTAGAGCAGTTGACTTTTAATCAATTGGTCGCAGGTTCGAATCCTGCACGACCCACCAATGTAAAAAAGCGCCCTAAAGGCGCTTTTTTGCTATCTGCGATCTGGATGATTCGAACCTGCAGCAGGTTCGAGCCGAACGTAGTGAGGCACCGGAGCCGTTTACGGCGACGGCCCGAAGGGCGAGCGAAGCGAGTCATCCTGCACGACCCACCAGTGTAGAAAGGCGCCCTAAAGGCGCCTTTTTGCTATCTGCCGTACAACAAATGCTCCTCACATCTATTCCCGGTGACTTTTCACTCCAGATTCGCTATCTTGTTTAGTATATAAAACACAATTGCCCTGCGTTTTGCTTTGTCAGGCAAAAGAAAGGCAATATTGTTAAGCCAGTAAAACGAGAAGCCATAATGAGCGTGATGTTCGATCCTGAAGCCGCAATCTATCCGTTTCCGCCAAAGCCTGTGCCATTAAGCCAGGATGAAAAACAATTCTACCGCGAGAAGATCAAACGGCTTCTCAAAGAGCGCGATGCGGTGATGGTTGCCCATTACTACACCGATCCGGAAATCCAGCAGCTGGCGGAAGAGACCGGGGGCTGTATTTCTGATTCACTGGAGATGGCCCGCTTCGGTGCAAAACATCCCGCTTCCACGCTGCTGGTTGCAGGCGTGCGCTTTATGGGCGAAACGGCAAAGATCCTCAGCCCGGAAAAAACCATTCTGATGCCGACGCTCAATGCGGAGTGTTCGCTCGATCTCGGCTGCCCGATTGACGAATTCAACGCCTTCTGCGACGCCCATCCTGACCGGACCGTGGTTGTTTACGCCAACACCTCTGCGGCGGTAAAAGCGCGCGCAGACTGGGTGGTCACGTCGAGCATCGCCGTTGAGCTGATTGAGCATCTGGACAGCCTGGGTGAGAAAATTATCTGGGCCCCGGACCGCCATCTTGGCAATTACGTTCAGAAGCAGACCGGCGCTGACGTTCTCTGCTGGCAGGGAGCCTGCATTGTGCACGACGAATTCAAGACCCAGGCGCTGTCCCGTATGAAGGCGCTTTATCCTGACGCGGCCATTCTTGTGCACCCTGAATCACCGCAGTCAATTGTTGATATGGCCGATGCGGTTGGCTCAACCAGCCAGCTTATCAACGCAGCCAGGACGCTGCCGAACAAGCAGCTCATCGTCGCGACCGATCGCGGTATCTTCTATAAGATGCAGCAGGCCGTACCGGAGAAAGAGCTGCTGGAAGCCCCAACGGCAGGTGAGGGCGCGACGTGCCGCAGCTGCGCGCATTGCCCGTGGATGGCGATGAACGGCCTGAAGGCCATTGCCGAAGGGCTCGAGACAGGCGGTGCAGCGCATGAAATTCATGTGGACGCCGCTCTGCGTGAAGGTGCGTTAATTCCGCTTAACCGCATGCTGGATTTTGCGGCTACACTACGTACTTAATTCAAAAACGCCCTGGGGAAAAGATGGATTTTTTTAGCACGCAAAACATTCTGGTTCATATACCGATTGGTGCAGGTGGCTATGACCTGTCATGGATTGAAGCCGTAGGCACGCTGGCGGGGTTGCTGTGTATCTGGCTGGCAAGCCTGGAGAAGATCAGCAACTACGCGTTCGGGCTGATTAACGTCACGCTGTTTGCGATTATCTTCTTCCAGATCCAGCTGTACGCCAGCCTGCTTTTACAGCTGTTTTTCTTCGCTGCCAATATTTACGGCTGGTACGCCTGGTCCCGGCAGAACAGCCAGCAGCAGGCTGAGCTGCAGATCCGCTGGCTGCCCTTACCGAAAGCCATCGCCTGGTTTGTCGCCTGCGTCGTCGCCATTGGTTTGATGACCGTCTACATCAACCCGGTGTTTGCGTTCCTGACCCGCGTTGCCGTTTCGGTCATGTCCGCGATTGGCCTCAACGTGACGATGCCGGAGCTTCAGCCGGATGCCTTCCCGTTCTGGGATTCCTGCATGATGGTGCTGTCGATCGCGGCGATGGTGCTGATGACCCGTAAATATGTTGAGAACTGGCTGCTGTGGGTCATCATCAACGTCATCAGCGTGGTGATTTTTGCCCTTCAGGGCGTCTATGCCATGTCGCTGGAGTATCTGCTGCTGACCTTCATTGCCCTGAACGGCAGCCGGATGTGGATCAAGAGCGCGCGTGAGCGTGGCTCACACGCGCTTTCAAGCTAGTGGTGATGATGTGAATGGTCGGACTGCGCCTCGTTAAGGTGGCAGTCCGGCCCGCTACAGGGCTGATACTCCATCTGGATGGTGGCGTGACCTATCTCATAGTGATGTTCAAGAAAGTGCTGGATGCGTTCAAGCAGCGCGTCGTGGTCATGGGGCGGGATGACCTGGACGTGCAGCGTCATGACCGGCTTCTCGCCTACCAGCCAGACGTGCACGTGATGAACGTTACGCACTTCCGGGACAGTACGGCGCAGGTTTCGTTTCAGCTCGTCAATGTCCATTGATGCCGGCGCCCCTTCCAGCAGTTCATTGACGCTCTCCTTCAGCAGCCGCCAGGCGCTGCGCAAGACCAGACACGATACCAGCACGGAGAGAATGGGGTCGACAGGCGTCCAGCCGGTATAGAGGATCACCAGCGCGGCGACAATCGCCCCGACTGAGCCGAGCAAATCCCCCAGCACATGCAGAGCCGCAGCGCGAACGTTGAGGTTCTTTTCCCCGCTGCCGCGATGCAAAATCCAGAACGCCAGAATATTTGCCAGCAACCCCGCCACGGCAATCACCATCATTGTCGTCCCGGCGATGGGCTGCGGGTGCCTGAAACGCTGTACGGCCTCCCAGACGATAAGAACAGTAATAACCACCAGCGCGATGGCGTTAACAAACGCGGCAAGGGTGGTCAGCCTCAGCCAGCCGAAGGTATGACGCGCGTTGGGCGGGCGGCGAGCAAACTGCACCGCCAGCAGGGCGAAAAGCAGCGCTGCGGCATCGGTCAGCATATGTCCGGCATCAGCCAGCAGCGCCAGCGAGCCGGAAACCAGGCCGCCAATGACCTCGATAACCATAAACGTGGCCGTAACGCCAAAGGCCAGCATAAGTCGTTTTGCATTGTCGTTGCCGGGAGAAGATGGGTGTGAGTGGGTGTGCGCCATGTCTGCTTTCCTGATTCGTTATTATTTTAGTGTAGCGTTTTTAACAGGTTACTCCAAAAAGAAAGGAGAGCCAGGGCTCTCCTTTCACATTTGAAGCATCAAGAATTACTGGGTTGTGCCATCAGTTTTGGTATTGGCGTCGTTACCCACTTTGTCGTTCGGATCGGGACATTTGCCGTCCTTGCACATCGAGTTCTTATGAACCTCATCCGAGCTCATGTTGTCATGATTCATGGTATCGGAAGCACTACCGTTCGGATGCAGCATGGTACCACCGGTGTTGGTATTGCCGGTATTGATCTGGCTGTTATCGACATTATTCGGGGCGATATTCTGTTTCGCATCAGGCGCAACCTGGCCTGCCGCTGCTGCCGCATTGGCATCACCGTTGCTGTCTGAAGCACCCGTTTCTGCGGCCAGGACGCTGCCGCTGGCAAGGGTGAGTGTGGCAGTCAGGAAGAGGGTAGTCAGTTTTGTCATTTTCATGATGGTGCTCCTGTTCTTGTCGTTACGCTGGATAACATTCTCCAACAGTGCATCTTTTTAGAGGCGAAAGATTCCGCCTTACGGACTTACGTCAGTAGGGAATCGCGTTTAAGCGTTTAAAAATGGTTGTTACAGTTAAAAAGCTTAGGTTAGATCTCATTTTTCGCTATTTTGTGGCGATTTTTAGGCGAATTCCAGGAATTATCTGCGTGAAGTGTAAAACCGTGTTTACACTTCCTGGTCGACAAGATAGATTGAAAGCATTGCTTTCATTACTAAAGATATGGCAGAGCTGGAAAGAAGATGAATTATCAGAACGACGATTTACGCATTAAAGAGATCAATGAGTTATTACCTCCTGTAGCACTCCTTGAGAAATTCCCCGCCACTGAAAATGCCGCAAATACGGTTTCTCATGCTCGTAAAGCGATCCACAAGATCCTGAAAGGTAATGACGATCGTCTTCTGGTGGTGATTGGCCCGTGCTCCATTCACGATCCTGCCGCTGCGAAAGAGTATGCGGCTCGTCTGCTCACCTTGCGTGAAGAGTTAAAGGATGAGCTGGAAATCGTCATGCGCGTCTATTTTGAAAAACCGCGCACGACCGTGGGCTGGAAAGGGCTGATTAACGATCCGCACATGGATAACAGCTTCCAGATCAACGACGGCCTGCGCATTGCGCGCAAGCTGCTGCTGGAGATCAACGACAGCGGCCTGCCTGCTGCCGGCGAGTTCCTGGATATGATTACACCACAATACCTGGCAGACCTGATGAGCTGGGGCGCCATTGGTGCCCGTACTACTGAATCTCAGGTTCACCGCGAGCTGGCTTCCGGTCTCTCATGTCCGGTGGGCTTCAAAAACGGTACTGATGGCACCATCAAAGTGGCTATTGATGCCATCAACGCCGCGGGTGCGCCGCACTGCTTCCTGTCCGTGACCAAATGGGGTCACTCCGCCATCGTCAACACCAGCGGTAACGGTGATTGCCACATCATTCTGCGTGGCGGTAAAGAGCCAAACTACAGTGCAAAACACGTGGCAGAGGTGAAGGCCGGGCTGGAAAAAGCCGGGCTGCCACAGCAGGTGATGATCGACTTCAGCCACGCCAACTCCAGCAAGCAGTTCAAAAAGCAGATGGAAGTGGGGGCAGACGTCTGTCAGCAGATCGCCAACGGTGAGAAGGCGGTAATTGGGGTGATGATCGAAAGCCATCTGGTTGAAGGTAACCAGAACCTGGAAGGCAGCGAGCCGCTGGTGTATGGCAAAAGCGTCACCGATGCCTGCATTGGCTGGGACGATACCGATGCCATCCTGCGTCAGCTGGCGAATGCGGTAAAAGCGCGCCGCGGCTGAGTCCTCACGCACAAATAAAAAAGCGCGGAAGGCTCCGCGCTTTTTTTACGTCCGGCGAAAATTACTTCGCTTTACCCTGGTTCGCGACAGCCGCTGCTTTCGCTGCGATCTCGTCCGCGTTACCCAGGTAGTAATGTTTGATTGGCTTGAAGTTTTCGTCGAACTCATATACCAGCGGTACGCCAGTTGGGATGTTCAGTTCGAGGATCTCGTCTTCGCCCATGTTATCCAGATATTTCACCAGCGCGCGCAGGGAGTTACCGTGAGCAGCGATGATCACGCGCTCACCGCTTTTCAGGCGTGGCAGAATGGTTTCGTTCCAGTAAGGCACAACGCGGTCGATGGTCAGCGCCAGGCTCTCGGTGGTTGGCAGCTCAGCATCGGTCAGTTTCGCGTAGCGCGGGTCGTGGCCCGGATAGCGCTCGTCATCTTTGGTCAGCTCTGGTGGGGTGACCGCGAAGCCGCGACGCCACTGTTTAACCTGCTCGTCACCGTATTTCTCAGCGGTTTCCGCTTTGTTCAGACCCTGCAGCGCACCGTAGTGACGCTCGTTCAGTTTCCAGGATTTCTCAACCGGCAGCCAGGCCTGATCCAGTTCGTCCAGCACGTTCCACAGGGTGTGGATGGCACGTTTCAGCACAGAGGTGTAAGCAAAATCAAAGCTGAAGCCTTCTTCCTTCAGCAGTTTACCTGCTGCTTTTGCTTCGCTTACGCCTTTCTCGGACAGATCAACGTCGTACCAACCGGTAAAGCGGTTTTCGTTGTTCCACTGGCTTTCGCCGTGACGCACCAGGACCAGCTTAGTAATAGCCATCTCTTACTCCTCAAGCATTTTTAGAATGATAACAATTCTCATTATATTGCTGTGGCCGTGCCAGCAGCAACGCTTAACCCTAACCATAGCGAAAATAGTCTCTGAGTGTAAGATGCTTGTGAATCCAGGGTTAGGATTTTGTCAGCGATCGGCGCTATTTTCAGCAAGACGCGCAGAAAAAAGCCCTCCGATGGGAGGGCTGGAAATCATTTCGTAATAAAATGGTATTCCGTCACGCTAATGTACTCTTCACCGGGGCGCAGCACGCAGTCCGGCTGCGGCCATTCAGGATGATTGGGGCTGTCCGGCAGGAACTCGCTCTCAAGCGCAAGTCCTTGCCAGTCGCTGTACTCATTGTGTTCGCGCGCCGTCGTGCCGCCGAGGTAGTTGCCCGAGTAGAATTGCAGGGCTGGGGCGGTGGTATACACCGTCATCTGCAGTTTCTCATCGCTGGACCAGACCTGTGCGGCAGGCTGCTTCACATCACCTTTGGCGTGCAGCAGGAACGCGTGATCGTAGCCTTTCACCTTGCGCTGATCGTCATCGCTCAGGAAATCCTGGGCGATAACTTTCGCGCTGCGGAAGTCAAAGCTGGTCCCGCTCACCTCTTTCAGGCCCTGATACGGAATGCCCATCTCGTCAACCGGCAGATACGCGTCCGCCAGGATCTGCAGCTTGTGGTTACGCACGTCGCACTGGTTGCCGTCGAGATTGAAGTAGGCATGGTTAGTCAGGTTAACCGGACACGGCTTGTCGACCGTCGCACGGTATTCAATAGCGATACGGTTGTCGTCCGTCAGCGTAAAGCGCGCGGACGCGGTAAAGTTCCCCGGGAAGCCCTGATCGCCATCAAGCGAATCCAGCGAGAACAGCACTTCGCCGTCGTTTTGACGAACAATTTTCCAGCGGCGTTTATCAAACCCGTCCGGACCGCCGTGAAGCTGGTTCTCGCCCTGGCTTGGCAGCAGGGAGTACTGCACGCCGTCGAGCTCAAAACGGCTTTTCGCGATGCGGTTGGCATAGCGCCCGACGGACGCGCCCAGATAGGCAGACTGATTAACGTACTGCTCGGGTGAGGCGCAGCCCAGCAGGGTTTCGCGCACGCTGCCGTCCGGCATCGGTACGCGGGCAGAAAGCAGGGTCGCACCCCAGTCCATCAGCGTAACCACCATCCCCGCGCTGTTGCGCAGGGTTAACAGGCGATACGGCAGACCATCCGGTGCGAGGGTAGGTGTTTCGTTTAGCACTGTCCGGCTCCTTGTGATGCTTTACATACATAGAACGTTTCTTTGATGCCCGTTTGCGCTTCGTACTGCTTCGCCACGGCGTCCTGGACGGCAGGGACCAGCTCTTCCGGCACCAGCGCGACGATGCAGCCGCCAAAGCCGCCGCCCGTCATGCGCACGCCGCCTTTATCGCCAATAACCGCTTTGACGATGTCCACCAGGGTGTCGATCTGCGGCACGGTGATTTCAAAATCATCGCGCATGGAGGCGTGAGATTCCGCCATCAGCTCACCCATGCGCTTCAGGTCACCTTTCGCCAGCGCGGAGGCGGCTTCAACGGTACGGGCATTTTCGGTCAGCACGTGGCGAACGCGTCTGGCGACGACAGGATCCAGCTCGTGCGCCACTTTGTTAAATTCATCGAGCGTCACGTCGCGCAGGGCAGGCTGCTGGAAGAAGCGCGCGCCGGTTTCGCACTGTTCGCGGCGGGTGTTGTACTCGCTGCCCACCAGCGTGCGTTTAAAGTTACTGTTGATAATCACGACGGCCGCGCCTTTTGGCAGGGGAACGGCTTTGGTACCAAGCGAGCGGCAGTCGATCAGTAAAGCATGCTCTTTTTTGCCCAGCGCGGAGATCAGCTGGTCCATAATGCCGCAGTTGCAGCCCACGAACTGGTTTTCCGCTTCCTGACCGTTCAGGGCAATTTGCGCCCCGTCCAGCGGCAGATGATACAGCTGCTGGAAGACGGTTCCCACGGCCACTTCGAGCGAGGCCGACGAGCTCAAGCCCGCACCCTGCGGCACGTTGCCGCTGATGACTAAATCGGCGCCGCCGAAGTTCTTATTGCGCTTCTGCAGATGCTTCACCACGCCGCGCACGTAGTTAGACCACTGCTGGCTGTCGTACGTCACAATCGGGGCATCAAGGGAAAACTCGTCCGTCTCATTACCGTAATCCGCCGCAATGACGCGGACTTTACGGTCGTCGCGCTTCGCACAGCTGATAACCGTCTGGTAATCAATTGCGCACGGCAGCACGAAGCCGTCGTTGTAGTCGGTGTGCTCGCCGATCAGGTTGACGCGACCAGGCGCCTGAATTACGTGGGTGGCAGGGTAGCCAAATTTCTCAGCAAACAGGGATTGTGTTTTATCTTTCAGACTCATTTTTAGACTCCTGATTCGCGATAGTGGACGTCGCTGACGGCACGCAGACGCTCTGCCGCCTGTTCCGCCGTCAGGTCACGCTGGGTTTCCGCCAGCATTTCATAGCCCACCATAAATTTACGCACCGTTGCAGAGCGCAGCAGGGGCGGATAGAAATGGGCGTGCAGCTGCCAGTGCTGATTCTCTTCGCCGTTAAACGGCGCGCCGTGCCAGCCCATGGAGTACGGGAAGGAGCACTGGAACAGGTTGTCGTAACGGCTGGTCAGCTTTTTCAGCGCCAGCGCCAGGTCGTCGCGCTGCGCGTCGCTGAGATCGGTAATGCGCTGAACGTGCGCTTTCGGCAGCAGCAGCGTCTCAAACGGCCAGGCGGCCCAGTAAGGCACGACCGCCAGCCAGTGTTCGGTTTCCACTACGGTACGGCTGCCGTCAGCCAGCTCGCGCTGGGTGTAGTCCACCAGCATGGGGGAGCCGTTTTCTGCGAAATAGTCCTTCTGGAGACGGTCTTCACGCTCGGCTTCGTTGGGCAGGAAGCTGTTTGCCCAGATCTGGCCGTGCGGATGCGGGTTAGAGCAGCCCATCGCCGCGCCTTTGTTTTCGAACACCTGCACCCACGGATAGCTCTGCCCCAGCTCAGCGGTTTGCGCCTGCCAGGTGCTGACCACCTCTTTCAGCGCGTCCACGCTCAGCTCCGGCAGCGTTTTGCTGTGATCGGGCGAGAAGCAGATCACGCGGCTGGTACCGCGCGCGCTTTCGCAGCGCATCAGCGGGTCGTGGCTCGCGGGGGCATCCGGGGTATCGGTCATCAGGGCGGCAAAATCGTTGGTAAACACGAAGGTGCCTTTGTAGTCCGGGTTTTTATCCCCGGTCACGCGCGTGTTGCCCGGACAGAGGAAGCAATCCGGGTCGTGCTGCGGCAGGGTCTGTTTTGCAGGCGTCTCCTGCGCCCCCTGCCAGGGACGCTTGGCGCGATGCGGAGAGACCAAAATCCATTGCCCGCTTAGCGGGTTAAAACGACGATGCGGATGATCGACGGGATTAAACGAAGTCATGACGGATCCTTAGTCCGGATAACCCTGCGGGTGGCGTGACTGCCAGTGCCAGGTATCCTGTGCCATTTCATCAAGCGTGCGGGTGACACGCCAGTTAAGTTCTTTATCGGCTTTGGTGGCATCGGCCCAGTAAGCAGGCAGGTCGCCATCACGACGCGGAGCGAAGTGGTAGTTCACCGGCTTACCGCAGGCTTTGCTGAAGGCGTTAACCACGTCCAGCACGCTGCTGCCGACCCCGGCACCGAGGTTATAAATATGCACGCCCGGTTTGTCAGCCAGCTGCTGCATGGCTGCAACGTGGCCGTCTGCTAAATCCATCACGTGGATATAGTCACGCACGCCGGTGCCGTCTTCGGTAGGGTAGTCATTGCCAAAAATGGCCAGCGACTCGCGACGGCCTACCGCCACCTGGGCGATGTACGGCATCAGGTTGTTCGGAATGCCCTGCGGATCTTCACCCATATCGCCAGACGGATGGGCGCCAACCGGGTTGAAGTAGCGCAGCAATGCGATGCTCCACTCCGGCTGGGCTTTTTGCAGGTCGGTCAGGATCTGCTCTACCATCAGCTTGCTTTTGCCGTATGGGCTTTGCGGCGTACCGGTCGGGAAGCTTTCAACGTAAGGAATTTTTGGCTGATCGCCATAGACGGTGGCGGAGGAGCTAAAGATAAAGTTTTTGACGTTTGCCGCGCGCATGGCGGAGATCAGACGCAGGGTACCGTTGACGTTGTTGTCGTAATACTCAAGCGGTTTCGCAACGGATTCACCGACCGCTTTCAGCCCCGCGAAGTGGATCACCGCTTCGATGGCGTGGTCGTGAAGGATTTCGGTCATCAGCGCTTCGTTGCGGATGTCGCCTTCCACGAAAGTCGGCTGTTTACCGCCAAGACGTTCAATCACCGGCAGCACGCTGCGCTTACTATTGCACAGGTTGTCGAGGATGATCACATCGTGACCATTTTGCAGCAGCTGCACACAGGTATGACTTCCGATGTAACCGCTACCACCTGTTACCAGAACTCGCATAATTCGCTCCATTGGGCCTATGGTATGTAATAACCATAGCATAACAGAGACGCAAAAAGTGTGACATGGGATAAAATAGTGGAATCGTTTACACTCGTTTTCACACTCGCTTTTTCGATGACGTAGAGCATTCTAGATCAAAGGGATAGCGATGTATTGATGCAAGTTATCTGAAAAGAGGAGGGCGGTGCCCTCCGCGGTTAATCTACGTTGCTGAGAAGGTAGCGATAACCCTCACCGTCCGCGACAAACTCGAGGCGGTGGGTGATGCAGGCGGGGGCATCTTCGGAATGGTGTGAAACGAACAGCAGCTGCGTTTCACCTTCGCTAATCAGCACGTCCACAAAGCGGCGGACCAGCTGTCGGTTAAGCGGATCCAGCCCCTGCAGCGGCTCGTCGAGGATCAGGAGCGTAGGGTGTTTTACCAGCGTGCGAACGATCAGTGCCAGGCGCTGCTGCCCCCACGACAGGCTATGAAACGGCGCGTCAGCCACCCGGTTATCCATCCCCAGAATATCCAGCCACTGCTGAGCCAGCTTGTGCTGTTTATCTGACACCGCCTGATAAATGCCGATGGAATCAAAATAGCCGGAAAGGATCACGTTGCGTACCGTGGTACTGACCCGGTAATCCAGATGCAGGCTGCTGCTAACGTAGCCAATGTGCTTTTTGATATCCCAGATGGTTTCGCCGCTGCCGCGACGGCGGCCAAACAGCGTCAGATCGTTACTGTAGCCCTGCGGGTGATCGCCGGTTATCAGGCTCAGCAGCGTGGATTTCCCCGCGCCGTTGGGACCGACAATCTGCCAGTGTTCGCCAGGATTAACCGTCCAGCTGAGGTGATTCAGGATCGGTCGTTCGTCATAGGAGACTACGCCATCGCGCAGGACGATAAGCGGCTGCCGGGGATCGAGACCGTGGCGTGCTGCCAGCGCGTCGGGATCCGGCAGCGCAATGCCCGCCAGCTTTTCGCTGTGCGCAAGCTGGGCAATCAGCGCCTGTCGGAGCAGCGCGGACTTTTCTCCGGTTTCGATCAGGCTACAGTCTGCCAGCACGCCCGCGTTCTGCACGAAGTCAGGAATTTCATCAAAGCGGTTCAGCACCAGTACGATCGTATAGCCTTCCTGATTCAGAGAGTCCAGCAGGGCAGCCAGCTGGGCGCGGGAGTGGACATCCAGCCCGTCAAAGGGCTCATCCAGAATCAGCAATTCCGGCTGGCTCATGAGCGCCTGGCACAGCAGCGTTTTCCGCGTCTCGCCGGTAGAGAGGTACTTAAAGCGCCGGTTCAGCAGCGCGGAAATGCCAAACTGTTCCGCCAGATGCTGACAGCGGGCGGGATCTTTCACCTCATCCTGAATAATTTCCGCCGTCGTGCGGCCGGTATCTTCTTCGCCAGGACTGAGTAAATCGGTATTGTTGCGCTGCCACTCGTCGCTGACCAGCTTCTGCAGCTGTTCAAAGGACAGGCGCGTCAGGCGCGTGAAATCGCTCCGGCATTCGCCTTTGAGAAGGGTAAGCTCTCCGGCGAGCGCGCGGGCCAGCGCGGATTTACCGCTGCCGTTAGTGCCGACAAACGCCCAGCTTTCACCCGCGCGTATTGTCAGATCGGCAATCGTCAGTGTTCGGGTATCGCTAAGACGAAACGTACCTTGCGAAATATGCAATGATGACATGATGTATCCCATTTTTTGCAGCAATTGATATCAGGGATACGCACTGTCGTCACGATTGTCAATGCGCTCAGCACAATGTGGCGATAATCACCCGGTCCGCGTTGAAATATGCGGTGACGACAGCACCTTCTTCTAAATCGTTCGCCTCGCTGAGCGGGACCGTGGCGCAAAGCGCCTGTCCGTCTGCCAGGGGCATCAGCACTTCGCACTGCTCCTTGCCGCGTTCGATATGGCTGATGGTGCCCCGCAGCTGGTTATCAGCCGCCTTTGCTTTGTCCGGGTCGCGTGTGATATTGACCCAGGGTGCTTTCAGCAACACCAGCACCTCTTTACCTTCATCCAGGTCAAGGCGCTCTGCGCTCTGGGCCGTTATCGCCGCTTTCAGACGGGTGACACCATCGGCAAGCAGGATCTCAACATGCTGCTGTACCTGGAGATTATCGCGCGCCGTCACCGTACCAAACCACTGGTTGCGGGCGCTGGTCTGCAACGAGAAGCGGGAAATGGCTGCCAGCAAGCTGTCCAGCGGAACGTTGTCGTCGTCACTCAATACATCGAACGCTTTTTGCTGAATCTGGCCCAGGAGATCGTAGAGCTGAATCAGGCGCAGGCCGTAGCGTGTGACAACAGCACCTCCACCGCCTTTGCCCCCTGTGGCTCTGTCCACCAGCGGATGCTCGCTCAGGGTGTTCATGTCATTGATGGCATCCCAGGCGCTTTTATAGCTAATCCCGGCGTTCTTAGCGCCCTGGCTAATTGAGCCGGTTTGTTCTATCTGTTTAAGCAGGGCAATACGTCGGGGATCGGCGAAAAGCTTTTGCTGAAGTCGGAGAGTAAGAAGAATTTCGGCCTGCATAACAGTGTCCTGGCAAAAAGAATATTGTGACCCAAATGGTGCAGGGCGCAAAGGGCACCGCACAAAAGGGGATGTTTTTCTTACTTTTCAGGGTAGAATAGCCCATTCACAAAATCTGGAGAAAACCATGTTAGAGTTGTTGAAAAGTCTGGTATTCGCCGTGATCATGGTACCAGTAGTGATGGCCATCATCCTCGGTGCCATCTACGGCCTGGGTGAAGTGTTCAACATCTTTTCGAATATCGGTCACCGAGACCGTGCGAAAAAGCAGCATTAATTTCCCACAAAACGCCCGGCTTGCCCGGGCGTTTTGCTCTCAAGCTTTTCTTACTTTCGCCGATATAATTTAACGTAACACACCATGTTACCCCTTGAGCGGTACGAATTACCGCTGGGATCTCCCTGACGATATCGTTATATTAATATGTATATAACGCTACTCACAGGAGTTACAGATGGCACGTTCATGGGTACGCCTTTTCGCAGGGGCAACGCTGATGCTTTCACTTACCGGACACGCGCTGGCGGACGAAGGTAAAATTACGGTCTTTGCGGCGGCGTCGTTGACCAACGCGCTGCAGGATATTGCGGCGGCGTATAAAAAAGAGAAAAACGTCGAGGTAGTCTCCTCTTTTGCCTCTTCCTCTACGCTGGCACGGCAGATAGAAGCGGGCGCTCCGGCAGATCTGTTTATCTCTGCTGACCAGAAGTGGATGGACTACGCGGTGGAGAAGAAATCGATTGATGCGGCGACCCGCGAAACGCTGCTGGGCAATAGCCTGGTTGTGGTTGCACCGAAGGCCAGCGCGCAGGGTGAAATCACCATCAATAAAGAGACAAACTGGACCCGCCTGCTGAACGGTGGCCGTCTGGCGGTGGGTGACCCGGAACACGTTCCGGCCGGGATTTACGCCAAAGAAGCGCTGCAAAAGCTGGGCGCGTGGGAGACCCTGTCATCAAAACTGGCCCCGGCGGAAAATGTGCGCGGCGCGCTGGCGCTGGTGGAGCGTAACGAAGCTCCGCTGGGCATTGTGTATGGTTCCGATGCCGTTGCCAGCAAGGGCGTAAAAGTGGTTGGCACCTTCCCGGAAGACTCCCACAAGAAAGTGGAATATCCTGTGGCGATTGTTGATGGACATAAAAATGCGACCGTAACGGCCTTCCGCGATTATCTGAAGGGGCCGGAGGCGTCCGCAATCTTTAAACGTTATGGATTTACGACTCACTGATGATACTGACCGATCCTGAATGGCAGGCTGTTCTGCTGAGCCTTAAAGTCTCTTCCCTGGCGGTTGCGCTGAGTTTGCCCTTTGGGATCTTTTTTGCCTGGTTACTGGTTCGCTGTCGGTTCCCCGGCAAAGCGCTGCTCGACAGCGTCCTTCATCTTCCCCTGGTTTTACCGCCCGTGGTGGTCGGTTATCTGCTGCTGATTTCGATGGGGCGACGCGGTTTTATCGGCGAAAAGCTTTACGACTGGTTCGGAATCACCTTTGCCTTTAGCTGGCGCGGTGCGGTACTGGCGGCGGCGGTGATGTCATTCCCGCTGATGGTCAGAGCGATCCGCCTCGCGCTGGAAGGCGTGGATATGAAGCTCGAACAGGCAGCCCGCACGCTCGGTGCCGGGCGCTGGCGCGTCTTTTTTACCATCACGCTTCCGCTTACGCTGCCGGGCATCATTGTCGGGACGGTGCTGGCGTTCGCCCGCTCGCTGGGCGAGTTTGGTGCGACCATCACGTTTGTGTCGAACATTCCCGGCGAGACGCGGACCATCCCATCGGCCATGTATACCCTGATTCAGACGCCAGGGGGAGAGAGTGCCGCAGCGCGGCTGTGTATCATCTCTATCGTATTAGCCCTGGTTTCGCTGCTGGTTTCTGAATGGCTGGCACGGCTAAGTCGCGAACGGATGGGGAAATAACGATGCTGGAACTGAATTTCACCCAGACGCTGGGAAACCATACCCTGACGCTTAACGAGACGCTGCCTGCAAGCGGCATCACCGCCGTCTTCGGCGTGTCGGGCGCGGGTAAAACGTCTCTGATTAACGCCATCAGCGGCCTGACGCGCCCGCAGTCAGGGCGCATTGTCCTGAACAACCGCGTCCTGAATGACGTGGAGAACAAGATTTACCTTTCGCCGGATAAACGCCGCATCGGCTATGTTTTTCAGGACGCGCGCTTGTTCCCGCACTACAGCGTGCGCGGCAACCTGCGCTACGGCATGGCGAAAAGCATGGCCGGGCAGTTTGATAAGCTGGTGACGCTTTTAGGCATTGAACCCCTGCTCGACAGGCTGCCGTCCTCGCTCTCCGGCGGGGAGAAACAGCGTGTGGCTATAGGCCGCGCGTTGCTGACCGCCCCCGAACTGCTGCTGCTCGACGAGCCGCTGGCCTCGCTGGATATTCCGCGCAAGCGTGAGCTCCTGCCGTACCTGCAGCGTCTGACCCGCGAAATTAATATTCCGATGCTCTACGTCAGCCATTCGCTGGATGAGATCCTGCATCTGGCCGACAAAGTGCTGGTGCTGGAAGAGGGCTGCGTGAAGGCCTTCGGCAACCTGGAAGAGGTGTGGGGCAGTAGCGTGATGCACCCCTGGTTACCCAGGGAACAGCAGAGCAGCATCCTGAAGGTGAGCGTTCTGGAGCATCATCCGCACTACGCGATGACCGCCCTGGCGCTGGGCGACCAGCATCTTTGGGTCAATAAGATCGACAAACCGTTGCAGTCCGCGCTGCGGATCCGCATCCAGGCATCGGACGTCTCGCTGGTGCTGCAGCCGCCGCTGCAAACCAGTATTCGAAATATTCTGCGCGCCAAAGTGGCGGAGTGTTTTGATGATAACGGGCAGGTAGAGGTGAAGCTCGACGTGGGCAGCAGGACGCTCTGGGCGCGCATCAGCCCGTGGGCCAGGGATGAGTTGGCAATCAAGCCCGGCCTGTGGCTTTACGCGCAAATCAAGAGCGTTTCGATCACCGCCTGATTACAGCAGGTGGGTATAAATGTACTGCGCGATGCTATCGGTGGTGTTGTCGCCAATCACCACGTTAGCGCGCGCTTTTACCGCGTCGTCGGCATTGCCCATCGCCACGCCCGTACCGACGGCTTCCAGCATGCTGATGTCGTTGTAGTTGTCGCCGAAGGCGATCGCGTCCTGCATTGACCAGCCCTGCGATTCCACGTACTGCTTCAGACGCTTGCCTTTGCTGTTGCCTTTGCGGGCAATATCCACCTGATCGTGCCAGGACCATTCGCACTCCAGCCCCAGCGTGTCCTCGACGTGTTTCGCGAAGGTATTCAGCTTGGTGGTGTCTTCATCCGTCAGGGCAAACTTCCAGATAGCCTCAACGTCCTGGGCCGCCTGACGCAGAGAGGAAACCTGGGTAAAGACCGGACGCTGCGCTTCTGGCAGGGACAACGCCCAGTTGCTGGTGCGTACCACATGGCCGGTTGGGCGCTCGTACACCATCGCGTTATCCACATACATCAGGCCGTGAACGTTATGCTCATCCAGCAGATCAATCAGCTGCAGCGCCTGGGGAACCGGTAGCGGGTCGGAGGCTAAAACCTTTTTTGCCTGATAATCATACAAATAAGTGCCATTACAACAAATTGCAGGTGTATCCAGCGCCAGTGCCTGATAAAAAGGGTGAATGGCAACGTGATGTCGACCCGTTACGATAAGGAGTTGATATCCCACTTCCTGCGCGCGTTTAAGCGCTTCAAGGGAGGAGGGGAGCAGGGTTTTCTGAGGGGTAAGTAATGTTCCGTCTAAATCCAGTGCAATCACACGCGAGGTCATTTGTTCTTCCGGGTTAATGTTGAATTTTAGGTCTCAGGGGATGTTACACCGAGAGTAAATCGCTGCAAAATTCCTGGCTAAAATTCAGCATTCACCGTTAAAAATAATCACTTTCACGTGCAGTGAGGAAAGGAGTATTCATGAAACAAACCGTTTATACCGCCAGTCCTGAAAGTCAGCAGATCCACGTCTGGCGCTTGAATGCAGAAGGTTCGCTCACGCTGGTTCAGGTTGTTGATGTACCGGGCCAGGTGCAACCGATGGTCGTCAGCCCGGATAAACGTTTCTTATACGTGGGTGTGCGCCCGGAGTTTCGCGTGCTGGCCTACCGCATCTCTCCTGACGACGGCGCGCTGACCTACACCGCTGAAGCGCCACTGCCGGGCAGCCCAACCCACATCTCGACCGATCGTAAAGGCCGCTTCATTTTTAGCGGTTCTTACAATGCCGGTTGCGTCAGCGTGACCCGTCTTGACGATGGTATTCCGGTAGAAACTGTCGACGTGGTGGAAGGGCTGGAAGGCTGCCATTCGGCGAATATCTCCCCGGACAACCGCACGCTGTGGGTGCCTGCGCTGAAGCAGGATCGAATCTGCCTGTTCACCCTGAGCGACGATGGTCACCTGGTGGCGCAGAATCCTGCTGAAGTCACCACCGTTGAGGGCGCAGGTCCTCGCCATATGGTATTCCACCCGAACCAGCAATATGCCTACGTCGTTAACGAACTGAACAGCTCGGTGGACGTATGGGAGCTGAAAGATCCAAACGGCCAGATTGAGTGCGTGCAGACGCTGGATATGATGCCGTCTGACTTCTCTGACACTCGCTGGGCGGCAGATATTCACATCACGCCGGATGGTCGCCATCTGTACGCCTGCGACCGCACCTCCAGCCTGATTACCGTGTTTAGCGTCTCCGAAGATGGCAGCGTGCTGGCTATTGAGGGCTTCCAGCCAACGGAAACCCAGCCGCGCGGCTTTAATATCGATCACAGCGGTAAATACCTGATTGCGGCGGGACAGAAATCCCACCACATCGCGCTGTATGAAATCAAAGGCGAGCAGGGCCTGCTGGAAGAGAAAGGACGCTATGCGGTAGGTCAGGGGCCAATGTGGGTGGTGGTTAACGCTCACTAAGCGGCTTAAAACAAAAAAACCTCGCGGATGCGAGGTTTTTTTATGCCCGGTGGTAGCCGGGTGAGCACATCAAAACGTAACCAACAGGGTCATCATAATGTCGACTCAAGGCGATGTAAATTCATCGTCAACGAACAAAGGAGAACACGGAATGATCAGTAAATAGTATATAAATAATAATCAGTCACTTAAGTGCTTTTGCTTTATAAATTCCTAAATTGGTTTTAACTGTTTTTATGTACAGTAGTGATTTGATATCATTCTGTGCGTTGGTTCGATGTGTTGCAGTTCCGCAATTCAGGATCCTTTTTAAGTCCTGGCTGTCGGGTGGTGCCGACGGTGCCTAAACTGCGGAGCACATCAAAACATAACCAACACACCTCTGGTGACAGGCAGCGGAAAGATAAACCAGAGGAGAAGTGCTCTATACCAAAGGAGTGGCGTATGAGCGGTGTGGAATGGGCAATTCTGTTCCTGCAACTCATGGTTGCGATTATGCAACTATTGGATGCGTATCTTAAGTTTGGAGCCTGACGCATTCAGTCGCAGTAAAAAGGGGGATTAAACTCCCCCTTTTACTCTCATCTCGTTACTGCTTCGGCTCAGCAACCACGTTGCTGCCCAGACCGCGGTTGTTGTATTCCCACATGCGGTTGAAGTTCGCGTCGTTCAGGTTGCGCTGCACGTTTCCTTTATCGTCCACCGCACCGGTGTTGCCGGAGAACGGACGTTTGGAGACAGCCGCATCAGCCCACGGCTTCGCCACGTTAAAGCCTTCGTTGATCACGCTGTCGCGGATAACGACCTGGCCGTTGGTCGCAGAGTCCACGTCCAGGGAGCGGCCCAGCTGCGCCACGCCGTCACCGGCCGCGTTAAAGCGGCTGTTCACGGCCAGGAAGCCGTAAAACAGGTTAGACTGGGTTGCCGGAGCAAACACATAGCCTTCCTGCTGGGTACGGGAATTCACCACGCGGAAATCGGTGTTATCAAACACCACCGCGCCGCGACCGGACACCAGATCCACGTCACCTTCAACGTAGCTGTTGGTCACCAGCGTGCGGGTCAGACGGTTGTTCTGCAGCGTGTTCTGTACGCCGCTGTTGGTCACGAAGAAGGTGTTCTGACGGCCCAGAATATTGACGTTGTTAATCTGCACCTTATCGCCGTCGCTACGCAGCGCCACGGCCTGATGGTTACCGGCATCCACGCTGTCACCCAGGGTATTCTGAATGGTCAGGTTCTGCAGTTGCAGGCCATTATTCTGCGACCAGAACACCGCCGAGCACATCACGCCAATGGTGGCGGAACGCTTGCTCTGGCAGTTATCAAACATATACCACGCCGGTTTGCCCGGCATATATTTGCCTGCCGGGTTCACCAGGTGACGCCAGGCGGTGCTGTCGATTTCGGAATCAATCGCCAGGCCAATTTTTACGTCGATGGCTTTTTCACCCAGACCGTAAATCGTAATGCTGCCAGGAGCCGCCGGAACATACACGGTGCCTTCGTATTCACCCGGCAGGATCGCGATGTACTGGCGAGACGCGCTGTGTTTAGTGATTGCCGCGTCAACCGCTGCCTGGATAGTGGTATGCGTTACGCCCTGCGCGCCAGCCGGGCCAACAACGAAGTCAGGCTGTTTAGGCAGGTTAATAGAAGACGGTGTCCACGGCGCGGCGTTAGGATCCATCGCCGAGAAGTAATGGGTGCGGTCGAAATTCTTCGCTTCATCCGCGGACAAAATCGGGCGGGAGGCGGTACCGGGCGCTACCTGCTCAGAAGGACGCTGATCCGGTGGTGTAGAACTGCATGCGGATAATGTCACGCCAAAGGCGAGCGCTAACGCCAGACGGGAAATCCTGGAAATGTTCAAGGTGAAGCTCCTGGGTATGCAAGTCTTTACGGGATAGACGAAATAGCCTGCTTTTTTATACTAAGTTGAGCGAAACGGGAAGATAAAAAGGGTAAAAGTTGCATTTTTTGCCCGGAGGTGACGGGAAAGTCATCACAAATAAATAACATTTTCCCTTAAGGCGGTTGACAGCAGACGATGGATGCAAATAAATGTCTATACAACCCATGACAAGTGGAATGCCCATGCAGCTTCAACCTGACGATGTTATATGGCGAAATGCGCGCCTGGCAACAATGGTTCCCGATACATCCGCGCCTTATGGCCTGAAAGAGCAGCACGCGCTGGTCGTGCGCGGCCAAACTATCCTTGGCGTGCTTCCTGAATCTGACCTTCCTTCCGGACACCGTCACGTCATCGATCTTGAGGGACGTCTGGTCACGCCTGGCCTGATTGACTGCCATACCCATCTGGTATTTGGCGGCGACCGCGCGGCGGAGTGGGAACAGCGTCTGAACGGCGTCTCTTACCAGACCATCAGCGCTCAGGGGGGCGGGATTAACGCCACCGTGACGGCAACGCGCAGCAGTTCCCTGGAAACCCTGCTGAAACTTGCGCAGCAGCGGCTCCAGCGTCTGATGAATGAAGGTGTAACGACCGTTGAAATCAAATCGGGATACGGACTCAACGCCGAGGCCGAAGAGAAGATGCTGCAGGTTGCCCGCCAGCTGAGCCTCGATAATCCGGTTGATATCAGCCCAACGCTGCTGGCGGCCCATGCGGTTCCGCCGGAATACCGACAGGATCCGGATGCGTACCTCGCGCTGGTTTGCGAGCAGATCCTGCCCACGCTGTGGCAAAAAGAGTTATATGAAGCAGTAGACGTGTTTTGTGAAAACGTCGGCTTTACCCCGTCGCAAACCGAGCGCCTCTTCCAGGCCGCCGCCGCGCTCGGTATCCCGGTGAAAGGGCATGTTGAACAGCTGTCGAATCAGGGCGGAGCGGCGCTGGTCAGCCAATATAACGGACTGTCGGCCGATCATATCGAATATCTCGACGACGCGGGCGTGCAGGCGATGGCGCAAAGCGGTACGGTTGCGGTACTGCTCCCCGGCGCGTTCTATTTTCTGCAGGAGCGCCAGCGTCCGCCGGTTGATCAGCTCCGAAAACGTGGTGTGCCGATGGCCGTCGCCACCGACTATAACCCCGGCACCAGCCCGTTTGCCAGCCTGCACCTGGCGATGAATATGGCCTGCGTCCAGTTTGGCCTGACGCCCGAAGAGGCCTGGGCTGGCGTCACGCGCCATGCGGCGCAGGCGCTGGGCCGCGGCGCAACGCACGGGCAGCTGCAGTCGGGGTTTGTCGCTGATTTTATCGTCTGGGATGCTCACCACCCGGTGGAGATGGTCTACGAGCCGGGACGCAATCCGCTGTATCAACGTATTTTCCGTGGGGAGGCAGTATGAAGTTATGGCGGCCCGTCGCCGAAACGGTCTGGCAGGGGCGAGACGACAGCGCCGAAGCCAGCAATGCAACGCGCATTTTCCAGACGATACAACAGCAGGCGCAGTTCACGCCGCTTTCATCCGGCATCGCGCTGATAGGCTTTGAATGCGATGCAGGTGTTAAACGCAATCAGGGCAGGCCCGGCGCCGCGCAGGCCCCTGATATTCTGCGCAAAGCGCTGGCGAATATGGCAAGCCATCAGGGACACGAACGGCTGGCGGATATGGGCTCGGTGTACGTTGAAGGCGATGAGCTTGAACCCGCGCAGCGGGCGTTAAGCGATGCCGTGACGGCCTGCCAGCAGTCCGGGATGCGCACGCTGGTGTTTGGCGGCGGGCATGAAACTGCCTGGGCGCATGGACGGGGTGTTCTGGATGCATTCCCCGGCGAGCGCGTGGCGGTGATAAACCTGGATGCGCATCTCGATCTGCGCAAGGCCGACCGGGCGACGTCCGGCACGCCGTTTCGTCAGCTGGCGCATTACTGCGCTGAGCGCGGGCGGGCATTTCAGTACGCCTGCTTTGGCGTGAGCCGGGCGGCGAACACGCAGGCGCTGTGGGATGAGGCCGAGCGCCTGAACGTCACGCTGGTGGAGGATCTTCATTTCAGACGCGAGGCATTATCGGCGCTGGAAAAGGTGCTGGCGCAGGCCGATCGTGTCTATCTGACGATCGATCTGGACGTCCTGCCCGCGGGCGAAATGCCTGCCGTTTCCGCCCCTGCGGCGTTAGGCGTCCCGGCAATGGATCTTATGCCGGTTATTGAACAAATCTGCCGCAGCGGTAAGCTGCAGGCCGCCGATCTGGTAGAGTTTAACCCGCAGTACGATCGGGACGGACAGGGCGCAAAGCTCGCTGCCCGTCTGGCCTGGCAAATTGCTCACTGGTGGGCATAACACTATTAAAGGAGTCACGATGTTTTCACGCTCACCCCTGCCGCAACCGAGCCCGCCCGCGCCTTTTTATGAAAAGGTGAAGCAGGCGATCAGCGAAAAGATTGCTACCGGCGTCTGGCGCCCGCACGATCGCATTCCGTCGGAGGCCGAGCTGGTGGCGCAGTTCGGTTTTAGCCGGATGACCGTCAACCGGGCGCTGCGCGAGCTCACCGACGAAGGACTTCTGGTGCGCCTGCAGGGCGTGGGGACGTTCGTGGCGGAACCGAAAGGGCAGTCCGCCCTGTTTGAAATCCGCAGCATTGCCGATGAGATAACCTCGCGTAATCATCAGCACCGCTGCGAAGTGCTGGTGCTGGAAGAGACCCAGGCCAGCGCCGAGCAGGCCGTTGAGCTAAATGTCAAAGAGGGTAGCCGCATCTTCCACTCTGTGATGGTGCATTTTGAAAACGACATTCCGGTGCAGATTGAAGATCGCTGCGTCAACGCAGAGCGGATACCGGAATACCTGAACCAGGATTACACCCACACCACGCCGCACGCGTATCTCTCGCTCGTTGCACCGCTCACGGAAGGGGAGCACATTGTGGAGGCCGTACGCGCGACGCCGCAGGAGTGCGAGCTGTTGCGCATTAAAGAACACGATCCGTGCCTGCTGATCCGCCGTCGTACCTGGTCATCATCGCATATCGTGTCGCATGCCCGACTGCTTTTCCCGGGGAACCGTTACCGGCTGCAGGGCCACTTTATGTCATAAGTTTTATAAGCGTGATCGCTAACGCAATATAACAAAATTGTATCTTTTTTGTTAAATCCGACCTTGTGTGTGCTTGTCTATACAAGTATATCTAAATGCATCATCTGTCCCTTATGAGGAGCACACAATGTCGTCAGGTAAATACCGCCAGCAGGACGTCCGCGCCGCGCGCGGCACCACGCTTACTGCCAAAAGCTGGCTCACCGAAGCCCCGCTGCGCATGTTGATGAACAACCTTGATCCTGAGGTGGCGGAAAACCCCCACGAACTGGTGGTCTACGGCGGCATAGGCCGTGCCGCACGCAACTGGGAATGCTATGACGCAATTGTAAAATCCCTGACCGAACTCGAACACGACGAAACCCTGCTGGTGCAGTCCGGCAAGCCGGTTGGCGTATTTAAAACCCATAAGAACGCGCCGCGCGTGCTGATCGCCAATTCTAACCTCGTGCCGCACTGGGCCACCTGGGAACACTTCAACGAGCTGGACGCGAAAGGGCTGGCGATGTATGGCCAGATGACCGCCGGGAGCTGGATCTACATCGGCAGCCAGGGGATTGTGCAGGGCACCTACGAAACCTTCGTGGAAGCGGGGCGTCAGCACTATAACGGCTCGCTGAAGGGCCGCTGGGTGCTTACCGCCGGTCTGGGCGGGATGGGCGGCGCGCAGCCGCTGGCCGCCACGCTGGCCGGCGCGTGCTCGCTGAACATTGAATGCCAGCAGAGCCGCATTGATTTCCGTCTGCGTACCCGTTACGTCGACGAACAGGCCGAGAATCTCGATGACGCGCTGGCGCGCATCAAAAAATACACGTCCGAAGGCAAAGCGATGTCGATTGCCCTGTGCGGTAACGCGGCGGATATTCTGCCGGAGCTGGTTGCCCGCGGCGTGCGTCCGGATCTCGTTACCGACCAGACCAGCGCCCATGACCCGCTGCACGGTTACCTGCCAAAAGGCTGGACGTGGGAAGACTACCAGCAAAAAGCGGAAACCGACCCTGAAGGCACGGTACTGGCGGCTAAGCGTTCGATGGCGGAACACGTCTCCGCGATGCTGGCCTTCAGCCAGTTGGGCATTCCAACCTTTGACTACGGCAACAACATCCGCCAGATGGCGAAAGAGATGGGCGTGAATAACGCCTTCGACTTCCCCGGCTTCGTGCCTGCCTATATCCGTCCGCTGTTCTGCCGCGGCATCGGCCCGTTCCGCTGGGTGGCCTTGTCCGGCGATCCGCAGGATATCTACAAAACTGACGCTAAAGTGAAGGAGATCGTCGCAGACGACGAACACCTGCACCACTGGCTGGATATGGCTCGCGAACGCATCAGCTTCCAGGGCTTGCCGGCGCGCATCTGCTGGGTAGGGCTGGAGTGGCGGCAAAAGCTGGGTCTGGCCTTCAACGAAATGGTGCGCAGCGGTGAAGTCTCCGCGCCTATCGTCATTGGCCGCGACCATCTGGACTCCGGCTCCGTCGCCAGCCCAAACCGTGAAACCGAAGCCATGCGCGACGGATCTGACGCGGTCTCCGACTGGCCATTGCTTAATGCCTTGCTGAATACCGCCAGCGGCGCCACCTGGGTCTCTCTGCACCACGGCGGCGGCGTCGGGATGGGCTTCTCCCAGCACTCAGGTATGGTCATTGTCTGTGACGGAACCGATGAAGCGGCCGCGCGCATCGCCCGCGTGCTGCACAACGACCCGGCAACCGGCGTGATGCGTCACGCGGATGCGGGTTACGAGATTGCCATTGACTGTGCCAAAGAGCAGGGACTGAACCTGCCGATGATCCCTGCCACACAAGGAAAGCATGCATGAACGCGTTAACACTCACTCCCGGCTCGCTGACGCTCAAACAGCTGCGTAACGTCTGGCGCCAGCCGGTCACCCTTTCACTTGATGAAAGCGCCCACGCCGCGATAAACGACAGCGTCGCCTGCGTAGAAGCGATTGTTGCCGAAGGGCGCACCGCCTACGGGATTAACACCGGCTTTGGCCTGCTGGCGCAGACCCGCATCGCCACGCACGATCTGGAAAACTTACAGCGTTCGCTGGTGCTGTCGCACGCGGCAGGCGTCGGCCAGCCGCTGGATGATGAGATTGTCCGTTTGATGATGGTGCTCAAAATCAACAGCCTGGCGCGCGGTTTCTCGGGCATTCGCCTGAGCGTGATCCAGGCGCTGATGGCCCTGGTGAATGCAGAAGTCTATCCGTGGATCCCGGCAAAAGGTTCCGTCGGTGCCTCCGGCGATCTCGCCCCGCTGGCGCACATGTCGCTGCTGCTGCTGGGTGAGGGCAAAGCGCGCTGGCAGGGCGAGTGGCTCCCTGCGAAAGAAGCGCTGGCAAAAGCCGGCTTAACGCCAATCACTCTCGCGGCAAAAGAGGGGCTGGCGCTGCTCAACGGCACGCAGGCGTCGACGGCCTTTGCGCTGCGCGGCCTGTTTGAAGCGGAAGATCTGTTCGCCTCCGCGGTGGTGTGCGGTGCGCTGACCACCGAGGCGGTGCTCGGCTCGCGTCGTCCGTTTGACGCGCGTATTCACGCGGTGCGCGGCCAGCGCGGGCAGATTGATGCCGCCGCCATGTACCGCCACGTGCTCACCGACACGAGTGAGATTGCGGATTCACACCATAACTGCGAGAAGGTGCAGGATCCGTATTCCCTGCGCTGTCAGCCGCAGGTGATGGGCGCGTGCCTGACGCAGCTGCGCCAGGCAGCAGAGGTGCTGCTGGTGGAGGCCAACGCGGTCTCCGACAACCCGCTGGTATTCGCCGAGGAAAACGAGGTGGTCTCCGGGGGCAATTTCCACGCCGAGCCGGTGGCGATGGCGGCGGATAATATCGCGCTGGCGATTGCCGAAGTCGGGGCGTTATCCGAGCGCCGCATCGCGCTGATGATGGATAAACACATGTCCCAGCTGCCACCGTTCCTGGTGCGTAACGGCGGGGTTAACTCAGGCTTTATGATCGCTCAGGTGACGGCCGCAGCGCTGGCAAGCGAGAACAAAGCCCTGTCGCACCCGCACAGCGTGGACAGCCTGCCAACTTCGGCGAACCAGGAAGATCACGTTTCGATGGCACCCGCTGCCGGGCGTCGTCTCTGGGAAATGGCCTCCAACACCCGCGGCGTGCTGGCGGTGGAGTGGCTGGCGGCGTGTCAGGGTATCGATCTGCGCGAAGGGCTTAAATCCAGCCCGCTGCTGGAGCAGGCGCGCCATGTGCTGCGCGAGCACGTCACGCATTACGATGACGACCGCTTCTTTGCGCCGGATATTGATAAGGCGATGCAGCTTCTGGAAGAGGGACGCCTTGTAGGACTGCTACCTTCGGTGCTGTGATGTTTTGCCCGGTGGCGCTGCGCTTACCGGGCCTACGAATGCGAAATCCAGGCCGGGTAAGGCGTAGCCGCCACCCGGCTTTTTTCAGGAATACATCGCCGTAATCGACGCGCTCCCCAGGGAATGGAAATGCACGTTAAACCCGACCATCGCGCCGCTCGCGCCTTCATCGATCTCAATCTTCTCCACATCCAGCGCGTGCACCGTGAAGATATAGCGGTGGGTTTCCCCTTTTGGTGGCGCTGCGCCGCCGTAGCCCGCTTTACCAAAGTCAGTGCGCGTCTCAATGGCACCTTCAGGCAGGGCAACCAGGTCTGAACCGGAACCCTGCGGCAGCACGCGCGTGTCGGCGGGCAGGTTCGCCACAACCCAGTGCCACCAGCCCGAGCCGGTCGGCGCGTCCGGGTCGTAGCAGGTCACGACAAAGCTTTTGGTTCCTGCAGGAACGTCGTCCCACGCCAGGTGCGGGGAGATATTATCCCCCTGATAGCCCATGCCGTTGAAAACGTGGCGTTCGGGGAGTTTTTCACCGTCGCGCAGATCTTTACTAATGATTTTCATACGGTTTACCCTCGTTATTCACTCGTTCAGGAAGTGTAACGCATGGAATTAAATCGCGAAATGCGCGGGAATGTTAACGGCTGTTACGACCGCGTCGGTTAATTTACGCAACTGCTCCGGCGTGATGCTGTACGGCGGCATCAGGTAGATAAGCTTGCCGAAAGGCCGCACCCAGACGCCCTGCTCAACGAAGAAGCGTTGCAGCGCCGCCATGTTCACCGGGCGGGTGGTTTCAATCACCCCGATGGCACCCAGCACGCGCACGTCCGCCACAAAATTCGCCCCCGAGGCGGCGCTCAGCTCTCCTTTCAGCTGTGCCTCAATCGCCGCGACCTGCGTCTGCCACTCGCCGCTCTCCAGAATGGCGAGGCTTTCGCTTGCCACGGCGCAGGCCAGCGGGTTGCCCATAAACGTCGGGCCGTGCATAAAGCAGCCCGCCTCGCCGTCGCTGATGGTGTCGGCAACCTGATGAGTGGTGAGGGTGGCGGAGAGCGTCATGGTGCCGCCAGTCAGCGCTTTACCCAGACACAGAATATCCGGCGCAATGCCCGCGTGTTCGCAGGCAAACAGCTTGCCGGTGCGGCCAAAGCCGGTGGCAATTTCATCGGCAATCAGCAGAATGCCCTCGCGGTCGCACATCTTGCGAATGCGCCTCAGCCATTCCGGATGGTACATCCGCATTCCGCCCGCGCCCTGCACGATCGGTTCGAGAATAACGGCGGCGATTTCATGGCGATGCGCCGCCATCAGCCGCGCGAAGCCCACCATGTCCGTCTCGTTCCATTCACCGTCGAAGCGGCTTTGCGGCGCAGGGGCAAACAGGTTTTCCGGCAGATAGCCCTTCCACAGGCTGTGCATGGAGTTGTCCGGATCGCACACCGACATCGCCCCGAAGGTATCCCCGTGATAGCCGTTGCGGAAGGTGAGGAACCGCTGGCGCGTTTCGCCCTTCGCATGCCAGTACTGCAGCGCCATCTTCATCGCCACTTCCACCGCCACCGAGCCGGAATCGGCCAGGAAAACGCACTCCAGCGATTCAGGCGTCATCGCCACCAGGCGACGGCATAAATCCACCGCGGGCTGATGGGTGATCCCGCCAAACATCACGTGCGACATCTGGTCAATCTGGGCCTTCATCGCCGCGTTCAGGCGCGGATGGTTGTATCCGTGAATGGCCGCCCACCAGGAGGACATTCCGTCAACCAGCCGCTCGCCGCTGGCGAGATGCAGCTCGCAGCCGTGGGCAGAGGCTACCGGATAGACGGGAAGGGGGCGGGTAGTGGAGGTGTAAGGGTGCCAGATATGCTGCTTGTCGAAGGCGAGATCGTCCTGGGTCATAATCGACTTGTAAACCATTTTGAAAAGTTTTAGGTTTACGAGTATAAACCGAACCGAAAATTAACAAAACCCTTTGGAGAAGCCCAATGGCTCACCACGCACGCTGGACGATGTCGCAAGTTACTGAATTATTCAACAAACCTTTCCTTGAGCTGATGTTTGAAGCGCAACAGGTGCATCGTCAGCACTTCGATCCGCGTCATGTTCAGGTCAGCACGCTACTGTCGATCAAGACCGGCGCCTGCCCCGAAGACTGCAAATATTGCCCGCAGAGCGCGCGCTACAAAACCGGTCTCGAATCCGAGCGTCTGATGGAAGTGGAGCAGGTGCTCGACTCCGCGCGCAAGGCCAAAAACGCGGGCTCAACCCGCTTCTGCATGGGCGCGGCGTGGAAGAACCCGCACGATCGCGATATGCCCTATCTGGAGCAGATGGTGAAGGGCGTGAAGGAGATGGGCCTCGAAGCCTGTATGACGCTCGGCACGCTGAACGAGGAGCAGGCGCAGCGCCTCTCTGCCGCGGGGCTGGACTACTACAACCACAACCTTGATACCTCGCCGGAATTTTACGGCAACATCATCACCACGCGCACCTATCAGGAGCGCCTGGACACGCTGGATAAAGTGCGTGATGCGGGGATCAAGGTCTGCTCCGGCGGCATCGTGGGCTTAGGCGAAACGGTGAAAGACCGCGCGGGCCTGCTGCTGCAGCTGGCGAACCTGCCGACCCCGCCGGAAAGCGTGCCCATCAACATGCTGGTGAAGGTCAAGGGCACGCCGCTGGCGGATAACGAGGACGTGGATGCGTTTGATTTTATTCGCACCATCGCGGTGGCGCGCATCATGATGCCAACGTCTTACGTTCGCCTCTCTGCGGGCCGCGAGCAGATGAACGAGCAGACCCAGGCGATGTGCTTTATGGCCGGCGCCAACTCGATCTTCTACGGCTGCAAGCTGCTGACCACGCCGAACCCGGAAGAGGACAAAGACGTCCAGCTGTTCCGCAAGCTGGGGCTGAACCCTCACCAGACCGGGGTGTTGAAGGGCGATAACGAGCAACAGCAGCAGCTGGAGCAGCAGATTTTCAACGCCGACACCGACCAGTTCTACAACGCGGCAGCCGTATGACCTGGCAGGTACGGATTAATGCCGCGCTGGAAGAACGCCGGGCGGCAGAGGCGTTTCGCGTTCGCAGGGTGGTGGAAAACGGCGCGGGCCGTTTTCTGACCCGCGAGGGACGGCAGTTTTGTAATTTCTCCAGCAATGACTATCTCGGGCTGAGCCAGCATCCGGCCATCGTCCGCGCCTGGCAGCAGGGCGCGGAGCGGTTTGGCGTGGGCAGCGGTGGCTCGGGGCACGTCAGCGGATACACCACGGCGCATCAGGCGCTGGAGGAAGAGCTGGCCGACTGGCTGGGCTATCCGCGCGCGCTGCTGTTTATCTCCGGCTTTGCCGCCAATCAGGCGGTCATCGCGGCCATGATGGGGAAAGAGGACCGCATTGTCGCCGACCGTTTAAGCCACGCCTCCCTGCTGGAGGCTGCAAACTTAAGTCCCGCCCAGCTGCGGCGTTTTGCCCATAACGATGCGTCACAGCTCGCCTCGCTGCTGGACAAACCCTGCGACGGGCAACAGCTGGCAGTCACGGAAGGGGTGTTCAGCATGGACGGCGACAGTGCGCCGCTTGCCGCGCTTCACGAGGCCGCAAAGCGGCAAAACGCCTGGCTGCTGGTCGATGATGCTCACGGCACTGGCGTGATGGGCGATGAAGGACGCGGCAGCGCCCATCAACAAAACGTGAAGCCGGAACTGCTGGTGGTTACCTTCGGCAAAGGCTTTGGCGTCAGCGGCGCCGCCGTGCTGTGCAGCGAATCTGTCGCCGACTATCTGCTGCAGTTTGCCCGTCACCTCATCTACAGCACCAGCATGCCCCCGGCGCAGGCCGTGGCGCTGTCGGCGTCGCTGGCGGTGATCCGTAGCGCAGAAGGGGATGAACGCCGTCAGCAACTGGCAGAGCACATCTCCTGCTTCCGTCAGGGACTGGCGGCGCTTCCCTTCCAGAGTCCCGATTCGCAGAGCGCCATCCAGCCCGTGATTGTCGGCGAAAACGGCCGCGCGCTGGCGCTGGCCCAGGCGCTGCGCGAGCGGGGGATGTGGGTAACGGCCATTCGTCCGCCAACCGTTCCGCCGGGCACCGCGCGTCTGCGCTTAACCCTGACGGCGGCGCATGAGGCGCAGGATATCCAGACGCTGCTGGAGGCGCTTCATGATGCCGGTGAATAAGCAGGCCGTTGCGGCGGCATTTGGCCGGGCCGCGCGGAGCTATTCGCAGCACGATGAACTCCAGCGCCAGAGCGCGCAGGGGCTTCTGGCCGCGCTTGGCGAGAACCGCTTCCCGCAGGTGCTGGACGCCGGCTGTGGTCCCGGCAGCAACAGCCGCTACTGGCGCGAGGCGGGGAGCGAGGTGACGGCCATCGACCTGTCGCCCGCCATGCTGGACGAGGCGCGCCAGCAGCAGGCGGCGCACCACTATGTAGTGGCGGATATCGAGGCGATCCCGCTGGCGGACGCGCAGTTCGATCTGGTCTGGAGCCATCTGGCGGTGCAGTGGTGCAGCAGCCTGCCGCAGGCGTTACGCGAGCTTTATCGCGTCGCACGACCGGGCGGAAAGGTGGCCTTTACCACCTTGCTGGAAAGTTCGCTGCCGGAGCTGAATCAGGCGTGGAAAGCGGTGGATGAGCAGCCGCACGCGAACCGCTTTTTATCGTATGAGCAGGTGACGCAGGCGCTGGCAGGCTGGCGCTGTCGCAGCACGGTGCAAACCATCACGCTTAATTTTAGCGACGCGTTCAGCGCCATGCGCTCTCTGAAGGGTATCGGCGCCACGCACCTGCACGCCGGGCGGGAGAAAAAACCGCTGACCCGGGGGCAGCTGCAACGCCTGGAGCTGGCCTGGCCGCAGCAGCGGGGCCTTTTCCCGCTCTCTTATCAACTTTTTCATGGGATTATCGAACGTGACTGAACGTTATTTTGTTACCGGCACGGATACGGAAGTGGGCAAAACGGTTGCCAGCGCTGCGCTGCTGCAGGCGGCACGACGGCTCGGAAAAAACACCGCCGGATATAAGCCCGTGGCTTCCGGCAGCGAGATGACGGCGGAAGGGTTACGCAACACCGACGCGCTGGCGCTCCAGCGTAACAGTAGCCTTGAGCTTGCCTATTCGGCGGTGAACCCCTATACCTTTGCCGAGCCGACGTCGCCGCACATTATCAGCGCTGACGAAGGCCGTCCGATTGATTTCGCCGTGCTGTCTGCCGGGTTACGGACGCTGGAAAGCCAGGCCGACTGGGTGCTGGTGGAAGGCGCGGGAGGCTGGTTTACGCCACTTTCGGACACGCAGACCTTTGCTGACTGGGTGCAGGCCGAGCGGCTTCCGGTCATTCTGGTCGTCGGCGTGAAGCTGGGCTGCATCAATCACGCCATGCTGACGGCGCAGGCCGTTCAGCAGGCAGGGCTGACGCTGGCAGGCTGGATAGCCAACGACGTGGTTGCGCCGGGCAGGCGGCATCAGGAGTATCTGGCGACCCTCAAGCGCGTGCTCCCGGCACCGTTCCTCGGGGAAATCCCCTGGATTGCTGGCGATGCTGAGCAGGCCGAAACCGGGCGTTATCTCGACCTCAGCGTCTTGCTTCCCGCGACATCCAGTGGGCAATGAGCTCATCGTTCAGCTCGCTAACGTGGCCCTGAGCCACGTTACGCCCGCGATAAAGCATGCAAAACCGATCCGCCACCCGGCGGATAAACGACAGCTGCTGCTCCGCCAGCAGCACCGTCATGCCTAACTCTCGGTTTAAGCGCCCCAGCAGCTGCGCCAGCTTCTGGGCAAATCCGTGTCCTGCCCCATGCGTAGGCTCATCCAGAATCAGCATCCGCGGGCGGTTGACCAGTGCATTCGCCAGGGCAAGCTGATACTGATCCTCTGGCGAAAGGGCATTGCCCCGCGTCTGACGTCGCGCGTAGAGTTCCGGGAACAGATCGTATACGTCGCTTTTCGCCGCCGGGTCGGGTTTCCCCATCGCCCGCATGGCAATATGCAGATTCTCCTCAATCGTCAGTTGAGAGAAAATACGCCTGTCCTGCGGCACATAGCCTATTCCCGGCTCTGAACGTTGTTCCGGTGCCGGGCTGAGCAAATCACGCGGCGGTGCGCCCGCTTCATGCCAGATAATCGTGCCGCTTTCGACGGGGATGTTTCCGGTAATGCAGTTCATCAGGGTGGTTTTGCCCATCCCCGGCAGGCCTATGACGCCTGTACACATCCCTTGCGGAAAATCCAAATTCACGTTCCATAGCGTATGTTGGCTTCCGTAAAACTGATTCACTGCACGCAGACTCAACATCTTTCTCTCCTTAAAAATGCGTAGGGATAGGCCTGACGTGAAGCTGCAAAACGCTTGCCAGAAACCTGAAATCGATTAAAAAAACGACTTTTTTAGGAATAAGCCACAGGAGAGCAGGGTAAAAACGCGTGGCTTGCACATCGACGGTGCCGGGAATGGTGAGTTGTGGTGCAGGACGAAAAATGGCTGAAATGTGAGCAGGATCGCATCTGTTGGTTATGAATGACTCAACTGTTTATCGTCAAAAAAGAGCTATAAAAATTTTTTGTTGCCGCCTCGTGGGAAAATCCGGGAATTTGCTGAGCGGCGGTCTACACGGGCTGGAAGCAGTTATCCACTATTCCTGTGGATAACCATGTGCATTAGAGTTAGAAAACACGCGATAAGCGAGAGAAGACGCGGCTTTCGCCCAAATTGACGCGAAACGCGGCTTTAGAAAATATCGTTTAAAATTTAATTGCTTAGATAAAAGCAATTACCGTAATGAAAGTGTCACTCGTTGCCATAAAACTATCATTACCTGGCTTGACAAATGTTAAAAAAGAAAAAGTTCTGGGGATAACCCAACCTGGCTGGTTTTTTATCTCGTCAGAGCCTAAATTTTGTCCGCTAACGCGCTAATGACTCCGCCGCTACGCTAAATATCCTGACACGCTACTGGTTTTTCATCCAGTGTTTTTTACTGGCATTCCTGGCAACAACGAGTAAAATTACTCACCTGCCGCTTATAACGTCATCAGGTCGTCGCCCATGAGTAAACCGTTCAAACTGAATTCTGCTTTCCGCCCCTCTGGCGATCAGCCTGAGGCGATCCGTCGTCTTAAAGAGGGGCTGGAAGACGGGCTGGCGCACCAGACGCTGCTGGGGGTAACCGGCTCGGGCAAAACGTTTACTGTCGCCAACGTGATCGCTGACCTGCAGCGCCCCACGATGGTGCTTGCACCCAATAAAACCCTCGCGGCACAGCTTTACGGCGAGATGAAAGAGTTCTTCCCGGAAAACGCGGTGGAGTATTTTGTCTCCTACTACGATTACTACCAGCCGGAAGCCTATGTGCCGAGCTCTGATACCTTCATCGAGAAAGATGCTTCGGTGAACGAACACATCGAACAGATGCGACTGTCTGCGACCAAGGCGCTGCTTGAGCGACGCGATGTGGTTGTGGTCGCGTCTGTTTCGGCGATTTACGGCCTGGGCGATCCGGATCTCTATCTGAAGATGATGCTGCATCTGACGCAGGGGATGATCATCGATCAGCGCGCAATTTTGCGCCGTCTGGCCGAGCTGCAGTACACCCGTAATGACCAGGCCTTCCAGCGCGGGACGTTCCGCGTGCGCGGTGAGGTGATCGACATCTTCCCGGCGGAATCGGACGATATGGCGCTGCGCGTCGAGCTGTTTGACGAAGAGGTCGAGCGTTTGTCACTGTTCGACCCGCTGACCGGCCACGTTGAGTCGGTGATACAGCGTTTTACCATCTACCCTAAAACGCACTACGTGACGCCACGCGAGCGTATCGTGCAGGCGATGGAAGAGATCAAAGAGGAGCTTGCAGAGCGCCGTAAGGTGCTTCTGGCTAACAATAAGCTGCTGGAAGAGCAGCGCCTGAGCCAGCGCACCCAGTTCGATCTGGAGATGATGAACGAGCTGGGCTACTGCTCGGGTATCGAAAACTACTCGCGCTTCCTCTCCGGGCGCGGGCCGGGCGAGCCACCGCCGACGCTGTTTGACTACCTTCCGGCCGACGGTCTGCTGGTGATCGACGAATCCCACGTCACGATCCCGCAGATCGGCGGGATGTACCGCGGCGACCGCGCGCGTAAAGAGACGCTGGTGGAGTACGGCTTCCGCCTGCCGTCAGCGCTGGATAACCGTCCGATGAAGTTTGAAGAGTTTGAGGCGCTGGCGCCGCAGACCATCTACGTGTCGGCTACGCCGGGCAACTACGAGCTGGAAAAATCGGGCGATGAGGTGATCGACCAGGTGGTCCGTCCGACCGGGCTGCTGGATCCGATTATCGAAGTGCGCCCGGTGGCGACCCAGGTGGACGATCTGCTCTCTGAGATCCGCGCCCGTTCCGCCATCAACGAGCGCGTGCTGGTGACGACGCTCACCAAGCGCATGGCGGAAGACCTGACCGAGTATCTTGAAGAACACGGTGAGAAGGTGCGCTATCTGCACTCGGATATCGACACCGTGGAGCGCATGGAGATTATCCGCGATCTGCGTCTGGGCGAATTTGACGTGCTGGTGGGGATCAACCTGTTGCGAGAAGGTCTGGATATGCCGGAAGTCTCGCTGGTGGCGATTCTGGACGCCGATAAAGAGGGCTTCCTGCGCTCTGAACGCTCCCTGATCCAGACCATTGGCCGCGCCGCGCGTAACGTCAACGGGAAAGCGATTCTGTACGGCGACAAAATCACCCCGTCGATGGCGAAAGCGATTGGCGAAACGGAACGCCGACGCGAGAAGCAGCAGCGCTACAACGAAGAGCACGGCATTACACCGCAGGGGCTGAACAAGAAGGTGGTGGATATTCTGGCGCTGGGTCAGAACATTGCGAAGACCAAAGCGAAAGGCCGCGGCAAGGCACGTTCTGTGGTGGAAGAAGATACCGTCGTACTGACGCCGAAGGCGCTGCAGCAGAAAATCCACGAGCTGGAAGGGCAGATGATGCAGCACGCCCAGAACCTGGAGTTCGAAGAGGCGGCGCAGATCCGCGACCAGCTGCATCAGCTGCGGGATCTGTTTATTGCGGCATCATAGGTAAAGCGGCGTGTATTCCCCCTCTCTCCGTGGGAGAGGGCTGGGGTGAGGGCATCAGGCCGCACAAAGCGAACCTAACCCAACGCCTGAATCGCTTTCTCCAGCGCCTCGCGCAGCAGGTGGCGGTCGTGACGATATTTAATATCGCTGGCTTCCAGCGGCTCCTGCACCACCACGCGATCGCCAATCCCTGTCACATCCACTTTTGGCCCAACCACGACACCGTCGATAATTTTCTTACCGACGTACTGCTCCATCAGGTCCAGCTTGTCCGCCAGCGACAGGCTCGCCGCTGCCGGGCTCAGCTCACGGCCCAGGTTACCGATATAGACCATCGGGGCAGGGGTGCGACGCAGCGCCTGCGCCAGCTCTTTTACCAGCAGAATGGG
The DNA here is from genome assembly GCF_052044815.1 of Enterobacter sp. 22499. Taxonomy (NCBI): domain Bacteria; kingdom Pseudomonadati; phylum Pseudomonadota; class Gammaproteobacteria; order Enterobacterales; family Enterobacteriaceae; genus Enterobacter; species Enterobacter sp. 22499. The sequence goes on along the minus strand of NZ_JBQENR010000001.1, from coordinate 1,109,136 downwards.
CATCAGGCTGGTATAAAAACTGCCTGGACCGATCAGGATAAGATCCGCTTCACCAATGGCCTCCACCGCTTCTCGCGTGGCGGGCACGCTCGGATAGGTCATCAACTCCGTTGGCGGCAGGAGGAGCTGGTCAATATTCACCTCGCCGTAAACTTCATGCCCTTCGGCATCGATTGCCATCAAGTCAACCGGTTGTTCAGACATGGGGATCAGGAATGCATCCACCTTGAGCAGATTACGGATTAAGTTGATGGCTTCCAGAGGCCGTACGCTCAGGTGATCCAGCGCCTTTAACATCAGATTTCCGAGGTTATGCCCGGAAAGTTCGCCATTGCCGCCAAAACGGTACTCAAACATCGCCGACGCGACGCTCGGCTCGGTAATTAACTGGTTCAGGCAATTGCGCATATCTCCCCAGGCAATGCCGCCTTCAGCCCGCCTGATCCGCCCGGTTGAGCCGCCGTTGTCGGTGGTTGTCACTATCCCTGTCAGCCGTGAGCCCAGTGACGACAAAGAGGACATGACGCGGCCCAGGCCGTGGCCTCCGCCAAGAGCGACCACTCGGTCAAGATCCGCAAAAGTGCGATTGCGCATACGTATTCCTTATCACGTTCGATCGCGTAACAGTAACCTAACTACCCCCAAAAGACGATGCCTCACCCAATGCAAAATGACGTATATCAATGCGAAAATGCGGTTTTTAGGTATTCTGTAGCGAAAATGCAGGACTGAATCGCTATATACATAATTATATAGCGAAAAGCGACAATGGCGGAGTGTCGATTTCCACGCTACTATCGCCATAACCACGTTTTCAAAACTGAAAACATACACTCTAGCCCTGGCGCCTGTGTCGAATGATATGGCGCCCTGGCCGTGGCGGATTTGCCACCAGGGTACAGAAAGAAATGACTGTGCCTCCCGATCTGGAAAGGTGTACATGGCTTCACAACTTACTGATGCTTTCGCGCGTAAGTTTTATTACTTGCGTCTGTCGATTACCGATGTGTGCAACTTCCGTTGCACCTACTGCCTGCCCGATGGCTACAAGCCGGGCAGCGTCACCAATAATGGCTTTCTCTCCGTGGATGAAGTGCGCCGCGTCACGCGTGCGTTCTCTGAGCTCGGTACTGAAAAAGTCCGTCTGACCGGTGGCGAACCCTCCCTGCGCCGCGATTTCCCCGACATCATTGCCGCCGTACGCGAAAACGAACGCATCCGCCAGATCGCGGTGACCACCAACGGTTACCGCATGGCGCGTGACGTGGCCAACTGGCGCGACGCTGGCCTAACCGCGATCAACGTCAGCGTGGACAGCCTTGATGCCCGGCAGTTTCACGCCATTACCGGTCAGGACAAGTTCCGCCAGGTGATGGACGGCATCGATGCGGCGTTTACTGCCGGGTTCGAAAAGGTCAAAGTCAACACGGTGCTGATGCGCGACGTTAACCATCATCAGCTCGACACCTTCCTGGCGTGGATTAAATCCCGTCCCATTCAACTGCGTTTTATCGAGCTGATGGAAACGGGCGAGGGCAGCGAACTGTTCCGCCGCCACCATATTTCCGGCATGGTGTTGCGCGACGCGCTGCTGAAACGCGGCTGGATCCACCAGATCCGCCAGCGCAGCGACGGCCCGGCACAGGTCTTTTGTCACCCGGATTACGAAGGCGAGATTGGGCTGATCATGCCCTATGAGAAAGATTTCTGCGCCAGCTGCAACCGCCTGCGCGTCTCTTCCGTCGGCAAACTCCATCTCTGCCTGTTTGGCGACGGTGGCGTGGATCTTCGCGATCTGCTGGAAGACGATGCGCAGCAGGCCGCGCTTGAAGCGCGCATTTCCGAGGCGCTGACGCACAAAAAGCAGACCCACTTCCTGCATCAGGGCAATACCGGCATTACTCAGAACCTGTCCTACATCGGCGGGTAATCAGTCTTTAGAAGGAACCAGAAGATGAGTCAGGTCAGCGCAGAATTTATCCCGACACGCATTGCTATTCTTACCGTTTCCGACCGCCGTGGCGAAGAGGATGATACCTCCGGCCACTGGCTGCGTGAGGCGGCCCATGACGCGGGGCATACCATCGTCGATAAAGCGATTGTGAAAGAGAACCGCTACGCCATTCGCGCGCAGGTCTCTCAGTGGATCGCCAGTGCTGAGGTGCAGGTGGTGCTGATCACCGGCGGCACCGGCTTTACCGCGGGCGATCAGGCCCCCGAGGCGCTGATCCCGCTGTTTGACCGCGAGGTGGAAGGCTTCGGCGAAGTGTTCCGCATGCTCTCCTTTGAAGAGATTGGCACCTCCACGCTGCAGTCGCGCGCGGTGGCCGGCGTGGCAAACAACACGCTGATTTTCGCCATGCCGGGCTCGACCAAAGCCTGCCGCACCGCGTGGGAAAATATTATTGCCCCGCAGCTGGATGCCCGTACCCGTCCGTGTAATTTTCATCCCCATTTGAAGAAGTAAACTATGTCACAACTGACCCACATTAACGCCGCTGGCGAAGCGCATATGGTGGATGTCTCCGCCAAGGCCGAAACGGTGCGCGAGGCGCGTGCTGAGGCATTCGTCACCATGCTGCCTGAGACGCTGGCGATGATTATCGACGGCAGCCACCACAAGGGTGACGTCTTTGCGACCGCCCGCATCGCCGGTATTCAGGCTGCAAAACGGACCTGGGACCTCATCCCGCTCTGCCATCCGCTGATGCTGAGCAAGGTGGAAGTGAACCTGCAGGCGCAGCCGGAGCACAACCGCGTGCGTATTGAGTCCCTCTGTCGCTTAACCGGCAAAACCGGCGTGGAGATGGAAGCCCTGACGGCGGCCTCCGTCGCCGCGCTGACCATCTACGACATGTGCAAAGCGGTGCAGAAAGATATGGTGATTGGCCCGGTTCGTCTGCTGGCAAAAAGCGGCGGCAAATCCGGTGATTTTAAGGTGGACAGCCATGATTAAGGTGCTCTTTTTCGCCCAGGTGCGTGAGCTGGTCAATACTGACAGCCTGACGCTGGACGCCTCTTTTGAAAACGTCGCCGCCCTGCGCGCGCACCTGGCGGCACAAAGCGACCGCTGGGCGCTGGCGCTCGACGAAGGCAAGCTGCTGGCGGCCGTTAACCAGACGCTGGTGGAGTTCACCCACCCGCTGACTGAAGGGGATGAAGTGGCCTTCTTCCCGCCGGTCACAGGGGGCTAAGATGGCTGAAACCCGAATTCTGGTCGGTCCCGAGCGCTTTAACGTCGGTACAGAATATGACTGGCTGGCGGAGCGCGATGAAGACGGCGCGGTCGTTACGTTCACCGGTAACGTGCGTAACCACAATCTCGGCGACAGCGTAAAAGCGCTGACGCTGGAGCACTATCCGGGCATGACGGAGAAATCGCTGGCGGCAATTGTGGATGAAGCGCGAGGCCGCTGGCCGCTCGGGCGGGTCACGGTGATCCACCGCATCGGCGAGATGTGGCCCGGCGAAGAGATTGTCTTTGTCGGCGTGACCAGCGCGCACCGCGGTAGCGCCTTTGCGGCAGGGGAGTTCATTATGGATTACCTCAAAACCAAAGCGCCGTTCTGGAAGCGCGAAGCCACGCCGGAAGGCGACCGCTGGGTGGAATCTCGCGACAGCGATAAACAGGCTGCCAGCCGTTGGTAGTCGGTTTACGTGGATGTGTTACTCTTAATGTGTGTGTCTTCTTAACCTTAATCAGGAGTGAATCATGGACCGATTTCCGCGTTCCGATTCAATAGTACAGCAGACCCGTAGCGGGCTGCAGACGTATATGGCGCAGGTGTACGGCTGGATGACGGTCGGCCTGCTGCTTACCGCGTTTATCGCGTGGTATGCGGCGAACACGCCTGAGCTGATGATGTTTATCTTCTCCAGCAAAATCACCTTCTTTGGGCTGATTATCGCACAGCTGGCGCTGGTGTTTGTGCTTTCCGGCCTGGTGCAGAAACTCAGTGCCGGAATGGCGACCACGCTGTTTATGCTCTATTCGGCATTGACCGGCTTGACGCTCTCCAGCATTTTCATCGTCTACACCTACTCCTCCATCGCCAGCACCTTCGTGGTGACCGGCGGGATGTTCGGCGTGATGAGCCTGTACGGTTACACCACCAAACGTGACCTGAGCGGCTTAGGTAATATGCTGTTTATGGGGCTGATCGGGATTGTGCTGGCATCGCTGGTGAACCTGTGGCTGAAGAGCGACGCGCTGATGTGGGCCGTGACCTATATCGGGGTGGTGGTCTTCGTTGGCTTGACGGCCTACGACACCCAGAAGCTGAAAAACATCGGCGAGCAGATCGACGTGCGCGACAGTTCCAACCTGCGCAAATACTCGATTCTGGGCGCGCTGACGCTCTATCTGGACTTCATCAACCTGTTCCTGATGCTGCTGCGGATTTTCGGCAACCGTCGCTGAGGTTGCTTTGCCGGGTGGCGGTGCGGTCTGGTGCCCTCACCCTGACCCTCTCCCACGGGAGAGGGAACAAAAACTAAAAACGGCAACAAAGTTGCCGTTTTGCTTTTATCTCGCCATTGCCTTCTCATTTTTCGCCCGTAACTTTTTCGCCCGGCTCTCCAGCACCAGATAACAGACCGTTGCCAGCGCCAGCGGCAGGAAGTAATAGAGCATGCGGTAGGCGAGCAGGGCGGCAATAATTGTCCCCTGTGAAACATGTTCTCCGGCCAGCAGCGCGATAAACACCGCCTCCAGCACACCAATTCCCGCCGGAATATGCACGATAACCCCGGCGATACTGCTCACCAGCAGCACGCCCAGCACGAAGAAGTAGTTCACGTCCTCGCCAATCAACAGCCAGATGATCGCCCCCATCGCCATCCAGTTGGCGCTGGATACCGCCATCTGCAGCACCGCGAACTTCCACGACGGCAGTACCAGTTTCTGCCCTTTAATGGTCATATGGCGGCGTTTGGCAAAGGCGCAGGCCCACAGATACACGGCGATGATCAGCAGCAGCACGATGCCGAGAATGCGCAGCGTGGCCTCGTCGATATACCAGTGCGCGGGCAGCTGCACCACGCCGATGGTGAAAATCACCCCGCCCAGCAGAATGTACCCCAGCCAGTTGGTGGTGATACTCAGCGAGAAAATGCGGGTGATGGTGCCACCCGGTAATCCGAGACGCGAGTACAGGCGATAGCGCATGCCGATGCCGCCCACCCAGGTGCTCAGCGTCAGGTTGAAGGCGTAGCAGATAAACGACACCAGCATCACCTGACGTTTAGCCAGCTTGTGGCCGCAGTAGGCGCGACCGAGCAGGTCGTAGCAGCCGTACATCAGGTAGCTGACGATAACCAGCCCTACGGCGCCCAGCAGCACCAGCCGGTTATAGTTGCGGATGACCTTCCACACCTCTTCCCAGTCCACTTTCTGCGCGTAGACCACCAGCAGTACCGCGACCGCGATAAAGAATACCCAGGTGAGGATTTTTTTCGCCAGCCGCCAGCGAGGATGAGATTTTGACATCAGGGTTTGCCTCCATCTTCCGCTTCAACGCGGTCCTGGGTTTCCATTTCAGGTTGTACCGGCGGATCAACCTGCGCCAGCTTTGGCGTATGCGCCGGCAGCCAGCCGACCATCGCCGGGAAGTGGCGCAGGAAGTGGAACACCACCACGCCGATGCCAACGTTCCACCAGCTCCGTTTCGGCACCATGGACTCATCCACCCGTACGCAGTCCTTATGGATAAGTCCCTGAAGGTTATCCCGCAGGGTCTGGTTAAACTGACGGTCGTGGATGATCAGGTTCGCTTCCAGGTTCAGCGACAGGCTCAGCGGATCGAGGTTACTGGAGCCGACGGTTGCCCAGTGGTCATCCATGACGGCCACTTTGCCGTGCAGCGGGCGGCGGCGGTATTCATATATCTGCACGCCGCTTTTCACCAGGTAGCGGTAGAGCAGGCGCGCGCCCACCTTCACAATCGGCATATCCGGCTCGCCCTGCACAATCAGTTTAACGCTCACGCCGCGTCGGGCCGCGTTGCGCATGGCGTGCAGAATACGGTAGCCGGGGAAGAAATAGGCGTTGGCGATAATCACTTCGCGCTTCGCATTGGCCAGCATCTTCAGGTAATGACGTTCAATATCGTCCCGATGCTCCTCGTTGTCCCGCCAGACAAACAGCGCCTGCGCTTCGCCGGGCTTGCGGTTCTCTTCCGGGCGATGACGGCGTCGCCACCAGCGGCGAGCGGCCTCTTTACCGGGCAAGTTTTCCAGCACGAACAGCTGGATGTCCTGAACCACCGGTCCCTCAATGCGGATCGCGTAGTCCTGCTTGGCCTCCGGGCCGTAATCCGACATATGCTCGGCGGAGTAGTTAATGCCGCCCACGAACGCCACCGTTTCGTCCACTACGACGATTTTGCGGTGCATGCGGCGGAACAGGTTGGTGCGCATGCCGAACAGACGCGGACCGGGATCGTAATAGCGGAACACCACGCCGGCGGCGGTGAGCTCGTTAACAAATTCATCGCTAAGATCCGGCGAGCCATATCCATCGAGCAGCGCCTCGATTTTTATCCCGCGCCGGGCGGCATGCAGCAGTACGCTGTGCAGCTGCCTGCCAACGTCGTCTTCAAACCAGATAAACGTTTCAAGGTAGACTTTCTGCTGTGCGTGGCTAATCGCCTCAAAGACCGCCGGATAAAAGTTATCGCCGTTTTCCAGCAGCGTAATACGGTTACCTTCCTGCCAGGTGCATTTCATAAGTGGATCTCCGCGCTCAGCGGGGCATGGTCGGAAAGATGTCGCCAGTTCAGTAACGCCAGCGCCGTCGGGCTGCTGGCATGCGCATTTTTCACGTAGATGCGGTCCAGGCGCAGCAGGGGGAAGCGCACCGGAAACGTCCGTGCGGGACGACCATGTGCCCGGGTGAAAATTTCTTCCAGTCCCGCTTTGACCTTCAGCGGATGGTTGGCGCGCTGCCGCCAGTCGTTAAAATCCCCGGCGACCACCACGGGTTCGCCTTCCGGCAGCGCATTGGTCCAGTCCGCCAGCATCTGCAGCTGCGCCTGGCGGTGGGCTTCACGCAGTCCGAGGTGAACGCAGCCCACGTGAACCGGAACGTCAAGTTCCGGCGGCGTGATGCGGCAGTAAAGCAGCCCGCGCTTTTCGCTCTCCCCGACGGAAACGTCCCGGTTCTCATAATGTTCTATAGGAAAACGCGACAGCACCGCATTACCGTGATGGCCTTCCGGATAGACCGCGTTGCGGCCGTAAGCGTAATCGCTCCACATGGTGTCGGCCAGGAATTCATAGTGCGGCGTATCGGGCCAGTTTTCGAAATGCATGGGGTGTACCTCGTGCGCGCCCATCACCTCCTGCAGGCAGACAATGTCCGCGCTGACGGTGCGTACCGCGTCGCGCAGCTCCGGTAAAATGAAGCGGCGGTTAAATGCTGTGAAGCCCTTATGAATGTTTATCGTCAGCACCTTAAGCGAGAAATGCTGCGTTTTTTTGCTCATAAACACCTTCCTGGGTGACTATCCCGATGAAAATAAAGTGTAGTCGGCGTCACAAAAAGATGCGGCGTTACGGAATTTTCCGTAAAGTGCGGTAGTCTGATTAAGCAGAGAAAAATCCTTCAGGAGAGAAGCCATGAAGTGGCAACAACGTGTTCGTGTCGCAACGGGTTTGAGTTGCTGGCAGATAATGTTGCATTTACTGGTCGTGGCCGTACTGGTGATGGGCTTGATGAGCGGCACGCTGGTGCGTGTTGGCTTAGGGCTATGCGTCCTCTATGGCGTCACCGTGCTGTCGATGCTGTTCTTACAGCGCCACCATGACGCGCGCTGGCGCGAGGTGGGTGATGTGCTCGAAGAGCTCACCACCACCTGGTACTTTGGTGCCGCGATGATCGTGCTGTGGCTGCTGTCACGCGTGCTGCAAAACAACCTGCTGCTGGCCCTGGCGGGTCTGGCAATCCTTGCAGGGCCAGCGGTAGTGTCGCTGCTCACTAAAGAGAAAAAGCTACGCAATGTTGCGTCTAAACATCGCATAGGCCACTGACCCCGTCGTGGCCGCTATGACCAGTAGCGGCCACAAACTTCCCCAGACAATGTCCAGACTCGCATCCTTCAGATAGATCTGCTTGGTGATATCCGTAAAGTGTCGAATCGGGTTTATCCACGTTAAATCCTGCAGCCACACCGGCATGTTCTCGACGGGCGAAACGTACCCGGAGAGCAGAATCGCCGGCATCATAAAGACGAATACCCCGATAAACGCCTGCTGCTGCGTGGAGCAGAGCGCTGAAATCAGCAGCCCAAACCCCACCAGCGACAGCCCGTAAATCACCATCGTGAAGTAAAACAACGCCAGCGATCCGGCGAACGGGATCTCGTAGGCCCAAATTCCCACTCCCAGCACGATGGTGGCCTGGAAGGTAGCGACGATCAGCGCCGGCACCGCTTTGCCGACGAAAATCTGCCAGGTGGCGAGCGGGGAAACCAGCAGCTGATCCAGCGTGCCCTGTTCGCGCTCGCGGGCCACGGACAGGGAGGTCACGATCATCACCCCGATGGTAGTGATCATGGCGATCAGCGACGGCACCACAAACCACTTGTAGTCCAGATTCGGGTTGTACCAGTTGCGCACCACCAGTTCGCTGTTATTGGGCTTCGGTTTGCCCTCCATCAGCTCCTGCTGATACTCCTTCACTATCTGCTGCAGGTAGTTGGCCGCTATCTGGGCGCTGTTGGAGTTGCGCCCGTCGAGGATCAGCTGCATCGGCGCGGTCTGGAAGGTATCCAGATTGCGGGAGAAATCCGCCGGGAAACGCACCAGCAGCAGCGCTTTTTGCGTGTCGATAGTGGGCTGGATCTCCTGCGGGGTTTTCAGCAGCAGGATGTGGGTAAAGGCCTTCGCCCGGGCAAAACGCTGCGTCAGCTCGACGGCGTGTTTGCCGTTGTCTTCATTATAAATGGCAATGGTGGCGTTAGTTACCTCAAGGGTGGCGGCAAACGGGAACAATAAAACCTGAAGCAGCACCGGCAGCACCAGAATGGCGCGGGTTTGCGGCTCGCGCAGCAGGGACTGCAGCTCTTTGCGGATCAATGTCCATAAGCGGTGAAACATGTGCGCTCCTTAATCCAGTCGCCGTTTGGTTTTCAGCCACGTCAACCCGATAAACATCACCGCCGACGCCAGCAAAAACAGGGTATTGATAATCAGCACCACCGGAATATTCCCCGCCAGGAACAGGCTCTGCAGCGTGCTCACGAAGTAGCGTGCCGGAATGATGTAGGTCACAGCGCGGATCACCGCCGGCATGCTGTCTATCTGGAAGATAAACCCGGAGAGCATAATCGATGGCAGGAAGGCGGCGTTGAGCGCTACCTGGGCGGCGTTAAACTGGTTGCGGGTGATGGTGGAGATGAGCAGCCCCATCCCCAGCGTGCTCAGTAAAAACAGGCTGGTGATAAAGAACAGTACCACCAGCGAGCCGCGGTAAGGCACGCCAAGAATAAAGACCGCGACCAGCATGCAGAGCAGCATCGCCAGCATGCCGAGGAAGTAGTAGGGGATGAGCTTGCACAGCAGCAGCTCAACCCGCGTCACCTCGGTGGAGAGCAGCGCCTCCATAGTGCCGCGCTCCCACTCGCGGGCGATGACCAGCGAGGTGAGGATCGCGCCAATCACCGTCATAATGATGGTCACCGCCCCCGGAATAATAAAGTGCTGGCTGATGGCGGCGGGGTTAAACCAGTAGCGCGTCTGCACATCGATGAGCGGTTCAAACGTCTCACCCCGATCTTCGGCGCGCTGCATCTGCCAGAGCTGCCAGATCCCCTCCGCATAGCCCTGCACGAAGTTGGCGGTGTTCGGCTCGCTGCCGTCGGTAATCACCTGAATCGGCGCATCGGCGCCCGGGCGCGCCATGTTGGCGGCGAAATCCACCGGGATGACGATCAGGCCGCGAATTTTCCCGGCCTGCATTTTCTGAATCAGTTCCTGCCGGTTGTCGCTGACGGTGGCGTCAATGTAGGGTGAGCCGGTCATGGTGTGGGTGAAGTCCAGCGCCTCTTCGCTCTGCTGCTCCAGCAAAATCCCGACCCGCAGCTTGCTGGAATCCAGGTTAATGCCGTAGCCAAAGATAAACAGCAGCAGCAGGGGGATCACCACCGCAATCAGCCAGCTGCTGGGATCGCGCACGATCTGCCGCGTCTCTTTGATGCAAAGGGCGCGCACCCGGCGCCAGGAAAGGGCGTTACTGCGCATGAGCATTCTCCTTATCCCAGTCGTGGATGAGGGTGATAAACGCCTGCTCCATGGTCGGGTCTGGCTGTGCGTCGTCGGCGGCCTGCGCTTTCAGGTCGTCCGGCGTGCCGTGGGCAATCAGCTTGCCGCGATAGACCAGCCCGATGCGGTCGCAGTACTCCGCCTCATCCATAAAGTGGGTGGTGACCATCACGGTCACGCCTTTTTCCACCATGCTGTTGATGTGCAGCCAGAACTCGCGGCGGGTGAGGGGATCGACGCCTGACGTAGGTTCATCAAGAAACAGGATATCCGGCTCGTGCATCAACGAGCAGGCCAGCGCCAGACGCTGCTTAAAGCCGAGCGGCAGCTCGTCGGTGGCGTGGGACGCAATATTCGTTAACCCGAAGGCGTCGCTCATGCGGCGGATTTTTTCATTCTGCGCCCGCCCGCGCAGGCCGTACACCCCAGAGAAAAAGCGCAGATTCTGCTCGACCGTCAGGTTGCCGTACAGCGAGAACTTCTGCGCCATATAGCCGAGATGCTGGCGCGCTTTGCCGGAACTGACCTTGAGATCCATATCAAGCACCAGCGCCTTGCCGGACGTCGGGACCAGCAGGCCGCACATCATCTTAAAGGTGGTGGATTTTCCCGCCCCGTTCGGCCCGAGCAGGCCGAAAATCTCGCCGCGCTTCACGGCAAAATTGACGTTATCGGTGGCGGCGAAATCCCCGAATTTTTTGGTGAGCGATTTGGCTTCGATCACCGTTTCGCCCGGCGTGCCTTCCACCGTGTGCAGGATCGCGCCAAGGGGCGATTCCGATGTGCCTGCACCGCCCAGCAGATCGATAAACGCATCTTCAAAGCGCGGGGCGGTCTCGTCCATTTCAATCTCAGGCATGCCCGGCGCATGGCGAATATCGTCGACGGTGGCCTCTTTTTTGAGGATCACGCGCACCGAGCGGCCCTGAATCATGCCGTCGCTGATCTGCGGCAGCTTCAGCACCCGTTGCAGCAGCGTGCGGTTGGACTCCTGCGGACTATGCAGCAGAAAACTGCGCCCGGCCATGGTGTGCGTCAGCTCGGTGGGCTCGCCCTGATAGAGCAGTTCGCCTTCGTTCATCAGCAATACGTCGCGGCACTGCTCCGCTTCGTCGAGGTAGGAGGTGCTCCAGAGGATCAGCATCCCGTCGCCCGCCAGCTCGTGCACCATCTGCCACAGCTCGCGGCGGGAAATCGGGTCCACGCCGACGCCGGGCTCATCGAGCAACAGCACTTTTGGTTCGCCCACCAGCGTACAGGCCAGCCCCAGCTTCTGCTTCATCCCGCCGGAAAGCTTGCCCGCCAGCCGGTCGGTGAACGGGCCGAGGGAGGTAAATTCGAGCAGTCGGGCGAAAGTTTTCTGCCGGGTTTCACCGGTGACGCTGCGCAGGTCGGCGTACAGATTGAGGTTCTCCATCACCGTCAGATCTTCGTACAGGCCAAACTTCTGCGGCATATAGCCGAGCATGGCGTGGAGCGCGCCGTCGTCTTTTATCGGGTCAAGGCCCAGCACGCGGGCCGATCCTTCATCCGGCTTCAGCAACCCCGCCAGCATCCGCATCAGCGTGGTTTTGCCCGCGCCGTCCGGGCCGACCAGGCCGGTCACGTAGCCTTTCTGAATGGTGCAGTTCAGCGGCGCGACCGCCGGTTTATCCATTCCGGGGAAGCGTTTGACCAGATTATTGAGCTGGATAACCGCATCATTCATGTCGTTCCCCGTCGTTTAAGGTCACGGTAACAGGCATGCCCTGACGCAGCGCGTCGTCCGCGTCGGTGACGATGATGCGCAGGCGGTACACGAGGTCGGTACGCAGGTCCGGTGTTTCTACCGTTTTCGGCGTGAATTCGGCGGTAGGGGAGACAAAGCCCACTTTGCCGTGATACGGCTTGTCCGGGCGACCGTCGGTATAGAGCAGCAGCTCGCGGCCCGGCTGCATCTGGCCGAGATTCGGCTCATCAATATAGGCGCGCACCCACACCGGGCGGGTCAGGGAGAGGGTTAACACGGTACTGCCCGCGCTGAGCATGCTGCCAGGCTCTACCGCGCGGGTCATCAGCGTGCCGTCAGACGGGGCGGTTAAGATAGTGTCGTGCAGATCCAGCTCCGCCTGAGCCAGCTGCGCCTGCGCCTGTTCGAGGCTGGCCTTCGCCTGGGCGATGTCCTGCTCGCGGTTACCGGAGCGGTACTGGCTTAATTTATCTTGCGCGGATTTCAGCGTCGCCTGCGCCTGGTCGCGGGATGACCGCGCGTTTTCCAGATCGTTGGCGGAAATGGTGCGGCTTTTCCACAGCCCCTGCTGGCGGTTATAGAAGTTCTGCGCGTAGTCGTAGGCGGCTTTGGCCTGCTTAACGGCGGCAGCGGCCTGGGCAATCTCCTCATCGCGATAGCCCGCCAGCATCAGGTCATACTGCGCCTGGGCGACGGAGACGCCGGCTTTTGCCTGCATCAGCGCGTTCTCAAAGGGAGCTTTATCCAGCACGCCCAGCGTCTGCCCGGCTTTGATGGCGTCGCCTTCGTCAACGCTCAGCGAGGCGAGACGCCCGCCGACGCGGAAGCTCATATTCACGGTACGAATATCCACGTTACCGTACAGCGTCAGGCCCCGATCCTGCTGGCTCTGATACCACAGCCAGCCACCGATTCCCGCGGCAAGCAAAACAACAACCACCAGAACGATGGTGACAGGTTTTTTCATCACTTCAGGCTCCTTTGCGTTAAGCCTTGCAGGATCAGATCGAGATGACAGGTGATGACCTGGCTAATCTGCGCGGCTTTATCCTCATCGAATTGTGCCCAGCCCGTGCGTAACAGGATGGTTTCACGCCCCAGACGGAAGGCGAGAATTTCGCCCAGCAGGGCGTGGGTATGCAAAATGGTGTCGGTATCGCTGGCGTCCCGCCCGGTGTAGGCGGCAATCAGCCGGGTCAGATGGGTGTGCATCGGGGCAATCACCTGATCGTGTACCAGCTGATAAGCGGCAGTGGGGGAGAGCTGCTCGCGGGAGATAAATTTGCTCAGGTTGAGCGTATCGTCGTGCGTCAGCAGGCGGATCATATTGTGGCAGGCATTGAGAATAAGTTGCCTGATAGCGGTACGATCCGGCGTCGGCTGGCTCAGCAGCGCGGTGGCCTCCTCAACGTGCGGGCGAAAATTGTTGCCAATAAAATCGGCAATCCACTGGGCGCAGGCGAGGTATAAATCCTCTTTTGAGCCAAAATAGTAGGTAATGGCCGCGATGTTTTGTCCGGCCTGGGCGGCGATATCCCGCGTGGTGGCATGCAGGCCATACTCGCCAAACTGCGCCAGCGCGGCGGCGATAAGCTGGCTTTTGGCCTGTTCACCTTTGGTTGTCGTCGGTGTCGTATTCATGTCGGCATTAAAAATTAATCAATCGATTGATTAAAATTATACCTGAATCGCTAAATCGTCGAGGGATACGACAGGGATATTTTATGCGCCACGTCACAAAAGCTGCTACACTCCGCACCTTCGCGACATTGTGGTTTTTGTCCTTCTATTCGTGATATCTCCCTGAAAACTACACCTGTGATGGTCGGGGCGGTTCGGAGTTTTTATGTCTTTTGATTCCCTTGGCCTGAACCCGGAAATTCTGCGCGCGATCGCAGAGCAGGGCTACGTTGAGCCAACCCCTATCCAGCAGCAGGCTATTCCGGCCGTGCTTCTGGGCCGTGACCTGATGGCCAGCGCCCAGACCGGCACCGGTAAAACCGCGGGCTTTACCCTGCCGCTGTTAGAGCTGCTGGTAAAAAACCAGCCGCACGCCAAAGGCCGTCGTCCGGTGCGCGCGCTGATCCTCACCCCAACCCGCGAGCTGGCAGCCCAGATTGGCGAGAACGTGCGTGAGTACAGCCGCTATCTCAACATTCGCTCGCTGGTGGTTTTTGGTGGCGTGAGCATTAACCCGCAGATGATGAAGCTGCGCGGCGGCGTGGACGTGCTGGTGGCAACGCCGGGCCGTCTGCTGGATCTGGAACACCAGAACGCGGTGAAGCTCGACAGCATTGAAATTCTGGTGCTGGACGAAGCCGACCGCATGCTCGATATGGGCTTCATTCATGATATTCGTCGCGTGCTGGCGAAGCTGCCGCCGCGTCGCCAGAACCTGCTCTTCTCCGCGACCTTCTCCGATGAGATCAAGGCGCTGGCGGAAAAGCTGCTGCATAACCCGCTGGAAGTGGAAGTGGCGCGCCGCAACACCGCTTCCGAGCAGGTCACGCAGCATGTTCACTTTGTGGATAAAAAGCGCAAGCGGGAGCTGCTCTCCCAGATGATCGGTCAGGGCAACTGGCAGCAGGTGCTGGTCTTTACCCGCACCAAGCACGGCGCTAACCACCTGGCGGAACAGCTGAATAAAGACGGCATCCGCAGCGCGGCGATCCACGGTAACAAGAGCCAGGGCGCGCGTACCCGCGCGCTGGCGGACTTCAAGTCCGGCGACATCCGCGTGCTGGTGGCGACCGACATCGCTGCCCGTGGCCTCGATATTGAAGAGCTGCCGCACGTGGTGAACTACGAGCTGCCAAACGTCCCGGAAGATTACGTTCACCGTATCGGTCGTACCGGCCGTGCGGCAGCAACAGGTGAGGCGCTCTCTCTGGTCTGCGTGGACGAGCACAAGCTGCTGCGCGACATCGAACGCCTGCTGAAGAAAGAGATCCCGCGCATCGAAACCCCGGGCTATGAAGTGGACCCGTCCATCAAAGCCGAGCCGATTCAGAACGGTCGTCAGGGTGGTGGTCGCGGTCAGGGCGGCGGTGGTCGCGGCCAGCAGCCGCGTCGTGCTGAAGGTGGCGCGCCGAAGTCATCCGGCAAACCGCCGCGTCGTAATAACGACGGCAAGCCGGCCGGTGAAAGCCCGTGGCGCAGCGGCGAAGGGAAACCGGCAGGCGAGGGGCAGCGCCGACGCCGCCCGCGCAAGCCTGCTAACCCGCAGTAATCTGGAAGCCCGGTCGTAAAGCCGGGCTTTTCTTTTTGCGACGGCGAAGAGAAAGTGCCACAATAGTGGCTGTTTATACAGTATTTCAGGTTTTCCAATGGCTTTAACCGCGGCGCTGAAAGCGCAAATAGGCGCCTGGTATAAGGCGCTTCAGCAGCAGATCCCCGACTTTATCCCCCGAGCGCCGCAGCGGCAGATGATTGCCGACGTGGCAAAAACGCTCGCCGGGGACGACGGGCGACATCTGGCGATTGAAGCCCCGACCGGCGTCGGGAAAACCCTGTCGTATCTCATTCCCGGCATCGCTATTGCGCGGGAAGAGGACAAAACGCTGGTGGTCAGCACTGCGAACGTGGCCTTGCAGGACCAGATCTTCAGCAAAGATTTGCCCCTGCTGCGCAAAATCATCCCCGATCTCCGCTTCACCGCCGCTTTTGGGCGCGGGCGCTACGTCTGTCCGCGTAACCTGGCGGCGCTGGCCAGCAGCGAGCCTTCGCAGCAGGATCTGCTCGCCTTTCTGGATGACGAGCTGACGCCAAACAACAAAGCCGAGCAGGAGCAGTGCGCAAAGCTGAAAGCCGAGCTCGACGGCTATAAGTGGGACGGCCTGCGGGATCACACCAGCCTGGCGATTAGCGACGACCTGTGGCGCAGGCTCAGTACCGATAAAGCAAGCTGCCTGAACCGCAACTGTCACTACTATCGGGAATGCCCGTTCTTCGTCGCCCGGCGCGAGATCCAGGAGGCGGAGGTGGTTGTCGCCAACCACGCGCTGGTGATGGCGGCGCTGGAGAGCGAAGCGGTGCTGCCGGAGCCGAAAAACCTGTTGCTGGTGCTCGACGAAGGCCACCACCTGCCTGACGTGGCGCGGGACGCGCTGGAGATGAGCGCGGAAATCACCGCTCCGTGGTTCCGACTTCAGCTGGATCTGTTCTGCAAACTGGTGGCGACCTGCATGGAGCAGTTTCGCCCGAAAACCACGCCGCCGCTGGCGGTACCCGAGCGTCTGAGCGACCACTGCGAAGAGGTTTACAGCCTTATCTCGTCTCTGAACAACATCCTCAATCTTTATCTTCCGGCAGCCCAGGAGGCAGAACACCGCTTCGCGATGGGCGAGTTGCCGGAAGAGGTGATGGAGATCTGCCAGCAGCTGGCGAAGCATCTCGAAAAGCTGCGCGGGCTGGCGGAGATGTTCCTGAACGACCTCAGCGAGAAAACTGGCTCGCACGACGTGGTGCGGCTGCACCGCATCCTGCTGCAAATGAACCGCGCGCTGGGGATGTTTGAGGCGCAGAGCAAGCTCTGGCGGCTGGCCTCGATGGCGCAGGCGTCGGGCGCGCCGGTCACCAAATGGGCCACCCGGGAAGTGCGGGACGGGCAGGTGCACCTCTTTTTCCACTGCGTGGGCATCCGCGTGGCCGATCAGTTGGAAAAGCTTATCTGGCGCAGCGTGCCGCACGTGGTCGTTACCTCTGCGACGCTGCGCTCTCTGAACAGCTTTTCACGGTTGCAGGAGATGAGCGGCCTGAAGGAGAAAGCGGGCGATCGTTTTGTGGCGCTGGACTCGCCGTTCAACCACTGCGAGCAGGGCAAGCTGGTCATTCCACGCATGAAATACGAGCCGCTTATCGACAACGAAGAGCAGCACATTGCGGAGATGGCGGCCTACTTCCGCGAGCAGGTCGAAAGTAAAAAATATCCCGGCATGCTGGTGCTGTTTGCCAGCGGGCGGGCGATGCAGCGCTTCCTGGAGCACGTCACCGACCTGCGTTTACTCCTGCTGGTGCAGGGCGACCAGCCCCGTTACCGGCTGGTGGAAACGCACCGCAAACGTATTGATAACGGCGAGCGCAGCGTGCTGGTGGGGCTACAGTCCTTTGCCGAAGGGCTGGATTTGAAGGGGGATTACCTGACGCAGGTGCATATCCATAAGATCGCCTTTCCGCCTATCGACAGCCCGGTGGTGATCACCGAGGGCGAGTGGCTGAAAAGCCTCAACCGCTATCCGTTTGAGGTGCAGAGCCTGCCTGCGGCGTCGTTTAACCTGATTCAGCAGGTGGGGCGTCTTATTCGTAGCCACGGCTGCTGGGGTGAGGTAGTGATTTACGACAAGCGTTTGCTCACCAAAAACTACGGTCAGCGGCTGCTGAACGCGCTGCCGGTCTTCCCGATTGAGCAGCCGGAGGTGCCTGATGTAAAAAAACGCCCGGCAAAACTGGCCGCCGGGCGCAGGAAAAGCATCCGTGCTAAGGGGCGCGGTCCTACTGGTAAGTAAAGGTCACCTGAATCACGCTGCTGAACGTGCCTGCGGAGACGGGCATAGACGTGGCGTAATAGCGGGCGGAGAGCGGAAACGTGGCCGTGTGGTCAGCCGGGTTAATCGGCACGTTAAACGCCGCCTGCGGGGCGATCAGGATCTTGTCCTGTCGGTCGGCCAGCTCCAGCGCCAGCCCCTTCGCGCTGCCGGTGTTGGCGAATTTGGTCGGGTGCACGCTGTCTGCCTGGCCGTAGAAATAGGCCGTGGCAAGCGCCAGCGTGGCGGGACAGTGCGATACCGAGAGCGAAAAATCTTTCCATTCGCCGGTATCCCCTACATCTTTAAAATTACCTGATACTGCCTGGCCTAAATCTACCGTCAGGTTGCGGCTGGCGCTGTCAATGACGCAGGTGTTGGCGTAAATATTCCCCGTCATCTGGATCTGAATATCATCGGCGTGGGCCTGGGCTATCAGGCCCAGCGCCAGCATCAAAGCTGTTTTTTTCATGATTGTCACTTATAAGCGAGGGTAACGGTGGCGACGGTGTTGGCAGGGCCTGGCGTCACGACGTTGCTGGTTTGTTCGTAGCGAACCTCAAACGGGATCGCCAGCGTCTGGTTGGCGATTGCCTGGCTTTGGGTGTTCACGTAGGTGTCAAAGGTGGCGAGTTGGTTATCAACCAGCATTCTGACCCCGACGCCGGTTGCCATGCCGGGCTGCCGGGTGAGTTTGATCACCCCTGCTGACCCCGGTTCATAACCATTTGAACTGGTGACCTTCACTTCAGGCTGCACGTTGCTGTTGCAGTTCACCGTCACGTCAAAGTTTTGCGCCGGGCTGGATAACATCCCCACGCTAATAAAATCGCTGACCGGGAAGTCGCCCAGATTAATGGTCAGGTTTTTTGGGGAAACGGAGCAGGTGACGTTCTGGAAGTTAACGTTTCCTGCGTAGGAGATAACATTGGGTGAACCAATGCCGTCGTTGCCATATACGCCAATACCGAACTCTGTTTGCGCCTGAAGCAGCGTGCCGGACTGTACTGCATCACTGGTTTTAACCAGCTCAAGCGTGACGTTAAAGTCAAAGGACTGATATCCATCGGTCGAGACATAGCCGATGGGCGTACTGCGGGAATCGCAGGCGACCTTTCCCCCGCCTGAAATGCGCTGGCCCTGGTCGTTCCTTAAGGCAATGCCGACTCCAGGCACGCCTGTGTCATAAACGCCGGTCAACCCGGGTATCTCCGAACCGCTTCCGTAATAGCAGGAGATGATTTCCATCCCGCTTTCGTAAGGATGGTTGCAGTTACCCGCGACGTGTACAGTCTGCTCCGTACCGGGAATGGTCGCGCCTACTGCCAGCGTCGTCGGGACCGAAATGGTGGCAACGTTGATCATTTTCGGCATATCGGGCGTAGTGCAGTCAGCCTTCGCATGCGGCATAAATAATGCCGCGGTGCCCAGAATCAGTAAGAAAAAGCATTGTTTTATCATTTGCATAGTCGTTAGCCTGAACGGTGAATCAATGACACTGCGCGGCAGCGTTAATGATGCTGGTTTTCTCTTTCTCATCCGTTAGCGCATAGTCTGCGATGCAGTGCTCGCTAGCGTCCTGTCCCCAGGAAACGGCGAGATGCCCCTGCTGCGGCAGACCCGAAAGATAGGTCTGGCCGTCATTACCCACAATAAACTCGCTGTCCTTATCCTCTGTAGTGACCGTCGCGCCGAACGGCAGCGGTTTGCCGTTGTGCGTCAGCGTCATCAGCACGCGGTTGCCCACGCGGGTGTTAAAGCTGGCGCGCACCACGGCCCCGCGAGTTGGGGTGACGACCTGCGCGGCGTGGGTGACGTCGGCATTGTCCGGCAGCGTTTCGGTATCCAGCGCAATGGTGTTGTGGCGATACGCGGTCACATACGGGACAACGGTGTAGCCGCGGAAGTCGGTTTCAACGCCGGTCTGGTTAGTGATGTGCGTCCCGTGCGTGCCCGGCGCTTTCACCAGCGCGATGGTCTCACCGAGCGGCTGGCTCAGGGTGATGCCGTTCGCATGGGCAACCACGCCGCCCTGCAGGCCGACGTTCACGGTCTGCTGATATTTGTCCTGGCTGACGCCGCCGCTGAGTTCGCCGTACGTTGCTTTGTAATCGGCGTTGAGGCTGGTGGAGTTGCCGCTGCCGGTACTGCTCACCCCCTCCTGAATATTCCAGTTGAGGTTATCTTCTTTCAGCGCCGTACCGTTCAGACCGATATTCTGCGTGGTGCCATCTTTGGTGTTGTTCAGGTTGTAGGTGGCCCAGGTGTTATGCATCCAGTGGTCCAGCGGCACCGAGACGCTCAGCGCGAACTGGTTGTCGTTCGTCACCTCATTGCCGTCTTCGTCGCTGTCGCGGGTGTTTTTGTTCATGCTGTAGCTGAGGCTGTAGCTCACGCCGTGCCAGCTGTTGTTGTAGCTGACGCTCACCGATGTCATGTCCTGGCTCTGGGTCCAGTAGGTCTCTTTCACCAGGCTCAGGGTTACGGAACCCCAGCCTTCCGGCAGCGTCTGGTCGACGGTGGCTTCGGTACGGGCGCGGCGCTGCTGCGGTTCAGACCAGTCGTCAGAGCGGGTATACGACTCCATGGTGTCTTCCAGGGTGTAAAACCCTTTGCTGTTATAGCGGTAGCCGGCCAGCGAGAAGTTAGTGCCTGACTGGGCGATATCTTTGCTGTAGCGCACGCGCCACGACTGGCCTTTGCTGGCCTGCTGTTTTTTCAGCAGGGCTTTGGCGCGAGTGACGTCAATGGAGAAGGCGCCTAAATCGCCCATGTTTTTCCCGACGCCCACCGCCTGAGACTGATAATGGCTGCTCTGCTGAACGCCGCCGTAGGCGGTGATACCGTAGGGTAAACCGTAGATGGCGCTGCCCTGGGCAAACGGGGTCTTTTCGACATCGTTGTCATAGGAACGATAACGCCCGGCGGTCACGCTGTAGCGCAGGTTTTTTTCACGCTGCAAGACCGGCACGGAGGCAAACGGCACGACAAAATGGCTTTCGCTGCCGTCGGTCTCTTTCACGGTAACCTGCAGGTCGCCGCTGCTGCCGGTGGGGTAGAGATCGTTAATTTCGAAGGCGCCCGGCGCGACCGTGTTCTGATAAATGACGTAGCCGTTCTGGCGAACCACCACCAGCGCGTTGCTGTGGGCCGTGCCGCGGATAATCGGCGCGTAGCCTTTCTCGCTGTCCGGCAGCATGTCGCTGTCGGATTTCAGCTCCACCCCGGTGTAGGGAACGCTGTCAAACACGTCGGCAGGGGATGAGCTCTGGCCGACGGTGATGTCGCTTTTCATTGCCACGATATCGCGTTGCGCATAGGTATAAACGGAGGTGAATTTCTGCTCCTCCTCATGGCCCGTGGTGCTGCGATTCCAGGTGGAATAGTTGCGAATGCGCCATGCGCCAACGTTCAGGCCTGGGCGCAGGTTTACGTACTGGCTGCTGTTATCCTGCTCACCGTGCTGTCGCGCGCGGCTGTGGCTGGCATTGGCGCTGTAATTAAGCAGGCCCGCAGTGATCCCTTCGTCAAACTCTTTCGGGTCAATGTAACCTCGAGGCACCTGGCCCAGCGCCGTTTGAGGGATGCTCATCAGCAGCTGCTGGTTGCGAACGCGAAAGGTGGCGGATGCAGCAGGAATGACATGTAAATCAGCACACTGGCCTTTGGCCATCAGCTGCGGAAATTTTTTGGTTTTGATGCCGAGGCTTTTTAATTCCTCAAGGCTAAAGCAAGGCTGCAGCGTGCTGTTGCCCTGCGAATCTTTCTGAAGCGTAAAGGTCACGTTGCGGGTATCAATTTTATTATTATTGATAAATACCGCGACCTCATATTTCCCCGGCGCCTGACCTGGCCCTTTTTCATAGATGGACAGATCGGTTTTACCCTGCTGGGGATTATCAATATCCAGCAGGGCAGGGTTAAAATAATCATCAGCCATAACCTGCTGCGCAAAGATCGCGATTGCCAGGCCACAGAGAATGACCAGCAATGAAGAAAATCGGCAGGTGAACGGCTTTTTATGGCTGTACATAATTATTTTATTACCGGGCAAAAGAATTAATGAACGGATTTCGACCAGGTATGGCTGATGCTGCCGTAGTCGGTAATAATGGAATATGTCACGTTCGCGCCCCCAACATTACCCGGTAAGGCAAAATGCGTTTCCGTTTTCGGAACAGCCCAGGTGGCTTTCGCGACTTTATGACCATTCAGCGTGACGGTCTGGAAATTCATATAAAACGGCGTGGGGTTATTCACCACGAGGTCGTTCCCTTCGCGGCGCCATTCAAGCTTATCCGCCACATCTTCTGGACGGCCTTTTACCGCAGACGGGCGATAGAGCAATTTAATGCGGGTATTGATAGCAATTTGCAGCGTATTCACCCCCTCAACGTGCTTTGAGGAAGGGATCGCTTTAATGTTCAACCAGTACAGGGATTCCCTGTCTTCCGGTAAATTTCCGCCCGTACGCACCACGCGCAGAACGTTATCTTCGTGCGCATCCAGACGGAAAAGCGGCGGGGTGATCAGGAACGGGGCTTTGGCCAGGTTTTTACCGCCGGAATCAACCCAGGACTGCACCAGATAATCCGTCGCATCTGGATTTGAAAGACCAAGAGAAGATTCCTTTTTATCTCCCTGATAGACCAGTCGGGTGCCGTTAATAATGACCCCAGCATGTGAAGCAGTTGCTACCAGTAAAAGCGTGCTCAGTAAATAACCGTGGCGCATAAAGATTTCTCAATGAATAAAGAAGATATTAATGCTCGCGAAAGCATTAATATCTCCGGATTGATAAGATCAGTTATAAATAACGGTGAAGGTTGAAACGGAGTTAGCAGGGCCTGCGGTAATTGCCGGGCCGGTTTGGATATAGCGTGCGCCGAACTCCAGAACGTTAACCGCCGTGCCGGAGGTTAACTGATACTGCTGAGACGGCGTATACAGGCTGACAGGCTGCTGCGAGGCATCCACCAGCTGAATCGCCACCCCTGTTGCCGCATCGGTATCTGGCGTTAAGGCAAGCGTCGAATTGTTATTCGCGTCCGGTGTTCCGCCAAAGTTAATGGCGGCGGAGGTGACCGTGTCAGGACAATTCGTTAACTGAATATCAAACTTCGTTAAGGTGCTGGTAGAGCCTGCACCGGTAAATACCGTTTTAGACACTTTGCCCAGCTGTACATTTAATGGATTACTTAATCCATTTACGACCTGACAAGCAGAATCGATAATTTCGCCGGTGAAGTTTATTTGCCCTTCACCGTTCGTTGCCGCAAACGTGGATGCAGAACATCCCACCGCTGCGGCGATGATTAAACCTAAAGCAATCTTGTTCATAGCAAATCCTGATATGTTTCGGGTGAGAGCGTTGCCTGGACGTTTTCACCGTTGACCCTTAATGACTTTCCGCTGGTTATTTAATCAAAAAATGTATGAATACGAATCTGCTATAGAAATCACAAATAATTGAAAAAAAACTTGTGTTTATTTTTTGCTATTAAAACAGAAGGTTGTCTTAAGGGATAAAAAACTAACGGATAGCCATTCATCAGGGCTATAGTGTTAACAAGATAGGCTGTCAGGAGGAATGTCGTGGATTATCGCAAAATTATCAAAGAGGTAGGACGTGGGAAAAACCACGCCCGCGACCTGGACCATGAAACCGCTCGCGCGCTTTACACCCGTATGCTCAACGGCGAGGTACCGGACCTGGAAATGGGCGGCATCCTGATTGCGCTGCGTATCAAAGGCGAAGGCGAAGCGGAGATGCGTGGTTTCTACGAGGCGATGCAGGCGCAAACGCTGCGCTTAACGCCACCAGTGGCAAAACCGATGCCGATTGTGATCCCGAGCTATAACGGGGCGCGCAAGCAGGCAAACCTGACGCCGCTGCTGGCGATATTGTTACATAAGCTGGGGTTCCCGGTGGTGGTACATGGGGTCAGCGAAGATCCCACGCGCGTACTGACAGAAACCATCTTTGAACTGCTGGGCATTGAACCGACTCTCCATGCCGGTCAGGCGCAGGCAAAGCTGGAGGGGAACCAGCCGGTCTATATTCCCGTTCGTGCGCTCTGCCCGCCTTTGGAAAAGCAACTGGACATGCGCTGGCGCATGGGCGTGCGTAACAGTGCGCACACCCTGGCGAAGCTGGCAACGCCGTTTGCTGAGGATGCCGCACTGCGCCTTTCCAGTGTTTCTCATCCGGAGTACGTGACGCGCGTCGGTCAGTTCTTTGCCGAAATCGGTGGACGCGCACTGCTGATGCACGGAACAGAAGGGGAGGTGTACGCCAACCCGCAGCGTTGTCCACAGCTGGTGCTGATCGATTCTGCCGGTACGCGCGTTGTGCTTGAACGCGGGGAAGAAAACAG
The DNA here is from genome assembly GCF_052044815.1 of Enterobacter sp. 22499. Classification (NCBI taxonomy): domain Bacteria; kingdom Pseudomonadati; phylum Pseudomonadota; class Gammaproteobacteria; order Enterobacterales; family Enterobacteriaceae; genus Enterobacter; species Enterobacter sp. 22499. The sequence continues at coordinate 1,085,248 of NZ_JBQENR010000001.1, read as the reverse complement.
CGATGTGATTCTGCCGGAGTCAAAAGATCCGCAGGTTACCGCGCACTGGATTACGCAGTGCCTGGCCGGAAATGTGCCGGTCCCACAGTCGATCAAGCTGCAAATGGCCTGCTGCTTGCTGGCGACAGGGGAGGTAGAGACGGTGGAAGCGGGGTTACAGCGGGTGGCACAGTCGTTTTAAGCAAAAAAAAGCCCGTCCAGTGGCGGACGGGCAAGCAAGGGTAACAAACAACAGGGTCAATGAGGGTTGGAGCAGCTCACCAGAGGGTTTGGCGAGGGTACAGCATTCATTTCAGGCGATTATTTGTAGATAACCGCAGTACCGCTCAGCTTGTTATTGGTGTTAGCGGAGGTGATGGTGTATCCGCTTGCACCGGCAGCAGCGGCTTTCTCAGCCAGCTTGGCTTCCAGGCCGTCCAGCGTGGTCGCGCCTTCTGCACTTACCACACCGATTTTATTCATGCTCTGGGCCTGAGTGGATGAAACAGGCTCTACGGCGAATGCGCCGAAAGACAGAGCGGACAGGGCAACAGCAGCTACAGCATATTTGATGGTTTTCATAATTAATCTCTCGCAGGTGTTTTCTGTTAAGGGGACGATGTTCCGTCGATGTGATAAGTATCACGTTTTTTCCTGAGGGATAAAATCGAAGAGAATTGACGTGATCAGTCAAAAAAATTGAATGACAAATAACTTATTGAATATTAATAAATTCAAACCAGCGCTTTACACTTCTTGTGGATGCGCTTTACAGAACAAAGATGAAGGGCACATTTTGCTACGCGGTTCGCTAAAAACCGTGAGCGTAAAGGTAAGTGCAGGCAGGGTTAACTTAGGTAAAGGAGAGTCAGCGTAACTGGCTATCTTTCGATCCTCTGCGATTATAACCTGAATGTGAGGCATTTTTTGAATCTTTATCCTGCTGGCAGGCAATGCATAACCTTACGCCTGGAATGGCTTTACGCCGCGCCTCCGGGATCGGCTCTCCGCATTCTTCGCACTCCTTCAAACTTTCGCCGCGCGGAATCTCGCCGCGAGCGCGCGCAACCGCATCTTCAATGGTACTGTTGATCTGTTCGTTAACGGCGTCGTCATTCGCCCAACCGGAAGCCATGGCATCCTCCTGAAATCGGTTTATACCCTGTTTTTAATATGGGGTTAAAAAATGAACAATCAAGATAAAGTGGAAATGAACTGCATCCGGCAGGCAGATGCAGTCTTGTTGTGGAGGAAAAAATTATTTATAGATGGTTGCTGTGCCGTACATATGGTTATCTCCGCCAGCGGAGTTCACGACAAAGCCTTTCGCACCTTCCTGGCGGGCTTTTTCGGCCAGTTTATTCTGCAGATCGTCCAGGTTACTTGCGCGACTTACCGAGACGGTGCCCGCCGGACGCAGTTGGCTAGTATCGGTACTTTCATTCAGTGACTGAACGGCCATCGCAGAAAATGAAGCCGTTGCCAGGGCGCCGGCGATAACAGCAAGGGTCAGGTACTTTTTCATAATCACATCCTCATGAGGAAACAACAGGTGATTCCCTTTAAGTTTAGAAGCCTGACGAGTGTGACTTAGCGCAAATATTTGATGATGATCTGCTTATTTTTTGAACGATAAAAACTGACAATTCGCTGACAGATCATAGACGTAGAGGTGTTTGATTTACGGTGTTTTTTTAAGCGCCGCAGAGAAAGATTTACCGCTGGGCCAGCACAGGGTATCTTACGCCGCTGTTTAAAGGAGAACGCCATGACTTCCCAAAAGCCGGGATTGCACCCACGAAATCGCCACCGCAGCCGCTACGACATGAACGCCCTGTGCCAGAGCTGCCCTGCGCTGCAGGACTATATTGTCCAGACCCCAGCGGGTGAGCCGACCGTCAACTTTGCCGATCCGCAGGCGGTGAAAACGCTGAACAAAGCCCTGCTGGCGCATTTTTACGGTGTGGCTCACTGGGATATTCCGGAAGGCTTTCTCTGCCCCCCTGTGCCGGGCCGTGCTGATTACGTTCATCACCTTGCCGATCTGCTTGCCGAAGATCGTGACGGCGCTATACCGCAGCAGGCTTCCATCCTGGATATAGGCACCGGGGCAAACCTGATTTACCCGCTGATTGGCGTACATGAATATCACTGGCGCTTTACCGGGAGCGAAATCGGCGCCGAGGCTTTTGCCAGCGCGCAGGCGATTATCAGCGCGAACCCTGGCCTGAGCCGCTCCATTCGTCTGCGTCGTCAGAAAGAGGCGGCTTCCATCTTCAACGGCATTATTCATAAAAACGAAAGCTATGACGCTACGATGTGCAACCCGCCGTTTCATGATTCGGCGGCAGCGGCTCGCGCGGGCAGCGAGCGTAAACGCCGCAACCTCGGTCAGGCGGAAGACGCCGCGCTGAACTTCGGCGGGCAGCAGCAGGAGCTGTGGTGCGAGGGCGGTGAAGTTGCCTTCATCCTGCGCATGATTGCGGAAAGCAAACAGTTTGGCCGTCAGGTGAAGTGGTTCACGACGCTGGTTTCCCGCGGGGATAACCTGCCGCCGCTCTACCGCGCGCTGAGCGAAGCGGGCGCCGTAAAAGTGGTGAAAAAAGAGATGGCGCAGGGCCAGAAGCAGAGCCGCTTTATCGCCTGGTCGTTTATGGACGATAACAAACGTCGCAAATAGTATCCCGCCGTAGGCCGGGTAGGGCAAAGCCGCCACCCGGCTCGGTTACAGCGTCGGCTCCTGCGGAGGGAGCGGCGAGGCGGGCGGCGACAATACCTGATACGTCTGCACCGGCGTTCGCACGTTCGCCAGATCGAAGTGCTTTTTCACCATGCTGTCGAGGGCAAAGCGCACCGTCCACTGCTTCAGCGGCTGGGTGGTGAACGACACGCGCAGGGTGAACGCCGTGTTGGTCAGCCCAACGATGCCGGCAAACGACGGCTCGCCAATCACCAGCCCGCGAATATCCTCCATTTCCATCAGTTCACTGACCGCATCCCGCAGCGCCTGCTTCGCTTTGTCTGCATCTTCATGACGATCCACATCGTAGTTGGCCACAACGGAGCCAATGCCGCGCACAAAGTTGGCGAAGGTAGTGATCGATGACCAGGGAATGATGTGATATGCCCCGGTATCCTGACGCACGCCTACCGAGCGAATCGACATCCTCTCCACGGTACCGGTCAGCGGCCCGATGGTCACCAGATCCCCTGTGTTCATCCCGTTCTCAAACTGGATAAAGATGCCGGTAATAATATCCTTCACCAGCGTTTGCGAGCCGAAGGAGATCGCCAGCCCCAGCGCGCCTGCACCTGCCAGCAGCGGGGCGATATTCACGCCGATTTCTGATAGCACAATCATGATGGTGATGGTGCTGATGATCACCGCCAGCGCGTTGCGGAACAGCGTCAGCAATGTGCGGGCCCGTGCGCTGGGGAGCGGTCTACCGTGAATATCCGATACCAGACGGTTCTCGATAAGGCTCGCCAGCAGCGTCCAGCCGACGGCGGAGAAGAACAGAATCAGCGCGATACGAATTAAAATATCGACGGTCTTCTCGCCTGCGCCGTTATGCAGCCAGTTCCAGAAATCAAACAGGCTCCACGCATTCAGCAGCAGCATGATCGCCACGCAGACGGTCAGAATGCGCGCCACCTTAAGCGATACCGACATCCAGCCGTTCACCCGTTTTTGCAGTTCCGGGTAATTACGCTGCACCTGCGGCGACAGGGTGATGGTTTTCGAGATCCAGCGGGACAACAGCCCGGACACAAACGCCGCGATGCCGATAATCGCCAGGCTTTTAAACGTCGCCCCCATCATAAATTTCAGGCTGTTTCCCGGGTCGAACAGCGAGAAGAAGCACAGCACAATAAAATACGCGCTTGCCAGCCAGTGCCACACCAGCGCGAAGGCGCGGATAAACAGACTGAAGAAAGAGAGGGAACGGTCGGCCAGATGCAGCAGACTCTCGGTGATCGCCCTTTTATTGTGAAAGATAAGGTACAGAGACCAGACGGTTATACAGAGCATAATCAGCACGTTCGCCAGCGCGCCAAACTGCACGTTGACCTGGTTGGAGATAATCGGCACGGCAACCAGCAGGCCGTAGCCTATCAGCCCGCTGAGCACGCTTAGCCGCACGGCCCAGTATTTCGCGCTGTCGTCGTTGATGTTGAAAGGGCGAAGTTCAGGCACGCGCGGGCAAAAGATGACGCGCAGCACCGCTTTAAAAAATTCGATGAGCGCAAACGCATTCAGGAAGAGCGCCTGCTGGAAGGCAATGGTTTTGTTGCCCGTATTGAGGCGGTCCGCCAGCACCTGACCGACAAACAGCGTCAGGGCCAGCAGCAGTAAATCGATGATAAACGCCCCGGTAATCATGGCCGGGAGGTGCAGCCAGCTGCTTTTATGCTGATTTTTTTTCCGTCCCCAGTGGCCCATTTTCCGGTAGAGCGGCCAGGCGCACAGGCGCAGCAGCCAGTAAAAAATGAATACGGCACCCGCCAGAATTGCAAACTGCGTGGCGGCTGCGGTGAAGGTGTGGGGATTAAAAGGTTTATGCGAGGTGCCAACAAGATTTCGATAGAGCTGGGCAAAACGCGACGACAGGGCTTCCCCGTAGCGGCGGCTGATGTCGGTGACGTTTTCCAGTACCGTCTTTTCCTCTTCGATCTGCGGTGGCGTAATGGTCGGAACCGGATCCTGAGGCGGCGTGGCGGCCACCTTCCTCAACTGTTCGATCAGCTCCTGCCGGGAGGTGTCATTCTCAAGGACGTCGGCAAGTGCGCTATAGGCCGCTTTTTGTTGTTCTGCATCCGGCTCCGGAGGCGGCGTATTTTGCTGAGTAGCAGTTGCTCCAGTGGTGACGCCGGGGATTGCCACGGCGAGCGATGGCGTACTAAACAGGCTTATCAACAGCAGCAGGATCCACGGCACGGCGTCCTCCGACAAAAATATCGTGCAAAATGATAAGTATAGAGGGCGAGAGGCGGAGGGGAGTTTTTGGGAACAATCTGGCGTAAAAAAGCCGGGCAAGCCCGGCTCGGTATTTAGCGAGGGATCAGGAGACGTGCTGCAGGAACTCCTGCAGACGCTGGCTAGGCGGATTCGCGATCAATTCCTGCGGGTTACCGTCTTCGGCGATGCGGCCTTTATCAATAAAGATCAGGCGGGAAGCCACTTTCTCAGCAAAGCCGATTTCGTGGGTCACGATCACCATCGTCATCCCTTCTTCCGCCAGATCCTGCATGACTTTCAGCACCTCGTGGCGCAGCTCCGGGTCGAGTGCGGATGTCGGCTCATCAAACAGCATCATCTTCGGTTTCACCGCCAGCGCGCGCGCAATTGCCACACGCTGCTGCTGGCCACCGGAGAGCTCGGAAGGGTAGTGGTGCGCACGCTCCGCCAGGCCAACCTTCGCCAGCAGATCTTTTGCCAGCGCTTCCGCCGCCGCTTTGTTGGCACCGCGCACGCGCAGTGGGCCAAACATCACGTTTTCCAGCGCCGTCAGATGCGGGAACAGGTAGAACTGCTGGAACACCATGCCCGCTTCCTGACGAATCAGACGCTCGTCCACTTTCGGGTCGTTTACCTTCAGACTGTCAACGATCAGATCGCCGCTGGTGATCTCTTCCAGCTTGTTGATGCAGCGCAGCAGGGTCGATTTACCGGAACCGGAAGGCCCGATAATCACCACCACTTCACCCTGCTTGATATTCAGATCAATATTGTGCAGCACCTGGGTTGGGCCAAAGTGCTTGGAGACGTTTTTAAATTCAATCACAGGATTTTCATCCTTCTTTCAAGACGGCGCAGAACGAAGCTCAGTACCAGCGTAATGATCAGATAAACGACGGCGACCGCACTCCAGATTTCCAGCGCGCGGAAGTTGCCCGCAATGATTTCCTGGCCCTGACGGGTCAGTTCGGCCACGCCGATAACAATGAACAGCGATGTATCTTTAATGCTGATGATCCACTGGTTACCCAGCGGCGGCAGCATGCGGCGCAGCGCCAGCGGGAGAATAACGTGACGGATCGTTTCGCGACGAGAAAGACCTAATGCCAGACCGGCTTCGCTGAAACCTTTATGAATCGACAGCACCGCCCCGCGGGTGATTTCCGCGATGTAGGCGCCCGAGTTGATCATAATGGTCACGACGGCCGCGCTGAACGGATCGATGCGCAGGTCGGTAAAGGCCATTGGCAGGGCGAAGTAGATAAACATGACCTGCACGACAATCGGCGTGCCGCGGATCACTTCGATGAAAACCAGTGCGATGTGGTTTGCAATCCAGCCACCGTAGGTGCGGGCGAAACCGGCGACAAGACCGATAATCAACCCGCCAACCAGACCGAGGACCGAAATCCACAGGGTCATTTTAGCGCCTTCAAGCAAGAGTGGAATGGCAGGCCAGATGGCGCTCCAGTCAAACTGCATGATGTATTCCTGTATACCGTGGTGAAAAACGAAAAATGTAGGCCCGGCAAGCGTGAGCGCCGCCGGGCGCTATAAACCTGAATTCAGGTAAAATTATTTAGGCTCAGTACCGAACCATTTTTTATAGATTTCGTTGTAAGTGCCGTTCTCTTTCAGCGTTTTCAGTGCGCCGTTAACTTTCGTGCGCAGATCGTCGCTGCCTTTCGGGAACGCGATACCGTACTGCTGAGCTTCCAGAGAGTCGCCCACGGCTTTGAACTTGCCGTTACCAGCCGTTTTAATGAAGTACAGGATGTTCGGCGTGTCGTGCAGAACAGCGTCAGCACGGTTGGTGCCGAGTTCCATATACGCGTTGTCAATGTTCGGGAACTGGCGCAGGTCTTTGGTTTTGATGTTCGCTTTCGCGTAATCCACGGAACCGGTGCCGCTCTTCACTGCCACCACTTTACCGTCGAGGTCTTTCACGCTTTTTACGTCGTTATTATCCGCTTTGACCATCACCAGCAGGCCGCTTTTGTAGTAGCCGTCAGAGAAGTCGATCGCTTTTTTACGTTCTTCGGTAATGGTGATGCCCGCCAGCGCCAAATCGACGTTTTTGGTTTGCAGCGCCGGGATGATGCCGCTGAAGTCCATCGGCTTCAGGGTGTAGTCCAGTTTGAGTTCTTTGGCGATAGCGGCCCACAGATCAACATCAAAACCAACGTATTTGTCACCCTGTTTGAATTCAAACGGAACGAACGCCGTGTCGGTCGCCACAACCAGTTTGTCGGCAGCCTGAGAGGACACCGCAAAAGCCAGGGTAAGTGCAGCCAGTGAAACTTTTAATACAGACTTCATAGCATTTCCTTTTATATCCACGGGGCGATCCCCTGCGAGAACGACTGGCACAATGAAAAAATCGTGCCAACTTTACAAGCTGTTGTTTTACAAAGGGGATGAAATCATCCATTGCACAAAAAGCGTGGCAATGATGTCGTGTTGCACCAGCATGGAGCACCATTTTGGTGCGCTTCGTTTGGGTCAACTGACGGGGAGATATTAAGCGTAAATTCTGATGAAAAAACAATCTTCCATTAACGGTTGTGTGAGGTGATTATTACAATTTATTCACTTTTGCACCGTCTCAGGCAAAAACTGTGCACCATAAATGTGCAAAACCCTCACCAGAGGCGAGGGTTTGACACGAAAGTCTTATGGATTACTCGATGTTAGATTCGATAAACCACAGGAACTGATCCAGGTCGCGGGATGCGGCGGTGAAGATGTCTGCGGTATCTTCATCCTTGGCTTCGCTAATCGCTTTGCGCACGTCATTGGCCACAATCGCGTAGCGGTCCGCCAGCTCTTTCAAGTGATCCTGAACGGTGTGGATATCCAGCGGGTAGCTTTTCAGCGGCGTTTTGCTGTTGATCACCTGCGTGGTCCCAAGCGCGACACCACCCAGTTGAACGGCACGTTCAGCCATCGTATCGAGGTGTGTCACCAGTGCTGTGCGGAAGCCATCCAGCATTTCATGGACGGCAATGAAGTTTGCACCGCGCATATTCCAGTGGGCCTGTTTGGTGATCAGCGAAAGATCGATGAACTGGATCACCTGGCGATTCAGCAACTCAATGGTCGCTTTTTTGTCGCTATCCGATACATCGTTACGGGTATAAAGCAGATTAGACGCTTTCGTTTTCACCAGTTTAGCGGTACTCATAATCTCATATCCTCTTGATGTTTATGTCCCAGGTAATTACGGAACTAAGTATAGCACCGGATTTTTTCTCTGCGGTCTGGCTGTGCCTATCGGTTTAATAGCAAGAAGGAGGTTGATAATTTAATTTATTGAAATTAAAAGATAATTTTAAAATTGATACAGATCAATCTTAATTCGCATAGAGGAGAATGGGTGGGGGAGGATATTTCGGTAATATGACAAACTATGTAAGAAATTATAACGGATGGCATTCTGGCCTTTATTCTGCATGGCCGTGAAGCCATGCAGAATATATGGCATTAGCCGATGTCGATTTTCTCAACTTTAGGTTCAGGGCGCATGGTGAGCGTTGACCCCATTGACGCCGCGATAATTGAGCAGAGCGCCAGCGTCTGGGTAAACGTCAGCGTTTCGCCCAGGAACACCATCCCGGAGATCGCCGCAAGGGCGGGCTCCATGCTCATCAGGGTGCCAAATATGCGCGTCGGCAGACGCGTCAGGGCAATCATCTCCAGAGAATAGGGGAGAGCCGTTGAAAGAATAGCGACCGCCAGCCCGATGGGCATGACTGACCATTGCCAGATAGACTCCGTGGCCTGCGCCATACCGATCGGCACAAAAACGATAGCCGCAATCACGGAACCCAGGGCGACCGTTGCCGGGCCATGCTCTTCACCCGCTCGCTGCCCGGTGAGTATATAGACAGCCCAGCAGGCTCCTGCTCCCAGCGCCAGCGCTGCGCCCGTGAGATCAATCTCAGAGACATTCTGGCCGAGCGGCAGCAGGAACCATAAGCCCAGAACGGCCAGCACGACCCAGATAAAATCCACCGGACGACGTGACGAGAAAAGCGCGACCGCCAGCGGGCCGGTAAACTCCAGCGCGACGGCAATCCCCAGCGGGATGGTCTGGATGGAGAGGTAGAACATATAGTTCATTGCCCCGAGGGACAGACCATAAAAAAGCAGGGGAAGACGTTGCTCTTTTTTGAAGCGCAGACGCCAGGGTTTGAAGATGACGACCAGTATCGCCGTTCCCAGCACGATACGCAGGGCTGTTACCCCGGGCGCACCCACCAGTGGAAAAAGCGATTTTGCCAGCGAAGCACCGCTTTGGATGGACAACATGGCAATAAGTATGACGGCTACCGGCAACCAGACCGACGACGTGCGGGATAACCCAGGCATCCTTTCTCCTGTCAGCTAATGTCAAGTGGAGTAAAGGTTGCAGTGTAAAGGAAATATACAGCTACGGTTGAGACTACGTTGAAAAAAAAGACCCATGAAATCCGTAAAATGGTTAAGCGCTGGTGGATTTATCACCTGAAAGATTAGGAATAATCTGGATGAATGTAACGGCGCAGACGCGCAATATGGGCGTTTAGTAGGAAAAATAGCATGTGATTTGAAAGAGTTAGCTGAGGTTGGAAACGTTCTGTTACAGGAAAGGCCTCATTAGACATCACGAATCACAAAGAGTTTCGCAAAATTTTTTGATATATTTAAAACTTACGGACTTACTTGAAGCACATTTGAGGTGGTTATGAAAAAAATTGCATGTCTTTCAGCACTGGCCGCTGTACTGGCTGTTTCCGCAGGTACCGCTGTAGCTGCTACTTCTACTGTAACTGGTGGTTACGCTCAGAGCGATATGCAGGGCGTGATGAACAAAACCAACGGTTTCAACCTGAAGTATCGTTACGAGCAGGATAACAACCCGCTGGGCGTGATCGGTTCTTTCACCTACACCGAGAAAGATCGTACTGAAAACGGCGCATACAACAAAGGCCAGTACTACGGTATCACTGCTGGTCCAGCTTACCGTCTGAACGACTGGGCGAGCATCTACGGTGTTGTAGGTGTTGGCTACGGTAAATTCCAGCAGACCGAAAACCAGGGTCTGAACCGCACTGCAAGCAACAGCGACTACGGCTTCTCCTATGGCGCAGGCCTGCAGTTCAACCCAATCCAGGACGTGGCTCTGGACTTCTCCTATGAGCAGAGCCGTATCCGCAACGTTGACGTTGGCACCTGGATCGCGGGCGTAGGTTACCGCTTCTAATCACTTCGGTGAGCTAATAAAAAATCCGCCCAATGTGGCGGATTTTTTTTTAGCTTTTTCCCTCTCCTTGTGGGAGAGGGCCAGGGTGAGGGCATCAGACCGCACGAGATCGCACAGCTTACTTACTCTTAATATCAAAAATATCGGTACCCAGATGGTTATAGTCAACTTTCTGTAACTTGAAGTTGGTAACGTACACTGGGGGCGCTTTCTTGCTGGAGATAAACGGGTAATCATTTTTTATCTCTTTGGCCTTAATCCCCGTCCACTGCGAGAAGAACTGCAGGAAATCATTCGCCGAGCGCCGCGCTTTGATAACGCGATGCGTTTTATCATCACTCGACAGCACCATAAACGGTACCTGGAAATTCTGCTGGAACTGGTCGTCGTGCGCCAGATACTGCACTTCTTTGCCACGCTCTTTAAACGCCAGCCCGTGATCCGAGAAATAGACCACAGAGAAGCTTTCGCCCGTATTGCGCAGCTGATCGTAAAGCTTGCTGAGCAGCTCGTCGGTTTGCGTCATGGTATAGAGATAGCAAGAGGTCTCTTTCGACTGCACAAACTCCGCGTATTTACCGCCAGTGCGATCGCAGGCCTGCGGGTGCGATCCCATCAGGTGCAGAACAATCAGCTGCGGCTGGGTGCGCTGGGTAGCAAAGACCTGCGCCGTCATCTTCAGCAGCGCCTCGTCTTTGGTGTTTTTGTCGGCTTCAAAATCACCGCTCTTCAGGAACTGCACTTCGTCAGCACGCTTAGCAATACTGGCGATGGCGGTGTCGTATTCGCCAATTTGCCCCTGATTGGAGAACCACCAGGTCTGAAAACCGGCGCGGTTGGCCAGCGTGACAAAATTATCCTGAAACTGAGGTTTGCCATCCACCACGCGGTTCAGCGTCAGGCCGAGCGATTTCTGCGTCGAGCCGCTGGCCGCCACATAATCGGTAAACAGGGTGCCGTTGACAGAGCTGGCAAACGGTGTGTTATTCCAGTGCCCGCCGAATGCGCCCAGCGCGTCGCGACGTGCGCTCTCGCCAATCACCACCACATAGGTATGGTATTTCGGCTTAACCGCCAGCACGTTCCAGGTGTCTTTCATATTGGAAAGTTCAGCCATGCGCGCCTGCTCGTCGAGAACCTCTTTATTGTTCACGACGACGTCTTTAACGAAACGGAACACCGGATAGCCCGTATCTTTTAGCTTGAACACGCCGCCCCAGGCCAGGTTTTGCACCGGCGCAACGAAAAACGTCCCCACGCTAAACGCCAGGCACAGAGACTCCATTTTTCCCCATGATCTCTTCGCGTCTGCTTTGCGACGAACCGCGATGACGCCAAGCGCAAAGATAAAAAGGCCGACGACGTAGCTGTACCACGGGAAGATCGTCAGGATCTCCGTCGACTCTTCCATATTGGTGGAGTGCAGCGCCAGCAGGGTGTTGAAGTTTGGCGCGCCGTAGGCCTGGCCAAACGGGAAATACATCGCAGCAATCAGCGAACAGACCCCTACCAACGCTTTCTGCACGCGCGGGGCCGCTCGCCACAGCACATGCAGGATGCAGGTGAAAGCCACTGCATAAAGCAGGCTGAAGGGATAGCCGAGCGCAAAGTTAATCAGCAGCGACTGCAAAAAGTAAAATCCCGTCCACGGGCTTAAGGCCCGGCTGCGGGTAACGATGGTATCTATCAGGGTTACATTCATAGGTCACTATCACAAAAACGCCATGTGCTCACCCTGGCGCCAAGGGTCAAAGCCTGCCGGACAGTGCGTGGAAAGGGAATGAGAGGTCCGCTTCAGCGAGCCGCAAATTGTGCAGGGCTGCAAGAAGATAGTGCGAGCGTGAATTAAGGTCAACAGTTGCTAAACAGATGTTTTGCGAAGTGGGCTGCAAATCCGCAAAAATTATCGGGAATTGGTCAGTTTACAACGGAAGTGTGACAGAAAAATGAAGCGGCGTACCGCAACGCCGCTTAGTGGGAAGGTTTGTCGTCCTGATGCGGTTTGTTGTTAAACATATCGCACAGCATGTTCAACAGCATTAAGCGCACTTTAAAAGGAGAGTGGGTAAACACGGTCATGCACCTCTTGAATTCGTTCATGAGACCTCCTGATGTTTGATCCCTTCGATCCGTGAAGGGTGACTGCATTACATACAGATATAGCACAGGCTATATTGTATAGCTATGGCTATTTCGTTAATTTTTTGTGCTTGTGGAGGGATGGTTTACAATGTGCGCTCTCGATACCGGGCGCTGGAAGCGTCATCCCAATGAGGAAGTACAATGAACCGTCGCGCAGGTAAGCCAACCATTAAAAAAACGACGCAACTGGTGAATGTTGAAGAACATGTCGAAGGTTTTCGCCAGGTCCGTGAAGCGCACCGGCGTGAACTGATTGATGATTATGTTGAACTGATTTCCGATCTGATCCGCGAGGTTGGGGAAGCGCGTCAGGTCGATATGGCCGCCAGGCTCGGGGTTTCGCAGCCGACGGTCGCTAAAATGTTAAAACGTCTGGCCTCGGTAGGCCTGATCGAAATGATCCCCTGGCGCGGCGTGTTTCTGACGCCGGAAGGGGAGAAGCTTGCGCAGGAGAGCCGCGAGCGCCATCAGCTTGTCGAGAACTTTTTGCTGGTGCTGGGCGTCAGCCCGGAAATTGCCCGTCGGGATGCGGAAGGAATGGAGCATCACGTTAGCGAAGAGACGCTGGTGAAGTTTCGCGAATTTACCCTTAAATATGGTCCCTCTGCTGAATGAAAATCCCTGGACTGCAGGCCCTCTCACGTGATCGTTTCTTCCATCTCTTATTAATCATTGGCGCCGGGTTAAGCCTGTTTGTGCCGTTTGCGCCACAGGCCTGGTCTGCGGCGATTGACTGGCGCACCATCATCACCCTGAGCGGGTTAATGATGCTGACCAAAGGGGTCGAGCTGAGCGGCTATTTTGACGTCCTGGGGCGTAAAATGGTGCGCCGTTTTGCCACCGAGCGCAGGCTGGCCCTGTTTATGGTGTTCTCCGCCGCGGTGCTGTCGACGTTTCTGACCAACGATGTGGCGCTGTTTATCATCGTACCCCTCACGCTCACCCTGCGTAAGCTTTGCGAGATCCCGGTCAGCAGACTGATCATCTTTGAAGCGCTCGCCGTTAACGCCGGTTCTCTGTTGACGCCCATCGGCAACCCGCAAAATATTCTTCTCTGGGGACGTTCCGGTCTGTCATTCGCCGCCTTTACCTGGCAGATGGCGCCTCTGGCGCTGGTGATGATGTTGTCGCTGCTGGCGGTCTGCTGGTTCGCGTTTCCGGATAAAAAGCTGCAATACCATAGCGGGACCACGGGCCCGCAGTGGCAGCCGCGGCTGGTCTGGAGCTGCCTCGGGCTGTATATCGTCTTTCTGTTCGCCCTGGAGCTGAGGTATGAGCTGGCGGGCGTCTTGCTCGTCGCCGCGGGCTTTGTCGTGCTGGCGCGGCGCGTGCTGGTGAGCGTGGACTGGACGCTGCTGCTGGTCTTTATGGCGATGTTCATCGACGTGCATCTGCTTATTCAGCTTCCCGTGCTGCAAAACGTTCTGCACAGCGTCAGCACGCTGTCGCAGCCGGGACTGTGGCTGACGGCGATTGGCCTGTCGCAGTTTATCAGCAACGTGCCTGCCACCATTCTGCTGCTCAACTACGTTCCGCCGGACACGCTGCTGGCCTGGGCGGTGAACATCGGTGGGTTTGGGCTGCTGCCCGGCTCCCTGGCAAACCTGATCGCCCTGCGCATGGCCAACGACCGTCGCATCTGGTGGCGCTTCCACCTCTGGTCGATCCCGATGCTGCTCTGGGCTGCGGCGATCGGTTTCGGACTATTCCTTCTCATATAGTGCGCAATTTGTCAGTTTTTCCTGGCAAATGTATAGCAACGTCCTAGCTTTAGTGAACGGCATAGTGTGATGCCGCTCACTGACAGGACCGTTGCTGAATTATGGCAGAAGAACAAAATCCACCTGCTGACGAGCAGGATAAAAACAATAACGAGCGTAAACGCCCGGGCAAAAAACCGTTAATTATCCTTGGCATCGTGGTCATCGTGATGGTGATCGTGGCGCTGGTCTGGTGGTTTTTAACCCGCAACGAAGAGACCACCGACGACGCCTTTACCGACGGCGACGTGGTGACCATTGCCCCCAAAACGGCGGGCTACGTTACCGAGCTACGCGTGCGGGATAACCAGCGCGTGAAGAAAGGGGATGTGCTGGTGGTGATCGATCCGCGTGATACCACCGCCCAGCGCGATCAGGCTCAGGCTCAGCTTGGGCTGGCTATCGCGCAGCTGCATCAGGCCCAGGCGCAGCTGGCGCTCTCAAAAGTGCAGTATCCCGCCCAGCGTGACGAAGCCAAAGCGCAGGTGTTGAAAGCGCAGGCCGATCTGGCGAACGCGCAGGCAGAGTACCGGCGCCAGCGCGGCGTCGACCCGCGCGCGACCACCCAGCAAAGTATTGATTCTGCGAACGCTCAGCTGCGCAGTGCCCAGGCTGGCCTTGCCAGCGCACAGGCGCAGCTGGAAGTGGCGGAGCAGGTACAGCTGCAAATCCGCCAGCAGGAGACCAACGTCGAAGCCCGCGAGCGTCAGGTCGAACAGGCCAAAGCGCAGCTGGAAACCGCGAATCTGAACCTCTCTTACACCGAAGTCCGCGCCCCGTTCGACGGTTTTGTCACCAAACGCAACGTGCAGCCCGGCACGCTGGTTCAGGCGGGCACCGCGCTGTTCTCGCTGGTCTCCCCGAACGTGTGGGTGGTGGCGAACTTTAAAGAGTCCCAGCTTGAGCGCATGAAGCCCGGCGATAAGGTTAGCGTCTCCGTGGATGCCTGGCCTGATATGGAGCTTGAAGGCCATATCGACAGCATCCAGCAGGGCAGCGGCTCGCGCTTCTCCGCCTTCCCGTCGGAAAACGCCACCGGTAACTTCGTGAAGATTGTTCAGCGCGTACCGGTAAAAATCGTCATTGATAAAGGTCTGGATCCGAACAAGCCGCTGCCGCTGGGGCTGTCGGTTGAACCGAAGGTCACCGTGGAATGACGGATCATAGCCACGATAACTGGAAGCCCGCCAGTAACCCGTGGGCGGTGGCGATTGTCGTCACCCTGGCGGTGTTCATGGAAATTCTGGACACCACCATCGTCAACGTCGCGCTGCCGCACGTGGCGGGGTCGCTCTCGGCCAGCTACGACGAATCCACCTGGGTACTGACAAGCTACCTGGTGGCGAACGGCATCGTGCTGCCCATCTCGGCGTTCCTGAGCCGGCTGTTTGGCCGCAAGCAGTTCTTCCTCATTTGCATCGTGATGTTCACCATCTGCTCGTTTCTGTGCGGCATTGCCACCGAGCTGTGGCAAATCATCCTGTTCCGCGTAATGCAGGGCTTCTTTGGCGGCGGGTTGCAGCCCACCCAGCAGTCGGTGCTGCTCGACTACTTCAAGCCGGAGGACAGGGGCAAAGCGTTTGGGCTTTCCTCCATTGCGATTATCGTCGCGCCGGTGCTCGGCCCGACGCTGGGGGGCTGGATCACCGACAACTACTCCTGGCGCTGGGTGTTCTTTATCAACATCCCGGTGGGGATTGTGACGGTGCTGGCGATCTACCAGCTGCTGGAAGATCCGCCGTGGGAGAGCAAATCAAAAGAGAAGCTGACCATCGACTGGACGGGGATCGGCCTGATCGCCCTCGGTCTGGGTTGTTTGCAGGTGATGCTCGACCGGGGCGAGGATGACGACTGGTTCTACTCGAACTTTATCCGCACCTTCGCGGTGCTGACGCTGGTCGGCATTATCGGCGCAATCTACTGGCTGATGTATGCCAAAAAGCCGGTGGTGGATCTGCACTGCATGAAGGACCGCAACTTCGCGATCTCCAGCCTGCTGATGGCGGGGATGGCGATGATCCTCTACGGCAGCTCGGTGGTGATCCCGCAGCTGGCGCAGCAGGATCTGGGCTATACCGCCACCTGGTCCGGGCTGGTGCTCTCGCCCGGCGCGGTGCTGATCGTGCTGACCATCCCGCTGGTGCTGAAGCTGATGCCGGTGGTGCAGACGCGCTGGATCATCGCCTTTGGCTTTACCTGCCTGGCGGTGTCGTTCTTCTGGTCGCGCACGCTGACGCCGGATATTGACTTCGAAACCCTGGTGCTGTTCCGCAGCGCCCAGTCGATTGGTCTGGGGTTCCTGTTTGTGCCGCTCACTACCATCGCCTTCATCTCGATACCGAGACGGCTCAACGCCGATGCGGCGGCACTGTTTACCATGTTCCGCAACGTGGCGGGATCCATCGGGATTTCGCTCTCGACGGCGGCCATCACCGAGCGCGCGCAGGCGCACAGCGCGCACCTTGCCTACCACGCCTCGCCGTTTAACGAGCAGTTCCAGCTGGCGATTCGCGAAAGCGCCCAGGCGATCCAGAACTTCACCACCCAGGTGGGCGATCCGACCGGGATTGCCACCGGGCGGATGTACCAGACGATGATCGAGCAGTCCCGCTTCCTGGCCTACATCGACGTCTTCACCATTCTGAGCGCGGTGGCCTTGTTACTGATTCCGTTTTGTTTGTTGCTCTCGCCGGTTAAGAGCGAGGGGAGTGCAGGAGCACACTGATGATACACAGACGTTTACACCCCCTGATGATAATGATGCTGCTGGTGGGCTGCGCCGTCGGGCCGGACTACCAGCAGCCTGCGCCACCCGCCGTTACGCACTGGAACGATAAGGGCGACAGCGCGGTAAAATCGCAAACCACCTCCGCCGCGACCAATCCGCGCTGGTGGAAAACCTTCGGCTCGCCGCAGCTCGACAGTCTGGTTGAACGCGCCATCGCCGGAAACCTGACGTTGCAGCAAACGGTACTGCGCATTGCCGGGGCGCGTGAACAGATTAACCAGGCGGGCGGGGCATTTTTCCCGTCGGTGAACGGCAATCTGCAGGCGACGCGCCAGCAGCTCGGGCTGGAAGGGGAGCTAAAATCCCACGGCGTGTACGACCAGCTGGATAATGTCAACCCTGAACTCAGAGGCGCGCTGGGACCGCTGACACAGCCGATTAACCTTTATCAGGGCAGCTTCGACGCCCAGTGGGAAATCGACCTCTGGGGCAAGGTGCGCCGTCAGGTGGAAGCCGCCGAGGCGCAGCAGAAGGCCGCCATCGAACAGCGTAACGATGCGCTGGTGTCGCTGGAGGCCGAAGTGGCGCGGGCGTGGCTACAGCTGCGCGGGGCGCAGAGCATCATCGCCACGCTCAATACGCAAATTGAGAGCGCGCAGCAGACGCTGGATCTGACCGAAAGCCGCCAGCGCGGCGGGCTGTCGCCGCAGATGGACGTGGAAAATGCCCGGGCGCAGCTGGGTAATCTTGAAGCCCAGCTGCCGCAGTATCAGGCCCAGGAACGCCAGGCGATGAACGGGCTGGCTATTCTGCTCGGCAAGCCGCCGGGGGCGCTGGATAGCGAGCTGCAATCCGCACAGCCAATGCCCGCGCTGCCGGATATCGTGCAGACTGGTATACCGTCCACGCTGGCGCGCCGCCGTCCGGACGTGCGCGAAGCGGAGGCCAACCTTCATGCCGCCACGGCGCAGATTGGCGTCTCGGTGGCCGAGCTGTTCCCGAGCTTTACCCTCTCCGGACAGTTTGGCCTGCGCAACAGCGAATCCGGCTGGCTGACCGACTGGAGCAGCCACTTCTACAGCTTCGGCCCGCAGGTCTCCATCCCCATCTTCCAGGGCGGTCGACTCGTCTCCAGTGTGAAGCTGGCGCGCGCGCAGCAGGGGGCGGCGGTGCTGGACTATCGTCAAACGGTGCTCACCGCGCTCGGCGATGTCGAAAATGCCCTGGTGAGCTATCGCACCGACCAGCAGCGTGAGGCGGGCCTGGCGAAAACCATTGATGCCCTGCAAAACGCCTTTGATTTAGCCAGCGACAGCTACCGCCAGGGGATCGCCAGCTTTATCGACGTGCTGGACGCCCAGCGTCAGCTGGCGCAGGCCGAGCAGCAGCGCGCGCAGGCGCAGGTACAAAGCGCTCTCGATCTGGTGGCGCTCTACAAGGCGCTCGGCGGCGGCTGGGAGCCGTATCAGCAGGTGCAGCTCCCGGACTACAGCGTCTTTGGCGACGCCCCGCGCGGATAAATATTCAGAGGATTGGGCAAGAAACGGACAGGAACGCCACATTCGCGATGGCTGAGGGGCGGGTATAACTATCGGGTACCCAATCGACATGCGAGGATTATCTTATGCGTTATCAAAAACTGGGCAACACCGGTCTGTTCGTTTCTGAACTGTGCCTCGGCACCATGACCTTCGGCGGAGAAGGCGGCATGTGGGGCAAGATTGGTCAGCTCCAGCAGAGCGAAGCAGAACAGCTGGTGGGCCGCGCGCTGGACGCGGGTATCAACTTTATCGATACCGCGGACGTTTACTCGGAAGGGCGCTCGGAGGCGATCCTCGGCCAGGCGCTGAAAAACCTCAACGTCCCGCGCGAGAATGTGGTGGTTGCCACCAAGGTGTTCGGCGAAACGGGCACTGCGGGGGTGAACTCGCGCGGCAGCTCGCGCTATCACATCATCAGCAGCGTGAAGGAGAGCCTGCGCCGCCTGCAGCTGGATCATATCGATCTCTATCAGCTTCACGGTTTCGATCCGGCCACGCCGATTGAGGAGACGCTGTATGCGCTGGATAACCTGGTGCAGCACGGCCACGTGCGCTACATCGGCGTCTCGAACTGGGCGGCGTGGCAGATAGCCAAAGCGCTGGGCATTTCCGAGCGACTCGGGCTGGCGCGTTTTGCGTCCCTCCAGGCGTATTACACCATCGCCGGGCGCGATCTTGAGCGCGAGCTGGTGCCGATGATGCAGAGCGAAGGCGTCGGGCTGATGGTCTGGAGCCCGCTGGCGGGCGGCCTGCTGAGCGGAAAATATGGCCGCGACGGGCAGAGCGAAGCCGGTAGCCGCCGTCTGGCGTTCGACTTCCCGCCGGTGGACAAAGATCGCGCCTTTGACTGCGTGGACGTGATGCGCGTGATTGCCGAAAGTAAGGGCGTATCCGTGGCGCAAATCGCGCTGGCGTGGCTGCTGCACCAGAAGGCGGTGACCAGCGTCATCATTGGCGCGAAGCGCGTCGATCAGCTTGACGATAACATTGCTGCCACCGGGATCCGCTTAAGCGAAGACGAGCTTAAACAGCTGGATGCCGTCAGCGCGCTGCCGCGTGAATATCCGGGCTGGATGCTGGAGCGTCAGGGGGAGTATCGTCGCAATCAGCTTGCGCAACAATAACGCTCCTCATCCCCGGCGGCGCTTCGCCTGCCGGGGATGATATCGAAGAAATGACGATAAGCTGCTTTTGCCGATTCAACGATGTGCTGTGGCGGTAATCAGCAGCCGTCTTTGCAGGTTGCGGCTGGGTTTTGCTCAAGGACTCTTACCAGCAGGGCTCGGGGCTCTCTGACCACATCTGTTCCAATTGCCAGTACTTTGCCGTCCCGTTCTGCTGAATACTTCGCGACAACATCACCGAAAGCATTTCGCTGCAGGGCGACCTCTTGTCCTGCTTTTACCGTGTCGCCGGGTTTAACGAAAACTTCCGCAAACCCACCCGTAGTTGCTCGTATGGAACTGATCGCATTACCAATATACGTTTTATTGCTGCTGGCGGTTGCGCCGATTTTGCCTTCAATCACCTTGTAATGGATCAGTACATTGAGGGCACCCTCTAAACCCCGGGCAATCATATCCTGCTGGTAAATCCTCGGCTCTCCCGTCTCGGCCGTTATTGCCGGGATACCATTTTGAATAAAGGTGGTTTCCATTGAGCCGGCTTCGCCGGGGTCTTTCTTAATTTGATCTGCCGGAAAAAGTTCCGCAATTGTCCGGGCATCCGCATTGCGGTAGTCGGCATAAATGAACAGCGGATAAGCCGTTCCGGTAGACTGGGTGTGATAGTCAATCGCCAGGTCGACATTCCCCTTGTAAACCTTGTTCCACATCATCCATGCCTGACGCTCAGCAGGGTTACCCGTTTCTTTTCCTGGATGGACGCGATTGTAGTCGATCGTTTCACCCCCATCGGTTGAAACAGACCATGTCCGGGAGACTCTCTCAAGGCCAGAACGGTTTGGGCCAATGATGCCAATAACGCTGCCGTTCATTTTTTCGGGGGCCAGTTGTTCCATCACTTTTTGTACGATGCGCACGCCGTTTAGCTCATCCCCGTGGACGCCCGCCTGCAGAAGGACTTTCTTCCCGTCCGTTTTCCCTTTTGCCACCATTATGGGTACATACCAGCGCTGTCCCGTTCCTGTCTCAACCCCCTCGAACATCAAGCGATGTTGTCCGGCTGGCAGGTCTGATACATCCAGCGTAGAGATAACCGGCACTCCCTGCACTTTATCACCCGTATACACCGTTGCCGCGTGAGTCATTGAGCCGGGCAACGCTAAGCTAAGAGCGAATGCGATACGGCGAGTAGATATCTTCATGAGCGTCATTTTCCATTTGATAGGGTTGAGATTTTTATGTTCCGGCCTGAGCCGTGGTTCGTGCGCATTAAGTTAATAATGATTTTATGAGGCCAGCCAGTGGCACGTTCGGGAAATGTGATTCTGCATAGGCTAACGCTCAGGCCTAAATAACAAGAATTCGCTATTCATTTTTCCTGCTCAGCGCTTCTTTCCGACATTCCTCACAAAAAACGATCCTCCCCTTTGATCGAAATTTCATCTTCGCCTATATGACTAGTCATAAGAATTTAAATGACTAGTCATATAGGGAGAGAGCATGAACAATTCACTGCCGGCCAACTTTTTATGGGGCAACTCGGTGTCCAGCATGCAGACGGAAGGGGCCTGGAACGAGGGTGGGAAGGGGATGTCGGTGTACGACATTCGTGAAGCCGGAGAAAACGTCTCCGACTGGAAGGTGGCGACCGACTCCTACCATCGCTACCGGGAAGATTTCGACCTGATGCAGGATCTGGGCATGAACTGCTACCGCTTCCAGATCTCCTGGAGCCGCGTCTGCCCGCAGGGCGACGGCGCGTTCAACGACGAGGGCATCGCCTTTTACGACCGCTTTATTGACGATCTCATCGCCCGCGGCATCGAGCCGATGGTCTGCCTCTACCACTTCGACATGCCGCTGGCGCTGGCGCAGGAGTACAACGGCTTCAACGATCGCCGCGTGGTGGAGGCTTTTATCCGCTACGGAAAAAAGATGATCGACTGCTTCGGCGACCGGGTAAAGTACTGGCTGACCTTTAACGAGCAGAACATCTTCCATATGCCGGAAGCGTTCCGCATTTCCGGCTATATGAAAGGCGAGAAAACCCTGCGCGAGCTGTATGAGCTTCAGCACCATGCGATGGTGGCGCACATGTCGCTGACCGAATACCTGCACCAGACGAAACCGGGTCAGCTAATGGGCGGCATGCTGGCGCACCAGCTGATCTATCCGGCCACCTGCAAGCCGCGCGATATCTTCTGCGCCCAGCAGTATGACGAATTCCTCAACCAGAACCTGCTGCGCGTCTTTGCCGGCCAGGGCTACAGCCCGGCGGTGATGGCGGTGGTAGAGCAGGAGGGCTTCGGTGATATCTATCGCGCCGACGATCTCGCTCTGTTTGCCCGCACGAAAAATGACTTTATGGCCTTCAGCTACTACGCCAGCAAAACGCTGGACAGCGACGCGATCCCGAAAGGCACGCCGGTCAACTATTACCTGCTGCACGGTGAGAAAAATAACCCCTACCTGAAGGCCACCGAGTGGAACTGGCAGATCGATCCGCTGGGCTTTCGCACCATCATCACTCGCTATGCCAACGACTGGCGCCTGCCGGTCTTCCCGATTGAAAACGGTATTGGGGTAATTGAGTCCTGGGACGGGGTTAACCCGATTGAGGACACCTACCGCATCGACTACCACCGGGCGCATATCGAGGCCATGAAGGAAGCCATATTCGAGGATGGCGCAGAGGTCATTGGCTATCTCGGCTGGGGGTTAATTGACATTCTCAGCTCGCAGGGGGACATGCGTAAGCGCTACGGCGTGGTCTACGTCAACCGAGAGAATCACGACCTGAAAGACCTTAAGCGCGTGCCGAAGAAGAGCTACGCGTGGTTAAAACAGGTTATCCATACCAACGGACGCGAGATGTAAGCCGTACGCTGCCGGGCCGTTTTTGTGACTGATTGATGGGAACACTCCGCTATGTCTGAAACAAAAATCACACCGCACATGCAGTCCTTTGTCGATAAATTTGTTGAGTTCTCGGCGCGCCTGGCAAACCAGGTGCACCTGCGCTCCCTGCGCGACGCCTTCGCCACGGTGATGCCGATTTTCATCCTCGCCGGTCTGGCGGTGCTGGTGAACAACGTGGTGTTCCCGTGGATTTTTGAGGGCGACACGCTCACACAGTTTAAGGTGTGGGGCGAGGCGATTATTAACGGCACGCTGAACATCGCCGCGCTGCTGCTGGCGCCGATGATTGCCTGGTCGCTGGCGCGCAACAAAGATTTCGACAATCCGGTCTCGGCAGTGGTTATCGCCGTCAGCAGCTTTATCATCATGATGCCGATGCGCTTACAGGTTACGCCCGTTGGCAGCGACGCTTCGGTCAGCGTGACGCAGGTGCTGACGTTCGCCAATATCGGCTCCACCGGGATTTTCGCCGGGGTGCTGATTGGCCTGCTTTCCACCGAGCTGTTCATCGCCATTTCGCGGCTGAAGGCGCTGCACATTTCGCTGGGGGAAAACGTGCCCCCGGCGGTGAGCAAATCCTTTACCGCGCTGATCCCAACCATTCTTACCTTGTCGGTGTTCGCCGTGCTGGCGGCGCTGCTGGCGAACGTGCTGCATACGGATCTGATCCATCTCATTACGACCTTTATCCAGCAGCCGCTGCGGCTGATCAACACCAGCCTGCCGGGGACGATTTTCATCTACAGCTTCGGCAACTTCCTGTTCACGCTCGGCATTCATCAGTCGGTGGTCAACAGCGTGGTGCTTGAGCCATTCCTGCTGATTAATACCAACGAGAACATGCTGGCCTTCGCCAACGGACAGCCCATCCCGCACATCATCAACAATATTTTCGTGCCGACGTTTGGCATGGTGGGCGGCACGGGCAGCACGATCTCGCTGCTGATCGCCATCTTTATCTTCTCGCGGCAACAATCGGCGAAGCAGATGGCGCGTCTGTCGCTGGCGCCGGGCTTATTCAACATCAACGAGCCGGTGATTTTCGGCCTGCCGATCGTCTTTAACCTGCCGCTGATGATCCCGTTTGTGCTGCTGCCCGCCATCGGCATTTACTTCGCCTGGCTCTGCACCACGCTGGGGTTAATGTCCCGCTGCGTGGTGATGATCCCCTGGACCACGCCGCCGATCCTCAGCGCCTGGCTGGCGACGGCGGGGGACTGGCGCGCCGTGGTGGTCCAGTTGGCAATCATCGTATTTGGTGTATTCTTCTACCTGCCTTTCCTCAAAATTGCCGAGCGAGTGGCCTTGAAAAACAGCGGGATAGAAAACTAACAGAAAGGAAGGACGATGGCGGCGAAGTACATCACCATAGCGCGGGAAATTAAGAAACGCATTATCAGCCAGCAGTACGCCGCCAACGAACCCCTGCCGGATCAGTTTGCACTGGCGGCGGAGTTCAGTACCAGCCGGATGACTATTCAGCAGGCGATGCGCCAGCTGATCGTCGAAGGGCTGGTCTACACCCGCCAGGGGCAGGGGACGTTCATCCGCAAAAACTTCCTCCAGCTCTCGCAGTGGGATCTCTCCGGCAGCGACTACTTTGGCGCGACCAAAACCTGGGCGCATCTGGGTACGGTCACGAGCCAGGTGGTGCATTTCGAACTGCGCTTCCCGAACGAAAAAGAGCAGGCGTCGCTGATGATTAACGCCGATGCGCCGATCTACGACTTCATTCGCCTGCGTTTACTGAACGGCGAACCCATGTCGCTGGATTCCACAGTGATGCCGATGAATCTGGTGCCGGGCCTGACGAAAAACCACCTTGAAGGTTCGGTGTTTCAGTACGTTCAGGAAACCCTGGGGCTGAAAATTATGGGGTCATACCGGGTCGTGCGGGCTCTAAAGCCCAGCGCGCTGGACAGAGAGCATCTGGTCTGTGAGGAAACCGATCCGGTGCTGGAGGTGGAGCAGGTCATTTATCTGGAAGATGGCACGCCGCTGGAGTATGCCCACTGCCACTATCGCTACGACCACGGCGGGATTGTGATTGTGAATAACGGATAAAAAAAAGCGGGCCTTGAAGCCCGCTTTTTTGATGCGCGTGATCAGTTCAGACGCACCGGCATACCGGAACGGTTCTGAATCGCTTGGTCGACGATGGTGGTTTCCACGTCTGGCTGAGAGGTCACTGACTGCACCGCGCTGTTCAGCGTAATCGGCACGATCTCGTTGTTATTGATCTGGTCTTCGCTGGTGGAGAGCGGGTTGTGCACTTCGATGTAGCGGCTGCCGTCTGGCTCAGACGTCGCTTTCACCGGTTCGTTGATGAACTGCACGCGCGTACCGACCGGCACGTTTTCGAAAAGGAACTTGATGTCGTCGTTACGCAGGCGCACGCAGCCGTGGCTCACGCGCAGGCCGATACCGAAGTTGGCGTTGGTGCCGTGGATGGCGTACAGACGACCAATGTACAGCGCGTACAGGCCCATCGGGTTATCCGGGCCGGCTGGCACAACGGCGGGCAGCGGCTCGCCCGCAGCGATGTATTCCGCGTGCATTTTGGCGGTAGGGGTCCAGGTTGGGCCCGCTTTCTTACGCTCTACTTTGGTGGTCCAGTTCAGCGGGGTGTCTTTACCCAACTGGCCGATACCGATTGGCAGCACGATAACGGTGTTAGTGCCTTTCGGGTAGTAATACAGGCGCATTTCGGCGCTGTTAATCACGATGCCTTCATGAACGGTATCCGGCAGGATCAGCTGCTGAGGAATATTCAGCACGGTACCTGCTTTTGGCAGATACGGGTCAACGCCCGGGTTCGCTTCCAGCATGTTGGACAGGCCCAGCTGGTACTGCGCGGCGAAATACTCCAGCGGCTGAGAGTTACCCTCAGGCACCGTCACCACCTGGTTTTGACCCACCAGACGGCTTCCGTCTGTCGGCAGGGGATACGTCACCGCAGACGCGGTCTTACAAAAACCTACTACGGCTAACGCCGCCGCAAAAAGCGTTGTTAATTTCATGTTCATGTTGTGCGAGGTATCTAAGCCATTCAGGCGATGAGTTGATAAGTCTGAATCTGTGATGGGAGCGCATTATATGTGCATTCCCGCTAACAGGGAATTCAGATGTGTACGAAATCACATTTTTTTCGATTTTGTTAAAGTTTAGTGGATTGCCGCAACACGGGATCTCAATTCGGAATTGTGGCATAATGCCGTGTTTATCACACTTTTCGCAGGAATCTCTCCGTGTTAGTTACCAGCAACGTCACTATGCAGTTTGGCAGTAAGCCGCTGTTCGAAAACATTTCCGTCAAATTTGGCGGCGGCAACCGTTACGGCCTGATTGGTGCCAACGGTAGCGGAAAATCCACCTTTATGAAGATCCTCGGCGGCGATTTAGAGCCGACGCTGGGCAACGTGTCGCTCGATCCGAACGAGCGTATCGGTAAGCTGCGTCAGGATCAGTTCGCCTTCGAAGAGTTCACCGTGCTCGACACCGTGATCATGGGGCACGCGGAGCTGTGGGAAGTGAAGCAGGAGCGCGATCGTATCTACGGTCTCGCCGAAATGAGCGAAGAAGACGGCTATAAAGTGGCCGATCTGGAAACCCAGTACGGCGAAATGGACGGCTACTCTGCGGAAGCCCGCGCGGGCGAGCTTCTGCTGGGCGTGGGTATTCCGGTTGAACAGCATTACGGCCCGATGAGCGAAGTCGCGCCAGGCTGGAAGCTGCGCGTGCTGCTGGCACAGGCGCTGTTCTCTAACCCGGACATCCTGCTGCTCGACGAACCAACGAACAACCTGGATATCGACACCATCCGCTGGCTGGAGCAGACGCTGAACGACCGCGACAGCACCATGATCATCATCTCGCACGACCGTCACTTCCTGAACATGGTCTGTACGCACATGGCGGATCTAGACTACGGCGAGCTGCGCGTTTATCCGGGCAACTACGACGAGTACATGACGGCAGCCACCCAGGCGCGCGAGCGTCTGCTGGCAGATAACGCCAAGAAGAAAGCGCAGATTGCGGACCTGCAGTCCTTCGTGAGCCGCTTCAGCGCTAACGCCTCTAAATCCCGTCAGGCAACATCGCGTGCCCGTCAGATCGACAAAATTAAGCTGGAAGAAGTGAAGGCCTCCAGCCGTCAGAACCCGTTCATTCGCTTTGAGCAGGACAAGAAGCTGTTCCGTAACGCGCTGGAAGTTGAGGCGCTTACCAAAGGCTTTGATGAAGGCCCGCTGTTTAAAAACTTCAACCTGCTGCTGGAAGTGGGCGAGAAAATTGCCATTCTGGGCGCCAACGGTGTGGGTAAATCTACCCTGCTGAAAACCCTGGTGGGTGAACTGCAGCCGGACAACGGCACCGTGAAGTGGTCTGAAAACGCGCAGATTGGTTACTACGCGCAGGACCACGAATATGAGTTCGAAAACGACCTGACCGTCTTCGACTGGATGAGCCAGTGGAAGCAGGAAGGTGACGACGAGCAGGCGGTGCGCAGCATTCTGGGTCGTCTGCTGTTCAGCCAGGACGACATCAAAAAGCCGGCCAAAGTGCTCTCCGGTGGTGAAAAAGGCCGCATGCTCTTCGGCAAGCTGATGATGGAAAAACCGAACATTCTGGTGATGGACGAACCGACCAACCACCTGGACATGGAATCGATCGAATCGCTGAACATGGCGCTGGAGATGTATCAGGGCACCCTGATCTTCGTCTCTCACGACCGTGAGTTCGTCAGCTCACTGGCGACCCGCGTGATCGAAATTACGCCAGAGCGCGTGGTGGACTTCAGCGGTAACTACGAAGATTACCTGCGCAGCAAAGGTATCGACGGCTAAAAAAAAGCCGGGTGGCGGCTTCGCCTTACCCGGCCTACGTTCTATTCCCTCTCCCACAGGGAGAGGGCTAGGGTGAGGGCATCAGGCCGTACTACACCACCCATTCGCTCCCTTCAACCCCGTTCACCCGCAGCGTACGTTTTTCCCCTACAGGTAATGACACCTTCAGCGCCTTCCACGCCGGACGATAATCCCCGCGCGCGTTGACCTTCAGGTTGATGGTTGCACCATCACACTCCATTTCCCATTCCACCCACAGCGCATTGCCCTTCTGATAGCCCCAGCTTTCACCGTCGTCTTCAAATAGCAGCCCCGTGGTTGTGCCGACGCCTTTAACCGGGAACAGCTTCAGCTCGCGGGTCGTATCTTTTTCAGCACTAACATGCGTGATGCGCTCGCTAAGCGGCAGACCGGCTCCGGCGCGCACCAGCAGCGGCAGTTTTTCCAGCGGCGCGTCGAGAACGATCGACTGGCCGCCGGCGAACCACGCATGGGTGTAAAAATCGTACCAGCCCGTTTCGTTATCTGGCAGCCAGACGCGGCGCTCGCGCTGCCCGGCTTCGACGACGCTGGCCACCAGCAGGTCGCGGCCCAGCAGGAAGTCATCGCACTCTTCGAAGGTCTGCGCGTCGTGCTCGTGGTCGAGGAAGGTCGGACGCAGCATCGGCTCGTCGTCGGCGTGCGCCTGCCAGAGCAGGGTGTAGAGATACGGCAGCAGGCGGTAGCGCAGCTCAATCGCGCCGCGAATGGCAGGCGTGACGCCCGGATACATCCACGGCTCGTTCACCGTATGGTCATCGTTCCACGAGTGAATGGTAAAGCGCGGATGCATCACGCCGTTCTGCACCCAGCGCACGAACAGCTCGGCGTCCGGCTTGTCGCCGGAGAAACCGCCCACGTCGTGACCGACGTTGAATAATCCGGACAGGCTCATGCCCAGCCCCATGCGGATGTTATAGCGCAGGGTGTCCCAGTTAGTGCGGTTGTCGCCGCTCCAGGTCTGAACGTAGCGCTGCATCCCGGCGCAGCCGGAGCGGGAGATGAGATACGGGCGTTTTTCCGGCGCAAAGCGCTGCTGCGCTTCCAGCGAGGCGCGCATCATCAGCAGCGGCATCACCGGGCGAATGTGCTTGATGGCGATCTCCTTGCCGAAGCCAAAGCAGCGGGCTTCACCGTCCCACACTTCATACTCGTTGTTATCGTTCCAGGTGGAGTCGATGCCCATCTCCAGCAGCTGCGTGGTCACGCCGTTCTGCCACCACTGCACCGTCTGCGGGTTGGTGAAGTCGAGGTGCGAGCCTTCGTCATCCCAGAAGCTGGAACGTTCAGGCGCATCGGTTTCTGAATCACGGATGAACAGGCCGCTCTCCGCCACTTCGTTATAGCGGGGATGATCCTGCAGCAGGCACGGCTTGATATTGGCCGCAAGCTTCAATCCCGCGTCGTGGAAGGCCTGGCTCATCGCCTTCGGCTGCGGCACTTTGTCGTAGTTCCAGTTGAAGACGTAGCGCTTGCCGTTGATGGAGGTATAGCCGGACGAGAGCTGGAACGAATCGCACGGAATGGCGTGCTCTTCGCACAGGCGGATGAAGTTCATCAGCTGGTTTTGCGCGTCCGGTGCGTCGGTGTAGTGCATGGTCGAGCCGCTGTAGCCCAGGCTCCACTTCGGCCCAAACAGCGTTTTCCCGGTCAGGCGCACGAAGGCTTTGGTGACGTCCAGCGCGCGCGCGCCGGTAAAGAGGTAGTAATCAATATCGCCCGCTTCCGCCTGCCAGCGGCGATAGGCGGTGTGATAGTTGTCGATCTCGTTGCCCAGATCCAGCCAGCAGCTGCTCAGGTTGTCGTAGAACAGGCCGTAGCTCACGTCATCGCGGCGGGTGAGGGTAAACGGAATGTGCTTATAAAGCGGATCGGTGCTGGCGGCGTTATAGCCCATGGCGTCCAGGTTGCGCATCTCGTAACGTTTGCCGTTGCGCTGCAGATCGCCCGCTTTCTCACCCAGGCCGTAGAAACGCTCGTCCTTGCGACGGCTCAGATAGTGCGCCACGCCGTCGCCGTGGGCGTTCAGCAGGTAGGCGCTGGTCGGGCGATCCTGGACCAGCGGCTGCCATTCGCCCGCATCATTGCGGTAGTGCCACTCCAGCCACAGGGGCTGGTGGACGGTGACGCGCAGCTGCTCGGTTGCCACCGTCACTGCGTCATCCTGCTGCGTCAGGGTCCAGGCCGGGCAGGAGAAACCGCTCAAGTCGTCACGACGACGGCCTTCCCATGGCACGTCTTGTTCCGGCGCGATGCTCCAGGTGCGGTCCAGCGCCAGCTCGCCTTTGCGCTTAATCAGCACGCGGAACAGGTTCTGTTCCAGCACGTACAGGCACAGGCGGTGCTGATTATCGACCAGCAGCTCCAGATGATTTGCAGACTGCTTATCAACGGTCCAGTTTTTCAGGGTTTTCATATGCAATACATCCACTATCAGGCGCGCTTGGCGCGACGTTCAGCAATAAATGCCACCAGGAAGAGAGCGCCAATCAGGTCAAAGAAGCCCATGGCAATAAAGAGCGGGTTGAAGCCGATTTTGTCGGCGGTCACCCCGATTAATAGCGAGAACAGGAAGCTGGCGATCCACGCCGCCGAGCCGCGCATGCCGTTGACGGTCGCCATCTGGCCTTTGTCGAAGGACTCCACCACCAGCGCGCTCAGCATGCAGGAGATAATCTGGTGCCCGAAGCCGCCGATGGAGATCAGCACGATGGTGATATACGGGTCGCGAGTCACGGCCACGACGGCCAGCGAAATCATCAGAAACGCGCCGGTGACGGAGCTTGCCACCACCGAGTTCACGCGGGAGCAGCCGAACCAGCGGGTGTACAGGCGCGTCAGGTAGCCGCTTGCCACGCTGCCGAGGTCGGCGGCCAGGAAGGGCAGCCAGGCAAACATCGCGATCTGCTTCAAATCCATGCCGTGCTCTTTGGCGAGGTACAGGGGTACCCAGAAGCTCAGCACCGCCCAGGCGGGTTCTGCCATAAAGGCCGGGATGGCGATACCGTAGAAACGTTTGTTTTTTGAGACGGTTTTCAGCGCGGTCAGGAAGGGGAGCTTAACAGCAGGCGGTTCGTTATCCTGCTTGATAAACGCCAGCTCGTCGCGGCTCAGGTTCGGGTGCTGTTCCGGGTTGTGGTAGAACGCCCACCAGAGGATCACCCACAGCAGCGCCAGCACGCCGGTAAACATAAACGCGCCCTGCCAGCCGAACGAGGCGTGAGCAAAGTAGATGATAGGCGGGGCCAGCATCGCGCCGATGGAGAAGCCCACGCCTGCCCAGCCGGCGGCAACGGGACGCTCTGATTTCGGGAACCATTCGCCGATGGTTTTGGCATTCGCTGGCGTGGCGGCAGCTTCGGAAGCACCCATAAAGAAGCGCAGAATCGCCAGGTGCAGCCAGCTTCCGGCGCCCGCGTGGAAGATACACATCAGCGCCCAGATCCCGGCGCAGACCATAAAGCCAATCTTCAGGCCGATAACGTCGATCAGCCAGCCGCACAGGGGCTGGAAAATGGTGTAGGCGATCTGAAACGCGCCGACTATCCAGGAGTACTGCTCGGTGGTGATCCCGAGGCTCTCTTTCAGTTCCGGGGCGAGGATCCCCAGTGAGTTACGGGTGATGTAGTTAACGGTGACGCCAAGTAAAAACAGCACCAGCACGTACCAGCGCAAATTCTTAATGACGCGACGGCTTTTGCTTGTCGCAACGGTGTTATTGATGTCCTGACTCATTTTACTCTCCACAAGACGGACGGTAAGGGGACGGAGGTTCAGGTGTCACACAGATTGTTATGCCTTTGATTTCTATCCGCTTAGAATGCTTAAGTTGCTATACAACTAGTATGGAAGCTGTGTGACAAGTTCACCTTAGGGAAGAAAATGAAAGGGCAAAAGTGGATTTTGTGCAAAATTTCTCATAACTGACGTAAACCCTCTGGCATGATGGTCTTTATGTCAGTTATTGCCTGATGAACACGCTATGAAAATTTTTTCATTTCGCAAGTGGAGCCAGATCACAAAATGGACAAAAGGCTAAAAATCACCGAAATCGCCGCCCGTACCCAGCTCTCCATCAGTACGGTTTCCCGTGTGCTGGCAGGCAAAGCGAATACCAGCGAAAAGGCGCGGGCTAAGGTGCTGGCGTGCGCGCGGGAGCTGGGGGTAATGGACGGCATGGCGGCGGGGCGTCTGCTGCTTAACAGCCTGGTGGTTTTTGCCCCTCAGCGTGCCTTCGACGAGCGGTCCGACATCTTTTACTACCGCGTGATCCAGAGCGTGAGCAAAGGGCTTGCCTCGCACGAGGTTCGGCTGCGCTACTGCGCGCTGGAGGAGAACGACAGCGACGCCCAGATTTTTCTGGCACGCATGAACGAGCCGGATACCCAGGCGGCCATTCTGCTCGGTATCGACGATCCGCATATCCACGATCTGGCGGTGGATGTGGGGAAACCCTGCATGCTGATTAACTGCCGGGACCGCCGCATGCGCCTGCCTGCCGTTGCCCCGGATCACCGTGCGATTGGCGAGCGGGCGGCGGAGTACCTGTTCGAGATGGGGCACCGCGAGGTGATGAACGTGCTGTGCCTGCGTCGCTACACCATGGAGCTGCGCCTGGCGGGGATCCGCGACGCGTGGCAGTCCCACAACCTGGCGTTCAAGGACAAGCGCGATCTGCTGGTGGTGCCAAGCTTCAGCGCCAGAGAGACGGAGCAACTGGTGAGCGAGTGGCTTAACCAACAGAAGGGAAAAGACCTGCCGACGGCGTTCCTGGTAGGCGGGGACTTTATGGCGGCAGGCACCATCAGCGCGCTGCAAAATCACGGTCTGCGCGTGCCGCAGGACGTCTCGGTGATGAGCATTGACGGCTTTAATCTGGCGGCGATTCAGGATGTGCCCTTAACGGCGGTGCATGTTCCCCGCGACGAGCTGGGAACGGAAGCGGTGCATATGCTCCAGCAGCGGCTGATGCGCCCGGATGCCCCGGTAGGAACATTGCTGCTGAACGGTACGCTGGCCGTGCGGGAATCGGTACGGCGGATACGTCAGGGGAAACGACGCACCGCCGTGGAGCGGGAAGGGCTGTACGACAGTTAAGCCATGCCCAGCGCGCGCTTACCGTGGATGTTGAGATCGTTCACGGTAAAACGGTCCTGCCAGCTTTTTTCATAATCCTCGCGCGGGAAGTCTCCCGGCGACGCGCCGGTTTCCAGCGCTTCCTTGACCTTTTTCGCATAGGCGAGGTTCTTCTCGCACATTGGCGCGGCGGGGATGTACATCACGTTGCCCCAGCCCTGCTGATTTTCCACCGGCGCGACGGAGTGGATCACGTCGCAGTGCCACCACACGGAATCACCGGCCTCCAGCGCCGGAATGCTGGTCAATGCTTCGACAAGCAGCGGGTGCCACTTCTCGGAAATCGGCAGCACGCGCCCCGGCGCCACGCCGCAGAGTTCGTCTTCCGGCACGTCGTCCAGCAGAGGACGCAGCAGAATGTAGGCCATTGCTTCCGGGATCGGCACCACGTGCAGCAGCCCCTGGCCGGGGATCATGTCCGACAGCGCCGTCCAGCCCTGGAAGGTGCGGAACACCGAGCACTTGGTGGTGTTATCCACGGTGTATTCTTCCACTTCGGTACGGTGCGCGGCGTTCCACGGATCGTATTTCTCGACGTTGCCGTCAAACACGCGGGCAAACACCTGCTGGTAAGCCGGCAGCAGCCAGCGCTCCAGCGCGCCGGAATCGGTATGCGCCCCCAGCCCTTTGGAGGTGGTTCCCGGCGGACGGCGGCGAATGCGGTCCGGATAAATCACGCTGACGTCAGGGTTAAACCACTGCTTGCCGTTGCTCTCGAATGTCCATAAACGGTTCAGGAACGACTGCACCTGCGCCATCTCTTCACTCTGGCGCGCCTGCATTTGCGCCTGGGACCAGTAGATCGGGTAAATCTCCGGACGGGAGGCGGTTAAGGTGCCGAAAAAGTTGTCGCCCGGCCCTTTGTATACCTCGTCAAACTTGTTCAGATCGAGGTAGTCGAGCATCGACCGATCCCACGCCAGCGCCTGCTCGCGGGGGAAATGACCTTTAATCACCGCGCAGCCGCGGCGCTTAACGGCCTCGCGCTGAGCGTCGGTAATCGTGCCGTTTTTCACATCTGCAAACGGAATCACCGGCCAGACGGATTCGCCTTTATTTTTCAGGGCGTTGATCTCCGCCACGCGGGTGGCGATTTTATCGCTGAGCTTGTCGAACACCGCCTGCACGTCGCCGATCTGCGCGCGTAACTCACGTTTTAACTGACGGATTGCCGCTTTGTGGTCCGCTGGCAAGGTTTCACTGGTAAAGGTCATAACTGCCTCGCATCTTTCATTCGAAAGTAAAAATGTCTACAAGTGATACTTTAAGTTAAAAATAAGTTAATGCAAGTTTAAAAACTTGACGCGAGCCACAGGTCGGAAAAAGAGTGAGAGGCCGGAGCGGGGCTCCGGCGAGGAAAGGATCAGACGTCGAAAGGAGAGTGGTTGTCGAGCACGGCCTGAATGACGTTCAGCGCGCCCTGATGGTTGTTATCGTCGGTGCTGTAGCGGCTAATGTCTTTAATGCTCTGCGCCGCGTTGCCCATCGCAAAAGAGTATTTCACCAGCTTCAGCATCTCGGCATCGTTGCCGCTGTCGCCAATGCCGACGCACTCCTGCGGGGAGATTTTCCAGCGTTTCAGCAGGCGGCTAATGCCGTTGGCTTTGTGCAGGCCGGGGATAATCAAATCGACAAAACCGAAACCGCTGGTGACCGGCTTCATGATGCCGTCCAGGGAGACGTGCAGTTTATCGACAAGGTTCGGGATATCGCTGTCCGGCAGGTTCAGGGAGAACTTAAACAGCACGTCGTCGATTTCGCGGTAATCGCTGATGCGTTTTAAGCGGTGATAGTGCTTTGACATCAGCGCCACGAAGGCGTCCGGGGCTTTGTCGCTGACGTAGGCGCTCTCCAGACCGCAGGCTACAAAGTTCAGCCCTTCGTCTTTCAGCAGTTCGCCAATAACGATCTGCGACTCATGGCGGGTCAGCTCGCCGTGGAAAACCTGTTCGCCGTGGTCAAACACCAGCGCGCCGTTCTCCGCCACGAAGGAGATCTGCTCTTTCAGCTCGGGGAAGAAGGAGATGAGCTGGTAATACTGGTTGCCGCTGGCGACAACAAATTCAATATCGCGGGATTTAAGCTGTTCAAACTGTGCCTGGAAGCGGTCACGATCGTACTGCTTGGCATCATCAAGGAAAGTTCCGTCCATATCGGTGACGATAACTTTAACGGTCATACTGTGCTCCTGGGTCACTGCGTTTTGAAACATTCTAATAACAAGGTGACGGGGAGCACAAATTTAATTTCGAATGAAAGTCAGAATGCCCGGTAAGCGCAGCGCCACCGGGCGTTTTCTTACAGCGTATGCTCAGTACGGGCGATAATATCGTCCTGCGCATCCGGCGACAGGGCGGTGAAGAACGCCGAGTAACCCGCAACGCGTACCACCAGGTCACGATACTGGTCAGGGTGTTTCTTCGCTTCCAGCAGCGTTTCGCGCGAAACGATGTTGTACTGAATATGCCAGCCCTTGTGCACCTCGAAGAAGGTACGCAGCAGTACCATCAGCTTCTGGCGATCGCTGTCGTTTTCCAGCGTCGACGGGTTCAGCTTCTGGTTAAGCAGCACGCCGCCCAGGATCGCCTCGGTAGGCAGTTTACCCACGGAACCGATGACCGCCGTTGGACCAAGGTGGTCGGTACCGGAAGCCGGGCTGGCCCCTTCCGCCAGTGGGGTATGCGCCTTACGTCCGTCCGGCGTCGCCATCGTCGCCGCGCCGAACGGCACGTTAGCGGAGATAGACGACGTGCCCGCGTAGTAGTTACCGCCAATCGGGCCGCGGCCGTAGCGCGGGTTGTGGTACTGCCTCAGCTCCTCAATGTAGGTCTGATAGGCTCGGGTCAGCAGCATGTCCACGCTGTCGTCGTCGTTGCCGTACTTCGGCGCGCCGTTGATCAGGCGCTGGCGCAGCTGCTCGTGGGTCAGCCCGTCGAAGTCATCTGCCAGCGCCGCCGCCAGCTGCTGCTGACCGATAGCGCCCTGCTCAAAGACCAGCTTCTTCACCGCCGCCAGGCTGTTGCCGAGGTTGGCGATACCCACCTGCAGGCCGGAGACCCAGTCATATTTCGCGCCGCCCTGCTTAATGCTTTTCGCGCGTTCGATGCAGTCGTCCACCAGCGCCGAGCAGAGAATGTCGTGGACGTTCTCTTCCAGCATGGTATCCACCACGTACTCGATCTCGATGGATTTGCGGGTGTAGTAGCGGATCTGGGTATCCCACGCTGCCATCACCTCCTCGAAATTGTCGAAGTTGCCGGCTGAGAGCGCTTTTTCCTGCGGCAGGAACACCTTGCCGCTGGTGGCGTCGCGGCCGCCTTCCAGCGCCGCCAGCATGACGCGGGCGAAGTTGATAAAGCTCATGCCGGTGCAGCGGTAGCCCCACTTGCCGCCTACCGCGGTTTCGATACAGCCGATGGCCGCGTAGTCATACGCATCGTCGCGCTCCACGCCAAGCTTGATAAATTCCGGGATCACAATTTCATCGTTGTTAAATGCCGGCATCCCGAAGCCGCAGCGGATCACCTGCACGCAGGCGTCGAGGAAGTCGTTGCTCATGCCCGCGTGATAGCGCACGCTCAGGTTCGGCTGGGTGGAGCGCAGGCGACCGCAGGATTCCAGAATCGCGTAGGAGAGCGGGTTCACCGCGTCCATCGGCTCGCCGTTGACCAGCTTCTGACCACCAATGGTGACGTTCTGGTACAGCGGGCTGCCGGCAGAGGCTTTGGAGTGCGAGCCGGAGCGGATTTTATTCACTTCCAGCAGCTTCAGCCAGCAGCTGTGCAGCAGCTCGATGGCGTGCTCGCGGTCCAGACTCTGGTCCAGCTCCACGTCGCGGCGGTAGTACGGATAGAGATACTGGTCCATACGCGCGAAGGAAACGGAGTGGCCGTTGGACTCAATCTGCAGGATCAGCTGAATGAAGTAGCACAGCTGCAGCGCCTGCCAGAAGGTTTTTGGCGGCTCGTGGGCAATCACGTCGCAGTTTTCCGCCATCGCCAGCAGCTCGTCGCGGCGGCTTTCGCGGGTTTCCGTAGACGCCATCTCACGCGCCAGGTCGGCGAAGCGTTTGATGTGCAGGCTGACGGCTTCCAGCACGATATCAATTGCCTTCAGGAACTGATCGCCGCGCAGGTCTTCCAGCACCGTCAGGTTGATGCGCGAGCGGCGCTCGTCCACTTTGGCGCGCAGGCCGTCGAGACCTTTCTCCAGCACCAGCGGGAAGTTTACCGCCAGGTGCGCGTCGCCGGAGGTCATGTTGCCTTCGGCTTTGATGATGCCGGTTTCCAGCAGGCCTTTCTGCTCGTCGGTGAACATGCCATAGCAGCGATCCTGCACCGTCTGGCCGCGCCACCACGGGCAGATTTCATGCAGCACACGCTTGTTTTCTTCACTCACCGCGAAGCCCGCACCCGGACGGTCCGCCAGATCGTCAATCTCTTTCTCAATCCAGGAGACGGTATATTCCGGGAAGATCGGCGCGGCGCGCACTTCGCTTGCCTGGTTGCCGATAATCAGCTCGTCGTGCTTGATCCAGATGGTGCGTTCCGCCAGGTGATGTGCCAGTGCCAGGGCGCGACGCACCGGGATCGGCTTGTCCATGTGCTGCTGGTACATTTCGGTGTAATGCTGCGCGCGCTCGGTACAGACCGGCGGCTTGACGATATGCACCAGCGCCATTTTATGCGCTTTAATACGTTCGCTGAGGGTGTTGAGATTCAGGGTGGTCATAGGTTTATCCTCGTAAGGTCGCGGTTAACCCTTTCTGGCAGGCGTACTGCTGCGCGAAATCCAGCAGGGCAGGGTTATCCAGCGGTTTGTCAGGGGCAGAGTAAGGTTGGCTGAGCAGGGTGTATTTGTTCATGCCCAGCGTGTGATACGGCAAAAAATGAATATCATCGACGCCGAGTTCGTCGGCGGCGAAGTTGGTAATGGCTGTGATGGACGCTTCATCGGCGTTAAAGCCCTGGATCAGCGGCACGCGGATGGTGATCTTTTTCCCGGCAGCGGCGAGGCGCTTCAGGTTGTCCAGGATCCGTTTGGCCGAACCGTCGGTCCACTGTTTGAACACCGCTCCATCGACGTGCTTAAGGTCGGCAAGGAACAGATCGACGTACGGTAATGACGGCTCGATATAGTGCCACGGCACGTGAAGGCAGGTTTCGACGGCGGTGTGGATACCCTGTTCGTGGCTGGCCTTGAACAGGGCGTGCGCCAGCTCCGGGTTCATAAACGGCTCGCCGCCGGAGAGGGTGATCCCGCCGCCGCTGCGGTCATAAAAAGGTTTGTCGCGCAGCACGGTGGCCATGATCTCGTCCACCTGCTTCTCTTCACCGCAGACGGTAAGCGCCTGCGTTGGACAGCAGTCGGTGAGGGCGTTAAGCGTCTCTTCACTCAGCTTTTCGCGGTGGATGACCAGGCCATTGAGCGCGCGTTCGATACAGCCCGGTGCCGCCAGCTGACACAGGTCGCAGCCTTCCAGACACAGGCGCGCGTCAAACAGCACGTCCCGGCTGCGCGAGCGGCTTTCCGGGTTCTGACACCAGCGACAGCCCAGCGAGCAGCCTTTCAGGAACACCACGGTTCGAATACCGGGGCCGTCGTGGGTGGAATAACGCTGAATATTGAAGATCATATTTTTGCCCTCAAGTTGCATATGAAGATTAAATGACTTTCGAATGAAAGTTATCTTGATTCAGGTCAACTCTTGAGCAGGTTTTATCGTGATAGGGTAAGTGCAGGCTAATTTTTGAGGGTGACATCATGGAACTTTATCTCGACACATCTGACGTTGCGGCAGTCAAAAAGCTGGCGAGTATCTTCCCGCTGGCGGGCGTGACCACCAACCCAAGCATTGTGGCGGCAGGAAAAACGCCGCTAGATGAGCTGCTGCCCGCGCTGCACGACGCGTTGGGCGGTAAGGGCCGTCTGTTTGCGCAGATAATGGCAACCACCGCCGAAGGAATGGTGGAAGACGCGCGCAAGCTGCGCGCTATCATTAACGACCTGGTGGTGAAGGTGCCGGTGACCGCGGAAGGGCTGGCGGCCATTAAGATGCTGAAAGCGGAAGGGATCCCGACGCTGGGCACGGCGGTGTATGGCGCCGCGCAGGGGATGCTGTCCGCCCTGGCCGGAGCAGAGTATGTGGCCCCTTACGTTAACCGCGTGGACGCGCAGGGCGGGGACGGGATTCAGACCGTAATTGAACTGCAGCAGCTGTTGGCGCTGCACGCGCCGCAGTCAAAGGTGCTGGCCGCGAGCTTTAAAACCCCGCGTCAGGCGCTGGACTGCCTGCTGGCAGGGTGCGAGTCCATCACGCTGCCGCTGGACGTCGCGCAGCAGTTTATTACTTCCCCTGCGGTGGATGCGGCGATCGTGAAGTTTGAGCAGGACTGGCAGGGAGCGTTTGGACGGACGTCTATCTGACGGGTGCGGCCTGATGCCCTCACCCCAACCCTCTCCCACAGGGAGAGGGAGCAAACACTAAAACGGCAACCTGAAGGTTGCCGTTTGCTTTAACCTCCGCAAACCTCACACCCCGGATTGCGTATCAGCTTCATCTCGCGGAACTGGCAGGTCATCGCGTCATACATCACGATTTTCCCCGCGGCAGGCGTGCCGTAGTGTGCCAGCACTTTGATCGCTTCCATTGCCTGCAATGAGCCAATCACGCCGACCAACGGCGCCATCACGCCCGCCTCGACGCAGGTCAGCGCATTCTCGCCAAACAGACGGCTCAGGCAGCGGTAGCAGGGTTCACCATCCGCGTACGTGAAGACGCTGATTTGCCCCTCCATGCGGATTGCCGCGCCGGAGACCAGTGGGGTTTTGTGGGCAAAACAGCCCGCGTTCAGCTGGTTACGGACGGCGACGTTATCGGTGCAGTCGAGCACCAGATCGTGCTGCGCAATCTGCGCGAACAGCGCGTCGTCATCCAGCATCGCGTCAATCAGGGTGAACTGAACGTTGGGGTTGATGCGCGCCAGCGCCGTGCGGGCAGAGCCCACTTTCGGCTGGCCAACCGTCGCGTCGCTGTGCAGCGTCTGGCGCTGCAGGTTGGACACCGAGACGGTATCGAAATCCAACAGCGTCATCCTGCCCACGCCCGCTGCCGCAAGATACTGCGCGGCGGCGCAGCCCAGCCCGCCGAGACCGACGACCAGCACATTGGCTGCCTTAAGCGCTTCCTGGCCCTCGAAGTCAAACCCGCGCAGCACGATCTGGCGGTTGTAGCGCATCATCTCCTGGTCGCTCAGCTCCACCGTCATGTCAGCCTCCGAACAGGTGGTTAAAGCGCTCAACCTCAACCCATTCGCCGGCTTCCACGTTGCCGCGCTCGCGCTCCAGCACGATGAAGCAGTTACCCAGACTGAAGGAGCTGAAAATGTGCGAGCCCTGATGTCCGGTGGTGCTCACTTCGAGCTCACCGTCCGCGCCGCGTGCCAGAATGCCGCGCTGGAAATCGAGACGACCCGGCGATTTTTTCAGCCGCGTAGCGGCACGCACGCGCAGGCGTTCCGGCAGCGGGCTGGCTTTGTTGCCGGAAAGCTTCGCCAGCAGCGGGATCGCCAGCTGGTAGAAGGTGAGTGCCGCAGAGACCGGGTTACCCGGCAGGCCGCAGAACCAGCTGTGCGGAAGCTTGCCAAACGCGAACGGTTTGCCCGGCTTAATCGCCAGCTTCCAGAAGGCGATTTCGCCCAGCTCTTCAAGAAGGGTTTTGGTGTAATCCGCTTCGCCCACGGAGACGCCGCCGGAGCTGATGACCACGTCGGAGGATTTGTCCGCCTCGATAAACGCCGCGCGCAGTTTTTCCGGGTCGTCTGGAATGATGCCGAGGTTAATCACCTCGCAGCCCAACTGCTCCAGCATCAGGTGTACCGCCAGGCGGTTGGTGTCATAAATCTGGCCGTCCTGCAGCGGCTGGCCCGGAAGCTGCAGCTCGTCGCCGGTGGAGAAGACCGCTACGCGCACCTTGCGGACAACGTCAACTTCCGCGATGCCGAGCGACGCCAGCACCGGCAGTTCACCTACCGTCAATTTCTGCCCGGCGGCAAAAACGGTCGCGCCGAGGGTGATGTCTTCGCCCGTGCGGCGGATGTTCTGGCCCGCTTTAACGTTCGCGGTAAAACGCACCCCGTCGTCGGTCTGCTCGGTCTCTTCCTGCATCACCACGGCGTCGCAGCCCTGCGGAACCGGCGCGCCAGTCATGATGCGCACGCAGGTGCCCGCAGGCCATTCGCCGACAAACGGCTGGCCCGCAAAGGCTTTACCCGCCACCGGCAGGGCGTTACCCGTCTGGAGATCCGCCAGGCGTACCGCGTAACCGTCCATCGCGGAGTTATCGAACCCCGGCACGTTCATCGGCGAGACGATATCGCGCGCGGCAATACGACCAAAACAGCGCACAAGCGGCAGCGTCTCAACGTCATGCAGCGGAGAAATACGGTCAAGCATCTGCGAGAGTGCCGTCTCAAGCGGCATCAGTCCGGCGGTAAAATCCATGGTGGGCTCCTGCGGAGTAACAACGAAAGCGCCCATTATGGCAGAAAAGTGCGGCTAACTGTATGACCCGATGGGTGTACGCTTTACATCACTGTTGCGTCTTTCTATATTCAAAAATCATCTGAAGTTTCATCGACGATAATGATATTTATAGAAAAAGCCGCGAATCAGGCTAACGGGTGATGCGAATGGTTAATGCGGTAATCGCAATTCATGGCGGCGCAGGGGCAATCACCCGTGCACAGCTCAGTCCCGAGCAGGAAAAGCGCTACATTGACGCGCTGTACGCCATTGTGGAAACGGGCCAGAAAATGCTGGAAGCGGGCGAGAGCGCGCTGGATGTGGTCACCGAGGCGGTGCGCCTGCTGGAAGAGTGTCCGCTCTTTAATGCCGGAATAGGTTCGGTCTTTACCCGGGATGAAACCCACGAGCTGGACGCCTGCGTGATGGACGGCGTCACCCTGAAGGCGGGCGCCGTGGCGGGCGTGAGCCATCTGCGAAACCCGGTGCTGGCGGCGCGTCTGGTGATGGAGGAGAGCCCGCACGTTCTGCTGGCGGGCGCTGGGGCGGAAAAATTTGCCTTTGAGCACGGAATGGAACCGGTATCGCCGGATCTGTTTTCCACGGAAGAACGCTATCAGCAGCTGCTGGAAGCCCGTACGGCGGGCATAACGCAGCTTGACCATACTGCGCCGCTGGATGAAACCACCAAAATGGGCACGGTCGGCGCGGTGGCGCTCGATAAAGCCGGTAACCTCGCGGCGGCGACGTCAACGGGCGGCATGACCAACAAGCTGCCGGGACGCGTCGGCGACAGCCCGCTGCCCGGCGCGGGCTGCTATGCCAATAACGCCACGGCAGCGGTGTCGTGTACCGGCACCGGGGAAGTGTTTATTCGCGCCCTCGCGGCCTACGACATCACCGCGCTGATGGATTACGGCGGTTTAAGCCTGAGCGAGGCTTGCGAGCGCGTGGTGATGGAAAAATTACCTGCCCTGGGCGGCGTCGGCGGGCTGATTGCGGTCGATCGTGAGGGCAACGTGGCCCTGCCGTTCAACAGCGAAGGCATGTACCGCGCCTGGGGCTATGCCGGTGATGAGCCGAGCACGGGCATCTATCGTGAATAAGGGGGCAGCGCGTGCCGCACACTGAAGAACTGGACAACCGCGAGGTGCTGGCTGTCCATCAGCTGAATATTGCGTTTCAGGAAGAGCGGCAGTTCATCCCCGCAGTACAGAATTTATCGTTCTCGCTCAGGCGCGGCGAGACGCTGGCGATTGTTGGCGAATCCGGCTCCGGTAAATCGGTCACCGCGCTGGCGCTGATGCGCCTGCTGGAACAGACGGGCGGGCAAATCAGCAGCGAGAAAATGCTCCTGCGCCGCCGTAACCGTCAGGTCATCGATTTAAACGAGCTGAGCGGCGCGCAGATGCAGGGCGTGCGCGGGGCGGATATCGCGATGATCTTCCAGGAGCCGATGACCTCGCTCAACCCGGTGTTCCCGGTCGGGGAACAAATTGCCGAGTCCATCCGGCTGCATCAGGGGCTGAGCGGCGATGAGGCGCTCAAAGAGGCCCGACGGATGCTGGAGCTGGTACGCATTCCGGAGGCGCAGGCCATTCTGGGGCGCTACCCGCATCAGCTTTCCGGCGGCATGCGCCAGCGGGTGATGATTGCCATGGCGCTCTCCTGCCGTCCGGCGGTGCTGATCGCCGATGAGCCGACGACGGCGCTGGACGTGACGATTCAGGCGCAGATCCTGCAGCTCATCAAAGTGCTGCAGCAGGAGATGGAGATGGGGGTGATTTTCATCACCCACGATATGGGCGTAGTGGCTGACATCGCCGATCGGGTGCTGGTAATGCATAAGGGCAATGCTGTGGAAACCGGTGCGGTCGAGCAGATTTTCCATGCCCCCGAGCATCCTTACACCAAAGCGCTGCTGGCGGCGGTGCCGCGGCTTGGAGCGATGAACGGCAGCGATTTGCCGCGTCGTTTTCCGCTGATTTCCCTGGAGGCGACAGAGCCGCAGGAGGATGAAGGCGAGCAGGACACCGTGGTGTCGGGTAAACCGATACTCGAAGTGCGCAATCTGGTGACCCGCTTTCCGCTGCGCAGCGGAATTTTCAACCGCCTGAAGCGCGAAGTGCATGCGGTGGAAAACGTCAGTTTTGATCTCTGGCCGGGTGAAACGCTGGCGCTGGTAGGAGAGTCCGGCTGCGGGAAATCCACCACCGGGCGGGCGCTGCTCAGGCTCGTGGAGACCCAGGAGGGGACGATAACCTTTAACGGTGAACGTATCGACACCCTGCCAGATAATA
This sequence comes from Enterobacter sp. 22499, assembly GCF_052044815.1. Taxonomy (NCBI): domain Bacteria; kingdom Pseudomonadati; phylum Pseudomonadota; class Gammaproteobacteria; order Enterobacterales; family Enterobacteriaceae; genus Enterobacter; species Enterobacter sp. 22499. The sequence continues at coordinate 1,042,008 of NZ_JBQENR010000001.1, read as the reverse complement.
AATTACAGGCGATACGGCGAGATATTCAGTTTATCTTCCAGGATCCGTATGCCTCTCTCGACCCGCGCCATACGGTAGGGTACTCAATTATGGAGCCGCTGCGGGTGCATAACCTGCTCGACGGCGAGGCGGCGCAGCGTCGTGTGGCCTGGCTGCTGGAGCGAGTTGGCCTGAAGCCGGAACACGCCTGGCGTTATCCGCACGAGTTTTCCGGCGGGCAGCGGCAGCGTATCTGCATCGCCCGCGCGCTGGCGCTGAACCCGAAGGTGGTGATTGCGGATGAATCCGTCTCGGCGCTGGATGTCTCGATCCGGGCGCAAATTATCAACTTACTGCTGGATTTACAGCGGGATATGGGCATTGCCTTCCTGTTTATCTCGCACGATATGGCGGTGGTAGAGCGTATCAGCCACCGCGTGGCGGTGATGTTTATGGGGCAGATCGTGGAGATTGGCCCGCGAAGGGCGGTGTTTGAGAATCCGCAGCACCCCTACACCCGCAAGCTTATTGCGGCGGTCCCGGTTGCCGATCCCGCGCACCGCCACGGCCAGCGCGTGCTGCTGCAGGATGAGATGCCGAGCAACATTCGTAAACGCGGCGAAGCCGTGGAGCGCGTCACGCTGCGTGAGGTTGGTCCGGGCCACTTCGTGGCTCCGCCGCGCCAGGACAATGCCTTCTCACGGTTATAACTTACAACAGGCAGGAGAACACAATGGTTACATTTGTAGCGCGTAGATGGTTGTTAGCCGCGAGCGTGACGGCAGCCCTGGCCGCTGCCCCCGCGTTCGCCGCCAAAGACGTGGTGGTTGCCGTAGGCTCCAATTTCACCACGCTCGATCCGTACGACGCCAACGACACGCTCTCCCAGGCGGTGGCGAAATCGTTCTATCAGGGGCTGTTTGGTCTCGACAGAGAGATGAAGCTGAAAAATGTGCTGGCGGAGGGGTACACCGTATCCGACGACGGGCTGGTCTATACCATCAAGCTCCGTTCCGGCGTGAAATTCCAGGACGGGACTGATTTCAATGCGGAGGCGGTAAAGGTCAACCTCGACCGTGCCAGCAATCCTGAAAACAGCCTCAAGCGCTATAACCTGTATAAAAATATCGCCAGCACCGAGGTAGTCGACCCGGCAACGGTAAAAATCACCCTGAAAGAGCCATTCTCCGCGTTTATCAATATTCTGGCGCATCCGGCGACGGCGATGATCTCGCCCGCCGCGCTGAAAAAGTACGGTAAAGAGATCGGCTTCCACCCGGTGGGAACCGGGCCGTACGAGCTGCTCACCTGGAACCAGACCGATTTCGTGAAGGTGAAAAAATTCGCGGGATACTGGCAGCAGGGTCTGCCGAAGCTGGACACCATCACCTGGCGTCCGGTGGTGGATAACAACACCCGCGCGGCAATGCTGCAAACCGGCGAGGCGCAGTTTGCCTTCCCCATCCCGTATGAGCAGGCCGCCATTCTGCAGAAAAACAGCAAGCTGGAGCTGGTTGCCAGCCCGTCTATCATGCAGCGCTACATCAGCATGAACGTCACGCAGAAGCCGTTCGATAACCCGAAGGTGCGTGAAGCCATCAACTATGCCATTAACCGTCAGGCGCTGGTGAAGGTCGCTTTTGCGGGTTATGCCACCCCGGCCACCGGCGTGCTGCCGCCGTCTATTGCGTATGCGCAAAGCTATCAGCCGTGGCCGTACGATCCGGCTAAAGCGCGCGAGCTGCTGAAAGAGGCGGGTTTCCCGAACGGCTTCAGCACCACGCTGTGGTCGTCGCACAATCACAGCACCGCCCAGAAGGTGCTGCAGTTCACCCAGCAGCAGCTGGCGCAGGTGGGGATTAAGGCGCAGGTCACCGCGATGGATGCCGGGCAGCGTGCGGCAGAAGTGGAGGGGAAAGGGCAGAAAGAGAGCGGCGTGCGGATGTTCTACACCGGCTGGTCGGCCTCGACCGGTGAAGCCGACTGGGCGCTGTCGCCGCTGTTTGCTTCGCAGAACTGGCCGCCAACCCTGTTCAACACCGCGTTTTACAGCAATCCGCAGGTGGACAAAGACCTGGCCGATGCCCTGAAAACCACCAAACCGGAAGAGAAAGCCCGCCTCTACAAGGACGCGCAGGACATTATCTGGAAAGAGTCGCCGTGGGTACCGCTGGTGGTGGAGAAACTGGTCTCAGCCCATAACAAAGCGCTGACCGGGTTCTACATCATGCCGGACACCGGCTTTAGCTTTGACGATGCGGATTTAAAATAAACCTCATGCTGAATTATGTTTGTAAACGTCTGCTGGGGCTTATCCCGACGCTACTGATAGTGGCGGTGCTGGTGTTTTTGTTTGTCCATATGCTGCCGGGCGATCCGGCACGTCTGGTAGCCGGGCCCGAAGCGGATGCCACCGTCATTGAACTGGTGCGTAAACAGCTGGGCCTCGACCAGCCGCTGTATATGCAATTTCTGCACTATATGTGCAACGTTCTGCAGGGCGATTTTGGTATCTCGATGGTGTCGAGGCGCCCGGTGTCGGAGGAGATTGCCAGCCGCTTTATGCCCACGTTCTGGCTAACGATTGCCAGCATGGGCTGGGCGGTGGCGTTTGGGCTGGGCGCGGGGATTATTGCGGCCGTCTGGCGTAACCGCTGGCCGGACAAGCTCGGCATGGCTCTGGCGGTGACCGGCATCTCCTTCCCGGCATTCGCGCTGGGGATGCTGCTGATGCAAATCTTCTCCGTCGAGCTGGGCTGGCTGCCGACCGTCGGGGCCGATACCTGGAAGCATTACATTCTGCCCTCCATGACGCTGGGCGCTGCCGTTTCGGCGGTGATGGCCCGCTTTACCCGTGCCTCGTTCGTGGACGTGCTGAGCGAAGATTATATTCGCACCGCGCGGGCGAAAGGAGTCAGCGAGAAGTGGGTCATTCTCAAGCACGGGTTCCGCAATGCGATGATCCCGGTGGTGACGATGATGGGGCTGCAGTTTGGTTTCCTGCTGGGTGGCTCTATCGTCGTGGAAAAGGTCTTCAACTGGCCGGGGCTGGGGCGCCTGCTGGTCGATTCCGTCGAGATGCGCGACTACCCGGTGATTCAGGCAGAAGTCCTGCTTTTCTCGCTGGAGTTTATTCTTATCAACTTAGTGGTGGACGTGCTCTACGCCGCCATTAACCCGGCCATCAGGTATAAGTAAGATGCGATTGTTGAACTGGCGGCGTCAGGCCGTTTTGAACGCGATGCCGGGGCTGAAACCGGAGCATGTCCGCACCCCGTGGTCCGAATTCTGGCGACGTTTTCGCCGTCAGCCGGTCGCAATGGCGGCGGGGCTGTTCGTGCTGGTGCTAATTGCGGTGGCGATCGTTGCGCCGTGGGTAGCGCCGTTTGATGCGGAAAACTACTTTGACTACGACCGCCTGAACGACGGCCCCTCAATGCTGCACTGGTTCGGCGTGGACTCGCTTGGCCGCGATATCTTCAGCCGCGTGCTGGTAGGGGCGCAAATTTCTCTCGCCGCCGGGGTAGTCGCGGTGCTGATCGGTGCGGCTATCGGTACCGTGCTGGGGCTCGTCGCCGGGTATTATGAAGGCTGGTGGGACCGCATCATCATGCGCATCTGCGACGTGCTGTTTGCTTTCCCCGGCATTCTGCTGGCGATTGCCGTTGTCGCCATTATGGGCAGCGGCATGGCGAACGTCATTATCGCGGTGGCGGTCTTTTCGATTCCGGCCTTTGCCCGCCTGGTGCGCGGCAACACGCTGGTGCTGAAGCAGCAGACGTTTATTGAATCCGCCCGCAGCATGGGAGCCAGCGATACCACCATTCTGTTCAGCCATATTCTGCCCGGGACGGTGTCGTCCATCGTGGTCTATTTCACCATGCGTATCGGCGTGTCGATTATTTCGGCGGCCAGCCTGTCGTTTCTGGGGTTAGGGGCACAGCCGCCGACGCCGGAGTGGGGCGCGATGCTGAACGAGGCGAGGGCCGATATGGTGATAGCGCCACACGTGGCGATCTTCCCGAGCCTAGCGATTTTCCTGACCGTGCTGGCGTTTAATTTGCTGGGGGATGGGCTGCGCGACGCGCTGGATCCGAGGATAAAGGGGTAGTGCAGTGAAATGTGCCGGGTGGCGGCTACGCCTTACCCGGCCTGTAAAAGATGTGCAGTGAGATTAAACCCGGCTACCCCACAGGTCATACTCGTCCGCGTTTTCAACTTTGACGCGAATAATATCACCTGGCTTAACGTTGGTTTCGCCGTTCAGGTACACCGCGCCGTCGATTTCAGGGGCGTCCGCCATGCTGCGGCCAATCGCGCCTTCTTCGTCCACTTCGTCGATGATAACCATGATCTCGCGGCCCACTTTTTCCTGCAGACGCTCGGCAGAAATCTGCTGCTGAAGCTGCATGAAGCGGTTCCAGCGCTCCTCTTTCACCTCTTCCGGCACCTGGTCTGCCAGCTCGTTGGCGGTTGCGCCTTCCACCGGGCTGTATTTGAAGCAGCCTACGCGGTCCAGACGGGCTTCTTTCAGGAAGTCGAGCAGCATCTGGAAATCTTCTTCGGTTTCGCCCGGGAAGCCGACGATAAAGGTGGAGCGCAGGGTCAGATCCGGACAGATTTCACGCCACTGCTTGATGCGCGCCAGCTGGCGGTCAACGGAGCCAGGACGTTTCATCAGCTTCAGGATACGCGGGCTGGCGTGCTGCAGCGGGATATCCAGGTACGGCAGAATTTTGCCTTCCGCCATCAGCGGGATCACATCGTCAACGTGCGGGTACGGGTAGACGTAGTGCAGACGTGTCCAGATACCGAGCTTAGCCAGCTGCTCGCACAGGCCCACCATGCTGGTTTTCACCGGCTCGCCGTTGTGGAAACCGGAGCGGTGTTTAACGTCCACGCCATAAGCTGAGGTGTCCTGGGAGATGACCAGCAGCTCCTTCACGCCCGCATCGGCCAGACGTTTCGCTTCCGCCAGCACTTCGCCAATCGGACGGCTCACCAGATCGCCACGCATGGACGGGATGATGCAGAAGGTGCAGCGATGGTTGCAGCCTTCAGAAATTTTCAGGTAGGCGTAGTGACGCGGCGTCAGCTTCACGCCCTGTTCCGGCACCAGGCTCAGGAACGGGTTGTGCTTTGGTTTTGGCACGTAGTGATGAACATGTTCCAGCACCTGCTCGTAGCTGTGCGGGCCGGTGATCTCCAGCACCTTCGGGTGCACTTCGCGGATTTGGTCCACTTTCGCGCCCAGGCAGCCGGTAACAATCACTTTGCCGTTTTCGGTCAGCGCTTCACCGATCGCTTCCAGTGACTCCTGCACCGCGCTGTCGATAAAGCCGCAGGTGTTAACGATCACCATATCGGCGTTGTCGTAGCTTGGCACCACGTCATAGCCCTCGGTGCGCAGTTCGGTCAGGATGCGTTCTGAATCCACCAGGTTTTTCGGGCAGCCCAGGGAGACGAAGCCGATTTTCGGCTGGTGCGTAACATTGCTCATAGGTTAAAAATTCATCAATTATGGAGTTATCAGGGCGGGATTTTACAGCGTATCGCGGGGGATTTATACACTCTTTGCAAGGCGGATGCGCCAGGCCGAGGTTGTAACATTGTAAATAATGTTAATCAGTTAAGAATAATTGATCTCAGGCATTAAACTGTACAAAAAATGACCTTATTCTGAATGTGCAACATGGCTGACAGAGGAGGAAATAGCATGTCCGTTGACAGACTGAAACGCGATCTGCTTAACAAGCTGATCAACGCCCGAATCGACCTGGCCGCCTATCTGCAGCTCAGGAAGGCAAAGGGCTATATGTCAGTCAGCGAAAGCGAACATCTGCGTGATAATCTGTTTGAACTGTGTAATTTCATGCGTGAAAAAGCACCGACCCTGAAGGCGGAATACGATGAATGCGAGCTGATGGCGTTGCGTCGCGCCGCTGAGGTGCTCTCCATTGCAGGGGTATGTTTGATGAACGGACGCCACGACTGCCCAAATTTTATCGCTGTTAACGCGGAGAAGCTTGAAAACTGCCTGACAACGCTCTCTCTTTGCATCATGTGTCTTAACAAGCACGAGACGCTTGCACAGCACTGAGTTCGGGGGGAGACAACTCCCCCCATCTGATTAAGCTTTTGTAAAAGTGGTAACACGCCCGGAGGTAATGGCTAATCTTTATGCCATATGCCGAAAAAGGAGCGCTTTATGCCTCGATCCTCGTTGATTTTCCTGCCTGCATTGTTCATTCCGTTTTCGCTTCTTGCTGCGCCAGAGGCGGTAAAGGTTGAGGTGCTGCAAAACCGACTCGATCACCCCTGGTCGATGGCGTTCCTGCCGGGCAATGACGGTTTACTGGTCACTCTTAAGGGCGGGCAGCTCAAGCGCTGGCAGGCCGGGAAAGGACTTTCCGATCCCATTGTCGGCGTGCCGAAGGTGTGGGCGAACGGCCAGGGAGGACTGCTGGACGTGGTGCTGGCGCCTGATTTTGAAAAGTCGCGCCGCGTCTGGCTGAGCTACGCCGAAGCCGGGCGTGACGGCAAGGCCGGAACGGCGGTGGGCTATGGCCGCCTGAGCGACGATCTTTCCCGCATCGAGGGATTCCAGGTGGTGTTCCGCCAGATGCCGAAACTCTCTACCGGTAACCATTTTGGTGGGCGACTGGTGTTCGACGGCAAAGGGTATCTCTTTATTGGACTCGGCGAGAACAACCAGCGCCCGACGGCGCAGGATCTGGACAAGCTGCAGGGTAAGGTGGTGCGCCTCACCGAAGACGGTAAAGTGCCGCCGGATAACCCCTTTGTGAACACCTCCGGCGCGCGGCCGGAAATTTGGTCCTACGGCATTCGTAACCCGCAGGGGATGGCGATGAACCCGTGGAGCGACACGCTGTGGCTGAACGAGCACGGCCCGCGCGGCGGGGATGAAATCAACATCCCGGAGAAGGGCAAAAATTATGGCTGGCCGCTGGCAACGCACGGCATTAACTACAGCGGGCTGAAAATCCCGGAAGCCAAAGGCGAGCACGTTGAGGGAGCCGAAAAGCCGCTGTTTGTCTGGAAAGTGTCGCCCGCGGTCAGCGGCATGGCGTTCTATAATAGCGACGTGTTCCCGCAGTGGAAAAACAAGCTGTTTATCGGGGCGCTGAAGGAAAAGGACGTTATCGTGCTGAGCGTGGACGGCAATAAGGTGACGGAGGACGGGCGGATCCTGGGCGACCGGGAGCAACGTATTCGCGATGTGCGGGTGGGGCCGGATGGCTATCTGTATGTCCTGACCGACGAAACGGACGGGCAGCTGTTAAAAGTCAGCCCGTCCGGTGCGTAATCAGGTGACCGGGATCATCACCACGTTACGGTACGCCGGGCGCTCGCCAAGCTGCTTAAGCCAGCGGTCAAGGTTCGGGCGCGGCGTCCATTTCAGACCGAGGTTGGTCAGGTTCCAGACGAACGGCGCTACGGCAATGTCCCCCACGCCGAACGTATCGCCGGAGAACCAGGCGTGCTTCGCCAGCTCATCGTCCATCATCGCAAACAGGTTTTCGCAGGCATCCTGCGCGGCATGAATGGCGGGGTAGTCGCGCTCGGCTTCAGGGGTTCTCACCAGCCCCATCAGGATCACGCGGTGAACGGGAGAGAGCGTCTGATTTGCCCAGTCCATCCACTTCTCACCCTGCGCGCGCTGCGCCGGGTTTTCAACCCACAGGCGGCCAAGACCGTACTGGGCGGCGAGGTAACGCACAATGGTGTTGGACTCCCAAAGGGTTGCGTCTGTTTCGTCATCGCGCAGCAGCGGCACCAGGCCGTTCGGGTTCATCGCCAGATAGTCGGCCTCTTTGTTCACGCCGAACGACATGCCAGCCATGATTTGGTTAAACGGTAAATCCAGTTCCTCCAGCGTCCAGAGCACTTTCTTAACGTTGGTCGAATTATTCCTGCCCCACAGCGTAATCATATTTACTCCTGTTGAGTGTGAATCTGGGTCGGCTTTTTGCCATGGTGAGATAAACCTAACAATTACGCAACAGAAGACAAAAAAATCGCCTGAATCAAAGCGTAAAGGAATGTTATTGCATAAACTTTAATAACTTTACCCTCGTTGGGTTTCTTTAACCGTTTTAGTGCGCTATTACTCATCGCTTCTTGCGACACGGTGATGTGACGTAATTTTTGAATGGACACTCGGGTGGCATTTATGACGCGAAAAATGACTTCTCTGCGCAGCCTGGCGGCAGGCTCTGCGCTCCTTTTCCTGTTTGCACCAACACTCTACGCGGCTGAACAGGCTGCGCCCGAAGCGCCGCCTGTGGACGCGCGCGCCTGGATCCTGATGGACTATTCCAGCGGTAAAGTGCTGGCGGAAGGCAATGCGGATGAGAAACTCGATCCGGCCAGCCTGACCAAAATCATGACCAGCTATGTGGTCGGGCAGGCGTTAAAAGCGGGCAAGATCAAGCTGGACGATATGGTCACCATCGGGAAGGATGCCTGGGCGACCGGCAACCCGGCGCTGCGGGGCTCGTCTGTGATGTTCCTGAAGCCTGGCGATCAGGTCTCCGTCTCCGATCTGAACAAAGGGGTAATCATTCAGTCGGGAAATGATGCGTGTATCGCGCTGGCCGACTACGTTGCCGGCAGTCAGGATTCTTTCATTGGTTTGATGAATGGCTATGCGCAAAAACTCGGCTTAACCAACACCACCTTCAAAACGGTCCACGGCCTGGATGCGCCGGGACAGTTCAGTACCGCGCGCGACATGGCGCTGCTGGGAAAAGCGCTGATCCACGACGTGCCGGATGAATACGCCATCCACAAAGAGAAAGAGTTTACCTTCAACAAAATTCGCCAGCCGAACCGCAACCGCCTGCTGTGGAGCAGCAACGTTAACGTGGACGGAATGAAGACCGGCACTACGGCCGGCGCGGGCTACAACCTGGTGGCCTCCGCGACGCAGGGCGACATGCGCCTGATCTCGGTGGTGCTGGGCACCAAAACCGACCGCATCCGCTTTAACGAGTCAGAAAAACTGCTGACCTGGGGCTTCCGCTTCTATGAAACCGTGACGCCGATTAAACCGGATGCCACGTTCGTCAGCCAGCGCGTCTGGTTTGGTGATAAGAGCGAGGTGAATCTGGGGGCGGGTGAGGCCGGTTCCGTGACCATTCCACGCGGTCAGCTGAAAAACCTGAAAGCAAGCTATACCCTGACCGAACCGCAGCTCACCGCGCCGCTGAAAAAAGGCCAGGTGGTCGGGACGATTGATTTCCAGCTAAACGGTAAGTCGATTGAACAGCGTCCGCTGATTGTGATGGAAGCGGTGGAAGAGGGCGGCTTCTTCAGCCGGATGTGGGATTTCGTGTTGATGAAATTCCATAGCTGGTTTGGCAGCTGGTTTAGTTAAGTTTTATGCCGGGTGGCGCTGCGCTTACCCGGCATAACCTCAATACATCAACTTCACCTGCTGTGCCTTTGCATGGGCCACAATCTCGTCATCGGGGCGGCAATCGCTGACGATGGCGTCAAACTGCGCCAGCTCACCCATTCTTGCCGAACGCACCTTGCCAAACTTACTGTGATCGACCACCAGCACATGATACTGCGCGGCATTTAACGCCCAGTGCTTGACCGGCAGCTCCTCCAGATTAAAGCAGGTTGCACCCTGGCGCACGTTCACGCCTGCGGCAGAATAAAACGCGATGTCCGGGCATAAATTGCTAAGCGTGTCCTGCAGGTTAAGCGGTTTAAAGATGGCGTTGCTGGCGTGAAACTCGCCGCCGCAGAGGATCACCCGGCACTCGGGTTTCTCCTGAAGCGCCAGAAAGGTGTTCAGGGAGTAGCACACCGCGGTAAAGGGAATACTGCTGTCAATGGCTTCGATAATCCACGGCGTAGTGGTGCCGCAGTCAAAAAACAGCGTCTGGTGCGGCTGAACCAGCGTAGCCGCAAGGCGCGCGGCTTTACGCTTCTCTTCAACCAGACGCGTCTTCTGGTCGCTGATCAGATAATGGCTGGCGCTGCGCGGCTCAAGGACGATGTACCCGCCCAGCAGTACCACGGGGGCGCTGTCGCTGTTCAGATCGCGACGAATGGTCATCTCTGAGACGCCGAGGAGGTTGGCGGCTTCCTTCAGATGCAGCTTATCGCTGCGCTTCAGCGCCTGCAGCAGCTGAGCAATGCGGTCATCGCGTCGTGTTTCCATAGTTCCTCGGGATAAAAAAGTGAGCCCCCGCAGGGCGGGGGCTCAGTGTAACCTGTCCGGTTGGGGTTAGTCACGTATCCAGCCCTTGCGGATCGGGATGGCAAAAATGGCGCGATAGAGCGAAGAGAGCCCGCGGTAGAGCGCCTCACCGAAGAGATTCCACAGGATAGCCGCGCTCACGCAGCCAATCAGCCCCACCAGGAAACCGCCCACCATATCCAGCGGCCAGTGGACGCCAAGATAGACGCGCGACCAGGCGATAGCCACAGCGGCCACCATCAGCACCGCACCCGACCACAGGCGATGCCAGAACAGGAAAGCCAGCGCGAAGGTGAAGATAACCGTACCGTGATCGCTCGGGAAAGAGTCATCCGGCGCGTGGTGCAGGAAGGTGTAGCCAATGCGATCGACAAAAGGACGATCGTGCGGGAACGCGTGGCCGAGAAGATAGCTGACCAGCACGCTTACCCCGAGCGCCATCGCGACTTTGATCACCAGCTGGCGCTGAGCCTTAACCTGGCTGCGCGGCCCCCACAGCCAGAGAATGGCAGCCAGCGCAGGCACGATGCTGATAAGGTCTTTCGCCAGAAAGGTGGCAAAATCAATCATCCACTCTGGCGAGGCCGGGGTGGCGTTGATCAGATAAAACAGCTGATAATTCAGATTCTCTAGCATAGCGTAATCACTCTTTTGCAAACCGGGTGGAAACCAGCCCGTAGACCGCCACCTGGGAAAACCAGACCCACCACCCGGCCCACAGGTTGTGAGAGAAAAAATGTGCCCCGCGCATCACCTGGCCGAAGCCCATCGCCAGACCCAGAACCGCGCCAAGGACCACAAAGCTCCAGGCGAGACGCGGACGCTCGCGCCAGAAGGCAAAAAACAGCCCCATCACCATAAAGCCGCTGGAAGAATGGCCACCCGGGAAGCAGCGGCCCGGACCGCTGTCTGCCGGAACAGCACTGAACAGGGGGTAAGACACGGCCTTACCGCCATATTCCACCAGATCCCACGGGCAGCTGTGGTGGCTGATGCTTTTCAGCACGCCGACCACCAGCGCGCCAAGCCCCATCAGCAGCGCGGCTGTGACAAGCCTTGCGTTACGTTTGTAAGCGCCGTAAAGCAGCGCCACGGCGCCTAAGGCAATCGCAATGTACTTCGCCAGACGATGGTTCAGCAGATCCAGTAGGTGGTCTTTCTGCAGCGGGAAAGTCTGTGTCGCCGCGTCATACCAAAAACCGGTGATCCATCTGTCGAGCGCTTCATCGCGCGATAGCCACGTAAACACCACGGCAAGCGCTACTAGCACCAAAAGCTGATAACCATAAAAGCGGGACGGTAAGCGGTAAAGCTGTTTTGTCTTATTAGTCTGTAAGTTAGACAATTCTGAACGGCTGGAAGTGAGTGCCATAATTAGGGATCAGTGACGAGTAATCGCGCTATCATAAATCTGTCAACTTAAGGAAACCTTAAACGAAGACGATATGTGCTTTATTTCTGTTTCTCCTCGATAAATCACTATCTCGGATTACGGCATTTCATTAAACTCGTCGCGATTTTGTCATTATAAAGAGATTGCATGTTAAACCGTTCTTCTTCTGGTTCACGTCTGGGTCGTCAGGCGTTGCTTTTCCCTCTGTGTCTGGTGCTCTACGAATTCTCTACCTATATCGGCAACGATATGATCCAGCCCGGTATGCTGGCCGTTGTGGAGCAGTACAACGCGGGAATCGAGTGGGTGCCGACCTCCATGACCGCCTATCTGGCTGGCGGCATGTTTTTGCAGTGGCTGTTAGGCCCGCTGTCGGATCGTATTGGCCGCCGTCCGGTGATGCTGACGGGCGTGGTGTGGTTTATCGTTACCTGCCTCGCCACGCTGCTGGCGCAAAACATTGAACAATTTACCCTGCTGCGTTTCCTGCAGGGGGTGAGCCTGTGCTTTATCGGCGCCGTGGGGTATGCCGCCATCCAGGAGTCGTTTGAGGAGGCGGTGTGTATAAAAATTACCGCGCTGATGGCTAACGTGGCGCTGATCGCCCCCTTACTCGGGCCGCTGGTGGGGGCAGCGTGGGTGCACGTTGCGCCGTGGGAAGGGATGTTTGTGCTCTTTGCTGTTCTCGCCGCCATCGCGTTCTTCGGCCTGCACCGCGCGATGCCGGAAACGGCTACCCGTCTGGGCGAAAAACTCTCGCTGAAAGAGCTGGGCCGGGATTACAAAGCAGTGTTGCAAAATGGCCGCTTTGTGGCGGGGGCGCTGGCGACCGGATTCGTTAGCCTGCCTCTGCTGGCGTGGATCGCGCAGTCACCGGTTATTATCATCAGCGGTGAAAAGCTCAGCAGCTACGAGTACGGCCTGCTGCAGGTGCCGATCTTTGGCGCGTTGATTATCGGTAACCTGGTGCTGGCCCGTCTGACGTCTCGCCGCACCGTGCGTTCACTGATTATCATGGGCGGCTGGCCGATTGCGGCAGGGCTGATTCTGGCGGCGGTAGCGACCGTCGCGTCATCCCACGCCTACCTGTGGATGACGGCGGGGCTGAGCATTTATGCCTTCGGAATTGGTGTGGCGAACGCTGGCCTGGTGCGCCTGACCCTATTTGCGAGCGAGATGAGTAAAGGTACGGTCTCTGCGGCGATGGGCATGCTGCAGATGCTGATTTTTACCGTCGGTATCGAGGTGAGCAAGCACGCTTACGCGCTGGGCGGCAACGGGTTGTTCAGCCTGTTTAACCTCGCCAACGGCGTGCTGTGGGTTGGCCTGATGGTGGTATTCCTGAAGGACAAACGTGTCGGAAACGCCCTGCAACCATAATCTTTTTTTCCCTCTCCCCTTTGGGGAGAGGGGCGAGGCCGCCAGACCGCACGCGGTCAATTAAACGGTGCCTCCCCGTTCAACACCTTCTCAATCACGTTTAAAACGCCTTCCTCGTTATTATGCGGTGCTTCAAAGCGCGCCTCCGCTTTAATATGCGGTTTGGCATTTGCCATCGCAAAGCTGAACCCGGACTGACGCAGCATCTCCACGTCGTTGCCGCTATCACCAAAGGCCACCACTTCGCTGTCCTCGATGCCCCAGCGCGTTTGCAGGATCCGCAGGCCGTTGGCTTTATGCACGCCGGGGATAATCAGGTCAATGCTGCCGTGACCGGTGGTGACGGGCACCATAATGTCACTTAGCTTTTCATGCAGCAGCGCCTGAATGCGCGGAATTTCGTCATCGGAAACGTTGAGCCCGAACTTGAAGAAGATGTCGTTCAGGCTGTTGAAATCCTGCACCCTTTCGAGGCGGTGATAATATTTTGACGCGATATCAATGAAGGCATCGTCATAGGCTTTAAGCGTGTAGGCGCTGCCTTTCCCGCAGGCGATAATCTCAATGCCGGGAACATCGTTTAAGACGGTGGCCACGGTGCTGAAATGCGCTTTTGTCAGCTCGCCGTTGAACACATCTTCCCCGGCATCGACCACCCAGCCGCCGTTTTCGGCAACAAAGGCAATTTCATGCGCGATCTCCGGGAAGAACGAGATCAGCTGGTAATACTGGTTGCCGCTGGCGACAACAAAGCGAATGCCTTGCTCCTTCATGCGCGCATATTGCGCCAGAAAGCGCGGGCGGTTATAGGTCTTGGCATCACTCAGGAATGTGCCATCCATGTCGACGGCGATCAGTTTAACGCTCATATCCCTTCTCCATTGACGTTTGTTCCGTTTCCGGCTTTGCCACCGCGCGCGCCACCAGCGCCGCGATAATCACCAACCCTAACACCACCAGCATGGCGCTGCGCAACCCGTAGTGCTCACCGAGGAAACCGAGCAGCGGCGGCCCGACCAGGAAGGCGAGGTAGCCCGTGGTCGCCACCACGCTGACGCGGGTCGGGGCATCCGGGCCGGTGTCGCTGGCGGCCGAAATAGTCAGCGGGAAGCCGAGCGACGCGCCCAGACCCCAGAGGATGACCGAGACTCCGGCAATCCAGTCCACGTCCACAAAGACGATCATCGCGATACCCAGGCCGCCGAGCAGGGCGCTGGCGCGCACTACCGCCACGCGGCTGTAGCGGTCGATAAACCAGCCGCCGGTGAAGCGCCCTACGGTCATCCCCAGCGTAAACCCGGCGTAAATCAGCGAGCCGGAGGTCGGACTAAAGCCGTGGCCGTCCACCATCAGCAGCGGCAGCCAGTCGTTGGCAGAACCTTCCGCGAAGGCCATCGCCAGCACCACCACGCCGATGAGCATCAGCTGGAAATCGCGGTAGAAGGGCAGCCCTTTTTCCGTCGAATGCTGTTCTTCAGCGGAATTCTTGCCGGTACCGTTCGGGATCGCCCGAATGCCGGTCAGGATCGGAATGATGCATACCAGCGCCGCCAGCAGGATATGCAGATTCGCGCTCATGCCAAAGGCCGTCAGCGCCATCCCGACGCCCGCACCGGCGAGCGTGCCGAGGCTGTAAAATCCGTGCATCATGGGCAGCACGGTTTTGTTCATCTCGCGCTCGACCGCCGCCCCTTCAACGTTTATCGCTACCTCCGCCGAACCGAAGCTGCCGCCAAACACCGTCAGCCCCAGCGCAAACAGCACCGGCGAAGCAAACCACAGCGCCACGCTTAGCACGATCATCCCAATTACCGCGAAGCACATGGTGGTGCGGATCACCGCCCGCGTGCCAAAGCGCTTCACCAGCCACGCGGAGCAGAGAATACCGCTCATGGAGCCTATCGACAGACCGAACAGCACGATGCCCATCTCCGCGGTAGAGACGGACAAAATATCGCGAATGGCGGGCGTACGTGTGGCCCAGGAGGCCATCAGCAGACCGGGAATAAAGAAGAACATAAACAATGCCCACATGCGTAGTCGCAGGGCGTTGCGGGAAGAGGTCAGCGTCATTGGGGTAGCACCAGAAGTACAACAGTAGCGACAACACTAGCAAGTTTGTGTACATTTGTACACAAACCAGGTGAGGAATTTATGAGCAGACCACCGAACGATCCGCATCGACGTGAAAAAATTCTCCAGGCGACGCTGGATACCATTGCCGAACACGGGATTCACGCCGTCACGCACCGCAAAATCGCCACCTGCGCGGGCGTGCCGCTGGGGTCAATGACCTACTATTTCGACGGCATGGAGCCGCTGCTGGAGGAGGCCTTCACGTGGTTTACCCGGCAGATGTCGCAGCAGTACCGGGATTTCTTCGCGGGCGTCACCGGGCCGGAGATGGCGTGTGAATCCATCACCACTCTGATCCACAGCTCGCAGGTGACCACGCCGCACAACATGGCGCTGATGTATCAGCTTTACGCCTTTATGCACCGCAGCGCGGCGCTCAAAACGGTGATGCAGGACTGGATGAAAATGAGCCAGACCACGCTGGAGCAGTGGTTCGACCCGGTCACCACCCGTGCGCTGGATGCCTTCATCGAAGGGATGACGCTGCACTATGTGACTGACCGAGAGCCATTAAGCCGGGAGGAAATTCGGGCGATGGTGGGGAGAATTGCGGGCGAGGGGAACCCTTAGGCATCACTCGCCCTGCCTGTTTTACCTGTGTTCGATTTTTTTCCCGCTGGCGTCCACGACGGCTTCGCCATCCTCTTTACTAAACGCGCCTTTCTGCGCGTCCGGCAGAATGTCGAGGACAACTTCAGACGGGCGGCACAGGCGGGTGCCCAGCGGCGTTACCACAATCGGGCGGTTAATCAGAATCGGGTATTGCTGCATAAAGTCGATAAGCTGGTCGTCGGTGAAGATATCTTCGGCCAGGCCGAGCTGTTCATAGGGCTCCACGTTTTTGCGCAGCAGATCCCGCACCGAAATCCCCATATTAGCAATCAGGGTGGCCAGCTTATCGCGCGACGGCGGGGTTTCCAGATAGAGGATAATCTCCGGCTCCGTGCCGCTGTTGCGGATCATCTCCAGCGTATTGCGCGAGGTGCCGCAGGCTGGGTTGTGGTAGATGGTGATGTGGCTCATATCAGTGGCTCATTACAGTGTGAAGGAGAGACGTAGCGCCAGCGCGGCGAGCGTCACAAACAGGACCGGCAGCGTCATGATGATGCCCGTCCGGAAATAGTAGCCCCAGGTAATCGTCATGTTTTTCTGCGCCAGCACGTGGAGCCAGAGCAGGGTGGCGAGGCTGCCGATAGGCGTGATTTTCGGCCCCAGATCGCAGCCAATCACGTTGGCGTAAATCATCGCGTCCTTGAGCAATCCCGTCGCCATGCTGCCCTCAATGGAGAGCGCGCCAATCAGCACCGTGGGCATATTGTTCATTATGGATGACAGGAACGCGGTGATGAACCCGGTTCCCAGCGTGGTGGCCCACAGTCCGTGTCCGGCCAGGCTATTCAGCACGCCAGTAAGATAATCCGTCAGCCCGGCATTGCGCAGGCCATACACCACCAGATACATCCCGAGCGAGAAAATAACAATCTGCCAGGGTGCGCCGCGCAGCACTTTTCCGGTGTTTATTGCATGTCCCCGTTTTGCGACAGCGAATAAAATCAGCGCGCCGACGGTGGCGATGGCGCTGACCGGAATGCCGAGAGGTTCAAGCACAAAGAAGCCGACGAGCAGAAGCAGCAGCACGATCCAGCCCGTTCTGAACGTCGGGAGATCGTGAATGGCCCGCTCGGGCTCCTGAAGTTTCGCCAGGTCATACTCCGGGGGAATTTCCTTGCGGAAGAAAAGATGCAGCATCACCAGCGTTGCGACAATCGCGGCAATATCAACGGGGATCATCACCGAGGCGTATTCGCTGAACCCCAGCTTAAAGAAGTCTGCCGACACGATGTTGACCAGGTTGGAGACAATCAGCGGCAGGCTGGCGGTATCGGCGATAAAACCTGCCGCCATCACAAACGCCAGCGTGGCCTGCTTGCTGAACCCCAGCGCCAGCAGCATGGCGATGACGATAGGCGTCAGGATCAGCGCCGCGCCGTCATTGGCAAACAGCGCCGCCACGGCCGCACCCAGCAGCACGATATAAGTAAACAGCAATCGCCCGCGACCATTTCCCCAGCGGGCAACGTGCAGCGCCGCCCACTCGAAAAAGCCGGACTCATCCAACAGCAAGCTGATAATGATGACGGCGATAAACGTCGCCGTGGCGTTCCAGACGATATTCCAGACCACAGGTATATCGTTAATGTGAATTACCCCGCTGGCCAGCGCCAGCACGGCGCCAATGGTCGCGCTCCAGCCGATACTGAGCCCTTTGGGCTGCCAGATGACCAGTACCAGCGTAAACAGAAAAATTGCCCCTGCCAGAAACATCTTTTACTCCGTTATATCTGTTTTTGTGAATGTATTGTTATCAGCACGAGCCTGGAAGTCGGTTTTTAAGCTTCATGCGCGTCTCTTCCCGCAGGCAGTTCCAGCTGGTGTCGATAACGGCTGCCGCCCATGCCGGCATGTTGGGAGAGAGACGGTAATGGACCCATTTGCCCTCGCGACGATCGATAACCAGCCCGGACTCGCGCAGCAAGGCCATATGGCGGGAGACTTTCGGCTGCGGTTCGCTGGTGGCGGAGCAGAGATCGCAGACACACAGCTCGCCCGCTTCACGGAGCAGCATGACGATGGCGAGTCGCGTTTCGTCGGAGAGGATTTTGAAGAGCTGGAGCGGGTGGAGCATTTAGTCATCCTGAATGTCTTTTATCATATGCATTAAATCATATATGTTTGTGGCGAGCGAGAGAAAAAGCTCATACAGGAGCGGGGTGTTCAAAAGAAGCTGTTAGAGGATATGTTGGAGGTCAAAATAGTCGTTATGGCTTGCCGGGACTACTCCTGACACCCGGAGGAAAGAAACCGCCCCCCTGAGACGGTTTCTTTTTATCTGCTCTCCTTCAACGTTCTTTTGTGCTCAGGCGCAACAGCGATCGTTCCATGTGTCACGGTAAATGATATTCCCCTCCGTGTACTTCCAGGAGATTGCTTCATAACGCAATTCGAGCGTTTCAAGGTGGGTGCTGCTCATCCCGTTAGGGGTCAGAAAGGGTGCCACTGTTGTGAACTTAACCTTTTCCATCACGATATTGAAATACTCGGCCTCGATACCGGACTCCAGAATGCGGTACATCTTAATGGTTCCTTTCTTCATCACTCGCCCTTCGCACACGGCGCGGTAAAGAAGCGGGGTAGTCTGATCAAACTCTTTGACTATCGTGATGGGACGATGGACGCGCGTGCCGGTGAGCTTGCCCCAGCTTGGGTCAACCGGAATGGTTACACCGTGGGTGAAAGATTTTAGCTCGATGGAACCGGGACGCGTGGGCATCGTGCAGCTACCAATAATCGGGGAGCCGTTCTCGTCTTCAAGCCATAGGTGTGCGGGTGTAGACATGTAATTTCCTTATTAGTAAACGTGAAGCATTGTTGGTCCTCAATGCCATATCCAGTAAGCCAGTCCCAGTATGACCAGGTAAAACAGAAGGATGAATCCCTGGCTAACCTCAGGGAAGTAAACATCAAGGACATAGCCGAAAATGAACGTGAGGATAATGGGAACATAGGTCCAGAAGAAAAACTGAGCCTGAGATTTAAGCCAGCGTCTCAGAAAGCTCATCAGTGTCTACCCATTAGCTTCAGGATCGAGTCCGCAGCACCATAAGGGCTTTGGCTATCAGTCCATTGTTGGGTTAGCACGCCCGCGCGCATAAACGCAGGCTCCACCAGGAAATACATCATCTCCAGCTCCCGTAGATACAACGCTTGATAGTAGGCGGGATGCATCACCTGCAGGCGGCGAGCGCTTTCAGCGGCCTTTTGCACAACCCCGTATATCCCAAGCCCGCCAAGAGCGGCACACGTTAACCCTGAAACGACCTTTACTCCCGAAGGTGGAATGGTCACGTAGAGGCAAACAGTCGATGCGACGCCCGCAGAGAATGAATACGAGGTTAGCGTGCTGGTGGATATGTAAACGTTAGCGCGTATTAGAGCATGCTGTATTGCGGCTAATTCTGCCGGGGAAAAATCCTTAACCAGCTCCTCAACGTACGTATTGATTATGTCAAACACGATGTTCCAGCGAGAAACGAGATGGAATATGCCTTTTCGGAAGCGAGCATCCTCCAGATTTTGTCTGGTACAGACATCGTAATATTCATCGGTAAAGCAGGAGGTGTAGTACAGCAGACGTTGGGCACCGGCACCTATATGACTCAGATGATTCTTTACTTCTTCACCTACCGCGCGTACCGCCCGATCCAGTTTCATTGCCAGTATCTTTTGGCTCTGAAGCTGGCGGACGATCTCTTCAGAATGGTACATGCTTGCTGGCCTCGCACTTCAGCTCAATCGAGAGATCTTTTGCTGCATCCCCTTAGACCGGCACGATCAGTACAACTGCCATTATTGCGCTTGAAAACTTCATTCCTGTTCCCTCCGAAATGTGTATCTATCCACTCCAGAGTATTCTCGTCACTTGTATGGAAGATCAAAGCAGATCATGTTTACAACAAGCAGGTTTTTTTAAGATTATGACCTGATATTGTTTAACCTAAATACAATCTGTCTGGCGTTCGAGGTGAAAATATATGAGTTCGATATTGAATGACTCGTTCCAAAATCCGAGAGGAATGCAGAAAGAATTATCTTACTGATACTAACCCGCAGCTGGCAGGTTTTTTTATTACCTGTTACAGCCACATAAAAAGTTCTGCTGCGACGATGTCGCCATGTAAGGGAAAGTGGTGGGGTAACTGATTGATTTTATTGGTTCTTAATTTCAGGCAACAAAAAAACATTTATGTAGAAGGGGTAGTGAAAACAATGACTTGCATTGGAATCAATGAGTTAGGTTAGTGGTAAGGGGTGGCGATTACGGGGAAATGCTAATTGCTACCGCCACTTTGTCGCCACTTGGCTCATCGTAGCTTACTTTAAACGCCAAGGCCCTTTCTCTTCGACTTGCTCTACCGTTCCTTCCGACTCAAGTTCGCGGAGAAGGGCAACAGCCCAGTATTGTTGCTGCGTACTTGGGGCTTTCGGGTAATCCCCCCAGTCGAGGCCGCAAAGGCGAAATACCTCTGATTGCTTAACTCCCTTACCATTTATGCGTCCATCTTGGTGCTTTGCCAAAGCAGCAAGAGCCAGTTCTTTTGCTTTAGTACGTAGCTCTAACCCCTGTTTCTGTAACTCATTCATAATCATTTTATCCTTGATAATCAAGACCGCCCTAATATTAGTCCCCAACTATCAGGTATTCACGTTAGTAGCGTCAATAGGTAGATGATACATGGTTGCCAGGGAATTGAATCGTAGGGCCGTTTCCAGATCATCAGGTACCAAGTGGGCATAGCGCATGGTCATTTCTATGTCGTGGTGACCTAGGATTTTCTGGAGCGCAAGGATGTTCCCACCGGACATCATAAAGTGTGCTGCAAATGTATGGCGCAAAATGTGGGTAAGCTGTCCGCGTGGAAGCGCAATGGAGGTTTTCTCCATCACAGATAAAATCGGAAGTAGCAATCAGTAAAGAACTTGAAACCATCCAGGGCAATGATTTCCTTGTGCAGCTTTCTACTGATCGGGATACTCCGGTTCTTCTTGCCCTTGATCCTAACGAAAGTGCTCCAGTATTTGGTGACCTCATAACGGGTTAAGTTCGCGTTTGTCACGGTAATGCGCGAACAATTTGGAACTGAGATCTGTAGTAAAATGGTTTCCTAGTGTATCGACCATCAGGATCAGCGTGCCATAAACATGCTTGCCAGCGGTCAGGGACATGCCGTGCAGTTTGAACCAGAGTTCAACCACGTCTTTCAGAGTCCAACGAGCTGCCAACTAGGCTAACCAAGGTTTCGATGCTATCTCATCCATAACATGACGTTCATAAGTCAGTGCCTCCCCCTTAGTGGCGAACTGTTTGCGCAAACGCCGTCCATCGGGTCTTCCAAGATAGCACTCGCAAAACCATCTGCCTGATTCAAGTTTTCTGACCGTCATGTTCACCTCTGAAAGTTCATTACTTTCAACTGATTTTTTATGCAGTTGTCAATGTATTATTGATTCAGAGTCATACTTTCACTAGAATTAATTATTTATCAGCGAGGGAAGATTTCAATTTTTCTTTCGCTGTTTCAAACAATGTAGTTATTCCCGGTGGTTGATCGGTATGATCAGAAAAAGCAGAATCACCAGACATATTCCAATCTTTGAATACTAAAACTGCGTCCTCTTTGGTTGCTGTGGAACCATAGATTTGCAGAAAAACTTGTCCAAACATTAAGGCATGTCTTCTGTCTTTTCTACGTATAGACTCATGGGTATACTTTTTGGAATTGCTTAAGCAGATGAATGAAAGCCATGAAAGAATAGATATTCCTAATAAACCACGAGTGAAAGAATAAAATAATTCGAATCCTTTTAATTCATCAAAATTAATTGTTACTGTCAATGATAAAAGAGAAGCTAGAACAGCGGCTATCCCGAAAAATCCACCACAACCAGCCCATACTTTAGACATCAAAATGAAATGATTATCATCTGAACTAAGTTCGGTTTTTACGCTGTTTACATAACCAGGTATTTTTTCGTCAATTCGTTTTTGTTGAACAAGGCTTTGAAGTTCAGTGTTGGAATTAACTAATTTAGTTATTTCTTTTGCACCTGTCTCAATGAGTTTTTTTGCTTCAGCAATATCTTTCTGTAGTTCGGCATTCGTTGTTAAAAGTTGATTATTCAGTTCTTCAAGTTCAATGATTCTATGATTTGTTTTGCTATTTTGGTTTGATAGGGATTCATTAGTATCATAATAATATTTTAAATACTTATTTTTATAATCTTTATCATTTGATTTTATTTCTTCTTCAGACGGTTCAGTTTTAAAAATGAATCCAAGAAGCTCATTTTGAAACTCGTGAATTCTTCCTCTCAGAATCAACCATCTTAATTTTTGATAGTCATCAAAGGATAGTGCATTTTTATACTGATCGAGGAGTTCAGTATTTTCTTTTATGATTTTCTCTTCATTGTCGATATTTCTTTCATTAGTACTCATTTTAATTCCTGCTAAAGGTGGTCTATCAGTATGCTTCTGCATTTGGCGATAACTTTTATATCATCTACAGACCATTCAAAATCGATTAAAATGCTGCTGACGTTAATTTTTCCAAATGGAATTCTGGTTCTTGTACAAATGCTAACTTAACTTCAATTTCAGCTAACCATTCCCATAAATTAACTCGCGACATTCTGATTCGTCAATATAAATTTTGTCAACATCAGATACACAAGAAATATGACTGTGGTTTTTAGGAAGTAATACCTTATCGATAGAGTAGTAATTTTCATCGTGTAAGACACCTTCAATGATTTTTTGTGACTGATTGAAGAAATATCATCATTCAACTCTGAATTTTTGGATCCGATTCCGCTGGCTAACCAGCTTAAGGATATACCTGTTTCAAGAGCATATAGGATTATCCAGTCAGCAGGGAACGTATCCCGCATATATCTTTTAGCCAAAGTGCTTTTAGAGACATCTAGGTGATCGGCTAATGCCTGTCGCGTTGTAAAACCATACGCCTCTATCAAGCATTCAATCGCAGCCTTGCCACCCTGATTGGGATTTATTTTGATCTCGTTTGGGTACTTTGATGTTGCCATGTCTCGTATGCGATCCCAGTATCAATTTTGTTTCCAATTGGGCGATTGTCACGTTGACAAGCGGCTCACCACAAGCCAATAGGAGATGTTGCATCATGAAGCCTAATTTTTCAATCACTCTGAATACACCGTACGTCACAAGTGAACGCTATAGCGAGCGACATCCTAAACGACATGCCAGCAGATGGTCGGTTGCCTCGTCATCGTTTGCATTAAGATAATGAGAGATGTTGCCTTTGGTAAATCTGTACGGCTTTGTGGTCATACCTTAATCCACATACTCGAAAGGGATGCCTGAACAGTTAACGTAAGGCTCCTAGTTCGCTGCTTGCGCTGTGCCTTTCATTTGCCTCAACTGCGTGCTTCATGAGCCGATTATTTTACCCTCACAGCTTGCTCAACAATCTCCACCACCTGGCGTCTGCTAAATCCTGTTTCGTTCGCGATCTCCATCAGTTTGGCTTCTGCCATAGCTTTGCTGCGCATTGCTGAGAGCGTTGGCTTAAAAGGATGAGTGTTACCTTGAATGTTTAATGGGAGCGGAATACTTCTTATCAGCGTTTCTTCCAGCACCCAAGGTTCTTCGTCTGCTACCCAGTATACTTTTGCATTCTGTTCCATCCAAAGATCGAGCCATTGTTCCCCAGCATGGGTAAATGTCGTTCTGTTTCCCCTTCCAACACGACGGAGGGGATAATTGCTTACTGCCGCAAGCAAAACACCTAGCGTTCGTCTCAGCGTAGAGCCTTCGGCATTTCCGCTGTAGTGAGTTTTGATGCGTGTTTTGAGATTGGCTCGACTATTAGGTTTCCCTTTTTTGTCGGGAGAAATACCCACATAAAGCAGAGTTAGCCCATCATGAGTTAGGCAACCTTCTGTTGGAACGCCCGGCGGGATTTCTTTGAACCACCAAAAATAGACTCCGTTGATGGCGGGAACGGGTGTTGGTCGACTCATAACTTCCGTTCTGTTAAATGTCTTGTCAGGATAAAAATTGAACACTGATATTCTCCGCGCTGATTTAT
This sequence comes from Enterobacter sp. 22499, assembly GCF_052044815.1. Classification (NCBI taxonomy): domain Bacteria; kingdom Pseudomonadati; phylum Pseudomonadota; class Gammaproteobacteria; order Enterobacterales; family Enterobacteriaceae; genus Enterobacter; species Enterobacter sp. 22499. Next base: position 1,018,193 of record NZ_JBQENR010000001.1, on the reverse strand, counting down.
CCGGGTATTTTATGGGATCATCAACTGGGATTGCTTGATTTACTAAGGGGAAGATATGAGTTTAAAAGTGACGACACAGCAGGTGGATACCTGGAAGAAACGTATTCAAAGAGATGGGTTGAAAGGTTCGACCTACTTTTGTCAGCAGAGCGGTGCTGTGTGGGTATCTGCATCCGTTGACCACCAGGCAATATGTCAGCGCGTTTTAGGGCAAGATTCGGGAACAAGCTCTCTGTCGAGTTACCTGCGCTGGGATGATGTGAGTGCGGTTGATCTGGTTGAACTGCTGTATGCGATTGAAACGGCGTAGAAAGGCTTTGCCTATGGCTATTTGCCACAAGGACACGAACTTCAGACAACAAAAAACCCATCAACCTTGAACCAAAACGGCGGGGTTGATGGGCTCCACAAATTGGGGACATCAAAGAAAAGCAGTGGCACTAGTTATGACTGCCCCCTGCTAAAAAAGTTCTGCGCGTTACAAAAATTTTTTCATTACGCGCAAACTTAGGAGTTATCCGAGTCCCGGCCAGATGATGATAATCAGCGTACCCGCCAGCGTCAGCAGTACGTTCGCGATAGCATAGGTGCCTGCATACCCCAGCGCCGGGATGTTGCTGCGCGCGGTATCGCTGATGATTTCCATCGCCGGCGCGCAGGTACGGGCCCCCATCATTGCCCCGAACAGCAGGGCGCGGTTCATACGCAGCACGTAGGCGCCGAACAGGAAGCAGATCACCACCGGCACCAGGCTGACGATAAGGCCGGAAACCAGCATCTGCCAGCCGACGGCGCCCAGGCTGTGGCCGATGCCGCTGCCCGCGCTCAGGCCGACGCCCGCCATAAACACCATCAGACCGAACTCTTTCACCATGTTCAGCGCGCCCTGCGGAATGTAGCCGAAGGTCGGATGGTTGGCTCGCAGGAAGCCCAGCATGATCCCGGCGAACAGCAGACCGGCAGCGTTACCGATGCCGAAGCTAAAGTTGCTGAACTGGAAGGTGATCATCCCGATCATCAGGCCAACAATGAAGAAGGCGCAGAAGGCCAGCAGGTCGGTGACCTGGCTGTGAATCGAGATAAAGCCGATGCGGTCGGCAACGGTTTTTACGCGTCGCGCGTCGCCGCTGACCTGCAGCACGTCGCCTTTGTTGAGCACAACGTTGTCGTCGATAGGCATCTCAATCTGGCTGCGGATCACGCGGTTGAGGAAGCAGCCGTGGTCGGTCAGCTTCAGCTGCGCCAGACGGCGGCCCACGGCGTTATGGTTTTTCACCACGATCTCTTCGGTGACGATGCGCATGTCGAGCAGGTCGCGGTCGAACACCTCTTTGCCGTTACGGAAGCTCGGGTCGAGACGGGCGTGGGCGTCCGGGTAACCCACCAGCGCGATGTCGTCGCCCATCTGCAGCACCGCGTCGCCGTCCGGGTTCGCCAGAATGCCGTTGCGGCGGATACGTTCGATGTAGCAGCCCGTCTGGCGGTAAATCCCCAGTTCGCGAAGATTTTTGCCGTCTGCCCATGCCACCAGCTCCGGCCCGACGCGGTAGGCGCGGATAACCGGGAGATAGACTTTACGTTTGGAATCGGTATCCAGGCCGCGCTCGCGGGCGATTTGCTGAGCGCTGGTCTGCAGATCCTGATGCTGCAGTTTTGGCAGGTAGCGCGCGCCAACGATCAGGCTCACCAGACCAATCAGATAGGTCAGGGCGTAGCCCAGGCTCAGATGGTCGAGGGCGGTAGAGAGCTGCGCACCCGCCATGCCGGAATGGCGCAGGGTATCACCGGCGCCCACGAGCACGGGGGTGGAGGTCATGGAGCCGGCCAGCATACCGGCCGTAAGCCCGATATCCCAGCCAAACAGTTTGCCCAGCCCTAACGCGATCAGCAGCGCGCTGCCGACCATCACCAGCGCCAGCATCAGATAATTTTTGCCGTCGCGGAAGAAAATTGAAAAAAAGTTAGGTCCCGCTTCTACGCCAACGCAAAAAATAAACAGCATAAAACCTAAGTTCAGCGCGTCCGTGTTAATGCTGAAGTGCTGCTGGCCTAATAATAAGGAGACGACTAAAACGCCAATGGAATTACCGAGTTGAACCGAACCCAGACGCAATTTACCCAGGCAAAGACCCAGCGCCAGTACCACAAATAATAACAGGATGTAATTCCCATTTAACAAGTCTGCGACGTTTATATTCACGGAGGCTAACTTCTTGTTTACCAGTAAGTTGTTGAATGAAAGGACTTTTTGGGCTACTGTTTTCTGGATCAGGGAAAAGCGCTAACGCTCCCTGTTTCCTGCTTTATTCCCTAAAACATTAGCTGGCGTGTAGTTTAATCGCATTAGCTACTGACAGCTACTGATTATCGCATCACCCTGTGCGTACTTTGGCATGGATTGCCGCACTGCTTTATCTGACTGGGCGTCTATCCGACGAATGTGTATTTGATAGAGATAAGTCAGGAGGATAGTTTGAATATGAAACGAAACTGGGCGGGGGTGATCAGCTGTTTTTTGCTGTTCACGGTCGTGTGCATGTCGCTCGCATTTAATGTAAAGGGCGCGTTCAGGGCGTCCGGGCATCCTGAGCTAGGGTTGCTCTTCTTCACGTTGCCGGGGGCTGCCGCCAGTTTTCTCTCCCGTCAAGGGGAGGTGGTGAAACCGCTGCTCGGCGCCATGCTCGCTGCACCGCTGTGTCTGCTGATGATGCGCTTGATGTATATTTCAACGCGGAGTTTCTGGCAGGAGCTGGCGTGGTTGCTGAGCGGCGTATTCTGGTGCGCGCTTGGCGCGCTGTGCTATCTGTTTGTGCGCAGCCTGGTTCAGCACCGACGGCACCGCAAATAAAAACGCCCTCAGGGTGAGGGCGTCTCTTCATTACTGCTCGGCAAACAGGCCCAGATGCTCTTTAGCGTAGGCCTCAAAGTCGGTGCAACCGCCGATGTGTTTCTGATCGAGGAAGATCTGCGGCACGGTTTCAACCGGCTTACCGACGGTTTTTTCCAGGTCGGCTTTGGTGATGCCTTCCGCGTGGATGTCCACATAGCGGAAGTTGAAGTCATCGCGCTCTTCGGTCAGTTTCTCAGCCAGCTCTTTCGCGCGCACACAGTAAGGGCACCCTGGACGACCAAAAATTACTGCAAACATTTCTCTCTCCTCAAAAAACAAGCCTGACGGCGAATGACACGTATAGTGCCCCATAACCCGCCGTCATTAAAGAAGGTTTCGCCTGTCGTTATAATATCTATGAGCTATGTTTCGCCAATTACACCGCGCACATCATTGCCTATACTGGCTGCCATACGTATTAAGCAAGACTAAAGAGAGACAAGATGACGCCAACCATAGACCTGCTCCAGTCCCACCGCTCCATTCGCCACTTTACCGATGAGCCGATTACCGAGGCACAGCGTAATGCGATTATCGACAGCGCAAGAGCCACCTCCAGCTCCAGCTTTTTGCAGTGCAGCTCGATTATCCGTATTACTGATAAGGCCATGCGTGAACAGCTGGTGACGCTCACCGGCGGGCAGAAGCATGTGGCTCAGGCAGCCGAGTTCTGGGTGTTCTGCGCCGACTTTAACCGCCACCTGCAGATCTGCCCTGAGGCGGAACTTGGGCTGGCCGAACAGCTGCTGCTGGGCGTGGTGGATACCGCGCTGATGGCGCAAAACGCCTTTACGGCCGCGGAATCGCTGGGGTTAGGCGGTGTCTATATCGGCGGGCTGCGTAACAACATTCAAAGCGTGACCGACCTGCTGAAGCTGCCAAAACACGTGCTGCCGCTGTTTGGCCTCTGCCTCGGCTGGCCGGCGGACAACCCGGATCTCAAGCCGCGCATTCCTGCCGCGATGCTGGTGCATGAAAACCATTACCAGCCGGTCGATCAGGATGTCCTGAATCAATACGACGAAGAGCTGGCGAACTACTACATGACGCGCGGCAGCAATAACCGTCGCGACACCTGGACGGACCATATTCGCCGCACCATCATCAAAGAAAACCGCCCGTTTATTCTTGAGTATCTGCACAAGCAGGGCTGGGCAACGCGATAGTCCATTCCTCCTGCGCCTGCCTGCGTATATGATATGCAGGCTTTTTCCATGTCTTCAGAGAGGTGCAGGGTGAAAATTGCCATATTGTCCCGGGACGGAACGCTCTATTCATGTAAGCGCCTGCGAGAAGCGGCGGCGAAACGCGGGCATCAGGTTGAGATCCTCGACCCGATGTCCTGCTATATGAACATCGACCCCGCCGCCTCGTCGATTCACTACAAAGGCCGCAAGCTGCCGCACTTCGATGCGGTGATCCCCCGCATCGGCTCCCAGATTACCTACTACGGCACCGCCGCGCTGCGCCAGTTCGAGATGCTGGGCAGCTATCCGCTCAACGAATCCGTCGCCATTTCCCGCGCCCGCGACAAGCTGCGCTCTCTACAGCTGCTCGCACGACAGGGGATCGATCTTCCGGTCACGGGCATTGCTCATTCACCGGACGACACCAGCGATCTGATCGATATGGTGGGCGGCGCGCCTTTAGTGATCAAGCTGGTGGAAGGCACGCAGGGTATTGGCGTGGTGTTAGCGGAAACGCGTCAGGCGGCGGAGAGCGTGATCGACGCCTTTCGCGGGCTGAATGCGCACATTCTGGTGCAGGAGTACATTGAAGAGGCGAAAGGGCGCGACATTCGCTGTTTCGTGGTGGGGAACGAGGTCGTGGCGGCCATCGAGCGCCAGGCCAAAGAGGGCGACTTCCGCTCTAACCTTCACCGCGGCGGCGTAGCGCGGGTAGCCGATATTAGCGAACGCGAACGGGAAATAGCCGTGAAAGCGGCGCAAACCCTGGGGCTGGACGTAGCGGGCGTGGACCTTCTTCGGGCGACGCGCGGGCCGCTGGTGATGGAGGTGAACGCCTCCCCGGGGCTGGAAGGTGTGGAAAAAACCACAGGGGTCGATATTGCAGGTAAAATGATCTCATGGATCGAGCGTCATGCCACGCCGGGTTACTGTCTGAAAACGGGCGGTTAAATGGATTACCGGGCGCTTTTTGAGTACCCTATGCGAAGTTTTTACTAAAGAGGCTGCACAGCGATGGATTTACAGGTCGTACCTACACTGGATACGTTACGTCAATGGCTTGATGATGCCGGGATCACGTTCTTCGAATGTGATTCCTGCCAGGCGCTGCATCTGCCTCATATGCAGAATTTCGACGGCATTTTCGATGCCAAAATCGATCTGATTAACGACGTGATCCTTTTTTCCGCGCTGGCCGAAGTGAAGCCTTCTGCGCTGCTGGCGCTGGCCTCCGATCTCTCGGCTATCAACGCCAGTTCTTTGACGGTGAAAGCATTTCTCGATATACAGGACGATAATCTGCCAAAACTGGTCGTTTGCCAGTCTTTATTCTCCGGGGCAGGGCTGTCGTTCAAGCAGTTCGCCTGGTTTATGCGCCTGAGCGAAGAGCAAATTTCCATGGTTATGATGGAAGCCAATGCACATCATCTGCTGTATAGCGCGGAAGACGATGCTGAGAATAATGATGCATCTCCCAATTTTCTTCACTAAGCCTGTCTGACTTTTGCGCAGTCGCTGCCATAGCGGCTGCAGAAGGCCATTTTTTCTGCTGCCTTTAACCTTTCTTTAAAGAATTTTTCACCTCCCTCAAGGCCATTTCGGCTTATCACGTAGACTTAACCTGCATAAAAAATTGATAAAAGGCGTTTTTTCGTCTGGGCTATAGCCGGAGACACGGGCTACAGTTATTCTTGCGATGCTTAAAAAAGCGAGCGGATCCTGCCGGGTAAAGAGGTTTCTTTTTATTTTGAGCAGAGCGACAAACTATGCATGATTTTTGCATATATCCAGATTGCACAGTTTAGTTCGTTTGTTAACGAGCTTTCAGAAGGAATAACACTATGATCGCCTTGAATAAAAAATGGTTATCGGGTCTGGTTGCGGGTGCTCTGATGGCCGTCTCTGCCGGCACGCTCGCTGCGGAACAAAAAACGCTGCACGTATACAACTGGTCTGACTATATTGCGCCGGACACGGTCGCTAATTTTGAAAAAGAGACCGGCATTAAAGTGGTCTATGACGTTTTCGATTCCAACGAAGTGCTGGAAGGAAAGCTGATGGCAGGCAGCACCGGTTTTGACCTGGTCGTACCTTCCGCAAGCTTCCTGGAGCGTCAGCTGACGGCGGGCGTCTTCCAGCCGCTGGACAAGAGCAAGTTATCGAACTGGAAAAACCTCGATCCGGAAGTGCTGAAGCTGGTGGCGAAGCACGACCCGGACAACAAATACGCCATGCCTTACCTGTGGGCGACCACCGGTATCGGCTATAACGTGGATAAAGTCAAAGCCGCGCTGGGCCCGGACGTTAAGCTGGACAGCTGGGACGTGGTGCTGAAGCCGGAAAATCTTGAGAAGCTGAAAAGCTGCGGCGTCTCCTTCCTCGATGCGCCGGAAGAGATTTTCGCCACCGTGCTGAACTACCTGGGCAAAGACCCGAACAGCAATAAAGCCGATGATTACACCGGCCCGGCGACCGATCTGCTGCTGAAGCTGCGTCCAAACATTCGCTACTTCCACTCGTCCCAGTACATCAACGACCTGGCGAACGGCGACATCTGCGTGGCAATCGGCTGGGCTGGGGACGTGTGGCAGGCGGCGAACCGCGCGAAAGAGGCGAAAAACGGCGTGAATGTGTCCTACTTTATTCCGAAAGAGGGGGCGCTGGCCTTCTTTGACGTCTTCGCCATGCCGGCTGACGCGAAAAACAAAGACGAAGCCTACCAGTTCCTTAACTACCTGATGCGTCCTGAGGTGATTGCCCACATCAGCGATCACGTTTACTACGCCAACGGTAACAAGGCCTCCGTGCCGCTGGTGAGCGAAGCGATCCGCAGTAATCCGGCAATCTATCCGCCAGCGGACGTGTTCGCCAAGCTGTTCACCCTGAAGGTTCAGGATCCAAAAATTGACCGCGTGCGTACCCGCGCGTGGACCAAGGTGAAAAGCGGTAAATAACGGCGTTAGGTAACGTTGCCCGGTGGCGCTATCGCTTACCGGGCCTACACAACCCGTAGGCCGGGCAAGCGTTCGCGCCGCCCGGCGATGCGCACCCAGACGGTGCGTTTGCACCAGTATTGATCTATGCCGGAGAGCACCCCGTGAATGACGCGATCCCCCGCCCGCAGGCGAAAGTCCGTAAAGCGCTGACCCCGCTTCTTGAAATTCGTAACCTCACCAAATCTTTCGATGGCCAGCATGCCGTGGACGACGTCAGCCTGACTATCTATAAAGGCGAAATATTCGCGCTACTGGGCGCATCGGGCTGCGGTAAATCGACCCTGCTGCGTATGCTGGCCGGTTTTGAACAGCCTACCGCCGGGCAAATTATGCTCGATGGCGTGGATCTCTCCAGCGTGCCGCCGTATCAGCGCCCGATTAACATGATGTTCCAGTCCTACGCGCTGTTTCCGCACATGACGGTGGAGCAAAACATCGCCTTTGGCCTGAAGCAGGACAAGCTGCCTAAAGCCGAAATCACCGCGCGCGTGGCCGAAATGCTGAGCCTGGTGCATATGCAGGAGTTCGCGAAGCGTAAGCCGCACCAGCTTTCCGGCGGTCAGCGTCAGCGCGTGGCGCTGGCGAGAAGCCTGGCGAAACGCCCGAAACTGCTGCTGCTCGACGAGCCGATGGGCGCGCTGGATAAAAAGCTGCGCGACCGTATGCAGCTCGAAGTGGTCGATATCCTCGAGCGCGTGGGGGTGACCTGCGTGATGGTCACCCATGACCAGGAAGAGGCCATGACCATGGCCGGGCGTATCGCGATCATGAACCGCGGGAAGTTCGTGCAGATTGGCGAGCCGGAAGAGATTTACGAGCATCCGACCACCCGCTACAGCGCGGAGTTCATCGGATCGGTTAACGTCTTCGAAGGGCTGCTGAAGGATCGTCAGGAGGATGGTCTGGTCATCGAATCACCGGGGCTGCAGCATCCGCTTAAGGTCGATCCTGACAGCTCGGTGGTGGATAACGTGCCGGTCTACGTGGCGCTGCGCCCGGAGAAGATCATGCTCTGTGACGATCCGCCTGCCGATGGCTATAACTTTGCCGTCGGGGAAGTGGTGCACATTGCCTATCTGGGCGATCTCTCCATTTACCACGTGCGTCTGAAAAGCGGACAGATGCTCAGCGCGCAGCTACAGAACGAACATCGCTACCGCAAGGGGCAGCCGACCTGGGGCGACGAAGTGCGCCTGTGCTGGGACGCGGACAGCTGCGTCGTGCTGACGGTATAAGGAGCGATCATGAGCACACTTGAACCTCCAGCCCGCGTCAAAAAACCGGGCGGCTTTGCCTACTGGCTGACGCGCCTTAAGATGAACCACGGGCGCAAGCTGGTAATCGCCATGCCTTACGTGTGGCTGATCCTGCTGTTCCTGCTGCCGTTCCTGATCGTCTTTAAGATCAGCCTGGCGGAGATGGCGCGGGCGATCCCGCCGTATACCGATCTGTGGGAGTGGGCCGACGGGCAGCTGACGCTGACGCTGAATCTGGGCAACTTCCTCCAGCTCACCGAGGATCCGCTCTATTTCGAAGCCTATCTGCAGTCTCTGCAGGTGGCGGCGATCTCGACGCTCTGCTGTCTGGTGATGGGCTACCCGCTGGCGTGGGCCGTGGCGCACAGTAAGCCGTCAACGCGCAACATCCTGCTGCTGCTGGTGATCCTGCCATCGTGGACCTCGTTTCTGATACGCGTTTACGCGTGGATGGGGATCCTGAAAAACAACGGGGTGCTGAATAATTTTCTGATGTGGCTTGGGGTTATCGATCAGCCGCTGACCATCCTGCACACCAACCTTGCGGTCTATATAGGCATTGTGTATGCCTATCTGCCGTTTATGGTGCTGCCGATTTACACCGCCCTGACGCGGATTGACTACTCGCTGGTGGAAGCCTCGCTCGATCTCGGCGCGCGTCCGCTGAAGACCTTCTTCAGCGTGATTGTCCCGCTGACCAAAGGCGGAATCATTGCCGGGTCGATGCTGGTGTTTATTCCGGCGGTCGGGGAGTTTGTGATCCCGGAACTGCTCGGCGGGCCGGACAGCATCATGATTGGCCGCGTGCTGTGGCAGGAGTTCTTCAATAACCGCGACTGGCCGGTGGCGTCGGCGGTGGCGATTATCATGCTCCTTCTGCTGATCGTCCCGATCATGTGGTTCCATAAGCATCAGCAGAAACAGATGGGAGATCGCGGATGAACAACTTACCGGTAGTACGCTCCCCGTGGCGCATTCTGATCCTCGTTCTCGGCTTCACCTTCCTGTATGCGCCGATGCTGATGCTGGTGATCTACTCGTTCAACAGCTCTAAGCTGGTGACGGTCTGGGCGGGCTGGTCGACGCGCTGGTACAGCGAGCTGTTCCACGACGACGCGATGATGAGCGCGGTGGGGCTGAGCCTGACCATTGCCGCGCTGGCGGCCACGATGGCCTGCGTTCTGGGCACCATCGCCGCGCTGGTGATGGTGCGCTTCGGGCGTTTTCGCGGCTCAAACGGTTTCGCCTTTATGATCACTGCCCCGCTGGTGATGCCGGACGTCATTACCGGCCTGTCGCTGCTGCTGCTGTTCGTGGCCCTGGCGCACGCCATCGGCTGGCCGGCGGATCGCGGCATGCTCACCATCTGGCTGGCGCACGTCACCTTCTGTACCGCGTATGTGGCGGTGGTGATCTCCTCGCGCCTGCGCGAGCTGGACCGCTCCATTGAAGAGGCGGCGATGGATCTCGGCGCCACGCCGCTAAAGGTCTTTTTCATCATTACCCTGCCAATGATTATGCCGGCGGTGATCTCCGGCTGGCTGCTGGCGTTCACGCTCTCCCTCGACGATCTGGTTATCGCCAGCTTTGTCTCAGGGCCGGGCGCGACGACGCTGCCGATGCTGGTCTTCTCCAGCGTGCGCATGGGGGTGAACCCGGAGATCAATGCTCTGGCCTCTATCATCCTCGGCGTGGTCGGAATTGTCGGATTTATCGCCTGGTATTTGATGGCGCGCGCGGAAAAACAGCGCGTGCGCGATATCCAGCGTGCAAGACGCGGCTGAAGGATTTAAAATTTCCGGTGATGTGCCGCGCATGACGCGGCACTGTTTTTCAGGGAAGTAAAACATTGGGATTAGTAAAAAAATCACGTATTACGCACGCCCGTCCTAACGTTCCTGCGCTGGTTCAGGTGGCGGCGCTCGCCATTATTATGATCCGCTGCCTGGACGTGCTGATGATTTTGAATACGCTGGGCGTGCGCGGCATCGGGGAATTCATTCACCGCAGCGTGCAGACGTGGAATCTGACGCTGGTCTTTTTAAGCAGCCTGGTGCTGGTGTTTATCGAGATCTACTGCGCGTTTTCGCTGGTCAAAGGGCGAAACTGGGCGCGCTGGGTCTATCTGCTCACGCAGGTGACCGCCGCCAGCTATCTGTGGGCCGCCTCGCTGGGCTATGGCTATCCTGAGCTGTTCAGCATTCCGGGCGAGTCGCGACGTGAGATTTTCCATGCGCTGGTCATGCAAAAACTGCCGGATATGCTGGTGCTCTGCCTGCTTTTCGTTCCGGCGTCCAGTCGGCGGTTCTTCCGCCTGCAATAATGTGTATAATCGCAGCCCTCGTTTTCCTTAAGGTTTTCATATGCAGTGCGCACTCTATGACGCCGGACGCTGCCGCTCCTGTCAGTGGATAGAACAGCCGGTTTCTCAACAGCTCACCGCCAAAATGGCCGACCTGCAACAGCTGCTGACAGCGCGCGCGGTGGGCGAGTGGTGCGCACCCGTCAGCGGCCCGGAGCAGGGCTTTCGTAACAAAGCCAAAATGGTGGTCAGCGGCAGCGTTGAAAAACCGCTGCTGGGGATGCTGCACCGCGACGGCACGCCGGAAGACTTAACCGACTGCCCGCTCTATCCCGCCTCGTTTGAGCCGGTCTTTGCCGCACTGAAACCGTTTATCGCTCGCGCGGGGTTAACGCCTTACAACGTTGCCCGCAGGCGCGGCGAGCTGAAGTACCTTCTCCTGACGGAAAGCCAGATCGACGGCGGCATGATGCTGCGCTTCGTGCTGCGCTCGGAAGCCAAGCTGGCGCAGCTGCGCGCGGCGCTGCCGTGGCTGCAGGAACAGCTTCCTCAGTTAAAGGTGATTACCGCAAACATTCAGCCGGTGCATATGGCGATCATGGAAGGGGAGAAAGAGGTTTTCTTCACCGACCAGCACGCGCTGGCAGAGAGCTTCAACGGCGTGCCGCTGTGGATCCGCCCGCAAAGCTTCTTCCAGACCAACCCGACCGTGGCAAGCAGCCTGTACGCCACCGCCCGCGACTGGGTGCGCGCGTTAAACATCCATCATATGTGGGACCTGTTCTGCGGCGTGGGCGGTTTTGGCCTGCACTGCGCCACGCCTGAGATGCAGCTCACCGGTATTGAGATCTCCGCTGAAGCGATTGCCTGCGCAAAGCAGTCCGCCGCTGAGCTGGGGTTAACCAATCTGCACTTCCAGGCGCTGGATTCCACGCAGTTCGCGACCGGTCAGGGCAACGTGCCGGAGCTGGTGCTGGTTAATCCGCCGCGTCGTGGGATTGGCAAATCCCTGTGCGACTACCTGAGCCAGATGGCGCCGGAATACATCGTCTATTCAAGCTGTAACGCACAGACCATGGCGAAAGATATCGCTAATCTGCCGGGCTACCGCATTGAACGCGTGCAGCTTTTCGATATGTTCCCGCATACCGCGCATTATGAAGTCCTGACGTTGCTCGTGAAATCTTAAACAAAATGTGAACTCTGCCCGCCCATAAAATCAGGTAAGCTTACGTCATAAGAGATGAATAAAGGCTTACCCATGAAGCAGATCCTGCTGGTGGAAGACGACCACGATATCGCGGCGCTTCTGCGGCTCAACTTAGAAGACGAAGGCTACGCCATCACCCACGAGCCCGACGGGGGCAACGCCCTGCAGCGCCTTGAAAAACAGCCGTGGGATGCGGTGATCCTCGACCTGATGCTGCCCAACGTTGACGGCCTGGAGATCTGCCGCCGCATCCGCCAGATGACCCGCTACCTGCCGGTGATCATCATCAGCGCCCGCAGCAGCGAAACCGACCGCATCACCGGGCTGGAAACCGGCGCCGATGATTATCTGGCAAAACCCTTTTCAGTGCAGGAACTGATTGCCCGCATCAAAGCGCTGTTCCGCCGCCAGCAGGCGATGGGGCAGGCGCAGGCTGACGGGCAAATTCAGGCCCACGGCCTGACGATCGATCCCCTGGCGCGCAGCGTGCTGCTTCACGGCCAGGTGGTGGATCTCACCCCGCGCGAATTCGAACTGCTGTACTTCTTCGCCCGCCATCCTGGCGAGGTGTTTTCCCGTCTGGCACTGCTGGAGCAGGTGTGGGGCTATCAGCACGAGGGCTATGAGCACACCGTCAACACCCATATCAACCGCCTGCGCATCAAGATTGAGAAGGACGCCGCCGAGCCGGAGATAATTCGCACCGTCTGGGGCAAGGGTTATAAATTTGCGGAGCCAAACCATGATGCGCCGCTTTAGCCTGAGCCAGCGCCTGACGCTGCTGTTTGTCCTGCTGATGATGCTCTGTGCTACCGTCGCCTGCGCGGTACAGCTCTACAGCAGTATGCAGTACGGCAACGCGATGGTGCAGCGGTTGTCGGGCGGCCTGGCGCAGCAGATCGTCCAGCGGGAACCGATTCTGGACGCGCAGGGCAGGGTTGACCGCACAGCGCTGAAGCCGCTGTTCGACCGGCTGATGACCTTCAACCCGAGCGTTGAACTGTACGTTATCTCGCCGGACGGCGGAATCCTGGCCGATGCCGCACCGCCGGGCCATATTCAGCGGCAAAAAATCGACCTGGCACCGGTTCAGACCTTCCTGAGCGGTACCGCCATACCGGTACTGGGCGACGATCCGCGCAGTCAAAATAAAAAAGTGTTCAGCGCCACGCCGCTGCGGCAGGACGGCGAGCTTAAGGGCTACCTGTACATCATTTTGCAGGGCGAGGAGTCGAACGCGCTGGCGGAAATGGCCTGGCATAAGGCGCTCTGGAGCACGGTGCTCTGGTCATTGCTGTGGGTCGCTCTGTTTGGCCTGCTGGCGGGACTGCTGGTCTGGTACTGGGTGACGCGTCCGGTTAAGCGCCTGACGGAAGAGGTCACCGGCCTGGAGCAGGACAGCATTAGCGCAATCAGTCTGCTCGCAGCACAGCCGCCGGATGCCGCAGCCAATGACGAAGTGGCGCTCCTGCGCAACAGTTTCATCGAGCTGGCGCGGAAAATTACCCGCCAGTGGGACCAGCTGGCCGACAGCGATCGCCAGCGCCGGGAGTTTATCGCCAACATTTCGCACGATCTTCGCACGCCGCTGACCTCGCTGCTGGGCTATCTTGAAACCCTGTCGCTCAAATCCGCCACCCTGACGCCGCAGGAGCACCAGCAGTATCTCGCCACCGCGCTGCGTCAGGGACAAAAGGTACGACATCTTTCCCAGCAGCTTTTCGAGCTGGCGCGCCTTGAGCATGGCGGCATTAAGCCGCAGCGCGAGCGTTTCGCGATGGGAGAGCTGATTTCCGACGTGGCGCAGAAGTTTGAGCTTACCGCCCGCACGCGCGAGGTGAATCTGCATATTGACGTGCCGGGCCCCTTGCCGCTGGTCAATGCCGATGTGTCGATGATCGAGCGCGTGGTGACCAACCTGCTCGATAACGCGATGCGTCATACGCCCACTGGCGGGGAAATTCGTCTGGCGGTCTGGCAGGAGAATGAACGGCTTCAGGTCGAAGTGGCAGACTCCGGAACGGGTGTGGATGCCTCGCTGCGCGACGATCTGTTCCAGCGGCCTTCGGCGCTGAATACCCAGGCATCGCGGGAGAACCGCGGCGGGTTAGGGCTGTTAATCGTTAAGCGAATGCTGGAGCTGCACGGCGGCGGGATCAGGCTGATGGAGTCCGTGAGCGGGGCGCGGTTCAGGTTCTTTGTGCCGCTGTGAGAAACTGCCGGGTGGCGCTGCGCTTACCCGGCCTACAGACCACCCCCGTAGGCCAGACCACCCGGCAAAAAGAGATTACTGCGGGAACCACTGCTCGCTGATTTTCTGGTACGTGCCGTCTGCTTTAATCGCCTTCAGCGCGCCGTTCAGTTTTTCCAGCAGGGCTTTGTTATCCGGGCGTACCGCGATGCCGAGGCCCGTGCCGAAGTACTGCGGATCGGTCACTTTTTCCGTTGCGGTGCCCAGCTGCGGGTTGGTTTTCAGCCATTCGTTTACCACGGCGGTGTCGCCGAATACGCCGTCGATACGGCCGTTTTTCAGGTCGATAATCGCGTTCTGGTAGCTGTCATAGGCCACGGTTTTCACTTCAGGATGTTTGTCCTGCAGGTATTTCTGGTGCGTGGTGCCATTTTCCATCCCGATGCGTTTGCCTTTCAGCTCGTCAAAGGATTTATAAGCCCCTTTCTTCGCAATTACCACCGCCGAGTTGGCGTAGTACGGGTCGGTGAACGCGACCTGCTTGCTACGCTCCGGCGTGATGTCCATCCCGGAGATCACCGCATCGTATTTCTTGAATTTCAGCGACGGGATCAGACTGTCGAAGGCATGGTTGGTAAAGGTGCAGTCGGCCTGCATCTGCTTGCACAGGGCTTTCGCCAGGTCGATATCGAAACCGACGATCTGATTGCTGGCGTCCAGCGATTCAAACGGCGGATAGGTGGCCGAAACGCCAAAATTGATTTTATCAGCAGCGGATGCGCCAGCGGCGAAGGTGGCGAGTAGTGCGGCCAGAACTAACTTTTTCATTGTAATGCTCCCGTCTGTCTATCTTGTCATTATGCGCCGTGTCTGCGGCATGGATGTACAATGCCAGCTAATGAATTTATATGCAATAAATATGATTAAATATTATGTGGAGTATAAAAAAAAGCGGATAAGCCATTGGGTTATCCGCTCTGGTAATTACGTTTTATGCACCCGCGTGATTAATTTCTGCGCTCAAACGCTAACGCTTTACGCTCAATCAGTCGCATCATCAATGTCAGCAGACCGTTCACCACCAGATAGACCACGCCAGCCGCACCGAACACCATCACGTCATAGGTGCGCCCGTACAGCAACTGCCCGTGACCCATCACTTCCATCAGGGTGATGGTGTAGGCCAGAGAAGTACTCTTAAACACCAGCACCACTTCGTTGGAGTAAGAGGAGAGCGCGCGCTTGAAGGCGTACGGCAGCAGGATCGCCAGCGTGTCTTTTTTGCTCATGCCCAGCGCACCGCAGGACTGCCATTGTCCTTCCGGGATGGCACGGATCGCCCCGTAAAACAGCTGGGTGGTATAGGCCGCGCTGTTCAGCGAAAGGGCAATCAGAGCGCAGAGCCACGGCTCAGAGAGCAGGTGCCAGATAACCGGATACGCCTGCAGCGACGGGAACTGGCCCGGACCGTAGTAAATCAGGAAGATCTGCACCAGCAGCGGCGTACCGGTAAACAGGGTGATGTAGCCGCGCACGATCCACACCAGCACCGGCGTTTTCAGCGTCAGGATGATGGTGAAGATGAGCGCCAGGATCAGCGCCACAATGATGGACGCCACGGTCAGCGTCAGGCTGGTGTGCAGCCCTTTCATCAGCTCCGGGAAATATTCAAGCATCAGCCTGGTCTCCGTTCAAAGCGCGTCGCACGCAGGTCAATACGCTTGAGGATGTACTGACTGAGCAGCGTGATTACCAGGTAGATAGCCGCCGCCACGATGTACCAGGTAAATGGCTCCTGAGTACGGGTGGCGATGCTTTTGGTTTGCAGCATCAAATCGTTCACGCTGATCAGACTCACCAGCGCGGTATCTTTCAGCAATACCAGCCACTGGTTGCCCAGGCCCGGCAGGGCGTGGCGCCACATCTGCGGCATCACCAGACGGAAGAAGATCGCTGCTTTCGACATGCCCAGCGCCTGACCGGATTCCCACTGCCCCTGCGGTACCGCTTTCAGCGCACCGCGCAGGGTTTGCGACGCGTACGCGGAGTAGAGCAGGGAGAGGGCAATCACGCCGCAGAGGAACGGGCTGACGTCAAAGTTGTCAATCTGCATCTGCACCGGTATCTGCGCAAAGCCGAGATTGATCGTGAAGCCGTCCGACAGCGTGAGCAGCAGCTGTGAGGAGCCGAAATAGATGAACAGGACCACCAGAATTTCCGGTAGCCCACGCAGTACGGTGACCAGCGCGGAGCCCGCCCAGGCGACGGGGAACCATTTTGCTGATTCCCACACCGCAAAGAACATCGCCAGCACCAGGCCGATAATCAGTGCGCAAACGGCAAGGCCGACGGTCATCCCGGCGGCGCTTGCTAAAGGAAAAATTTCATTCATCAGGAATTACTTCTGGAACCATTTTTTGTAGATGGTTTCGTAGGTGCCGTCTTTCTTCACTTTTTCCAGCGCAGCGTTGAATTTCTGCTGCAGCTCGGTGTTGCCCTGACGAACGGCAATCCCCAGACCGGTACCGAAGTAATCTTTATCGGTCACTTTGTCGCCCACTGGCGCCAGTTTGTCGTTGGCTTTCAGCCACTCGGTCACGACAGCGGTATCACCAAATACCCCGTCGATACGGCCATTCTGCAGATCCAGCTTCGCGTTCTGGTAGCTGTCGTACGGAACGGTGGTGATTTCCGGATGTTTATCCATGATGAACTTCTGGTGCGTGGTGCCGTTCTGCACGCCGACTTTCTTGCCTTTCAGCTGATCGACAGAGGTGAATTTACCTTTCTGACCAATAAACAGGGCGGAGTTGTCGTAGTAAGGGGTGGTGAACAGCACCTGCTTTTCGCGCTCAGGAGTGATGTCCATACCGGCCATGACGGCGTCAATACGGCGGAACTTCAGGCTTGGGATCAGGCTGTCGAACGCCTGATTGCTGAAGGTACAGGTTGCGTCGATCTCTTTACACAGGGCGTTTGCCAGGTCTACGTCGAAGCCAACAATTTTGTTGTTCGCATCAATGGACTCAAACGGAGGGTAGGAGGCTTCCGTGGCGAAACGAATGGTCTGGGCTGCGGTAGCGGAAAGGGTAACGCCAGCAAGCAGCACGGCAAGTAATACTTTTTTCATTATATTTCCCCTGACACAATCAATGAGATAAATAGTTTTTGAAGGCATCGGTTTGCGGGTTCGCGAAGCAGCTCGCGTCACCTTGCTCAACGATATACCCGTTTTCCATGTAGACCACACGGCTGGCGGTTTTACGCGCCACTTCCACTTCGTGGGTAACAATGACCTGCGTAATATTGGTTTCCGCCAGCTCGCGAATGATGCTGACGATCTGGGCGGTGATTTCCGGGTCCAGCGCCGCGGTAGGCTCATCAAACAGCAGTACCGCGGGTTCCATCATCAGCGCGCGGGCAATCGCCACGCGCTGCTGCTGACCCCCTGAGAGGTGCAGCGGATAGCGGTCGCTGTAGGGCTTAAGGCGCAGACGCTCCAGCAGCTTTTCAGCACGCGCGATGGCCTGATCTTTGCTTAACCCCAGCACGCGGCACGGGGCTTCAATCAGGTTTTGCAGCACCGTCAGGTGCGGCCAGAGATTGTATTGCTGGAAGACCATGCCGACGTTTTGACGCAGTTCGCGTATAGCTTTATCTGACGG
Organism: Enterobacter sp. 22499; assembly: GCF_052044815.1. Classification (NCBI taxonomy): domain Bacteria; kingdom Pseudomonadati; phylum Pseudomonadota; class Gammaproteobacteria; order Enterobacterales; family Enterobacteriaceae; genus Enterobacter; species Enterobacter sp. 22499. Next base: position 1,000,496 of record NZ_JBQENR010000001.1, on the reverse strand, counting down.
GGTTTTCGCGAAATCAAAATGGTTACCGGCGATAGCCAGCGTACCGGAACGGGGCATTTCAAGCAGATTAAGGACGCGCAGAAGGGAGCTTTTGCCTGCACCGCTTGGGCCAAGTAAAACCAGCGTTTCGCCTTCCGGGCAGTTCAGCGTGATGTCAAACAGCGCCTGGTGTGCGCCGTAGAAGCAGTTAATGCCGTTTAGTTTAATACTCATCGGGGCAGTCTTTACTCATCCAGGCAATCTATAGCAATTGAGGCCGCAGATAGTACCGTTGACAGAATAGTTATGCAATATTTCTGCGTTAAAAGTTAAATATAACCCGCATTTCCTCTTAAACATAGCACAAAATAGCGAACGGCAAGGTCGGCGAGTATAAATGTCGGCATTCCGCGTGAAATGCCGGACATTTTACGGGGGTAACATTTTTATCACTAATGATCTAGCGGTTCTCAATCGACTGGCGCAGCGTGCCGGCCGGGGCATGAACGCTGCCGCCGATATAGCGCACATCGTCCACCGCCCAGCACTGGCCTTCACGGATCATCAGCACTTCGTCCTGCCAGGTTTGGGTTCCCTGGGTCAGCTTCACGCGCAGCGGAATGTTCCGCGCATCGGTGTTCGGGATGGTTGACGCGCTGGCCACCTCGGCGCTGTCCGGCAGCGTGGTGCGGCTGGAGAACGGATCGGATTTCAGCAGGGCGTTATGCTGCGGATCGCGAGTGGCATCGTTGAGCAGTTTTGCAAGATTATCGCTCAGGTACGGTCGCAGGGCGGTGAGATCATTTCCGCGATGCTGAATGCGGTAATCATAGAACTGTTGCGCCACGGTATCCGGGCCGCCGTCTATGCAGGGGCCGCTGCGGGTACCGATATCCTTAAAGGCTGGCGTGACCATGGTAGTACAGGCGCTGAGCACCAGCGCGCAGGGCACTAAAAGTGTTAAAGCAGAGTAGCGCATGTTGATTTCCTTATTTATTAACTATCCTTTCAATCATAGCGTAACGAACCGATAATGCTGTTGCTAACGCATTGAACGCTAAAGAAGGAGAGAAAGTATGCAGTTTTCAACAACGCCAACCCTGGAAGGACAGACCATTACCGAGTATTGCGGCGTGGTCACCGGCGAAGCGATTCTGGGCGCGAACATTTTCCGGGATTTCTTTGCCGGGATTCGTGACATCGTCGGTGGACGCTCCGGCGCGTACGAAAAAGAGCTGCGTAAAGCGCGCGAAATTGCGTTTAAGGAGCTGGGCGAGCAGGCCAAAGCGCTGGGCGCAGATGCCGTTGTAGGAATCGATATTGATTATGAAACCGTCGGCAAAGATTCGAGCATGCTGATGGTGAGCGTAAGCGGCACGGCGGTGAAAACCCGTCGATGAAGCGCTCGCTTTCAACGCTCCTGCTGGCGATGTTGCTGGCAGGATGCGCCCAGGAAAAAGGCATTGTTGATAAAGGTGCCTACGAGCTGGATACCCACCATCAGGCGCAGGCGGCCTACCCGCGCATAAAGGTGCTGGTGATCCACTACACCGCCGACGACTTCGACACCTCGCTGGCCACGCTGACGGACAAAAACGTCAGCTCCCACTATCTCATCCCTGCGAAGCCGCCTGCACCCGACGGCAAACCGCGCATCTGGCAGCTGGTGCCGGAGAGTGAGCTGGCCTGGCATGCGGGCATCAGCTTCTGGCGCGGCACCAACCGGATCAATGACACGTCTGTCGGCATTGAGCTGGAGAACCGCGGCTGGCAGAAGCGCGACGGTGTGAAAGTTTTCGCCCCGTTTGAGCCCGCGCAAATCGCGGCGCTTATCCCGCTCGCGAAAGACATTATCGCCCGGTACGACATCAAACCGCAGAACGTGGTGGCGCATGCTGATATCGCGCCCCAGCGTAAGGACGATCCCGGCCCGCTGTTTCCCTGGCAGGCGCTGGCGAAGCAGGGGATTGGGGCCTGGCCCGATGCCGGGCGCGTGAACTTCTATATCAATGGTCGTCCGCGCTATCAGGAGGTAGATCGTGCTGCCCTGCTCGATCTGCTGATGCGCTATGGCTATGAGGTGCCGGACAACGCCACGGATCAGCAGCAGCAACGCGTTATCACCGCCTTCCAGATGCACTATCGCCCGCAGTTATGGAACGGCGTCGCGGATGTGGAAACGATGGCCATTGCAGAAGCCCTTTTAGAGAAATACGGGCAGGGGTAAACCTTCGGTTTGCGCCCGAATGCGCGTTTTCCCCTTATTTGTGCTTGAGATTAATCTTAAGTACAAACTCAATTCATTTTTAGTAAATTGACTTAAAATTATCCGGATTTAAGATAGACACATAGCTTGCTAAGTAAATCAAAAAAATATTGCTGGCGGCAGGCGTTCTTATTTTCTCCTTGAGCCTTTCATCAGGAAAAGATTGTTGGTTTTCGGTTTTAATGCCGCGGCCATGCTATGTCTAATAAATCTAATCTTAAATGGGTATAACAATGTTAAGCATTTACGGTAAAAAATTACGTCCACAACCTGAAATGGAAGCCATTATTTCTGCCACGGAAGGTTTTGAAGAGAAAACCTTAAAGAAATGGCAGAAAATTTCCACGGCTGACTCTCAGTATATTCATATTATCGTCAGCGGCGAAGTCGAATTCCGTCGTGAATCAGACGAACTCTGCATGTTTACCGTCACCGGACAGTGCGTGTTTGGCCTGTCCGCTATTTTCTATCAGTCAGCCCATATGTACGGTCTGGTCCGCGCAAATACCGTGGTACGCAGCATCAAAAAAGAGGCCTTCGCGCAGCTTATGACCGAGAAAAATCTGTGGCCTGAATTGACCAAAGTGCTCTCCTGGTACATCTGCCTGCTGAGCAAACGCGATGATGTTCTGGTCGCCCGTAGCGCCTATTCTGTGGTCCGCGAATTCCTCTACGAAATTAATGAGCTGATTGTTCACCAACAGCGCGATATTAATATCTATGACTATATTCAGGAATATACCAACCTGGCCCGCAGTACCATTATTAAAATCCTCTCTGACCTGAAAAAAGGTCAATATATTGTGGTGGAGAAAGGTCGTCTGCTTAACCTCACCACGCTGCCTGAAAAATATTAACTACTCCAGCCGGTCTCCTTTTTTACTCAAAGGAGACTGGACGTTATCGTTATGCAACAAACTGCTTTGCGATTGATCCTGCGTTTCGTCAACCGGCGGCGCGGGAATTTTGCCTTGAGAATAATCCTGCTCTTGTTCTTTTAACGCCTGCTTAAACAATTCGGCTAACGAAGCATCTTCACTTCCCGACGACGCGGTGGCGTTTTCGTGCGCCTCGGTTCCCGGCAGGGTATCACGCGAGGTATCGTGCCCGGCATCCTGCGGCACGGTGCTGTCAGGGGCCTGCTGCCAGTCAGCATCATCGGTGCTTATCGGCAGATCCTGCATGGGCGGCATCTCTTCCCGTACCGGCGCCGGTTTAGGATGCGGATGCGGGAACGGTTTACTCACGTACACATAATGCATATCGGAAAGCTGCGTTTCCGGTTTAGCGACGCTCGCTTTTACCGGTTCAGGGGCCGGGTGGCGCAAATTCCAGTAAATATGCGCGTACAGCCCTGCCATGACCAGGGCGCACAAACCTAATACCCATAAAAAGGTATGACCCCAAATTTTTCTCAGGCTGGGGAGGCGGTACGAAAACCAGACCGCCTCTCCGGTGGTGTAGCTGCGCTGAGCCGCAAGACAGATGGTAGACATTAGGAATGCTTCTCCTGCGTGTTGGCGTCCGGTGTGGCATGCGTGGCCTGAATCAACACGCTCGGCGTGGTATGGGTTTCACGCATTAACTGCATCAGCGTATCTTCCCCTGGAATACCATCCACATGCAGATGCATTTTTTGCTGGAACTCGCGGGTGCGTTTCATCATCTCAGCCGTCCAGGTCTGAGCATGGGTTTCAGGCTGGCCAAGAGCCAGACTCAGCGCCTGATCCAGCCAGCCCATGTCTTTCGCATCGCTGGCGGCGCTGATGGCATCTTTGCCTTCCGGCGTCAGGCGATGCAGCTGGGTAAAGTTACCGGTGGCATGCTGGTTAAACCAGCTGCGGCTCACCTGCCAGGTGCGGTTATTCATCAGCAGATCCATCGAGTCATCGCCTACGCGGGCGACAACAGCGTAGTTAAGATGGTTACCGGTTTTGAGTTCACTGACCCACGGATAACCCTCCTGTGCCAGCGTATCCGGTGACGCGTTGCCCTGTTTACACATCAGATTGACCTTCCCGGCGTTCTGACACAGCGCATCATCCGCGGAAGCGTCATACCCCCACATCAGGTACAGCTGGTGCATCGCATCCGGCTGATTAACCACTTCATTGTCGATAACCGGCACGACAGGCGCGTCGGCTTTTGGCTTCTGCTGTTTCCAGCTCGCCGGTACGGGAAGCTGAATCGGCAGTTTTGCATTGATTGAGGCGGTTAAATACCATCCGCAGGCGGCGAACAGAACCGAGGCGAACAATCCCACGGTCGCCAGGCGCTTACCGTGTTTTTTTGCCGGGAGGATCTCGCCTGCCGCCAGGCGTAAATGACGCGGGCTGACCTGCGCTGCACGTTCGGTCCAGGCCGCGAGCATTGACAGGTGCGCCAGTTCATTCAGTTTGCTGATGTTGCCTTTGGTCAGCGCGTGCATCTTGCGCACGCGCGCCGGGGTTAGCGGCGAATTCTCGCACCCGTGCTCTTCACACTGCGCCTGCACATAGCTGAGAAATTCCCGGCAGGTCAGGGGACGCAATGTATGACGGGTATGGGCATATTCGCGAAGTTCAGATGGGTGTAAGAGGGCGGCTTCCTGATCCGCGCTGCCCATCAGCACGATGGACAGACGGAACTCCAGCTCCTGAGCACGCGTAAGCAACATCCCCAGCACCTCACGGCAGGTCTCCTTCATCGCTTCCGCGTGACGGATGACCAGGGTTTTGCTGCGGTTTTTTCCGCCCTGCCACTGATGCAGCACGGCATCCACCGCCTGAATGCGACTCTTGCTCTCTTTCGTTCCCGGGTTGAGCTTGTACAGCAGGCTACTGGCACTCAGCTTAGGAAACGCGTTGATGGCAATGGCGCCAGGAAGGCTGGCCTTCAGCGCATCGCTGAAGTGGCCCAGCAGCGGTGCGTCGTTGCAAAAGAGCCCGATAATTCCCGCCACCTGGCTTTTCTCTTTCAGCAGGTTGAATACGTCCTGATGATAAGGCACCAGAAAATCGCCGGAGAAACCCGTGATTGTTCTGAATGGCGGTTGTTTAAATTTAAAGTGGCTCTGATACATAACGACTTACCGTCTCTGATTAGGAATAGCAACAGGACGAGAAAGTAAAGCAACGCCACAGGGTGGTCAATTTGCGCACAGGGTAAAAATATCCAGTTGCAATGACCTAACATCCCGATTTTATTTGGTCAATAGTTTTTTTTATTAAAGTTAATGGCGAAGTCGATGGTCGTATTTACGGCAGTTAATTACTATTTTTCACACATATTGGCGCAGCCCGACGCTGCTTATTTCCGCTTTGTTAAAGGCCAGATGAAAAATGAGGTTCTCATTTCTGTCACGGTGGATAACGCCTTGTATTATGTTTGTGCTGTTAATTTTTTGCGGCCAGCAAGGCTATCTGACGTTTAAAGATTATAAAAAAGTTACGAATAAGTTGGCTAAATCTGATGAACAGCCGCTGAAAAATCGTCGTGAAGAAAAGACATTTACTCTGTTCACGGCTGCGGTGCGTCAGGATAACTTACCGGCTGCCGCGAAAGCCCCGCTGGCAGCGGAAATTGAAGGAATTGTCAGCAGTGACGATGCCTGGCTCTCCTTTGCGGTGATTAAAACCCCGGCAGGCCAGCGCAGCTATCGCGAAGGCGAGCCGCTGACCGGTTTTAACGATGCCTTTATTCAGGAAATTAACAAAGACAATGTGGTGGTTAATTATGAAGGTGCTACGCAGGTACTGGCGTTAAATAAGCCTGACTATTTTAAGGGCGGCGTTGACAGCGGCCCGGTAACCAAATCGACGAAAGATGCAGGCGCGGAAAGCGTGCATCTGGATGATTATCTGGTGTTAAAACCAGTAATCGAAAAAGGCCAACTGGAAGGCTACAACATCAATCCAAGGAATGCCTCAGCGTTCTTCAGCCATTCCGGGCTGGAAAAGGGCGACGTGGCTGTGAAAGTCAACTCTGTCGATATGACCGATGAAGCAAAGGCAAAAAGTATTATTGCCAACTGGTCGAAAATGAAAGAAGCGGAGGTCGTCGTCAGACGTCACGCTCACCTTGAAAATATTCGGGTTAATGTTCTAAACAATTAACAAGTGTACAGACATGAAGAAATTTCCTTGGGCGTGCGTGGCGCTGACCGCATTGTCGTTATATTCCAGTTCGCTGCTTGCAGCTAACTTTAGCGCGAGCTTTAAAAATACCGATATCCGCGAGTTTATCGATACGGTAGGCCGCAATCTTAACAAAACCATTCTCGTCGACCCGTCCGTTCAGGGCACGGTGTCGGTCAGAACCTATAACGTGCTGACGGAAGATGAGTATTACCAGTTCTTCCTGAGCGTGCTGGACCTGTACGGTCTGTCGGTGATCCCGATGGACAACGGCATGGTCAAAGTGGTGCGCTCAAGCGTAGCCCGCACCGCCGGGGCCCCGCTGGCAGACAGCAAAAATCCGGGCAAAGGCGATGAGATCATCACCCGCGTCGTGCGCATGGAAAACGTGCCGGTGCGTGAGCTGGCGCCGCTGCTGCGCCAACTGAACGATGCCACCGGTATCGGTAACGTGGTGCATTTTGAGCCGTCGAACGTCCTGCTGTTAACCGGGAAAGCCTCGGTGGTGAACCGCCTGGTGGATCTGGTGCAGCGCGTCGACAGAGACGGCATTCAGCGTCGCGAAATCGTGCCGCTGCGCTTTGCGTCCGCCAAAGAGCTCTCCGACATGTTGAACAACCTCAACAACGAAGAGCAGAAGGGGCAGAACGCGCCGCAGCTCGCCACCAAGGTGGTAGCGGATGACGAGACCAACAGCCTGGTGATCAGCGGTTCGGAAGATGCGCGCATGCGCACCCGTTCCCTGATCCATCAGCTGGATCGCGAGCAGAACAACGAGGGGAATACCCGCGTCTTCTACCTCAAATACGCCAGCGCCACCAAAGTGGTTCCGGTGCTGACCGGTATTGGCGAGCAGCTGAAAGACAAGGCGGGTGCGCCGAAGTCGAAAACCGCCACGGCGGCCAGCGATCTGAATATTAGCGCCGACGAGTCAACGAACTCGCTGGTGATCACCGCGCAGCCTAACGTGATGAACTCCCTGGAGAAGGTGATCGACAAGCTCGACATTCGCCGTCCACAGGTGCTGGTGGAAGCGATCATTGCTGAAGTGCAGGACGGTAACGGCCTGGATCTCGGCGTGCAGTGGACCAGCAAGCACGGCGGCGTGCAGTTCGGCTCAACCGGCCTGCCTATCAGCCAGATTAAAAACGGCACCATGAAGGGGGCAAGCTTCACCGGCCTGGCGACCGGTTTCTTCAACGGCGACTTCGGCGCCCTGATGACCGCGCTCTCCACCGACGGTAAAAACGACATTCTCTCCACGCCGAGCGTGGTCACGCTGGATAACAAAGAAGCGTCGTTTAACGTGGGCCAGGACGTGCCGGTCCTTGCCGGTTCGCAGACCACCAGCGGCGACAACGTCTTTAACTCCGTTGAGCGTAAGACCGTCGGTACCAAGCTGAAAATTGTGCCGCAGATTAACGACGGTGACATGATCCACCTGAAGATTGAGCAGGAAGTTTCCAGCGTTGACAACAGCGCGACGGAAGACGCCAGCCTCGGCCCAACCTTCAACACTCGCACCATTAATAACGAAGTGATGGTCCACAGTGGCCAGACGGTGGTGCTCGGCGGCCTGATGGAAAACGTCACCAAGCAGTCGGTTTCCAAAGTGCCGCTGCTCGGCGATATCCCGCTGGTGGGCCAGCTGTTCCGCTACACCTCGCAGGACACATCGAAACGCAACCTGATGGTGTTTATCCATACCACCGTCCTGCGTGACGACGACAACTACAGCGCCGCGTCGAAAGAGAAATATGACCAGATCCGCGTTCGCCAGATGCAGCGCGTGGAGGAGAAAAAGCTCGGCATTATTGAGCCAGCGGATAACGCCATTCTGCCCGCGTTTCCGTCTGCCGACACTAAGACTGCCACCCATGCCGCACCGGTGAAAACCAGCGCGACACGCAATCCGTTTAAAGAGTAAGGCGGAGGGGCAACGTGGACGAACTGAGTAAAACACTGTGTAGCAGCAGCTACGCAAAAGATAACGGCGTTTTATTTTATAACAATGACGTCTATATCCGTGATGACACCCCGGCATTTGCACTGCTGGAAGTGCGCCGGGTGCTGGGACGCGCGTTCGTCCCGGTCACCCTCACGCCGGAAGCGTTTGACGAGATGCTGGCCAAAATCTGGCAGCAGAGCAGCGGCGTCTCGCAGCAGCTGGTGGACGATATGGACGCGGATATCGACCTGATGGCGTTAACCGAGGAGATCCCGGATAACGAAGATCTGCTCGATAACGACGAAAACTCGCCGGTAATCCGCCTGATCAACGCCATTCTCGGCGAGGCGGTGAAGGACGGCGCGTCGGATATTCATATCGAAACCTTCGAGCGCACGCTGAGCATTCGCTTCCGCGTTGACGGCGTGCTGCGCCCGGTGCTGCAGCCTGCGCGCAAGCTCGCGCCGCTGCTGGTATCGCGCATCAAGGTCATGTCAAAACTCGACATCGCCGAGAAGCGCCTGCCGCAGGATGGCCGTATCTCCCTGCGCATTGGTCGCAAGGCGATCGACGTGCGCGTCTCGACCATTCCGTCCCAGTACGGCGAGCGCGTGGTGATGCGTCTGCTCGATAAAAGCAATCTTAAGCCTGACATCAACAAGCTGGGCCTGATTGATGAAGAGCTGGAGAAGCTGAAAGGGCTGATTGACCGCCCGCACGGCATTATCCTGGTCACCGGGCCGACAGGCTCCGGTAAAAGTACCACCCTGTACGCCATTCTTTCGGCGCTGAACGGTCACGAACGCAACATTCTGACCGTTGAAGACCCGATTGAATACAAGCTGGAAGGGGTGGGGCAGACGCAGGTTAACCCGCGCGTGGACATGACCTTTGCCCGCGGGCTGCGCGCCATTCTGCGTCAGGACCCGGACGTGGTGATGATCGGGGAAATTCGTGACGGTGAGACCGCGCAAATTGCGGTGCAGGCGTCGCTTACCGGTCACCTGGTCATGTCTACGCTGCACACCAACAGCGCCGCAGGGGCGATAACCCGCCTGCGGGATATGGGGCTGGAATCCTTTTTAATCGGTTCATCGTTGCTCGGTGTCATTGCCCAGCGTCTGGTGCGTCGGCTGTGTACGCACTGCCGGACCACCAGTCCGCTGGATGCCAATGAAAAAGCGCTGTTCAGCTTTATGGACGCGCCGCCAAAAGCAATCTACCGCGCGGTGGGCTGTGAACACTGCCGCCAGAGCGGCTATCAGGGCCGGGCCGGTATTCATGAGTTCCTGGTGGTGGACAGCACCATGCGCCGCGCCATTCATGAAGATAAGGACGAAATGTCCATCGAGACGCAGCTCTTTAAGCAGGCTTACAGCCTGCGTGAAAACGGGCTGCTGAAGGTGATTAGCGGCGTGACCTCGCTGGAAGAGGTGATGCGCGTCACCGCCGAGCGTGGGGGGGATGCGTAATGGCCTTCTACGCCTGGACCGCAACGGACGGCGCGGGGAAAACCCAGCGCGGCACGCTGCAGGCCGAGGGGCAAAAGCAGGTTCGCCAGTGGCTTCGCGAGCAAAAGCTGATGCCCGTCAGCATCAACGAAACCCGCGAGGCGGCGGCGCCCGGTAAAGCGAAAACCGGCGCAAAGCTCTCCACGCCGGTGCTGTCGATGTTTACCCGCCAGCTTTCGACGCTGGTCAACGCCGCGCTGCCGCTGGAAAGCGCCCTGAAGGCTATCTCGAAGCAGACGGAGGACAAAAAGCTGGCGGCGATGGTGGTGGAGATCCGCGAGAAAGTAGTGGAAGGCCACACGCTGTTCGACGCCTTCAGCCAGTTTCCGCGCACCTTCGACAAGCTCTACTGCACCCTGGTGATGGCCGGCGAAAAAACCGGCCACCTGGGCGACGTGCTGGAGAAGCTGGCGGAGTACAACGAGCAGCGCCAGAAGATGAAAAGCAAGCTGACGCAGGCGATGGTCTACCCGATTACCCTGACCGTGGTCGCCATCGCGGTCATCAGTATTCTGCTGGTGGCGGTGGTGCCGCAGGTGATCGAGCAGTTCACCCACATGAAGCAGCAGCTGCCGATCACTACCCGCACGCTGATTGCGGTGAGTGATTTTCTGCAGGCGTACGGGATCTACATCGTGGGGATCCTCGGCGGCGGGTTTGTCGGCTTTAAGACCTGGCTGAGAAACGCCAAAAACCGTTTTCGCTGGCACAGCTGGCTGGTGAACGGCTCGCCGATCAAAAAGCTGGTATGCGCCATCAACAGCGCCCGCTATATCCGCACCCTGAGCATTTTGCAGGCCAGCAGCGTGCCGCTGCTGGAGGGGATGTATATCGCGATGGACGGTATCGAAAACCTCTATGCCCGGCAGGTGCTGGAGCAGGCGGCGGATACCGTTCGCCAGGGGGCATCGCTCTATGCCGCGCTGGAACAGGCGAAATTATTCCCGCCAACCATGCTGTATATGATTGCCTCCGGCGAAGAGAGCGGGGAATTAGGCAATTTAATGGACCGCGCGGCGGAAAACCAGGAATCGGCATTGCAGCATCGAATTACATTAACGCTGTCGGTATTTGAACCGGCGCTGGTGGTATCCATGGCGACGATTGTTTTATTCATCGTGCTGTCAATATTACAACCGCTTCTGCAACTTAATAATATGGTAGGTTAAATCATGGCTTTAAAACGTAAAAACCTGGCGCGTCAGGCGGGTTTCACCTTGCTCGAATTAATGGTGGTCATTGTTATTCTCGGCGTACTGGCGAGCATGGTGGTGCCAAACTTAATGGGCAATAAAGAAAAAGCAGATACGCAAAAAGCAACCAGCGATATTGTCGCGCTCGAAGGTTCGCTGGATATGTATAAGCTGGATAACCACCGCTACCCGACAACCGAGCAGGGTTTACAGGCGCTGGTAACCAAGCCTGAAATCGCGCCAATCCCGAACGGCTACCGTGCTGATGGCTATATCCGTCGCCTGCCGCAGGACCCTTGGGGCGGAGATTATATTCTGGTTAGCCCGGGCGAACACGGCGCGGTCGACGTCTTCTCCGCCGGTCCGGACGGTGAAGCCAATACCGCCGATGATATTACGAACTGGTCTCTGGATAAGAAAGAGAAATAATGAATAAACAACGCGGCTTTACGTTGCTGGAAATTATTCTGGCGCTGGTGATATTTGCCAGCTGCGCCATGATGGTGGTGTCAACAATACCTTCACGCAGCGGTGCGGATATATTTGGCCAGCAATTAAAAGCCCTCGTTGATTATGGTTCAGACCGTGCGGTGATGGACGGAAATATCGTCGGGCTGGTCATCACGACGGATAATTATCAGCTGGTAACGCTCGAGGATAAAAACGGCGAACGTCACTGGGTGCCGTTATCCGCCGGGCGTATTACCACAAAAGGCAATTTCCCGGAAGAGATGCACGTTTCGCTTTCGCCCCAGCGCCTTGCCGCCACGGTAAGCGCCGATCCGCAGGTGCTCTTTTTACCGGACGGCGAAATCAGCCGCTTCACGCTGACGCTGCAAAGCTATGACAAACAGCACCATTTCCGCGTGGTGTCGCAAGGCGCTGCGCCTGTATCGGTAGAGAACGATGGCTAACGGCAAAAAGCAAAAGGGGATGACGCTGCTGGAGGTGATGGTCGCGCTGGTGATCTTCTCCACCGCCGCGCTGGCGCTGATGAACTCCGTCTCCCTGAACGTGCGTTTCACTCACGGCCTGGCCGACACGCTGCAGGCCAGCTGGGTGGCGGAAAATCAGCTGGCGGAAGCGCAGCTCACGAAAACCGACTTCCCGGACGCCGAAGCGCAGGGGACGGAAATCATGGGCGGGCGCAGCTGGAACTGGCGCAAGCAGCGGGTGAAAACCGCCGACAACGGCTGGGCGAACGCCATTCGCGTCTACGCGGAAGGGGACGACAGCCAGCCGGTTATCGCTTTGCAGATCGTTCCGCCGGGAGAGAGCAAGTGAAAAAAACGCGACGCCAGCGCGGGTTTACCCTGCTGGAGATCATGATTGCCCTGACCATTTTCGCGGTGATCAGCACCCTGGCCTGGCAAATTTTGGACGGCGCAATGCGCACCAGTTCGGCAACCGACGCCAGCGCCGCGAAGCTCAATCAGCTGCAACGGGCCTGGAATCTGATGGAGCGCGATTTCTACCAGCTGCAGGCGCGCGCCCCGCGTAACGAGCCGGATCTGTTTCGTCAGGTGGATGATGCGCTTGAGCTGACCACGCTGAATGGCGTGAGCGGAACGATCCAGCTGGAGCGTGTGCGCTGGCGCCTGGAAGAGGGGCGTCTGTATCGCGACGTCTGGCCGGTGATTGATGGCCCGGTGGACGCGAAGCCCGATGAAGTGCCGATTGTCAGCGAGGTGAAATCCCTGCAGTGGCGTTTTTATCGTCAGGGCTGGCAGAAAAGCTGGAGCGACCCGGCGCATCTGCCGGACGGCGTGGAGCTGATGCTGACCATGGAAAACGGCGATACCTGGCGCTGGGTCTTTACGACCCCGGGCGATATGCCTGAAGCGGCGGCGCCAGCGCCCGCCGCTGCGCCAGAGACCGCGCCTGCGCCGTTGCCGGCACCGGAAGCAAAATCATGAGTGCATTACGTAAACAGAAAGGGGTAGCGCTGCTGGTTGTGCTGATCCTGCTGGTCATGATGTCGGCGCTGGCCGCCAAAATTAGCCAGCAGTTCTGTCGCAATCTGCAGAAAACCCATTATCAGGTCAGCCAGCAGCAGTTGCGCTGGGCGATGCAGGCGCAGGAGAAGGTGGTGAAGGACCGCCTGCAGACCGACGCCACCGGTGAAAACAAGGCTCTGAACCTTGACGGCGACTGGCACCAGCCGCTGGAGACGCGGGGCGAAGATTACACGGTGGTCAGCCAGGTGGAAGACGCGCAGGACTGCTTTAACGTCAATAACCTGCTGGCCGCAGAGAAAATACCACAGGGGCAAAACGCGCCCGCCGTGCCGGAAAAACCGCGCAACGAGCAGATTGTTGAACAGATCCTGACGGAAAGCGGCATCAGCCACACTACGGCAGAAGAGGTGTATCAACAGCTGGTGGACTATCTCGATGGCGACGCGACGACGGCCAAAGACGGTGCAGAGAGCGATGCCTGGGCGGGCGTCTTGCCCGCCCGACAGCCCGCGAACCAGATGATGCGCACCATTGCCGAGATCAAGCTGCTGCCCGCGTTTCCGGCGGCGGCATACCCGAAGGTGAGCAAACTGCTGTGCGCGCTGCCAGACACCGCCAGCAAGGTGGATGTGAACACCCTGAAGCCGGAACAGGCCGCCTTACTGGCCGCCCTGTTCCCGGGAAAACTGACGGAAGATGACGCGGTTCGCCTGATTGATTCGCGTCCTGAAACGGGCTGGGAAAATATGGAAACCTTCAGCAAAGCGCTGGAGCAGACCTTCCCGCAGTTGAAAGACGACCTCCCGCAGGTGGCTGAGTTTCTCTCCATCAGCAGCCGGTATTTCCGCGTGAATTATACCGGCAATACCGATGAATTAACGCTTCGCGTGGTTAGCCAGCTTCAGGTGAATAACGAAGCCGGTGAGATCGTGACGTGGCAACGTCGTTACCGAATGATTGAATAAGAAAAGTAGATCGCTATGAAACAGGTACTTTTTGTTCGTCCCGATAACCGCGAGGGCGGGAAAATAATGGGGTGTGTCTCCGGCAGCCAGCAGGTTGAGACGCTGGAGAGCCTGGACGCGCTGGCGGACCACCCACTGGCGGCCCGTGTTTGTCTGCTGCTGCCCGCCAGCAGCATGATCTTCCGCCATTTTACGCTGCCGAAGAAAGTCGCCTCTCAGGCGACGGCATTCTCCTGGATGGCGGAAGAGACGCTGATTGGCGAGGTGGATAATCTCCACTGGACGGTGCTGAACAAAAAAGGCGCTGAGGTTGATGCGGTGGCGATAGACGCCGATCTGCTGCGCGGGTGGTTAAGCCGCTGTCAGGAGGCGGGGTTAAAAGTGATCCAGGTGCTGCCGGATGCCTGGCTGCTGCCCGTGACGGCTGGCGGAAGTACTCTTGTCGCTCAGGACGACGGCTACTGGCTACGTTTATCACCGCATGTTGCCAGCGAAATGGAAGCGAGCCTGCTGCCGCTTCTGATGCAGAAGGCCGGAGAGGGGGAGGTGTGCTGTTACGGCGAAGCGCCTGCTGGTGTGGACGTCGACATCGCCCAGCCCTGGCAGCATCCGCTGGTGCTGATCCAGCCGCAGTGGCAGGCCTGTCGCGTGAATCTGCTTCACGGTGAATTCAGCCTTAAGGCCGGTAACGGGCGTGTCGTGAAAAGCATGAAAGCCGCAGTGGCGATTGCGGGCCTGCTGTCCGTTGGCCTGCTGCTGGGGCCGCGCATTGCGATGGCCTGGATGTTGGTGCAGCAGGAAAACCAGATACAGGAGGAGATCCTCCAGGTGTATAAGCACCATTTCCCCAGCATGCGTCACCAGACCAATATCAAATATCACTTTGGTCAGAACGTCAAAAAACAGAGTAAGGGGATCTTCCTTCAGCTGGACGAGCTGGCGGCCGCCCGGCAGTCAGTGCCTGCGATGGAAATCGATCTGCTGGAATACGATGCGCAGCAAAACACGCTGACGCTGAGCGTCAGCGCGCAAAACCAGCCCGCGTTGCAGGCGTTTGTTAATCAGACCCGTGAGAATTTCGATTTTACCTTACAGCCTGTTTCAACCACCAAACCCTATACCGCCATGATCGCAGGGAAACATAAATGAAAGAGCGAATCGCGCAACTGAAATCACGCTACCAGAACTACAGCGCCCGGGAGAAAGTTATTTTAAAACTCTGCATCGTTGCCCTGCTTGGGGCTGCGGTGTATTACGCAGGAGTCATCCCTTTGGATAATATGATTCAAAATAGTAAATCGACGCTTAAAAGACAAAAAGAGACGCTTAACTGGATGCGCAATGAAATTGATAAAAATCATCTTCAGGTTCAGTTAGTCAAAACGGATAATCCACGCACGGTGGTCGAGAAAAGCGCCAATGAAATTAACCTGTCGCTGACGGACGTGCGCCAGGAGGGACAAACTTTATCGTTCGTGGTTAATCGGGTAAATGTTTATGAATTAAAAAACTGGCTGCGCGAAATTAATCAGACCTCCGGCGTCAGATTGCAAAAAATAAACCTCACGCCGGTTGACCATCTCAGCGATGTAAAAGCGCAGGTGCAGCTCACCTGGGCAAAAAACGCATGAATACCTTCTCGCTGATCCGGGAGGCCTGCCCGGTTAGTTTTCCGATAATGAGTGCGATCCTGGGCGGGATTATGGGCAGTTTTCTTGGCGTTGTTGCCGAGCGCCTGCCGGGAATTGTGATGGATGAAGAGGGAAGCGGCAATCTGCTCTTTCCTGCCTCGCACTGTCCGGTGTGCCAGCACACGCTTGCTGCATGGGAAAATATTCCCCTGGTCAGCTGGCTGTTATTACGGGGACGCTGCCACCAGTGCGGCACGACCATCCCGCTGCGGTTATTTTTGATCGAATTTTTCTCGGCGCTGTTTTTTGGCGTTACGGCCTGGTGCATGCCGGACGTTCAGGGGTTGTTTTCGCTGTGGTTACTCGCGCTGTTTTTACTGCCACTGGCGATGATCGACTGGCAGCATCAGCTTCTCCCGGACTGCCTGACCCAGCCGCTGTTGTGGGCAGGTCTCTTACTCCATGCATTTGACCACAGATTGCCGTTGCAGGACGCGCTGTTCGGTGCGGTAGCAGGCTATCTGTCGCTCTGGCTGCTCTACTGGGCCTTTCGCCTGCTGACCGGGCGGGAAGGACTGGGCTACGGCGATTTTAAGCTGCTGGCGGCCTTAGGCGCCTGGTGCGGTTGGCAGGCGCTGCCTTCAATTGAACTTGCCGCAGCGTTGAGCGGTATCGCGGGCTATTTCGCGTTAAATAATTTAAATAAAAATAACCTCACTATTTCTTTCGGACCCTATCTGTCATTTGCTGGAATAGTCGTGTTTATTGGACAGCAGTTTGCTTTCATATTTTAAATATACAGGTCAAGTTTTTTTATAAGTTTTTTTGACGGTGGAAGAGAAGGATGTCTCTTTGCGCTCAGTGTATCGTAAAAGATATAAGCTACACGGAATTTGGACTTGTATCTTTTTATGGAGGAATACAACGCAGCAAGACGTTTTTTGTCACGGTTTTCAGGTTGGTTAAATACGCATTACGCAAATAGACTCCATGCTCTCAAGGAAGACATGGATTATTACGTTACGAATAAATTTATCAGGAAATAAAAAATGAAATTTATGAAGCCTAAATATCTGGCGCTTTTTGTTGCAGCCGCAACAAGCTCAGTATTTGCAGCGGCGCCGGGTACACCGTCAATTACATCAGGCAATGATAAGTTTGCGCTGGTAGAGGTGGATCAGGCGGCACAGGACTACAACAACCTCATCAAAGTGCATAAAGATGGCGTTGACGTGAAGGTGGAGTGGAACGTCTGGAGCGGCGATGCCCCAACGTCTGCAAAAGTTTTGCTGGACGGCAAGACCGTCTGGACCGGTGCGGGTAGTGCCGCAGGCTCTGCGACCTTTAAAGTGAAGAAAGGCGGACGCTATCAGGAGCAGGTCGAGCTGTGTAACGACAGCGGCTGCACCAAGAGCGCCAGCAAGCTGATCATCGTGGCGGACACCGACGGTAGCCACCTGCTTCCTCTGAACACCCCGCTGCTGGAAAACAACAAAGCGTTCGCGCAGCACACCGATAAAGTGGTTGGCGCTTACTTCCCTGAGTGGGGCGTGTACGACCGTAACTTCTCGGCAGACAAAATTCCTGTCGCGAACATTAACCACCTGCTGTACGGCTTCATTCCAATCTGTGGCGGCGACGGCATTAACGACAGCGCCAAATCCTCCGGCGCGCTGGAGTCTCTGAAACGCGCCTGTCAGGGCCGCCAGGACTACACCGTGGCGATCCACGATCCGTGGGCTGCGCTGCAAAAACCTCAGCAGGGCGTAAGCAACTGGGACGACCCGTACAAAGGCAACTACGGCCAGCTGATGGCGATGAAAAAAGCCCATCCTGATCTGAAAATCCTGCCATCCGTAGGCGGCTGGACTCTGTCTGACCCGTTCTATCAGATGGATAACAAAGTGCTGCGTGACCGCTTCGTTGCGTCCGTTAAAGACTTCCTGACCACCTGGAAAGTGTTCGACGGTGTGGATATCGACTGGGAATTCCCGGGCGGCGGCGGTGAGAACGCCAAGCTGGGTAACCCGCAGACCGACAAAGCGACTTACACCGCGCTGATGCATGACCTGCGTCAGATGCTGAACGAGCTGTCTGCGGAAACTGGCCGTACCTACGAGCTGACCACGGCAATCGGTGCAGGTAAAGATAAGATCGAAGACGTGGACTACAACACCGCGCAGCAGTACATCGACCATATCTTCCTGATGAGCTACGACTTCTACGGTGCGTGGAGTAATACCGATTTGGGTCACCAGACCGCGCTGTACGGTGCGTCCTGGAAACCAGATACCAACTACACCACCGATAACGCAGTGAAAGAGATGCTGGCGCAGGGCGTTCAGCCTGGCAAGATCGTCGTCGGTGCGGGCATGTATGGCCGCGGCTGGACCGGCGTTCACGGTTACACGGGTGACAATCCATTCACCGGTACCGCGACGGGTCCAATCAAAGGGACATGGGAAAACGGTATTGTTGACTACCGTCAGATTGTAAACCAGATGCTGGGCAAACCAGGCTGGGAATACAAATACGACGAAGCAGCAGAAGCGCCGTACGTGTTCAACAAATCCACCGGTGAGCTGGTGACATACGATAACGCCCGTTCCGTCAATGCGAAAGGCAAATACGTGCTGAACAAAAACCTGGGTGGTTTGTTCGCATGGTCTATCGAATCCGATAACGGCGATATCCTGAATGCCATGAATGAAAGCCTGCTGGGCGGCAGCTCTACGCCTGTTGAGCCGGTTGTAACCAACCATGCGCCGGTCGCTTCTGCAACCGACATGACGGTAACGGGCCCGGCGACTGTCACGCTCGACGGCTCAGCCTCCAGCGACCAGGACGGCGATGCGCTGACCTATAAATGGACGCAGGTTTCCGGCGCCACCGTGACCCTGGCGAACAGCACCAAAGCGAAAGCCAGCTTCAGCGTACCGGCCGTGACCAGCGATCAGAACCTGGTGTTCCGCCTGACCGTGACCGACGCGAAAGGGTTGAGCAACGCTATTGACGTACAGGTAGTGAACAAAGCGCCTAAGGCCAACCAGGCTCCGGTGATCAATGCCATGGAATCCGTTACCGTTGAATCCGGTGAAGCGATTTCTCTGCATGCACAAGCCTCCGATCCTGATGGCGATGCGCTGACCTACAGCTGGAGCGTACCGGCTGATATGAACGCAACGGGTACCGATACTGCTAACGTTCGCATCACTGCGCCAGAGGTGAACAATACCTCTTCTTACACGCTGAGCGTTGTTGTGACGGATGGTAAAACCAGCGTGCAGTCTAACGTGCAGGTGACTGTGAATCCAAAACCGGCTGACGTAACGCCACCGGCTGATGAGGTGACCCCTCCGGCTGACGATGTGACCCCACCAGCTGACGATGTGACCCCTCCGGCTGATGATGTGACTCCGCCATCTGACGAAGGTTCTGCAACCGGTAGCTGCGACGCGCCTGTCGATGCTAACGCCAGCAAATATGCTGCCTGGGATGCCAGCAAAATCTACAACAATGGCGATACCGTAAGCTTCGACCATCTGGTGTGGAAAGCGAAGTACTGGACGCAGGGCAACCAGCCTGGCTTCGGTGTGGATGCATGGGAACTGGTGAGCAACGTGAAGATGAACTGGCGTTCTGACCTGGTCTACAACGGCGGCGATACCACCACTTACCAGGGCAGCGTTTACCGTGCCAAATGGTGGACCCGTGGTGATAACCCGGCTAACAGCGATGTATGGGTAAAAGAAGGCGCAGCAACAGACTGCAAATAATCTAGCCCAATAAATGCTCCCCCCTTATTGGGGGGAGCAATTCAAACTTCATTTTACAGGATGTTGGCCAGGAGAAATAACCGAAAATGTCAGCAGGTAAAAATGAAAAAGTTAATATTGTTGTTATTGATAATAAGCCAAAGCGCACTGGCAAATTGTTGGGACAGAGCTGCGCATTATTATCATGTCGATCCTTATTTGCTGTATGCCATTGCTAACGTTGAATCCGGGATGAACCCGTATGCGGTTGGGCAAAACCACGATGGCACTCGCGATGTGGGATTAATGCAAATAAACAGCTCGCACTTTACGGAGCTTGAGAGCAAAGGCATTGATGAATATCAGTTGATGGCCGAACCCTGTACCTCAATTATGGTGGGAGCGTCAATTCTCTCAAACATGATTAAGGTCTACGGCTATAACTGGGAAGCGGTGGGAGCTTATAACGCCGGGTTGAAAAAAGAGAATTATCCGCAGCGTATGATGTATGCCCACAAAGTCTGGAAAAAATATCAGGAATTGAAATTAGCAGCGCGTTATTAACGTTTTTTATTTTTGAAGAATTCCTTTTGGTGTTCTTCGAAAAGTGAAAACAGCTGTCTGTGGTTTATTTATTAATGGATTAATACATAAACCGGGATTCTTTTTTTAATCTTAACGAAACAGGAATATTGAAATGAACAAAAGGACGTTACTGAGTGTACTTGTTGCTGGTGCTTGCGTTGCACCTTTTATGGCGCAGGCTGCCTCTTTGCAGGCGACCACCGGCGAGCCGTACACCATGAAAGCCAGCGATCTGGCGAAGAAAGAGCAGGAGCTCACTAACTTCCCGCTGATGACCTCCGTTAAAGAGACGATTCAGACCCTTGATAACGCGCAGGTCGAAATGATTGAGCCAGGCCGTGCGGCGAACCCGGACAACGTTAAGCGCGTGGAAGGGATCGTGAAGGCCAGCGACTGGGATTATCTCTTCCCGCTGCGCGCTCAGGCCTATACCTACAGCAACTTCCTGAAAGCCGTAGGTAAATTCCCGGCGCTGTGTAAGACCTATAACGACGGTCGCGACAGCGATGCGATCTGCCGCAAAGAGCTGGCCACCATGTTTGCCCACTTTGCCCAGGAAACCGGCGGCCACGAAAGCTGGCGTCCGGAAGCCGAGTGGCGTCAGGCGCTGGTCCACGTGCGTGAAATGGGCTGGAGCGAAGGGCAGAAGGGCGGCTATAACGGCGAATGTGACCCGAAAGTATGGCAGGGCCAGACCTGGCCGTGCGGTAAGGATAAAGACGGCGACTTCCTGAGCTACTTCGGTCGCGGCGCGAAGCAGCTGTCCTACAACTACAACTACGGTCCGTTCTCCGAAGCAATGTACGGCGACGTGCGTACCCTGCTGGATAAACCTGAGCTGGTGGCGGATACCTGGCTGAACCTGGCGAGCGCGATCTTCTTCTTCGCCTACCCACAGCCGCCAAAACCAAGCATGCTGCAGGTTATCGACGGCACGTGGCAGCCGAACGATCATGATAAAGCCAACGGTCTGGTCCCTGGCTTCGGTGTGACCACCCAGATCATCAACGGCGGCGTAGAGTGCGGCGGCCCGACTGAAATTGCTCAGTCTCAGAACCGTATCAAGTACTACAAAGAGTTCGCGAACTACCTGAAAGTGCCTGTTCCGGCCAATGAAGTGCTGGGCTGCGCCAACATGAAGCAGTTCGACGAATACGGTGCAGGCGCCCTGAAGATCTACTGGGAGCAGGACTGGGGATGGAGCGCGGATACGCCAGACGGTAAGACCTACTCGTGCCAGCTGGTGGGCTACCAGACGCCGTTCAGTGCGTTCAAAGACGGCGACTATACCAAGTGCGTGCAGAAGTTCTATAACGTCAATATCGTGAACGATGACGGCTCTGCCGTAACGCCGGACGAAACCCCGGTAACGCCAGCGCCAACGCCAACGCCTTCAGAAGATGAAACGCCGGCACCAGCTCCAGCGCCAACGCCGGATGAAACCCCGGCTGAACCTGTTGCGGTGAACCACGCGCCGGTTGCGCAGATTGCGGGTCCAATCGGTGCCGTTGAAGCGGGCGCGCAGGTGTCTCTGAGCGCGGAAGGCTCTACCGACGCGGACGGCAACAAGCTGACCTACACCTGGCATTCTCAGGATGGCCAGACTGTGACCGGCGAAGATAAAGCGGTGGTGACCTTCAAGGCGCCTGAGTCCGCAACGGCGCAGCAGATTGAAATCAGCCTGACCGTCAGCGATGGCGAGCTGAGCAATACCACCACTTACCTGCTGAACGTGAAAGCGAAAGCGGCAACGCCATCAGGTGACGAAGGTGCTTACCAGGCGTGGAGCGCGAACAGCAAGTACAACGCAGGTGATATCGTGAACAACCACGGTAAACTGTTCCAGTGCAAACCGTTCCCGTACAGCGGCTGGTGTAACAACTCCCCGGCATACTATGAACCAGGCGCAGGTCTGGCATGGGCTGATGCCTGGACGGCTCTGTAAAAGCAAACGGCAACCGAAAGGTTGCCGTTTTAGTATTTGCACTTTCCCCTCTCCCTAACCCTCTCCCCGGAGGGGCGAGGGGATGTAGGCCCGGTAAGGCGAAGCCGCCACCGGGCAAAAAGGCTAGCGGTGCAACTTCCCGTGATCCCGTAACCACGCCGCCGTGCGCACAATGCCTTCATCCAGCGTCACAATCGGCTTATACCCCAGCTCAGTCTCCGCGCGCGTGATATCCAGCGTAAAATCAAAGTTAAGCTTCGATACGCCGTAGTGCGTCAGCGCGGGCTCTTTGGCGGATTTACTGCCAAAACGCTCCATGCTGCGGGCGATCATGTCCAGCATCGGGTAGGGCACGGAACGGATACGGCAGTCGATCTGCAGTTCATCAATCAGCCGCTGCACAATGCTGCGCAACGTGCACGGTTCACCGTTGGTGATATTATAGGCGCGACCGGAGATAAGCTTATCGCAGTCCGGCTGGCTTGCCAGCCACATGGCGTGGACGGCATTTTCGTAATAGGTCATGTCCACCAGCGCATCGCCGCCGCGCGGCAGCAGCACGCTGCCGTAGTGGTGCATCATCTGCGCCAGACGCGGAATAAACACTTTGTCGTGCGGTCCGAAGAGGCTTTGCGGGCGCAGGACGGTAAAACGGGTATGCGGGTTTGACTGCGCCAGTAGGTCGATCACCTCTTCGCTGGCCGCCTTGCTGCGGGCAAACTCGCAGGCAAAGCGAGCAGGGCGGAAGTCTTCCTGCACGTCGCGATGGTGGTGATAATCAAAATAGAGCGACGGGGAGGAGATATGGATAAAGTTACGCACGCCCCAGGCGACGGCCCATTCGCCCAGACGACGCGTGGCGCGCACGTTGGCGAGATCGAAGGCTTCCTGGGTTCCCCACGGGGAGGTAAAACTGGAGCAGTGCCACAGCGTGTCGATACCGGCGAGCATCACCTTCGCCTGCGAGGAGACCAGCTCCGTCAGGTCGGCATGGACGAACTCCGCGCCCATTTTTTGCAGCAGTTTCCCCATCGCTTCGTTGCGACCGGTGGCCCTGACGCTGATGCCCTTGTTGCGCAGAAATTCGACCGCATTTCGGCCTAAGCCGCTGGTCGCCCCGGTAACCAGTACCTTCATATCAATCCACTGTGTTGAAAAGAATTTCGTGCGCATTCTTTCGTGAATTACGATGTGTTGCAATGGGAAAGGTGAAAGAAAGAGGGTTTTATTAACTTATTTTCGTCTTTTGTTCTGCCAGTTGCGCAATGCGTTTTGCCATTCCCCGGAAGATAAACAGATGGGCGGGGATCATAAACAGCCAGTAGAACAGACCCGGCATCCCGTGTGGGTGCCACCAGGCGCGAACGTCCAGTTCCCGATGGTCGCCTTTGTCCTTGAGCGTAAAGCAGAGCCGCCCCAGCCCCGGCGCCTTCATGCCGAACAGTAGCGCCAGCTGTTTTTCCGGCTCGACGACGATCACCTTCCAGCTGTCGACCGCATCGCCTGGCTTAAGATACGGATGCGCCGGGCGGCCTTTCGCCAGCCGGTGACCGACCAGCAGATCCATCGCACCGCGCGTCTGCCAGAGGATATTGCCGAAGAAATAGCGCTCTTTGCCGCCGATCTGGTTCACCACCTCCCACAGCGCGTGAAGGCTGGCAGAGGTTTTTACCGTGCAGCCCGCCTGCTTCGGGTAATAGCCGTACTCGGGGCGCCACCGGGCAAAGGCCTGCGCGTCGTAGCCCCAGTCGCTGAAGTTCACCAGCTTCTCTTCTTCTTTCAGCGTATGGCGCACCGCGTCGTCAAAGCGGATCAGGTTCTGGGGGATCAAGGCGCGCAGCGCGCGATCGTCCGCCAGCAGATCGTGCTTTAGCCCCTGGATCAGTGCTTTGGCAGTCGTTGGGGGAACCGAGGTGATGACATTCAAAAACCACACCGAAATCCAGCGGGTCGGGAAGGGGATGGGGATCAGCCAGCGGCGGCGTCCGCTGACGCGCATGAAATGTTCGAACTGCTCCTGATAGCTCAGCACTTCCGGGCCTGCCGCCTCCAGCACGCGGTGTTGCTCTGCCGGGTGATCCAGCAGGGCCACCAGATAGTGGAGCAAATTTTCCAGCGCAATCGGCGTGGTGCGCGAGCGCACCCAGCGCGGCGGGGTCAGCACCGGCAGGTTGTAGACCATATCGCGCATTACTTCGAAGGCGGCGGAACCCGCGCCGACGATGATCCCGGCGCGCAGTTCGGTGACGGGAATATTCGCCCCGCGCAGCGTGTCTGCCGTCAGCTGGCGGGCGCGCAGATGGTCGGACTGCTCGTGTTCGGGTGCCTGGAGCGAGCTTAAAAAAATCACCTGCTTAACCGGGGTTTGCAGCAGGGCATCGCGGACGTTCATCGCCACCTGACGCTCGTGGGCGATAAAATCCCCGCCTTCGCCCATGCTGTGGACCAGGTAGTAAAGCGTGTCGACCCCTTCCAGCAGCGCGGGGAGTTCCTTCGGCCAGTTGAGATCGACGTTGTGACAGGTCACGCCAGGCAAACCAAGCTTTTGCAGACGCTCGGTATTGCGTGCCGCTGCCCGCACCTGATGCCCCTGCTGGCTTAATGCAGTAGTGAGGTGCTGACCGATATATCCGCTGGCGCCGAGCACCAGAATACGTTGCGGCACGTGATGCTCCTTAACGCTGTAAAAACGCCTGCCAGTGTTTCACCACGTCCGCCAGCTGTTCGCGGCTCACGTCGAGATGCATCACCAGGCGCACGACCGGGGAGGCATTGATCAGCACGCCACGCGCTTTCATAAACTCACCCAGCGCAGCGGCGTGCTCGTCGCCCACGCGCACAAACAGCATGTTGGTGTCGTGACGCATCACGTCCGCGCCGATCTCGCGCAGCTGCGTTGCCATCCACGCGGCGTTGTCATGATCGTCCTTGAGGCGCGCCACGTTATTTTTTAACGCGTACAGTCCCGCAGCCGCCAGAATGCCCGCCTGACGCATGCCGCCGCCGGTCATTTTACGCCAGCGGTTGGCGCGCTTGATGTAGTCTGCGCTGCCGACCAGCAGCGAACCCACCGGCGTACCCAGCCCTTTTGAGAGGCAAATGGTGAACGAGTCGCAATATTGCGTTATCTCTTTCAGCTCGCAGCCGTACTCCACCACGGCATTGAAAATGCGTGCGCCATCGACGTGCAGGCCGAGCCTGCGCTCGCGAGTGAATTCCCACGCCGCTTTCAGGTATTCGCGCGGCAGCACTTTACCGTTGTGGGTGTTTTCGAGGCTGAGCAGCCTGGTGCGGGCGAAGTGAATATCGTCAGCTTTGATTTTTGCCGCGACTTTATCCAGCGGCAGGGAGCCGTCCGGCGCGGCGTCAATCGGCTGCGGCTGGATGCTACCGAGCACCGCCGCGCCGCCAGCTTCGTACAGGTAGTTATGCGCACCCTGGCCGACGATATACTCTTCACCGCGCTCGCAGTGGCTGAGCAGCGCCACCAGGTTAGCCTGCGTGCCGGTCGGCAGGAACAGCGCGGCCTCCTTGCCGCTCAGCTCTGCCGCATAGCGCTGCAGTTCGTTGACCGTCGGGTCATCGCCGTAGACGTCGTCCCCGACCGGGGCGGCCATCATCTCTTCGAGCATGGCGCGGCTCGGGCGGGTAACGGTATCACTACGCAAATCAATCATTTCACATCCCTTTATTTTAAGAGGTCATGCGAAACGTTTTACCTGAGCCAGTTGGTTTTTGCCAGTTCGATCACTTCGTCACCGCGCCCGCTAATGATGGCGCGCAGCATGTAGAGGCTAAAACCTTTGGCCTGTTCCAGCTTGATCTGCGGCGGGATCGCCAGCTCTTCTTTGGCGACGACGACGTCAACCAGTACCGGACCGTCGATGGAGAAGGCGCGCTGCAGGGCTTCATCCACCTCTGAGGCTTTCTCCACGCGAATGCCGGTGATGCCGCACGCTTCGGCGATGCGGGCAAAGTTGGTGTCGTGCAGCTCGGTGCCGTCCGTCAGATAGCCTCCGGCCTTCATCTCCATCGCCACGAAGCCCAGCACGCTGTTGTTAAAGACCACGATTTTCAGCGGAAGCTTCATCTGCACCACCGACAGGAAATCCCCCATCAGCATGCTGAACCCGCCATCGCCGCACATCGCCACGACCTGACGCTCCGGTGCCGTCGCTTTTGCCCCCAGCGCCTGCGGCATGGCGTTGGCCATCGAGCCGTGGTTGAACGAGCCGAGCAGGCGACGTTTGCCGTTCATCTTCAGGTAGCGCGCCGCCCAGACGGTTGGCGTGCCGACATCGCAGGTAAAAATAGCGTCGTCGTCCGCAAAATGGCTGATCTGCTGCGCCAGATACTGCGGATGAATGGCTTTGTCGCTCGGTTTGGCGAGGTCGTCCAGCCCCTTGCGCGCGTCGCGATAATCGCTCAATGCCTTGTCCAGGAATTTGCGGTCGGTTTTCTCTTCCAGCAGCGGCAGCAGGGCGGCAAGGGTGGATTTAATATCGCCCACCAGCGCCATATCGACCTTGCTGTGCGCACCGATGCTGGCCGGGTTGATATCAATCTGAATGATTTTGGCGTCCGTCGGGTAGAACGCGCGGTACGGGAACTGGGTGCCGAGCAGGATCAACGTGTCGGCGTTCATCATGGTGTGGAAGCCGGAAGAAAAACCGATCAGCCCGGTCATGCCCACATCGTACGGGTTATCGTATTCGACGTGCTCTTTGCCGCGCAGGGCGTGGACGATCGGCGCTTTAAGCTTTCCGGCAAATTCCAGCAGCTCTTTATGCGCGCCCGCACAGCCGCTGCCGCACATCAGGGCGATATTGCTGGAGTAACGCAGCAGCTGCGCCAGCTTTTTCAGCTCCTCTTCGGCTGGCGTTACCACCGGCTGCGGAGCGTGATACCAGTGGGTGCTGGCCCCTTCAGGTGCAGCCTTGAGCGCCACGTCTCCCGGGATAACGACCACGGAAACGCCACGGTTTAGCACGGCTTTGCGCATGGCGATCGCCAGCACCTGCGGGATCTGCTCCGGGGATGAAACCAGCTCACAGTAGTGGCTGCATTCACGGAACAGCTCCTGCGGATGCGTCTCCTGAAAATAGCCGCTGCCGATTTCGGAAGAGGGGATATGGGCGGCAATCGCCAGCACCGGCACGTGATTACGGTGACAGTCGAACAGGCCGTTGATCAGATGCAGGTTGCCAGGCCCGCACGAGCCTGCACACACGGCCAGTTCTCCTGTGAGCTGCGCTTCGGCACCGGCGGCGAAGGCAGCGACCTCCTCATGACGGGTCGGCATCCATTCGATGGTTTTCATCTTGTTCAGGCTGTCGCTGAGCCCGTTCAGGGAATCGCCGGTCACGCCCCAGATACGTTTTACGCCAGCCTGTTCGAGCGTTTTCGCTATATATGCAGCCACGGTTTGTTTCATGGTTGTCCGTCTCCTTTTTGTGATATCGCTTACAAGCTTAGAAGAAAGTCACTGTATTGCCCGTCAAATCCCCCCATTTAAAAGGTGCTTTTCACGCGCCACGCTTCGGCATAATCTGGTGATGCCTCAGTGAAAACAGGAATCATTTCAAATGGTTAAATCATTGTTAATTGCTGTTAATGAAAAGCTATCGTGCGACGATATCGGCAAACTCTTGTTACGACTTGCCGTCGGTGGGCTGATGCTTTTTCACGGTTTGCATAAGCTGTTTGGTGGCGTGGGCTTTATCAGCGGCATGCTGGTAGAGATAGGGCTGCCAGGATTTATTGCCTACGGCGTGTTGATTGGCGAAGTGGTGGCACCGATCCTGATTATTGTCGGGCTCTTTACGCGCCCGGCCGCGCTGGTGCTGGCGTTTACGATGATCGTGGCATGGCTGATGGTGGGAGTGGGTGAAACGTTCGCGCTCGATAAGGTTGGGGCATGGGCGATTGAAAGTCTGGTGTACTTCTTTGTTGGCTCGCTGGCGGTGGCGTGTTTAGGGGCAGGGCGGTTTGCGTTAGGGAAAGCGCCTGCTTGGCAATAAAGCTGGGTGCTAAAAATATAAGGGTCTCTGGACCCTTTTTTTGGAGGTTTTTAAGTCTTTGATTTTATTAAGCGGAATTATTTGTGATGAAAAAAGGGTTTAAGGGGTATTTTTTAGGGGAATTCTTTATCTGACAAGGTGATAGGTGTACATTGTTCCAGTTCACTGCCGTACAGGCAGCATGCACAACGTAGGCCGGGTAAACGCAGTGCCACCCGGCAAAAAAGCCCGGTGGCGCTGACGCTTACCGGGCCTACGATCGAACGTTTATCGCTTATGCGAGGACCAAATCCCCCTGCGGGTGGCACGAGCACGCCAGCACGTAACCCTCGGCAATTTCCGCGTCGGAAAGCGTCATGGTGCTGGTGACGGTATATTCCCCGGAAACCACTTTCGTTTTACAGCAGCCGCACACGCCCGCACGGCAGGCCGCGACTACCGGCACCTTGTTGCTTTCCAGCGCTTCCAGCAGCGTGGTGCCCACGCGGCCAAAGAAGGTCTGTGCGGGCTGCAGTTTGGTGAACTGAATCCCGCTGGTTGCCGCTTCCGCCACCGGCGTGAAGAACTGCTCTTTGAAGAAGCGGGTCACGCCAAGCGCTCTAACTTCTTTCTCCACGATATCCATGTACGGCGCCGGGCCGCAGGTCATCACGGTACGGTTCGCAATGTCCGGCACGCTTTGCAGCAGCTCGCGGCTCAGGCGACCGGGCACAAAACCGTGGGTCGCGTTGTGTTCCGCCACCAGCGTCACCGGATAATTACGCCACTCATCGGCAAAAATCACATCTTCCGGAGAGCGCACGCTGAAGATTGTCTGCACGTCGGCCTGCGGGCGGTTCTTCGCCAGCCAGCGGCGCATCGACATGATCGGCGTTACGCCACAGCCCGCCGCCAGCAGCAGGAATTTATTGTCTGCCTTATCGTCACAGGTGAAATCCCCCTGCGCGTCAGACAGCCAGATGTAATCTCCGCGCTTCACGTCACGGGTCAGCCACTGAGAGCCTGCACCGTCATCAATGCGGCGGATAGTGAGCGTAATGTACTCGCTCACGCCCGGCGTGGAGGAGATCGTATAGGCGCGAAGCGTGTCCGCCGAGTTGCGAACGCTGACCAGCGCATACTGGCCCGCACGGTACGGATAGTAGTCGTGGCAGAGCAGCGACAGCGTCCACACATCCGGCGTCTCCTGATGGATGTGATGAACCTGCATCCGCCACGGACATTGTGAGGTTGGCATGGTCATGAATCGCTCCTTACGCGCTCAGCAGTTGCTTCATATCATCTTCAACGTTGGTCACGGAACGCAGACCGAATTTCTCGTTCAGCACCGCCAGCAGGTCCGGCGTCAGGAAGCCTGGCGCGGTCGGGCCGGTTACGATGTTGGTCACGCCGAGAGAGAGCAGGGTAAGCAGAATGACAATCGCTTTCTGCTCGAACCAGGAGAGCACCAGCGACAGCGGCAGATCGTTGACGCCGCAGCCGAGTTTTTCCGCCAGCGTGACCGCCAGAATGATGGCCGAGTAAGCATCGTTGCACTGGCCTGCATCAATCAGGCGCGGCAGGCCTTCGATGTTGCCGAAGTCCAGCTTGTTGAAACGGTATTTACCGCACGCCAGGGTCAGGATCAGGCAATCATCCGGCACGCTGGTGGCGAAATCGGTGAAGTAGTTACGCTCGCCGCGCGCGCCGTCGCATCCCCCAACGAGGAAGATGTGGCGCAGCTTTTCACGGCTGACGAGGTCAATCAGAGAATCTGCCGCACCCAGCAGCGTTTCGCGACCGAAGCCAACGGTGATCAGATGTTCGATTTCGCTGTACGGGAAGCCCGCCATCTGCTGCGCCTGCTCGATAACCGGACCGAAATCGTCGCCTTCAAGGTGGCTCACGCCCGGCCAGCCGACGATGCTGCGGGTCCAGATGCGGTCGTCATACGCGCCCACGGTAGGGTCGATGATGCAGTTGGAGGTCATCACGATAGGGCCAGGGAAGCGGGCGAACTCTACCTGCTGATTCTGCCAGCCGCTGCCGTAGTTACCCGCCAGATGCTTGAACTTGCGCAGTTCCGGGTAGCCGTGGGCGGGCAGCATTTCGCCGTGGGTATAGACGTTAACGCCGGTGCCTTCGGTCTGCTTCAGCAGGTTGTAGAGATCTTTCAGGTCGTGCCCGGAAATCAGGATGCATTTGCCTTCGGTCGCTTTGACGTTGACCTGCGTCGGGGTCGGATGACCGTAGGTGCTGGTTTCACCGGCATCCAGAATGCTCATGACCTTGAAGTTCATCTGGCCGATTTCCATTGCGCACTCGAGCAGGGCGTTCATGTCGGAAGGCCAGGTGCCGAGCCACGCCATAATTTTATGGTACTGGGCGTAAATGTCGTTATCTGACTTCCCGAGAACGTGCGCGTGTTCCATATAAGCCGCTGCACCTTTCAGGCCGTACAGGCACAGCAGACGCAGGCCGAGGATATTCTCGCCAATCGCCGCTTTGTCCTTATTAGGGGTAAATTCTGCGGCCTGGCGCTGTAGCTCGCCCAGGTCGTCGCTCACCAGCTGAAGCTCCGCCATTGGGTTGTCCACGCGGGCACTGGTATCGGCATTCAGGCACTGCGCTTTCAAAGCTTCGCGCAGGGCAATCGCTTCGCGGGCATAGCCGACGATGCGCGGAGAATCGAAGTTGACGTTAGTCAGCGTGGAGAAAAACGCGCGCGGCGCGAAGCTGTCGACGTAATGGTCGACGATGCCGTATTCACGGGCTTTGAAGGCCCAGGCGGAAAGACCATGCAGGGCGGCTATCAGCAGATCCTGCAGGTCTGATGTTTCTGCGGTTTTACCGCACATACCCTGCGCGTAAGAGCAGCCATTGCCTGCCGGGGTACGGATGGTTTGTTCACATTGCACACAAAACATAATCACACCTGTAAAAGTTATATTTAATATACATGTTTAAGGGTATGCCTGTGCCAGAACGGTGAAAAGAGCTTTCTGCGACAAAATAGAGGGAGATTGATTTAGCGCAATTTTGGCGGCAGGAGCCCTACCGCCACAGAGGTATCAGGCAGAGAAAAACGCCATCAGGACGGGAACCAGCAGGCTCAAAATAAAGCCGTGAACGATGGCTGCGGGCACCATCTCCAGCCCGCCCGACCGCTGGAGGACCGGCAGGGTAAAGTCCATCGACGTGGCGCCGCACAGGCCCAGTGCCGTCGAGCGGCTGCGGCGAACCAGACCCGGGATCAGCATGATGGCAATCAGCTCTCGAGCCAGATCGTTAAAAAAGGCAGCGCTGCCGATCACCGGGCCGAAGGATTCGGTCAGCAGAATACCGGAGAGGGAGTACCAGCCAAACCCGGAGGCCATCGCCAGGCCGGTTTTTAGCGGCAGATCGAGAATAAAGGCATTAATCACGCCCGCGACCATGGAGCTGACGACAACCATAACGGCAACGATCATTCCCCGACGGTTCAGGACAATCTGTTTCAGCGTCATACCGTTATTTCGCAGCTGAATACCAATCAGGAACAGCAGGAAGATCAGGGTATATTCGCTGGCGTCCGTCGCGTGCTGCAAAAATGTCCATCCGGTAAGGCCCAGAAGAAATCCAAGCACCACGACGCCGCAGAGCTTTAATGATTCCAGCGCCATTGCAATTCGGGAGGGAAGCTTTTCCTGGTGGTGATTATTTTTCCACGGAATAGTGCGTTCCAGCCACAGCAGGGCGGCAATATTGCACAGCAAAATAACCACCACGGTGACCGCAGAATAATGCAGGATGGAAAGTAAATTTGTCGCCAGATTATCCAGGAAGGCCAGGCTGATCCCCATAAAGAACAGAATGACGTAAACAATCCAGCTGAGAAAACGGTTAATAAGCTTTAAGGCCGATTCATGACGCAGCGGAATAAGATAGCCCACAATCAGGGGCAGCAGAATAATGAGGAGTCCTGAAAACATGAACAGCCGGTCCTTTTGAGTTTCTGTTAAGCGCCAGAGACACTACCCAATAAAGGCTGTCAGGTAAAGGAGCAATAAAAAAGCCGGGTGGCGGCTGCGCCTTACCCGGCTTGTGTCTATGTGGGGGTGCGGCCTGTTGCCCTCACCCCGGCCCTCTCCCACGGGGAGAGGGAGGGAAAGATTAATCGCGTTTTTCCAGCAGAGTGCGGTACAGCACGCCGCCCAGAATACCGCCGACGATCGGCATCACCCAGAACAGCCACAGCTGTTCAAGCGCCCAGCCGCCCTGGAAAATGGCGACGGCGGTGCTGCGCGCCGGGTTAACGGAGGTGTTGGTCACCGGAATGGAGATCAGGTGGATCAGCGTCAGCGCCAGACCAATGGCGATGGGAGCGAAGCCTGCAGGCGCGTGTTTGTCGGTTGCACCGTGGATCACCAGCAGGAGCCCTGCGGTCAGTACAATTTCAATTACAATGGCAGAAAGCATGGAATAACCGCCCGGAGAGTGTTCGCCGAAGCCGTTAGAGGCGAAGCCGCTGGCCGCCGCGTCAAAGCCTGCTTTACCGCTGGCAATGACGTACAGCACGCCCGCCGCAATAATACCGCCAACCACCTGCGCCACGATGTAGCCAATAACCTCTTTCGCCGGGAAACGCCCGCCCGCCCATAAGCCTAATGTCACCGCCGGGTTAAAATGACCGCCGGAAATATGCCCCACGGCGAAAGCCATGGTTAATACGGTTAAGCCAAAGGCCAGCGCGACGCCGACAAAACCAATACCTAATTCCGGGAATGCTGCTGCCAGAACGGCGCTACCGCAGCCACCAAATACCAGCCAGAATGTACCAAAGCATTCTGCTGCCAATTTTCTAAACATAACCACCTCAAAATAATTTTCCACGCGTTTTCCCGCGCGCGGGATATATCGCCATAAAGGGATGACGACTCAAAGAGCCCGTATTTTAAAAACCAACAACATCCCTTCGCCACTTAAATAAATTCGGTTAATTTGATTTAAGGCAATGTGATGTCAATCCTTGTTCAAATCAGCGGTAAATAGAGCATAGTTCAAATCCCGCAAGGTTGAATGTTCTGCTGTCGTGCCAGGGTTCCTGCCGCTATACTGCTGATAACTTAAAGGAAAAAGTGATCATTTCGCGGGGGATTTATGCTTCTCGAACGTGTGGAAATTGTCGGGTTTCGCGGTATTAACCGCCTGTCGCTGCAGCTGGAGCAGAACAACGTCCTGATCGGCGAGAACGCGTGGGGTAAGTCCAGCCTGCTGGATGCGCTGACGCTGCTGCTTTCACCCGAAGATAAGCTGTATCACTTCGTCCACGATGATTTCTGGTTCCCGCCCGGCGATATCGCGGGCCGCGAGAAGCACCTGCATATCATCCTGACGTTCCGTGAATCCGAACCCGGCCGTCACCGCGTGCGTCGCTTCCGCCCGCTGTCGCCCTGCTGGGTGCCCTGCGACGACGGTTTCCACCGGATTTTCTATCGGCTGGAAGGTGAGATGGCGGATAACGAGGGGGTACTGACCCTGCGTGAATTCCTCGATGAGAAAGCCAACCCGATTCCGCTGGAGAATATCGACGATCTGGCGCGTCATCTTATCCGCCTGACGCCGGTGTTACGCCTGCGCGATGCGCGCTTTATGCGCCGTATTCGTAACGGCACCGTACCGAATATGCCGGAGGTGGAAGTCACCGCCCGCGAGCTGGATTTCCTGGCGCGAGAGCTGGTGTCGCGTCCGCAAAACCTCACCGATGGTCAAATTCGTCAGGGGCTGTCGGCGATGGTGCAACTGCTGGAGCACTATTTTTCCGAGCAGGGCACCTCGGAGTCGCGCCATCGTTTGATGCGCCGCCGTTCTCATGATGAACAGCGCAGCTGGCGCTATCTCGACATCATCAACCGGATGATCGACCGGCCCGGCGGGCGTACCCATCGGGTGATTTTGCTGGGGCTGTTTTCAACGCTTCTGCAGGCGAAGGGCACCGTACGTCTTGACCGGGATGCCCGCCCGCTGCTGCTGGTGGAAGATCCGGAAACGCGCTTGCACCCCATCATGCTCTCCGTGGCGTGGCACCTGCTGAATCTGCTGCCGCTCCAACGGATTACCACCACCAACTCCGGTGAGCTGCTATCGCTGACGCCGGTGGAGCACATCTGCCGTCTGGTGCGCGAGTCCTCCCGCGTATCCGCATACCGCCTCGGACCCGGCGGGATGAACGCCGAAGACGGGCGGCGAATCGCGTTTCATATACGCTTTAATCGCGCCTCGTCGCTCTTCGCCCGCTGCTGGCTGCTGGTGGAGGGGGAAACGGAGACCTGGGTCATCAACGAACTGGCGCGCCAGTGCGGCCACCATTTTGATGCCGAAGGTATTAAGGTGATCGAATTTGCCCAGTCGGGATTAAAACCTCTGATAAAATTTGCCCGCCGAATGGGAATTGAATGGCATGTGCTGGTGGACGGCGACGAGGCGGGGAAAAAATATGCCTCAACCGTGCGCAGCCTGCTGAACAACGAGCGGGAAGAAGAACGGGATCATTTAACGATGCTGCCCGCGATGGACATGGAGCATTTTATGTACCGTCAGGGCTTTGACGACGTATTCCACCGCATTGCGATGGTGCCGGTCGACGTCCCGATGAACATGCGGCGCGTGATCGCCAAAGCTATTCACCGTTCGTCGAAACCGGACTTAGCCATTGAAGTGGCGACGGAAGCGGGAAGGCGGGGCGTAGAGGCGGTTCCGACCCTGCTGCGGAAAATGTTCTCCCGCGTGCTGTGGCTGGCACGCGGAAGGGCGGATTAACGTTCGGTCGCCTGTTTCACCTGCTGAATCAGGCTATCCAGCAGCGCGTAGCGGCGACGGTATTCGGCGCGTTTTTTGCTCGCGATCTCTTCTACGGGTTTACGCGGCATGGCAAGCGGCAGCATAAAGTGGCCGCTCTCCTGTTTTTCCCCACCGAGGGAACTCCAGAAGCCGTCGTAATCGGCCAGCAGTTTTCCCTCTTTTTTCTTGCGGTAGCGCCAGCTGCGATAAATATGGGTGGCATTACTGACGGCAACAATCTGCGCGACCGGGAATGCGGCGCCGAACGTCATGGCGGCTTCAACCAGCAGGCGTTTCGGGAACAGACCGTGGCAGGCCTTCGTCGCTTTCTGGATCAGCTCATGGGGAACATGCGCTTTCGCGCCCTGCAAACCGCCGATGAACAGCGTCGATTTTCCTTCAAACTGGCAGAGCGTAAAGGTTAGCTCCGCCAGCACCGTATTCTGAACGTCGCAGAAGGTGAGGGTGGCCTCTCCCTCTTTATCCAGGAACGCATCGGCACACAGGCGGACGGTAAATTGCTGTTCATCTTTCCCGGTTAAGGTCAGCAGTGTAGTCCCCTGCGTCGAAAGATAGCCCTTCAGGAGCGCGGTCGGGAGCTGGCGGCTCATGGCCTGATAGTGCCAGTTCAGGGATTCCAGCGCGTGCTGGCGATCCATCTTCACCGTCAGCCAGGGACGATGAAGCCGACACGGCAGACCGGGCTGCACCTGCAGCATCTGCATCAGACGCGGCTGCTTAGCGAGGTTTGTTAACAGGCGAGACGTGCTCACGGGCGTCGCCAGAGAACGCAGCATGAACTTACGGCGATAGGCGGGGTTCTGCCATGCAAGGCCGGGCGCGATCTTGCCGAACGCCAGATTTTTGAAGAGCTGCCAGCCGGATGTCGGCTGCGTCAGGTTTGGAAGAGGTGTATCGACGATAGAAGACATGATAAATCCTGAGTCTTTTGGAATACCGCTATTTCAGCAGGGGAAATATCAACGTCTTGTAAACAAATTAGGGTGATTTCGGAGAACAGGGGTTTCGTTAAGGAGTCGTTTAGATAGAATCAACGTTTATTATTGCCAGAACATTTATTTGGAATATTTATGAACCTCAAGGGAAAACGCAGAACGCTGTTTCTGCTGCTGGCGCTGGTGATTGTAGCCGGTGGATTCTGGTTATGGCAGGTGCTTAACGCGCCTGTGCCGCAGTACCAGACGCTGATCGTTCGTCCGGGTGAACTGCAGCAAAATGTCCTTGCGACGGGCAAACTTGATGCGCTGCGCAAAGTTGACGTCGGCGCTCAGGTCAGCGGCCAGCTGAAAACGCTGTCGGTAGAGATTGGCGACAAGGTGAAAAAAGGCCAGCTGCTTGGCGTTATCGATCCCGAGCAGGCTGAGAACCAGATCCGCGAAGTGGAAGCGACGCTGATGGAGCTGCGCGCGCAGCGTGCGCAGGCGCAGGCAGAGCGTAACCTGGCGCAGGTAACGCTGACCCGCCAGCAGGCGCTGGCGAAAACCCAGGCTATCTCCAAACAGGATTTAGACACCGCCGCGACTGAACTGGCGGTGAAACAGGCGCAGATTGGCACGATCGACGCGCAAATCAAGCGTAATCAGGCCTCGCTGGATACGGCGAAAACCAATCTTGATTACACAAAAATCGTCGCGCCGATGGCCGGGGAAGTGACGCAAATTACCACGCTGCAGGGCCAGACGGTGATTGCCGCCCAGCAGGCGCCAAACATTCTGACGCTGGCGGACATGAGCACCATGCTGGTGAAGGCCCAGGTCTCCGAGGCGGACGTGATCCATCTTAAGCCGGGGCAGAATGCCTGGTTTACCGTACTCGGCGATCCTCAGACCCGCTACGAAGGCGTGCTGAAAGACATTCTGCCGACGCCGGAAAAGGTTAACGACGCCATTTTCTACTACGCGCGTTTTGAAGTGCCAAACCCGAAGGGCGTGCTGCGCCTGGACATGACCGCGCAGGTGCACATCCAGCTGACCGGCGTGAAGAACGTGCTGACCGTTCCGCTCTCCGCGCTGGGTGAATCCGCCGGGGACAATCGCTACAAGGTGAAAGTGCTGCGCAACGGTGAAACGCGCGAGCGCGAGGTGGTGATTGGCGCGCGCAACGACACCGACGTGGTGGTGGAGAAAGGGCTGGAAGAGGGCGAGGAGGTTGTTGTCAGCGAAAGCCTGCCCGGAGCCGCTAAATGACCGCGCTGCTTGAGCTGAAGGACATTCGCCGCAGCTATCCGTCCGGCGACGGCCCGGTGGAGGTGCTGAAAGGCATCTCCCTGAGCGTGGAGGCGGGCGAGATGGTGGCGATTGTCGGGGCGTCGGGCTCCGGTAAATCGACGTTGATGAACATTCTCGGCTGTCTGGATAAACCCACCAGCGGTACCTATCGCGTGGCCGGAACCGATATCTCCACGCTGGACGGCGACGCGCTGGCGAAGCTGCGCCGGGAACACTTTGGCTTTATCTTCCAGCGTTACCACTTGCTCTCTCACCTGAGCGCGGCGCAGAACGTGGAGGTTCCCGCGGTGTATGCGGGCGTTGAGCGGAAGAAACGCCTTGAGCGCGCGAAGGCGCTGTTAACGCGCCTGGGGCTGGCGGAGCGGGTGGAGTACCAGCCGTCGCAGCTGTCCGGCGGCCAGCAGCAGCGCGTGAGTATTGCCCGCGCCCTGATGAACGGCGGGCAGGTGATCCTCGCGGATGAACCGACCGGGGCGCTCGACAGCCACTCCGGCGAAGAGGTGATGGCGATCCTGCACCAGCTGCGCGATCAGGGCCACACGGTGATTATCGTGACCCACGATCCGCAGGTGGCAAAGCAGGCCGAACGCATTATAGAGATCCACGACGGCGAGCTGGTGAGCAACCCGCCGCCGCGTGAGTCCCGCGCGGCGGCACCGAAGGAAGCGCTGCCTGCGTCAACCGGCTGGGCGCAGTTCTCCAGCGGCTTTCGTGAAGCGCTGACCATGGCCTGGCTGGCGATGGCGGCCAACAAAATGCGCACCCTGCTGACCATGCTCGGCATCATTATCGGTATTGCCTCGGTGGTGTCGATTGTGGTGGTGGGCGACGCGGCCAAGCAACTGGTGCTGGCGGATATCCGCGCCATCGGGACCAACACCATTGACGTTTATCCCGGCAAAGACTTCGGCGACGACGAGCCGCAGTATCAGCAGGCGCTCAAGTATGACGATCTGGCGGCGATTCAGAAGCAACCGTGGGTGAACTCCGCCACGCCTGCGGTCTCGCAAAACCTCCGTCTGCGCTACGGCAACATCGACGTGGCGGCCAGCGCCAACGGCGTGAGCGGCGACTACTTCAACGTCTACGGCATGACCTTCAGCGAAGGCGCCACCTTCAACGCCGAACAACTGGCGGGGAGGGCGCAGGTGGTGGTGCTGGACGCCAACTCGCGCAGGCAGCTTTTCCCCAATAAAGCGAACGTGGTGGGCGAAGTGATCCTCGTCGGCAACATGCCTGCCACGGTCATTGGCGTGGCGGAAGAGAAGCAGTCGATGTTCGGCAGCAGCAAGATCCTGCGCGTCTGGCTGCCGTATACCACCATCTCCGGGCGGATTATGGGCCAGTCGTGGCTTAACTCCATCACCGTGCGCGTGAAGGAGGGCTATGACAGCGCGCTGGCGGAACAGCAGCTGGAACGGCTGTTAACGTTGCGCCACGGGAAGAAGGATTTCTTCACCTGGAATATGGACGGCCTCTTGAAAACGGCGGAAAAGACCACACGTACTCTTCAGCTGTTCCTGACGCTGGTGGCGGTGATCTCGCTGGTCGTTGGCGGTATCGGGGTGATGAATATCATGCTGGTGTCGGTAACTGAACGCACCCGGGAGATTGGCATCCGCATGGCGGTTGGGGCCAGGGCCAGCGACGTGCTTCAGCAGTTTTTAATTGAAGCGGTGCTGGTATGCCTGGTGGGCGGCGCGATGGGCATTGCGCTCTCGATGATGATTGCCTTTGCGCTCCAGCTCTTTTTACCCGGCTGGGAGATTGGCTTCTCGCCGATGGCGATACTCACCGCGTTTTTGTGTTCCACCTTTACCGGGATTTTGTTTGGCTGGCTGCCTGCGCGCAACGCGGCGCGGCTGGATCCGGTGGACGCGCTGGCTCGGGAATAACCCGAAAATAAAAATGCCAGCCGATCGGGCTGGCATTTTGACTGCGTGATGTACACAATAAAACAGAGAGCTATGCAACCGTTTCTGCTTCAACGGGTACGATTAGGCTTGCATGATTGCCTTTTGGTCCCTGGTGTACATCGAACCGGACGGACTGCCCGGCTTTGAGCGTCCTGTAACCATCCATCTGAATGGTGGAATAGTGAGCGAAGATATCTTCGCCGCCGCCTTCGGGGCAGATGAAGCCAAACCCCTTGGCGTTGTTGAACCACTTAACAGTACCCATTTCCATGCTTCGACATCCTTCGTAAATCTTATAAATTAAGATGGAATGAACCGGTGGTGGAGTGGGGGCTGTTCAAAACCTCGCCATCTCACGCTTGTACAATTTAGATAAACGAAAGACGTCGTCAAGCGTTTGGCGCTGGAGTTGGGACAATAATCAACCAAAGTTTGAAGCAGTTAACGCTATTGCAACAGTTTGTGACAGACATCGCGGATGACAGTAATAGATGATTGTTATCTAACATCTGAGGTAGATTCAAAGTGGTTATGCAAAATGGGTAAGACCAACGACTGGCTGGATTTTGACCAGCTGGCGGAAGATAAAGTGCGCGACGCGCTAAAACCGCCATCTATGTATAAAGTTATGTTAATGAACGATGATTACACGCCGATGGAATTTGTTATTGACGTGCTACAAAAGTTCTTTTCTTATGATGTAGAACGTGCAACGCAACTGATGCTTACCGTTCATTATCGTGGCAAAGCTATCTGCGGCATTTTTACCGCCGAGGTGGCGGAAACCAAAGTGGCGATGGTGAACGACTATGCGAGGGAGAACGAGCATCCGTTGCTGTGTACGCTGGAAAAGGCCTGATAAGGCATAAAATTGGGGGAGGTGCCTATGCTCAATCAAGAACTGGAACTCAGTTTAAACATGGCTTTCGCCAGAGCGCGTGAGCACCGACATGAGTTTATGACCGTCGAGCATTTACTGCTCGCACTGCTTAGCAACCCATCTGCCCGCGAAGCGCTGGAAGCCTGCTCCGTGGATCTGGTGGCGCTACGTCAGGAACTCGAAGCCTTCATCGAACAAACCACACCGGTGCTGCCAGCCAGTGAAGAAGAGCGCGACACGCAGCCGACGCTCAGCTTCCAGCGCGTGTTGCAGCGCGCGGTTTTCCACGTCCAGTCTTCCGGACGTAGTGAAGTGACTGGCGCAAACGTCTTAGTCGCCATCTTCAGCGAGCAGGAGTCACAGGCTGCCTACCTGCTGCGCAAACACGAAGTCAGCCGCCTTGACGTGGTTAACTTTATTTCTCACGGAACGCGCAAAGACGAGCCTAACCAGGCATCGGATTCCAGCAATCAGGTCAATAACAATGAAGAGCAAGCAGGCGGGGAGGATCGTATGGAAAACTTCACCACCAACCTTAATCAGCTTGCTCGCGTTGGCGGCATCGACCCGCTGATTGGCCGCGATAAAGAGCTGGAGCGTGCGATCCAGGTGCTGTGCCGTCGCCGCAAGAACAACCCGCTGCTGGTGGGCGAGTCAGGCGTGGGTAAAACGGCGATTGCCGAAGGGCTTGCCTGGCGCATTGTGCAGGGCGACGTGCCGGAAGTGATTGCCGACTGCACCATCTACTCGCTGGATATTGGCTCGCTGCTGGCGGGCACTAAATACCGCGGTGATTTTGAAAAACGCTTCAAGGCGCTGTTAAAACAGCTGGAGCAGGACACCAACAGCATCCTGTTTATCGATGAGATCCACACCATCATCGGCGCAGGTGCGGCTTCCGGTGGCCAGGTGGATGCGGCAAACCTGATCAAACCGCTGCTTTCAAGCGGCAAGATCCGCGTGATGGGCTCCACGACGTACCAGGAGTTCAGCAACATTTTTGAGAAAGATCGCGCGCTGGCGCGTCGTTTCCAGAAAATCGACGTCACCGAGCCGTCGGTTGACGAAACGGTGCAGATCATCAACGGCCTGAAAACCAAGTACGAAGCGCACCACGACGTGCGTTACACCGCGAAAGCGGTGCGTGCGGCGGTGGAGCTGGCGGTGAAATACATCAACGACCGTCACCTGCCGGATAAGGCGATTGACGTGATTGATGAGGCCGGGGCGCGTGCGCGCCTGATGCCGGCCAGCAAGCGTAAGAAAACCGTTAACGTGGCGGATATCGAGTCCGTGGTCGCCCGCATCGCGCGTATTCCTGAGAAGAGCGTTTCTCAGAGCGATCGCGATACGCTGCGCACCCTCGGCAATCGCCTGAAAATGCTGGTCTTTGGTCAGGATAAAGCCATTGAGGCCTTAACCGAAGCGATCAAGATGGCCCGTGCCGGACTGGGGCATGACCACAAGCCCGTTGGTTCCTTCCTGTTTGCCGGCCCGACCGGCGTGGGGAAAACCGAGGTGACGGTTCAGCTCTCCAAAGCGTTGGGCATTGAGCTGCTGCGCTTTGATATGTCCGAGTATATGGAGCGTCACACCGTCAGCCGTTTGATTGGTGCACCTCCGGGCTACGTGGGCTTTGACCAGGGCGGCCTGCTCACTGACGCGGTGATCAAGCATCCGCACGCGGTCCTGCTGCTCGATGAAATTGAGAAAGCGCACCCGGACGTGTTCAACATCCTGTTGCAGGTGATGGACAACGGGACGCTGACCGATAACAACGGGCGCAAGGCGGACTTCCGCAACGTGGTGCTGGTGATGACCACTAACGCCGGGGTACGTGAAACCGAGCGCAAATCCATCGGCCTGATCCACCAGGATAACAGCACCGATGCGATGGAGGAGATCAAGAAGATCTTCACGCCGGAGTTCCGTAACCGTCTGGACAACATTATCTGGTTCGATCACCTGTCTACCGAGGTGATCCATCAGGTGGTGGATAAGTTCATCGTCGAGCTGCAGGTTCAGCTGGATCAGAAAGGCGTCTCGCTGGAAGTGAGCCAGGAGGCCCGCAACTGGCTGGCTCAGAAAGGCTACGACCGCGCGATGGGGGCCCGTCCGATGGCGCGCGTGATTCAGGACAACCTGAAGAAACCGCTGGCGAACGAGCTGCTGTTTGGCTCGCTGGTGGACGGCGGCCAGGTGACCGTGGCGCTGGACCAGGCGAAGAATGAACTGACGTACGATTTCCAGAGTGCGGCGAAGCACAAGCCGGAAGCGGCTCACTGAGTTGTAAGGTAGGTCTTAAAAACCGGGCAATAGCCCGGTTTTTTTATGCCTGCCTTTTTCCTTTCGCTGTGGCTGAGGGTTTCACACAAAATAGTGTATGCACTGAACAGTTCCCTCGCCCCTTTAGGGAGAGGGGAACAGGCCGCAGCGAAATTTTGCGAGGCGCTTTCCAGTTTTGTTCGACGTTGGTTGCTGGATAAATCCACAGTCATAAAATGGCGGCGCACCTGCAAAAATTAGGTGCCGGGATTGGCGTCCTGAAAGTGTGTGCACAGATAATCTTGCGTGCATAAAGGATCACATATGACTAATATTAATAGCTTCGCCCAACTCTACACCGAACTCTCCCTCAACCCCGATCTCCCAACCCTTGCAGAGCGCTGCCAACTGCTCACCGAAATCCTGCTGGATTGCAAATCACTTCCGCAAACGCAGCCCGTTTGCCGTTGTCTCGGAGCCTACCTGGAAGAGGTGAAATCCGGCCTCACAGAATCAATGCGTGATTTTCAGGTGGTGGAATTTGAGGAAGAAGCGGAACAACCGCGACAAAAAGAGTGGTTGCTTGAAGATACAGAAACGAAATGTGACTACTGCCGGGCGTTGAATCATGTGCTGCTGGTGTCGCATTTGGACCGTGATATGCTGCCGCACCTGACGGGATTACTCCATGACATGGCTCATTCTATGGCGGGGGATTTAATCGCTCCTGTACAACCATGGATGACAATACATCTTCCGACGCAGCAACACTAACGCCATAAATAAAAAAGGCCGGGATTAACCCGACCTTTTATATATTCATCTGCCATTACAGGCGAAAAAATTAGCGACTACGGAAGACAATGCGGCCTTTGCTCAGGTCGTACGGGGTCAGTTCAACAGTCACTTTGTCGCCCGTCAAAATGCGGATGTAGTTTTTGCGCATTTTACCGGAGATGTGCGCAGTTACCACGTGACCGTTTTCCAGCTCTACGCGAAACATGGTATTAGGCAACGTATCAAGTACGGTACCCTGCATTTCAATATTGTCTTCTTTGGCCATCTAATCCTCTGGGGTATCACTACCAAGTTTTGAACCGGCAAGATAATGCCGAAATTCATCAATTAAGTAAAGAATTGCGCGATTAAAACGCAGCAAAACAGTTTCGGCGCATTGCCCAAGCG
Source organism: Enterobacter sp. 22499 (assembly GCF_052044815.1). NCBI lineage: Bacteria > Pseudomonadati > Pseudomonadota > Gammaproteobacteria > Enterobacterales > Enterobacteriaceae > Enterobacter > Enterobacter sp. 22499. The sequence continues at coordinate 957,332 of NZ_JBQENR010000001.1, read as the reverse complement.
TCACGGTACAACCGAACAGGAAGCGCATTCGTAAAGGGGAGACAACAGGATAAACGTCAGGACGTTATCTGAAGCGAGGGTCCCAAACGGCGGCGGGGCAACAGGCAGAAGCTACTCTGCGGCATAATTATAACACCCTCACAAAAAATATGCGGAAAACATTTAAGCATTGGGCATAAAGAGCGTTCTGGGGATCCAGAAGTCGCGCGGGAGCTTCTCCTGACGGCAGGCGTCAAGATGCTCAATATACTGTCGTCGCGGGATGTCAACTGCACCGAGAGAGGCCGTGTGCTCGTTGAGCACCTGACAATCGATCAGGCGTCCGCCGCGCTGGGCAAAGGCCTCGCAGAAGACCAGCAGCGCGGTTTTCGAGGCGTTAACCGCACGGGAGAACATCGATTCGCCGCAAAACAGCGTCCCTTGCGCCACGCCGTACATGCCGCCAACCAGTTCCCCCTTTTCCCAAACCTCAATGGAGTGGGCGTAGCCAAGCTCATGGAGCTGGTGGTAGGCGTTGACGATATCGCGGGTGATCCACGTCCCTTCATGGCGATCTTCGGCACAGCCTTCTATCACCTGCCCAAAGGCGTGATTCAGCGTGACGCGATACGGGGATTTTGCATGGAAACGCTTCATGCTGCGGCTCAGATGGAACTGCGCTGGCCACAGCACGGCGCGCGGGTCGGGAGACCACCATAAAATCGGGTCGCCGGGAGAAAACCACGGGAAGATGCCGCGCTGGTAGGCCATTAATAGCCGCGCAGGGCTAAGGTCACCGCCAAGGGCCAGCAGCCCGTTGGGCTCACGCAGCGCTCCCTCCGGCGAAGGAAACGCGATGTTATGACGAGAAAGCTGGACCAGGCGCATGACAGCAAAACTCCAGTACGCGAGTGAGGACGCTACAAATATAGTCTACAGACGCTGTTTGAACTGGTAGTAGCGACCCTGTTTCGCCAACAGCTCTGCGTGACTACCTTGCTCAATAATGTGTCCGTTGTCCATCACAATTATCCGATCAAAACTTGCCAGCCCGCGCAGGCGGTGCGTCACCATCAGGACGGTTTTTCCTGCCATAACGTTTGCCAGTAAATCAAGGATTTGACTCTCGGTTGTCGCATCAAGCCCTTCTGTAGGTTCGTCGAGCAGCATCAGAGGTGCATCATGCAGCAGCGCACGCGCAATGGCCAGACGGCGCAGCTCTCCGCCGGAAAGCTGACGACCGCCTTCTCCCAGCCAGCTGTTCAGTCCTTCGTCCTCAAGCAGCTTTTGCAGTCCGACCTGCTCCAGTACGGCGCGAAGATCATCGTCCGAAGCCTCTGGCGCGGCCAGCAGCAGGTTATCGCGCAGGGTGGCGCTAAACAGATGCACGCGCTGTGGAACAACGCTCACGGTCTTGCGCAGGGCCTGCTCGCTGAAATCAGTCAGCAACGTGTTATTAAAACGAATCTGACCGTGCTGTGGATCCCACGCGCGCGTCAGCAGCTGTAGCAACGTCGACTTACCGCAGCCGGTTCGGCCGAGGAGCGCAATCCGCTGTCCTGCATTAACGGAAAGGTTGATACCCTCCAGCGCGTTCTGCGCCTGTTTGTCATAGGCGAAGGTCACGTTATCAAGCGTCAGTGCCACCTGCTCAGGCACGGTGGTTTGCCCGGCACTGAACGTGACTTCAGGCTCCTGTTCGGCAATCTGGGTGATGCGCAGGGCAGAGGCGATCACCTGTCCAAGATGCTGGAAAGCGCCCGTCACAGGGGCCAGTGCCTCAAATGCGGCCAGCGCGCAGAAAACAAAGAGGGCAATAAGAGGGCCTGGCTGGGTATTACCGCCAATCCCGCCGGATGCCAGCCACAGCATGGCGATCACCGCCACGCCGCCGATTAACACCATCAGCGCCTGCGAGAAGGCCGTCAGTTCCGACTGGCGGCGCTGGGCTTCATGCCAGTTCAGCTCCGTACTTTCCATTCGGGCACGGTAGCGCTTGCTGGCACCAAAAATGGTCAGCTCCGCCTGGCCCTGAAGCCAGGAGGTCAGCTGCTGGCGGTAATCCCCGCGCAGCCGCGTCAGGTTTTCCCCGGTGGATTTCCCGGCGCGATAAAACAGCGGCGGCAGAATGATAAGCGTCAGCAGCATGATCCCGCCCAGCGTCAGCGCAACGGGAACATCCAGAACGGACAGCCCCAGCGTAACTACCACAATCACCACAAACGCGCCCACTATCGGGGAGATCACCCGCAGGTAAAGGTGGTCCAGCGTGTCGACATCCGCAACGACACGGTTCAGTAATTCGCCCTGGCGAAAACGCGCCAGCCCGGCAGGGGAGAGGGGAAGCAGTTTGCTGAAGGTGTAAATGCGCAGGTGCTGCAGGACGCGGAACGTCGCGTCGTGGCTGACCAGCCGCTCGAAATAGCGTCCGGCAGTACGGGTAATGGCGGTACCCCGCACGCCTGCCGCCGGCAGCATATAGTTGAAGCTGTATAATCCGGCGAACCCGGCTACGGCGGAGGCCGACAGGAACCAGCCGGAAAGCGTGAGCAGGCCGATGCTGGCGAGCAGCGTTACAATCGCCAGCACGATCCCCAGCGTCAGCATCCACTTGTGGCGTTTATAGAGCGCAAGATAAGGCAGCAGAGCACGCATCAGATGTCCTCCTGACGGTTCGCCAGCAGGGCGGCGAACGGCCCCTGCGCGGCAACAAGAGCGGCGTAATTGCCTTGCTCAACAATATGACCGTTTTCCATCACCCAGATCTCATCCCAGTCAGCAATGCCTTCCAGCTGATGGGTAACCATCAGGGTGGTTTGCTGCAGGGAAGCGGCGCTCAGGGCCGCCATGACGCGCTGTTCACTGTGTGAATCCAGGCTGGCAGCAGGCTCATCCAGCAGCATCAGCTGGCACGGGTTCAGCAGCGCACGGGCGACGGCCACGCGCTGTGCCTGGCCGACAGACAGCCCGGCAGACTGATCGCCTACCACGGTATCGACACCCTGCGGGAGCAGCGGCAGAAATTCACTGACCCACGCGCGATCGAGAACGGACTGCAGTTCATCTTCACGAGCATCCGGGCGTGCCAGGAGCACGTTTTCGCGCAGCGTGGAAGCAGGTAGCTGAGGGTTTTGTCCGACCCAACTGAGCTGCTTACGCCAGGCGTCGGGATCGAGATTACGCAGTTCAGTTTTGTTTATCCGCAGCGAACCGGTGTAGGCCATAAAACCGGATAACGCATTCAGCAGAGAACTCTTCCCTGAACCGCTGGTGCCGACCAGCACCACGCGTTTTCCGGCGGGCAGGCTAAAGTTCAGCGGGCCAGCCAGCACTTTTCCTTCCGGTGAGAGAATGCAGAAATCGCTCGCTTCGACGGTTACCGGCTCTTTAGCGTTCAGCGCCACGTCACCGCGCTCCGGGTGCGCCAGCGGCGTCTCCAGGAAGGTTTTCAGGCTGTCGGCCGCGCCAACGGCCTGCGCTTTGGCATGATAGAAGGTCCCCAGGTCGCGAAGCGGCTGGAAAAACTCCGGAGCCAGGATGAGCGCGAGGAAACCGGCAGAGAGGGTCACCGCCGTGCCGTAGTGGCCGAAATCCAGCGCGCCGAGATAGGAGAAACCGAAATAAACCGCCACGAGGGCAATCGACAGCGAGGTAAAGAATTCCAGCACGCCGGACGAGAGGAACGCCAGGCGTAACACTTCCATCGTGCGCTGGCGGAAGTCCTGTGATGCCAGGCGAATGTTCTCGGTTTCCGCTTCACCGCGACCAAAAATACGCAGGGTTTCCATCCCGCGCAGACGATCGAGGAAATGTCCGCTCAGCCGGCCCAGCGCCAGGAAGTTGCGGCGGTTGGCATCAGCCGCACCCATGCCGACCATCGCCATAAACAGCGGGATCAGCGGGGCGGTCCCCAGCAGGATCAGCGCCGCCACCCAGTTAACCGGGAAGATGGCAATAACAATCAACAGCGGCACAAAAACCGCCAGCGCCATCTGCGGAAGATAGCGCGCGTAGTAATCGTGCATATCGTCGATCTGCTCAAGGATCAGCGTCGCCCAGCTTCCGGCCGGTTTACCCTGGATCCACGCGGGCCCGGCTTCCTGCAGGCGGTCGAGCACCTGACGACGGATCTCGTAGCGGATATGCTGTCCGGCGTGGAAACCGACACGTTCACGCAGCCACACCACCCAGGCGCGCAGGACAAAAACCAGGATCAGAACAATAAAGGGCAGCAGGAGCGCTTCGCGGGGAATGTTCTCCATGATCATGTGATTAAGAATGCGGGCCAGCAGCCATGCCTGGGCAACAATCAACAGACCGCTAACGAACCCCAGAAGACGGGAGATCGTAAGCCAGCGGCGGGAAATAACGCTTTGCTGTTTCAGCCAGCGTGTTAACTCTTGTTGACGGGTTTTTTCCATTGCGTATTTTGCAGGTGACGTTATAAGAAATTAGACATCTGCATGTTACACGCGAGCAAAAATAAAGGCGACCTGTGGCCGCCTTTATTTACGTTTGTTACTGACTTGTAAAGATTATTTACCTTGTTCAGCCAGTCCGTCGAGGTAGCGTTCAGCGTCCAGCGCGGCCATACAGCCGGTGCCCGCAGAGGTGATCGCCTGACGATAAATATGGTCCATCACGTCACCGGCAGCGAACACGCCCGGGATGCTGGTCTGGGTCGCGTTACCGTGAATGCCGGACTGCACTTTGATATAGCCGTTTTCCAGCTCCAGCTGGCCTTCGAAGATCGCGGTGTTCGGGCTGTGGCCGATTGCCACAAACAGGCCCGCTACTTCCAGCGTTTCGACGTTATCGGTGTTCTGGGTATCACGAATGCGCAGACCCGCAACGCCCATCTGATCGCCCGTGACTTCTTCCAGGGTACGGTTGGTGTGCAGCACGATGTTGCCACTCGCCACTTTATCCATCAGGCGCTTAATGAGGATCTTCTCGGCGCGGAAGGTGTCACGACGGTGGATCAGATGCACTTCAGAGGCGATGTTCGCCAGGTACAGCGCTTCTTCCACCGCGGTATTACCGCCGCCGATAACCGCGACTTTCTGGTTACGGTAAAAGAAACCGTCGCAGGTCGCACAGGCAGAGACGCCGCGGCCTTTGAACGCTTCTTCAGACGGCAGGCCGAGATAACGGGCAGAGGCGCCGGTGGCAATGATTAGCGCATCGCAGGTGTATTCACCGCTGTCACCCGTCAGGCGGAACGGACGGTTCTGCAAATCCACTTTATTAATGTGGTCGAAAAGGATTTCGGTTTCGAATTTGGCGGCATGCTCGTGCATGCGTTCCATCAGCAGCGGCCCGGTCAGATCGTCCGGGTCGCCCGGCCAGTTTTCCACTTCCGTGGTGGTGGTCAACTGACCGCCTTTTTCCATGCCGGTGATCAGTACCGGCTGCAGGTTTGCGCGTGCAGCATAGACCGCCGCGGTATATCCCGCAGGTCCAGAACCAAGGATTAACAACTTACTGTGTTTGGTCGTGCCCATGAGATCCCCATTGTTGTTGGCAGGCAATGGGCTGGATTGTAGGGAATTTGTTGCCGTAAAAAAAGAGCACTGGGATTTTGCTTTCGATATATGTAATAGCTGCGCCCGATGAATCCAGTGCCGTTACGTCACGTTTTCTACTGAAAACCGCTCGTTTATAAAGCAGTAAAATGAGGATTAATACCCCCCCGTAATGAATATCCGGCATCTTGTACTAAAAAACGATGTTTTGCTTTGACAATCCCCTGCGCATTTGCGAAAACATTCAAGGAAGAAAAAAAAACGCGTTAACCGTATGCCGCATAGGCATGCACGTAAATGCCATTTTTACCGTGTCAGTGAAATCTACGCATGGCGTGGACAGACGCCATACGTGATGTCGGTGACAGCCTTCGGGCAGCGGTCTTCTTACCAACAGAACCCGAATCCGCATCGCGTCTAATACATAACCAGGCGATGTGATGACTAACGGGTACAGGCTCTGAACAGTGATGTGCACAGGGTCCAGGCAGGAGTAGGGAAGGAATACAGAGAGACAATAATAATGGTAGATAGCAAGAAGCGCCCTGGCAAAGATCTCGACCGTATCGATCGTAACATTCTTAATGAATTGCAAAAGGATGGGCGTATTTCCAACGTCGAGCTTTCAAAACGTGTGGGACTTTCCCCGACGCCGTGCCTTGAGCGTGTGCGCCGACTGGAAAGACAGGGTTTTATTCAGGGCTATACGGCTCTGCTGAACCCGCATTATCTGGATGCCTCACTTCTGGTATTTGTTGAGATTACTCTGAATCGTGGTGCGCCGGATGTGTTTGAGCAATTTAACGCCGCTGTACAAAAACTTGAAGAAATTCAAGAGTGTCATCTGGTGTCCGGTGATTTCGACTACCTGTTGAAAACCCGTGTGCCTGATATGTCCGCCTACCGTAAGCTGCTGGGGGAAACCCTGCTGCGTCTGCCAGGCGTGAACGACACCCGTACCTATGTGGTGATGGAAGAGGTCAAACAGAGCAATCGTCTGGTTATTAAGACGCGCTAACACGGAACAGGTGCAAAATCAGCGTAGTTTGATTACACTCCTGTTAATCCATACAGCAACAGTGCCGGGGAGCCCCGGCGCTGTTGTCCGTTTTAGCAAACAGGCAGGATATGCCTGATACCTGGAGAGCCTTTCTTGAGCCAGGAATACACTGAAGACAAAGAAGTCACACTATCGAAGCTAAGCAGCGGACGTCGTCTCCTCGAGGCTTTGCTGATCGTTATTGCCCTTTTTGCCGTCTGGCTGATGGCAGCCTTACTCAGTTTCAATCCCTCCGATCCCAGCTGGTCGCAAACCGCGTGGCATGAGCCTATCCATAATTTAGGCGGCGTACCCGGAGCCTGGCTTGCGGACACGCTCTTTTTCATTTTCGGTGTGATGGCCTACACCATTCCCGTCATAATCATTGGCGGATGCTGGTTTGCATGGCGTCATCGTCAGAACGATGATTACATCGACTATTTTGCAGTTTCCCTGCGCCTGATTGGCGCCCTGGCGCTGATCCTCACCTCCTGCGGGCTGGCGGCGATTAATGCCGATGATATCTGGTACTTCGCCTCCGGTGGGGTGATTGGCAGCCTGCTGAGCTCTGCGCTACAGCCGATGCTGCACAGCAGCGGCGGCACGCTGGCGCTGCTCTGCATCTGGGCGGCCGGGCTGACGCTGTTTACCGGCTGGTCATGGGTGAGCATTGCCGAGAAGATCGGCAGCTTTATTCTGACGATCCTGACCTTTGCGAGCAACCGTACCCGCCGCGACGACACGTGGGTCGATGAAGAAGAATATGAAGATGAGTACGAAGAGGAAGACGATGCGCCGGTGCAACGTCGTGAATCTCGTCGTGCTCGTATTCTGCGCGGTGCCCTGGCGCGTCGCCAGCGCGTTGCTGAAAAATTTGCCAACCCGCTTGGACGTAAAACCGACGCGGCGCTCTTCTCCGGTAAGCGTATGGATGAAGACGAGCAGGTGGAGTACCGCGCAGCGGGTAGTACAGTCGATCCTGATGATGTGCTTTTCTCCGGCAACCGGGCGATGCCGGGTGATTTCGATGAATACGATCCGCTGCTTAACGGCCATACCGTTACCGCGCCGGTTGCCGCGGCCGCAGCCGCAACGACAGCATCACAGGCGTATGCCGCGCCTGTCGAAGCCGTGATGCCATCCGCGCCGGTTCCGCCTCCGGAATCCGCTATTCAGCAGCCTCAGGTTGCCTGGCAGACCGCGCCGGGTGTCCACACGCCGGAGCCTGTTATCGCGCCGGAACCAGAGAGCTATATCCCCGTGCAGCAGGAGCAGTGGCAGCAGCCTTATCAGCCGCCGCAACCTGAGTATGAACAGCCGCACTATGAGCAGCCTGTGGCCCAGCCTTATCAGGAGTACGTGCCTGAACCGGTTGAACCTGTGCAGCCTTATGTCGAGCCTCAGCCTGAACCTGAGGTGGTGGAAGAGGTGAAACCGTCTCGTCCGCCAATGTACTATTTTGAAGAAGTTGAAGAACGCCGTGCTCGTGAGCGCGAACAGCTGGCGGCATGGTATCAGCCTGTGCCTGAACCGGTGCAGGAACCTGCGCCAAAAGCCCCGTCGGTTTCGGTTCAACCGGTCGACCCGACGCCTGCTGTTGCCCCCGTAGCGGAAAGCGTGAAGCAGGCTACCGCAGCCGCAGCGGCGGCGGCACCTGTTTTTAGCCTGGCAACGGGCGGTGCGCCGCGTCCGCAGGTGAAAGAGGGAATTGGTCCGCAACTGCCTCGCCCTAACCGCGTCCGCGTTCCAACCCGTCGTGAGCTTGCCTCCTATGGGATCAAGCTGCCTTCCCAGCGGATGGCCGAAGAGAAAGCGCGTGGGACGGACTACGAAGATGATGCTGATGAAATGCAGCAGGACGAGCTGGCGCGCCAGTTCGCCGCGCAGCAGAATCAGCGCTACGGTGAAGACTATCAGCATGATGAACCGATGCTGGAAGACGAAGATGACGCGGCTGAAGCCGAATTAGCGCGTCAGTTTGCGGCAACCCAGCAGCAGCGTTACTCAGGTGAACAGCCAGCTGGTGCGAACCCGTTCTCATTATCGGATTTCGAGTTTTCGCCGATGAAAGATCTGGTGGATGATGGCCCGAGCGAGCCTCTGTTCACCCCAAGCGTGATGCCTGAAGCTGAGCCTGTGCGTCAGCCGCCAGCGCCGCAGGCACAGACTTACGTGCAGCCGCAGCAACCTGTTCAGCAGCCGTATGCGCAACCGCAGCAGCCACAACAGCAGCCGCCGCAGTACCAGCAGCCAGCACCGCAGCCGCAGGAGAGCCTGATTCACCCACTGCTGATGCGTAACGGTGATAGCCGTCCGCTGCAGCGTCCGAGCACGCCGCTGCCTTCGCTGGATTTGTTGACGCCGCCACCGGCTGAAGTCGAGCCGGTTGATACGTTTGCCCTGGAGCAGATGGCCCGTCTGGTGGAAGCCCGTCTGGCAGACTTCCGCATCAAGGCGGATGTGGTGAACTACTCACCCGGTCCTGTGATCACCCGCTTCGAACTGAACCTGGCGCCGGGCGTCAAAGCCGCGCGTATTTCTAACCTCTCCCGCGACCTGGCGCGTTCTCTGTCGACCGTGGCGGTACGTGTGGTGGAAGTGATTCCGGGTAAACCGTACGTTGGCCTTGAGCTGCCGAACAAGAAACGTCAGACCGTTTACCTGCGTGAAGTGCTGGATAACACCAAGTTCCGCGATAACCCATCTCCGCTGACCGTGGTGTTGGGTAAAGATATCGCCGGCGACCCGGTGGTGGCAGACCTCGCGAAAATGCCTCACCTGCTGGTAGCGGGTACCACCGGTTCCGGTAAATCAGTCGGCGTGAACGCCATGATCCTGAGCATGCTCTACAAAGCGCAGCCTGAAGACGTGCGTTTCATCATGATCGACCCGAAAATGCTCGAACTGTCGGTCTACGAAGGCATTCCGCACCTGCTGACGGAAGTGGTCACCGACATGAAGGACGCCGCCAACGCCCTGCGCTGGAGCGTCAATGAAATGGAGCGTCGCTACAAGCTGATGTCTGCGCTGGGCGTGCGTAACCTGGCCGGTTATAACGAGAAGATCGCCGAGGCGGCGCGCATGGGTCGTCCGATTCCGGACCCATACTGGAAGCCGGGTGACAGCATGGATGCCCAGCATCCTGTGCTGGAGAAACTGCCTTATATCGTCGTGCTGGTGGATGAATTCGCCGACCTGATGATGACCGTCGGGAAGAAAGTGGAAGAGCTGATCGCGCGTCTGGCACAGAAAGCGCGTGCGGCAGGTATTCACCTGGTGCTGGCGACCCAGCGTCCGTCCGTGGACGTTATCACCGGTCTGATTAAGGCGAACATTCCGACCCGTATTGCGTTTACCGTTTCGAGCAAAATCGACTCCCGTACCATTCTTGACCAGGGCGGCGCTGAGTCGCTGCTGGGAATGGGTGACATGCTGTACTCCGGCCCGAACTCCACCTCTCCGGTGCGCGTACACGGCGCGTTTGTTCGCGACCAGGAAGTACACGCCGTGGTGCAGGACTGGAAGGCGCGCGGACGTCCGCAGTACGTTGACGGCATTACCTCCGACAGCGAAAGCGAAGGCGGCGGTGGTGGCTTTGACGGCGGCGAAGAGCTGGATCCGTTATTCGACCAGGCGGTTAATTTCGTTACTGAAAAACGCAAAGCGTCCATCTCTGGCGTGCAGCGTCAGTTCCGCATCGGCTATAACCGCGCGGCGCGCATCATCGAGCAGATGGAAGCGCAGGGCATTGTGAGCGAGCAGGGGCACAACGGTAACCGTGAGGTGCTGGCTCCGCCGCCGTTTGATTAACCTTCAGCGATTGCAAAGAAGGGTAAATCAGCAAAAATTAAGCATATTCTTCTGTCGCCTGCCTTCGGGCAGGTCCAGAATAGAAACGGAAACCCCATTTCGGGAAGACGTATTTTAAGGAATAACAATGAAAAAAATCGCCATCGCCTGTGCATTACTCACCAGTTTTGTAGCCAGCAGCGTCTGGGCTGATGCAGCCAGCGACCTTAAAAGCCGACTGGATAAAGTAAGCAGCTTCCACGCCAGCTTCACGCAAAAAGTGACGGACGGCAGCGGCAACGCGGTGCAGGAAGGACAGGGTGATTTGTGGGTGAAACGCCCCAATCTGTTTAACTGGCATATGACCCAGCCGGATGAGAGCATCCTGGTTTCTGACGGTAAAACCCTGTGGTTCTTCAACCCGTTTGTTGAGCAGGCCACTGCGACCTGGCTGAAAGACGCGACCAGCAATACGCCGTTTATGCTGATCGCCCGCAACCAGACCAGCGACTGGCAGCAGTACAACATTAAACAGAACGGTGATGAGTTTGTCCTGACGCCGAAAGGCAGCAACGGCAATCTGAAGCAGTTCACCATCAACGTAAGCACCAACGGTACCATTAATCAGTTCGGCGCGGTTGAGCAGGACGATCAGCGCAGCAGCTACCAGCTTAAGTCTCAGCAAAACGGCGCCGTTGACGCATCGAAATTCACCTTTACCCCGCCGCAGGGCGTAACGGTGGACGACCAACGCAATAAGTAAGAGGCGTGAGTGAGCAACCTGTCGCTCGATTTTTCAGATAATGCGTTTCAACCTCTGGCCGCCCGTATGCGGCCAGAAAATTTAGCGCAGTACATCGGTCAGCAGCATCTGCTGGCTGCGGGGAAACCCTTGCCGCGCGCTATTGAGGCGGGGCATCTGCACTCCATGATCCTCTGGGGGCCGCCCGGCACCGGAAAAACCACGCTCGCTGAAGTGATCGCCCGCTATGCCAACGCGGACGTTGAGCGTATCTCGGCGGTAACGTCTGGCGTGAAGGAGATCCGCGAGGCGATCGAGCGCGCGCGTCAGAACCGCAATGCCGGACGCCGCACCATTCTCTTTGTCGATGAAGTCCACCGCTTCAACAAGAGCCAGCAGGATGCTTTCCTGCCGCATATTGAGGACGGGACGATCTTCTTCATTGGTGCGACCACCGAAAACCCGTCGTTTGAACTCAACTCGGCGCTGCTGTCCCGCGCCCGCGTCTACCTGCTTAAATCCCTGACCACGGAAGATATCGAAAAGGTTCTGACCCAGGCAATGGACGACAAAGCGCGGGGTTACGGTGGGCAGGATATCGTTCTGCCTGACGACACGCGACGTGCGATTGCGGAGCTGGTCAACGGCGATGCGCGCCGCGCGCTGAACACGCTCGAAATGATGGCCGATATGGCCGAAGTGGACGATGCGGGCAAGCGCGTATTGAAGCCTGAACTGCTCACGGAAATTGCCGGCGAGCGCAGCGCGCGTTTCGATAATAAAGGCGACCGTTTCTACGACCTGATCTCGGCGCTGCATAAGTCGGTGCGCGGCAGCGCGCCGGATGCGGCGCTCTACTGGTACGCACGTATCATTACCGCAGGTGGCGATCCGCTATACGTTGCGCGCCGCTGTCTGGCGATTGCGTCAGAAGATGTTGGCAATGCTGACCCGCGCGCCATGCAGGTTGCGCTTTCAGCCTGGGACTGCTTCACCCGCGTAGGCCCGGCGGAAGGCGAACGCGCCATTGCGCAGGCAATTGTCTATCTGGCCTGCGCGCCGAAAAGCAATGCGGTCTATACCGCGTTCAAAGCGGCGATGTCGGATGCGCGCGAGCGCCCGGACTACGATGTGCCGGTTCATCTGCGCAATGCGCCAACCAAACTGATGAAAGAGATGGGTTACGGGCAGGAGTATCGCTACGCCCATGATGAGCCTAACGCCTACGCCGCCGGGGAGGAATATTTCCCGCAGGAGATGGCACAAACGCGCTATTATCATCCCACAAACAGAGGTCTTGAAGGCAAGATTGGTGAAAAGCTCACCTGGCTCGCCGGACAGGATCAAAATAGCCCTATAAAACGCTACCGTTAGTTCAATCGTTGCGGTAATGTTGGCAATTGTATCCTTGTGACCGCAGGCTGTGGTCACATTTCCTATTTTAATTCGATAAGCACAGGATAAGCATGCTCGATCCCAATCTGCTGCGTAATGAGCCAGACGCAGTCGCTGAAAAACTGGCACGCCGGGGCTTTAAGCTGGATGTAGATAAGCTGCGCGCTCTTGAAGAGCGTCGTAAAGTACTGCAGGTACAAACTGAAAATCTGCAGGCAGAGCGTAACTCTCGATCGAAATCCATTGGCCAGGCGAAAGCGCGCGGGGAAGATATTGAGCCATTACGCCTGGAAGTGAACAAGCTGGGTGAAGAGCTGGATCAGGCGAAAGCGGAGCTGGACGTTCTTCAGGCCGAAATTCGTGACATCGCTCTGGCTATCCCGAACATTCCTGACGAGAGCGTGCCTGTCGGCAAAGACGAGAACGACAACGTTGAAGTGAAGCGCTGGGGTACGCCTCGCGAGTTTGACTTCGAAGTGCGCGATCACGTGACGCTGGGCGAAATGCACGCGGGCCTGGACTTTGCCGCTGCGGTTAAGCTGACCGGCTCTCGCTTCGTAGTAATGAAAGGTCAGATTGCCCATCTGCACCGCGCCCTGGCGCAATTCATGCTGGATCTGCACACCGAGCAGCACGGCTACAGCGAAACCTATGTTCCGTATCTGGTTAACCACGATACGCTGTACGGTACGGGCCAGCTGCCGAAATTTGCCGGCGATCTGTTCCATACCCGTCCGCTGGATGAAGAAGCAGACAGCAGCAACTATGCGCTGATCCCAACCGCGGAAGTGCCGCTGACCAACCTCGTGCGTGATGAGATCATTGACGAAGACGATCTGCCAATCAAGCTGACGGCACACTCTCCGTGCTTCCGTTCAGAAGCCGGTTCTTACGGTCGCGACACCCGTGGTCTGATCCGTATGCACCAGTTCGACAAAGTCGAGATGGTGCAGATCGTCCGTCCGGAAGAATCCATGGACGCGCTGGAAGAGATGACTGGCCATGCGGAAAAAGTGCTGGAGCTGCTGGGCCTGCCGTATCGCCGCATGGCGCTGTGCACCGGTGACATGGGCTTTGGTGCCTGCAAAACCTTCGACCTGGAAGTCTGGGTGCCTGCACAGAACACCTACCGTGAAATCTCCTCCTGCTCTAACGTCTGGGATTTCCAGGCACGCCGCATGCAGGCACGCTGCCGCAGCAAATCTGACAAGAAAACCCGTCTGGTGCATACCCTGAACGGTTCTGGTCTGGCTGTTGGCCGTACGCTGGTTGCCGTGCTGGAAAACTACCAGCAGGCAGATGGCCGCATCGAGATCCCTGAAGTGCTGCGTCCATACATGAAAGGCCAGCAGTACATCGGCTAATTCTTTGCCTCACAACAAAAAAGCGCCTTCGGGCGCTTTTTTTATGCCTCTGAATTGACACGACGCAATACCCCCTCCCTCTAAAGTAGTAATACTCCTCCGAATGAAAGTCAGCATAAGACGCTGATAACGAAGAAATTCGTTATTTACAAAACTATATAGCGGTTCGAGCCGCCTCTCTTTTCTTTGTGAGCAACCAAAGTGAGTCTCTATGAAAATCAAAGCGCCTGAAGCGTTAATGGCTGCCGAGGTCACTCGCCGTGGGTTGATGAAAACCACGGCAATAGGCGGCCTGGCTGTAGCCAGCAGCGCCTTCACGCTCCCTTTTACCCGGCTGGCGTCGGCGGCGGACGCACTATCCGCAGCCGCAGCTCCGGAAAAAGTGGTGTGGAGTGCGTGTACCGTAAACTGCGGTAGCCGTTGTCCGCTGCGTATGCATGTGGTGGATGGCGAAATTAAGTATGTCGAAACCGATAACACCGGGGACGATAACTACGAAGGGTTGCACCAGGTTCGCGCCTGCCTGCGCGGTCGCTCCATGCGTCGCCGCGTCTACAACCCGGATCGTCTGAAATACCCAATGAAGCGTGTCGGTAAGCGTGGGGAAGGGAAGTTTGAGCGCATTAGCTGGGACGAAGCCTACGACATTATCGCCACCAACCTGCAGCGCCTGATTAAAGAGTACGGCAACGAGTCCATCTACCTGAACTATGGCACCGGGACGCTGGGCGGCACGCTGACCCGCTCCTGGCCACCGGGTAAAACGCTGGTCGCGCGTCTGATGAACTGCTGCGGCGGTTATCTCAACCACTACGGCGATTACTCTTCCGCGCAGATTGCCGCAGGTCTGAACTACACCTACGGCGGCTGGGCCGACGGCAACAGCCCGTCCGATATCGAAAACAGTAAGCTGGTCGTCCTGTTCGGTAACAACCCGGGCGAAACCCGCATGAGCGGCGGCGGGGTGACGTACTACCTCGAACAGGCCCGCGCCAAATCTAATGCCCGCATGATCATTATCGATCCGCGCTATACCGACACCGGTGCCGGGCGCGAAGATGAGTGGATCCCCATTCGTCCCGGTACCGATGCGGCACTGGTTTCCGCGCTGGCGTGGGTGATGATTACTGAAAACCTCGTCGATCAGCCGTTCCTTGATAAATACTGCGTCGGTTATGACGAGAAAACGCTGCCAGCCAGTGCCCCTGCCAATGGTCACTACAAGGCATATATTCTCGGCCAGGGCAGCGACGGCGTAGCGAAAACGCCGGAGTGGGCCTCCACCATCACCGGTATTCCGGTCGAGCGCATTGTTCAGCTGGCGCGTGAGATAGGTTCAGCTAAACCGGCCTACATCAGCCAGGGCTGGGGACCGCAGCGTCATGCGAATGGTGAAATCGCCACCCGCGCTATCTCCATGCTTTCAATTCTGACCGGCAACGTCGGCGTTCATGGCGGTAACACCGGCGCGCGCGAAGGTTCTTATGAAGTGCCGTTTGAGCGGATGCCGACGCTGGATAACCCGGTACAGACCAGCATCTCCATGTTCATGTGGACTGACGCGATCGAGCGCGGCCCGGAAATGACCGCGCTGCGCGACGGCGTTCGGGGCAAAGACAAGCTGGATGTGCCGATCAAGATGATCTGGAACTACGCCGGCAACTGCCTTATCAACCAGCACTCGGAAATCAACCGCACCCATGAAATTCTGCAGGACGACAAGAAGTGCGAGATGATTGTGGTGATCGACTGCCACATGACCTCCTCGGCAAAATATGCCGATATTCTGCTGCCGGACTGCACCGCGTCTGAGCAGATGGATTTCGCGCTGGACGCTTCCTGCGGCAACATGTCCTACGTGATCTTTACCGACCAGGCCATCAAGCCGCGCTTCGAGTGCAAAACCATCTATGAGATGACCTCCGAACTGGCGAAGCGATTGGGCGTCGAACAGCAGTTTACCGAAGGGCGTACTCAGGAAGGGTGGATGCGCCATCTGCACGAGCTCTCTCGTAAAGCAATTCCCGATCTGCCGGACTTCGACACCTTCCGCAAGCAGGGCATGTACAAGCAGCGTGACCCGGAAGGGCATCACGTGGCGTATAAAGCGTTCCGTGAAGATCCGCAGGCGAATCCGCTGACCACGCCGTCGGGCAAAATCGAAATCTACTCCGAAGCGCTGGCAAAAATCGCGTCTACCTGGGAGCTGCCGGAAGGAGATGTTATCGATCCGCTGCCGATCTACACGCCGGGGTTCGAAAACTATAACGATCCGCTGACGGCGAAATTCCCGCTGCAGCTGACCGGTTTCCACTACAAGGCGCGCGTGCACTCCACCTACGGCAACGTTGACGTACTGAAGGCCGCCTGCCGCCAGGAGATGTGGATCAACCCGATGGATGCCAAAGCACGTGGTATCCGTAACGGGGATCGCGTGCGTATCTTTAACGGTCGCGGCGAGGTACACATTGAAGCCAAAGTGACACCGCGCATGATGCCTGGCGTAGTGGCACTGGGGGAAGGGGCCTGGTACAGCCCGGATGCCAACCGCATCGACCAGGCAGGCAGTATTAACGTCCTGACCACGCAGCGTCCGTCGCCGCTGGCGAAAGGCAACCCGTCTCACACAAACCTTGTCCAGGTTGAAAAGGTTTAAGGAGTAACCGATGACAACCCAGTATGGATTTTTCATTGATTCCAGCCGTTGCACCGGGTGCAAAACCTGCGAGCTGGCCTGTAAAGATTATAAAGATCTCACCCCGGACGTGAGTTTCCGCCGCATTTACGAATACGCCGGGGGCGACTGGCAGGAAGATAACGGCGTCTGGCATCAGAACGTCTTTGCCTATTACCTGTCGATTGCCTGTAACCACTGTGAAGATCCGGCCTGCACCAAGGTGTGCCCGAGCGGGGCGATGCACAAGCGGGAGGACGGTTTTGTGGTGGTGGATGAAGATGTCTGCATCGGCTGTCGCTACTGCCATATGGCGTGCCCGTACGGCGCGCCGCAGTACAACGCCGCCAAAGGACATATGACCAAGTGCGACGGCTGCCACAGCCGCGTAGCGGACGGCAAAAAGCCAATCTGCGTCGAGTCCTGCCCGCTGCGCGCGCTGGATTTTGGTCCGATAGAAGAGCTGCGTCAGAAACACGGTCAGCTTGCCGCTGTGGCACCGCTGCCGTCAGCACACTTCACCAAGCCGAGTATTGTCATTAAACCTAACGCCAACAGCCGTCCGACGGGTGACACCACCGGCTACCTGGCAAATCCGAAGGAGGTGTGAGATGGGAAGTGGATGGCATGAATGGCCGCTGATGATCTTCACGGTCTTTGGGCAGTGCGTAGTGGGCGGCTTCATTGTTCTGGCGCTGGCGCTGTTAAAAGGGAACCTCAATGCCGAACAGCAGCAGCGTTTAGTGTTGAGCATGTTTGGCCTGTGGGTGCTGATGGGGATTGGATTTATCGCCTCTACGCTGCACCTGGGCTCACCGATGCGCGCGTTCAACTCCCTGAACCGCGTGGGGGCGTCGTCGCTCAGTAACGAAATTGCCAGCGGGGCAATCTTCTTTACCGTCGGCGGGCTGGGGTGGCTGCTGGCTGCGTTGAAAAAATTGCCTGCGGGCCTGCGCAGCCTGTGGCTGATCGTCACCATGGTACTGGGCGTGGTGTTCGTGTGGATGATGGTGCGCGTCTATAACACCATCGATACCGTTCCAACCTGGTACAGCTTCTGGACGCCGATGAGCTTCTTCCTGACGATGTTTATCGGTGGGCCGCTGCTGGGCTACCTGCTGCTGCGCGTGGCGGGGGTAAACGGTTGGGCAATGCGTCTGCTGCCAGCCGTTTCGCTGCTGGCGCTGGTGGTGAGCGCGATGGTCGCCCTGATGCAGGGGGCCGAGCTGGCAACCATTCACAGCTCTATCCAGCAGGCTTCTGCGCTGGTGCCGGACTACGGTTCGCTGATGGCCTGGCGCGTGGTGTTGCTGGCAGCTGCGCTGGTGTGCTGGATCGGCCCTCAGCTTAAAGGTTATCAGCCTGCACTGCCGCTCCTGTCACTGGCTTTTGTGCTGGTGCTGGCAGGGGAGTTAATTGGTCGCGGTGTGTTTTACGGCCTGCATATGACGGTCGGTATGGCTATCGCCAGCTAATTTCATTTTTCGTTATAAAAAGCCGGGACATAGCGCCCGGCTTTTCTTTTTTTCATTCATGAAATTTTTCGACTGTCGTTTTGTTTTAATTTCGGTCATTAATAAATAAAAACAGATACATAATTAATATCTATAGCAGGCGCTGCATTAGCAGGATAAGTTTTTTAAATCGACAGGGAACATATTGTGCGAGCCGGTTAAATCTGTGGATTGACTTTGTTTTTGCCAGTGGCATGATGCGCACGAAATCTGAACTTCCTCACGGTTTTTAATCCATGACCACCTATACCCGGCCAGTGCTCCTGTTGCTCTGTGGCCTGCTTCTGTTGACCCTGGCGATCGCCGTGTTAAACACGCTCGTCCCGCTATGGCTCGCCCATGAAAACTTACCGACCTGGCAGGTGGGTATGGTCAGCTCGTCCTTTTTCACCGGGAACCTGTTGGGCACATTATTAACCGGTAGCCTGATTAAGCGTTTTGGCTTTAATCGCAGCTATTATCTGGCCTCGCTGATTTTCGCTGCCGGGTGCGCCGGGCTGGGTCTGATGGTGGGCTTCTGGAGCTGGATGGCATGGCGCTTTATCGCCGGCGTCGGCTGCGCGATGATTTGGGTGGTGGTTGAAAGCGCGCTGATGTGTAGCGGTACCTCCCGCAACCGCGGACGTCTTCTGGCGGCCTATATGATGGTTTACTACGTCGGTACCGTTCTGGGTCAACTGATGGTCAGCAAACTGCCAACCGACCTGATGAGCGTGCTGCCGTGGGTAACCGGCATGGTGCTGGCCGCGATCCTGCCGCTGCTCTTTACGCGCATTGTGAACCAGAACAGCGAACATCAGGAAGCGACCCACGTCTGGCCGATGTTGAGACTCCGTCAGGCGCGTCTGGGCGTAAACGGATGCATTATTTCGGGAATTGTACTGGGCTCGCTCTATGGCCTGATGCCGCTCTACCTGAATCATCAGGGCGTCAGCGATTCCGGAATTGGTTTCTGGATGGCGGTGATGGTCAGTGCGGGTATTGTGGGGCAATGGCCGATTGGCCGCCTGGCAGACCGTTTTGGTCGTCTGCTGGTGCTGCGCGTTCAGGTTTTCGTGGTGATCATGGGATGCCTTGCGATGCTCAGCAACGCCGCGATGGCGCCTGCACTGTTTATTCTCGGGGCCGCAGGATTCACGCTTTACCCGGTCGCGATGGCGTGGGCCTGTGAGAAAGTAGAACATCACCAGCTCGTGGCAATGAACCAGGCGCTATTATTAAGCTATACCATCGGTAGCCTGCTGGGACCGACATTTACCGCGATGCTGATGCAGAATTATTCCGACAATTTGCTGTTTATCATGATTGCCAGCGTGTCGTTTATTTATCTCCTGATGCTGCTGCGCAAAGCGGGCGAGCATCCAACCCCTGTGGCGCACGCCTGATTAAATAAAAGCCTGTCGATGACAGGCTTTTTTGTCCCCGTCACATATAAGACTTTTACGCATTGTTTGTTTTCCCCGCCTGGCGATAATTCAAATGAGTTCTACCACAAAAGGCAACAATCATGTCTATACGTCGTTTTTCCACTACCGCACTTGCCGTAGTGTTGTCTTTAACGTTTGCAACGGCTCCGGTCATGGCTAATCCTGGAAACGGGAATGGCGGTGGTCATGGAAACAGTGGCGGACAAGGTAATGGCGGCAATCATGGTAACGGGAATTCTGGTAATTCCGGTAACCATGGTAATAAGCAAAATAGCGGAAAGGAAAACCCTGGAAAATCGGATAAGAGCTTCAAAAACAGCAAAGATGTCGGTAATGACGTCGACGCTCGCGTGAGCTTCGATCATGCCCGCCACCTGGCACTGAATTATGGCTTAACGGGCTATGAGTCTCTGCCTCCGGGGATTGCGAAAAACCTCGCACGCGGTAAACCGCTTCCTCCGGGCATTGCGAAGAAGACCGTACCAGCCTCTATGCTCGGCCAGCTTCCTTCCTACCCGGGCTATGAATGGCGCGTGGTCGGGGACGACCTGGTCTTAATTGCGCTGAGTACGGCGATTGTGACCTCCGTAATTAACGGCGTCTTTAAATAGAATATAAAAAGGCCCGGTTCTTACCGGGCCTTCTCTTTAATACATGACCTTGTGGCCGTACTGCTCAAGAATACCTTTCACGCGTTCCATCGTCTCTTTTTTCGGCGGCTTCACGCCATCAAGCTTGTACTCTTCGCCCATCGCCACCCATTTATGTTTACCCAGTTCGTGATAGGGCAGAAGCTCAATTTTCTCGACGTTGCCCATGTCGCGGGTAAATTCACCCAGGCGATGCGCGGAGTCATCGTCATCTGACCAGCCGGGAACAACAACGTAGCGGATCCAGGTTTTGATTCCTTTATCGGCGATGTATTTGGCAAACTCCAGCGTACGGTGGTTAGAAACGCCAACCAGATTCTGGTGGATCTCATCGTTCATCTGTTTGAGATCGAGCATCACCAGATCGGTCACGTCGAGCAGTTCATCAATGACCGGATCGTAGCGGCGCACAAAGCCGTTGGTGTCGAGGCAGGTATGAATGCCTTCTTTATGGCAGGCGCGGAACCAGTCGCGGACAAACTCAGCCTGAAGAATAGCTTCACCGCCGGACGCAGTCACGCCACCGCCGGATGCGTTCATAAAGTGGCGGTAGGTCACCACCTCTTTCATCAGATCTTCCACGGTGACTTCTTTACCGCCGTGCGTGTCCCAGGTGTCGCGGTTATGGCAGTACAGGCAGCGCATCAGGCAGCCCTGGAAAAAGGTAATAAAGCGGATCCCCGGGCCATCGACGGTGCCACAGGATTCAAAGGAGTGAATGCGACCAATAGTTGACATTGCGGTGATATCTCCGAATTTGGCCCATCCGGGGGCCTGTGTAGTTGCACAGCTCAAAGGCTATGTCGAGTCTGTTTTGGCTGTTATCCATAAAGTATAGATAGCGGACAAAAGAGACTGGTGAAGCGAGGGTGTTAAAAAGGCCCCACTTGCGTGGAGCCTTTATTGTACGCTTTTTAACGCGTGATTTCAGTCAATTCCACTTACATGGACTGAGTGAAAGTACGGGTGATAACGTCCTGCTGCTGTTCTTTCGTCAGGGAGTTAAAACGTACTGCGTAGCCAGATACGCGGATGGTCAGCTGAGGATATTTCTCAGGATGTTCCATCGCGTCGAGCAGCATTTCACGGTTCATTACGTTCACGTTCAGGTGCTGACCACCTTCGATGGACGCTTCGTGGTGGAAGTAACCATCCATCAGACCCGCGAGGTTAGTTTTACGCACTTCGTCGTCTTTACCCAGCGCGTTTGGCACGATAGAGAAGGTGTAAGAGATACCATCTTTCGCGTAAGCAAACGGCAGTTTAGCAACGGAGGTCAGAGAAGCTACAGCACCTTTCTGGTCACGACCGTGCATTGGGTTAGCACCTGGGCCAAATGGCGCGCCAGCACGACGACCGTCTGGGGTGTTACCGGTTTTCTTACCATACACAACGTTAGAGGTGATGGTCAGAACAGACTGAGTCGGGATAGCGTTACGGTAGGTAGTGAGTTTCTGAATTTTCTTCATGAAACGTTCTACCAGGTCAACCGCCATGTCATCAACACGAGCGTCGTTGTTACCAAACTGCGGGTATTCGCCTTCGATTTCGAAGTCTACGGCCAGGCCGTCTTCGTCACGAATTGGTTTAACTTTCGCGTATTTGATTGCAGACAGGGAGTCAGCCGCAACGGACAGACCTGCGATACCACACGCCATGGTGCGGATAACGTCACGGTCGTGCAGCGCCATCAGAGAGGCTTCGTAGCTGTACTTGTCGTGCATGTAGTGGATAACGTTCAGCGCGGTCACGTACTGCTTAGCCAGCCAGTCCATGAAGTGGTCCATGCGCTCCATGACTTCGTCATAGTTCAGCACATCGCCTTTGATCGGCTCAGACTTAGGACCAACCTGCATTTTCAGTTTTTCATCAACGCCGCCGTTGATTGCGTACAGCATGGTTTTCGCCAGGTTTGCACGCGCACCGAAGAACTGCATTTGCTTACCCACAACCATTGGGCTTACGCAGCAAGCGATAGCGTAATCGTCGTTGTTGAAGTCCGGACGCATCAGGTCATCGTTCTCATACTGCAGGGAAGAGGTATCGATGGACACTTTAGCGGCGAATTTCTTGAAGTTCAGAGGCAGTTTTTCAGACCACAGAACGGTGATGTTCGGCTCCGGAGAAGGACCCATGGTGTACAGGGTGTTCAGGAAGCGGAAGCTGTTTTTGGTAACCAGCGTACGACCGTCAACGCCCATACCGCCGATAGATTCGGTTGCCCAGATTGGGTCACCAGAGAACAGCTCATCATATTCTGGGGTACGCAGGAAGCGAACCATACGCAGTTTCATGACCAGGTGGTCAATCATTTCCTGAGCGTCTTGCTCGGTGATTTTACCTGCTTTCAGGTCACGTTCGATGTACGCATCCAGGAAGGTGGATACGCGGCCGAAGGACATTGCTGCACCGTTCTGAGACTTAACAGCGGCCAGGTAGCCGAAGTAGGTCCACTGAATAGCTTCCTGAGCGTTGGTCGCAGGACCAGAGATATCACAGCCATATTTAGCCGCCATCTCTTTGATCTGACCCAGCGCGCGGTGCTGTTCAGCAATTTCTTCACGCAGACGGATAGTCGCTTCCAGGTTTACGCCGTTTTCCAGGTCAGACTGCAGGGAAACGAACTGCGCGTATTTGTCTTTCATCAGGAAGTCGATACCGTACAGCGCAACGCGACGGTAGTCACCGATGATACGGCCACGGCCATAGGCATCTGGCAGACCGGTCAGAACGCCAGATTTACGGCAGTTCAGAATGTCTTTGGTATAAACATCGAATACGCCCTGGTTATGGGTTTTGCGGTATTCGGTGAAGATTTTTTTCAGCATTGGGTCCAGCTCGCGGTTATACGCTTTGCAGGAACCTTCAACCATTTTGATACCACCGAACGGGATGATGGCGCGTTTCAGTGGTGCTTCAGTCTGCAGACCAACAATTTTCTCAAGGGCTTTGTTGATGTAGCCAGCATCGTGAGAAGTGATGGTGGATGCAACGGAGGTGTCAAAATCAACTGGCGCGTGAGTGCGGTTTTCCAGTTTAACGCCTTCCATTACGCTGTCCCACAGCTTGGTGGTCGCGTCAGTTGCGCCAGCCAGGAAGGATTCGTCACCTTCATACGGGGTATAGTTTTTCTGAATGAAGTCACGCACGTTGACTTCATTCTGCCAGTCACCTTTCGCAAAACCTTCCCAGGCTGTGGCTAACTTTTCATTAAGCTCGGACATGTAACACCTACCTTCTTAAGTGGATTTTTTATTTACTGCCTGAGACAACCATTAATGATGGTCGCCGCCACGCAGGTAAATGACCCAGTATGTCAACCCAACTAACAGACCCCCACCGATAATGTTCCCGATAGTGACGGGGATCAGGTTATCAGTAATGAAATTCATAATAGTCAGGTGAGAGAAACTTTCCGGGGATGAACCAACTGCGGTCCAGAACTCCGGGCTTGCAAAGTTGCGGATAACAATCCCCATCGGGATCATGAACATATTCGCAATACTGTGCTCGAAGCCGCTGGCAACAAACATCGCAACCGGCAGAACCATAATCATGGCTTTATCCATCAGGCTACGGCCAGAGTAGCTCATCCAGACCGCCAGGCAGACCATCAGGTTTGCGAGGATGCCGAGAGCAACGGCTTCGATAAATGTGTGATGCATTTTGTGGTCAGCGGTTTGCAGGACATTAAGCCCCCAGCCACCGTTGGCGGTCATATACTCGCCAGAGAGCCACATCAACAGAACAAAGAGCAGACAGCCAATCAGGTTACCAACGTAGACGTTAAGCCAGTTGCGCGCCAGTTGACCCCAGGTAATTCTTCCGCTGGCTTTCGCCACAACAATCAGCACCGTTGAGGTGAAGAGGTCGGCGCCGCAAATGACGCAGAGAATCAGACCCAGTGAGAAGCAAATGCCGCCAATCAGTTTGGCCATGCCGAAAGGCATTCCGGCAGTACCGGTGGTGGCGGTGATGTAGAAGACGAAAGCGATAGAGATGAACACACCAGCGGTGATCGCCAGATAGAACGTCTTCATCGGGTGTTTCGTTGCTTTATAGACACCCGCTTCTTCGGCAACTTTTGCCATCGCGGCGGGGAGTAAAAGATCAAAAGGGTTGTCAGCTTTCACACTAACTCTCTCTTTATTAAGTCGGCGACGAGATACTAACAAAGCATTATAGAAGAGAAATTGATATAGATCATATCTCGCCTGGCTTATAGGCCCGCAGTATGTATGGTTTTACAACAAATGCGGAGTAAGTATTTGATTATCCGTATAAAAATAAATTTTAAAAGTTATGAAAAGAGTTGAATTTTTTCGTTCGGCCCCCTTCGAAACAGTTAATTAATATGGAGTATTTACCATAAAAAGTAACAATAAAGCCCAGGCAAATATTATTATATTTACCCGTGTTTAACTTTATTATTACAATCAACAATCATTGCCGAAGAGAATAAAAAAAGGGGCAATGAAATTGCCCCGTAATATAGCCCAGACGATTGAATACGCCTACTGCCGTTAATGTTATATGCGCTTATTTTGACCAGTAAGCGGCTTTTGCTTTCTGCAGCTTTTCATAGGCCTTCAGCAGAGACTGATGCGCCGGGAAGGCTTTCAGATCGCTGTCAACCGCCTGCAGACCGTAGAAAGGCTCTTCACCGCTCAGCGCCGCGCTGGCGGCTTCAACCGCTTCAGCACCGTACATACGTACGAAAGCGTTCAGGTACTGCAGTGGCTCGCGATCGTCTTCCTGCGCAAGCAGCAGCAGGGTTTGCAGACAGCGGTAATAGTTGGTGCGCTCGGCGGAGAAGACCGACTGGTTAAACTCCATGGTCCATTCTGTCCAGGCCAGAGCCTGATCCAGATCGCCGCCCGCGAGGGCCAGCATCGCTTTCAGTTCACCGATGCGCAGCGTGTACCAGCCGTTGTCTTTCCCGGTCGCCAGACCCAGCAGCTCGCGCACGCGGGTAAAGTCATCGTGGCCTTCATCGTCCAGCTGGGCTATCAAGTTGAGATAATCTTCTTTTTCCCAATCGCTGCCCGGCAGGGAGAGTAGGGTTTCACGCAGGTGCGCGCCCATGCTGTTGTTTGCGAGCCACAGATCTTCCGCCGGGTAGATATCGGACATGCCAGGTACGATGATGCGGCACGCGTAAACGCCCAGGTGTTCGTAGTCGGCAATGTAGACTTCCTGATCTTCGGCGTCGAAGATTGCCATCAATGTAGCGAACTCTTCTTCGGTGGTACCGGCAAAGCTCCAGTCCACGAACGGATAGTCCGCGTCCTGCTTGAACATATCCCAGGAGATCAAACCGCTGGAGTCGATGAAGTGGGTTTCGAGGTTGGTGTGCTCGGCCACTTCTTCATCGTCAAACGTTGGCGGGGTGAATACGTCGAGATCTTTCAGGCTACGGCCCTGCAGCAGCTCGGTCACGGTACGCTCCAGCGCCACGCCGAAGTCAGGGTGCGCGCCGAAGGAGGCGAAGCAGGTTCCGTTAGTCGGGTTAAACAGCACGACGCAGATAACCGGATATTTACCGCCCAGCGAGCCGTCATAGGCAAAGATTGGGAAACCTTCCGCTTCCAGTTTGGCGATGGATTCCACCACGCCCGGGTAGCGCGCCAGCACGTCTGCCGGAATTTCAGGCAGGCTGATGGATTCGGCAATAATGCGGTTTTTGATATGACGCTCGAACACTTCAGACAGGCCCTGCACGCGCGCTTCATTGCGGGTGTTACCGGCGGACATACCGTTGGACACATACAGGTTGCCGACGATGTTCATCGGGATGTAGACGGTCTGCTCGTCAGACTGACGGGTGAACGGCAGGGCGCAGATCCCACGTTCTTCATTCCCAGACTGCAGATCGATCAGCATGCTGGCGGTCAGTTCGTTTTCCGGATCGTAGAAGGCACGCAGACGGCCATCCAGAATGCCTTCCGGCAGTTCATCGTCTTCGGTCAGCGGGAACCATTTTTCGTTCGGATAGTGAACGAACGGGCCGTTGGCGATGGTTTCACCCAGCCAGAAGTCAGCGAAG
This sequence comes from Enterobacter sp. 22499, assembly GCF_052044815.1. NCBI lineage: Bacteria > Pseudomonadati > Pseudomonadota > Gammaproteobacteria > Enterobacterales > Enterobacteriaceae > Enterobacter > Enterobacter sp. 22499. The sequence goes on along the minus strand of NZ_JBQENR010000001.1, from coordinate 931,188 downwards.
AAATAGTTGGTGGACAGACGCTCAAAATACTCACCCAGCGCAGAGGCCAGTGCCGCTTTTTTCGTCGCACCTTTACCGTTGGTAAAGCAGAGCGCGCAGTCTTTGTCGCGAATGTGCACGGACCAGACGTGAGGCACCGGGTTCAGCCAGGAGGCTTCTTCGATGTTAAAGCCCAGGTCGGTCAGTTTCTGCTGGAAGCGAGCGATGGAATCTTCCAGAGCGGCGTCTTTGCCGGGGATAAACGTTTGAGTCATGGCGTTCACTTTTATCGTACGTAAAGCGCGCAATGATACGGGTTTTGCGTGACGGGTGCTATCTCCGGCGAAAATAAATGGCTGGGCTATGCTTAGTAGCAGTAACTGACTGTTAAGGCATAGAAAAATGAAAGCATTTGATCTCCAGCGGATGGCGTTTGATAAAGTTCCACCTGAATTTCTGGGCGAAGTGGCGCTGCGCAGCCTGTATACCTTCGTACTCGTCTTCCTGTTTCTCAAAATTACCGGCCGTCGTGGCGTTCGTCAGATGTCGCTGTTTGAAGTGCTGATCATCCTGACGCTGGGCTCGGCGGCGGGGGACGTCGCGTTTTATGACGACGTGCCGATGGTGCCGGTGTTTATCGTTTTTGTTTCCCTCGCCTTGCTTTACCGGCTGGTGATGTGGCTGATGTCAAAAAGTGAAAAGCTGGAAGATCTGCTTGAAGGGAAACCGGTCGTTATTGTCGAGGACGGTCAGCTGGCTTGGGAAAATGTGCAAAGCGCCAATATGACCGAGTTTGAGTTCTTCATGGAGCTGCGCCTGAATAGCGTTGAACAGCTCGGACAGGTGCGGCTTGCGATCATGGAAACCAATGGGCAAATCAGCGTCTATTACTATGCTGATGACGACGTCAAGCCCGGCCTGTGTATCCTGCCGGATATGTTAGTAGAACGGTTCAGGGTGATACCTGAAACCGGGGAGTATGCATGTATAAAATGTAGTCATGTTGTGGGGATGCATGCGGGCGATCATCAATTATGCCCTCGTTGTGCAAATCCGGAATGGACAAAGGTTAGCCGGGCTAAACGCCTCGTCTGACAGCGATTTTGTCGGTTTTGTGACGACGAGGCGGCAGATTGTTTTGTGTGACGAAGGGCACATTTCCCCGGTCATAAGTTTTAGACATTGCGGCGCGTGTCACTGAATGATAAAACCGATATCCACAGTTATAACTTATGGCTTTTAGCGTGGTGAGGGGAAATGGCTCAAGTCTTTAATTTCAGTTCAGGTCCGGCAATGTTACCGGCAGACGTACTCAAACAGGCTCAACAGGAGCTGTGTGACTGGAACGGTCTGGGTACGTCGGTGATGGAAATCAGCCACCGGGGTAAAGCGTTTATTCAGGTGGCGGAAGAGGCAGAAAAGGATTTTCGCGATCTGCTGAACATTCCCTCGAACTACAAAGTATTGTTCTGCCATGGCGGTGGACGCGGTCAGTTTGCGGGCATCCCGCTCAATCTGCTGGGCGACAAAACCACCGCTGATTACGTCGATGCCGGCTACTGGGCAGCCAGTGCGTTAAAAGAAGCGCACAAATACTGCACGCCGAACGTTATCGACGCCAAAGTGACCGTTGACGGTCTGCGCGCCGTGAAGCCGATGAGCGAGTGGCAGCTGTCTGACAATGCCGCGTATCTCCACTACTGCCCGAACGAAACCATCGACGGCATCGCCATTCACGAAGAGCCAGACTTTGGCGACAATGTCATTGTGACGGCGGACTTCTCTTCAACCATTCTGTCCACTCCGCTGGACGTCAGCCGCTACGGCGTCATTTACGCAGGTGCTCAGAAAAACATCGGTCCTGCTGGGCTGACTATTGTCATCGTCCGTGAAGACCTGCTGGGGAAAGCCCATAAGTCCTGCCCGTCAATCCTGGATTACACCGTCCTGAATGACAACGACTCCATGTTCAACACCCCACCTACGTTTGCCTGGTATCTCTCCGGCCTGGTCTTCAAATGGCTGAAGCAAAACGGCGGCGTGGCGCAGATGGACAAGATCAATCAGCAGAAAGCCGAACTGCTGTACGGCACGATCGACAAGAGCGATTTCTACCGTAACGATGTGGCGAAAGCGAACCGTTCCCGCATGAACGTACCGTTCCAGCTGGCAGACAGCAGCCTGGACAGCGTGTTCCTGGAAGAGTCGTTCGCGGCGGGTCTGCACGCGCTGAAAGGCCATCGTGTGGTTGGCGGGATGCGTGCTTCCATTTATAACGCCATGCCGCTGGAAGGCGTTAAAGCCCTGACCGATTTCATGATCGACTTCGAACGTCGTCACGGTTAATTTGCTGTTTTTCACCCCCGCAGCGTCCCTGCGGGGTTTTTATTATGTTGAGTTGAGAGTTTAGTTTTCATGGAATCCCTGACGTTACAACCTATCGCGCGGGTAGATGGCACCATCAATCTGCCTGGTTCAAAAAGTGTCTCGAACCGCGCTCTGCTGCTGGCAGCTCTGGCAAACGGCACCACCGTCCTCACCAACCTGCTGGACAGCGATGACGTGCGCCATATGCTCAATGCGCTGAAAGCGTTGGGCGTTCATTACACACTCTCTGACGATCGCACCCGCTGCGAAGTGACCGGCAACGGCGGCGCGCTGCAGGCGAGTGAGGAGCTTGAGCTGTTTCTGGGTAACGCGGGTACCGCGATGCGTCCGCTGGCGGCGGCCCTGTGCCTCGGGAGCAATAACATCGTGCTGACCGGCGAGCCGCGCATGAAGGAGCGTCCGATCGGCCATCTGGTAGATGCCCTGCGTCAGGGCGGCGCGCAGATTGAGTATCTGGAGCAGGAAAATTACCCGCCACTGCGTCTGCGCGGGGGCTTTACCGGCGGTACCGTCGAGGTTGACGGCAGCGTCTCCAGCCAGTTCCTGACGGCACTGCTGATGACCGCGCCGCTGGCCCCGCAGGATACGGTTATCACGATTAAAGGTGAGCTGGTCTCCAAACCGTATATTGATATTACGCTGCATCTGATGAAAACCTTCGGCGTTGAGGTTGAAAACCAGTCTTATCAGCGCTTTGTCGTGCGTGGGGCGCAGCAGTACCAGTCGCCGGGCAACTACCTGGTTGAAGGCGATGCTTCATCCGCATCCTATTTCCTTGCCGCTGGCGCGATTAAAGGCGGTACGGTAAAAGTGACCGGCATTGGCCGCAACAGCGTGCAGGGCGATATTCGTTTTGCTGACGTGCTGGAAAAAATGGGCGCGGTTGTCACCTGGGGGGATGATTTCATCTCCTGTACCCACGGTGAGCTGAACGCCATCGACATGGACATGAACCATATCCCGGATGCGGCGATGACCATTGCCACGGCGGCGCTGTTTGCCAAAGGCACCACCACGCTGCGCAACATCTATAACTGGCGCGTAAAAGAGACGGACCGCCTGTTCGCGATGGCAACCGAGCTGCGTAAAGTCGGCGCTGAGGTAGAAGAGGGCGAAGATTACATTCGCGTTACCCCTCCGGTAAAACTGAACTTTGCTGAAATCGGGACCTATAACGATCACCGTATGGCGATGTGTTTCTCGCTGGTGGCGCTGTCCGATACCCCTGTGACCATTCTCGATCCGAAATGTACGGCGAAAACCTTCCCGGACTATTTCGAACAGCTGGCGCGCATTAGCACCCTGGCATGATGAAGTCTTGCCGCATCATCTGATGCGGCATTTCCTTACGCTTCCTGACGATCTTTCCCGCTCATTTCTTCTACACTCTGCTTCTATCATTCCGTAATTTGCACGCAAAGGTAACAGTTGCGCACGTTGGCGCGTATAATGCGCGGCGTTCATGTTAACGGTATGCCTTATTTAAGGAGAAAAAGATGACGGCAGTTGCCCCGGTAATCACCATTGATGGGCCGAGTGGCGCAGGGAAAGGTACTCTGTGCAAAGCGATGGCGGAAGCATTGCAATGGCATCTTTTAGATTCGGGAGCAATCTATCGCGTGCTGGCGCTGGCTGCGCTGCATCATCACGTGGATGTCGCCTCTGAAGAAGCGCTGGTACCGCTGGCTGCGCATCTGGATGTGCGTTTTGTTTCTACCGATGGCAACCTGGAAGTGATCCTGGAAGGGGAAGACGTGAGCGGCGAAATCCGTACGCAGGAAGTCGCTAATGCGGCCTCCCAGGTGGCGGCTTTCCCACGCGTTCGCGAGGCACTGCTGCGTCGCCAGCGAGCGTTTCGTGAAGCCCCGGGTCTGATCGCTGATGGACGCGACATGGGAACCGTGGTCTTCCCTGATGCGCCAGTAAAAATCTTCCTTGACGCCTCTTCGGAAGAACGTGCTCAACGCCGTATGCTTCAGTTGCAGGAAAAGGGGTTTAGTGTTAACTTTGATCGCCTTTTATCCGAGATAAAAGAGCGCGATGACCGCGATCGTAACCGCGCCGTCGCACCGCTTGTTCCTGCAGAAGATGCATTAGTTCTGGATTCAACCAGTTTAACTATTGAGCAAGTGATTGAAAAAGCGCTACAATATGCGCGCCAAAAACTGGCACTCGCGTAATCGCGACCGATTTAGCAGTACCCCCGCTGCAATGGATTGACGGCGGGTATGTGAAACAACCCCATCCGGCACGGAGCCAGGTGGACGTTAATATTAACCTGAAGATTAAACATGACTGAATCTTTTGCTCAACTGTTTGAAGAATCCTTAAAAGAAATCGAAACCCGTCCGGGTTCCATCGTTCGCGGTGTTGTTGTTGCTATCGACAAAGACGTAGTACTGGTTGACGCCGGTCTGAAATCTGAGTCCGCCATTCCGGCTGAGCAGTTCAAAAACGCCCAGGGCGAGCTGGAAATCCAGGTTGGTGACGAAGTTGACGTTGCTCTGGACGCAGTAGAAGACGGCTTCGGCGAAACCCTGCTGTCTCGTGAGAAAGCTAAACGTCACGAAGCATGGATCACGCTGGAGAAAGCTTACGAAGAAGCTGAAACTGTGGTCGGTGTTATCAACGGCAAAGTTAAAGGTGGCTTCACTGTTGAGCTGAATGGTATTCGTGCGTTCCTGCCAGGTTCACTGGTAGACGTTCGTCCAGTCCGTGACACCCTGCACCTCGAAGGCAAAGAGCTTGAGTTCAAAGTAATCAAGCTGGACCAGAAGCGTAACAACGTTGTTGTTTCCCGTCGTGCCGTTATCGAATCCGAAAACAGCGCAGAACGCGATCAGCTGCTGGAAAACCTGCAGGAAGGCATGGAAGTCAAAGGTATCGTTAAGAACCTCACTGACTACGGCGCATTCGTTGACCTGGGCGGCGTTGATGGCCTGCTGCACATCACCGACATGGCGTGGAAACGCGTTAAGCACCCAAGCGAAATCGTGAACGTGGGCGACGAAATCACTGTTAAAGTGCTGAAGTTCGACCGCGAGCGTACTCGTGTATCCCTCGGCCTGAAACAGCTGGGCGAAGATCCATGGGTAGCTATCGCTAAGCGTTACCCAGAAGGTACTAAACTGACTGGTCGCGTAACCAACCTGACCGACTACGGCTGCTTCGTTGAAATCGAAGAAGGCGTTGAAGGCCTGGTGCACGTTTCCGAAATGGACTGGACCAACAAAAACATCCACCCATCCAAAGTTGTTAACGTTGGTGATGTAGTGGAAGTGATGGTTCTGGATATCGACGAAGAACGTCGTCGTATCTCCCTGGGCCTGAAGCAGTGCAAAAACAACCCATGGCAGCAGTTCGCGGAAACCCACAACAAGGGCGACCGTGTTGAAGGTAAAATCAAGTCTATCACTGACTTCGGTATCTTCATCGGCCTGGACGGCGGCATCGATGGCCTGGTTCACCTGTCTGACATCTCCTGGAACGTTGCAGGCGAAGAAGCAGTTCGTGAATACAAAAAAGGCGACGAAATCGCTGCAGTTGTTCTGCAGGTTGACGCAGAGCGTGAGCGTATCTCCCTGGGCGTTAAACAGCTCGCAGAAGATCCGTTCAACAACTGGGTTGCACTGAACAAGAAAGGCGCAATCGTAAACGGTAAAGTGACTGCAGTTGACGCTAAAGGCGCAACCGTAGAACTGGCTGACGGCGTTGAAGGTTACCTGCGCGCTTCTGAAGCTTCACGTGACCGCGTTGAAGATGCCACTCTGGTTCTGAACGTAGGCGACGACGTTGAAGCTAAGTTCACCGGTGTTGACCGTAAGAACCGTGCAATCAGCCTGTCTGTACGTGCTAAAGACGAAGCTGATGAGAAAGATGCAATCGCAACTGTTAACAAACAGGAAGATGCAAACTTCTCTAACAACGCAATGGCTGAAGCTTTCAAAGCAGCTAAAGGCGAGTAATATCAGGTTCTCAGCATCATTTGAGCTGTAACGCATTTACAGCGCGAAGGATGATGAGCAGACTTGACAGATTGCAGGATTCGTCCTGTAATCAATAACAAAGGGCGGCTACGGCCGCCCTTGTTTAATGAGCTGTTCAGCTAATTGGTTTGAAAGGAACCGGAGGAATCATGACCAAGTCAGAATTGATTGAAAGACTTGCCAGTCAGCAACCGCATATCCCTGCCAAGGCAGTGGAAGATGCCGTAAAAGAGATGCTGGAGCATATGGCCTCCACTCTTGCCCAGGGCGAGCGCATTGAAATCCGCGGTTTCGGTAGTTTTTCTCTGCACTATCGTGCTCCACGTACCGGGCGTAACCCGAAAACTGGTGATAAAGTCGAGCTGGAAGGGAAGTACGTTCCACACTTTAAGCCGGGTAAAGAACTGCGCGATCGCGCCAATATTTACGGCAACTGAGTTTAGCCAGCCGGTTAAACTGGGTTCGAAAGAAAGCACCTGCGGGTGCTTTTTTTGTCTCCGTCACTTTCATTCTGAAGGTGTCTCGCATTTTAAGTTGCGTTTTCTGCAATGCGCTAAAAACCTTGCAGCGCTTGCTGTAGATTGCATTTTTCACACCTGACACTCCGCTCGATCTGCCCGCATACTGCCACCCAGAAACAGGGAGGTAGCAATGGGAATTCCCGCTTTAGGTATCTGCGCCATTCTGGCGATAGCCCCGTTACTCTGGTTACCTGAACTGCCATCGCGTTATACCATCTGGATAATGATGGCTGGCGGGGTTGCACTAGCCGCACGCCAAAACGTACGGCTGAAGTATGTGGGGATGACGCTGTTATTTTGCGTGTGGGGCATTCTGGCCGCGCAAGAGAGCGTCTGGCCGATGCAGCATTTAACCGCAGGTGCCGTGCAGGCCGAGGTGGAGATCGCCGCGACTGATGGTGCCACTGTGCATCAGGGAAAAATACTCACCGTTGATGGCCAGCGCTGGTGGGCGTCAACAGGCGTAACGCTTTATGGTCATTATCTGCCGCAGAAAGCGTGTGCCGGTCAGCGCTGGGCGATGACGCTCCGGCTCAGGCCTGTACACGGCGAACTGAACGACGGAGGGTATGACCCCCAGCGCAGCGCTATTGCCCGCCATCAAACGCTAAGTGGGCGTTTTACCCATGCAGAACTCATCGATGGACGCTGCAGCCTGCGAGCGCAATACCTGACATCGCTGCAAAACCGACTTTCAGTTTATCGCTGGGGCGCGGTTATCCTCGGGCTGGGCATGGGAGAACGTCTGGATGTCCCCAGGGAAATAAAAGACCTGATGCGTGAAACCGGCACGCTGCATCTGATGGCGATTTCGGGTCTGCATATCGCGCTGGCGGCCTCCATCGTCTGGTTTCTTGTGCGCGGGCTTCAGTTTTTATTATCTTGCCATCGGGTCAACTGGCAGATGCCTCTGCTGGCGGGGTTATTCTTTGCTGCTTTCTACGCCTGGCTGACCGGTCTGCAACCGCCCGCGCTACGCACGGTCATCGCACTTGCTGTACTGGCGGCGCTGCGGATCGGTTCCCGGCAATGGTCTCCATGGCAGGTGTGGATCTGCTGTGTCGCGGCGATCCTGATAAGCGATCCCTTAGCCATACTTTCGCAGAGTCTGCTTTTGTCTGCATTTGCCGTCGCCGCGCTGATTTTCTGGTTTCAGTGGTTGCCGCTTCCTCACTGGCAGTGGGCTCGCCGGATACGTCCGCTGCTGAACCTGGTCTATCTGCAGGTCGGCATGCTGTTACTTCTCATGCCGCTACAGGTTCTGATTTTCCATGGCTTTAGCATTTCATCGTTGATCGCCAATTTCTTTGCCGTGCCGTTGGTGACGTTTGTCTGCGTACCGCTGATTTTACTCGGCATGCTGCTCCATCTGCTGCCGCTGGCGGGGCTGGAAAGCGGCATCTGGTATGCAGCCGATAAGACGCTTGCCGGGTTGTTCTGGTTGCTGATGCGCCTGCCAGACGGCTGGCAGAGTGTGGACCAGCGCTGGCAGTACATGACGTTACTGCCGTGGCTTATCCTCATCGGCTGGCGTTTCCGTGCCTGGAAAACCGTTCCTGCCGTTTGTCTGGCGGGAAGTGTCTTGCTGGCTTCTCCCCTCTGGCGGACGGCGAAAAGCGACGCCTGGACGCTCCATATGCTGGACGTGGGGCAGGGACTGGCAATGGTTATTGAACGACAGGGAAAAGCCATTCTTTACGATACCGGGCTTGCCTGGCCGGGCGGGGATAGTGCACAGCGGTTAATTATTCCATGGCTGCGCTGGCATCATCTGCAGCCGGAAGGCGTTATTCTCAGCCATGAGCATCTCGACCATGCGGGAGGCCTTGTATCGCTGCAAAAAACATGGCCCGAAATGTGGGTAAGAAGTCCGTTGCACCAGACCGGGCATCGTCCCTGCTTTCGCGGGCAAAGATGGCAATGGCAGGGGTTAACGTTCACCATCCACTGGCCCACTGAAAATTATCCGGCTCAGGGTAACAATCACTCCTGCGTGGTAAAAATTGACGACGGCGAGCAGAGCGTTCTGCTGACGGGAGACATTGAAGCACAGGCAGAACAGGCTATGCTTAGCCATTACTGGCAGCATCTGACGTCCACCCTCATACAGGTACCTCATCACGGCAGCAATACCTCGTCGTCATTGCCGCTGGTACAGCGGGTTGAGGGGCTGATAGCTCTGGATTCAGCGGCCCGCTATAACGCATGGCGATTCCCGTCGGCTAAAGTAGTCCGGCGCTATCGAAAAGAGGGATATATCTGGCACGATACCCCCCATTCCGGGCAAATATCGGTGACATTTTCGCACCATCGCTGGCAAATCCGGCGCGTGCGGGATCAATTTTTACCCCCCTGGTATCATCAGTGGTTTGGCGCGCCCGTAGATAACGGGTAGAATATGCGGCTATTTCAACAAATGCTGGTTTTTTGAATGCATAACGACAAAGATCTCTCCACGTGGCAAACCTTCCGCCGACTCTGGCCGATGATTGCTCCCTTTAAAGCAGGCCTGATCGTGGCGGGTGTAGCGTTAATCCTCAACGCAGCCAGCGATACTTTTATGTTATCGCTCCTCAAACCGTTACTGGACGACGGTTTTGGTAAAACGGATCGCTCAGTGTTGCTATGGATGCCTCTGGTGGTTATCGGGCTGATGATCTTACGTGGTATCACCAGCTATATCTCCAGCTACTGCATCTCCTGGGTTTCCGGGAAAGTGGTTATGACCATGCGCCGTCGTCTGTTCAGCCACATGATGGGCATGCCGGTCTCATTCTTTGACAAGCAATCCACCGGGACGCTGCTGTCTCGTATTACCTACGATTCAGAGCAGGTTGCCTCCTCCTCTTCAAGCGCGCTGATTACCGTCGTGCGCGAAGGAGCGTCGATCATCGGTCTGTTTGCAATGATGTTCTATTACAGCTGGCAGCTGTCGCTGATCCTTATCGTGCTGGCACCGGTCGTGTCCATTGCTATCCGCGTCGTCTCAAAGCGCTTCCGCAATATCAGTAAGAATATGCAGAACACCATGGGGCAGGTGACGACCAGCGCAGAACAGATGCTGAAAGGGCACAAAGAAGTGTTGATCTTCGGCGGTCAGGAAGTTGAAACCAAACGCTTTGACAAAGTCAGCAACAAAATGCGTCTGCAGGGGATGAAGATGGTCTCGGCCTCTTCCATCTCTGACCCGATCATTCAGCTGATTGCCTCACTGGCGCTGGCGTTCGTTCTTTATGCGGCAAGCTTCCCGAGCGTAATGGAGACGCTGACGGCGGGTACTATCACCGTAGTCTTCTCCTCGATGATTGCCCTGATGCGCCCGCTGAAATCCCTGACCAACGTGAACGCCCAGTTCCAGCGCGGGATGGCCGCCTGCCAGACGCTGTTCAGCATTCTGGATTCTGAACAGGAAAAAGACGAAGGTACACGCGAGGTAGAGCGCGCCCGTGGCGACGTGGAGTTCCGCAACGTGACCTTCACCTATCCAGGCCGCGAAACGCCGGCTCTGCGCAATATCAACCTGACGATTCCGGCAGGTAAAACCGTTGCGCTGGTAGGCCGCTCCGGCTCCGGTAAATCCACCATTGCGAGCCTCATCACTCGTTTCTACGATATTAACGAAGGTGAGATCCTGCTGGATGGTCACGATCTGCGGGAGTACACCCTGCAGTCGCTGCGTAACCAGGTTGCGCTGGTTTCTCAGAACGTGCATCTCTTCAACGATACGGTTGCCAACAACATTGCTTATGCACGCACTGACGAGTACAGCCGCGAGCAGATTGAGAACGCCGCGCGTATGGCGTATGCAATGGACTTTATCAACAAGATGGATAACGGTCTGGACACGATAATCGGTGAAAACGGGGTACTGCTCTCCGGCGGTCAGCGCCAGCGTATCGCCATTGCGCGCGCGCTGCTGCGCGATAGCCCGATACTGATCCTGGACGAAGCAACATCTGCACTGGATACGGAATCTGAACGCGCGATTCAGTCGGCGCTGGATGAACTGCAAAAGAACCGTACGTCGCTGGTGATTGCGCACCGTCTGTCCACTATTGAGCAGGCAGATGAGATCGTCGTGGTTGAGGACGGCATCATTGTTGAACGCGGAAGCCATGCCGACCTGCTGGAACATCGTGGCGTTTACGCCCAGCTTCATAAGATGCAGTTCGGCGAATGATTGCACGCATCTGGTCCGGTGAATCCCCGCTGTGGCTGCTGCTTTTGCCGCTCTCCTGGCTGTACGGCCTGGTAAGCGGCATTATTCGCCTGTTTTACCGTCTGGGGATCAAGCGTGCCTGGCGCGCGCCGGTTCCGGTTGTCGTAGTGGGTAACCTCACGGCGGGCGGCAACGGCAAAACGCCAGTGGTGATCTGGCTGGTGGAGCAGTTGCAAAAACGCGGCATCCGCCCCGGCGTGGTGTCGCGTGGGTATGGTGGTAAAGCGGCGCACTACCCATTGCTGCTGTCGGCGGAAACCACGACCGCAGAAGCGGGTGATGAGCCAGTATTGATTTTCCAGCGTACCGGTGCGCCGGTTGCGGTCTCCCCGGTGCGCAGCGACGCCGTGCAGGCCCTGCTTGCTGAACACGCGGCACAAATCATCATCACTGACGACGGCCTGCAGCATTACGCTCTGGCGCGTGATAAAGAGATTGTAGTTATCGACGGCGTGCGCCGTTTCGGCAACGGCTGGTGGCTGCCCGCTGGCCCCATGCGTGAACGGGCTTCGCGTCTGAAGTCCGTTGATGCGGTGATTGTTAACGGCGGTGAAGCAAAGTCGGGTGAAATTCCTATGCGTCTGTTACCGGGAATGGCGGTCAACCTGGTGACGGGTGAACGCCGGGCGGTTGCAGAACTGCCTTCGCTGGTGGCTATGGCGGGTATTGGTCATCCGCCGCGCTTCTTCGCGACGCTGGAACAGTGTGGCGCCCGGCTGGAAAAACGCGTTCCGCTGGCTGACCATCAGGCGCTGGTGGCAGAGCAGGTTGAGGCGCTTACCGCGCCTGGCCAGACGCTCATTATGACCGAAAAAGATGCGGTGAAATGCCGTGCCTTTGCGAAAGATAACTGGTGGTATCTGCCCGTTGACGCTGAACTCAGCGGCGAACAGCCGGAACAATTGCTTAAGGAACTGATTGCGTTGGTGCAGTAGAGGCTTACGCGGTTCTGGTGGCGCTTTGACTGACAGGAAAACGCATGTCTTTACCGCAACTCTCGCTTTCAGCCGCACGTCATTTACACCTTGCCGCGCAGGGGCTGCTCAAAAAGCCCCGTCGCCGCGCGCAGCCTGCCGATATCCTCTCTACCGTCCAGCGCATGTCGCTGCTCCAAATCGACACCATTAACATTGTCGCCCGTAGCCCTTACCTGGTGCTGTTTAGCCGCCTGGGGAGTTATCCTCCGCAGTGGCTGGATGAGGCGCTCTCCAAAGGGGAGCTGATGGAGTACTGGGCTCACGAAGCCTGCTTCCTGCCCCGTAGCGATTTCGCCCTGGTACGTCACCATATGCTTGCTCCGGAAAAGATGGGATGGAAATACCGGCAGGCGTGGATGGAGGAACATGAGGCCGAAATAGAGCAGCTTATCAGCCATATTCAGGAAAACGGCCCCGTTCGATCCGCCGATTTTGAACATCCGCGCAAAGGTGCAGGCGGATGGTGGGAGTGGAAGCCGCACAAGCGTCATCTTGAAGGGTTGTTCACGTCAGGCAAAGTCATGGTCATTGAACGGCGTAATTTTCAGCGCGTTTATGATCTGACACATCGCGTGATGCCTCACTGGGACGACGAGCGGGATCTGCTTACCCAGGAGGTGGCCGAGGCCATCATGCTGGAGAACAGCGCCCGCAGCCTGGGCATTTTCCGTCCGCAATGGCTGGCAGACTATTACCGCCTCCGTCAGCCTGCGCTGAAGCCTCTGCTGGAGATGTGGCAGCGTGAACAGCGAGTTATTCCCGTTATGGTGGAAACGCTGGGCGAAATGTGGCTGCACGCGGAACTCCTCCCGTTATTGCCTCAGGCCCTGGAGGGCAAACTTCAGGCGACCCACAGCGCGGTATTGTCGCCGTTCGACCCGGTTGTCTGGGACAGAAAACGCGCCGAGCAGCTGTTTAACTTCAGCTACCGGCTGGAATGCTATACCCCGGCGCCAAAGCGGCAATACGGCTACTTTGTTTTACCGCTGCTGCACAAGGGACAACTGGTCGGGCGCATGGATGCCAAAATGCACCGCAAGACCGGCACGCTTGAAGTCATTGCCCTTTATCTGCAAGAGGGCATCAGGGTCACGGCGAGCCTGGAAAAAGGGTTAACGTCCGCCATTAGCGAGTTCGCGCGCTGGCAGGAGGCTCGCGACGTAACGCTTGGCCGGGTACCTGACGGGTTATTCACATCCTGTCGAAGTGGCTGGGAAACAGGCACGCCCTGAAAAGGGAATGTGTTAAGCTTTAGCGATTACCCATACGGAGGAACTATGGATCACCGTTTACTTGAAATTATTGCCTGCCCGGTATGCAACGGCAAACTCTACTACAGCCAGGACAAACAGGAGCTGATCTGCAAGCTGGACAGTCTGGCCTTCCCGCTGCGTGACGGCATTCCGGTACTGCTGGAAAATGAAGCCCGTTCCCTGGTGGCAGAAGAGAGCAAACCATGAGTTTTGTTGTCATTATTCCTGCACGTTATGCCTCAACGCGTCTGCCGGGTAAACCGCTGGTAGATATCAACGGCAAGCCGATGATTGTGCATGTCCTTGAGCGGGCGCGTGAGTCCGGTGCCGACCGCATTATCGTTGCAACCGATCATCCTGATGTCGCCCGTGCGGTTGAGGCCGCAGGCGGTGAAGTGTGCATGACCCGCGCCGATCACCAGTCCGGCACCGAGCGTCTGGCTGAAGTGGTTGAGAAATGTGGTTTCAGTGACGATACGGTCATCGTCAACGTGCAGGGCGACGAGCCGATGATCCCGGCCATTATTATCCGTCAGGTGGCGGAAAACCTGGCGCAGCGTCAGGTCGGTATGGCGACGCTCGCGGTGCCTATTCATCACGCTGAAGAGGCATTCAATCCGAATGCGGTGAAGGTGGTGATGGATGCCGAAGGCTATGCGCTCTATTTCTCCCGCGCTACGATTCCGTGGGATCGCGATCGCTTTGCGCTCTCTAAAGAGACCATCGGTGATTCTTTCCTGCGTCATATTGGGATCTACGGCTATCGCGCCGGCTTTATTCGCCGCTATGTAGCCTGGGCGCCGAGCCCGCTGGAGCATATCGAAATGCTGGAGCAGCTTCGCGTGCTCTGGTATGGCGAAAAAATCCACGTTGCCGTTGCCCGCGAAGTACCGGGAACAGGCGTTGATACGCCGGAAGATCTTGAGCGCGTCCGCGCCGAGTTGCGCTAATCCCGCCTGCATCCCTCCTTTCGGAGGGATGTCCTCTCCCCGCAAATTCCCCTTTCTTTACCCTAATTGATCTCTTCCGGGTGACATCTTCACGCTGTGCGCTCATTATAAAAGCAGTAGTCTTAATGGGGGTAATCTCATATGGAACAGCTGCGTGCCGAACTTAGCCATCTGCTGGGTGAGAAGTTAAGCCGGGTCGAATGCGTGAGTGAAAAGGTCGATACCGCGCTCTGGTCGTTGTATGACGGCCAGGGCAACCCGATGCCGCTGATGGCACGAAGCTTCTCGTCGCCGGGCGTCGCCAGACAGCTTGCCTGGAAAATGTCGATGCTGGCACGGGAGGGAACCGTCCGTATGCCGACCGTGTACGGCGTGATGACCCACGAGGAACATCCCGGCCCGGACGTACTGCTGATTGAGCGTTTACGCGGTGTGCCGGTTGAAGCGCCCGCGCGTACGCCGGAACGCTGGGAACAGCTGAAAGACCAGATTGTTGAGGCGCTGCTGGCCTGGCACCGACAGGATAGCCGCGGGCTTGTTGGTCCGGTTGACAGCACCCAGGAAAACCTGTGGCCGCTGTGGTATCGCCAGCGGGTGGAAGTGCTGTGGGGGACGCTTAACCAGTTCAACAATACCGGTTTGACCATGCAGGACAAACGTATTCTGTTTCGCACCCGCGAGTGCTTACCGGCGCTGTTCGACGGCTTTAACGACAACTGCGTGCTGATCCACGGCAATTTTACTCTGCGCAGTATGCTCAAAGACTCCCGCAGCGATCAGCTCCTGGCGATGCTAGGGCCGGGGATCATGCTCTGGGCACCGCGGGAATATGAGCTGTTCAGGCTCAGCGACAGCGGGGCGGCGGAAGGTTTACTGTGGCACTACCTTCAACGCGCGCCCGTTGCAGAGGCGTTTCTCTGGCGCCGCTGGCTTTATCTGCTCTGGGATGAAGTGGCGCAGCTGGTCAACACCGGACGTTTCAATCGCGTCAACTTCGATCTGGCGGCTAAATCACTCTTGCCCTGGCTCGCCTGACGAGCCTTTCAGCCACTGCCAGAGACGTCCGAGTGTCTCGTAGCCGACACGATCGCTATGCATCAACCACATCGGTGAGGGGATCACCCGTTCCCATGGGTTGAGCGGCGCGCTGATGGCCATCTGGTTTGCCGGTGCGGGAAGCGGGTGCAAACCTTGCTTCTCGAAGAAAATCATCGCTCTTGGCAGGTGCGAGGCGGAGGTCACCAGTAAGAACGGAACATCCCCAATCGCCTGCTTCACCGCGGCAGCCTCTTCCTCGGTATCCTTTGGGCTGTCCAGCGTGATGATAGAGGAACGCGGTACGCCGAGCGATTCCGCGATTCTGGCCCCCGCTTCAGCCGTACTCACCGGGTTGGTTTTGGCCGCTGCGCCGGTGAAGATCATTTTTGATCCCGGATTCGCCAGCCACAGGCGAATACCTTCGTTTAGCCGTGGCAGGCTGTTGTTGATCAGGTTCGAACTGGGGGCCCAGTCAGGGTCCCAGGTATACCCGCCGCCCAGCACAACGATGTAATCAACTTTCTGGTTTCCCTGCCACGTAGGGTACCTGTTTTCGATGGGGCGCAGCAGTCCATCCGCCACTGGCTGCAGGCTCAGCAGCAGCAGGACCAGCCAGCCGAACGTAATAAGCGTTTTGCCACTCTTCTGAAAGCGACTAAACCACACCAGCGCCAGCCCCAGCGCGATGATGATAAGCAGCAGCGGAAGGGGAAGCATCATCCCTCCAACATATTTCTTAAGGGTAAAAAGCATCCTTTTTGGTTCCTTTTTTGACCATACAGCAGATGATTACCGGTGATATTACACCAGAGAGGTTCATTCTCCGCGCGGGTGTGACAAAATAGCGGTTTTGCAGTTAGCGAGTGGAACTCTCCCAATGCGGGATCGCAATTTTGATGACATCGCGGAAAAGTTTTCGCGCAACATTTATGGCACCACGAAAGGGCAGCTCCGTCAGACGATCCTCTGGCAGGATCTGGATACCATTCTGGCGGGCTTTGGCGGCCAAACGTTGCGCGTGCTGGACGCCGGAGGTGGTGAAGGGCAGACGGCCATAAAAATGGCTGAACGTGGTCATCACGTCACGCTTTGCGATCTTTCTGCTGAAATGGTCGCCCGCGCGACGCGTGCCGCAGAAGAGAAAGGTGTGAGCGACAACATGCATTTTATACAATGCGCCGCTCAGGACATCGCGCAGCATTTGGAAACCCAGGTTGATCTGATATTGTTTCATGCGGTGCTGGAGTGGGTTGCCGATCCGCAAAGCGTGTTACAAACCCTGTGGTCAATGTTACGTCCGGGCGGTACGCTGTCGCTGATGTTCTACAATGCTAACGGCTTCCTGATGCACAACATGGTGGCAGGGAACTTCGACTATGTTCAGGTCGGGATGCCGAAAAAGAAAAAACGCACGCTTTCCCCGGACTATCCGCGCGATCCGCAGCAGGTTTACGGCTGGCTGGAAGAGATTGGCTGGCAGATCGTCGGGAAGACGGGCGTCAGGGTGTTTCATGATTATCTGCGTGAAAAACACAAACAGCGTGACTGTTTTGACACCTTAACAGAATTAGAAACGCGGTATTGCCGCCAGGAGCCGTTCGTCAGCCTTGGCCGCTATATTCACGTCACCGCGCACAAGCCGCAGATGCAAGGATAACCTATGAGTGAATTTTCCCAGACAGTCCCCGAACTGGTTGCCTGGGCCAGGAAAAACGATTTCTCCATCTCGCTGCCGGTAGACAGACTCTCTTTCCTGCTGGCGGTTGCCACGCTGAACGGCGAACGGTTGGATGGTGAAATGAGCGAGGGTGAACTGGTGGATGCGTTCCGCCACGTCAGTGATGCGTTTGAGCAAACCAGCGAAACCATTAGCGTGCGTGCCAATAACGCAATCAACGATATGGTGCGTCAACGTCTGCTGAACCGCTTTACCAGCGAGCAGGTGGAAGGAAACGCCATCTATCGCCTGACGCCGCTGGGCATCGGCATCACCGATTACTACATTCGCCAGCGCGAATTTTCCACGCTGCGTCTCTCCATGCAGCTGTCGATCGTGGCGGGTGAGCTTAAACGTGCCGCCGACGCAGCCGATGAAAACGGTGACGAATTCCACTGGCATCGCAACGTTTACGCGCCGCTGAAATACTCGGTGGCCGAGATTTTCGACAGTATCGATCTCACTCAGCGTCTGATGGACGAGCAGCAGCAGCAGGTGAAAGACGATATCGCGCAGCTGCTGAACAAGGACTGGCGTGCGGCCATTTCCAGCTGTGAACTTTTGTTGTCAGAAACCTCCGGTACGCTGCGTGAGCTGCAGGATACGCTGGAGGCCGCAGGGGACAAGCTGCAGGCCAACCTGCTGCGCATCCAGGACGCGACCCTGGCGCACGACGATCTGCATTTTATCGACCGTCTGGTGTTTGATCTGCAGAGCAAACTTGACCGCATTATCAGCTGGGGCCAGCAGTCGATCGATCTGTGGATCGGCTATGACCGCCACGTGCATAAATTTATCCGTACCGCGATTGATATGGATAAAAACCGCGTCTTTGCTCAGCGTCTTCGTCAGTCGGTACAGACCTACTTTGATGCACCGTGGGCGCTGACCTATGCCAATGCCGATCGTCTGTTGGATATGCGCGACGAAGAGATGGCGCTGCGCGATGAAGAGGTCACCGGTGAACTGCCGCCGGATCTGGAGTACGAAGAATTCAACGAAATTCGTGAGCAACTTGCGGCGATGATCGAAGAACAGCTCGCCGTCTACAAAACCAGACAAGCGCCGCTGGATCTTGGGCTCGTGGTGCGCGACTATCTGGCGCAATATCCGCGCGCGCGCCACTTCGACGTTGCCCGCATTGTGGTAGACCAGGCGGTGCGCCTGGGTATCGCGCAAGCAGACTTTACCGGACTGCCGCCGAAGTGGCAGCCAATTAACGATTACGGAGCCAAGGTACAGGCGCATGTCATTGACAAATATTGAACAAGTGATGCCAGTTAAGCTGGCACAGGCGCTGGCGAATCCGTTATTTCCGGCGCTGGACAGCCAGCTGCGTGCCGGTCGTCACATTGGCCTGGACGAGCTGGATAATCACGCCTTTTTGATGGACTTCCAGGAGTACCTGGAAGAGTTTTACGCCCGCTATAACGTGGAGCTTATCCGCGCGCCAGAAGGCTTTTTCTATCTGCGCCCGCGTTCCACGACCCTGATCCCGCGCTCCGTGCTCTCCGAGCTGGACATGATGGTTGGCAAAATTCTTTGCTATCTCTACCTCAGCCCGGAACGCCTGGCAAATGAAGGCATCTTCACCCAGCAGGAGCTGTACGATGAACTGCTGACGCTGGCGGATGAGAGCAAGCTGCTTAAGCTGGTGAATAACCGTTCGACGGGGTCGGATCTTGACCGTCAGAAATTACAGGAAAAGGTTCGCTCTTCCCTGAACCGTCTGCGCCGTCTGGGGATGGTCTGGTTTATGGGCCACGACAGCAGCAAATTCCGCATCACGGAATCGGTCTTCCGCTTCGGCGCCGACGTTCGTGCGGGCGATGATGCGCGTGAAGCGCAGCTTCGCATGATCCGCGACGGTGAAGCGATGCCGGTGGAAAACCATTTGCAGCTCAATGATGAGCATGAAGAGAATCTGCCGGATAGCGGGGAGGAAGAGTAATGATTGAACGCGGTAAATTTCGCTCACTGACGCTGATTAACTGGAACGGCTTCTTTGCCCGAACCTTCGATCTGGATGAGCTGGTCACGACTCTCTCCGGTGGTAACGGGGCAGGTAAATCCACCACCATGGCGGCGTTTGTAACGGCGCTGATCCCCGACCTGACGCTGCTTCACTTCCGTAACACCACCGAAGCGGGCGCGACAAGCGGCTCCCGCGATAAAGGCCTGCACGGTAAGCTGAAAGCGGGCGTCTGTTATTCCGTGCTGGACGTCATCAACTCTCGTCACCAGCGCGTGGTGGTGGGCGTACGTCTGCAACAGGTTGCCGGCCGCGACCGTAAAGTGGATATCAAACCGTTCGCCATTCAGGGGCTGCCAACCTCCGTACAGCCGACCGCGCTGCTGACGGAAACGCTGAATGAACGCCAGGCGCGCGTCCTGACGCTGCAGGAGCTGAAGGACAAGCTTGAAGCCATCGAAGGGGTGCAGTTTAAGCAGTTCAACTCCATTACCGACTACCACTCCCTGATGTTCGATCTGGGCGTGGTAGCGCGCCGTCTGCGCACCGCTTCAGACCGTAGTAAATACTACCGTCTGATCGAAGCGTCCCTGTACGGCGGTATCTCCAGCGCCATTACCCGTTCCCTGCGTGACTATCTGCTGCCGGAAAACAGCGGCGTGCGTAAGGCCTTCCAGGACATGGAGGCGGCACTGCGTGAAAACCGCATGACGCTGGAAGCGATTCGCGTTACCCAGTCTGACCGCGACCTGTTTAAACACCTGATCAGTGAAGCGACCAACTACGTGGCGGCGGACTACATGCGCCACGCCAACGAGCGCCGCGTCCATCTCGCTCAGGCATTAGAATATCGCCGCGAGCTGTTTACCTCCCGTAAACAGCTGGTGGCCGAGCAGTACAAGCACGTCGAAATGGCGCGCGAGCTGGGTGAGCACAACGGTGCCGAAGGCGATCTGGAAGCCGACTACCAGGCCGCCAGCGATCACCTGAACCTGGTGCAGACCGCGCTGCGTCAGCAGGAAAAGATCGAACGCTACGAAGCGGACCTCGATGAGTTGCAAATTCGTCTCGAAGAGCAGAATGAAGTGGTGGCCGAAGCCGCCGAGATGCAGGAAGAGAACGAAGCCCGCGCCGAAGCCGCCGAGCTGGAAGTGGACGAGCTGAAAAGCCAGCTTGCGGACTACCAGCAGGCGCTGGACGTGCAGCAGACGCGTGCGATTCAGTACAACCAGGCGCTGCAGGCGCTACAGCGTGCGAAAGAGCTGTGTCATCTGCCGGATCTGACGCCGGACAGTGCCGACGAGTGGCTGGACACCTTCCAGGCCAAAGAGCAGGAAGCCACCGAGAAACTGCTCTCGCTTGAACAGAAAATGAGCGTCGCGCAAACGGCGCACAGCCAGTTTGAACAGGCTTATCAGCTGGTAGTTGCGATTAACGGCCCGCTGGCGCGTAGCGAAGCCTGGGACGTTGCCCGTGAATTGCTGCGCGACGGCGTCAACCAGCGCCATCTGGCCGAGCAGGTGCAGCCGCTGCGTATGCGCCTGAACGAGCTGGAACAGCGTCTGCGCGAGCAGCAGGAAGCCGAGCGTCTGCTGGCCGAGTTCTGCAAGCGTCAGGGTAAACATTACGATTTCGACGAGCTTGAGGCCCTGCATCAGGAGCTGGAAGCGCGTATTGCGGCCCTGTCCGATACCGTATCAAATGCCAGCGAACAGCGTATGACGCTGCGTCAGGAGCTGGAGCAGCTTCAGTCCCGTTCGAAGGCGCTCCTGCAGCGTGCGCCGGTCTGGCTGGCAGCGCAAAGCAGCCTGAACCAGCTCAGCGAACAGTGCGGCGAGCAGTTCGAATCCAGCCAGCAGGTGACCGAATACCTGCAACAGCTGCTGGAGCGCGAGCGCGAAGCCATTGTTGAACGTGACGAAGTGGGTGCCCGCAAGCGTGACGTCGATGAAGAAATCGAGCGCTTAAGCCAGCCGGGCGGGTCAGAAGATCCGCGTCTGAACACGTTAGCCGAGCGTTTTGGCGGCGTACTGCTGTCTGAGATTTACGATGACGTTGGCCTGGACGATGCGCCGTACTTCTCCGCGCTGTACGGTCCGTCCCGCAACGCAATTGTGGTGCCGGATCTGTCGTTGATTTCTGAGCAGCTCGCAGGGCTGGAAGATTGCCCGGAAGATCTCTACCTGATCGAAGGGGATCCGCAGTCGTTCGATGACAGCGTTTTCAGCGTTGACGAGCTGGAAAAAGCGGTGGTGGTGAAAATCGCCGATCGCCAGTGGCGTTACTCCCGCTTCCCGGAGCTGCCGCTGTTTGGCCGCGCCGCGCGCGAAAGCCGCATCGAAAGCCTGCACGCCGAGCGTGAAACGCTGTCTGAACGCTTTGCCACTCTGTCGTTTGACGTACAGAAAACCCAGCGTCTGCACCAGGCGTTCAGCCGCTTTATCGGCAGCCATCTGGGCGTGGCGTTTGAAGCCGACCCGGAAGCGGAAATCCGCAAGCTCAACACCCGCCGTGGCGAGCTGGAGCGCGCGATTGCCAGTCATGAAAGTGACAACCAGCAGAGCCGCGTCCAGTTCGAACAGGCGAAAGAGGGCGTCGCTGCCCTTAACCGCATTCTGCCGCGCCTGAACCTGCTGGCTGATGACACGCTGGCCGACCGCGTGGATGAGATCCAGGAACGTCTGGATGAAGCCCAGGAAGCCGCGCGCTTCGTGCAGCAGCACGGCAACCAGCTGGCGAAGCTGGAGCCCGTCGTGTCTGTACTGCAGAGCGACCCGGAACAGTTCGAGCAGTTAAAAGAAGATTATGCCTGGTCGCAGCAGGTGCAGCGCGAAGCGCGTCAGCAGGCGTTTGCCCTGACGGAAGTGGTGCAGCGTCGTGCGCACTTCGGCTACTCCGATTCGGCTGAAATGCTGAGCGGTAACAGCGACCTGAATGAAAAACTGCGCCAGCGCCTTGAGCAGGCGGAAGCGGAACGTACCCGCGCTCGCGAAGCGATGCGCAGCCACTCCGCTCAGCTGAACCAGTACAACCAGGTGCTGGCCTCGCTGAAAAGCTCCTTCGACACCAAGAAAGAGCTGTTAAACGACCTGCAGAAAGAGCTGCAGGACATTGGCGTTCGTGCCGACAGCGGGGCGGAAGAGCGCGCGCGCATTCGTCGTGATGAGCTGCATAGCCAGCTCAGCAATAACCGCGCGCGTCGTAATCAGCTGGAAAAAGCGCTCACCTTCTGCGAAGCGGAAATGGATAACCTGACCCGCCGCCTGCGCAAGCTGGAGCGCGACTATCATGAAATGCGCGAGCAGGTCGTGACGGCGAAAGCGGGCTGGTGCGCTGTGATGCGGATGGTGAAAGACAACAACGTTGAACGTCGCCTGCACCGTCGCGAGCTGGCATACCTTTCTGCCGATGAGCTGCGTTCGATGTCGGATAAGGCGCTGGGTGCGCTGCGTCTGGCGGTGGCGGATAACGAACACCTGCGCGATGTGCTGCGCATGTCAGAGGATCCGAAACGTCCTGAACGTAAAATTCAGTTCTTCGTTGCGGTTTATCAGCACCTGCGCGAGCGTATTCGTCAGGACATTATCCGTACCGACGATCCGGTCGAAGCCATCGAACAGATGGAAATTGAGCTGGGCCGCCTGACGGAAGAGCTGACCTCCCGCGAGCAGAAGCTGGCGATCAGCTCCCGCAGCGTGGCGAATATCATTCGCAAAACCATTCAGCGCGAGCAGAACCGTATCCGCCAGCTGAACCAGGGGCTGCAGAGCGTCTCGTTTGGTCAGGTCAACAGCGTGCGTCTTAACGTCAACGTGCGTGAAGCCCACGCGACGCTGCTGGAAGTGCTCTCTGAGCAGCACGAGCAGCATCAGGATCTGTTCAACAGCAACCGTCTGACCTTCTCCGAAGCGCTGGCGAAGCTGTATCAGCGCCTGAATCCGCAGATTGATATGGGCCAGCGTACGCCGCAAACCATCGGTGAAGAGCTGCTGGACTATCGTAACTACCTAGAAATGGAAGTTGAGGTAAACCGTGGTTCAGACGGCTGGCTGCGTGCGGAATCCGGAGCGCTGTCGACCGGTGAAGCGATTGGTACCGGGATGTCGATTCTGGTGATGGTGGTGCAGAGCTGGGAAGATGAAGCGCGCCGCCTGCGCGGGAAAGACATCTCCCCATGCCGACTGCTGTTCCTCGATGAAGCGGCGCGTCTTGATGCCCGCTCGATTGCCACGCTGTTTGAGCTTTGCGAACGTCTCGATATGCAGCTCATCATTGCGGCACCGGAAAACATCAGCCCTGAAAAAGGCACCACCTATAAGCTGGTGCGTAAAGTGTTCCAGAACAGCGAACACGTGCACGTTGTCGGGCTGCGTGGCTTTGCGCCGCAGCCGCCGGAATCATTGCCGGAAACCACGGCGGACGCTTCCTGAGGCGTTTTGTTACAAAGAGCGGCGCAGAAGCGCCGCTTTTTTTATTCTCTTAACTTGTGTTCAGGGCTGCGTTATCTTTAAACTTCTTTACATAAGGTAAGGCAACAGAGTTGTCGTCTACCTATAATAAAAGAAAGCCCCACCGTGATGGGCATGTCGTGAAAACAGGGGGCAAGGGATGTTGCTAAAGAAAGAATGTGGTCGTCAGCTGTCAGCGCTGAGTTTATGTCTGGCAGTGATGTTTGCTCCACTGTTAACCGCCCAGGCCGACGAGCCTGAAATTGTGCCGACTGACAGCACCGCAACGACAGGCGCGCAGCCGACGTCATTGTCTCAGCCGCTGGAACAGTCTACGGCTACGGCCATCATGGCCGGGATTAAGCCGCTGCCGGAAGGCATCGACGTTGAATCGCTCAGCCAGCAGCTCCAGACAGGCCTGCCTGCAGGCTACACGCCTGCCTATATCAATCAGCTCACGCTGCTTTATGCTGCCCGCGATATGAAACCCATGTGGGAAAATCGTGATGCCGTGCGCGCCTTCCAGCAACAGCTGGCGGAAGTGGCGATTGCGGGATTCCAGCCGCAGTTTACGAAGTGGGTTGAGCTGTTAACCGATCCTGCCGTCACCGGTCAGGCGCGGGACGTGGTCCTTTCCGATGCCATGATGGGTTACCTGCAGTTTGTGGCGGGTATTCCGGTCAATGGCAACCGCTGGCTGTACAGCGATAGGCCTTATAAGCTGGCGACGCCAGCCCTGTCGGTGATTAACCAGTGGCAATTAGCGCTTGATAACGGCGACCTGCCTCGCTTCATTGCCAGCCTCGCGCCGGCGCATCCACAGTATGCCACGATGCACCAGTCGCTCCTCGCGCTGGTGGGGGACTCGCGTCCATGGCCGCAAATGCGGGGGACCGCAACGCTGCGTCCGGGTCAGTGGAGCAGCGATGTGCCAGCCCTGCGCGAGATCCTTAAACGCTCCGGTATTCTTGATGGCGGGTCGAACATTGCCCTGCCGGGCGACGATCCGCAAAGCGCGGTGGTCAGCCCGTCAGCGCCCGTAAAAGAGAACAAGGCCACTACCCTGAGCAATAAGCCCGAGGCTTACGATCGCGAGCTGGTTGCCGCGGTTAAACAGTTCCAGGCCGCTCAGGGGCTGGGAGCCGATGGCGTCATTGGACCCTCAACGCGTGACTGGCTTAACGTATCGCCTGCGCAGCGGGCCGGGGTGCTGGCGCTTAATATTCAGCGTTTGCGTTTGCTGCCGGGCACGCTGTCTACCGGCATTATGGTCAATATCCCGGCCTATTCACTGGTTTATTATCAGGATGGTAGCGAGAAGCTGGCCTCGCGCGTGATTGTCGGGCGTCCGGATCGCAAAACGCCGATGATGAGCAGCGCGTTAAATAACGTGGTGGTTAACCCGCCGTGGAACGTGCCGCCGACGCTGGCGCGTAAGGACATTCTGCCTAAGGTCTGGAACGATCCGGGTTATCTGGAACGTCACGGCTATACGGTCATGCGTGGCTGGAACAGTAAAGAGGCGATCGATCCTTACATGGTCGACTGGTCGACGATCACGGCCTCCAACCTACCGTTCCGCTTCCAGCAGGCTCCCGGAGCGCATAACTCGCTGGGGCGCTACAAATTCAACATGCCAAGTTCAGATGCTATCTATCTGCACGATACGCCGAACCACAATCTGTTCCAGAAAGATACCCGGGCACTGAGTTCAGGCTGCGTGCGCGTAAATAAAGCCTCGGAGTTGGCCAACATGCTGCTGCAGGATGCGGGCTGGAACGATACGCGTATTTCTGACGCCCTGAAGCAGGGTGATACGCGCTACGTGAATATTCGCTACAACATTCCGGTTAATCTTTATTATCTGACAGCGTTTGTGGGTGAAGACGGTCGCACTCAGTACCGTACAGATATTTACAATTATGATCTCACCGCGCGATCCGGCGCACAAATTTTGCCAAAAGCGGAACAATTAATCAGGTAAATGAAGTAGTTCGGGAAAAATGATTGTCGTAAGTTATGGTGAATCGGGGCCAATATCGCTGTAAGCCGCGTATTCACTGGGGTTGGGCGCCTTGACGTACCCTGTTTTGCCAGTTAAGGTGCCCTTCGTGCGCTAAGCATATTACGATTTCCTTGACCTGTAGACCTGATTATCATGGACAAATTTGACGCTAATCGCCGCAAGCTGCTGGCGTTAGGTGGTGTTGCGCTTGGCGCAGCGGCCATCTTACCGACGCCAGCATTTGCCACCCTCTCGACACCTCGTCCGCGCGTTTTAACGCTCAGCAATCTTCACACCGGTGAGTCGCTAAAAGCGGAGTTTTTCGATGGCAGAGGCTATATTCAGGATGAATTAGCAAGACTCAACCATTTTTTCCGTGATTTCCGCGCGAATAAAGTAAAAGCCATCGACCCAGGACTGTTTGATCAGCTTTTCCGCCTTCAGGGCCTGCTGGGCACCAGCAAGCCGGTGCAGCTTATTTCTGGTTATCGCTCAATTGATACCAACAATGAACTGCGCGCCCATAGCCGTGGGGTAGCGAAAAAAAGCTACCACACGAAGGGACAGGCAATGGATTTCCACATTGAAGGCGTTTCGTTAGCCAATATTCGCAAAGCCGCGTTATCTATGCGCGCGGGTGGTGTAGGATATTACCCCAGCAGCAACTTTGTGCATATTGATACCGGGCCGGTTCGGCACTGGTAATAACGAAACACAGGAGCAGTATGAACTATCGTATTATTCCGGTTACCGCGTTCTCCCAGAACTGTTCATTAATCTGGTGCGAGCAAACCAAACTGGCCGCGCTTGTCGATCCCGGCGGTGACGCTGAGAAAATCAAGCAGGACGTTGCCGACAGCGGCGTGACGCTGATGCAGATTTTACTGACGCATGGTCACCTCGACCACGTAGGCGCAGCGGCTGAACTGGCTAAACACTACGGTGTGCCGATTATTGGCCCGGAAAAAGAAGATGAGTTCTGGCTGCAGGGGTTACCCGCCCAAAGCCGCATGTTTGGCCTTGATGAGTGTCTGCCATTGACGCCCGATCGCTGGCTGAATGAAGGAGAGCGCGTTAACGTAGGGAATGTGACTTTACAGGTGTTGCATTGTCCTGGGCATACGCCAGGCCATATCGTCTTCTTTGACGACCAGTCCCGTCTGCTGATTTCCGGCGATGTGATTTTCAAAGGGGGCGTAGGACGCAGCGATTTTCCGCGCGGCGATCACGGGCAGCTGATTCAGTCGATCAAACAGAAGTTATTGCCGCTGGGTGATGACGTAACGTTTATCCCTGGACACGGTCCGATATCGACGCTGGGCTATGAACGGCTCCATAACCCGTTCCTTCAGGATGAAATGCCTGTCTGGTAACCAGCATAAAAAAAGCCTGCTTAACGCAGGCTTTTTTGTGGGCGCAAATTACAGGACGGCGACAATCGCTTCGCACAGTGGCGCCATGTTGTCAGGGGTCATGCCTGCAACGTTTACGCGGCCAGAGGCTACGGCGTATACGCCAAACTCTTCGCGCAGACGCAGAACCTGCTCTTTGGTCAGGCCGCTGAACGAGAACATACCGTTCTGTTTGATGATGAAGCTGAAGTCGCGGTCAGCGCCTTTCTCAGCCAGGGTGTTCACAAACAGCAGGCGCATGCGCTGGATACGCTGACGCATATCGTTCAGCTCTTGTTCCCAAATCGCGCGCAGCGCATCGTTGCTCAGAATGGTCGCAACAACAGACGCACCGTGTGCCGGCGGGTTAGAGTAGTTAGCGCGGATAACGGACTTCATCTGGCTAAACGCGCGATCGACGGTCTCATCGTTAGCCGCAACCAGCGTACAGGCGCCTACGCGCTCATTGTACAGACCAAAGTTTTTGGAGTAGGAACTGGCAACGATCAGCTCCTGATGCACGGCGGCGAACGCGCGCAGGCCTTCGGCATCTTCTTCCAGGCCGCGGGCGAAGCCCTGGTAAGCAAAGTCAAACAGCGGCAGCCAGCCTTTTTCTACGGACAGCTTCGCCAGGTGTTCCCACTGCTCAAGCGTTGGATCGATACCGGTTGGGTTGTGGCAGCAGCCGTGGAACAGCACCACGTCACCCACCTGCGCTTCGCTCAGGCTTGAGAGCAGGCCGTCAAAGTCGAGAGCGTGGTTTGCCGCATCGTAGTAAGCATATTCGCGCACTTCCAGGCCCGCAGAGTTAAAGACGCTCTTGTGGTTCGGCCAGCTTGGATTGCTCACCCATACGCGCTTAACAGAGGTGTTTTTCGCAAGGAAATCCGCCGCCACGCGCAGCGCGCCGGTACCGCCAGGGGTCTGTGCTGTGCGGGCACGTTTGTCACTCACAATTGCGCTGCCTTTACCGAACAGCAGCTCCTGGGTGCAGCGACCAAATTCAGGGATACCATCAATACCGAGGTAGTTTTTGGTGGTTTCATTTTCCAGCAGATACTGCTCAGCTTTCTTAACGCTGGTCAGTACCGGAGTTTTGCCGGTTTCATCTTTATATACACCAATACCCAGGTTGATTTTGCCAGGGCGGTCGTCGGCACGAAACAGATCGGCCAGGCCCAGAATAGGGTCGGCAGGAGCGGCGGTAATGTTCTCAAACATGACGAAGTTCCATTGTGATTACAGAAGTGAAATCCGCTATCAGGTTAACGGTAGATTTACAAAATGCCAACCGTTTGCGACGAAAAGCGTGCGGCTTTTCAAAAGTCGCCATTATTTTCTGTCAGGCATAAAAAAACAGGGCCGAAGCCCTGTTCATTATGCATATAACAAAGTGGTGTTCTGATTAGAACTGGTAGGTTACACCCACAGCAGCCATATCGTCGTTGCCGTTCAGACCGCCAACAGCTTTCGCGTAGTCGGTGTCTTTATCCAGCAGGTTGATGTAGTAGTCAGCCCACACGTTGAAGTTTTTGTTGAAGTAGTAAGTGGTACCAACCTGGATGAATTTAGCCAGGTCTGCATCGCCACCGCTGAAGCCGCCGACGGCAGCCAGGTCTTTACCTTTGGTCTGCACGTAGGAGATTGCTGGACGCAGGCCGAAGTCGAACTGGTACTGAGCAACCACTTCGAAGTTCTGAGTTTTGTTAGCAAAACCTGCATCACCGCTAGAACCGGTACGGGTGGTGTTACGGGTTTCTGCATAGGTAGTTGCCAGGTAGAGGTTGTTAGCGTCGTATTTCAGACCCACGCCCCATGCTTCAGCTTTATCACCCTGGCCATCAGCTTTCTGGTTCAGAGTACGGTTAGCGTTGCTGTAAGATGCGATTGCACCGAAGCCTTCGCCGAAGTCGTAACCCAGGGAGTAACCTACGCCGTCACCGTTAGAGGTTTTAACGTCAGCACGGTCGTTTTTACCCTGGTACTGAACGCCCAGGCTCAGGCCGTCAACCAGACCGAAGAAATCGCTGTTACGGTAGGTCAGCAGGCCGGTGCTGCGGCTGGTCATGAAGTTATCAACGTAGTTACCGCCCCAGGTCATCCCGGAGAAGGACGGTGCCATATCGGTGTAAGATTCTACGTCGTAAACGATACCGTAGTTACGACCGTAGTCGATGCTGCCAGCGTCGCCCGCTTTCAGGCCCGCAAAGGCCAGACGGTTTTTGTTAGCCTGAGCGGTGTTCTCAGCCTGGTTAGCCATGAAGCGGTATTCCCACTGGCCGTAACCGGTCAGCTGGTCGTTGATCTGAGTTTCGCCTTTGAAACCGATCTGCGCGTAGGTAGCGTCGTTGTTGTTAGTGTCATCGCCAGAGGTCACGAAATCGTGCTCGGCGTTAACTTTCCCGTAGAAGTCCAGTTTGTTGCCGTTCTTGTTATAGATTTCTGCAGCGTTAGCTGCACCGGCTACCAGCAGGGCAGGGATTACCACTGCCAGAATATTGCGCTTCATCATTATTTATTACCCTCATTGGTTTTTTTATGACACTCGCCACTGCCGTCAATAAATTCTGTCAATAAATATTTCCGGAACTATTGATGAGAGTTAGGTGTCTTTATGTATCTGACAGGCATCTTTCCATTCACCGAAGCGTTTCGCTAGCCTGAAAGTGCTACAATTCTCAAGATTAAGTTACATAAAGAAAATATGTGTAACTAAATGTGTATTTTTGGGAACTTTGTGAACCATCTCAAATTTCAGAACCCCCTGGCGAATTAAGCATCGGTTTGTTTCCTATATATATGAATTCCTTATGTTTAATTTGGATAAAGGCAATTCCTATAAACGAATGTTAAACGACTCGTTTTTTCTTATGACCCAATAAAGACTTCTGGATGGCTGAAAAATTGGTTGAAATTTGTGCTATTACTTCAGAATGTAATAATCGCAATAAGAATGAGGTTAATTTTTTGTGGCTGGATATTTCGCGGAAACAAAACGTAACAGGTAGCGGTTGTGACGGGGTAGTGGTTTAAAAACGCTGACTTTACGCTGACAAAAACTGACAGGGCAGAATAAAATAATGGCCAGCAAATGCTGGCCATTGTCCGTTGCGTTGCTTAGAAGCTGGCGTTGCGTGGTGTACGCGGGAACGGAATTACGTCACGCACGTTCTGAACACCAGTAACGTAGGCGATCAGACGCTCGAAGCCCAGACCGAACCCAGCGTGCGGAACGGTGCCATAACGGCGCAGATCGCGATACCAGCTATAGTCCGCAGGGTTGA
The DNA here is from genome assembly GCF_052044815.1 of Enterobacter sp. 22499. Lineage (NCBI taxonomy): Bacteria > Pseudomonadati > Pseudomonadota > Gammaproteobacteria > Enterobacterales > Enterobacteriaceae > Enterobacter > Enterobacter sp. 22499. The sequence goes on along the minus strand of NZ_JBQENR010000001.1, from coordinate 901,060 downwards.
GCCCCATCTCTGCCATGCGCGCGTCAAGCACGTCCAGACGTTCTTCACGCTGAGAACCACCAATGATTTCACCGATGCCCGGCGCCAGTACGTCCATCGCTGCCACGGTTTTCCCGTCTTCGTTAAGGCGCATATAGAAGGCCTTAATGTCTTTCGGGTAGTTTTTAACGACAACCGGCGCTTTGAAATGTTTCTCGGCGAGATAGCGTTCGTGCTCAGACGCCAGGTCTACGCCCCAGTAAACCGGGTTCTCAAACTTCTCACCGCATTTCTCGAGGATTGCTACCGCGTCGGTATAGTCCACCTGCGCAAAGTCGGCAGAGACGAAACGCTCCAGACGCGCTACAGCATCGCTGTCTACGCGTTCGGCGAAGAACTTCATGTCGTCAGGACGCTCTTCCAGCACCGCTTTGAAGACGTACTTCAGCATCGCTTCTGCGAGACCTGCAACGTCATTCAGATCGGCAAACGCCACTTCCGGCTCCAGCATCCAGAACTCCGCCAGGTGGCGGCTGGTGTTGGAGTTTTCGGCGCGGAAGGTTGGGCCGAAGGTATAGATCTTAGACAGCGCACAGGCGTAGGTTTCGCCGTTGAGCTGGCCGGATACCGTCAGGAAGGCTTCTTTACCAAAGAAGTCTTTGTCGTAGTCGACTTTACCTTCCGGCGTGCGCGGCAGGTTTTCCATGTCCAGCGTCGAGACGCGGAACATTTCGCCTGCGCCTTCCGTATCGGACGCGGTGATCAGCGGGGTAGACACCCAGAAATACCCCTGCTCATCGAAGAAGCGATGCAGCGCCTGGGCCAGCGTATGGCGCACGCGAGCCACCGCACCAATCAGGTTGGTACGCGGACGCAGGTGTGCGACTTCACGCAGGTATTCAATGCTGTGACGTTTTGCCGCCATCGGGTAGGTGTCCGGATCTTCAACCCAGCCGGTCACTTCAATGGCAGAAGCCTGGATCTCGAAACTCTGGCCCTGGCCCGGGGATGCCACAACCACACCGGTGACGATAACGGAACAACCCGTCGTCAGGCGCAGAACGTCATCATTGTAATTGGGCAGAGAATTATTAATGACGGCCTGTACAGGATCAAAGCAGGAACCGTCATAGACGGCAAGGAAGGAGATGCCAGCTTTAGAATCTCGGCGAGTACGCACCCATCCGCGCACGGTGACCTCCTGGTCAACGGCGACACGGCCCTGGAGTACGTCGGCTACAGGCACAACGCTCATAATATTCTCTCTGTTAATAGTCGGAAAAAATAAACACTTGTCCACCCCAAGACGGGGGGATATCTATGTTACCTGCCAACCGCTATCAGACAAGTAAATTTCGCAGTCAAAAGAGAAGAATTGAGAAATAAATAAGGGAAGGGAGCCCTGAAGGCTCCCGTAAGCGCTTAACTGGCTTTTTTGATCTGGGGGAGATCGAACGCTTTGCGCAATGCGCGAACAAACGCTTTGTCATGGCAGATGGTTTTACCCGGGCTGTCAGAGAGCTTAGCCACCGGCTTGCCGTTACATTCCACCAGCTTTATCACGATATTCAGAGGTTTTACCTGAGGAATGTCGCAGGTCAACCGGGTACCGATCCCGAAGCCCAGATTAATTCTGGCATTGAAATGACGATACAGTTCGACGGCTTTCGCCAGGTCGAGATTATCGGAGAAGACCAGTACCTTGCTCATCGGGTCAATGCCGAGTTTTTGGTAATGGGCAATCGCCTTTTCGCCCCATTCAACCGGATCCCCTGAGTCGTGGCGTAACCCCTGGTAACGCTCAGCGAACTCGGGACCAAAGTCGCGCAGGAAGGCATCCATCGTAATACAGTCGGTCAGGGCGATCCCGAGTTGATTCGGGTACTCTTCAAGCCACGCAGCCAGCGCCGCACGCTGGCTGTTAGCCAGGTCCGGGCTAATTTGCTGATGCGCCTGGAACCACTCGTGCGCCTGAGTGCCCATTGGCGTCAGGTTGAGGCGACGCGCCAAATCGTAGTTGCTGGTACCCACGAACCACGGCTCCTGCTGCAGACGTTCAACGATAGCCTGCTGAACCTCGCGAGAGAAGCGGCGACGGGTACCGAAATCCATCAGGCGGAAGCGGGACATATCCAGCCCTTCGGTCAGCGTAGAGAATGCCTCAAGTTTGTTCTCCAGCGAGGCGACCGCCTGTTCGACGCCCGTTTCAGGCGAACGGTAGCGGTGAGCCAGCTCGCTGATGACGGCCAAAAGCGGCACTTCCCACATGATCACTTCCCGCCACGGACCTTCAAGACGAATATCCAGCTTGCCGTTCTCGTTGGTCACGGTGACCTGTTCAGGCTTATAGCGGAAGTCGCGCAGCCAGTTCAGATAGTCCGCTTTAAAGAAAGGCAGGCCAGAAAGCCACTGATATTCGTCATCGGTGAGCGCCAGATGCTGCATCGCATCGACCTGTTCACGAATGGAATCTGCGTAGATACCGAGCAAGTCGTCACCACGGCAGCGGAATTCCGCCGCGACGTGAACGTCATAGTAATGGTGGAAAACGGCTTGCTGCATATGCAGTTTATACGCGTCGGTATCCAGCAACGTATGCAGAACCGGAGAAGCGAATTGAGTCATAGGTGCGCTGTAGCATCCTCTCACGGGAGCGTTTAGTACAATAAACAACTCCGGAGTATACCTTGTTTAGTGATTTATTGAACCCCGATCACAACATAAGCACACTTTATGGTCGAGAGCATTTCGTGCCCCGTGTTATACAAATGTAGCGAAAAAGGTGTTTAAGCCTGAAAAGATGAACATTCTGCATAGCGCGTTTTACGCAACAGGAATATATTGAAACGTTACTCGACAAACGATGCATAAGGTTTTCTATGACACAACAGCCACAAGCCAAATACCGCCACGACTACCGTGCGCCGGAATACCTGATTAGCGATATCGACCTGACTTTTGACCTGGATGCCACAAAAACCGTTGTGACGGCGGTAAGCCAGGTGACGCGCCACAGCGCGACTGCCGTACCGCTGCGTCTGGATGGCGAAGACCTGACGCTGGTCTCCCTGCACATTAACGATGAAGCCTGGTCAGATTATAAAGAAGAAGGCAACCAGCTGGTCATCGACAACCTGCCGGAACGCTTTACGCTGCGCATCGTGAATGAAATCAGCCCTGCCGCCAACACGGCGCTGGAAGGGCTCTACCAGTCAGGCGTGGCCCTGTGTACCCAGTGTGAAGCCGAAGGTTTCCGCCACATTACCTGGTACCTGGACCGCCCGGACGTGCTGGCGCGTTTTACCACCAAAATCATTGCCGATAAAACCCTCTATCCGTTCCTGCTCTCCAACGGTAACCGCGTGGGTGAGGGCGAGCTGGAAAATGGCCGTCACTGGGTGCAGTGGCAGGATCCGTTCCCGAAACCGTGCTACCTGTTTGCGCTGGTGGCGGGTGATTTCGACGTGCTGCGCGATACCTTCAAAACCCGCTCTGGCCGCGAAGTGGCGCTGGAGCTGTTCGTTGACCGCGGCAACCTTGACCGCGCGCCGTGGGCGATGACTTCACTCATTAACTCCATGAAGTGGGATGAAGAGCGTTTCGGCCTCGAATACGATCTCGACATCTATATGATCGTCGCCGTCGACTTCTTCAACATGGGCGCGATGGAGAATAAAGGCCTTAACATCTTTAACTCCAAGTACGTGCTGGCGCGTACCGATACCGCCACCGATAAAGACTACCTCGATATCGAACGCGTTATCGGCCACGAGTATTTCCATAACTGGACCGGTAACCGCGTCACCTGCCGCGACTGGTTCCAGCTGAGCCTGAAAGAGGGGCTAACCGTCTTCCGCGATCAGGAGTTCAGCTCCGATCTGGGCTCGCGGGCGGTCAACCGCATCAACAACGTGCGCACCATGCGCGGCCTGCAGTTTGCGGAAGATGCCAGCCCAATGGCGCACCCGATCCGTCCGGATAAAGTCATTGAGATGAATAACTTTTACACCCTGACGGTGTACGAGAAGGGCGCTGAAATTATCCGCATGATCCACACCCTGCTGGGTGAAGAGAATTTCCAGAAAGGGATGCAGCTTTACTTCGAACGTCACGACGGCAGCGCGGCTACCTGCGACGACTTCGTGCAGGCGATGGAAGACGCGTCCAACGTTGATCTTTCTCACTTCCGCCGCTGGTACAGCCAGGCCGGAACCCCGATTGTCACCGTTAAGGACGACTACAACCCGGAAACCGAGCAGTACACTCTGACCATCAGCCAGCGCACGCCGCCAACTGCCGAGCAGGAAGAAAAATATCCGCTGCACATTCCGTTCAGCATTGAGCTGTACGACAACGAAGGCAACGTCATCCCGCTACAGAAGGGCGGCCACCCGGTGCACCACGTGCTGAACGTGACCCAGGCAGAGCAGACCTTTATCTTCGATAACGTCTACTTCCAGCCGGTGCCTGCGCTGCTGTGCGAGTTCTCCGCGCCGGTGAAGCTGGAGTACAAGTGGAGCGACCAGCAGCTGACGTTCCTGATGCGTCACGCCCGCAACGATTTCTCCCGCTGGGACGCGGCGCAGAGCCTGCTGGCAACCTACATCAAGCTTAACGTGAACCGCTACCAGCAGGGCCAGCCGCTGACGCTGCCGGTGCATGTGGCAGACGCGTTCCGCGCCATCCTGCTGGATGAGAAGATTGACCCGGCGCTGGCGGCTGAAATTTTGACGCTGCCGTCCGCGACTGAAATTGCGGAGCTGTTCGACATCATCGACCCGATTGCCATCGTGGCGGTGCGCGAAGCGCTGACCCGCACGCTGGCGACCGAACTGGCGGATGAATTCCTGGCGCTATACAACGCTAACAAGCTTGACGCGTATCGCGTGGAGCATGCGGATATCGGCAAGCGTACCCTGCGCAATACCTGCCTGCGCTATCTTGCGTTTGGTGAGGCCGAACTGGCGAACGCGCTGGTGAGCAAGCAGTATCACGAAGCGGATAACATGACTGATGCGCTCGCGGCCCTGGCGGCAAGCGTTGCCGCTGAACTGCCGTGCCGCGATGCGCTGATGCAGGAGTATGACGACAAGTGGCACCAGGATGGTCTGGTGATGGACAAGTGGTTTATTCTGCAGGCGACCAGCCCGGCGGCCGATGCGCTTAGCAAGGTTCGCAGCCTGCTTAAGCACCGTTCGTTCACCATGAGCAACCCGAACCGCGTTCGCTCGCTGATTGGCGCATTTGCCAGCAGTAACCCGGCCGCGTTCCACGCCGAAGACGGCAGCGGATACCAGTTTATGGTGGAAATGCTGACCGAGCTGAACAGCCGTAACCCGCAGGTTGCATCACGTCTGATTGAGCCGCTGATCCGCCTGAAACGCTATGATGCGCAGCGCCAGGCGAAGATGCGCGCCGCGCTTGAGCAACTGAAAGGGCTGGAAAATCTGTCTGGCGATCTGTACGAGAAGATTGCTAAGGCGCTGGCCTGATGTAAAAAAGCCCGGTGGCGCTACGCTTACCGGGCCTACGTGGGCGCGCGGGGCATCGGTTTTCTCCCTCTCCCTGTGGGAGAGGGCCGGGGTGAGGGCATCAGGCATTGGCCTTTATCCGCTGAATCTCCGCTTCCCCACGTTTCATCACCCGATCCAGCACTTCGGCTTCCAGCTCCGCCAGTCTCGCCGAGCCCACGCGACGAGGGCGCGGGATGTCCACCGTCAGATCCAAACCGATTTTCCCGTTTTCTATAAGCAATACCCGGTCCGCCATCGCCACGGCTTCGCTCACGTCATGCGTCACCAGCAGTACCGTAAAGCCGTGCGCCTGCCAGAGGGATTCAATCAGATCCTGCATTTCTATCCGCGTCAGGGCATCAAGAGCGCCGAGCGGCTCATCAAGCAGCAGCAGACCGGGACGGTGAATCAACGCTCGCGCCAGCGCCACGCGCTGCTTCTGGCCGCCCGACAGCGCCGCAGGCCATTCACCTGCACGGTTTTCCAGCCCGACGGCGGCCAGCGCCTGACGGGCTTCATCCCGCCAGTTGCCTTTGAGCCCCAGCCCGACGTTATCAATCACCGTTTTCCACGGCAGCAGGCGCGCATCCTGAAACATCATGCGCGTATCGTCCTGAATATTGGCCAGCGGCGTGGTTCCTGCCAGAATCTCTCCTCCGTTGGGGGCCTCCAGCCCGGCTAAAAGACGCAGGAGTGTGCTTTTTCCGCCGCCGCTGCGCCCGACTACAGCCACAAACTGGCCGGCGGGAATGTGCAGATCCAGCCCGTTAAGAATGGTGTTTTCGCCGTAGCGTTTGGTTACGCCGTTGAGCAGCAGCGGCGTGCCCTGATTTAGTCGTGCGGTATTCATGCTTTCGCCTCCTGAAGGGTATAGGCCGGGTTCCAGCGCAGCCAGCTGCGCTCCAGCCACTGTGCGCTGACGTCGGCGAGTTTGCCGAGCAGTGCATACAGAATGATGGCGACCACCACCACGTCCGTTTGCAGGAATTCGCGGGCGTTCATCGCCAGGTAGCCAATACCGGAGTTGGCTGAGATGGTTTCCGCCACAATCAGCGTCAGCCACATCAGACCGAGCGCAAAGCGCACCCCGACCATAATGGAGGGCAGGGCGCCCGGCAGAATCACGTGAGCAAAGAGGGAAAAACCCGATAAGCCGTAGCTGCGCGCCATCTCCACCAGACCGCGATCGATATTGCGGATGCCGTGCCAGGTGTTGATGTATATCGGGAACAGCGTGCCCAGCGCCACGAGGAAGATTTTGGCGCTCTCATCGATCCCAAACCACAAAATGACTAGCGGGATCAGCGCCAGATGCGGCACGTTGCGCAGCATCTGGATGGAGGTATCCAGCAGCCTTTCCCCCCAGCGTGAAAGGCCGCTGATCAGACCCAGCACCAGACCGATGCTGCCGCCGATGGAAAACCCAATCACCGCGCGCCAGGAGCTGATCGCCAGATGTTGCCACAGCTCTCCGCTGACGCTCAGCGACCAGAACGCTTCGATAACGCCCTCCGGAGAGGGCAAAATGCGGCTCGACAGCCAGCCGGTGGTCGACGCGAGCTGCCAGAGCGCCACGATGCCGACGGGCAAAAACCACGGGGCGGCGCGCAGCAGCCATTTTTGTGAGGTGGCAGACATGGTCACTCCTTAGCTCTGTGCGGCTTTGCGCGGAATAAACTCGTTTGCCACGGCTTCGCCCTGCAGCTGGAGCCGCTGCGGCTGCGGAATTTCCGGAACGGCGACATCCAGATGCGGGAATAACAGCTCGCCCACCCTGTAGGCCTCTTCCAGGTGCGGATAGCCGGAGAGAATAAAGCTGTCGATGCCCAGGTCAGCGTATTCATTAATACGTGCAGCCACGGTTGGCCCGTCGCCGACCAGCGCCGTGCCCGCGCCGCCGCGTACCAGACCCACGCCCGCCCACAGGTTCGGGCTGATTTCCAGGTTCTCGCGCTTGCCGTTGTGCAGAGAGGCCATGCGGTGCTGCCCGACGGAGTCGGTTTTGGCAAACGCAGCCTGCGCCTTCGCAATGGTCTCATCGTCCAGATGGGAGATCAGACGGTCTGCCGCCTGCCAGGCTTCTTCATTGGTTTCGCGCACAATCACGTGCAGGCGAATCCCGAAGCGCACTTTGCGGCCATGGGCGGCGGCTTTGGCGCGGACCTGGGCAATTTTCTCTTTCACCAGCTCGGGCGGCTCGCCCCAGGTCAGATAGAGATCGACCTGCTCGGCGGCCAGATCCTGGGCCACATCCGACGATCCGCCAAAATAGAGCGGAGGGCGCGGCTGCTGCACCGGCGGGAAGTAGAGCTTCGCGTCGCGAACGTGAATATGCTTACCTTCAAAGGTGACGGTTTCGCCTTCCAGCAGGCGTCGCCAGACGCGGGTAAATTCGGCGGAGGCTTCATAGCGCTCGGTATGGTCGAGGAACACGCCGTCACCCGCCAGCTCCTGCGGATCGCTGCCCGTCACCAGGTTAAACAGAGCGCGGCCGTTGGAGAGCCTGTCCAGCGTTGCTGCCTGACGCGCCGCCACGGTGGGTGAAACGACGCTCGGGCGCAATGCAACAAGGAATTTAAGGCGCTGGGTGACCGGGATCATCGACGCGGCCACCAGCCAGGCATCCTCGCACGAGCGTCCGGTCGGGATCAGCACGCCGGTAAAACCGATTCGGTCCGCCGCCTGGGCAATCTGCTGAAGATAGCCATGGTCAACCGGGCGCGAGCCCTCTTCTGTACCAAGATAGTGTCCATCACCGTGGGTGGGTAAAAACCAGAAAAGATTCAGACTCATGATTTAGCTCCTTCTTTGCCAGCGGGCTGCCAGATGCGTTCGCGAATATCGACCTGTTTTGGTACCAGGCGGTTTTGATAGAAGAGGTCAGCAGTCTGTTGCTGAAGCGCGGCGACGTGCGCGTCGACAGGCGCAATGGTGGTGGGCGGACGGTGACTGAGGTAGCTCGCGATCACCGGCTCAGGTAAGCCCATGGTTTTTGCCAGCAGGGCGATGCTCGCCTGACGCTGGCTCTGGGTCAGGGCATCTGCCTGCGTAAAGGTATCCAGTACGCCCTGAATAAACGCGCCGTTTTTTTCGGCGTAAGGGCGTGAGGCGAGGTAGAACGAACCGGTTTGCTTCAGCGTGGTACCGTCTTTCAGCACCCGTACGCCACCCTGCAGTAATGCCGCAGAGTAGTACGGATCCCAGATAGCCCAGGCATCAACGTTCTTCTGCTGGAACGCGGCGCGTGCATCGGCGGGCGTCAGGTAAACGGGCTGAATGTCGGTGAACTTGAGCCCGGCTTCCTGTAAGGCGCGCAGCAGCAGGTTGTGCGAGCTGGAACCTTTCTGGAAAGCGACCTTGTGCCCTTTAAGGTCGGAGACGCTTTTAATGTCACTGTTTTCAGGTACCAGGATGACTTCGGCTTTCGGCTTAGCGGGTTCTACACCGACGTATACCAGGTCTGCCCCGGCAGCCTGAGCGAAAATAGGCGGGATGTCGCCCGTACTGCCCAGATCGATACTGCCGACGTTCAGGGCTTCAAGCATCTGCGGCCCTGCTGGGAACTCCACCCATGAGAATTTGGTGTCCGGGAAGCGTTTTTCCAGCAGCTGGTGGCTTTTTGCCAGCACCATACTGACGCTGCCTTTTTGGTAGCCAATCCGTAAACTGTCCGGTGCGGTTTCTGCGGCATGTGCCAGCGCGGTAAACGCCATCAGGCCAGCCAGTCCGAGGCGGGTTAAGGTTTTAAACATGTGCGACTCCCTGCGGCGGATTAAAAGAAGGAACCTGGATATCCCGGCGATGCAGCGCGTGCCAGAAAGTTTCCAGCGAAGCATCAAGGCGCGTTTGCAGATTCGGCGTGAAGTGCGGCTTATGCTGGTAGTCAATGACCTGCGAATCATCCGCGAAAACGCCGTGAAGGATCTCCTGCGCCTTCAGGGCGTTCAGCACCGGCTTCAGGGCGTAATCCACCGCCAGTAAATGGGCCACCGTGCCGCCCGTTGCCAGCGGCAGAACCACTTTGCCGTCCAGTGCGCGCTCGGGGAGAAGATCGAGCAGCGTTTTCAGCGCGCCCGAAAAAGAGGCTTTATAAATCGGGGTCGCAACGATGAGGCCGTCCGCTTCCTTGAGCTGCTCAGTGAGGGTTTTCAGCGCGGGGCTGTCGAAGCGGGCATACAGCAAATCTTCAGGTTCGAAGTTATGCAGATTCCAGTGGCACACTTCCACGTCCAGGGCATTGAGCTTGTCGCGGGCATATTCCAGCAGGGCGCTGGAACGCGAAGGGAATCGTGGACTTCCGGCCAGGGTAATGACGCGCATACTTCCTCCTTATAACTAATTGTTTGCTTTTGCCTAACATTCATAACAATTTTCAGGAGTGTGACACCGCGCGGTTATTCCACTAAATGATTTATCCGCAATTAAACTGCGAAAAACTGCATAAGAAAGAGAGTGGGAGGTAAACGATTGCGTTTTACGCCGATTTTTTTGCCGCAGGTCAATTCCCTTTCGTGACGGGATCGCCCATAATCCCCTCCCGGTTTGCACACCGGGAATCCAGGAGAGTTCATGTACTACCCCTTCGTTCGTAAAGCCCTTTTCCAGCTCGACCCCGAGCGCGCTCATGAATTTACATTCCAGCAATTACGTCGTATTACAGGAACGCCTCTGGCGGCCCTGGTGCGTCAAAACGTGCCGGAAAAGCCTGTGCAGTGCATGGGGCTGACCTTTAAAAATCCGCTGGGTCTGGCGGCCGGTCTGGACAAAAATGGCGAGTGCATTGATGCCCTGGGCGCGATGGGCTTTGGCTCCATCGAAATTGGTACCGTCACGCCGCGCCCGCAGCCGGGAAATGACAAGCCGCGCCTGTTCCGCCTGGTCGAAGCCGAAGGGTTGATCAACCGCATGGGCTTTAATAACCTCGGCGTTGATCATCTGGTAGAGAACGTGAAGAAAGCCCATTTTGATGGGGTGTTAGGCATCAATATTGGCAAAAATAAAGATACGCCGGTTGAGCAGGGTAAAGATGACTACCTGATTTGTATGGAAAAAGTCTACGCCTATGCCGGGTATATCGCGGTGAATATTTCCTCACCCAATACCCCGGGGCTGCGCTCCTTACAATATGGCGAAGCGCTGGACGATCTTCTGAGTGCCATTAAAAATAAACAAAATGAACTCCAGGCGATCCACCATAAATATGTTCCGGTCGCGGTGAAGATCGCGCCGGATCTTTCTGTCGAAGAATTGATCCAGGTTGCCGACAGTTTGGTTCGCCATAATATTGACGGGGTGATTGCAACGAATACCACGCTCGATCGTTCGCTCGTTCAGGGAATGAAAAACTGTGACGAAGCGGGTGGGTTAAGTGGCCGTCCGGTACAATTAAAAAGCACCGAAATTATTCGCGCGCTGTCTGCGGAATTAAAAGGCCGTTTACCGATTATTGGCGTCGGCGGTATCGACTCGGTGATTGCTGCGCGCGAGAAGATGGCGGCCGGTGCGTCACTGGTGCAAATCTATTCCGGCTTTATTTTTAAAGGGCCGCCTTTGATTAAAGAAATCGTTACGCATATCTAATCTTTTTTCTTAATCAGACAACCAGGGCTTTATTTCCAGCCCTGGTTGTTTTATATTCCGTCACTGTTGCTTATTTAGACATTATCGTCTTTTATTACTAGTGTTATAAACGAAGCGGCGAACAGGACATTTTTAGTACAGGACGTTTGGGGACGGGAGAGACACATGCGAATTAAACCTGACGATAACTGGCGCTGGTATTTTTGCGACGAGCATGACCGTATGATGCTCGATTTAGCCAATGGCATGTTGTTTCGTTCTCGTTTTGCCCGCCGAATGTTAACCCCGGACGCGTTTTCTCCATCGGGCTTTTGCGTTGACGATGCGGCGCTTTATTTCTCCTTTGAAGAAAAATGCCGCGACCTGATGCTCTCTAAAGAGCAGCGTGCCGAACTGGTATTAAATGCGCTGGTGGCTATCCGTTTCCTGAAACCGCAAATGCCGAAAAGCTGGCATTTCCTGCCTCACGGCATGGACTGGACGCCAGCAACGGGCGATGCGGCCAGCGTTAACCTGAGCGATACCGCCGAAGAGGTGAGTTTGTTAGTGGTTGAGCCGGGCGAAAATGCCGCACTCTGTCTGCTGGCGCAGCCCGGCGTGACGATTGCCGGGCGCGTAATGCAGTTAGGTGATGCGATCAAAGTCATGAATGACAGGCTGAAGCCACAGCTGCGCGTCGATGCCTTCAGCCTCGAACAAGCGGTTTAAGCTTCCAGTTGTACCGACGTTTTCGGTACGCAGCTACAGCACAGGATTGTGCCGTCATTTCCAATTGCAGATTTTTTCAGCGCACTCACTTCTCCCTCCAGCAGCTTGATGCGGCAGCATCCGCAAATTCCCGCGCGGCAGGAATACGGTACGCGAATACCGGCTTGCTCCAGCTGCTCCAGTAAAACCTGCTGATTGTTGCCACGAATAACCTTGCCCTGCCAGTGAATATCCACTGCAGTGGCGACATTCGTCTCAACCTCGACCATTTCTTCTTCCTGGCCTGAGCCGTACACTCGCGCCGGCCCGCGGGCGAGAATTTCAACTTCATCACCTACGCGAATCGCGCCGCTGGATCGCGGGATCAGGTTCTGGCCGAAATCGACATCGCCGATGTCCTTCGCGGTACGGAACGATTGCAGCGTTTTCAGCGGCTCGCCGGAAGGATGCTTTTGGCCTTTCTCAGGGCTTACCGTGGTGAAAATGCAGCGACTGCAGGGTTTGACGACATCAAAGATGACGCTGCCGATGCGGATGACTTTCCAGGTATCTTCATCCCAGGCGTCCGCTCCGGTCACGACCAGATTTGGGCGGAACTGTTCCATCTGTACGCTGGCTTTACAGCGATTCTGTAAATCACGCAGAGACGCTTCGTTGGTGAGCAGGAACGGGAAGCCATCCGCGAAGGAGAGGGGAACGGCATCGTGGCGCTTTACGCGACGCGTCAGTTCCGGCCCAACCCACCGCAGCTGCACGTCGCGGGAGAAGAAGCCGCTCAGCCAGCGGTTAATTTCATCCGGGGCGATGCGCGCGGTGAAATGGTTGCCCCATACTTCCGTTGGCGCGTCGACAGCCGCAAAATCCGCAAAGCGAATCACCGCGCTGGAACCGTCCGGCGCGGTCAGATGCAAACCGTCATGAAGTGGGGAAGGGGTAAAACGAACCATCTGAGGGAACTGGCGTGCGGTGATAAACGTACCGTCAGGCTCGGTGACCATAAAAATACGATCGAAGGCGAACCCGCTCATGTCTGCCAGCGCGTGAGTGACGCCGATGCCGCGCATGGATTTCACCGGATGAATAAAAAGCCTGGATAACGTCGCCACTGCACACTCCCTCGAATGAAAATAAGCCTTCAACTTTATGACATACACGCCATATTAGCTATAATGCGCGACAATTTTCTAAGAGTAAAAGTGACGATATGAATTCTCTGTTTGCCAGTACGGCCCGTGGGCTGGAAGAGCTGTTAAAAACTGAACTGGAAGCCCTGGGCGCGCAAGAGTGCCAGGTGGTTCAGGGTGGTGTCCATTTTGAGGGCGACACGCGGCTTATTTACCAGAGCCTGATGTGGAGCCGCCTGGCGTCGCGCATCATGCTGCCGATGAAGGAATGCAAGGTCTATAGCGACCTGGATCTCTACACCGGCGTACAGATGATCGACTGGACAGAGATCTTCACGCCTAACGCCACCTTCGCGGTGCATTTCAACGGCGTGAACGACGAGATCCGCAACAGCCAGTACGGCGCCCTGCGCGTAAAAGACGCCATTGTGGACTGCTTCACGCGTAAAAATAAGGAACGTCCGAACGTCGATCGCGAAAACCCGGACCTGCGTATCAACGTCTGGCTGAACGGCGACACGGCGAGCATCTCCCTCGATCTGAGCGGCGCGGGTCTGCACCTGCGCGGCTACCGCGATCGCACCGGTATGGCACCAATCAAAGAAACCTTGGCCGCCGCCATCGTGATGCGCTCCGGCTGGCAGCCGGGCACGCCGCTGCTTGACCCAATGTGTGGCTCCGGTACGCTGCTGATTGAGGCCGCAATGCTGGCAACCGACCGTGCGCCAGGGCTGCACCGCTGCCACTGGGGCTTCAAAGGCTGGGCGCAGCACGACGAAGCGCTCTGGAAAGAGGTTAAAGACGACGCGCAGACCCGCGCGCGTAAGGGGCTGGCGGAGTATACCTCTCACTTCTACGGTTCGGATAGCGACCCGCGCGTAATAGAACGCGCGCGCAGCAACGCCCGTCGCGCCGGTATCGGCGAGCTGGTCACCTTCGAGGTGAAAGACGTGGCGAACCTGACCAACCCGCTGCCGAAAGGCCCGTACGGGACCGTAATCAGCAACCCGCCATACGGCGAGCGTCTCGACAGCGAACCGGCGCTGATTGCCCTGCACAGCCTGCTGGGCCGCAATATGAAGGACTACTTCGGCGGCTGGAATCTGTCTCTGTTCAGCGCCTCGCCGGAGCTGCTGAGCTGCCTGCAGCTGCGTGCCGACCGCCAGTTTAAGGCGAAAAACGGCCCGCTGGACTGCGTGCAGAAAAACTACCATCTGGCAGAGAAAGCGGCGGACAGCAAGCCAACCGGCGTGGCAGAGGATTACGCCAACCGCCTGCGCAAAAACCTGAAGAAATTTGAAAAATGGGCGAAGCAGGAAGGGATCGAGTGCTATCGCCTGTACGACGCCGACCTGCCGGAGTACAACGTGGCGGTTGACCGCTATGCGGACTGGGTGGTGATTCAGGAATATGCTCCGCCGAAAACCATCGATGCGCAAAAAGCGCGCCAGCGCATGCTGGACGTCATTGCGGCCACCATTGCCGTGCTGGGGATTGCGCCCAACAAGCTGGTGCTGAAAACCCGCGAGCGTCAGAAGGGTAAAAACCAGTACCAGAAGATGGGCGAAAAGGGCGACTTTATCGAAGTGGGCGAATATAACGCTCGCCTGTGGGTGAACCTGACCGACTATCTTGATACCGGCCTGTTCCTCGACCACCGCATTGCCCGCCGCATGCTCGGCCAGATGAGCAAGGGCAAAGATTTCCTCAACCTGTTCTCCTACACCGGCAGCGCCAGCGTGCATGCCGGTCTCGGCGGCGCGCGCAGCACTACCACGGTGGATATGTCCCGCACTTATCTCGAGTGGGCCGAGCGTAACCTGCGTCTGAACGGCTTAACCGGACGTCAGCATCGCCTGATGCAGGCCGACGTGCTGGGCTGGCTGCGCGATACCGACGAGCAGTTCGACCTGATCTTTATCGATCCGCCGACCTTCTCTAACTCCAAGCGCATGGAGGATAGCTTTGACGTTCAACGCGATCACCTGCGCCTGATGACCGACCTGAAGCGCCTGCTGCGTAAAGGCGGCACCATTATGTTCTCGAACAACAAACGCGGCTTCCGTATGGATCATGACGGCCTGGCAGCCCTGGGACTGAAAGCACAAGAAATCAGTCAAAAAACGCTGTCTCAGGACTTCGCCCGTAACCGTCAAATTCATAACTGCTGGTTGATTACCGCGGTCTGAAAGGAAAAATAAATGTCATTAATTAGTATGCACGGCGCGTGGCTCTCTTTCAGCGACTCACCGCTTCTCGATAATGCAGAGCTGCATATCGAAGATAACGAGCGCGTCTGTCTGGTGGGCCGTAACGGCGCGGGTAAATCCACGCTGATGAAAATCCTCAACCGCGAGCAGGGGCTGGATGACGGCCGCATCGTATACGAGCAGGATCTGATCGTCTCCCGCCTCCAGCAGGATCCGCCGCGTCATGTGACCGGCAGCGTGTACGATTTCGTGGCGGAAGGCATCTCCGAGCAGGCGGAGTACCTGAAGCGCTATCACGAGATTTCGCATCTGGTGATGACCGACCCGAGCGACAAGAATCTCAACGAACTGGCGAAAGTGCAGGAGATGCTCGATCACCACGGTTTGTGGCAGCTGGAAAACCGCATTAACGAGGTGCTGGCGCAGCTCGGGCTGGAACCCGACATGGAGCTGTCGGCGCTCTCCGGCGGCTGGCTGCGTAAAGCGGCGCTGGGGCGCGCGCTGGTCAGCGGCCCTAAGGTACTGCTGCTGGACGAACCAACCAACCACCTGGACATCGAAGCGATTGACTGGCTGGAAGGTTTCCTGAAAACCTTCAGCGGCACCATCATCTTCATCTCGCACGACCGTTCGTTTATTCGCAATATGGCGACGCGCATTGTCGACCTCGACCGCGGCAAGCTGGTCACCTATCCCGGCGATTACGACACCTATCTGCTGGAGAAAGAAGAAAACCTGCGCGTGGAAGAGCTGCAGAACGCCGAGTTCGACCGCAAGCTGGCGCAGGAGGAAGTCTGGATCCGCCAGGGCATCAAAGCCCGCCGTACCCGTAACGAAGGCCGCGTGCGTGCCCTGAAGGCGATGCGTCGCGAGCGCAGCGAGCGCCGCGAAGTCATGGGCAGCGCCAAAATGCAGGTGGAAGAGGCGTCCCGCTCCGGCAAGATTGTCTTCGAAATGGAAAACGTTAACTACCAGGTTGACGGCAAGGTGCTGGTGAAAGATTTCTCTGCGCAGGTTCAGCGCGGGGACAAAATTGCGCTCATCGGCCCGAACGGCTGCGGCAAAACCACGCTGCTGAAGCTGATGCTGGGCCAGCTGCAGGCCGACAGCGGCCGCATTCACTGTGGCACCAAGCTGGAAGTGGCCTACTTCGACCAGCACCGCGCGGAGCTGGATCCGGACCGCACGGTGATGGACAACCTCGCCGAAGGTAAACAGGAAGTGATGGTAAACGGCAAGCCGCGTCACGTTCTGGGCTACCTGCAGGACTTCCTGTTCCACCCGAAACGCGCCATGACACCGGTGCGCGCGCTGTCCGGCGGGGAGCGTAACCGTCTTCTGCTGGCCCGTCTGTTCCTGAAGCCAAGTAATCTGTTGATCCTCGATGAACCGACGAACGATTTGGATGTCGAAACGCTGGAATTACTCGAAGAGCTGATCGATGGGTATCAGGGAACCGTGATGCTGGTTAGCCACGATCGTCAGTTCGTGGATAACACCGTGACCGAGTGCTGGATCTTCGAAGGTGAAGGGCGAATTGGCCAGTACGTGGGCGGTTATCACGACGCAAAAGGGCAGCAGTCGCAGTCTCTGGCGCAGAAACAGTCGAAGTCCAGAACAAGTTCTGAACCTGCTGTAACAAAAGCAGAAACTGTCAAGAAAACCTCGGCTAAACTAAGCTATAACCTGCAGCGCGAACTGGAGGGGCTACCTCAGCGTCTTGAAGAGCTGGAGGCCGCGCTTGAGGAGCTGCAAGCGCAGGTTGCTGATGCGTCCTTCTTTACCCAATCGCATGACTATACTCAGAAAGTACTGGCTGAAATGTCCGCGGCTGAAAAAGCCCTGGAAGAAGCATTTGAGCGCTGGGAGTACCTTGAGTCTCTGAAAAACGGCGCATAACAGGGATTAAATATGTGTGACCAGCACCATGCCGACAGGCATATATTATGCTCGCAATGCGATATGCTCGTGGCGTTGCCAGAGCTTGGTCACGGACATAAAGCCCAGTGTCCACGCTGTGGCGCGACGTTGACAACCGAGTGGGACGCGCCGCGGCAGCGTCCCACCGCTTACGCGCTGGCAGCACTGTTCATGCTGCTGCTCTCCAATCTCTTCCCCTTTGTCTATATGAAGGTGGGCGGGATGACAAGCCAGGTGGATCTGCTTGAAATCCCGGGCGTGATGTTCTCGGAAGATTACGCCAGCCTCGGCACCTTTTTTCTGCTATTCGTCCAGATAGTCCCGGCGTTTTGCCTGGTCATCATCCTGCTGCTGGTTAACCGCGTCAGGATGCCGTCACCGCTGAAAATCCGGCTCGCGGGCATCCTTTTTCAGCTCAAAAGCTGGGGGATGGCCGAGATCTTTCTCGCAGGGATACTGGTCAGTTTCGTGAAGCTGATGGCGTACGGCGACGTGGGGATAGGCAGCAGCTTTATTCCCTGGTGTCTGTACTGTGTCCTGCAGCTGCGTGCTTTCCAGTGCGTGGACAGGCGCTGGGCCTGGGACGATATCGCCCCGGCACCGACGCTCGCGCAGACGGTGAAGGTCGGCGTGCCGGGTATCCGCCAGGGGCTGCGTTCTTGTCCGTGCTGTACCGCCGTGCTGCCCGCCGATCTTGAGGTTTGTCCGCGCTGCGAAACGAAGGGCCATGTTCGCCGTAAAAATAGCCTGCAGTGGACGATGGCACTGCTGGTCACGTCCGTCATGCTGTATCTGCCCGCTAATATTCTGCCGATTATGATCACCGATTTGCTCGGCGATAAAATGCCCTCGACGATCCTCGCCGGGGTCATACTGCTGTGGAGCGAAGGATCCTATCCTGTCGCCGGCGTGATTTTCATCGCCAGTATCATGGTGCCCACTTTAAAAATGATCGCCATTGCCTGGCTCTGTTGGGATGCAAAAGGCCACGGAAAACGCGACAGCGAACGCATGCATCTGATTTACGAAGTGGTCGAATTTGTCGGTCGTTGGTCAATGATCGACGTGTTTGTGATTGCCGTTCTCTCTGCGCTGGTGCGGATGGGCGGTTTGATGAGTATTTATCCCGCGATGGGGGCTTTAATGTTTGCACTGGTGGTGATTATGACCATGTTTGCGGCCATGACCTTCGACCCTCGTTTATCGTGGGATCGTGAGCCTGAATCAAGCCATGAGGAAGAGTAAGAGCATGGAAAATAAGAGTGGAGAGGCGAAAGTGCAGAAGGTCAAAAACTGGTCGCCGGTGTGGATTTTCCCCATCGTGACCGCGCTGATCGGTGCATGGATCCTGTTTTATCACTACAGCCATCAGGGACCGGAAGTGACGCTGATTACCACCAATGCCGAAGGAATTGAGGGCGGTAAAACGACCATCAAAAGCCGCAGCGTGGATGTGGGCGTGGTGGAAAGCGCAACCCTGACCGACGATTTAACCCATGTGGAGATTAAGGCGCGTCTTAATGCCGGCATGGAAAAACTCCTGCACGGCGATTCTGTTTTCTGGGTGGTTAAACCGCAGGTGGGACGTGAAGGGATCAGCGGCTTAGGAACGCTGCTCTCAGGTGCCTACATCGAACTGCAGCCGGGTGCAAAAGGCAGCCAGCCGGCGCAGTACCAGCTTCTGGATTCACCGCCGTTAGCACCGCCTGATGCAAAAGGTATCCGCGTGATCCTCGACAGTAAAAAAGCGGGCCAGCTCACGGCGGGCGACCCGGTACTTTTCCGCGGCTATCGCGTGGGTTCGGTGGAGAAGAGCACCTTCGATCCTCAGAAAAGATCCATCAGCTATCAGTTGTTCATCAATGCGCCTAACGATCGTCTGGTTACCAGCAACGTCCGTTTCTGGAAAGACAGCGGCATCGCGGTGGATCTGACCTCGGCGGGCATGCGAGTAGAAATGGGCTCGCTGACAACACTGTTTGGCGGCGGCGTGAGTTTTGACGTACCCGAAGGTCTGGACCTGGGGCAGCCGGTTGCGGAGAACACCGCTTTCCGCCTGTTCGACGATCAAAAAAGCATTCAGGATGCACTCTATACCGATCACATCGACTACCTGATGTTCTTTAAGGATTCTGTTCGCGGCCTGCAGCCTGGGGCGCCCGTTGAGTTCCGCGGTATTCGTCTGGGGACGGTGGGACAAGTGCCTTACTTTGTTCCAGGCCTTAAGCAGATGCTTGATGATGATTACCGTATTCCGGTGCTGATCCGCATTGAGCCTGAGCGCCTGATCAACCAGATTGGTGAGAATCAGGATATCGGCGAGCACATCACCGACCTGATGAATCGCGGTCTGCGCGGCTCGCTGAAAACCGGTAACCTGGTGACCGGCGCACTGTATGTCGATATGGACTTCTATCCAAAAGCGCCGCCGATTACCGGTATGCGTGAATTTGGTGGTTACAAGATCATCCCAACGGTAAGCAGCGGTCTGGCCCAGATCCAGCAGCGTCTCATGGAAACGCTGGATAAAATTAACAATCTGCCTCTGAACCCAATGATTGAGGCGGCGACAGGTTCGTTACATCAAAGCCAGGCGACAATGCAGCGCCTGCAGACCACGCTGGATAACATCAACAAGATTACTGCAAACCAGAGTATGCAACAGCTGCCGCAGGATATGCAGAAAACGCTGCGCGAGCTGAACCGCAGTATGCAGGGCTTCCAGCCTGGCTCGGCGGCTTACAACAAGATGGTGGCAGATATGCAGCGTCTCGATCAGGTCTTGCGTGAACTGCAGCCGGTTCTGAAAACGCTCAACGAGAAGAGCAACGCGCTGGTGTTCGAAGCGAAAGATAAAAAGGATCCTGAGCCGAAGAGGGCGAAACAATGAAAAAATGGCTAGCGATTGCAGGAGCGATGGTACTCACGGCCTGTAGCTCCGGGAGCGAAACGAAAAGCTACTACCAGCTGCCTCTGGTGACGCAGGCGGTTACGCAAAGTTCCGCCTCACAGGGTAACCGTCTGCTGTGGGTTGAGCAGGTCGCCGTTCCGGATTACCTGGCCGGCAACGGGGTGGTCTATCAGACCAGCGATGTACAGTACGTTATCGCCAACAACAACCTGTGGGCCAGCCCGCTGGACCAGCAGTTACGCAATACGTTGGTGGCGAATCTGGGCAGCCAGCTTCCGGGCTGGGTTGTTGCCTCCCAGCCTTTGGGAAGCGATCAGGACACGCTGAACGTCACGGTAACGGGCTTCCACGGCCGTTATGACGGTGCCGTTGTCATCAGCGGCGAGTGGCTGTTGAATCATCAGGGACAGCTGATTAAGCGTCCTTTCCATCTGGAGCTGAAGCAGCAGAAGGATGGCTATGATGAAATGGTGAAAGTGCTGGCTCAGGGTTGGGCGCAGGAGTCAGCCAGTATCGCCAGGGAAATTTCCCGACTGCCATAAGTAAAATTCATCGTCAAAAACCGCAATCGGCCTGGTGCTGATTGCGGTTTTTTTTTCGTTTTTGCGTCAGGTTGTTACTTGTGCCGGGTCACATTTTTTGTACAAATGATCTTCTGGCTAGCTCACAAATATGACACCCGTATGAATTTTGAACATTGACGCTGGGACTAATTCGGGGTATTCGTTATCTGTGCCTGCGCATCTGGCGCGGACACTGTTTTCTTTCCACCAGACAAAAGAATGAGGGAAACGAGGCATGAAGAGACAGAAACGAGATCGCCTGGAACGGGCTCATCAACGTGGTTATCAGGCCGGCATCGCTGGACGTTCGAAAGAAATGTGTCCTTATCAGACGATAAATCAAAGGTCACAATGGCTTGGAGGCTGGCGAGAAGCCATCGGCGACAGGGCACTTATAGCCTGATAACGTCTCTTTAAAAAAAGAAACCTCCGCACTGCGGAGGTTTCGCCTTTCCGGGGTCGCTTAAAGCGATATCAGAACGCGGAAGTGTCCTGGAACAGACCCACTTTCAGGTCGTTCGCGGTATAGATCAGGCGACCGTCTACCAGCACTTCGCCATCCGCCAGGCCCATAATCAGGCGACGGTTAACGATGCGCTTGAAGTGAATACGATAGGTGACTTTCTTCGCCGTAGGCAGAACCTGGCCAGTGAATTTCACTTCGCCCACGCCCAGCGCGCGGCCTTTACCTTCACCACCCAGCCAGCCCAGATAGAAGCCAACCAGCTGCCACATGGCATCCAGGCCCAGGCAGCCAGGCATTACCGGATCGCCAATAAAGTGGCAACCGAAGAACCAGAGGTCCGGGTTGATATCGAGTTCTGCTTCTACGTAACCCTTATCGAAGTTGCCGCCGGTTTCGGTCATTTTCACGACACGGTCCATCATCAGCATGTTCGGGGCCGGTAACTGTGGGCCTTTCGCGCCAAACAGTTCTCCGCGACCAGAGGCAAGAAGATCTTCTTTTGTATAGGATTCGCGTTTATCTACCATGTTCTCAGTAAGCCTTATTTTAGTGAAGGACGCAGGATAGCTAACACGTGTACGCTGAACAAGTCCGATCAGTTCGAACTGAACCAGCCCAGCCAGCGTAACGGCCATGGATAACGATGGCGAGCATCCTGCTGCGTCGCCTGAGCAATGCGCTCCTGGATAGTCTGCATCAAAGTTGTCTGACCTTCGCCATCCCAAACCAGGTTTGTCAGTAAGGGTAGTGCATCCTCAATCCCTTCGATGGCCCAGATGGCGAATTGTTCCTGTTCAACCGCGTCCAGAATATCCTGGCACAGGCTGAGATGGCGTACGTTAGGCGCCGGAATAATCACACCCTGTTTGCCGTTTAAACCGCGCTGCTGACAGACAGAGAAGAAGCCTTCAATTTTTTCATTCAGACCGCCAACGGGCTGAGCACGACCAAATTGATCGACCGAACCGGTAATAGCAATGTTCTGGTTGATCGGCACGTCCGCCAGGGCGCTGATTAAGGCGCACAGCTCCGCCATTGAGGCACTATCGCCATCCACTTCGCTGTAGGACTGCTCAAACGTCAGCGAGGCGGAGAAGGGGATTTGCTGCTCAAGCTGCAGCTCAGACATCAAAAATGCCTGCATGATCATCATGCCTTTGGCGTGAATGTTGCCGCCCAGTTCGGCCTTGCGTTCAATATCGGTAAACTCGCCGTCGCCAATATGCACAACGCAGCTGATTCGCGAGGGTTCACCGAACGCGCGCGGATGGCCAGGAAACTCGATCACCGAGAGGGCGTTGATCTGCCCAACGCGTTCGCCTTCTGTCTCGACCAGAATTTGTTCCAGCAGAATTTCATCCTGCATGCGGTCAGCAAGATAGCCTTCGCGCCACTCTCGCTGCGCCAGCATCTGCGTGAGCTGTTCGCCAGTAAACGCACCGTTACCGCTGATCGTACCGACTTCACGCAGCTGCTTGCAGATCCAGAGCGGGCAGAGCGGCAAGGTTTCCTGGTCACCGGTATAGCGAACGGCTTCGCGGATTAAACCCGGCCACGCGTCGGCGGCAGGCGCTGGCAATGCAAAACGTTCCGCCACGGCCATCACCCACTGACACCACTGCGCCATGTCGTCCGCATCGGCAATCTGAATGTTGTCTTCGTATTCGCTGTAAACTGCCTGTTCGGCCAGTTCCGGCTCCATCTCCTGGAAGTCCGCCAGCGATTCGCGGTCACCCATCAGCACGACGGTCAGCGACAGCGGCATTGACGGCACGGAGACAGGAAGAGGACGAGACTCGTCGTAACCGACCCAGTCAAAGCGCTGTTGGGTCACAACGGTTTTCAGACGCATCCACAGCAGCGGCTGCGAGAGCAAAGTGCGCAGAGAGATGATGAGCACGCCGCCGTTTGCACGATGCACCAGCCCCGGCTGCAGGGAAAGCTCGCCGTTAAACTGGCGCAGACAGCCAAACAGCTGTTCAGCCTCGACCCAATTAGCGGTAATTACCTCGCCGTTAGTAGCAAAACGACCGTCGGCCTGGTCCGCCGGTCCGAAGGTAATATTATGCCCCGCGATACGATACTGGCCGCCAAATACCGTGGTGGTGTCTGGCCGCAGCTGGCGCGTGGCATCCCCAAGCAGCGTCAGATATTCCGCTTCTTCCGGGGCTTTCAGCAGCATGAAGGGCGATGTCGCCCACGGGCTTAACGTCTGCTCCAGCGCATAATGTAAGCGTGGTTGCGTATCGCTAAGGATGAATTCGTGTTCTTTTGCGAGATCGGGCTGTGCAAACAGTTCCTGATAGCTCTCGGCATCCGGAACAAGGTCACGCCATGCTAGTTTCGTAATGGTCAAAGTTGATGTTTTTTAGTCAGATGTAAAAGCGTGGAGTATACCGTAAGCGGGGGGCTCTACCCAAGCAGGATTGGTATTTCAGCAGGCGGATTGGCTGTAGTCACTCACAGGATATGATTTCTTTTCAGCAGATTGCTAAAAAACTGATATTCTGAACAGAGTTACGTGGTAACACTGAGATCGCAATGAAATATCAACAACTGGAAAATCTCGAAAGCGGCTGGAAATGGAAGTACCTGGTCAAAAAGCACCGTGAAGGGGAGCTGATCACCTGCTACATCGAAGCCAGCGCTGCGCAAGAAGCCGTGGATATTTTGCTGACCCTCGAAAATGAACCGGTACAGGTCAATGGCTGGATTGAGAAGCACATTAATCCTGCGTTGTTAAACCGGATGAAGCAAACTATCCGCGCGCGACGTAAACGGCATTTTAATGCTGAGCATCAGCATACCCGGAAAAAATCCATCGACCTGGAGTTCGTGGTCTGGCAGCGTCTGGCCGGGCTGGCACAACGGCGTGGTAAGACCCTGTCGGAAACCATCGTGCAGCTGATTGAGGATGCCGAACATAAAGAGAAGTACGCCAACCAGATGTCGTCGCTGAAAAACGACCTTCAGGCGTTGTTGGGCAAAAAATAGATTTTAGTTTTCTTCAGACAATAAAAAACCCCGCATGGCGGGGTTTTTTTATAAGACGATAACTTATGCCGCTGGCTGAGTTACAACGTCTTTAACGCCTTTAACTTCGATCTCTACGCGACGATCTGGTGCCAGGCAGTCGATCAGTGCAGCGCGAGCTTTAACGTTGTCACAGGTGTTGCCAGTAACTGGGTTAGATTCGCCCATACCACGTGGGGAGATCTTGTTAGCTGGGATACCTTTAGAGATCAGGTAATCAACAACAGACTGAGCACGTTTCTCAGACAGTTTCTGGTTGTAAGCGTCAGAACCGATGCGGTCGGTGAAGCCCAGAACCACTACAGAACCGTCTTTAGGATCCAGGTTGCTCAGCTGGGTGTACAGCTGATCCAGTGCCTGCTGACCTTCTGGTTTCAGGGTCGCTTTGTTGAAGTTGAACAGAACGTCAGACTTCAGAGTGAAGTGCTTGGTCTGTACTTCTGGAGCTGGAGCCGGCGCTGGAGCAACAACTGGTGCTGCATCTTCCTGCTGGCCGAAACGGTAGGAAACACCTACGCTCAGCATGCCGTTGTCTGGACGAACGCCAACGGTAGCACCGTCACCGATGTTGTTAACCCACTGGTATTCCAGACGGGTAGCGATGTCACGGGTCATAGCCCACTCAACGCCACCAGCGAATACTGGGGAAACGCCAGTGTCATGGTCGTCGCCAGCGATGTTGTTGCTGGAGTCTGCACGCCATACCATGCCGCCCAGACGGGTGTACACGTCCAGATCGTCAGTTACTGGGTAACCCAGTTTAGCGGTCAGCTGAACGCCCTGAGCTTTGAAAGCGCCATTGATGGTGTCGCCTTTGTATGGCATACGACCTAACCAGTCGTAACCCATTTCAAAGCCAACATACGGGTTAACCTGATAGCCACCGAACGCACCTGCACCAAGCTGGCTCTCGTGAGTAGGGCCATCGTTGTTCAGGCTGCTGTTGTACCAGCCAGTGTCATGGAACTGAGACCAGCCCAGTTTACCACCTGCATACCAGGTATTATCTTTCGGAGCGGCCTGCGCTACGGTAGCGAAGCCAGCCAGTGCCACTGCAATCGCGATAGCTGTCTTTTTCATTTTTTGCGCCTCGTTATCATCCAAAATTCGCCATGAAGGTCTCAAGAGAGAATCACGGTTAAATCCTTCACCGGGGGGCGTGGTCAAATATAAATCTACCGATATCTTCGGCTTAGGCCGAGCACCCCTGGCGATGTAAAGTCTACAACGTAGCTGAAAACTTACAAGTGTGAAGTCTGTCAGGCATATGAAAAAAAAAGTTCCGTATACCTATTATTTAACATTTTTAGAACGAATTTTGTGCAATAAAATTAAGGAGAACCGCACCAGACAAGCCTTGCCGCAATTTTGAGGCCGGGAACTAAAACCGCATCCTGCGGTCAAAAAAAATTCCAGGAAAAATCTTAATTTCACTCAATGATACAAATTTGAGTGAATTTTTAGCCCAGAAAGTTGTCCTCTGCGATAAGAATCTGGACGAACCGGGCGCATGATAAACCCGATCGCATTCCCTTCTTCAGCCGCTTCGGTCAGACGAAAATGTTCCTCTTCCGTCAATTCTTCCGGTAACCACCCGATCACCACGCTGTAATTTCCGGTGCGTAACGCGCGAATCATCGATTCGACGGTATCGCAGGGAGAAAGCTGGTTGATCTGCATAACCTTTGCCAGCGGCAGGCCTGCAGACTGCACCCATTGGCGGCTCAGTTTTTGCTGTGGCGTCAGCCAGAGCTGCCAGCGTGATTGCTGACCAAGCTGCTGTAATAACGGAAGCAGCAGGAGTTGGGTCAACAGAGGCTGGTCTTCACGGTAAACCACTTCACTAATAAGCCCCGTCGAAGCACCCCCAACGGTGTTCTGCGCGACAGTGCCCGCGGTAGAGGAGAGAGAAGTTGAGCGATTTGCATAGCCTGAAGTGTACATATTCATTCCAGCCCTGTAGTTACTGTATGGATATACAGTAACCCCTGTATGCATAAAGATCAACCTCATTTTCGGAAAGCGACTCGCAAAATTCATTCAATGTTGATGCCCTTCGAAAAATCATCTTGCTCAACGACGCTAAGTTGCCTATTTTCCTGCTAACGGATCCGCTAGTAAGAAATTTCGTTGTTACTTTATGATTTTGAAGGGAAATATCATGAAAAAGATATCTTATGAACGGATTTATAAATCCCAGGAATACCTGTCACCACTGGGTGAAATTCATCATCGCGCGCTGTTCGGCGGCTATACCCTGGCAGTGGATGATGCGGTTTTTGCCATGGTGTCAGAAGGTGAGCTCTACCTCCGTGCCTGTGAAGAAAGTGCGAAATACTGTGTGAAAAATGCTGCGTCTTTTTTGACCCTGATGAAGCGGGGCCGTCCGGTGCTTCTCAACTATTACCGGGTGGATGACGGGCTATGGCAGGACAGGGAGCGTCTGCTTCAGCTCTCCACTTTCGCACTTAATGCGGCAAGAAAAGAGCGTTACCAGCGGCATCAGCGCAATCGACTTAAGGACCTGCCAAACCTGACCTTTCAGCTGGAAGTGTTGCTCTTTGAAGCGGGCATCACCAACGAAGAAACGCTGCGGGCGCTTGGCGCAAGGGAGAGCTGGCTGAAGATGCGGGCGAAAAATAAAGCGCTGAGTATCAAAGTGCTATTCGCGCTGGAAGGGGCGATCGAGGGGCTGCATGAGGCGGCACTCCCGGCCGGCATTCGCCGGGAGTTGACGGAGTGGTTTAATGCGCTGCCTGAGCCACTGGAGAATCACTCCTCCAGGTAGCGATTTGCTGTTGCAGCCGGCAAATTTCTGGCAGCAGGGCGATGAGCAGGCCAATCTGCTGTAACACCAGAGGCGCTTTGCTGTCGTTTCCGGGCTCAAGATGCGCAATACGTTGGGTAAGTTCATCCAGCGCCTGTCTCACGCGCGGTTCATCGGCTGGCCGGTGATGCAGTGCATCATCGACATAACAGACCGCGTCATCCAGCAGATTGAGGATGCCCGGGTTGGTGAGTTTTTCGCGGTGGGCGCCCAGCGTGGAAATATAGCTGGTGAAGGTATGGTTCAGGCAGAGCAGCCGGAAAGCCGTCTCACGAATCTCGGCCGTGGCGCGAGGCTCCGTTGACATGTTAGAGACCACCGAGGCCAGTTCCGCATCGCTGTTGTGCGCATCGCGGCGCGCTATCCGGTAAGCCAGGCGGTTATCGCGGCCCTGATGATACTGCTCAAGGATGGCGTCCAGGTATCGGCAGTTGGCGTTCATAGCCCTGTCTAACACGCGCGGTAGATTACGGAAACGCCAGTCCGGCCAGATAAAGCTGACGGCGGCCCAGGCGATAGCGCAGCCAATCAGGGTATCGAGTACGCGGGGCAGGGCGACCTCGAACCCTTCACCCAGCAGGTTAAAGCAGAGCAGAACCAGCAGCGTGATGAACATTGTGGCATGGGCGTACTGCACGTTGCGAAACGCGAAGAACAACACGCCGGTGATCACGATCAGGATCAGCTGTCCTTCAATGGACGGCACGAAATAGAGCACCGGAAGGCCAATGGCGACGCCGACCAGGGTGCCGATAATACGCAATGCCAGGCGGTGTCGGGTGGCGTTATAGTTCGGCTGACAGACAAACAGGCTGGTCAGCAGGATCCAGTAGCCGTGGTGCAAACCGGTTATCTGGATAAAAGCATACCCCACGCATAAGACCAGGGACATTCGCACCGCGTGACGAAACAGCGCCGACTCCGGCGTGAAGTTGCGGCTCAGCCTTAGCCACATATCGCTCACGCTGTGCACGCTGTCATCTGCAAGCTGGTTATCCATCTCGCTGCCCGGCAGTGCCATCGCCTGCTCGGACTCAATCGTCGCCAACTGAGCATCAATCGCCCGCAGGTTGTTGAGCAGAAAACCCAGCGCTTTGATCTGTTCCGGTGACGTTCCGCTGGCCTGCACGCGGTCGAGCGCCGCATCAAGATGGCTAAACACGCGTTCGAAGCGGGAGTCGTGCTGATAGGGCGTGCGCAAAAGAATGGAGCGCGCGAGCTGCTGGCATGCTTGTGACTGCATGGACAGCAGGCGCTGAAAGCGGAACATGACGTCGCTGTAGCGGAACTTCTCGCGCAGAGCGGCATACTGAACGTGCGAGGAGCTGGCGCGCTCATGAATGTCCTGAGCGGCAAAATAGTAGTGCAAGGTTCTGCGCGTGCCGCGCTGGCCGCGATCCCCGCGCAGACGGGTAAGCAGCGAGGCTTTCGTCTGGTTAAGGGTGGCGACCAGCTGGCCGTTTGCCAGCGCCAGATCGTAAAGCGGCGCCTGGCTTTCTTCCTCAATATCCGGGTCGAACAGCCGGGATTTCAGTTCCAGATAATGGGCTAGCTGCTCATAGCTGCGGGCAAGGTTATCCTGCAGAGGACGAACCGGGAAAATTAGGTGGCCGGTTAACGTCAGCAGGTTATACCAGATGGCGCCCAACAGCAGCAGCACAGGCTGCTGATACCACTGGTCGTACAGGGAAACGCCCAGCATGGTGTAGATAGCGATCAGCAGGGCCCCAAAGGCGATAGTGGCATAGCGCTGCCCCAGACCGCCCAGCAAAATAAACCCGCTGGTGGAGAGTGTAAGGCCAAGGGCAAACAGCCACGGCCAGGGGAAAAGTAACTCAACGGACGCGGAGGCGATAAAAAAACAGACGAGCGTAATGACCAGATTCCGCAAACGCCCGGCCAGGCGATCGTCCAGATCCGCCAGCGCTCCGGCCACCACCCCCAGCGTGAGGGGGATGGTGAGCTTGACATCATTCAGCCACCACGGCAGGGCAGCCGTGCCGCAAAGCGCGATAAATATCCTGACGTTGTAGAGCCAGGCGCTGTTCCAGGTATAACGGCGAAGCAGTGGACTTAGCATAAACGCGGCCAGTCCTTATTTACTGAAAACGACGACGTGCGTTCGCTTCACGCGCCGCCTGGGCCACTTCGACCGGAACCACCCTGCGCCCGACGGGCCAAAGGGCGATGGCGGCGATCTTAAAGTTCGCGAGCCCGACCGGAATACCAATTATTGAGATGCACTGCGCAATACCGGCAAAAATATGCATGATGCACAGCCACCAGCCGAAGAAAATCAACCACAGAATGTTCAGCAAAGTTCCCCCCGTATTCATCAGGGCGCTTTTGCTCTCCGGGTTCAGCTCGTTAACGTGGATAGCTTCGTTACCGTAGGGGATGAACGAGAGTTTCGTGATTTCCCAGCAGGAACGGGTCAGGGGAAGCGTGAAAATCAGGACGATGCTCACCAGCGTGGCAAAAAGCCAGGAAAGGGTGGTGGCAAAACCGCCCAGCACAAAATTCAACACATTCAGAACGGTACGCATAAACCCTCACTTCCTTTCGATAAAATTAACGCCCAATGATTGTAACGTTTTTTTAGGCTGGAGCACCTTAAAACTGGCAGTTAAACTGTCAGGTAAATTATCTCTTCGTGGATTTGGCGGGACATGGAACTGAAAGCAACTTCTTTAGGCAAACGCCTGGCGCAACACCCCTATGACAGAGTTGTTCTGCTCAACGCCGGGGTTAAAGTCTCCGGAGAACGCCACGAATACCTTATTCCGTTTAATCAGCTTCTGGCTATTCACTGCAAGCGCGGGCTGGTGTGGGGCGAGCTCGAGTTCGTTCTGCCTGACGACAAAGTCGTGCGCCTTCACGGTACCGAGTGGGCGGAAACCCAGCGTTTCCACCATCACCTGAACGCGCTCTGGCAGCAGTGGAGCCACGACATGAGCGTGATTGCCGCTCAGGTGCTGCAGCAGGTGCTGGACGATATCGCGCAAAGCAACGCGCAGCAAACGTGGCTGACGCGCCAGCAGACCGCCGGTCTGCAGCAAAAGATTCGACAGGCACTTTCGGCTCTGCCGCTCTCCGTGACGCGTCTTGATGAGTTCGACAATTGTCGCGATGCCTGGCGTCAGTGCCAGGCCTGGCTGAACGATATGGATAAAAGCCGGCTGGCGCATAACCAGGCCTGGACGGACGCCATGCTCACCCAATACGCCGACTTTTTCAGTACGGTGGAGTCTTCACCGCTCAACCCTGCTCAGGCGCGCGCGGTGGTGAACGGCGAGCAGTCGCTGCTGGTGCTGGCGGGGGCCGGAAGCGGTAAAACGTCGGTGCTGGTGGCGCGTGCGGGCTGGCTTCTCACCACCGGGGAGGCCGTTGCCGATCAGATCCTGCTTCTGGCTTTTGGCCGTAAGGCGGCACAGGAGATGGACGAACGCATCCAGGAACGGCTGCACACCCGGGATATTACCGCCAGAACCTTCCATGCCCTCGCGCTACATATCATTCAGCAGGGCAGTAAAAAAGTGCCTGCCATCAGTAAACTGGAAAACGACGCGCAGGCGCGACAGGCGTTGTTTATTAAAACGTGGCGTCAGCAGTGCAGTGAGAAAAAGGCGCAGGCGAAAGGGTGGCGTCAATGGCTGGAAGAGGAACTCAACTGGGAGGTGCCGGAGGGCAGCTTCTGGCAGGATGAAAAACTGGCGCGTCGGCTCGGCTCGCGTCTTGACCGCTGGGTCAGCCTGATGCGGATGCACGGCGGCTCGCAGGCAGAGATGATTGAAAGCGCGCCGGAGGCGATCCGCGATCTGTTTTCAAAACGGGTCAAGCTGATGGCTCCGCTATTGAAAGCCTGGAAAACCGCGCTGAAAGAGGAAAATGCCGTTGATTTCTCCGGTCTTATCCATCAGGCGATCGTCATTCTGGAGAAGGGGCGCTTTGTCAGCCCGTGGAAGCATATTCTGGTGGATGAGTTCCAGGATATCTCACCCCAGCGTGCGGCACTGCTCTCGGCGCTGCGGGCGCAAAATAAACATACCTCGCTGTTCGCGGTGGGGGACGACTGGCAGGCCATCTACCGTTTCAGCGGGGCGCAGCTCTCGCTGACGACCGCCTTCCACCACTATTTTGGCGAAGGCGACCGTAGCGATCTGGACACGACCTACCGCTTCAATTCACGGATTGGTGAGATCGCCAACCGCTTTATCCAGCAGAACCCGCACCAGCTGGCCAAGCCGCTAAACAGCCTGCGGGCAGGGGATAAAAAAGCGGTCACCCTGCTGGCGGATGACCAGCTGGAGCCGCTGCTGGACAAGCTCAGCGGCTATGCGAAACCCGATGAACGTATCCTGGTGCTGGCGCGTTATCATCACCTTAAGCCTGCTGCGCTGGAAAAAGCCGCTACCCGCTGGCCGAAACTGCAGCTTGAATTTATGACCATTCACGCCAGCAAAGGGCAGCAGGCCGATTATGTGATTGTGGTGGGGCTGAAGGAGGGCAGCGACGGATTCCCGGCTCCGGCCCGCGAGTCGGTCATGGAAGAGGCCCTGCTGCCGGTGCCGGAAGACTTCCCGGATGCCGAAGAACGGCGTTTGCTGTACGTGGCCATCACCCGCGCGCGTCACCGCGTGTGGCTGCTGTTCAATAAAGAGGAGCCATCCGTGTTTGTCGATATTCTGAAGAGTATTGACGTGCCGGTGGCGAGAAAGCCATAACGGCGTCAGGCAAGATTTCCAGGCCGGGTAAGGCGTAGCCGCCACCCGGCAAAAAAAAAGCTACTTCAGTCTCTCGGAAAGATAGCGCTGATAGTCCGGAATAAGGATCTCAACCGGCGAGTTAAACTGCGGTGATTCAATGATGAAATCCGCCGTTGACAGGTTCGTCGCCACCGGAATATTCCACACCGTTGCCAGACGCAGCAGCGCTTTGACATCCGGATCGTGCGGAACCGCATTCAGCGGATCCCAGAAGAAGATCAGCACATCAATTTTCCCTTCGGAAATCTGCGCCCCGACCTGCTGATCGCCGCCCATCGGGCCGCTCAGCATCGCATTCACCTCCAGACCCGTTTCGCGCTGGATCAGGTTACCGGTAGTGCCGGTCGCCGAGAGGGCATGCTTTTCCAGCAGCGGCTGATGGCGGCGAACCCAGTTAAGCAGCATTTGTTTACAGTGATCGTGCGCCACCAGCGCAATATGTTTGCGTTCAGGCAGCGTGCGTGTTGTCAGTTCCATAATCATATCCATCAGGTTAACTGACTACACGATGACGGGAACCGTCTGACGCTGCAAGAGAAAGGCGTAAAAAATGTGGCTTAAGATGAAGGTTGTTGCTTTGCCCACTGTAAAAACCGGGCCCGCGTGTCGGGATCGGCCTGCTGGAACCAGAATTTAAGGCGCTGTTCCGTCAGGCTCTGGGACTGCGGCGGAATGACGTCCAGTTCCGAGACGCCGGATAGCAGCGTACTGTCGTCCGCCATCATGGTGGCAAACTGCGGAAGGGAGGCGCGTTTGCCGGCTTTGTTATAGACCTGCGTTGCGGCCTCGTAGTCCGGGCTTTTTGTGGCGCTGGTCAACGCCAGAATATCCAGCTTGACCGGGATCGGCATTGCATTCCCGTCCAGCAGCTCAACGCGCGGCGAGGCGTCGAAGGCCGCTGATTCCTTCTCCGTTTCAAGGCGAGGCAGGGTAATGTTCACCTGGCTGATTTGCCGGGTATTAAAGCTGACAATCAGCGGCGGAGAGATGTACATCCGCTGCTCATGGTTAGTCAGGCCGATCGCTTTTTCGACCCGGAACACCAGCTGATGCGGCCCGTTATCTAACTCAATGCTGTCAGCCCCGCGCAATAACGAGCTGGAAACCTTTTTCCCGTCCAGAACCAGAAGATCAATGTCGCCAGAAAGCCGAAGCGTGGTGGCAAAAACGCAAACCGGCATCGCTAACGCAATCAGAGCAGTGGCAAAACCGGTTTTCATAGAAGGCTCCTGTCAGAGATACTGTCGCCGCATTAATGTATCTAAATCTTTCGATAATCACGTTTACTAACATATAGACATATTTTGCCGTTTTGCCCTCATACATCTGTATGGGATGGATGGTTGAGATGTGCGCTTTGGCGTACACTTTTAGAAAAGCCAGGAGAAAAACCATGAAAGAGAACGATATTGCCGAGATTCTGACATCCACGCGTACCATTGCGCTGGTGGGCGCGAGCGATAAACCCGATCGTCCCAGCTATCGGGTGATGAAATACCTTCTCGATCAGGGCTATAACGTCATCCCGGTGTCGCCAAAAGTGGCGGGGAAAACCTTACTGGGCCAGCAGGGTTATGCCACGCTCGCTGACGTGCCGGAAAAAATTGATATGGTCGATGTCTTCCGTAATTCCGAGGCGGCGTGGGAAGTAGCGCAGGACGCGATTGCCGTCGGGGCGAAAACATTGTGGATGCAGCTGGGCGTGATTAACGAGCAGGCTGCCGTGCTGGCGCGGGATGCGGGATTGAAGGTGGTTATGGATCGCTGTCCGGCAATCGATATCCCCCGTCTGGGGCTGGCGAAGTAATAAAAAAAAAGCCCGTTCATCGGGCTTTTTTTACACGCTTAGTTCCGCAGGCGCGGAGCCTGTAACTGTTTGCGGATAGTCTGAGCAAGTTCATCCATCGTGGGTTGTTCCGGATGCTCTTCCTGCAGCTCGCTACTTAGCTGCGCTTCGGCAAGGTAGGTATGTACGGGTTGTCCGTCGTCACCTTCCATCACCACATGGTACCAGGGTGCAGCGCGAAGCTCTGCGTTCACCGCCAGTTCGTCCGCTGACGGTTCATCAAGGGAATACTCCGGGTCGATATCCACGACCACACCCAAATACCCAAGCAAAGTGTGGCGGACCTGCTGGCCGATACCGAATTTGCTGGCAATCATAGTCACCTCCCGGGAAATACGACTTACACATTAAGTGCGGGCAATATTTCTCTTTTCAAGTTACATGACGCGACAGGCAAACCCTTTCAGATACAGTCCTTCCGGGTAGGTAGCAATCACGGGGTGATCGGCTGCCTGACGGAACTGCTCTATAAATTGTACATCACGACCAGCATCTATTGCGGCATCGGCGATGATTTTTTGGAATAAATCGGTGGTCATCAGCCCGGAGCAGGAGAAGGTGAGCAGCACCCCGCCCGGGTTCAGCAGCTGGATGGCCAGCATGTTGATATCCTTATACCCACGGCAGGCGCCCATCAGCTGGCTTTTGTTTTCCACAAACTTTGGCGGATCCATCACGATGACGTCGAACTTCTCGCCCTGATCGCGATATTTACGCAGCAGCTTGAAGACGTCGTCGCGTATAAATTCGGCTTTGCTCAAGTCCAGTTTGTTCAGCTCGACGTTCTGTTTTGCCACGTCCAGCGCTTCCTGCGAGGTATCCACGCTGACCACCTGGGCACAACCGCCCATCAGCGCCGAAACGGCAAAACCGCCGGTGTAGGAGAAGCAGTTCAGCACGCGTTTGTCGGCAACGTACTGACGCGTAGCCAGGCGGCTGTCGCGCTGGTCAAGGTAGTAACCCGTTTTGTGCCCGCCCTGAATATCCACCAGCAGCTTCATACCGTGCTCTTCAATTGGCAGCAGGGCAGGCGGCAGTTCACCCGTGACCGGGCCCTGCGTCAGCTCCATGCCCTCTTTTTTGCGCACCGCCACGTCGCTGCGGTCGTAAATAGCGCATTCCGGGAACAGGGTTTGCAGGGCGCTAATCAGCGCGGCACGCTGATACTCCGCCCCTGCGCTGAGGAGCTGCAGCACCAGGAAGTTGCCGAAGCGATCGATGGTCACGCCCGGCAGGCCGTCGGACTCACCGGCAATCAGGCGATAGCTGTCCAGCCCGTCGCGCTTTGCCAGCCAGTCACGCCACTGCTGCGCCTGCTGCAGGCGGCGGACGAAGAAGTCGATGTCGATGGTTTCGTCTTTATCGAAGGTCCAGACGCGCGCGCGGATCTGGGAGGCTGGCGAGTAAGCGCCTCGCGCTAACCATTTCCCCTGATGGTCAACAATATCAATGGTTTCACCGAGGCTGGCTTTGCCTTCCATACGGGCAACCGCGCCGGAAAAGACCCAGGGATGACGGCGCAGTAATGACTTCTCGCGCCCTTTGGCTAACACTAAACGTACACTCATAATTTGCTGTTCTGTCGATTTCAGGGAAATGGCGCGTAGAGTAGCACATTCAGCCAGGCGCAATCATCTGCGGATGTCGTTGAGCGTTTCGGCAGATCGTGGAGGAGGTGAGAATGGCCGTGGCGCTGTCACAGTTACAGTCGACTCGCTTACCGATCGGTGAAATCGCATTACAATGTGGGTATCTTTCCAGCTCTCGTTTCACCGCCCGTTTCCGGCAGCACTATGGCTGTTTACCGAAAACGCTACGTTAAGGAGAAGAAAAATGTCAAAAGTCTGCACCATTGCCTGGGTCCACGGCGTTGTTCAGGGCGTCGGGTTCCGCTACAGCACCCAGCGCGAAGCGATGACGCTTGGGCTAACGGGATATGCGCGAAATATGGACGACGGCAGCGTTGAGGTGGTCGCCTGCGGCGACGCGGAGCAGGTTGAAAAACTGATGGCGTGGCTGAAAGCAGGCGGGCCGCGCAGCGCCCGGGTTGATAAGGTCTTAACGGAACCGCATCAACCCGGCAGGGAATATGTGAACTTCGGTATTCGGTATTAAATACACTTCACCGGTTTAGGCAGGCCGGCAATTTTGGTGGCCTGTTTTGCCGGGCCCTTCGGGAACAGGCGATACAGATAGCGGCTGTTGCCTTTTTCTTCGCCAAATTTGTTGGCCATCGCTTTAACCAGCATGCGGATGGCCGGAGAGGTGTTGAATTCGAGATAAAACTCGCGCACAAAACGGACCACCTCCCAGTGTTCGGGGGAGAGGGCGATACCTTCGTTTTCGGCGATTTTCTCCGCCAGCGGCTCGCTCCATAGCGTGGTGTCTTTCAGATAGCCTTCGCTATCGGTCTCAATTTCCTGGCCTGCAAAAATGAACATAGTGCTCTGTCGATAAAGTAAAAAACGCCCCTAGTCTAGCAAATAAGGGGCGGCGTGAGAAACCTCGACCTACAGAAGAAGCTGGAGCAGATTGTTGGCATTAAGCTTTTTCAGCGCGTTGCATTTATACGTCGATACCTGTTTTTCGCTCATCTGCGTCATATGCGCGACATGCCGTACCGATTGTCCGTTCACCAGCCTGTCGAGCACGTTGAACTCCATGCCTGTCAGGCAACAATTCAGGGTGCGCATCCGGCGGGGCTCTCTGGCAAGCAGATACGCCGCATCCGCAACGGCAATCCGGTCATCAATGATATATAAGGTCAGCGTGGCAAACCGCTTTCGCAGATGGGTAGCCAGTGCCCAGCCTTTTTCATTGCATACCAGATACACCGTTCCTTCCCAGCGCCTGGCTTCCAGCTCCAGAAGAATGTCGACCAGCGCCAGATGCGTCCCCGCGACGGAAAAGCGGCAGCGAACAACGAGGGTGTCGCGGGCCAGCAGCGAACGGCACCACTTTACCGTACCGCTCTCAACCTGCGTCTGAGCGTTACGGCGCAGAAGGGCGTAGCGCAACCCTTCGGCATAAAAACGATTGTTGTCGAGGATGGCGTAACTCACAATGGCCTCTTTATAAGGTACTGGGCGTATAGATAACGCGTAGGGTGCCGGTGTAATCCCCGGCATTTTTGCTGCTGGCAGCAAACGCGGGCGTTTTCAGAATGATGGGGGCGGGGACACAAAGTACGCTCTCCCGTCCACCCGGCAGCACAACCTGACGCAGATATTGCGGGTCATTAGTGCCCTGCCAGATCAGCGTTTTGCCATTCGCCGCGGTTTCTGCTGCGCCCGTTACCGGGTTGATCACCGTAACCTGATAATCGAGCCGATCCCGTGCTTCGGTCTGGCTTCCACCGCGTCGTCTGACGGAAAACGCTCCCTCAGTACGGCCCGTGGCCGCTAAACCGTCATCCTCAAAGCGCAGATAGACGCGCGTGCTGGCGCTGTTTTTACCGTCATACAGGCACATATCCAGCGCGCTCTCGCCCTGGATTTCGCTGCCGCCGGGCCGCCCCGGAAAATTGGTCAGATTGAGGTTAACCAGCGGGGTTGAGTGGGGGAACGCCGGCAGATAAATCTGCTGGTTACCCGGATCGACCACCTCAATGCGTATCGTCGCCTGCCAGCGGGCTATGGTGAGGTAGCCCGGACATCCGACGTTGACATCGTTAAAGTTGCCCCCGCAGTCGGCGCTTCCCCATTCGCGCAGGTTCTGCTTCAGCGTTGCGGTCCAGATGCCCGGCTGGGCGAGCTTATCCAGTTCGCCTTTAACGATGTAAAAATCAAAATAGGGTTCCCGGTTCCAGGCCGAGAGATCGGCGGTACCGCCGCTGACAAAGCTGGCAAAGGTGAAAACTTTGTTGTTGATAAACATATGTTTTTCCCCATAGACCTTCACATCTGCTGTTTTATTTGTCGACGTGTGGGTAAAACGCAGCGTAATGGCGTAGGGGGCGGCCGGGTTCGCGGTAAACCAGACCGGCGCTGTCATACACGCTCCGTTCGTCGGGTCGGTGCGGGACTCGCAGGTCAGGGTGTTGCGTCCCCACTTTTGCGGGTCGATAGTGTCGTAACCGCTCGGTTCATGGACCCAGATATCAAAACGCGCAGGCGGCACCGCGCGATCGTAGCTAATCCCTACGCTGGAATTTCTTCCGGCAGGGACGCCCGCCAGCGTCTGACAGCTCCACAGCGTCAAAAAAAGTAAAATAAAGAGGTAGTTGTTCACATCATTTCCCTATGGTGAGGTGCTCTGCATTCATGGCCGTTGGCCCCGTAGGCACGTTCCGCCCGGCGAGCATCAGTTGCGCCTGGTGCTGGACCGAATCCGGCAGGGCGGAGAAAGTGAGTTCCCGACACGGGATAGACCCGACATAACGCACCACGTCGCGCATGCTTTTCACGCTCAGTTCACACTGATAAAACTGCTGCTGACGCACCAGATAAAGGTTGCGCAGCAGGGCGTCGCTCTGGGCGCTGAAACCGCCATTGCCGAGATCGTTCCAGCCGTTCACGTTCAGCGGTACGCCGCCCACGAACGGCGAATGATGTTCGTCAGTGAGCTGGCCGAGCCAGGTGTAGCGGGTGGTGGTTTGCACGTCCCGGCGAAGCATTTTGCCCGGCACCATAAAGAGCGTCCGGCTCCCGGAACCCTGCGTGATTTCACTGCTTGCGCCTGATGAGACGTTCAGCGACTCATTAACCGTCAGCGTTGTTGGCTGATAACCCGGCACCGCAAAAAGGGCACGGCTGTTGGCCGGGATATCCGCGGTGCCGCCGTTATCCAGCGAGACGGCGACGCGTGAATCCCGGGAATCCTCAGGCGTAGCCACGTTTACCGCAACGGCAGAAGCCGGGCGTCCATCGCCCCAGCGGCCAAGCCACAGCCCTGAGCGCGACAGGGCGAGGGTGGAGCTGTAGTTGCCGCTGCTGCTTAACGTATGGCGCCCATCCTGGCGGTCCCATGCGTCGCTCACCGTCAGGCTGGCGTTACCAAAACGTCCACCCTGGCGCGTATACGCCGAGGCATTGAGCGAATCGCTGTTGATCCCCGACGCGCTCAGCCCGTATTCATTCTCGCCGCGCGCGTCGGCATACCAGTTGTGCGCCACGTTGTAGCTCAGCTGGTTTTTCTGATGCTGCTGGTGCTGCCAGGTTGCACCAAGCGAGGTATAGCCTGACGCATCGCCCTGACGCTTATGCGCCAGTGAGAGGCTAATGCTCAGATAGCCGCCTTTGTCTTTTCCGTCGCGAGAGTGGTCGTTGCGCATAAACAGGTTAATGCTGCTGTTGATGTTCAGACCGCGCGCGCTAAAGGTATTACTCAGCCCGCCCTGCCAGGCCTGCGTGCGGGAGCGGGTCATATACACCGGCTCCCACGGCAGGCCGGCATCGTGACGATCGTCATGGTCAGGCAGTTCCCGGCGCGTAACGTAGCGCCCTTCGTTGCGGTTATCCGAATACCCCAGGTTGGCGTACCACGAGCCGACAGGCATGGAGAACATGATCGAGAGGCTACGATAACAGCCGTTGACGGCGTCAAAACCTGCGCTGCGGGTATCACAATTTTCTGCGGATAACGCGTTGCGGTAGAAGCTCAGCGAAAACCCGTCGTTATAGCTGATTTGCTGAATATTGCCGCGTTGGCCCTTGCTGCCGTAGAGGTAGCTAAAGCGTGTGCTTAATACCCCGTCGATCGGGCCCGCGTTAAAGCCGCGGCTCCAGTCGAGGGCATTTTCCAGGAAGTGCTGCCTTTTCATGACGGTTGCGCCGCTGGTCAGCGCCAGCGTCGGGGTGACGGGCAGGCGTATACCCGCCTGTGCGACCGGGCTGCGTTCATCATTGCGATCGTTATTAGCCGTTTCCCCTGCCTGCAAAAACCACTCGACGCGGTCGAATGGCGTAATGCCCGTACGGGTAAACGGAACCTGCTCGGTACGCGTCAGTCGGTTGTTTTCGTAAACTGACAGCGTCACGGTATAGCTTCCATCCGGAAACGCGCGGGTATCCAGAGTTTGTGCCCCGGCATTGAGGTAAAAGCTGGCCAGCAGCTCCTTGCCGCGGCGCGCGTCGATACGCGCATCGTGCGAAAGCAGCACCGTAATGGGCGTGCCCTTCGATTGCTGAATAGGGTTGATCCATGCCCGGGTCGAGCCCGTGCGCAGGCCACGAATTTTTCCCAGCGGCAGCTGGCTGAGGTTAATATTCCCCCCGGCGTTGCTGAACAGGTCGCGGGTATCCATCTCGCCTATCTGTAGATAATATTCACGCCATAAATCCTGGCGGAACCAGGCATTGTTAACGGTCATTTCCTGCTGCTGCTGATGACGCGAGCGTTGTCCCAGCCAGGTCCAGTCGAGGTTAAGATAGCCGTCCTGGGTCAGCGCCAGCGCCCCGTTGCCCTGAACGGTGGCAGACTGATAATCCCTGTCGGCAACGAAATTGATATTTTGCTGATGAATCAACGCGTTTTCGCTGTCCTGGGTGGGCTGATACCACTGGTTTTCCTCCGAGGGCTTTGGCAAAAAGCGCTTATCAAAAAACAGGTTTATGCGAGCATTGTTTTCGTCATAGATGATGGCCGCACGGCGGGTTTCGAGATAATCACACCCCGTCGCGGAGCCGTTGCTGCTGCAGGCCAGGTTGCCGTTACGGGCAAGCGGAACGGCCAACGCTGCGGAAACGGAGCCGATAAGGGCAGGATCGTCGTTAAACTGACGTTTGATGGCCGCGACCACGGTTTCAGGCGCGACAAAACTGACCGTTTCAAGATTGATATCGGTTTCGAAAAGGCCAAGCGACTCGCCGTATAAGCTCACCTCTGTCCACATGCGCTGCGTTTTCGCCAGGTCCTCGAATCCGGCCGGGACGGCCATCTCAGCGCAGGCGAGGTGGACAGATGCGGGTAATAAAGCAACAAAAAGGAGAGTATTTCTGTGAAACGCCATGAACGAGCCTCGACATCATCCTGACGTCAGAGGGCGGGCGCCCTCTGACGTTATTCCTTAGGTGCTATGGTGTTACGCACCGCCTTCCGTGGTGGTCGCCTGAGTCAGCATCAGGCTTACAACGCCGCTGTACTGGCCGGTTTTCAGAATGCCTTTGGTGGTCTGGGAAATGGTCAGAGGCAGAACCGCAGAACCGTTTTCAATGCTGCCCGGGAACAGTTCGGTTCCGGTAAATTCGGCATCGGTGGTGGAAAGGGTTTTATCACCCAGAAGAACCGTCATCGGTACAATCTGATCCCCATCCGTGTTGGTGAGCTTAGCTGCGCTAACGAGGCGTACTTTGACGTTACTGGTAGCGGAGTTGGACCATACCTTGGTGTTCAGGCGGTAGCTTTCCAGGCCCCGACCCGGCAGATACTGCATGTCGATGCTGGCTGGCAGCGGCGTGTTATCGGCCTGGGTCATATCCAGCTGTGAATCAACGCTGGCGTTGACGGTAATATCTTTCTGGATCGCCAGCGCGCTGGCAGATGTGGTCATCGCGGCAACGATCATCAGAGGTTTAATAAATTTACGCATTGATATCTCCATATTTTACAAATGAGCACCCTGGCTCTTTAAACAAACCACAAGGGTTTTTACAGTGACGTCGTGTTATTGCACGACGGGTAAGTCAGCTTCTTCAGCGGTTTTTTTCACCCAGTTGAAGTAGCGGAATTTGTATTTCTTGCCGTTTACCTGATTAAGCGTTTTTAATTTCCGCTCGGTATCCGGATAAATCGTGGCGTCTTCTTTAATCCATTTACAGACGTCCTCTGACTGACAAATACCGATCTCCCTGAGCGGCACGCGCAGGGTGCCGGCGTTGGTGACGGTCCCCCGTGCGGGATCGATATGCAGCGAAACGCGCTCCGTGGCAGGTGCCAGATGTACCAGCGCCCCCCAGATAACATTGACCCCAAGCTTTGCCGTCGCTGCCGTGCTTTCGGGCTGGCCGGGAATAATGCTGTCCGGCTGTTTCACCCCTTCAAAATAGACTCGCCAGGTGGTCTCTTTTTCCGGCGGCGTCAGTGAAACAAGGCGCACCACGCGCATTGCACCTGCAGCCAGGGCAAATTTATCGGGCGTCACCACGACGCCGCCTTCTTTCCACGAAGCAACGTCAATCTCTTTTTCCTGGGCCGTTCCGGGGTTAAGAATTTTCTTTTGCCTCACCCGAATGAACTGAATATCATCCGTTTTCGATGCCACTTTTATTTGCGCTGCGCCGGCGCTATCCACGTTAAGTTCCATTGGATAGACGCTCATATTGGCCCTTGTCATTTCTGAGAAAAATGACAGCGACAGCGCGGCGACATAAAACGCGGTTGTCATATTCACTTTTTGTTTCTGTTTCACATTCAGCCTGCCTGCTCTGAGTTCTTGTGCGGTTTTTAACACCAGGACACCGTCTGCTTTCGTATCGCTTCAGGGCAGGGAAACTTTAACCAGAACAGCAGGTTGTGAAAATTTGTATTAGTTAACCGCTGATATACAGTGATTTATCCTGATT
The DNA here is from genome assembly GCF_052044815.1 of Enterobacter sp. 22499. Classification (NCBI taxonomy): domain Bacteria; kingdom Pseudomonadati; phylum Pseudomonadota; class Gammaproteobacteria; order Enterobacterales; family Enterobacteriaceae; genus Enterobacter; species Enterobacter sp. 22499. The sequence continues at coordinate 859,113 of NZ_JBQENR010000001.1, read as the reverse complement.
TGCTGGGCTTAAAGTTGTATAGTTAAAAGAAAATGCCGCTACCCAGGATGGGAAGAAAATTCCTGTTGATGAAAAAAGAACCAGCTCAGGAAGCGATTTTCTTGCCGATGTCACAGGGATAAAAAAGCCTGCGGTAATAGCTGAGAGTGAAATATGTTTTTTATATGCAATAATTCGTTGTTATTTGATCCTGAAGCACATGCAATTAGTCTTGTTGGTCAACCGGAGTCTGTATTAACGCTCTCGGCGCCAGCCGTTCGCCTTTTACAGGAGTTTATTCGTCATAAAGGGCACGATCTGAGTCGGGAGGAATTAATTACGCGCGTCTGGGAGGAGTATGGCTTTACGCCGTCTGGAAATAACCTCAACAAAGCGGTCAGTGAATTACGCAAAGGCTTCCAGTCTCTTGGGGAACATCATAATTTCATTGTGACGATACCCCGGTATGGATTCCGTTTTGTTGCCGATGTGATTTGCCAGCCTGCGCAAATTGTTCAACCCGCTGAAGCACAGCCGAACTCTTCCGTCGTGCCGTCAGAGGCAAAACGTCAGCGTATTTCCCTTAAATGGGGCGCCGCGGCGGCGGTATTGTTAGCATCAGCACTGGGGTTAGGCTTGCTGTTTAACCAGCAGCAGAAGATCGCTATACCGATGACGCCAAAGCCCGTCGCGCAGAAAATAGCGGGCTGTAGCATCTGGCTTATTAACGATCATGGCCGGCCGCTGGTGCTCTCGAAACTGGCGGGGCTGCTGGAGGCGAATAATGTGGCGTGCGCGCGCGAAGCGTACAATATCTACTATTTCAGCGCCCGCTTTAACCTTGCAGTTGCGGATGAAGTGTTCATTGGTGCATGCCCGGTCAATAAAACCAGCCTGTGCAAAACCATTCGCTATAAAAGCGGGGCAGAAAAATGAAAATGAGACTTCTGTTTGCTGCGGGTGGGGCGCTTGCTGGCGGCGCGCTGGCGCTCTTTATTTATTCCGGGGGCATATATAAGCGTGATGCGCTGGCCTGCAGTACGGAATTTAACTTTACGCGTAACGAGGGAAAAGCGAATGAGGTCCGGGTCAATACCGTGGCCCAGTTCTATTTTCATCGGGACGGCACCGGCTTAACAACGTACAAAGGTGCAGCTATGGCTGAAGGCCGGGGCATGATCGTTGACAGGGATATGGATTTTACCTGGTCGCGACGGGATGATGATAACGTTATCGTGTTGAGCTACACCAAAACCTGGCGTCGGCATAATGACAATACCCCGGACGAAAAGTGGGGAGGCTTTGCGAGGCCGACAGCCCGCTATTACCTGACGATCTCCGAGCTTGCGCCCGCCGTGTGGCTGATACAGGACCGGCTCTATCCCACCTATATTTGCCGAGGTGACTAGAGCATAAAAAAAGGAGAATGCCTGAGGCATTCTCCTTTTTGTTTCAGCAGGTCTGCTTAATCGCGGCTGGCGAAGCCCAGGATGCTCAGCAGGCTGACGAAGATGTTGTACAGCGACACATACAGGCTCACGGTCGCGCGGATGTAGTTGGTCTCACCGCCGTGAATAATGTTGCTGGTTTCATACAGGATCGCGCCGGATGACAGCAGGATAAACACCGCGCTAATCGCCAGGTGCAGGGCAGGCAGCTGCAGGAAGATATTTGCCACCATACCAATCAGCACCACTACGATGCCCGCCATCAGCATACCGCCGAGGAAGGACATATCCTTGCGCGTGGTCAGCACGTAGGCCGAGCAGCAGAAGAACACCAGCGCGGTACCGCCCAGCGCCATGCCAATCACGTCACCCATACCAGCAGACAGATACGCGTTCAGGATCGGCCCCAGGATATACCCCAGGAAGCCGGTGAAGGCGAACGCGGAAAGAATACCGACCGGTTTATCAGCGGTTTTGTAGGTCAGGAACATCAGACCGTACATCCCCACCAGCGTCAGGATCAGGCCCGGAGATGGCAGCATCAGCACGGTGCTGGCGGTAGCGGTGATCGCTGAAAACGCCAGCGTCAGGCTGAGCATGAAATAGGTATTGCGCAGCACCTTGTGGGTGCTGAGTAGCGATGTGCGGTCGCGTGAGGAAGTAATTATACGATCCATGAGTCACTCTCTTATGACAGATGTAATTAACGGAAAGAATAGGAAACGGCGCGCCAGTCTCAAAGTGGTTTTACCCATCTTTACTCAGCACGTTAGCGCTGAAGGTGGGCATTTCTTCTGCAAAAGCATGTGTAACCAGTATGAACGGCGGTTTAAAAGTATTTACCAGATCAACCTCTTATAGGTTACTGAAAAATATTGCGTTATTGCCTTTCGGGCGCTAAGAGTTATCTCCGGATCGTCATAAAACAGACAATAAGGCGAAGGAAATGAAACCACAAACACGCACGCGCTTTACGCTCTCTTTACTCACCGCCGGGATCCTGTGCGCCAGCACGGCGACCTGGGCGGCTAACGTGCCAGCAGGAACAGCGCTGGCCGAAAAACAGGAACTGGTCAGAAACAATGGCAGCGAACCGGCCTCGCTCGACCCGCATAAAGTCGAAAGCGATATCGAATTCAATATTATCAGCGATTTATTCGAAGGGCTGGTGAGCGTCTCCCCGTCAGGGGAAATTCAACCCCGGCTGGCTGAAAAATGGGAGAACAAGGACAACACCGTCTGGACGTTCCACTTACGTCCGGGCATCACCTGGAGCGACGGGACGGCCATTACCGCAGAGGATGTGGTCTGGAGCTGGCAGCGCCTGGTTGATCCAAAAACCGTTTCACCGTACGCCAGCTATCCCGGCAACATGCATATCGTCAACGCGGCCGATATCGCTCAGGGGAAAAAATCCCCCGACACGCTGGGCGTAAAAGCAATTAACGATACCACGCTGGAAGTGACGCTCACCCAGCCCAACGCGGCGTTCCTGGCGATGCTGGCGCACCCGTCGCTGGTGCCGGTGGATAAAGTGCTGATTGGCCGTTTCGGCGAAAAGTGGACCAAACCGGAGCATTTCGTCAGCAGCGGAGCGTATAAGCTGTCCCAGTGGGTGGTCAACGAACGCATTGTGGCGGAGCGTAACCCGCGCTACTGGGATAATGCGCATACCGTTATTAACAAAGTCACCTATCTGCCGATCACCTCCGAGGCCTCGGATGTGAACCGCTATAAAGCGGGCGAAATTGATATTGTGTATACGGTACCCATTAACCAGTTTGCTCAATTGAAGAAAACGCTGGGCAGCCAGCTGGACGTCTCCCCGCAGCTGGCGACCTATTACTACGAATTCAACACCACCCGTCCGCCGTTCAACGATGCCCGCGTGCGCAAGGCGCTGAACATGGCGCTGGATAAAGACATCATCGCTGAGAAGGTGATGGGGCAGGGGCAGCGCCCGGCGTGGCTGATTAGCCAGCCGGACATCGGCGGGGTCAAGCTGCAGAATCCGGATTACGCCAGCTGGCCGCTGGACAAGCGTATTGCTGAGGCGAAAAAACTGCTCAACGAGGCCGGGTATAACGAAAGCCATCCTCTGAGCTTCAACCTGCTCTATAACACCTCTGAATCGCACCAGCGCATCGCGATTGCGGCCAGCTCTATGTGGAAGAAAAACCTCGGCGTAGACGCGAAGCTGCAAAATCAGGAGTGGAAAACCATGCTGGATACCATGCACACCCACAACTTTGACGCGGTGCGCTACGCCTGGATTGCCGACTACGACGACGCGGCGACCTTCCTGAACAACTTCCGTACCGGCGACAGTGAAAACACCAGCCAGTACAGCAACCCGGACTACGATCAAGCCTTGATCAACGCCGCAAAGGCCAAAACGCCTGCAGAGCGGGGTAAATTCTACCAGCAGGCAGAGGATCTGCTTGGGCGTGATGTGCCTGCCATTCCGGTTTATCACTACGTCCGTACGCACCTGGTGAAACCGTGGGTGGGTGGCTTTACGCCGGATAAGCTGGGGTACTATTTCACAAAAGATATGTACATCAAAAAGCACTAAGCGAGAGGGCTGGATTTTATGCTGAGAAAATCGCCGATGTGTTGTCAGTTCAACCGATTAAGCACATTTTGGCTAATTTTAAAGCGAACGATTGCAGCCACTCTTTACAGCATGCGGTGAGGTGTTTATAGTTCGCCTCACTCAGGAAGTGTGGCCGAGCGGTTGAAGGCACCGGTCTTGAAAACCGGCGACCCGAAAGGGTTCCAGAGTTCGAATCTCTGCGCTTCCGCCAGATATAAACCCCAGCTTACTCGTTAAGCTGGGGTTTTTCTTTTTGCGCGTATCAGAAAACCTGACGTCTATGAGCGGATAAAGGCCAGAATATCCGCATTAATGGTATCGGCGTGGGTGGTATGCATCCCGTGCGGGAAGCCCGGATAGATTTTCAGCACGCTATTCGCCAGCAGCTGGTCCTGCAGAAGGGCGGCATTCTTATAAGGCACGACCTGATCGTCATCCCCCTGCATCACCAGAACGGGAACCGTAATGGTTTTCAAATCCTCTGTCTGATCGGTTTCTGAAAACGCCTTAATTCCCTCATAGTGGGCCCTGGCGCTGCCGATCATGCCCTGACGCCACCAGTTCTGAATGGTGCCCTGTGAAACCTCGGCCCCCGCCCGGTTAAACCCATAAAAAGGACCGCTGGCGACGTCGAGGTAAAACTGGGCGCGATTCGCGGCCAGCGCTTTACGGAAGCCGTCGAAAACCTCAACAGGTGTCCCGCCAGGGTTGTTTTCTGTCTTCACCATCAACGGCGGAACGGAGCTCACGAGCACCGCTTTGGCAACGCGCCCCTGCGGCTGGCCGTACTTCGCAACATAGCGGGCCACCTGGCCACCGCCGGTAGAGTGGCCGACGTGCACCGCATTGTGCAGATCCAGGCTTTCAACCACGGCCGACGCGTCAGCCGCATAATGATCCATATCGTGCCCTTCGCTGACCTGGTCCGAACGCCCGTGACCACGGCGGTCGATTGCGATAACGCGATAGCCTTCCGCAAGGAAAAAGAGCATCTGGTTATCCCAGTCATCGGCACTCAATGGCCAGCCGTGATGGAAAACAATGGGCTGAGCCTCCTTCGGACCCCAGTCTTTGTAGTAAATATTGACGCCGTCTTTCGTTGTTACGAATGCCATACCGCAGACTCCTCTGTTAAAGACGCAACGATCGCTGGCTGAGCGCAGAGCGAACCATTATTGTCTTCATGATGTTGGCTTGTTTTGTTTCCCGTACCGACAGTACCCCTAAAGTGTAGGAGAAATAGTAAAACCGGTGGGTTTCATTCGTGTGAATGGTATCCAGAAGGGGAAAGCGAATGATGGGCTCTGGAGTGAGTCCCAGAGCCATCAGAGGAGGGGGCGTTAACGGTTCTCTTCAATATAACGGGCGAGATCGGCCGGGGTTTTCAGCACCGTCGCCACGTCGGTAGGCGGGATCATACAGCCGTAAACGTCCTGCACCTCCAGCACCATGTCGACTGCCAGAATGGAGTCGAGAATGTCGGATTCAATCAGCTCATCGTGAAAGCCAACCTTGCGGGATAACACTTTTTCAAACAGGGCGAGAATATCGTGTTCCATCATTTTTCCTGGGATAATTAATGTGTGCGGGCGTAAGCGTCCAGCAGCTTGCGGTCAATTTTGCCGTTAGGATTTAGCGGCAAAGCGTCTTTTACGATAATTTGTGAAGGCACCATGTAGTGGGGCACCACGTTTGCCAGCGAGGTTTTGATTGCATCCGGTGCCAGCTCCGTCACGCAGAACGCGGCGATGCGCAGCACGCTGCCGCAGGGTTTCATCAGCGGCATCACCACCGCTTCGCTGATGCCGGACATGGCCAGCAGGCGGTTTTCAATCTCGCCGATCTCGATGCGGTAGCCATTCAGCTTGACCTGGCTGTCGTTGCGGCCCTGGCAGTAGATGAGCCCGTCTTCATAACCCAGATCGCCGGTCCGGTAGCCGCGGAACGCATCATTTTCCCGACGCAGCAGTTTAGCCGCGTTCTCCTGCGGCAGGCCGAGGTAGCCGCGCATGACGTTTTTGCCCCAGATAATCAGCTCGCCCTCGGCGGAAATTTCCATTCTGCTGTCCGGCATCATCACGCCCACCGGCAGCACCGCGCTGTCGCTGTTAAGGATCTCATCCGTGATCTCAACCACGGTTGTCGCAATGGTCGCTTCCGTTGGGCCATAGGAGTTGATGATTTTGGCCTGCGGGAAACGGCGGCGGAGCTGTTTCACCAGCGCTTTATTGAGCACTTCACCAATGAAGATAAAGACGCTGAGTGCAGGCAAATACTCGCTGTTAAAGTGCGGAGAAAGCAGTTGCTGGTAGGCAAAAGAGGGGGTGGAAACCCAGGCGGAGACCGCGTTGCTTTGCAGTCGCTCGAGCCAGTTCTCTTTCTGGATATCCTCTTTGGCATTCAGCACGATGTGGCCTCCCATCGCCAGGTTCGCCAGCAGAGGGATCAGGGAGAGGTCAAAGCTGAACACCGCGTGGTTCATCAGCACCGGTTTTTCCGGCAGCGAAAAGTCCTGGCTGACCCACTTCATGAAGTGCCATACGCTTTCACGTCCAATCTGCACGCCTTTCGGTTTTCCGGTGCTTCCTGAGGTAAACATGATATAGGCCAGATCCTGCTCCTCCAGCACCTTGCCCGCCTCGCCGGTGGCGATGAACTGCCGCGTCGCCACGTCGTAGTAGTAAGGAGCGCCGGTCAGGTTGCAGATCTCGCGAAGCCGCTCCTGAGGGTAGATGCAGTCCACCGGGATGTACGGAATGTTGTGCAGCAGGCAGCTATATATGGCCACGGCGAACTCGGCCTGCTGATGGCCGTACAGCACGATCGGCGTACCGTCTGCGGGCTGGCAGCGTCGATAACGCTCTGCCCAGTTCGTCACGGCAGAGGAAAGCTGGAGCCAGCTTAAGGTTTCGTCGCTGCCGCTGATGGCCAGCTGCTGCGGGGAGGCGGGATCGCGCAGTGCCGCACGCAAGAAATCCTGCAGTTCCTGAAGATCGGAGTGATTTTTCATAGAGGTGACATTCCACTGAAGATGTAAAGGGATCCTGCGGCGCTTCCCAGCGTCAGAATTCGTCCCAAAAACGCAACGGCCGGATACTGCAATCCGCGGTGTAACGTTGGGCTGCGTTTGGCTGACCACAGCAGCATGTTGTGCGCGACGGAAATCGCGCCAAACAGCGCGCCGCTGATGACGTAATGGCGTTCCAGGCCATTCCACGCCCCCATGCAGAACAGGGTGCAAAAAATACCGATATTTTGCGCCAGCGTTTTGTTCTGGCGGAAAAAGTTAAACTTCATCAGGTTCATATAGACGGGCATAAAGACCACGTCGCGCAGCCATTCGGACAGGCTGATGTGGAAGCGGCGCCAGAAATCCTGCGGGTTCTTTGCAAGAAGCGGCATGTTGAAGTTTGCCGGAATATTCAGCCCAAACAGCCGGCCCGCGCCGATGGCCATATTGCTGTAGCCCGCGAAATCAAAGTACAGATAGGCGCTGTAGGCAATCGACATCACCACGCCCACGGTCAGGGTAAACGGCTTATGGCTCCAGGGCTGCACGACGAGCGAATCGATCAGCATGGCAAACAGGAACTTCTGAATGATGCCGGTAATAATTTGCTCCAGCGCCGTTAAAAACTGTTCGCGGTTCAGGACAAATGCCGGCTTATTCACATCGCTCATCCATGTCCGCCAGCGATACATCGGGCCGGCCAGAATAATAAAGGGCATAAAGAGATAGCAGAAATAGTGCAGGAAATTTTGGCCCTCTTTTTTACTGCGATACAGCAGTACATCCACAGCGCGGAAGGTCATAAAAGAGAGACCGATTGTGCCGAGGTGATAATTAAAATGTAATTTCACCAGAACCAGGGGCAGCAGCGTTAAAACGACCGCCTGCCAGGTTTTTAATCTGCCTTTTTCTTTTAACGTGGCGACAAGATAAAACCAGCAAAAGACGGCCACGGGAACACTGTAATTGCCCTGAAAAATATAACCCCAGCCTAATGCTGTCACCACGGATAAGGAAACTAGCCAGGTCAGACGGTGGCGTAAAACACGATTAACCATTGCAAACGCCAGCGCGGATGAAAATAAACAGACAAAAAACATTCCTGAGCTGTACATCATTTCGCCTCAGAATTTTTGATATTCAAAATGCAGCTGCATACTCATGCTGTCATCGACAGCGGTCCATGCAACGACGGTGATCGCCAGCAGTAAATAAAGGCAAAAAAGACGGATCGCGATTTTCATTATTTAAAACTCTGTGCAATAAAGCGAAGCATTGGCACCCAGGCCAGTTCGGTAGGGTGCAGACGATCCCAGTTCCAGCCGTTCTGATACGGCATGGCGTACATATCCAAATACGGGATCTGGTTCTCTTTCAGAATGGTTTGAATCTGCTTATCGAACGGGCGGAAGGTGTCGGTATTGTAAAGCGCCCAGGGGTTAACCGGGTCGACGATAGCAATCACCTGCACGTGATGCGCTTTCAAAAGCTGAACGGTTTTCCTGAACGCGGCGAACTGCCCCGGCACCACCGGCGTGTCATCCCACTGCTGCGGCTTACCGTCCTCGTCGTAAATCGTTTTGTCCATCCACAGCGTGGCCGCGCTCTGATGGCGCTTTTTATTCAACTCGCGGGCATTCTCCAGCGCTTTATCCCAGTCAGGGGAAAGACGGGCGGTTGGCTGCTGAGGCCAGGGCTGCGCCGTCTGTGGCCTGATGTTGAGCAGCGACAGCCAGTCGTTTTTAATCAGGGTGCAGAAGTTTGCAAACTGAAAACTCAGCTCGTTCCACATCAGCGCCGGATGCCAGCCATACACACGCATTTGCCCGAAGGTTAAATGGCTTATCTCTTTCGCTTCAATATGCTTCAGGTAATTAACCAGGAACGGGCGCGCCTGCGGATCCTTCATCAGGGGATTAAAAATCGAGCCCGGAAAATTATCCGCATAGATAGCGGGCGGCAGGCCTTTTGAATAAAAGCCGTCAGGCGCCAGAAGCAGCACCACTTTGCTGTTTGCATTAAGGCTATGTTTAAAACGCGAGAGAAGTAAAAATTGCGTTTCGTCATCGACAAACGCATCGCCATAGGCCACGACGGGCTGGTGCAATTGCTTATTAAAATAATTAAATACGGCGTAATGTTCCTCTTCTGAGGTGGCGACCTCAGACGCACCAAGGAAGAAAATAGCATTCCCTTCTAAAGCATGGGAAATAGTGGCTATTTTTTCCGCCTGTTCTTTTGTCGTCCCTGCCATGGACTTGATCAGCGGCTGGAATTTTAGCGGCGGATCAAAGCTTGTCACCAGCGGGTGAAAACTCAGGACTAAAATGGCCAAAACGGCCATCAGGATATGTAAGCAAAACGTATTTTTGATTTTCATCATCAACCAGTAAGGCGCTATGACAGTAATGCGTTAAAACCCGCATTACCCGGATTTATTACCATTACAAAACACATGGCCGTCTATTTTTTTTGGCATTCTATACCACGGTGATTTAAAAGGATGAGCGTTGCTGTGTAACGGTATGTACAAGGGGGGATGGGGGGAGGGCAGGTAAGCGTCCGGGTGACTTTTTGCGCAGTCAAACGCCTGCAGGCAAAAATAGAAAAATTCCTGCTTTACAAGGCGCTAATAGATGTTTATAGTGCGCCTCACTTTGGAAGCGTGGCCGAGCGGTTGAAGGCACCGGTCTTGAAAACCGGCGACCCGAAAGGGTTCTAGAGTTCGAATCTCTACGCTTCCGCCAAATTCGAAAACCCTGCGATAGCAATATCGCAGGGTTTTTTCGTTTTACAGCGCAATTACCAGCTCCCCGGAGTGACTCCGCGAACAGCAGAGCGCTACCTGCTGGTCAGCCGCGCTTTTTTCTGCCTCCGACTGCACGCTATCCCTGTGGTCCACCACGCCGACAATCACCGGCGTCAGGCAGGCGCCGCAGATCCCCATTTCGCAGGACAGCGGCACGTCCACCCCGTTTTCCTGTAATACCTGAGCGATGGTCTTATCCGCAGGCACCGGCCAGCGCTCGCCGGTAGAGGCAAGTTTGACCGTAAAGATCTCACCTGCGACGCCGCTTGTGACAGGGGGAGCGGGCTGAAACGCCTCGCTGTGGATATGGGCGTCATCCCATCCCTTCGCCGCCGCCACATCGCGCGCTTTCTCCATAAACCCCGCAGGTCCGCACACCCACGCGTGCAGCCCCGCTTCAGGCGCGGGGAAATGCTCCGCCAGCGTGGTTCGTGGGGTGGTGGTATGAATAATGCAGTCACCGCACTGCGAGAGTTCGCGCGCAAACGCCGCGTTTTCCCGGTTTCTGACGTAATAGTGCAGCGTAAACGGCGTTCCGGTCGCTTTCAGCTGCAATGCCATCGCATACAGCGGCGTAATGCCAATCCCTGCTGCCAGCAGCAATACCCGCTCAGCCTGATGCAGCGGAAACAGATTGCGCGGGGCCGAGATTGAAAGCCTCTGGCCCGGACGCAGCGTTTCGTGAACGTAGCGCGACCCGCCGCGCGAGGCGGCTTCTCGCCCCACGCAGATAAGATAGCTCTCGTCGCCACATGCCCCGGTCAAAGAGTACTGGCGGACCACGCCGCAGGGCAGGTGGACATCAATGTGCGCGCCGGGTTGCCACGCCGGTAGCGCGTCGCCGTTTTCGGTCACCAGCCTGACGGCGAGGCTTTTATCCCCCTCGCGCCACAGCCCGTCAACGATCACGTTCAGCATATTGGCCTCCGTCATACCAGGAAAAATTCGCCAAAGCCCATTTTTTTCAGTCCACGGCGGTAGGCAATCGAACTCTTATCTGCCGGAATATGGGCTTCCAGAGTGAGATCCAGCGGCAGACTTTCCGGGCGCTGGGTTTCGACCATCAGGCGATCCTCTTCAAAAATGCGCAGGTTAAAGGCATGCACGTCCTCCACCGGAATATGCAGATCAAAGTTGCGCGCGATGGGCGCGAACATGCGGGTCACCCGTGACGAGACGGGCGAGGCGGCGTTCATAATCACCAGCCGCGATTCACCCGGAAAATGAATCGTCAGGGTGGCGGTAAACGGCAGATGCATTTCAAAATGGCGCAGCCACTGGAACCCTTCTGGCGCCTGCACGGGTGAACTGGCGGGATAGTTGCTCACGGAACTCCAGTAATCGGCCACGAAACCGAAGGGCGTCTCCTGCGGCTGATAGATAGGGACAAGCTGATTATTGGGATCGGCAAAGGTATCGGTATGGATCCACGCAAAGTGGGCAACATCCAGAAACCCTTCCACCTGGCGCCCGGCGAAGCCGTTAACCTCAAACGCCGGGCAGTTGATCTGCTGAAATCCGTCGTCGCTCCAGTGCGGCATGGTGGGCAGCGGCACGGGATTGTCCGGGTCAAACGCCAGGCAGGTCCAGATCAGGCCGAAGCGCTCTTCCACCGCGTAGTTAATCAGGTTCAGCTTCGCCGGAACGGGCTGGTCGGGGCTGGACGGAATGCGGTTGCAGCGGCCGTCTTCACCAAAGCGTAAGCCGTGGTAGGGGCAGATAATCCCGTGATCGTCGTGAAAGCCGAGCGTCAGCGGCACGCCGCGGTGCGGACACACGTCCCGGGCAACCACGACCTGGTCGTTAATTCGGTAAATCACCAGCTGTTCATCCAGCACGGTGGCCTTGACGGGGGCCGGGCCGACGTCGCAGGCGCGCGCAACCGGATGCCAGCATTTCGCCAGGCGCAGCCAGTCCTCTGGCTCAAACGTGCAGTGGGCGGGTGGTGTCGGTTCTCTTTTCATCGTTGTCCCTCTTGTTTAGCCTAACGGGCCGCCCTGAATGGTCTCGCACAGACCGTTGATAATGCGTTCCCCGGTCTCCTCTTTGAGTTCCTGATACCAGGCCTGCGTCAACGCCATATCTTTCCCGTGGGTGACGTCGCAGCGTTTACGCGCTTTCAGCACCAGGTCACGCACCCGGTCGCAGCGCAGGGCTTCGTACTGCCGCAGCGCCAGCGTAATGTTGTGGTTTTCACGCAGGCATTCGCCCAGCACCACGGCGTCCTCTATGGCCGCGCAACCGCCCTGGCCGATATCCGGCGTGGTGCTGTGCCCGGCATCGCCGAGCAGCGCGACGTTGCCGCGTACCAGGCTGTCGAACGGCTCGATGTCATGGATTTCAATGCGGTTGGTGGTATCGGGATCCAGCGCGGCGATAAGCTTCTGTACCGGCGGCGCCCAGCCGCGGAAGTAGCCCGTGAGATCGGCGCGCAGGGTGGTGCGATCCTCCGCCAGGCCCGCGGGCAGCGGCACGTCAAAAAAGAAGTAGAAACGACCGCCGGAGACGGGCATCAGCGACACGCGTTTACCCTCGCCAACGAAGGTGGTCCACTGGTGCGCCGGGGCAATCTCTTCATCAATCTTCACCAGCCCGTTCCAGTTCACGTATCCGGCGTAGCGGCGCTCCGGGGTATAGCCCAGCACGTACGGACGAACCGCCGAGTGGCTGCCGTCGGCGGCAATCAGAAAATCGCCTGTTGCCGTGGTGCCATCGGTAAAGGTCACGCTTACGCCCGCGTCGTCTTCGTGGACGTGTTCCACGCGCTTGCCAAACTGCACCTTGTCGCGCCCCCAGAAGTCCAGCATTTCGCGCTGGAGTTCAGCGCGCGAGACGGGGCAGGGGCGCCCGCCGGTACGCTCAACCAGCGGAGCGAGGCTGAAGCGGGTCAGGGTGTCGCCGCGCCGGTAATCCTTGTAGGCCATAAAACGCATTGGACCGCCGTAGGTTTCGATAATGTCGCCCATGCCGAGGTGCTGCATACACTTCACGCCGTTAGGCCAGATGGAGATGGCCGCCCCGACGGGCCGGATCTCTTTTACGGCTTCGAACACGGTACAGTCGATGCCCGCTTTCTTTAGCGCGACGGCAGCGCTCAGGCCGCCAATACCCGCGCCAATGACGATTGCTTTCATGCTTCTCTCCTTTTGCAGGGTGTAAAAACATTCAGCAATTTGCGTACCAGGCTGCAGAGTGGCGAAAACGGCGTTGTGGGGGGTGAGTTTGCACTGCTAAGGTGCGCAAACACGGTGAATATGCCTTTTTATGAATCAATAATTTCCTGTCCAGCCATACAGAATCGACTGTTTCACATCGGCGACAAGAGTGGCGTGGTTTGTGCAACAACCCGGAGGAGGACAATAAAGGAGACACTATGATCGCACTGCACGACTTCAATTATCTTCCTGAGAAAGAGGCTCTCGCGCTGCTCACCCCCTGCGTGGCGCTCCCCGGCTGGGCTGAGGCGCTGGTTTGTGGACGGCCTTACCCGAGCCGGAGTGAATTGACGATCGCGGCGCAGGCGCTGATGCAGCGCTGGGATGAGGCGTCGTTAGCGCAAGCCCTGAGCGCGCACCCGCGCATCGGGGAAAAGCCCGCGGGTGCAGAGGTGGAGGCGGCGCTGTCGCGTCAGGAGCAGGGCGCGGTGAATGACCGGGACGCGGCACTTGCGCAGGCGCTGCGCGAGGGTAACGCCCGCTACGAGGCACGCTTCGGCCGGGTGTTTCTGATCCGCGCGAAAGGCCGGAGCGGCGAGGACATTTTACAGATACTGAATGCACGGCTGGAGAACAGCGACGCGCAGGAAGTTCAGGCGGCGCTGGAACAGCTGCGGGAAATTACGCTGCTGCGCCTTGAAGGAGTTATCCACGAATGAGCACACTCAGCACCCATATTCTCGATATTTCGACGGGCAAGCCCGCCGCGGGCGTGACGGTTCACCTTGAACGGGAGGGCGAAATCATGGCGACGGACGTGACCAACGTAAATGGTCGCATCAACGAATTTGTCCCTTTCCTGCCCGCAGGCCGCTATCGGCTGGTGGCGGAGATCGGCGGGTGGTTTCGCGCAACCGGCCGGGAGACGATCTACCCCTGCGCGCAAATTGAGTTTGTGACGGGAGAAGCGGCAGACGAGCACTTCCATCTGCCGTTTGTGATTGCGCCAGGCGGGTGGTCAACCTACCGGGGCAGTTGACCACACCCGCTCGCCGTTGACCCAGGTCTCACTGATGTTGCGCTCGTCGCCCAGGGTCATCAGCACAAATAGCTGCTCGTAGATATCCTGACAGCGGCGATTGCGCAGGCGCTGCAGCGGCGTCACGTCAGGATCGATAACCACGAAATCCGCCTCTTTGCCGGGGGCGAAGTTGCCAATCTTATCGTCCAGCCTGAGGGCGTGCGCGCCGCCCAGCGTGGCGTGATAAAACGCCTCGCTGGCGCGCAGGCGGTAGCTCTGAAGCTGGCCGACCTTGTAGGCTTCTCCCAGGGTGCGCAGCATACTGAAGGTGGTGCCCGCGCCGACGTCGGTGCCGATGCCCATCCGCACCTTGTGCTGCCAGCAGGCGGGCAGGCGAAACAGCCCGCTGCCGAGAAACAGGTTCGAGGTGGGGCAAAACGCCACCGCCGAACCGGTGTCGTGCAGGCACTGCCACTCGCTGTGGTGCAGATAAATCGCGTGGGCAAACACGCTGCGCTCGCCGGTCAGGCCGTAGTGGTGATATACGTCCAGATAGCGCTCGTGCTCCGGCCAGAGAGCGTTCACCCAGGCCACTTCGTTTGGGTTTTCGCTGAGATGGGTCTGCAGCCAGGTATCCGGGAACTCTTCTCTGAGCAGGCTGACCGCGGCGAGCAGCTCGGGTGAGGACGTTGGGGCAAAGCGCGGCGTAATGGCATACCCCAGCCGACCCCGTTGATGCCAGCGCTGGATCAGCTCCCGCGTCTGCCGGTAGCTCTGCTTTGCATCTTCGCTCAGGTAGTCCGGCGCGTGCCGGTCCATCATCACCTTTCCGGCGATAAGGCGCATGTTGAGGCGCAGGGCTTCGGTAAACAGCGCTTCGACCGATTGCGGATGCAGCGTGCAAAACACCAGCGCGGTGGTGGTGCCGTTGCTCACCAGTTGGTTAATGAAAAATTCGGCGATCTCTTTCGCGTAGGCTTCATCGGCAAACTGGCTCTCCACCGGGAAGGTGTAGGTGGTTAGCCACTCCAGCAGCTGTTCGCCAAAGGCGCCGATCATCTCCGTTTGTGGATAATGAACGTGGGTGTCGACAAAACCGGGCAGCAGCAGCCTGCCGCGCAGGTCCGTGTAGCCTTTGTGGGGGTCGAGATACTGCTCGCCCTCCTGACACGGCATCTGCGCCAGAATTTTTCCGTTCTGGATAAACAGCAGCCCGTCCTCAAGGTAGCGGGCGTGTTGGGCAATCGCGTCTGCGCTGTCGCAGACCTGGGCGATATCGAAAAATGCACCGCGTATCGCAGTCTGGTATTCCATCGTGGGTCCTGCCTTAGTGTTTGCGTAGCGGGGTGAAAAAGCTCAGCAAGAACGGTGCCAGAATGAACGGGCCGCAGATAAACTGCGGCCGGTGGGAGGGGTTACTCTTTTTGCGTCGCCACGCGGGAGCTGAACGAGGCCGCGCCTGCCGTCTCGCGCTCTTCCCGCGCCAGCCAGCGGTAGGTCACGCCGCCGAGGAAGACGCCGATAAACCAGCTGAAGTTTGCCACTTCATGCAGGGCCGGGATAAAGCCAATCACCAGACCTACGGCAACGGATGGGATCAGCGCGCCAATGGCCTTCGGGTTAAAGCCGTTGCGGTACCAGTATTTGCCCTTTGGCGTGTCGTCGAACAGATCGTCTACCGACACCTTGCCGCGCTTAATCAGGTAGAAATCGGCAATCAGAATGCCGAACAGCGGGCCGATAAACGCTCCAAGCACGTCCAGGGTGTAATGGATGAGCTCCGGCGAGTTGAACAGGTTCCACGGGGTGAGCAGGATCGAGCCGACGGCGGCAATCATCCCCCCGGTGCGGAAGCTGATCTTCTGCGGCGAGCAGTTAGAGAAATCAAACGCCGGTGAGACAAAGTTCGCGACGATGTTGATCCCGATGGTGGCGGTGATCATCGTCAGCAGGCCAATTGCCACGGCCAGATCGTTACCTACGCGACTGACGGTTTCGATCGGGTCGGTGATCATGCGGCCAAACAGCGACTGGGTGCCGGAGACAATCACCACAGTGACGATGGAGAACAGCAGGAAGTTAAACGGCAGCCCCCAGCGGTTGCCGCGGCGGATCTCACCCATGCTTTTGCCGTAGCGGGAGAAGTCGCCAAAGTTGAGCAGCGGGCCGGAGAAGTAGGAGACCACCAGCGCGGTCGCGGTGATCATCTGCCAGGTCTGCTCGCCCGCGCTCAGGGATTTGCTGGCGAGGGTGAAAGAGATCCCGTCAAAACCGGTCTTGTATACAATCCAACCCGCAAGGGCCAGCATCACCACATAGACCGCCGGACCGGCGATATCAATAAAGCGCTTAATGGCGTTCATGCCGTGCCAGAAGACCATCGCCTGAAGAACCCACATGATGGCAAAGCAGATCCAGCCCAGCGGCGACAGGCCCAGGAAGGCACCGGTGGTAAGGCTCGCCAGAGAAGGCCAGAACTTCAGCACCACCAGCATCAGCGCGTTGGCAGCAAGCCAGGTCTGGATGCCGTACCACGCAAAGGCGATAAGCCCGCGGATCACCGCCGGAATATTGGCCCCGAAGACGCCAAACGCCTGACGGCTGATCACCGCATAGGGCACGCCCGCCATCTGGCTCGGTTTTGCTACCAGGTTGGCGCACAGCTGCACAATGCAGATCCCCACCAGCAGGCAGAGCAGTACCTGCCAGCTTGCCAGCCCGAGCGTAAAGAAGCTCGCGGCAACAACGTAACCCCCCATGCTGTGAACGTCGGACATCCAGAAAGAAAAGATGTTGTACCAGCTCCAGTTCTGGTCACGCGTCGGTGCCAGATCCTCATTGCAAAGACGTGGGCTGTAAACCGCACCGGAATCAGCGGCCGTACTCTGCTGTGCGTTTTGACTGTTTGGCATGAAACCTGCTCCTGTGAATGTAAACCCGTTGAGTGGGAGTGCAAACGGTGTTGCAGGATCCAGGCCAAAATAATAAATCTTGTATGCAATATTTTATTTTTATGTATACGATTCGATAACGGAAAGTAAAATTCGGAGTGGTGAATGAACAACATAAACGCCCTGCAGACCGCGCCAGACCTGCATGACAAAGACGAAACCATCTTCCAGGCGCTGATGACCGCGATTGTGGAACATCAGCTGCTGCCGGGGAGCAAATTGCCGGAAGAGGCGCTGGCCGAGGTGTTTGGCGTGAGCCGCACGGGCATCCGCAAGGTGCTTCAACGACTCGCCGCTGTGCAAATGGTCACCCTGACGCCCAAACGTGGTGCACACGTCGCCAGCCCGACGGTGGAAGAGGCGCGGCACATCTTCCGCACCCGCGCGCTGCTGGAGGTCGCTAACCTGCCGGATGTGCTGGCGCACTGTCAGCCGCCGCACCTTGCCGCGCTGGAGGCCATTATTCGTCAGGAGCAGCAGGCGCACGAGGCGTACGACGGCCCGGCGGCAATCCGACATTCCGCCAGTTTCCACATTCAGCTGCAGGCCATCTCCGGTAACCAGGTGCTGACGGAGATGGTGACAAGCCTGAGTCAGCGCTCCTCGCTGGTGATTGCTACCTGGGGCGCGCCGTGGCGTCAGGGCTGTCGCTGCAACGACCACGAACAGCTGGTGGATCTGCTGCGTCAGAAGGCGCTGCAGCCGCTAAGCGATGCCCTCATGCACCATTTTGAACACATCGTTGCCAGCCTTTGCTTCGAGCGGGCGGGCGAGTGCCTGCCTGATTTTGCCCGGCTGTTTGCCGGCCACAAGGAGTCGTAATGTCTGTCTGTATACAAGTGATCAACCCCAACACCAGCCTCGCGATGACGGAAACCATCGGCGCGGCGGCCCGCTCGGTGGCGGCACCGGGAACGGAGATCCTCGCGGTCTGTCCGGGCGCGGGCGTGCCGTCTATAGAAGGCCACTTTGATGAGGCCATCGCCGCCGTTGGTGTCCTGGAACAGATCAAAAAAGGCAGGGAGCAGGGCGTGGACGGTCACGTGATTGCCTGCTTTGGCGATCCGGGACTGCTGGCGGCGCGCGAGTTGGCGCAGGGGCCGGTTATCGGCATTGCCGAAGCTGCCATGCATATGGCGACGCTGGTCGCGACGCGCTTTTCGGTGGTCACCACGCTGCCGCGCACGCTGATTATTGCTCGCCATCTGTTGCACCAGTATGGCTTTCAGGACCACTGCGCAGCGCTGCACGCCATCGACCTTCCGGTGCTGGCGCTGGAGGACGGCAGCGGTCTGGCGCAGGAGAAGGTGCGCGCGCGCTGTATACAGGCGCTGAAAGAGGATGGCTGCGGCGCCATCGTGCTCGGCTGCGGCGGCATGGCGACGCTGGCGCAGGAGCTGACGCGCGAGCTGCGCGTGCCGGTGATCGACGGCGTCAGCGCGGCGGTGAAGATGGTGGAATCGCTGGTGGCGCTGGGGCTCTCGACCAGCAAGCATGGGGATCTGGCCTTCCCGGAGAACAAACCGTTAAGCGGGCATTTTCAGGCATTGAATCCATTTTAACTTTTGGGGGTGGTATGGGGCTTTTCGAACAGGATTATCCGCGGGATCTGCGCGGCTACGCGGGCAACCCGCCGCACGCGCGGTGGCCGAATGAGGCGCGCATCGCGGTGCAGTTTGTGCTCAATTATGAAGAAGGGGCGGAAAACCACGTTCTGCACGGCGATGCCGGGTCCGAGCAGTTCCTGTCGGACATCATCGGCGCGGCCAGCTACCCGGACAAACACATGTCGATGGACTCCCTTTACGAATACGGCAGTCGCGCCGGGTTCTGGCGGATCCACAATGAATTTCAAAAACGCGGCCTGCCGCTGACGGTCTTTGGCGTGGCAATGGCGCTGGCGCGTCACCCGGAGATTGTTGAGGCGATCAAAGCCGCGGATTACGACGTGGTCAGCCACGGCTGGCGCTGGATCCACTATCAGAACATGGACATCAGCCAGGAGCGCGAACATCTGCACAAGGCGGTGCAGGTTCTTACCGACCTGTTCGGCAAGCCGCCAACCGGCTGGTACACCGGGCGCGACAGCCCCAACACCCGCCAACTGGTGGTGGAGCACGGCGGCTTCGACTACGACAGCGACTACTACGGCGATGATTTGCCCTTCTGGACGGAAGTGGCCTGCGGCGACGGCACCCGTAAACCGCACCTGGTCGTGCCCTATACGCTGGATGCGAACGACATGCGCTTCGCGACCGCGCAGGGATTTAACACCGCCGAGCAGTTTTATACGTATCTGAAGGACAGTTTTGACGTGCTGTATGAAGAGGGGGAAAGCGCGCCGAAGATGATGTCTATCGGCATGCACTGCCGCCTGCTGGGGCGGCCGGGGCGCTTCCGCGCGCTGCAGCGGTTCCTGGATTACGTGCAGCAGCACGATCGGGTGTGGGTCTGTACCCGCCAGCAGATTGCCGACC
Source organism: Enterobacter sp. 22499 (assembly GCF_052044815.1). Lineage (NCBI taxonomy): Bacteria > Pseudomonadati > Pseudomonadota > Gammaproteobacteria > Enterobacterales > Enterobacteriaceae > Enterobacter > Enterobacter sp. 22499. The sequence continues at coordinate 839,667 of NZ_JBQENR010000001.1, read as the reverse complement.
ACTGGCGGGAAGTGCATCCGTTTCAGAAGTAATTGTGCGATGTTTTGCCGGGTGGCGGTTGCGCCTTACCCGGTCTATACCATCAAACTCACCTGCGCCGCAACAATGCGCCACCCGTAGGCAAACCTTACCCACGTCTGCTGCTGGCGGCCAATCCGCTCCGTACCTTCACGGGTAAACTCGGTGCTGCACACGGCATAATCCTCCCCGAAGGTGGTAATCACGGTGTGGCGCAGCGTCCGCTGAAGCCCGGCAGACGGACGCGCCGCCCTAAAGGCGCGGATTTCATCGATCCCGTACAGGTTTTCACCCGCCCCCAGACGCACCGTGTTTTTGTCGTGCCAGAACAGCTCGTCCAGCACGGCAATGTTGTTATTCACCAGCGCGTCTTCATAGCGATAAAACGCGGCGGTCACCTCGGCAACCACCCACGGCAGGTTAATGTCATCGTGATTGATCATGCTGCAACCTCCGCCGGGCGGGTATCGGTGATGCCGCTCTCTTCCAGCACGCGCGCGACGCGCAGGCAGGCCTGCTCGTTAAACGGCGCGGCAATCAGCTGCAGGCCAATCGGCGCGCCATGTGCGGTGCGCAGCGGAACGGTGGTCACGGGCAGGCCCAAAAATGAAATCGGCTGGGTCAGCATCCCCATGCTGGCGCGGATGGGGAGCGGCTGACCGTTAATCTCCATGGTTTGCTCGCCGATCCGCGTGGCGCTGCGCGGCGTCGCGGGGGCGATCAGCACGTCGGCCTGGGCAAACAGCGCGTGAAACGCCTGCCGCGCCTGCGCGCGGAACCGCTGGGCCTGAATATACCAGGCGGAGGGGATCATCGCGCCTGCCAGCAGTCGCTCGCGGGAGTGCGGCTCAAAGCGCTCGGGCTCGCGGCGAAGCGCGGGCAGGTACTGATTTCCCCCTTCGGCGGCGCTGATGATAAACGCCGCGGAGCGCGCCAGCTCGGCGTCCGGAAACTGCAGTTCATCCTGCACGTCGAGCGCCTTCGCCACCCGCGCCACGGCGTCTCTGGCCTGTGCGTCGCACCAGGTGGTGAAGTAGCCGCCGAGCACCGCGCAGCGCAGGCCGTCAAGCCCGCGGTCTAGCAGGGGGCGCGTCTGCTCGCGTGAGCTCTCTGCCTGAAAACGGTCGCTGCTGTCCCGGCCCTGAAGCGCGTCGTACACGGACGCCAGGTCGCACACCCGGCGGGCAAAGGGGCCGATATGATCCAGGCTCGCGACAAACGGATGGCTGCCGGATCGTGACAGGCGGCCAAAGGTGGGCTTGAGGCCATAGATGCCGCACAGGGAGGCCGGAACGCGAATCGACCCGTTGGTGTCGGTGCCGAGCGAAAAGTGCACCAGCCCGGCGGCCACGGCGGCGGCTGAACCGCCAGAGGACCCGCCCGTAATGCGCGTCAGGTCGTGCGGGTTACGCGTCGCGCCGTAGTGGCTGTTCTCGGTGGTAAAGCCGTAGGCGTAGGCGTCCATATTCACCATGCCGGACAGCAGCCCGCCCGCGCTGCGCAGCTGGCGCACCGCGAAGCTGTCAGCGGCCGCAGCGGGACGCTGGCTGAACAGCTCGGCGCCGGCGAGGGTGGTGTGTCCGGCAACGTCGAACAGGTTTTTCACCGCGTAGGGCACGCCCGCCAGCGGCGGCAGGGGGCGCTTTTCGCGGCGCAGGGTGTCGATGTTCTCGGCCTCGGCGAGCATGCGAGCTTCCGTCACGGTGGTCCAGGCATTGATCTGCGGGTTAACGCGCCCAATCGCCTCCAGCGTCTGGCGGGCAATCTCATGGGCGCTCAGCTCGCCCGCGCTCAGCGCCTGTTGAATGTCGCTGATACTCATCTCGTGTAGCGTCATGCTTTATACACTCCTGCGATCTCCAGACGGTCGTCGAGCGGCAGCGCCATCAGCGGGGCGGCCATGCTGGCAATGCGGCTGAACTGCAACTGCAGCTCGGCGCGGCGGGCATCGTCCAGCGTCACGCCGAGCACGGACTCCATTTGCGCAAGATATGCCTGCCAGTCGGGTTGTTGTGTCGTCATTGTTTTCTCCTCAGTATCCGGCGGCCGCGCCGTTGCTGCGCGGGTCAAACGCCCCTTCAAACAGCCCGTTGGGGTGCCGGACAATCGCGCCCGCGTGGCCCATCGCTTCGCTAAAGTCCGGGAAGCGTTCGACCTCATGCCCCCGCGCCCGCAGTTCAGCGACCGTCTCAGCACTAAAGCGTCCTTCCAGCTTTAACGTGTCCGAGGTTTGCCCCCAGGTACGCCCCAGCAGCCAGCGCGGGCGGGTGATGCTCTCCTGCAGCGGGACGCCCTGAACCACGTAGCGGGTAAAGAGCGCGGCCTGGGTTTGCGGCTGTCCGTCACCGCCCATCGATCCGTAGACCATTACGCGCCCGTCCTTAAGACGCGCCGCCGCCGGGTTCAGGGTATGGAAAGGCTGTTTGCCCGGCGCGAGGGCCAGAAGATGAGCGGGGTCGAGGCTGAATGACGCCCCCCGGTTCTGCCAGACGAGGCCGGTATCGGGCAACACCACGCCGCTGCCGAACTCGTGATAAATACTCTGGATAAACGACACGGCAAGCCCGCTGTTATCCATCACCCCCATCCACACCGTATCGCCGGGCCCTTTTCCGGTTCCCCACGGCGCGGCGTGGCCGTCGTCAACCCTGTCGGCAAGCGCCTGCAGGGCTGAGGGATCCAGCAGTTTCTGAATCTCGGTTTTCAGCTCACGCGGGTCGGTAATGTGGGCATCGCGCAGGCCAAAGGCCAGCTTGGTGGCTTCAACGATGCGGTGAATGGTGTCCGCGTCGTCGGCCTCCGCCATATTCAGGCGGTCGGTGATGCCGAGTATCGCCAGCGAGACCAGCCCCTGCGTCGGCGGGGCGTGGTTAAAGATCTCCCCCTGCTGATGCTGCAGCTTCAGCGGCGCGGTGCGCCGGGCAACGTGCGCGTTAAGATCGGCCAGCGTCACGGGCATGCCCAGCGTCTCCATACCGTGCGCCAGCACGTTCGCCAGCGGGCCGCGATAAAAGCTGTCCAGACCGTCCTCTACGAGGCGCGTCAGGGTTGAGGCCATGGCGGGCTGATAAAAACGGCTCCCGACCTGCGGCGGCTTACCGTTCACCAGCCACGTTTCCGCGAAGCCGGGGATGGCCTTCAGTTCGTCGAATTTACTGGCCGTGGCATGGGCCTGTGAGGCCGTGACCGGGGTGCCGTTCTGCGCATAGTCAATGGCGTCGGCCAGCAGGCGGGCCAGCGGCAGCGACTTGCCGGTCATCTCGCGGGAGACCTTCAGCGCCTCGTCCCAGCCGCTCACCGTGCCAGCGACGGTCAGCGCCGCCTGCGGTCCGCGATGAGGAATGTGCGTGTGCCCGTCGTAGGCGGCAAGCGTCGCGCGCGATCCCGCCGCGCCGCTGGCGTCAATGGCGATGGGGTCGCCTTCTGGCGGCACGATAAGCCAGAAGCCATCGCCGCCCAGCCCGTTCATGTGGGGGTAAACCACGGCGATGGTGGCCGCCGCCGCGACCATCGCTTCAATCGCGCTGCCGCCTTCGCGCAGCACCGCCAGCGCGCTCTGGCTGGCAAGATGGTGGGGCGCAACGGCCATGCCGTGCGTGGAGACGTTGCTTTGCATGAGAAGTCCTCGTAACACTGAAAGTCACAAGGCGCTGCAAAAGCTGTTCCAGTTCTGAAAGAAAAGTTTCAGTAAACTGGCACGTATAATGAATACGTATAAAGAAAGGTATAATGTGATGAAACAAAAGTTACAGAGGCGCTATGGAACAACTGGATGAACGTCTGAAAGCACAATACCCGTCGCTGTCGCCGCAGGAGCAGCGGGTGGCAGACTTTATATTCGACCATTTTGACGACCTGATCAGCTACAACAGCGCCGAGCTGGCGCAGCTGAGCGGGGTGTCTAAAGCCACGGTCAGCCGCCTGTTTAAGCGTCTGGGCTATGAGAAATATAAGGATATGCGCGACGAGCTGCGCACCCTGCGCCAGAGCGGGATGCCGCTCACCGATAACCGCGACGCGGTGCAGGGCAACACGCTGCTGGCGCGCCACTACAAGCAGGAGATGGCGAACCTGACCCAGTGGGTCAATGCCCTTGACGCGCAGCAGTTTGCCGACGCCATGGCCTGCATGGTCAAGGCGCGGCGCATCGTCATTATCGGAATGCGTAACGCTTATCCGGCGGCGCTCCACCTGCGCCAGCAGCTACTGCAGGCGCGCGGTCAGGTGCTGGTCCTGCCGCAGCCGGGCCAGAGCCTGAGCGAGGAGCTGGTGGACTTAACGCCGGACGATCTGGTGGTGATGATGGCTTTCCGCCGCCGCCCGCGCATCATTCGTCCGCTGATGCAGCAGCTTCAGAGTAGCGGTATTCCGGTGCTGCTGATGTGCGAGCCGCAGGCCCACAGCCTGTTTCCGCTGGCGAGCTGGCAGCTCTGCGCCCCGCTGGACAGCGTCTCCGCCTATGACAGTTATTCCTCGGTCAACAGCCTGATCAACCTGCTGGCGAACGCCTTCCTGCATGACATTCTCGATAAAGGCCGTCCGCGCATTCACGAGATTGCCTCCCTCTACCAGCAGCTGGACGAACTCGAACAACGATAATGGGGCATCAGACTGGTGCTTTGCATTGAAATGGTGCAAATGAATGGGGCGAAAATAGAGAGTATTTTCGCCCCGTCCGCGTTTTATCAGGCTTTAAGAGAAAATTCCCCGCTTCGCCTTATCTGGCACATTAGTTGCAAAATCACATTCAAAGAATCTTTTGTTTCATGTTAACGTTACGGGGAAGCACCATGAAAAAACTATTTATTGCACTGGCCGGGGCCGCATGTCTCTTCACTCAGCTGCCAGCAAAGGCTGACCAGCTTCAGGATATCGAGAAGCGCGGCACCATTCGCATTGCCGTTCCGCAGGATTTCCCGCCGTTTGGCTCGGTGGGGACTGATCTGCAGCCGCAGGGCTACGACATCGATATGGCGCGCTATCTGGCGAAACAGATGAAGCTCAAGCTGCAGCTGGTGCCGGTGACCAGCGCCAACCGCGTGCCGTACCTGCAAACCGACAAGGTGGATCTGGTCATTTCCAGCCTCGGTAAAAACCCGGAACGCGAGAAGGTGATCGACTTCAGCCGCGCCTACGCGCCGTTCTTCCTCGGCGTGTTTGGCCCGAAAGGGGCCGAGCTGAAGGACGCCGCCGCGCTGAGCGGAAAAACCATCGGCGTGACGCGCGGGGCGGTGGAGGACATGGTGCTGACCGGCCTGGCACCGAAAGACGCCAACGTGAAACGCTACGAAGACAACAACACCACGCTCTCGGCCTACCTCTCCGGCCAGGTGCAGTACGTGGCGACCGGCAACCTCGTGGTGGCGGCCATTTCGCGCCAGAACGCGGATAAAGCCCCGGTGCCGAGCTTTATGCTGAAAGACTCACCGTGCTTTATCGGCCTTAAGAAGAACGAACCGGCCCTGAAGGCAAAAGTGGATGCGCTGATTGAGCAGGGCATCAAGGACGGCACGCTGAACGGCCTGTCCGAGCAATGGCTGAAGGCCCCGCTGCCGGCAAACCTTGGCGCCTGAGCCGATGACGGAGCAACTTGATTTTTCAGCCCTCTGGCCGCACTGGCCGGAGCTGCTGGCGGGGCTGTGGGTCACCATTCAGCTGACGGTAATGGCAACCGTCGGTGGGCTGGCAATCGGGATTTTCGGCGCGGCGATCCGCAGCGGACGCACCACCTGGTACAGCCGGATCTGGGGCGGCTACGTGGAGATCATCCGCAACACGCCGTTTGTGGTGCAGCTGTTTTTCATCGTCTTCGGCCTGCCGAATCTTGGCCTGAAGATGACGGCGGGGGAGGCGGCGCTGCTGGCAATGGTGGTGAACCTGGGCGCGTACAGCACCGAAATTATCCGCGCGGGCATTCAGGTCACGCCGAAAGGACAGTGGGAGGCCGGGCGCGTGCTGGGGCTAACCCGTCTGCAGACGTTTATTCGCGTGGTGCTGCCGCCCGCGCTGCAGCGCATTTATCCGGCGCTGGTGAGCCAGTGCATCATCGTGATGCTCGGCTCGTCGGTGGTGTCGCAGGTCTCGTATGAAGAGCTGACCTTCGCCGCTAACCTGATCCAGTCCAGAACGTTTTTGAGCTTTGAGGTCTATCTGGTGACAACCGGGATTTACTTAGCGCTGTCGATTACCCTGCGCCAGCTGATGATGGCGGCAGGACGCAAATGGCTGGGGGTGCAGGCATGATGACCACTTTTACCGACTGGGACATTATTCGCAACCTGCTGCTGGCCGGACGCTGGACGGTACTACTGTCGCTGGTGGCGTTTGTCGGCGGGGCGGTGGTAACGCTGCCGCTCCTGCTGCTGCGCCTGACGGGCGGACGCACGGTGAAGCGCATTATCCGCGGCTATATCGAGCTGTTTCAGGGCACGCCGCTGCTGATGCAGCTGTTCCTGGCCTTCTTCGGCGTGGCGCTGTTCGGCATCGACGTTTCGCCGTGGACCGCCGCCTCGCTGGCGTTAACCTTCTACACCAGCGCATTTCTGCTCGATATCTGGTACGGCAGCATTCGCGCCCTGCCGAAGGGGCAGTGGGAAGCCTCGCGCTGCCTGGGCCTGACCTTCGGCCAGACCCTGTTTCGCGTGGTCGCTCCGCAGGCGCTGCGCATCGGCATCGCCCCGACGGTGGGCTTTGCGGTGCAGGTGATCAAAGGTACCGCGCTGGCGTCGATTATCGGCTTCATCGAGCTGACCAAGGCCGGCACCATGCTGACCAACGTGACCTATCAGCCGTTTAAGGTCTTTGCGCTGGTGGCGCTGGGCTACTTTATTCTGTGTTATCCGCTGTCGCGCTACAGCCGCTATCTGGAGACCAAATTCAATGCCTCTCATCACCATTAATCAGGTGCAGAAGTACTACGGCGATAACCACGTGCTCAAGGGCGTCGATCTGGATATCGATATGGGCCAGGTGATCTCCATTATCGGGCGCAGCGGATCGGGCAAAAGCACGCTGCTGCGCTGCATCAACGGCCTGGAAGGGTATCAGGACGGAAGCATCAAGCTGGGCGGCATGACCATTACCGACCGGGATTCTCAGGCGCGCGAAATCAGCCGCTCGGTCGGGATGGTGTTCCAGAGCTTCAACCTGTTCCCGCACATGACGGCGCTGGAGAACGTGATGCTCGCCCCGCGTCGGGTGCTGAAGAAAAGCGCCGCCGAATGCCGCGAACTGGCCCAGCGCATGCTGGAGAAAGTGGGGCTTGGCGATCGTCTGGATTACTACCCGTCGAGCCTCTCCGGCGGCCAGCAGCAGCGCGTGGCGATTGCCCGCGCGCTGGCGATGTCGCCTAAAGTTTTACTCTGCGACGAGATCACCTCCGCGCTCGACCCGGAGCTGGTGGGCGAAGTGCTCAAGGTGCTGGAGCAGCTGGCGGCCGAGGGGATGACCCTGATTCTCGTGACCCATGAAATGAATTTTGCCCGCGAAGTGGGCGACCGCGTGGTGTTTATGCACCAGGGGAAAGTCTGGGAGCAGGGCGACAGCAAAACGCTGTTCGCCAACCCGCAGACCACGGAACTGAAGCAGTTCATCTCCTCCGTGCGCGGCCTCAACTGATAAGGACTGACAAATGGATATCGCACGCTTTCCGCAAATCAACCCGCCCCAGCGCCTGCTGATGGGGCCGGGGCCGATCAACGCCGACCCGCGCGTACTCCGCGCCATGTCGAGCCAGCTGATCGGCCAGTACGATCCGGCCATGACCCACTACATGAACGAGGTGATGGCGCTCTATCGCGGTGTGTTTCGCACCGAGAACCGCTGGACGATGCTGGTGGACGGCACCTCCCGGGCGGGGATTGAAGCCATTCTGGTCTCCGCCATCCGCCCCGGAGATAAAGTGCTGGTGCCGGTCTTTGGCCGCTTTGGACACCTGCTGTGCGAAATTGCCCGCCGCTGCCGCGCGGAGGTGCATACCATCGAGGTGCCGTGGGGCGAGGTGTTCACCCCGGACCAGGTCGAAGATGCGATTAAGCGTATTCGTCCGCACCTGCTGCTGACCGTGCAGGGCGACACCTCCACCACCATGCTGCAGCCGCTCGCGGAACTCGGCGCCATCTGCCGCCGCTACGACGTGCTGTTTTACACCGATGCCACCGCGTCGCTCGGCGGCAACGCGCTGGAGACCGACGCATGGGGGCTGGACGCCGTCTCGGCCGGGATGCAGAAGTGCCTCGGCGGCCCGTCGGGCACGTCGCCGATCACCCTGAGCGCGCGCATGGAGGAGGCGATCCGCCGCCGCAAATGCGTTGAGGAGGGCATTCGCACCGACGCCCACCGCGACGGCGACGAGGAGATGATCTACTCCAACTACTTCGATCTCGGCATGGTGATGGACTACTGGGGGCCGGAGCGCCTCAACCACCACACCGAAGCGACCACCGCGCTGTTTGGCGCCCGCGAGTGCGCGCGTCTGATCCTGCAGGAAGGGCTGGATAACGGCATCGCCCGCCACAGGCTGCACGGCGATGCGCTGCTGAAGGGCATTCAGGCGATGGGGCTGGAGACCTTTGGCGATCTGAAGCACAAGATGAACAACGTGCTGGGCGTGGTCATCCCGCAGGGCATCAACGGCGACCAGGTGCGTAAGCTGATGCTGGAGGATTTCGGGATTGAAATCGGCACCTCGTTTGGCCCGCTGCACGGCAAGGTGTGGCGCATTGGCACCATGGGCTACAACGCGCGTAAGGACTGCGTGATGACCACCCTGAGCGCGCTGGAGTCGGTGCTGAACTACCTGAAATTCACCACCACGCAGGGTGCGGCGATGCAGGCCGCGTGGGACCACTATCGCCGCGAGACGCCGCAATGAGCCCGGCGGCAGAACGGGTGATGGCCCGCTCCGACGCGCTGGCCGCCATCAGCGAAACCCCGGATGCGCTGACCCGGGTCTATCTCTCCACGCAGCATCTGCAGGCCAACCAGCTGGTGGGGCAGTGGATGAGCCAGGCGGGAATGACCGTCTGGCAGGACAGCGTGGGCAACATCTGCGGACGCTATGAGGGGGCGCAGGAAGGGGCGCAGGCGGTGCTGCTTGGATCGCATCTGGATACCGTGCGCAACGCGGGACGCTACGACGGCATGCTCGGGGTGCTCACGGCCATTGAAGTGGTGGACAGCCTGCATCAGCAGGGAATGCATCTGGCGCAGGCCATCGAGATTGTCGGCTTTTGCGATGAAGAGGGCACCCGCTTCGGCATTACGCTGTTAGGCAGCCGGGGGCTGACGGGCACCTGGCCGCAGGGCTGGCTGGAAAAAACTGACGCTAGCGGCATCAGCGTGGCGCAGGCGATGACACAGGCGGGGCTCGATCCTGCCCGCGTGTCGCATGCCGCAAGGCGTCAGGAAGATTTCAGCGCCTATCTCGAGCTGCATATTGAGCAGGGGCCGTGCCTTGAGCAGGAGGCGCTCGCGCTTGGCGTGGTGGAAGCCATTAACGGCGCCCGTCGCCTGAACTGTCGCTTCACCGGCGAGGCCGGACATGCGGGAACCGTGCCGATGCTCCACCGCAGAGACGCGCTGGCCGCCGCCGCCGAGTGGATGGTTATCATTGAAAACGCTACCCGACAGCAGGGCGGCAACCTGGTGGCGACGGTAGGGGAATTGCGCTGTCTGCCGGGAGCGGTCAACGTGATCCCCGGTGAGGTTCAGCTCTCGCTCGATATTCGCGGCCCGCAGGATGCACCGCTGGACAGGTTGCTCAACGACCTGCTGGAACATGCCCGGGCGATCGCATCGCGCCGCGGGCTGGCATTTAGCGCCGAGGAGTTTTACCGCATTGCCGCCACGCCGTGCGATCTGCACTTGCAGAACGTGCTGGGGGAGGCCGTAAAATCGGTACAGGGACGCTCGCTGTCGCTGCCCAGCGGCGCGGGCCACGATGCGATTGCCATCGCGGAACGCTGGCCGGTGGGCATGCTGTTCGTGCGCTGCAGGGGCGGAGTCAGCCACCACCCGGCGGAATCGGTGATGGCTGAGGATGTTGCGCTGGCGATTGAGGCGTTTTCGCGTGCGGTGATTCAGCTGGCGGATCGCGTTACTCCAGCCCCAGCGTATACTGCGCGATCTTAAAGTAGATAATCAGCCCGGTACCGTCGATAAGCGTCGCGATAAACGGCGCGGAGACGACCGCCGGGTCAATGCCGCAGCGCTTGAGCACCATCGGGATCACTGACGACACAATCGCGCTCCAGAGCGTAATGCATACCAGCGTCAGGCTGACGATAAGCGTGATTTCCAGCCCGATACCCATCATCCAGGCGCGGATGCACCCGGCAATACCGAGCGTCACGGCAATCATCAGCGAGGTGGTCATCTCTTTGCGCAGCACGCGGCCTACGTCGCGCAGATGCACTTCACCCAGCGCCATGGCGCGCACCAGCGTGGAGGTGATCTGCGTTCCGCTGTTGCCACCCGTGCCGATCAGCAGCGGAATAAAGAACGCCAGCGCGATGGCAGACTCCAGCGCCTCTTCGAAGTGCTGAATCACCGAGCTGGTGTAGGCTTCCGCGACAAACAGCAGCAGCAGCCAGACGGAGCGTTTCTTCCACAGGCTGAAGGCGCTGGTTTCCAGATAGGGCTTCTCCAGCGGCAGCGTCGCCCCCTGAAGCTGGGCGTCTTCGGTGACGTCATCTTCCAGCAGATGGGCGATTTCGCGCTCGGTCAGACAGCCGACGAGCTTGCCGTGGGTCACCACCGGCACGACGTCCGCGTCGCCGTGGGCCAGAAGTCCGGCGACATCGGCTCGTTCATCTTCCGGTTTGACCTGCAAAAACTGCGAAATCATCAGGCTTTTAATTGGCTGCACGGTATCCGTGACCTGCAATAATTTGCGTACCGCAATCATGCCCGCCAGGCGTCCATGGTCTTCAATAAAAATATGCGACGGAATATCATCGTCTTTTAATTTTTCGAAGAATTGCTCGCGCGCCAGCGCCACGCATAATGAAACGTCGAGGACAATAAAATCGGTATTCATATATTGCGCGACCGCGCGGTCATTGAATGCCAGGTTGTGGTTGTGAATAGCGTAAGACATAGTGAATTCCCTTTGAATAATAAAATCTCTCAGGGGCGAGCAAGACAGGGCATGTCGGAAAGGAGATCCCCACGTCCTGGGTTCAGCACTGTACACCGTATCCCGCAAGGGAAGTTATACTGACAAAGCCTTGATTCGACAGTGCCTGTTTTACCCTGTGCCGGTTCTCTCGAACCCACCAGAGCGATAACGTGTATTTGTACAGGAGCCTCGCCATAACGAGATCGTTGTAAAGCGTGAGGAATAATACGCTTGTTTAAATTTATCGCTCAGGAAATTAAATAATGTTTAAGGAAGGTTTAGGTAAATCTTATTAATAAAATGTTGAGGGTTTATTTAAGGTTATTCCTTTTAAATGGAGGATTAATTAACGGGGGAAGGAAAATGGCGTGGTTTGATAATCTGCTGAATCATTTTGCGCTTTATCCGGCACATCTGTTCGCGCTGTTATTCGTAATGGCGCTGAGCAAGTCCACGGTGCTGATCTCCTCCGTGCTGCCGCCCGCCTCGGTGATGCTGCTGGCGGGCATCGGCGTCAGCCAGGGGAGCATGCCCCCGGCGCTGGCGTGGCTCGCCGTGGTGCTGGGGGCAACGGCGGGTTCGGTGCTGAACTACCATATCGGCCAGTTGATGGGGCACACCCGGCTTGTCGCGCGCTTTACGGCGAAGCATGCCGCTATGTTTTTACGGGTTCAGCATCAGCTGCAAAAAAACGGTGTCATCGTACTGTTTACGTCGCGCTTTCTGGCGGTGTTGCGTTATGTCGTGCCGCTGGCGGCAGGGATGCTCAGGCTGAACGCCGTCAAAGTTTACGCCGTCAGCCTGCTTTCCGCCTGTGCATGGGCGGCGCTGTATGTCGGCGCGGTCACCGGCATCAGCGCCTTTTGAGTTACAGACTCCCCATTCCGCCGTCCACCAGCAGCTCCGTTCCTACCGTGTAGCTCGACTCGTCGGACGCCAGATAGAGCGCGGCTTTTGCCAGCTCCGTCGTCGAGCCCATTCTGCCGAGCGGCACCAGCTTGATGATCTCCGCCATCATCGCGTTAAGCGTCTCTTCGCTTAAGCCCGTCTTCGTAAATGCCGGCGTTTCCACCGGACCGGGGCTCAACCCGTTGACGCGGATCCCGCGCGGCAGCAGCTCCGCCGACAGCGTACGCGCCAGCGACAGGAGGGCGGCCTTGCTCGCGGCATACACGCTGCTGGTGGGCAGGCCGATGCGTGCGCTCACGGAGCCGCAGAGGATCACCGACGACGGGTTATTCAGCAGCGGCAGCAGCGCCTGAATTAAAAAGAACGGTCCCTTCAGGTTGATGCCCATCAGGCGGTCCCACGCATCCTCCTGCCAGGCTTCCAGCGGCGCGTGCGTCACGTCGCCAGCGTTGAGAAACACCGCGTCCAGGCGTGGCCAGCGAGCGGCGAGAGTTTCCGCCAGCGCTTTTTGCGACGCGATATCGCCTGCGTCGGTTGGGATCACCCAGGCCTTATCGCCCAGAATGCGCTCTGCTTCGGCGAGGGTGTCCGGGTTGCGTCCGGTCACGGCGACGCGCGCCCCTTCGGCGATAAACGCCTGCGCGGTGGCAAGACCAATGCCGCTGGTGCCGCCGGTAATCAGCGTATATTTATCGGTTAAACGACCCATGTTCTTCTCCTGAAATGTCACTGGAGAAAGCACTATAGAAACGTTAGTATCGAAAGGAAACCAGGTACCAAATGGATACTAACGAGGCAAGAGGTGTGCTATGGCAGAAATGCTGGAGGTGTGCTGCGAAAAAAAATCTGAGGCGTATACCTGCCCGATGACGCAGTTTGTCAACCTGATATCCGGTAAGTGGGCGATCCCCATTCTCTATCGCCTGATTGTGTTCAACACGCCCGTACGCTTTGGCGATCTGCTGCGTGCCGCTGCCCCCATCACGCAGAAAGAGCTGACGAAGCAGCTCCGCCTGTTTGAGCAGCGCGGGCTGGTGACGCGGACGGTCTACCCGGAGATCCCCCCGCGCGTGGAGTATCAAATTACCGAGCTGGGGTTAACCCTGCAGGATGCGCTCTCGCCGCTGGCCGCCTGGATGAGCGAGTACGGCGACCAGCTTGAGCGTTAGGCTACTGTTTCACGTAGCGCGGTGCCGGAACCCCGGTGCGCGCGCTGTTAAACAGCTCAAGGCGCGCCGCTTCGTAGCGATCCCACAGGGCGGCGTCATGCATCGGCGGAATAGTGATCTGTTCGCCCTGATCCAGACCCGCCAGTGACGCATCGACCATATCGTCGGTGGTCATCACCGACCCTTCCGGCAGATCGTTCACCGTAACCCCTGAATGGCTCCAGATCTCCGTCGCCGTCGCGGCGGGCAGCACGGCCTGAATGCGCACGCTGCTATCGGCAAATTCTTCCTGCAGTCCGCGGGTAAAGCTCAGTACCCAGGCTTTGGTGGCGCTGTACAACGCGCTACCCGCACGGACATGGAGCGATAACACCGAGGCGATATTGATCAGCGTCCCGCGATTGTTCTGCGCCAGGCGGGGCAGGATAGCGTAGGTCAGACGCATCAGCGCCGTGGTGTTGAGGGTATTGATGGCCTGATGCTGCGCCACATCGCCCGCGAGGAACGGGGCCATCTGCGCGGTGCCCGCGTTGTTTACCAGCGTATCGATGGCGGTATTGTGGCGCAGTTCATTTTCCACGGCGCGGATCCCGGCTTCATCGCTGAGATCGGCCACCAGAATAGCGACGGCCACGCCATAGCGCGCGCGCAGGTCGGCGGCGAGGGTTTTCAGGCGATCCTCGCGGCGGGCGACCAGGACCAGGTTAGCGCCGCGCGCGGCCAGGCGATCGGCATAGACGGCCCCGATCCCGGAAGAGGCGCCGGTAATTAAGGCGGTGGTGATTTGCGTAGTCATCATGTGTTACCTCAAAGCAAAGTGGGTTATTTGGTTTCAATATGAAACTGAATTAACTCTCTGCTATTTGGTTTTATAATGCAACCATTTTGGGGGCATTTTGTGCTTTTGCCGTTGGGAACGATCAGGAGGGGAGTTTAGCCACGATCTCTTCAGGCGTCAGCTCGCGCCCATCGTCGGCGATAAGCGCCAGTTTACGCAGGGGTTTGCGCTGTTCGCTATCGACGAGAACAGTGCCGCATTCGTTTTCCGCGAACAAAAATTCATTGCCCCACTGGGAGAGAGCAACCAGCACCGTCTGGAGCGCGCGTCCCTTGTCGGTCAGAACGTATTCCTGCCAGGCGCTACCGTCGGAGGCGGGCTGAAGCCGGAGGATGCCTTCATCGACCAGCAGCTTCAGCCGAGAGGTGAGCATGTTTTTCGCGATACCGAGGCTTTTCTGAAACTCGCCGAAGCGTTTAATCCCGCGCAGCGCGTCGCGAACGATCAGCAGCGACCACCAGTCGCCAATGATATCCAGCGAACGGGCGACGGGGCAGGTGCTCTCTTCAAGGCGGGTGCGTTTCACGGTCAGGTCTCCGGTGGTGTATGGTTTTATTATAAAACTAATTAGCGCCCACCGTAAGCACGTTAATCATCAGTTTGAGAAATGCTTCCCGAAAAAACTGTCACGAATCTGTCACACTCACTGGAACATTAAAAAAACGTGAGGAACGAGGGATGAGAAAAGCACTACTCGCAGTGGCCGTGGCAGGAACCCTTTCAATGACCTTTGGCGCACAGGCGCAGGAGACGCCGAAAGGCTATCAGCTGGAGCAGGTGTTAATCATGAGCCGTCACAACCTGCGCGCGCCGCTCGCCAACAACGGCAGCGTGCTGGAGCAGTCCACGCCGAAGCAGTGGCCGGAGTGGGACGTGCCGGGCGGTCAGCTCACCACCAAAGGCGGTGTGCTGGAAGTCTATATGGGCCATTACATGCGCGAGTGGCTGGCAGAGCAGGGGATGGTGAAGACGGGAGAGTGTCCGCCAGCGGATAGCGTTTATGCCTACGCCAACAGCCTGCAGCGTACTGTCGCCACTGCGCAGTTCTTTATCACCGGCGCGTTCCCGGGCTGCGACGTACCCGTGCATCATCAGGAAAAAATGGGCACCATGGATCCGACCTTTAATCCGGTGATTACCGACAACTCGCCGGAATTCCGCGAAAAAGCGCTGAAGGCGATGGAGACCGAGCGGCAGAAAATGCAGCTTGGCGAAAGCTATAAGCTGCTGGAGCAGATGACAAATTACGCCGATTCCCCGTCCTGCAAAGAGAAAAAAGTCTGCTCCCTGGCAGACGCGAAAGATACCTTTAGCGCCGACTATGAAAAAGAGCCTGGCGTATCCGGGCCGCTGAAGGTGGGTAATTCGCTGGTGGACGCGTTCACGCTGCAGTATTACGAAGGTTTCCCGGCCGACCAGGTGGCCTGGGGTGAAATCAAGACCGACCAGCAGTGGCGCGTGCTGTCGAAGCTGAAGAACGGCTATCAGGACTCGCTGTTTACCTCCACCGAGGTGGCGCAAAACGTGGCGAAGCCGCTGGTGAAATATATTGATAAAACGCTGGTCACCGAACAGGCGAAAGCACCTAAGATTACTCTGCTGGTAGGGCACGATTCGAACATCGCTTCACTGCTCACCGCGCTGGATTTCAAGTCGTATCAGCTGCATGACCAGCAGGAACGGACCCCGATCGGCGGCAAGATTGTCTTCCAGCGTTGGCACGACAAAAACAGCAATCAGGAGCTGATGAAAATTGAGTATGTCTACCAGAGCGCGGAGCAGCTGCGCAACGCCAGCGTGCTGTCATTGCAGTCGCCCGCGCAGCGCGTGACGCTGGAGCTGAAGGGCTGTCCGGTGGACGCGAACGGCTTCTGTCCGGTTGATAAATTCAATGCGGTGATGAATAACGCGGCGAAGTAAAAGAGAACCCCCCGCTGCGGCGGGGGGAAACGCTTAGACGTTTTTACGTTCGATGGTTTGCTCGCCCCAGAAGAGCGAGTCTTTGTCCGTTTTTTCGAAGGCGCGAATCAGCACTTCATCGTTGCCTTCTTCCCAAATCTGCTCGGCCAGCTTTTCGTCGTAGTTCGCGACTTCAAAGATGGCTTCGGCAATCTCCGGAGAGGTGTTGCGTAAACTTGCCCATTCGCCCACGTGGTGAGCTTTGGATTCCTGTGTTGGCATACTTTTCCTCCTGTTGGGTTAGCCGTTCAGTTTTTTAGCGAGACCCGCGACGTATTCACCCTGATAACGGGCGATAGAGAGTTCTTCATTGCTTGGCTGACGTGAGCCATCCCCACCGGCAATGGTGGTTGCGCCGTACGGCGTCCCGCCGCGCACCTGAGAAACGTCAAACAGCTCCTGCGCGCCGTAGCCAATTGGCACAATCACCATCCCATGATGAGCAAGGGTAGTCCAGGTTGAGGTAATCGTCTGCTCCTGGCCGCCGCCGGTGCCGGTAGAGCTGAATACGCTGGCGAGTTTGCCGTACAGCGCCCCGGATGCCCAGAGCCCGCCGGTTTGATCGAGGAAGGTACGCATCTGGCCTGACATATTGCCGAAGCGGGTCGGGGTGCCGAAGATAATGGCATCATACTCCGCCAGCTCCTGCGGGGTGGCGACCGGGGCATTTTGTGTTTTTCCCCCGGCTTTGGCGAACGCTTCCGCCTGCATGGTTTCCGGTACGCGTTTTACCACAACCTCAACGCCGTCCACTCTGTTTGCACCTTCTGCTACCGCGTGAGCCATGGTTTCAATGTGTCCATACATGGAATAATAGAGCACCAGAACTTTTGCCATTTTGCATCACTCCTCGTTGGTTTTTCTGACAGCGGATCGCTGCGTTCATTTAAAGATATGACATCACGGCCAGACTGCAAAAATGAACGGCATTTCTTTGATTTATAACAACATGGTTACAATAAGGTGCTGTAGCAAAATGAAACAACTTTCTGGCCGTCGAATTTTAAAATGATAAGAAAGGCTTATAGATTTCCGTCGCGTTATCTGACCCGAAAGGCGGATATCATGTTGCAGAATATTACCCGTGGCTTGCCGGATAGCCTCAGTCCACTAAGCTTAGTTTCACGCGGCACAGATAAAGGCCCTGTCCTTTAGCCGCGAGGTGAAAGAATCCTCTTTTACTGAATGCAATATGATGTCTAATGTTTCACACTCTGGAGGTTAGAGATGGCAAACCATCGTGGTGGTTCAGGTAATTTCGCTGAAGACCGTGAAAGAGCATCAGAAGCAGGTCGTAAAGGTGGCCAGTCTAGCGGGGGTAACTTCAAGAACGACCCTCAGCGCGCATCAGAGGCTGGTAAAAAAGGGGGTAAAAATAGCCACGGCAGCAATAAGTAGTACGCCGGGTTGACTCCCTGCCGCCGGGTTTCCCGGCGGTTTTTTTATGTCTGCAACATTGAACTGCAACCAAAGGCAACGCACACTACAGAATTGATCTCACTTGTTGGTGTCGCATGTCCGTCTCACGCTTTAAATTCTCCATAAAACCGCAGGAAGCCATCCTTATTCTCATCACCATGTTCTGGGGCGGGACCTTTCTTGCCGTCCAGTACGCGGTGACCCTCAGCGATCCGTTCTTTTTTGTCGGCCTGCGCTTTGCGACGGCGGCGATAGCCGTGGGGCTGATCTCCCTTAAAACGCTGCGGGGTCTGACGCTGAAGGAACTCAAGGCCGGCGTGGCGATTGGGATTGCGATAGCGATGGGCTACAGCCTGCAGACGTGGGGATTGCAGACCATCTCCAGCAGCAAATCCGCTTTTATTACCGCCATGTACGTGCCGCTGGTGCCGCTGCTGCAATGGTTATGCCTCGGGAGGCTACCGGGGCTGATGTCCTGCATTGGCATCGTGCTGGCGTTTATCGGCCTGATTTTATTAGCCGGGCCGGAAAATAACCTGCTGGCGCTGGGGCCGGGCGAGATCATTACCCTCGTCGGGGCCATTGCCATCGCGGCGGAAATTATTCTGATCAGCGCCTGGGCTGGGAAAGTGGACGTCAAGCGCGTGACGGTGGTGCAGCTCGCGACGGCGTCGCTGGTGGCCTTCGCGACGATGGTGCCAGCCGGGGAATCCGTGCCGCCGATGTCCACGGGGCTGGTGGTGGTCGCGCTGGGGCTTGGCATCTTCAGCGCCATTATCCAGGTGACCATGAATTGGGCGCAGCGCAGCGTATCGCCAACGCGGGCGACGGTGATCTACACCGGTGAACCGGTCTGGGCAGGGATTTTCGGACGACTGGCCGGCGAGCGTTTACCGCTGCTGGCGCTGGTGGGCGCGGCGTTTATTGTCGCCGGGGTGCTGGTGAGCGAGTTGAAGTTAAAAAAACGACGTAAGGCGATTGCCGGGGTAGGTGCTGAACAAGGTGCAGATAGCTAACAACGCGCACGCTACCGTTTTGCCCGACGGCGCTACGCTTGCGCGGGCCTACATCCCAAATGTAGGCCGGGTAAGCGTAGCGTCACCCGGCAAGAAAGTGACACACATATCAGGTGGACGGGGTGATGGCTTCCCCTTGCGCCACATCCCTTTTCCGGCGGTTCAGCAGGGCGTTAAGCAGGATCGCGCCGAAGGTCGCCGTACCAATCCCACCGATCGTAAACCCGCCCAGCGTCAGGGCAAAATCGCCCGCGCCCAGCACCAGCGTGACGGCCACCATGATCAGGTTGCTGTTCTGGCTGAGATCAACCCGATGCTGCACCCAAATGCGCGCCCCGGCCACGGCGATCAGCCCGAACACCACAATCGACGCGCCGCCGATGACCGGTGACGGAATGGTGTGGATCAGTGCGCCGAACTTCGGTGAGAAACCAAGAAGGATCGCCATTACCGCCGCCGCCACGAAGACCAGCGTTGAGTAGACCTTGGTCACCGCCATCACGCCGATGTTTTCCGCGTAGGTGGTCACGCCGCTGCCGCCCACGGAGCCTGAGAGCATGGTCGCCAGCCCGTCGCCGACGAACGCGCGGCCCATGTACGGATCCATGCTGCGCCCGGTCATTCCCGCCACCGCCTTCAGGTGCCCTAAGTTTTCCGCCACCAGGATCACCGCCACCGGGGCGATAAGCATCATCGCCTGCGTGTTAAAGGTGGGCGAGGTCACCTGCGGCAGACCGAACCAGGCGGCCTGATGAAGCAGGGTAAAATCGACCGGCTTGCCCATGCCGAACACGTTCGCCAGCAGGGCGTAGATCAGACAGGCGACAATCAGCCCGACCAGGATCAGCAGACGCTGGATCATCCCGCGCGTAAAGACTGCCACCAGGCCGATGCACAGCACCGTGATCACCGCCATCCAGCTTTCAAACGGCGAAGCGGAGACGCTTTTCACCGCAATCGGCGCGAGGTTCAGGCCTATCGCCATCACCACCGCGCCGGTGACGACGGGGGGCATCAACCGTTCGATCCAGCGCGTGCCGATCTTCATCACAACGAGACCAATCAGGGTATAGACCAGCCCGCAGGCGATGATGCCGCCGAGGGCCACGCTCAGGTTGGGGTTGATCCCCTGGCCGTTAAAACCGGTAGTGGCGATCACCACGCCGACAAAGGCGGCGCTGGAGCCCAGGTAGCTGGGCACGCGCCCGCCGGTAACAAAAAAGAACAGCAGGGTGCCGATTCCCGACATCAGAATAGACAGGTTGGGATCGAGCCCCATCAGCATCGGCATCAATACCGTCGCGCCAAACATCGCGACTGCATGCTGGACGCCCATCACCATGGTTTGCCCGAGCGGGAGGCGTTCATCCGGCGCGACCACGCCTGCTTCAGTGGAGGTCGATTTCAACTGCCAGTGGGGAAATCCGAACATGGTCTGTCTCCTTAAAGCGCCTTAGCAGGCGGGTCGCATAAGAGCGTGGTAGCTGCGGTCAAACCACACCAGACCTTGCGGGGCGGGGTGGCGAATAATCGATACGATGTCGCAAAACAGAATGTCGTGAGTACCGACGCTGACCACCTGACTGATGCGGCAGTCAAACGAGGCCAGCGCATCCTCCAGACGCGGGCAGCCCGTGTCGCCCGTCTGCCAGCGGGCGGCGGTAAAGCGTTCCGCCATCGGCGTTTTGCCGCCAAACAGATTGGATAAAGACTCCTGTCCGGCACTCAGGGTATTCACGCACAGGGTGCGGTTTTCGCTGAACGTGGGCCAGACCGACGCGCCGCGGTTCAGGCACACCAGCAGGGTGGGAGGGGAATCCGTGACGCTGCATACCGCGCTGGCGGTAAAGCCCGCCATCCCCGCTGGGCCGTCGGTGGTGATGATGTTGACCGCCGCGCCAACGCAGGCCATGGCGTCGCGAAAGGTTTGTTTATCCGGTGTCATCACGATCGCTCCTTACGCCAGTCCGCAGGCATCGTCGAAGGTCAGGCGCGGCAGGCGCCCGTAAAGTTTGCGCGTATCGCCATAGCCAATGTTGATCAGCAGGTTGCTTTTAAGCGTTGTGCCGGTGAAAAAGGCCTCGTCGACCTTTTGTCGGTCAAAGCCCGACATCGGCCCGGTGTCCAGGCCGAGTGCGCGGCAGGCGAAAATCAGATACGCGGCCTGCATTGAGCTGTTGCGAAAGGCCGTCTCTTCCGCCAGCGCGGGGCTTGCGGTAAACCAGCTTCTGGCATCGCCGTGCGGGAACAGCTCGGGCAGGCGCTCGTAGAATTCCCTGTCCCAGGCAACAATCGCTGTCACCGGGGCGGTAAGCGTTTTCTCTTGGTTGCCGCTGGAGAGCGCCGGGCGCAGCTTCTCTTTTCCCTCTGCGCTTCGCACAAAGACAATGCGCGCCGGTGAGCAGTTGGCAGACGTTGGGCCCCATTTCATCAGGTCATACATCTCGCGCAGCGTCTCGTCGCTGACCGGCATATCCAGCCAGCCGTTGTGGGTGCGGGCACCGGTGAACAGCGTTTCCAGCGCGGCGGGGGTAATGACTTCGCTCATTAAAGCTCCTTATAAAGCGGGTTCAGGGCTGTGCAGCAGGCTGGCAAGCCCGTTCAGCAGCAGGGTGTTAAAGGTGTCCGGTTCGGTGACGTTGCAGGCATGTCCGCCCTGGCGCATGACCGTTTTGTGGGCGTGCGGGAGGGCGGCGTGCAGTTCAGCGGAACAGACGGACGGCACCAGCACGTCGTCGGCGGAACAGATAATGTGCACCGGGCAGCGAATGCGTGCGGACTGGCGGCGGAAGTCGGCTTTTTTCAGGGCGCTGAGCCTGCGCAGCAGGTTGGTTTTACCCTGGAAATGGGCCAGCGCCAGCGCTTCTTCGGCCTCCAGACGCGGCGCGCGGGCGGCCATCCAGTCTGCCGGATAGAGAAACAGCGGCTGCGCCTCGACCCACGCCTGCGCTCCGCCGGAATGCAGCAGCCGCTCGCGAACGTCAAAACAGCGGCGGGTGTGGGCATTGAGGGTCAGCCAGCCATTGACGCACACCAGCGCGGTGAGGGCGTCGGGCCTGTCGAGGGCCAGCTGCAGGCCGACCAGCGCGCCGAGCGCGTGCCCGACGACGCTGTAGCGCGCAATGCCTGCGTCAGCCAGCGCCTGGGCGAGCTCGTCTGCCATCTGCGCAAGGCTGTAACCCTCCGGCAGGGTGTCGGGGTTATTGCCCGTTCCCCGCTGGTCATAGCACACCACCTGATACTCCGGCTCCAGCGCGGCCTGCTGGGGCAGCCAGTAGCTGCCGCTGCCGCCGAGACCGGAAATAAAGACCACTACGGGCGCACCCTCGTACGGCGGCGGCGAGACGGAAAGTTTCATGCCTGCCTCACTTCGCGATGTGCGCAACGGTGGCGATCTCAACCAGCGCGTCCGGTTTTACCAGCCCGCACTGAATGCAGAACCGCGCCGGTTTATCGCCGGGGAAGAACTCGGCGTAGATTTCGTTAATCGCGGCGTAGTTTTTCCAGTCGGTGATAAAGATGCTGTTGAAGGTCACGTCCTCCATGGTGCCACCCGCCGTTTCGATCACGGTTCTGATCGTCTCCAGTACGTGGCGGGTTTGCGCCTTTGGGTCGTTGATAAATACCACGTTGTTGTCTTTATCAAACGGCAGCGTGCCGGAGACATACACCACGCCGTCGGCGAGGGTGCCGGGGACGAACGGGGCGATGGGCGTGCTGGTGCCCGGCGGGATGATTACGGATTTCGGCATCGTGTGTCTCCTCAGGCGATACGGGCGAGCGGAGGATTCAGGGCGTCGCAGAAATCCGCAACGTTACTGACCCAGCCAAAAAAGGTTTCGATATTGAACAAAGCTGCCTTTTGGGCGAATTCCGGCCCGGCCTGATGGGTGGCGTCTTCCAGCACCACGCCGAAATACTCGAGGAAAAAGCCGTCGCGCAGGGTCGATTCCACGCAGACGTTGGTGGCAATGCCGGTGAACACCAGGTGGCGAATGCCCCGGCTGCGCAGCAGGCTGTCGAGCGGGGTGTTGAAAAAGCCGCTATAGCGCGGTTTCGGCAGGACGATATCGCCCGCCTGCGGGACCAGCTCATCCACCAGCTGATAATCCCAGCCGCCTTTGGCCAGCAGCTTGCCCTGCAGTTCGGGCCGCTTGCGCATGGTTTTCAGGGCGTTTGACTTGTGGAAGTTGGGCGAGCCGGGGCCGCCGGCCTCGACGTACTGGTCATCCCAGCCGTTCTGGAACCAGATGATGAGCATTCCNGCGGCGACGGCGGTTTTGATGTTCTCGATCACAGGCCTTGTGGCGGAGACGTCGAACCCCGCCAGATCCAGATAACCGCCCTGGCTGGCATAGGCGTTTTGCATGTCCACCACGATCAGCGCGCTCTGCTGCGGCGCAAAGGTGATGGCTTCCGGGCGAGCGTTTAAGGTCGTCATTACGCCACCTCCTTCGTGACGGCAGGGATATGGGCGCGGCACTGCATCAGCGGCTGGATGCGCTCGCCAAAGGTTTCCACGCCGGTGAGGAAATCATCGAAGGTCAGCAGGACACCCTCCGCGCCGGGTACGGCCGCCACTTCGTCGAGCATCCTGGCAACGCTGGCATACGAGCCGACCAGCGTGCCCATGTTGATATTGACGGCGGAGGTTGGGTCGGCCATCTGACGCACGTTGGTGTCTGCGCCGGAGCGGGTGTCTTTCTGGCTCTGCTCGGTAAGCCAGCTCAGGGCTTCGTCGTCAGCGCCGTCCTTATACCGTTCCCATTTGGCGCGCGCGGCGTCGTCGGTTTCGTCGGCAATGACCATGAACAGCACGTACGAGCCCACGTCGCGCCCGGTTTTGTCGGCGGCCTCCTTCATGCGTGCCGCGGTCGGGGCGAAGGCGGCAGGGGTGTTAACGCCTTTGCCGAAGCAGAAGTTGAAGTCAGCATATTTCGCGGAGAATGCCATCCCCGCGTCGCTCTGCCCGGCGCAAATCACCTTCATCGGCACCGACGGCTGCGGGCTGACGCGGCAGTCGTTCATGGTAAAGAAGTCGCCTTTGAAGTCGCTTTTGCCGGTGCCCCACAGGTCGCGCAGCACCTCTACGTATTCGGTCAGGTAGTCGTAGCGACGGGAGAAGTAATCGTCGCCCGGCCAGAGTCCCATCTGCTCGTACTCCGGTTTTTGCCAGCCGGTGACCAGGTTAACGCCAAAGCGCCCGCCGGAGATGGAGTCGATGGTGGAGGCCATGCGTGCCACGATCGCGGGCGGAAGGGTGAGGGTGGCCGCGGTGGCGTAGATCTGGATCCGCGAGGTAACCGCTGCCAGCCCGGCCATCAGTGTGAAGGACTCCAGGTTGTGATCCCAGAATTCCGTTTTGCCGCCAAAGCCGCGCAGCTTGATCATCGAAAGCGCAAAGTCGAAATGGTAGTGCTCCGCTTTCTGCACGATGGCTTTGTTCAGCTCAAAGGTCGGCATGTACTGCGGTGCAGTGGTCGAGATAAGCCAGCCGTTGTTGCCGATGGGTACAAATACGCCAATTTTCATCACGAACCTCTCTTCATTACGTCGCAGGTGTAAAGGTGGTTTTGCAAAGGCAATGCCAGTTTTGAAAATGCTTGTGTTATTAATGTGTTAATTGGAGGTTGGGGAATTGATGCCGCTAAATGTGGACTAAATGGTCAAAAACATTGCACAGAAAACAGGCACTCATGCGCGATGGGAGTGCAGAAGGTCGTGGCGAGGCGGGGGTTTTGCTATGCTGAGCGCAGGAAAGAAAATGGAGAGCGGAAATGACACAAGGCGCAGTGAAAACACCCGGAAAACGTTCGCAGGCGGTGAGCGCCAAAAAGCAGGCGATCCTTAGCGCCGCGCTGGAGACCTTTTCACAGTTTGGCATTCACGGCACGCGCCTGGAGCAGGTGGCGGAGCAGTCCGGGGTGTCTAAAACCAATCTGCTCTACTATTACCCGTCGAAAGAGGCGCTGTATGTGGCGGTGATGCAGCAGATCCTCGACATTTGGCTGGCGCCGCTCAAGGCATTTCGCGAAGAGCTGGCCCCGCTGGTGGCTATCGAGGAGTACATTCGCCTGAAGCTCGAGGTGTCGCGCGATTACCCGCAGGCGTCAAGGCTGTTTTGTCTTGAGATGCTGCAGGGCGCGCCGCTGCTACAGGCGGAGCTGACGGGGGATTTAAAGCAGCTGGTGGACGATAAGTCGGCGATTATTGCCGGATGGGTTGCCAGCGGAAAGCTGGCCCCGGTCGACCCGCAGCACCTGATCTTTATGATCTGGGCCGCTACCCAGCATTACGCTGACTTTGCGGCCCAGGTTGAGGCGGTGACCGGTAAAACGCTTCAGGACGAGGCGTTTTTCCAGAGCACCCTCGAAAACGTGCAGCGGATGATTATCGAAGGGATCCGCGTGCGTTAATTGCCCGGCGGGAGAGGGCAGCTTAAGTCGCCCTCTTCACATTGCATCAGCGAGGCCAGAAACGCCTCGCGCTCCACGGTTTTTTCTGCCAGGCACTGGTTAACAATCATTGGCTGGACGCTCCCGCCTTCCGTCCCCGAACCGATAAACGCGCAGTCCGCGTCGCGCAGGGTAATCCACGCCTGTTGCGCTTTTTTCAGCAGGTCGCGCTGGGGGGCCGCCGCGCGTTTGATGGCGGCCTGGTAGGTCTGGTTGAGTTTTTTATCGGCTGCCTGGTACTGCTGCGCGCTACAGGTGTTCAGTTCAAGCTGCGTAGTGGCGTTGTCGCACTCGTTGGCCAGCGCGCTGGTGCTGAGCAGCAGTGCCGCACCGGCGATAAGATATCGTTTCATATACTCCCCAATAAAATAAGGCTCCGTCTCCGGAGCCTTATTAGCACAGCGTTAGCCGATTGTCATCAGGCTGGCGTTACCGCCCGCCGCCGCGGTGTTGACGCTGAGCGAGCGCTCCACGTACAGACGCTCCAGCAGCAGGTTGGTTTCCCCGCGGGCGAAGCCCTGCACGGAAACAATCGCCCCGCTGCGGGCCGCCACCTGCTCGCACAGCTCGCGCAGCTGGTCGGAATCACCGTGGTAGATCACCGCGTCAAACGGCTGGGTCAGCAGCGCGTCAGCCTTGGCAAAGCGAATGCGGGCCGAGACCGCTTTCGGCAGCTGTTTGGCGAGATCGCGATGCAGCGCATCGTCCGGCCACAGCACTTCACATCCTGTGGCCATCGCCGCGGCCAGCTGTACCAGCGCGTCCTGCTCGTTATCCGCCACGCACAGTACGTGTTCGCGCGGCATCAGCGTCCAGGTGTTGCGCTCGCCGGTTGGCCCCGGCAGCAGACGCTGGGTACCGGCCTGCGCCAGCTCGCTGTACTGCTGGGCAACCGCACGCAGCTCAGGACGTTTTTCCGCCCAGGCGATCAGCGCCTCCAGCGGTTGCGTCAGCACGGTTTTCAGCTGCGCATCCACCGGATACTCCGCATCCTGACGCGCCAGGGTGACTCCCAGTGCGTTCTCAGGACGGTTCGCCAGCAGACGATACAGGTAGAGCGGGCCGCCCGCTTTCGGACCCGTACCGGAGAGGCCTTCGCCGCCGAACGGCTGCACGCCCACGACCGCGCCAACCATGTTGCGGTTGACGTACAGGTTGCCCACTTTGGCCGTGCCGGTGACCTGCGCAATGGTCTCGTCGATACGGGTATGCACGCCGAGCGTCAGGCCGTAGCCGGAGGCGTTGATCTGGTCGATAAGCGCGTTGAGGTTGTTACGGTTGTAACGCACCACGTGCAGCACCGGGCCGAAGACCTCTTTTTTCAGCTCGTCGAAGCTTGCCAGCTCAATCAGCGTAGGCGGCACGAAGGTGCCAGTCTGCCACTCGCGGGCATCTTCGCTGTTCTCGCGCACCGCCTGGAACACCGGACGGCCTTTGGCGCGCATGGCCTGAATGTGGTTTTCAATGTTGGCTTTGGCTTCCGCGTCGATCACCGGCCCGATGTCGGTGGTGAGACGGCCCGGGTTGCCCATGCGGCATTCCGCCATCGCGCCGCGCAGCATCTTCAGCGTGTGGTCAGCCACGTCATCCTGTAAGCACAGCACGCGCAGGGCGGAGCAGCGCTGACCCGCGCTGTCGAAGGCGGAGGCCAGCACGTCAACCACCACCTGCTCGGTGAGCGCGGAGGAGTCAACAATCATGGCGTTCATGCCGCCGGTTTCGGCGATAAGCGGGGTAGGACGACCCTGCGCATCCAGACGGGTGGCGATGTTGCGTTGCAGCAGGGAGGCCACTTCGGTCGAACCGGTAAACATCACGCCGCGCACGCGGTTATCGGAGGTGAGTTTGGCGCCCACCGTTTCACCGCGCCCTGGCAGCAGTTGCACCACGCCCACCGGAACGCCTGCTTCCAGAAGAATGTTGATGCCCTGGGCGGCAATCAGCGGGGTTTGCTCTGCCGGTTTCGCCAGCACGCTGTTGCCTGCGGCAAGGGCGGCGGCAACCTGGCCGGTGAAGATCGCCAGCGGGAAGTTCCACGGGCTGATACAGACCACCGGACCGAGCGGACGGTGAGTCTCGTTGTCGAAATCATCGCGCACCTGACCGGCGTAGTAGTGCAGGAAGTCGACCGCCTCACGCACTTCAGCGATAGCGTTGCTGAAGGTTTTCCCTGCCTCACGCACCAGAATGCCGATGAGCTGCTGCATCTGATCTTCCATCAGCACCGCGGCACGTTCCAGAATGGCGGCACGCTCCTGCGGCGGGGTGGCGAACCAGATTGGCGCGTTGTTCACCGCGCTCTCCAGCGCCTGTTCCACTTCCGCTTCGGTTGCTTCACGCGCGTAGCCGACGATGTCCTTCGGCTCTGCCGGGTTGATCACCGGCTGCATTTCACCGTCCTCAACGGACTGCTCAAGGATCGGTTTGGCCTGCCATTTCTGCAATGCGCTGTTGAGCAGGGCAGAGGAGAGCGACGCCAGACGGTGTTCGTTCGCCAGATCCAGGCCCGCCGAGTTGACGCGGCCCGCGCCGTACAGCTCGCGCGGCAGGGCAATTTTCGGATGCGGCAGACCAATCTGGCCTTCCTGCGCCGCCAGCTTCTCAACGGCCTGCACCGGATCGGCCACCAGCTCGTCGAGCGGCAGCGTGGTGTCTGCGATGCGGTTAACGAAGGAGGTGTTCGCCCCGTTCTCCAGCAGACGACGCACCAGGTACGCCAGCAGGGTTTCGTGGGTGCCCACCGGGGCATAGATACGGCACGGGCGGTTCAGCTTGCCGTCCGCCACTTTCCCGGTGACCTGCTCGTACAGCGGTTCGCCCATGCCGTGCAGGCACTGGAACTCGTACTGGCCCGGATAGTAGTTCTGCCCGGCCAGGCTGTAGATCGCCGCCAGGGTATGGGCGTTGTGGGTCGCGAACTGCGGGTAAATCAGGTTCGGCACGCCGAGCAGTTTTTTCGCGCACGCGAGGTAAGAGACATCGGTGTAGACCTTGCGGGTATAGACCGGATAGCCTTCCAGACCTTCCATCTGGGCGCGTTTGATTTCGCTGTCCCAGTAGGCGCCTTTCACCAGGCGGATCATCAGGCGGCGACGGCTGCGGCTGGCCAGGTCAATCAGGTAATCAATGACGAACGGACAGCGTTTCTGGTAGGCCTGGATGACGAAACCAATCCCGTTCCAGCCCGCCAGCTCCGGTTCAAAACACAGTTTTTCCAGCAGATCGAGGGAGATCTCCAGACGGTCGGCCTCTTCGGCGTCGATATTAATGCCGATGTCATACTGGCGCGCCAGCAGGGTCAGGGACTTCAGGCGCGGATAGAGCTCTTCCATCACCCGGTCATACTGCGCACGGCTGTAGCGCGGGTGCAGGGCAGAGAGCTTAATAGAGATGCCCGGACCTTCATAAATACCGCGACCGTTGGATGCTTTACCGATGGCGTGGATCGCCTGCTGGTAAGAGACCATGTAGGCCTGCGCGTCGGCGGCGGTCAGCGCCGCTTCACCCAGCATGTCGTAGGAGTAGCGGAAACCTTTGTCTTCCAGCTTACGGGCATTCGCCAGCGCTTCGGCAATGGTTTCCCCGGTGACGAACTGCTCGCCCATCAGGCGCATCGCCATGTCCACGCCCTTGCGGATCAGCGGCTCGCCGCTCTTGCCGATAATGCGGTTCAGAGAGCGTGACAGGTTGGCTTCGTTATGGGTGGAGACCAGCTTGCCGGTAAACAGCAGACCCCAGGTGGCGGCGTTGACGAACAGCGACGGGCTGCGGCCAATGTGGGAGTGCCAGTTGCCGTTGCTGATCTTGTCGCGGATCAGCGCGTCGCGGGTAGCTTTATCCGGAATACGCAGCAGCGCTTCCGCCAGGCACATCAGCGCCACGCCTTCCTGTGAGGAGAGGGAGAACTCCTGCAACAGGCCCTGCACCATCCCGGCGCGGCCGGTGGCGGTTTTCTGGTTGCGCAGCTTGTCGGCTAACTGATACGCCAGGCTGTGCGCCTGGGCGGCAATGGCTTCCGGCAGGCGGGCCTGCTCCAGCAGCATCGGCACGGCGTCGGTTTCGGCGCGGCGGTAAGCCCCGGTAATGGCGGCGCGGCTGACGGACTGCGGCAGGATCTGCTCGGCAAATTCGAGGAACGGCTGGTGGTTTTCTTCCACCGCCGTCGCGGCGTCTTCGCTTTCGTTCGCTGCGCCCGCCAGCAGGGCAGGCAGCTCCGGCAGGCCGTCTTCACTCTCCAGCCTTTCCAGATAGTTAAAAATCGCCTGCTTGATTAACCAGTGCGGTGTGCGGTCAATGCGGGTTGCTGCGGTCTTAATCCGTTCGCGGGTCGCGTCATCCAGCTTAACCCCCATGGTGGTCATCCCCATGCCAAAACTCCTGTTGTTCTGTAATAGCGTTCTGTTGATAGCGTGAAATATCCACCATGTTGCAACTTTGTGCAACCGTGTTAAATGTGACCTAGTTTGCAAGCTGGAAAATGAATGGATTGTTAACGAATAGTTAGCTGGAAAAAAGCGCTGGCTTCTGCAAGCGAAGCCTGTTTTTATGCGGTGCTTAACACTTTTCAAAGGTGCAACCCGTATAAATGTGAGCGAGTGCAACCTATAGGAAAGACGTATAAAACCAGGGATGAAATTCATGTAAATGCAGTGTTAAATCGTTTGTCAGTGGGAAGCGTATACGGCAGGATAGCGCGCCCAACGGAAACACATACACACATCACTACGTTCCGGTGATGACATAACAAGGCAACCCGGACGGTTGTCGCTCGACATTTTGGAGAATTTGAATGGCTATTAGCACACCGATGCTGGTGACATTTCTCGTTTATATTTTTGGCATGATCCTGATAGGGTTTTTGGCATGGCGTTCCACTAAAAACTTTGACGACTACATCCTTGGCGGGCGCAGCTTAGGCCCAATGGTCACCGCGCTCTCTGCGGGCGCATCCGACATGAGCGGCTGGCTGCTGATGGGGCTGCCGGGCGCGATTTTCATCTCTGGTATTTCCGAAAGCTGGATCGCCATCGGCCTGACCGTCGGCGCGTGGATCAACTGGAAGCTGGTGGCAGGCCGTCTGCGCGTACACACCGAAGCCAACAACAACGCCCTGACGCTGCCGGATTACTTCACCGGACGCTTTGAAGATAACAGCCGCATTCTGCGCATTATCTCCGCGGTGGTGATCCTGCTGTTCTTCACCATCTACTGCGCATCCGGCATCGTGGCGGGTGCGCGACTGTTCGAAAGCACCTTCGGCATGAGCTATGAAACCGCCCTGTGGGCCGGTGCCGCGGCAACCATCCTCTATACCTTCGTGGGCGGGTTCCTGGCAGTAAGCTGGACCGACACCGTGCAGGCGAGCCTGATGATCTTCGCCCTGATCCTGACCCCGGTGATTGTGATTTTCACCGTTGGCGGCTTTGGCGATTCACTGGAAGTTATCAAGCAGAAGAGCATCGAAAACGTCGATATGCTGAAAGGGCTGAACTTTGTCGCCATCGTCTCCCTGATGGGCTGGGGGCTGGGCTACTTCGGTCAGCCGCACATTCTGGCGCGCTTTATGGCGGCGGATTCTCACCACACCATCGTTCACGCGCGTCGCATCAGCATGACGTGGATGATCCTGTGTCTGGCGGGCGCGTGTGCGGTCGGCTTCTTCGGTATCGCCTACTTCAGCAATAACCCGGCGCAGGCGGGCGCGGTGAACCAGAACGCCGAGCGCGTGTTCATCGAGCTGGCGCAGATTCTGTTTAACCCGTGGATTGCCGGTATCCTGCTCTCCGCGATCCTGGCGGCGGTGATGTCCACCCTGAGCTGTCAGCTGCTGGTTTGCTCCAGTGCAATCACCGAAGACCTCTACAAGGCCTTCCTGCGTAAAAATGCGAGCCAGAAAGAGCTGGTGTGGGTAGGGCGCTTTATGGTGCTGGTGGTGGCGCTGGTAGCCATTGCGCTGGCAGCCAACCCGGAAAACCGCGTGCTGGGTCTCGTGAGCTACGCGTGGGCGGGCTTCGGTGCCGCGTTTGGGCCGGTGGTGCTGTTCTCCGTCATGTGGTCACGCATGACCCGCAACGGCGCGCTGGCGGGGATGATCATCGGTGCGGTGACTGTCATCGTCTGGAAGCAGTTCGCGTGGCTGGGCCTGTACGAAATCATTCCGGGCTTCATCTTCGGCAGCATCGGTATTGTGGTGTTCAGCCTGCTGGGTAAAGCGCCGTCTGCCTCTATGCAGAAGCGCTTTGCGGAAGCGGATGCGCACTACCACACTGCGCCGCCGACTAAGCTTCAGGCAGAATAATTTTCTCACGCAGTACCGTAGGCCGGGTAAGCGCAAGCGCCACCCGGCTTTTTTCTTGCCAAAATCCGTATTTTCCTGTGATATCCATGTGCTTATAACAATGAGGATAGCGACACATGACCATCAAAACAGGGGTAATGGCAGCGGCATTATTGATGCTGGCGGGCTGCAACGCGCCATCGCAACATGCGGCGGTGGAGACCTGCAAAGCGGATAACCAGATGCAGCAGACCACGCTCTATTTTGGCTTGAATCGCCCGGCAGGGGCGCAGATTACCGGCAGCGAGTGGCAGCAGTTTGTTGACCAGGACGTGACGCCGCGTTTTCGCGATGGCTTAACGGTGTTTGATGCGCGCGGGCAGTGGCTGGGGAACGACGGGAAAGTGGCGCGTGAATCCAGCAAAGCGTTAATGCTGATCCACGGTAAAGATGCGCAGAGCGAGAAGAACATCGAAGCATTGCGCGGGATCTATAAGTCTCGTTTCGCGCAGGAATCGGTGATGCGGGTCGACCAGCCGGTGTGCGTACAGTTTTAATAAAAAACGGCGGGATAACCCGCCGTTGTTGTTTTGTAGCAAAGCAATTTACAGCACTAATCCCGCAAAGCTCGCCGACAGCAGGCTCACCAGCGTCGCACCGTATACCAGGCGCAGACCAAACCGCGACACCACGTTGCCCTGCTGCTCGTTCAGCCCCTTAATCGCCCCGGCGACGATGCCGATGGAGGCGAAGTTAGCGAACGAGACGAGGAAGACGGACAAAATACCCAGCCCGCGCGGTGACATTTCATGAGCAATTTTTTGCAGCTCAATCATCGCTACAAATTCATTCGCCACCAGCTTGGTTGCCATAATGCTGCCCGCGTTTAACGCATCGCTGAGCGGAATCCCGATAAGCCACGCCAGCGGATAAAACACATAGCCCAGGATCTGCTGGAAGCTCATGCCGAATACGCTGGAGAAGAGGGCGTTAACGGCGCTGATGAGGGCGATAAAGCCAATCAGCATCGCCAGAATAATCATCGCCACCTTAAAACCGGCCAGAATATACTCGCCCAGCATTTCAAAGAAGCTCTGGGATTCATGCAGTTTTTCCAGCTTGATATCCGGCTCGGCTTCCGGACGTACCGGGTTAATGACCGAGAGAATAATAAAGGTGCTGAACATGTTCAGGATCAGCGCGGCAACGACAAATTTGGCGTCGAGCATGGTCATATAGGCACCGACAATCGACAGGGAGACCGTCGACATGGCCGTGGCCGCCATGGTAAACAGACGACGCGAGGAGAGATCCCCCAGCACGCCTTTATAGGCAATGAAGTTTTCCGACTGGCCGAGGATCAGCGAGCTCACCGCGTTGAACGATTCCAGCTTGCCCATGCCGTTCAGTTTTGACAGCAGCGTCCCGATGATTCGAATAAAAATCGGCAGGATCCGCCAGTGCTGGAGAATACCAATCAGTGCGGAAATAAAAATAATCGGACACAGCACGCCGAGGAAAATAAACGCCAGCCCTTTTTCTCCCATTCCGCCAAAGACGAAATTCGTCCCTTCCGAGGCAAATTTCAGCAGTGACTCAAAGAAGCCGGAAACGTATTTAATCAGGAATAGCCCGCTTTCGGCGTGCAGGAAAAAGAACGCCAGGGCAATTTCAATAACAATCAGCTGTAAAACATAACGAATGCGAATTTTTCGGCGGTCGAAACTCACCAGCCAGGCAAGCGCAAGAATAATCACCAGCGCCAGCAGGAAATGGACAATCTTAAACATGGGATATTTTCGGTTGGTTTTTGAGGCGGATATTTAGCCACAGCACTGGTTAACCGTAAATGGGCATTTTTATTATAACTTATAAACTTAACGGTAACGGCGGCAACTATTAACAGGCTTTGCGTTTACAACTCGTCATCAAATCACCACACATTTCGCTTGTGTTTCCTTTCGCCGTAATGATAATCACTATCACAAGAATTTACCTTTCTTTGCATCAGTTGACCGCGATAAACATTTAAGGTGTCGGCATGTTTGTTCCATTTCTCATTATGTTACGTGAAGGCCTTGAAGCGGCCCTGATTGTCAGCCTTATCGCCAGCTATCTGAAGCGCACCCAGCGTGGGCGCTGGATTGGCGTGATGTGGGTTGGCGTATTCCTTGCCGCGGCGCTCTGCCTGGGCTTAGGTATCCTCATCAATGAAACCACCGGCGAATTCCCGCAGAAAGAGCAGGAGCTGTTTGAAGGTATCGTCGCCGTGATTGCGGTGTTTATCCTGACGTGGATGGTCTTCTGGATGCGCAAAGTTTCCCGCAACGTGAAGGTGCAGCTTGAGCAGGCGGTGGATAACGCCCTGCAGAAGGGGAATCACCACGGCTGGGCGCTGATCATGATGGTCTTTTTCGCCGTGGCGCGCGAGGGTCTGGAATCGGTTTTCTTCCTGCTGGCGGCATTCCAGCAGGACGTGGGCATCTGGCCGCCGCTGGGCGCCATGCTCGGTCTGGCAACGGCGGTGGTGCTGGGCTTTCTGCTCTACTGGGGCGGCATTCGCCTCAACCTGGGCGCCTTCTTTAAGTGGACCAGCCTGTTCATTCTGCTGGTGGCCGCGGGGCTGGCGGCAGGGGCGATCCGCGCCTTCCACGAGGCGGGCCTGTGGAACCACTTCCAGGACGTAGCGTTCGATCTTAGCAACGTTCTCTCCACCCATTCACTGACCGGCACCCTGCTCGAAGGCATCTTCGGCTACCAGGAAACGCCGAGCGTCAGCGAAGTGGCGATGTACTTTATCTATCTGGTTCCGGCGCTGGTGCTGTTCGCGATGCCGCCGCGTACCGGCTCGCAGGCGTCGCGCGTTGCGCCGTAATTATTGTTTTAGTTACAACATACTTTTTAAGGGAAGAGTCATGGCAATTCAGTTTCGTCGTAGTGCATTGTGCGCAGGCATTGCCGCGCTGTTCGCTTCTGCATTCGCTGCGCAGGCTGCGGATATTCCGCAGGTAAAAGTCACCGTTAACGATAAGCAGTGCGAGCCGATGACCATCACGGTTAACAGCGGTAAAACCCAGTTTATCATTCAGAACCACAGCCAGAAGGCGCTGGAGTGGGAGATCCTCAAAGGCGTGATGGTGGTGGAAGAGCGCGAGAACATCGCGCCGGGCTTCAGCCAGAAGATGACCGCCAACCTGCAGCCGGGTGAATACGACATGACCTGCGGCCTGCTGACCAACCCTAAAGGCAAGCTGATCGTCAAAGGTGCAGCGACGGCGGACGCGGCCAAAGGCACGGCCCTGCTGAGCCTGGGTGACGCTATCACCGCCTATAAAGCCTACGTCACCAAAGAGACGGCGGACCTGGTCACGGGTACCAAAGCCTTCACCGACGCCGTGAAAGCGGGCGATATCGAAAAAGCGAAATCCCTGTACGCGCCAACCCGTCAGCACTACGAGCGCATCGAGCCGATTGCCGAGCTGTTCTCTGACCTCGACGGCAGCATTGATGCCCGCGAAGATGACTACGAGCAGAAGGCCGCCGATCCGAAATTCACCGGCTTCCACCGTCTGGAAAAAGCCCTGTTTGGCGATAACTCCACCAAAGGAATGGAGAAATACGCCGGGCAGCTGAACACCGACGTGCTGGAGCTGCAAAAGCGCATCAGCGAGCTGGCCTTCCCGCCGTCGAAGGTGGTGGGCGGCGCGGCCGGTCTGATTGAAGAAGTGGCTGCGAGCAAAATCAGCGGTGAAGAAGATCGCTACAGCCATACCGACCTGTGGGACTTCCAGGCCAACGTCGACGGTGCGCAGAAGATTGTCGAGCTGCTGCGTCCTCAGCTTCAGAAAGAGAACGGCGAACTGCTGGCGAAAGTGGATGCCAACTTCAAAAAGGTCGATACCATCCTGGCGAAGTACCGTACCAAAGACGGGTTCGAAACCTACGACAAGCTGACCGACGCCGACCGTAACGCGCTGAAAGGCCCGATTACGACGCTGGCGGAAGATCTCTCCCTGCTGCGCGGCGTACTGGGTCTGGACTAAGCACGATGAACAAGCACGAAGAATTCGACGTGGCGGAACCTTCCCGACGTCGTTTGTTAAAAGGGGTAGGGGCGCTGGGCGGCGCGTTTGCCCTGGCGGGAGGTTGCCCGGTGGCGCATGCGGCGAAACCGCAGAGCGCGCCCGGTACGCTCTCGCCGGATGCCCGCATGGAGACCCAGCCGTTTTATGGCGCGCACCAGGCGGGTATTCTCACGCCGCAGCAGGCTTCCATGATGCTGGTGGCCTTTGATTTGCTGGCCAGCGATAAGGCGGATCTGGAGCGTCTGTTCCGCCTGCTGACGGCGCGCATCGCGTTTCTTACCGCGGGCGGGCCGGCACCGGATACGCCGAACCCGCGCCTGCCGCCGATGGATTCCGGTATCCTCGGGGCGTTTATCGCGCCGGATAACCTGACCATTACCGTGTCGGTAGGGGAGTCGCTGTTTGACGGCCGCTACGGCCTGGCAAAACAGAAGCCGAACGCGCTGCAGAAGATGACGCGCTTCCCGAATGACTCCCTCGACGCGGCGCTGTGTCACGGCGATCTGCTCCTGCAGATTTGTGCCAATACCCAGGACACAGTGATCCACGCCCTGCGCGATATCATCAAGCACACGCCGGATCTGCTGAGCGTGCGCTGGAAGCGGGAAGGGTTTATCTCTGACCACGCCGCCCGCAGCAAAGGCAAAGAGACGCCGGTTAACCTGCTGGGCTTTAAGGACGGCACGGCCAACCCGGACAGCAGCGATGCGGCGCTGATGAAAGATGTGGTGTGGGTGACGGCAGATCAGGGGGAACCCGCATGGGCTGTGGGCGGCAGCTACCAGGCTGTGCGCATTATTCAGTTCCACGTGGAGTTCTGGGACCGCACGCCGTTGAAAGAGCAGCAGACGATTTTTGGCCGCGACAAGCAGAGCGGGGCGCCGCTGGGCATGAAGCACGAGCATGATGTGCCGGACTACGCGAACGACCCGGATGGCGACGTTATCGCGCTCGACAGCCATATTCGCCTTGCCAACCCGCGCACCAAAGAGACGCAGTCCAGCCTGATGATGCGCCGTGGCTACAGCTATTCGCTGGGCGTGACTAATTCCGGCCAGCTTGATATGGGGCTGCTGTTCGTCTGCTATCAGCACGATCTGGAGAAAGGCTTCCTGACCGTGCAGAAGCGGTTAAACGGCGAAGCGCTGGAAGAGTACATTAAGCCCATCGGCGGCGGCTATTTCTTTGCCCTGCCCGGCGCGCGCGATGCTGGCGCGTATCTCGCACAAGGTCTGATGGAAGCCTGATAATCGTCCCTGCGATAGTTCGCGGGGACATTATTTTTTCATATGACTATCTTATTGTTATATTTCTGTAATATTCATATATAAGACTGATTCCGCTGCAGGAACAGTCTTAAAAGTTGCATTCAGGTAAAATAAATGTTGCATTTATGATAACTCCTGATGTACTTAAGATAAGACAGCGGTAGTTCCCGGCAGTGATGCTGAATCACTATGGAGATCGCGAATGGTTGCGTCCTGTACTGGACAAGGTAAACATAACAACCGCAGCACCCGGCGCGGAGGCTCAGACTCCGGCAGCGATTTCCTCACCACTAAATTCTCCCCCACACCTCAAGAATCTGATTCGACCGACGTGCAGACCGGTGCGCGTAGCCGTTCTGTATCGTCATCTGATAAAGCAAGCAATGGCTTACAAGGAAGCCAACCCTCTGATGTTCGTGCGCATAATCGTGCCGAAGCTGGCGCGTGTGATGAATACCAACAACTCAAGGTGCTATCCATGGGAAGACAAAAAGCAGTGATCAAAGCTCGTCGCGAAGCAAAACGTGTGCTGAGACGGGACTCACGTAGCCATAAACAGCGTGAAGAAGAATCGGTCACCTCGCTTGTGCAGATGAGTGGCGTAGAAGCAATTGGCATGGCCAGAGACAGCCGTGATAATTCTCCAATTGTGGCGCGCAATGAGGCTCAGGCGCACTACCTGAATGCTATCGAGAGTAAACAGCTCATCTTTGCAACCGGTGAAGCCGGATGCGGGAAAACCTGGATCAGTGCAGCCAAAGCAGCGGAAGCGCTGATCCATAAGGACGTGGAGCGCATTATTGTTACCCGTCCTGTACTGCAAGCTGATGAAGATCTCGGCTTCCTGCCCGGCGATATTTCGGAGAAGTTTGCTCCGTACTTCAGGCCCGTCTATGACGTGCTGGTGAAGCGACTGGGTGCATCCTTTATGCAGTACTGCCTGCGACCAGAGATTGGCAAGGTGGAAATCGCGCCGTTCGCCTATATGCGCGGACGTACATTTGAAAATGCGGTCGTTATTCTCGACGAGGCTCAGAACGTGACCGCTGCGCAAATGAAGATGTTTTTAACGCGCCTCGGGGAGAACGTGACGGTTATCGTTAACGGCGATATTACCCAGTGTGACCTGCCGTCGGGCGTGAAGTCCGGCCTCAGCGACGCCATGTCACGTTTTGAAGAAGATGAGATGATTGGGGTGGTTCGTTTCACCAAAGAGGACTGCGTGCGTTCGGCGCTGTGTCAACGGACGCTGCAAGCGTATTACTGAGTGTGCTGTTGCGTTCAAGGCCCGGGAAACCGGGCTTTGTTTTATGTGCATTTTATTCCCTCTCCCCTGGGGAGAGGGTTAGGGTGAGGGTCTCAGGCCGCACCTAGCTGAATATAGCACCGGGGGGGATTGACTCGCTTCGCTCGCCCTGCGGGCAGCCTGTTCGCTTTGCTCACAGTCTGTCCAACTGGCTGCGCCAGTTGTCGAACCCCGGTCGGGGGTTCTCATCCCCCCACAGGCGTGCAATATGCGAAAAAAAAGCCCGCATTTTCATGCGAGCTCTTCTTAAAATATGGCGGTGAGGGGGGGATTCGAACCCCCGATACGTTGCCGTATACACACTTTCCAGGCGTGCTCCTTCAGCCACTCGGACACCTCACCATATTGTTTTGCTGCCTGACCGCTTGGGGGGCAACGGGGCGCTACTATAGGGAGTTGCGCGAAAGCGGTCAAGCAGATTTTCTGCATTCGTGCTTGTTCGGTTAAGCCTTAATCAGCTTATGTCGTACAGCGCAGGATTAACGCTGCGAATCGAGCACTTCGCTGTTTTTCACCACCTCCTGCGCTTTGCCGTAGCTTTCGATCAGCAGCTGGTAGGCCGGGAAGATGTGGGTGTATACCTCAGCCCATTCAGCCGCATCTTTACGGTTCCAGGTTCGCTGGATCTCAGAGGCCACAGCGGCGGTATCCATCGGCACCACGCCTGCCTGGACCACGCGGGCCAGGGTGATCTCCTGCGCCATTTTGCTGTAGGTGCCGGAGGCATCAATCACTGCAAACACTTTATATCCGTCCGCTACCGCGCTGATGGACGGGAAGGCCATGCAGACGCTGGTGATCGTACCTGCAATAATTAACGTCTTGCGACCGGTAGCTTTTACCGCCGCCACGAATTCCGGGTTATCCCAGGCGTTGATCTCACCTTTGCGGGCCACATACTGCGCATGCGGCGCGTTGGCGTGGATCTCCGGGATAAGCGGGCCGTTCGGTCCCTGTGGAACGGAGGCGGTGGTGATCACCGGGATCTTCGCCAGCGTGGCGATCTTTGCCAGCGCCGCCGCACGGGCGCGCAGCTCCGGCATGGGCATGTCGCCGACGGTCTGGAACAGGCCGCTCTGGTGGTCGATAAGCAGCATGACGGCATCATTTACGTCAATGACGGGACGTTCACCGTTGAAGTTTGCAGGGGTAGACATATTGCGCTCCTTAATTACGTTCAGATCTGGCCAAAGCGGCCGGAGTTGAAATCACGAATGGCTTCCGCGATCTCGGTTTTACTGTTCATCACAAACGGGCCGTAGCCCACAATCGGTTCATTCAGCGGCTCACCGGCCATCAGCAGCAATTTCGCGTCGCTGTTCGCTTCCAGATGCAGCTTTTCACCGCTCTGACTTAGCACAACCAGCTGCGCTTCACCCGCTGGCGTGGTGCCGTTCACCGTTACGCTGCCCTCAAGTACCACCAGCGCCGTGCTCCAGCCTTCGGGCTGGTTGAGCGTCAGATGGCTGCCCTGGTTAAGCGCGATGTCCCAGACGTTCAGCGGTGAGAAGGTATGGGCCGGGCCCGTCACGTCCTCAAGGCGACCGGCGATGACCCGCAGCGTGCCGCTGTTATCCGGCAGCGTGACCACCGGGATATCCGCTTTGGTGATGCTCTGGTAGCCGGGCGTCGCCATTTTGTCTTTGGCGGGCAGGTTGACCCACAGCTGCATCATTTTTAGTTCACCGCCTTTCTGCGCGAAGGCGCTGGAGTGGAACTCCTCGTGCAGGATGCCTGCGCCCGCCGTCATCCACTGCACGTCGCCGGGGCCAATAACGCCGCCTCTGCCGGTGGAGTCGCGATGCTCCACTTCGCCGGCGTAAACGATGGTCACCGTTTCAAAGCCGCGATGAGGATGCTCGCCCACGCCGCGTTTCGCGCCGTCCGCCGGGAAGGTGTACGGTCCGGCATAGTCCAGCAGCAGAAACGGGCTCAGCGGCTCGCCGTGCGTCTGGTAAGAAAACATTGAACGAACCGGGAAACCGTCACCGACCCAGTGCGGACGAGGTGCGGTATAAACGCCTGTTACGTTTTTCATGATGTACTCCTGATGTTCTGTTGATGTAATTAGCTTATATTCAGGGTTAATATCCCGGTAGATAGTGAAAATGACATTCACTGTTCTGAATATGGAACGATGAGGGCGTATGCAGGATCTCAATGATTTCGCGTGGTTTGTGAAGGTGGTGGACCATGGTGGATTTGCGGCGGCGGGTCGGGCGCTCGATCAGCCCAAGTCAAAACTGAGCCGCCGGATTGCCCAGCTGGAAGAGCGCCTTGGCGTGCGGTTGATCCAGCGCACCACCCGGCAGTTTACGGTGACGGAAGTGGGGCAGACGTTCTATCAGCACTGTAAAGCCATGCTGGTAGAGGCCGAAGCTGCGGAAGAGGCGGTGGCGGCGTTGCAGGCCGAGCCACGCGGCGTGGTCAGGATCACCTGTCCGGTCACCTTGCTGCACGTGCATGTGGGTCCCATGCTGGCACGGTTTATGGCGCGCTATCCGGGGATCAATCTTCAGCTTGAGGCCACCAACCGACGGGTCGATCTGGTGGGCGAGGGTATTGACGTGGCGATCCGCGTTCGTCCACGTCCGTTTGATGACAGCGACCTGGTGTTAAGAGTGCTGGCAGACAGGGGACACTGCCTGGTGGCGAGCCCTGCGCTGATTGAGCGGATGGGTCACCCTGCCGTGCCCTCTGAGCTGAGCGAGTGGCCGGGTTTGAGCATGGGGGTGGGAAAGCAGCTGCACAGATGGGAGCTGAGCGGGCCGGAGGGAGCGAAAGCCGCGATTCATTACACGCCGCGCTTTATTACCACCGACATGCTGGCGCTGCGTGAAGCGGCGATGGCGGGGGTGGGCGTGGTGCAGCTGCCGATTTTGATAGTCAAGGATCAGCTGGCATCCGGGGAACTGGTAAGGGTGCTGGACGCATGGGAACCCCGACGGGAAGTGATTCACGCTGTTTATCCTTCCAGGCGAGGTTTGCTGCCGTCCGTCAGAACGCTGGTGGATTTTCTTACTGAAGAGTATGCGCGGATGGTGGAGGAGTAACGATCCCCTCGCCGCTTTGGGGAGAGAGTTAGGGTGAGGCGCTCAGGCTGCACCGAGCTGAATATAGCACCGGGGGGGATTGACTCGCTTCGCTCGCCCTGCGGGCAGCCTGTTCACTTCGCTCTCAGTCTGTCCAACTGGCTGCGCCAGTTGTCGAACCCCGGTCGGGGGTTCTCATCCCCCCCTTACGGAGAATATAAAAGAAAAAAGCCCGTACTTTCGTACGAGCTCTCATCTTGAATATGGCGGTGAGGGGGGGATTCGAACCCCCGATACGTTGCCGTATACACACTTTCCAGGCGTGCTCCTTCAGCCACTCGGACACCTCACCATATTGTCATCCCGTTGTTGCTGGGACGGGCGCTAATGTAAGGAAAAGCCGAACTGCCGTCAACCCACTTTTTCAGTAATTTAGCGCGTTTAGACAAACTTCAGGCAACATGATTCTTAAATGTGCTGAAAGCGTCTTTTTTATCAACAACACGATCACGCAATAAATTTGCTATGCTGACCGTCCAGTTAAAAAGCAAAATAAATCAGCGCAATAAAAGGCAGGATTGACTATGGATATACTCTTCTATCACCCCACTTTTGATACGGCTTACTGGATTAAGGCACTTTCTGCGGCACTGCCGGGCGCTCGCGTTCGTGAGTGGAAGCGGGGCGATAACGAACATGCTGACTACGCGCTGGTCTGGCATCCGCCGGTAGAAATGCTCCAGGGCCGTAAGCTAAAGGCCGTGTTCGCGCTCGGAGCCGGCGTGGATTCCATTCTGAGCAAGCTGAAAGCACACCCTGAAATGTTGCCGGAAGATATTCCTCTGTTCCGCCTGGAAGATACCGGTATGGGCCAGCAAATGCAGGAATATGCCGTCAGCCAGGTGCTGCACTGGTTCCGCCGCTTTGATGACTATCAGGCGCTTAAGCAGCAATCCCGCTGGGAGCCGCTGCCTGAATATCCGCGCGAAGCGTTTACCGTTGGTATCCTCGGCGCAGGCGTGCTGGGTTCGAAAGTGGCTGAAGCGCTCGCGCCGTGGGGCTTCCCGCTGCGCTGCTGGAGCCGCAGCCGTAAAGACTATCCGGGCGTTGAGAGCTTTGCCGGAACGGATGAGCTTCCGGCCTTCCTGAACGGCACGCGTGTGCTGATTAACCTGCTGCCCAATACGGCGGAAACGGTGGGGATTATCAATGAAGGCCTGCTCAACCAACTGGACGACCAGAGCTACCTGATGAACCTGGCGCGCGGCGTGCATCTGGTCGAGCCGGATCTGCTGAAGGCGCTGGATAGCGGGAAGCTTAAAGGCGCCATGCTGGATGTCTACAGCCGTGAGCCGCTGCCGGAGGAAAGCACGCTGTGGCGACACCCGCGCGTGGCAATGACTCCGCACGTTGCCGCCGTGACGCGACCTGCCGAGGCGGTGGCCTATATCTCGCACACGATCGGTGAAATAGAGAAGGGTAACCCGGTCACCGGACAGGTCGACCGACAGCGCGGCTACTGAGAGAAACCCGGCGTTCGCCGGGTTTTTGCTAATATTCGCCGCTGATAACTGCTATCCTTTGGAAAAAACGCAGAGGAGAGAAAGATGTATCCCGTTGACCTGCATATGCACACCGTCGCCAGCACCCACGCGTATAGCAACCTCCATGATTATATTGCCCAGGCGAAGCTTAAGGGCATCAAGCTGTTCGCGATAACCGATCACGGCCCGGATATGGCGGATGCGCCGCACTACTGGCATTTTGTGAATATGCGTATCTGGCCACGTCTGGTGGACGGGATTGGGATACTGCGCGGCATTGAGGCGAACATCAAAAACACCGACGGTGAAATTGACTGTACCGGCCCGATGCTGACCTCCTTAGATCTGATCCTTGCCGGCTTCCATGAGCCGGTTTTCCCGCCGCAGGATAAAGAGACCAATACCGCGGCGATGATTGCCACTATTGCCAGCGGCAATGTGCACATCATCAGCCATCCGGGCAATCCGAAATACCCGATTGATATTCAGGCCGTGGCGCAGGCCGCGGCGAAACACCGCGTGGCGCTGGAGATTAATAACTCCTCGTTCGTGCACTCGCGTAAAGGCAGTGAAGCCAACTGTCGCGAAGTGGCTGCCGCCGTGCGTGATGCGGGTGGCATGGTGGCGCTGGGCTCTGATTCGCACACGGCCTTCACGCTGGGGGATTTTAGCGAGTGCCTGAAAATATTGCAGGATGTGGATTTCCCGGAAGAACGCATCCTGAACGTCACGCCGCGTCGTATGCTTGATTTCCTCGAGTCGCGCGGCATGGCGCCGATTGATGAATTTGCCGATCTTTAATTGAATAACGGAATAAAACAATGAATGAATTTTCCATCCTTTGCCGCGTGCTGGGCTCCCTGTATTACCGCCAGCCGCAGGACCCGCTGCTGGTGCCGCTGTTTACGCTGATTCGCGAAGGTAAACTGGCGCAGAACTGGCCGCTGGAACAGGATGAGTTGCTGGAGCGCCTGCAGAAAAGCTGCGATATGCAGCAGATCTCAACGGACTACAATGCTCTGTTCGTGGGCGAAGAGTGCCGCGTGTCGCCGTATCGTTCCGCCTGGCAGGAAGGCGCGACCGAAGCGGAAGTGCGGGCATTCCTTTCAGAACGCGGGATGCCGCTGAGCGATACCCCAGCCGATCATATCGGTACGCTGCTGCTGGCCGCGTCCTGGATCGAAGACAACGCTGGCGACGATGAAAATGAAGCCATCGGGATCCTCTTCGAAACGTATCTGCTGCC
Source organism: Enterobacter sp. 22499 (assembly GCF_052044815.1). NCBI lineage: Bacteria > Pseudomonadati > Pseudomonadota > Gammaproteobacteria > Enterobacterales > Enterobacteriaceae > Enterobacter > Enterobacter sp. 22499. The sequence goes on along the minus strand of NZ_JBQENR010000001.1, from coordinate 796,007 downwards.
GTGGGTGGGGACCTTCCTGGGTAAAGTGGAAGCCCATGCCACCTCTCCGTTCTGGCGAACGCTGGCCCCGCTGACGCGTGACGCCATCGCAGCAATGTGGGACGAGCTGGAAGAAGAGAGCGAGGAGTGATGTAAATCACAAAAATCCTGCAACGATACATTTCAACTTGCACGTAATGTGCTTCTGATCTCATTTCTATGGCGCGCTTCTGCTAAGATGCGCGCCATGAACATATTACTTTGTATTGCAATCACGACGGGTATCCTCTCCGGTATTTGGGGATGGGTAGCGGTGTCTCTCGGTCTGTTAAGCTGGGCTGGCTTCCTGGGTTGCACGGCCTATTTCGCCTGTCCTCAGGGCGGGCTGAAAGGGCTCTTTATCTCAGGCTGCACGCTGATGAGCGGCGTTATCTGGGCGCTGGTCATCATGAAAGGCAGCGCGCTGGCGCCGCATCTGGAGATGCTGGGGTACGTCATGACGGGTGTCGTCGCCTTCCTGATGTGTATCCAGGCGAAGCATCTGCTGCTGTCGTTTGTGCCGGGAACCTTTATGGGGGCCTGCGCAACCTTTGCCGGGCAGGGGGACTGGAAGCTGGTGGTTCCTTCCCTGGCGCTGGGGCTGCTGTTTGGCTACGCCATGAAGAACAGCGGTCTTTGGCTGGCGGCGCGACGGGAAAAAACGCAAAACATCACCGCGGTGAGTGAATAAAAAAAAGGCGAGATAATCATCTCGCCTTTTTTTATGCGCTGCCCGTCAGGATTCCGGAGGCACCGACATATCACGGTATTTCACCAGGATCGGGTTCTGCACCTCCGCTTTGTTTTGCAGATCCCACAGCCCGCGATCGATACCATCGTTGATTAAGAAGATCACACCGGTTTCAATGGCTGACATCAGACACATCATGACCGGTTCGTTAGAGGTGTAGCCAATTTCTCCCTCCAGCAGGCGCTGGTAATCAATAAAGCGGAATACCCCAGCCTGAACTTCATAAGACAATATCGTTTTGCTGGTGTTGACCGAAGAGAGCACTTCACCGGTACTGACGTTCACGACGCGCAGGTTAACCGCAATTTGGTCGAGCTGGTACTGGGTATCTGCGCCGATACCGAAGTAGCGCGCGCCCACGCCACCCGATTTCACGTTGCTCTCGTAACCGATAATCGACCCTTCAATCATCACGTTTGCAGCGGCCAGAGACTGCAGAGGCATCCGGTTATTGTCCGCAACGGTGCCATTCTCCTGCGCGGCACGAATGATTTTTCGTTCATTTAACAGGTTCTGAAGCCCCTGGCGTTCCAGCGGAATAAACCAGTGCGAATCTTTAAGTGCAGTCACCAGCATGGCGGTGGCGCTTTGCGGCACCGCGGTGGAGAAGTTACTTGCCGGATAGGGCTTAAATTGTCCTGTTTCATCCTGAATATTGTATACCGAGACAAATATCTTGCCCGTAGGTGAAGGCAAATGGGTTAAATCACGGTAACTCTGGGCCCGCGGCATTAATGTGGGTTTTGCAGCTTCTTTAGGCGGAGCAGTTAAACAACCGCTCAATAAGCACACTGCAACAAATATCAGGAAGCGCTGCATGGTCGTTGTCCTTATTTAGCTATTGTTTAAAAGTCAGTTGAATTATTTTGCAGGCCGGAAACCTCTATGGTGGAAGTTTTTCCGGTTTTACGATCGGTCACATTCAACTGGAGCTGTCCGTCCCTGTTGGCGATGTCGACGATAAAGTCGTTGGTCATCATTCGGCCGGGTTTGCCGGTATTAATGTTGGTCAGCAATCCCCCTAAAATCTGCGACTGGATAGCCTGGGTGAAGTTATCCAGTGCGGAAGGGGTATCAACGGTAAAATCCTGAAAGCTCGGATCTTTATAGGAGTTTTGTGCCTGAGCTTGATTCAGCAGAAAGGCACCGTTGTTGGGGTTACCGCCAAAGTTAGGGTTACGGAACTGGAAGGTCATATTTCCGGCCCAGCTCAGGGGAGCAATAAGCATGATCGAAACAACTGCATATGCAATACGCATGACAGCCTCCGCATATCGGTTCGCTAGAACTCATCTTTTGCTAAATCGCTGGTGCTTAATAGGGCTTTATCTATTTGCAGGCGATTAATAGCGTCTTCAGTTTGAGCCAGTGCTAAGGCTACGTTTTTTTCGAAGTCTGTTTTCGAGGGGAATAAAAAAGTTTGATAAATAACGTCCTGATTGGCCGTTATGGTTATCCAGCTTCCCCATCGTGCACTGGGCCGCTCGTTGATTGTTAAATTACCCGTGTAGGGACTGTCCCATTTATCGCTGAAGGCCCGGTAAAAACTGTGCCCGATCGATGAGACAGTGTGGTCAGTTAACAATCCGGGAACTTCGACCTCAACGGCCTGCAGGTTCCCTGCAGCGAGCAGGAGACTCGCTGCGGCGATCCAACTCAACGTGCGCTTCATGTGATTAACGCCTGAGGTTATCGTTTGCCCATGAAACCGCCTGAGTTCGGTTTTTAACAGCTATCTTCTTGAAAAGATTATAAAGGTGCGTCTTTACCGTATTTTCGCTGATAAATAACGAACGGGCGATTTCAATATTTGAAGCACCAATGCGTAATTTGTTCAGGATCTCTTTCTCACGGTGGGTGAGCAGCGCTGATTCCGAACTGTTATAGCGGTAATTTCCGGAGTGCGTGATGAGGTAGCTGGCCAGCTTTTGCGAGAAATAGCATTCGCCGCGCAATATGCCTTGCAGACCATCTACCACCCGAACTTCTTCTTCAGTGACGTAGAACACGCCATTGATATGCGGCCAGCTTTCAATATCTCTGAAAGGATATTCATCAGGCGTATTCAATAATAACACGCGGATATTATTGTTTTTCCTGCTTAAGTTATCTTGCCAGTAATGGATAAGCTTTTTATCGGCTTCCATCATATCAAACAGAATGATGCTGCCAGGCGCAATATCATCAAAAGAACGTTGAATATTATGCAATTTCCCGTTCAGTGATAGAGATTGCTTTAAATGTTGTAATAAAGCTGTCGCTTGCAGAGAAGGTTTTGTGATCAACAGTAATGTATGACCATGTAAACTATGGACTTCATTATACATGATGAAACCCCACTTATTTTGGCACCTGACAGCCGCCCTCTCTGTAAAGAAGAGGGCGCCAGAAGTACTGACAGATGTTGCACTGCTGTGTGTAGAATCAGAACATAACCTCCACAGGGAGGTAAATATAAAACCAATTTCGTACATCTAATTTCAATCTAGCTTTTACGAATTTTAAAGCAAGTGTTAATCATGTAACAAGATGTAAAAATCAATATTAATTTGTGAAAATTGGAGATTTTTAATGTTGTTATTTGATATGAAAGTTGTACATGGAAATAGTTGTGCATAGATTTTAAAAATCATACAAATATAATTAACTGGTTAATATTTATAAGTATTTATTATTTTCTTTAGTTTGTACCCAGGTATGAGTAACTGATACTTTCTAAGTCATGCCGTTCTGGTTTTTCTGGCTTAAGAAAACTCGCCTTGTGTCACGCCCTGAAGAAAATGTCATCCTGGCGTTACGCTTAAACAACGCGGGAAGGGGCATGGACGGCTTTCTCGCCGTTGTACAACATGTCGCGCATAAATATTTCATAAAAAATAAAAACGGCCTGTGTCATGCCTTTTATGGTGCAAATTACAACTTTGTGGTGACCTGAAAAATAAAAATAAGCCGCGCGGGTGAGATATTTAAAATGTTTCAGCGGACATACTCTTCACCGTAACGACGCGTTAACAAAAACGAGTCGTTTAATACGAAATACGATCAGGGTGTTTTCAGGTAGCCGGGTCCAGGGTGACAACATGAAAAACACATCGTTATTTTTGATGTTTACATTACTGGGTGCGCCTGGATTTGTAACCGCCGCGAATTCAGATTTAGCAAACGCTGAATATAATTTTGCGGTTAATGAATTAAGTTATTCATCATTAAATCAGGCAGCCATTATTGGTCAACAGGGCGTATTTAATGACGCTCAGCTTCGCCAGGAAGGGTCGAAACTCTTGTCCGTCATTTCTCAGGATGGGGCAGGCAACAGAGCGAGAGTTGATCAATCAGGGACTTACAATATTGCCTGGATCGATCAGAGCGGTAACGGGAACGATGCAGGTATTACGCAGGATGGATATGGTAATAGTGCGAAAATTATCCAGAAAGGGTCGGGTAATAGAGCAAATATTACGCAGTACGGTACGCAGAAAACCGCAGTTGTAGTGCAGAAACAGTCGCAGATGGCAATTCGCGTTATTCAGCGCTAGCTATTTCGCGACGACGTTAATCAATCCGATGGGGGTTTACCATGAAATTTATCAAAGTGGCAGCACTTGCAGCAATCGTCGTTTCTGGTAGTGCTATGGCTGGTATGATTAATCAGGGCGGATGGGGTCATGGACACGGTCATGGCGGAAACAGTGGTCCAAATTCAACCCTGAATATTTATCAGAACGGTGGCGGTAACTCCGCGCTGGCGTTGCAGACAGATGCCAGAAATTCCGTTCTTAATATTAGCCAGACCGGTGGCGGTAACGGGGCTGATGTCGGTCAGGGTTCTGACGACAGCAAAATCAACCTGACCCAGAACGGCTTTGGCAACAGTGCGACACTCGATCAGTGGAACAGCAAAAAATCCGTTATGAATGTTAGCCAGTACGGCGGCCTTAACGGTGCGCTCGTAGACCAGACGGCGTCTAACTCCACCGTCAACGTTACCCAGATCGGCTTTGGTAACCACGCGACAGCGCATCAGTACTGATACTGAAATCTGTACTACAAAAAAACAGGGCCGATGCCCTGTTTTTTTTCGGGAGTTCCTCATGAATACCTTCATTCTCCTTGCCGCGCTTTCCGGGCAGATAACCTTTCAAACGTCACAGCAGGGAAATATGACGACCATTATTCCGCAGGTCATTTTGACGGAACCGTGTGATTGTCAGGTTCAGATCCTCTCTTTGAAGGAAGGGCAGAGTGGGCAAAGTGCTTCGCGACAGCAAAATACCCTTTTTATTCCCGCTAATCAGCCGATTGATTTAACGCGGTTGAGTTTAACTATTTCTGCGGAAGACACGATCAACATCGTTGTCACCGTCACGGATGGAAAAGCGCTTCATTTATCACAGCAGTGGTCGCCAGCCGGGGGTGCGCTGTAAATATTCATGAAATCAATGCATTGTGAATATTTGCCGTTGAACTAAGCTGTTATCAGGAACTGCGTTGTTAGGTTCCGTAACGTCAGCCTTCGTTTGCATAATGAAGCGCGTTTGCCCCTCATGGACGATTTTCATTGAGGAGTACATATCGTGACCCACTCGTTTGCACATCTTATTTCAGGTCTGGGCCTGCTTGTTTCGGCATTTATCGCTCCAGCTTATTCGGCCACGCTCGCGCAGGGCGGCGTTATTCACTTTCGCGGCGCAATCGTTGCTGACCCTTGCGAAGTTACCCAGCAGCAGCGGCAGCTGGCGGTGTCGTGTCCGGAAAAAAATCGTATGCAAACGCGTATGGTGAGTTACGGCGACGCGCTGAACGGCAAGGCGACGGCTTCCGGCCTGGCGACAGTGAATATGACGTACCTGAATCCTGAAAAAACGCTCGCGGTTGTTCAGATCCAGTACCGTTAATACCCGTGCGCGCCCGTCGGCGGGCGCGGTTTTATGCCTATCGTTTTTCTCAATAACCCCTCTGCGATACACTTATAAAAAAGGCGGGCAGCAGAGGGGCTTTATGAAACCGCAAATTGAAGTTATTCATGGCGATATTACGACAGTTCATGTCGACGTCATCGTCAATGCGGCCAATCCTTCCCTGATGGGGGGAGGAGGCGTAGACGGCGCTATTCACCGGGCTGCCGGACCGCAGTTACTGGAAGCCTGTAAAATGGTGCGTCAGCAACAGGGTGAATGCCCACCGGGCCATGCGGTGATTACGCTGGCGGGCAACCTTCCTGCCAAAGCGGTGATTCATGCTGTCGGGCCCGTGTGGCACGGCGGAGACCAGCATGAAGCGAGCCTTCTGGAGGAGGCATACCGAAACTGTCTGCGGCTTGCCGCCGACAACGGCTATAAAACGATGGCGTTCCCGGCCATCAGCACCGGCGTGTATGGATATCCTAAGGCGGCAGCGGCGACCATCGCCGTCGAAACGGTTTACCGCTATTTGTCGCTTAAACCGCTGCCAGAGAAGGTGATTTTTGTCTGCTTCGATGAAGACACCACGCATCTTTATCAGCGGCTTTTGACTCAGCGCAGACAAGAGCTGGAGAGCTGAAGCGAAGGCGGCGCACCGTGAGTGCGCCGCGCTGCTCAGGCGGCTTTCGGCTGAGGTTTTCCTGAAAACAGGAAGCGCAGAAGAGGGATCCGCAGATGGATCTCGTAGAGTACGACGGCAATCCCCACCACAAACACCAGCCCGGTAAAGAAGCCCAGCGTGTTGGATGCGATATGCGGCGTGATGTATGCCCCGAAGAACAGCGTCAACGGGTGGTGCACCAGATAGATAAACAGTGAGGCATTGACGAAGTAGGTCACGCGGCTGGACTTAAAGTTCAGCAAACGGTGGCCGAGCGCGAACACCACGTTCACCATCCATAAGCCCAACAGCATGGTGATCACGCTTTCCGTTTCATACATCCAGGCGTCGCCGCTCCCGTAGCGCTGGTTCAGCAGGTAGGCCGCAAACGCGATGGCCGCACCCACCGCGCACCACGGTGACGGGGTGGTAAACAGCGCTTTAAGCCTCGGATGAATAAAGGCCAGCGCGCCAATTAAAAAGAACGGAATGTAGAACAGCGACTGCATCACCACAAAATTGAACAGGCCGTCGCTCAGTATTGGTGGATAGACGATAAACAACGTGCGTCGCACCGCGGCATAGGCGATCCCCAGCAGTAAAAAGAGCACCGACAGTTTGCCCAGCGTGACGTTAGCGAAGAAAGAGTCTGCTGTCGTGCTGAGATGACGGCGCAGGCGGCTGAAAATCACCAGACTGACCGTGGTCAGCACCACCAGAACCAGCAGGAACCAGAGGTGAGACACCAGCTCCCAGACCAGCGTGTTGTACTTTTCATACAGCGAGAGATTCGGCCAGTTCTCCGCCTTGCCTTTAACGTATTGCAGCATAATGAACTGCGGCAGCGTCAGCAGCGGTATGGCGGTTAACATGGGAATACCTACGCGCTCTACGCGCACTTTCCACCAGCGCTTAAGCGGATAGCGTAAAAAAAGCATGTACGAGAAATAGCCGGAGATGACAAAAAACACCTGCATGCGGAAGGCGTGAATAAAGTCATTAAACAGCGTCAGCCACCAGGAGGGCATCTGGCTATTAACATGCCACGTGTGGCTGGAGTAAATCAGTGAAATATGAAAGGGGATCCCCAATAGCATCAGCCATGCCCGGATCGAGTCGAGGAAATATTCCCGTTGTATCGGTGTTGTGCTCATATAACGTTGCGCATTCTCAGACTTTTCGCCTTATCCCTAAGGCTCATAATGGTTACATTCGACGCCAACCCTACACCAAGACCGACACACTGTCTCCAGGATAAGCACGCAAAGTGAATAACGGGTTCTTTCATTTGCTTAATCCATGAGCCAGCAGCTGAACAAAGCAGTGATTATGTTGTCGGATTGCCTGAGTTTCCATTAAAATGGATCGGATCGATATAAGCACACAAAGGGGGAAGTGCTTACTTATTATGAAACATAAACCACAGATGATGAAAATGCGTTGGTTGGGTGTTGCGGTGGTGTTATCACTGTATACCTCATCGGCACTGGCCTTTAACATCGACGATGTCGCAAAACAGGCAAAATCGATGGCAGGCAAGAGCTACGAAGCGCCGAAAAGTAACCTGCCCTCCGTTTTCCGCGACATGAAGTATGCGGACTATCAGCAGATCCAGTTCAACCACGATAAAGCGTACTGGAACAACGTTAAAGCCCCGTTCAAGCTTGAATTTTATCATCAGGGTATGTACTTCGACACGCCTGTTGCCATCAATGAAGTGACGGCGACCGCGGTACGTAAGATCAAGTACAGCCCGGATTACTTCAATTTTGGCAATGTGCAGCACGACAAAGATACGGTGAAAGACCTGGGCTTCGCAGGCTTCAAGGTGCTTTACCCGATCAACAGCAAAGATAAAAACGACGAAATCGTTAGCATGCTTGGCGCCAGCTACTTCCGCGTGATTGGCGCGGGCCAGGTGTACGGGCTTTCTGCGCGCGGTCTGGCTATTGATACCGCGCTGCCATCAGGTGAAGAGTTCCCGCGTTTCCGCGAGTTCTGGATTGAGCGTCCAAAACCAACGGACAAACGTCTGACTATTTATGCGCTGCTGGATTCCCCACGCGCAACCGGTGCCTATCGCTTTGTGATTATGCCAGGTCGTGACACGGTCGTTGACGTGCAGTCTAAGGTTTACCTGCGTGACAAAGTGGGCAAACTGGGCGTCGCTCCGCTGACCAGTATGTTCCTGTTTGGGCCGAACCAGCCGTCACCGGCAACCAACTTCCGCCCGGAACTGCATGACTCCAACGGTCTGTCTATTCATGCTGGTAACGGTGAGTGGATCTGGCGTCCGCTGAATAACCCGAAACATCTGGCGGTCAGCAGCTTTGCGATGGAAAACCCGCAGGGCTTTGGCCTGCTGCAACGTGGCCGTCAGTTCTCTCGCTTTGAAGATCTTGACGACCGCTATGACCTGCGTCCAAGCGCCTGGGTTACGCCGAAAGGCGACTGGGGTAAAGGCAAGGTAGAGCTGGTTGAAATTCCAACCAACGACGAAACCAACGACAACATCGTCGCATACTGGACGCCGGATCAGCTGCCGGAAGCCGGTAAAGAGATGAACTTCAAGTACACCATTACCTTCAGCCGCGACGAAGATAAGCTGCATGCGCCGGATAACGCGTATGTGACGCAGACTCGCCGCTCTACGGGTGACGTGAAGCAGTCTAACCTGATCCGTCAGCCTGACGGTACGGTAGCGTTTGTCGTGGACTTCACCGGCCAGGATATGAAGAAACTGTCTCCTGATACTGCGGTGTCGGCCCAGGCCAGCATCGGTGACAACGGTGAAATCGTAGAGAACACCGTGCGTTACAACCCGGTAACCAAAGGCTGGCGTCTGACCCTGCGCGTGAAAGTGAAAGATCCGAAACAGACCACTGAAATGCGTGCTGCGCTGGTCAGTGAAGATCAGCCGCTGAGTGAAACCTGGAGCTACCAGCTACCTGCCAATGAATAATACATCTGAATATATTGATGCCATGCCGCTGACGGATATCGAAAAAGCGGCGCTGCCTAAGAGCGACATCCGCGCGGTTCACACCGCGCTGGATGGCGAACATCGTCAGTTTTCCCGTGATGATGATACGCCGCTGGGGTCAGTCAAGGCGCGTCTGGAGCAGGCCTGGCCGGACTCGCTGGCAGAAGGGCAGTTGATTAAAGACGACGAAGGACGCGATCAGCTTCAGGCGATGCCGAAAGCGACGCGTTCCTCAATGTTCCCCGATCCATGGCGCACCAACCCGGTTGGCCGCTTCTGGGATCGCCTGCGCGGGCGTGACGTCACGCCGCGCTATCTGTCGCGCCTGACGAAAGAAGAGCAGGCCTCCGAACAGAAATGGCGTACCGTGGGGACAATTCGCCGTTATATCCTGCTGCTTCTGACGCTGGCGCAGACGGTTGTCGCGACCTGGTATATGAAAACCATTCTGCCTTACCAGGGCTGGGCGTTTATCAATCCGACGGACATGATGGGCCAGGATCTCTGGGTCTCCTTCATGCAGCTGCTGCCGTATATCCTGCAGAGCGGCATTCTCCTGCTGTTCGCGGTCCTCTTCTGCTGGGTATCTGCCGGTTTCTGGACCGCGCTGATGGGCTTCCTGCAGCTGCTGATGGGACGGGACAAGTACAGCATTTCGGCGTCAACGGTCGGGGATGAACCCCTCAATCCCGAGCACCGTACCGCACTGATTATGCCTATCTGTAACGAAGACGTTGACCGCGTATTTGCGGGGCTGCGTGCAACCTGGGAGTCCGTAAAGGCAACCGGTAATGCGGCGCATTTCGACGTTTACATCCTGAGTGACAGTTACAACCCGGATATCTGCGTTGCAGAACAAAAAGCCTGGATGGAGCTGATTGCAGAAGTGCAGGGCGAAGGACAGATCTTCTACCGCCGCCGCCGCCGTCGCGTGAAGCGTAAAAGCGGCAATATCGATGACTTCTGCCGCCGCTGGGGTAACCAGTATAGCTACATGGTCGTGCTGGATGCTGACTCCGTCATGAGCGGTGACTGCCTGAGCGGTCTGGTGCGTCTGATGGAAGCCAACCCGAACGCGGGGATCATTCAGTCTTCGCCAAAAGCATCCGGCATGGACACCCTGTACGCGCGCTGCCAGCAGTTCGCCACCCGTGTTTACGGCCCGCTGTTTACCGCCGGTCTGCACTTCTGGCAGTTGGGTGAGTCGCACTACTGGGGCCACAACGCCATTATCCGCGTGAAGCCGTTCATCGAACACTGTGCGCTGGCGCCGCTGCCGGGCGAGGGTTCGTTTGCCGGTTCGATTCTGTCGCATGACTTCGTGGAAGCGGCGCTGATGCGTCGTGCGGGCTGGGGCGTCTGGATTGCCTACGACCTGCCGGGATCGTACGAAGAGCTGCCGCCGAACCTGCTGGACGAGCTCAAGCGCGACCGCCGCTGGTGTCACGGTAACCTGATGAACTTCCGCCTGTTCCTCGTAAAAGGGATGCATCCGGTTCACCGTGCGGTGTTCCTGACGGGCGTAATGTCTTATCTCTCCGCACCGCTGTGGTTTATGTTCCTCGCGCTCTCCACTGCGCTGCAGGTCGTCCATGCCCTGACGGAGCCGCAATACTTCCTGCAACCGCGCCAGCTGTTCCCGGTGTGGCCGCAGTGGCGTCCGGAGCTGGCGATTGCGCTGTTTGCTTCCACCATGGTGCTACTGTTCCTGCCTAAGCTGCTCAGTATCATCCTGATCTGGTGCAAAGGCTCGAAAGAGTACGGCGGATTCTTCCGCGTCACCCTTTCGCTGCTGCTGGAAGTGCTGTTCTCCGTGCTGCTTGCGCCGGTGCGTATGCTGTTCCACACCGTGTTTGTGGTCAGCGCGTTCCTGGGCTGGGAAGTGGTCTGGAACTCACCGCAGCGTGATGACGACTCCACGCCGTGGAGTGAAGCCTTCATGCGCCACGGCTCTCAGCTGCTGCTGGGCCTGGTGTGGGCGGCCGGGATGGCCTGGCTGGATCTGCGCTTCCTGTTCTGGCTGGCGCCGATTGTCTTCTCGCTGATCCTGTCGCCGTTTGTGTCCGTGATCTCCAGCCGTTCAACGGTAGGGCTGCGTACCAAACGCTGGAAACTGTTCCTGATCCCGGAAGAGTATTCCCCGCCGCAGGTGCTGGTGGATACCGATACCTATCTGGAGCAGAACCGTAACCGCACGCTGGACGATGGCTTTATGCACGCCGTGTTTAATCCGTCATTCAACGCTCTGGCGACGGCAATGGCCACCGCGCGCCACCGCGCAAGCCAGGTGCTGGAGATTGCCCGCGATCGTCACGTTGAGCAGGCGCTTAACGAGACTCCGGAAAAACTCAATCGCGACCGTCGTCTGGTGCTGCTGAGCGATCCGGTCACGATGGCAAGACTTCACTATCGCGTATGGTCCGCTCCGGAGAAGTACTCTTCGTGGGTGAACTACTACAAAGAGCTGAAGCTGAACCCGCTGGCGCTGAAGGCGAAGTAAGCGGTTAAGCAAGGCGGGTAAGCAAAGCGCCACCCGTCAGATAAAATACCGGCTGTGAGGCCGGTATTTTTTTAGAGGTTACTGATGAAAATAATCATCGTCGTCATGATGGCATGCCTGCTGAGCGGCTGCGGCAGCATCATCAGCCGCACTATTCCAGGTCAGGGCCATGGCAACCAGTACTACCCGGGCGTAAAATGGGATGTCCGTGATTCCGCATGGCGTTACCTGACGGTGCTCGATCTGCCGTTCTCGCTGATTTTCGACACGCTGTTGCTGCCCATCGATGCCAGCCACGGCCCGTACGAGTAGCGTAAATTAACGCTCGTCCCATTCATCGGCTGCGGTTTGACCTTCTTCCGTATCCAGCGGTGGCTCGAGCTGAAATTCGCCCTCATCCCACTCGTGCAGCGTATTCTCCTCCAGCCATTCCTGGCGTAACTCGATTTCATCATAGTCGCCATCAAACACGGCCTGCGCACCTGCACCGCTCAGGACCGGCAAACATTCTCCTTCTTCGCCTTCATCGGCAAAGAATTCGGCCTGCCACATAATATCCCCATCCTGCAGAACATATTTTTGGATATTAAGTTGTTGCACGTCAGCATCTTCTTCCTCAACGCCGGGATTATCGGCAAGGAACTCTTCACGAGCGGCATCAATAGCTTCTTCCAGCGTGGCGTACATGGTCATTGGTGTCTCCCTGTTTTCCAGAAGGTTTCAGGGAAAGAATAGCTGAATATCAGATTCTGCAAGTATGAATGCGAAAATAAGCCGTCAGGCGTTCTTCTTATTCCGTCACCGGCCGTAACGCGCGGGATAAACTGAACCAGGAGTAAATCGCGTTGAACAGCACCACGCCTGCCGTCACGATAAAGACGGCGCGAAAACCGAAGCTGGCGGAAATACCCGCCCCGAGAAGCGGCCCGGTGACGTTACCGATATCGCGAAACGACTGGTTATAGCTAAAGATACGCCCGGCAATCTGATTCGTGGAGTTGTAGACCAGCAGGGTCTGTACGGCGGGCAGCAACGCTCCGTCGGCGGCGCCCAGCAAAAAGCGAAGCACGCCCAGCTGCCACGGAGAGTGCACCATCGACATGGGGATAAGCAGCAGGACGGAAATGATCAGTGCGCAGATCAGGATCTTTTCCGGGCCGACCCGGTCACCCAATTTCCCCAGTCTCGGTGCGCTAACCAGCGCCGCCACGCCGGGCACAGAGGCAATCAGTCCGCTGATAAACGCAATATTGCTGACGTTACCCGCCAGGTCGCGAACGTATAGGGTGAGAATAGGAGCGATCGATCCGGTTGCCACCTGAATGATCAATGTCGTTACGAATAGGCTCAGCACCAGTCTGGGATTTTTAAGCGAGGTCAGCACGTCTCTGGCGTGAAGCATCTCTTTTTTGGCGACGGCCGTAAATTTTTCACGGATGCATACCAGGGTGACGATAAAGCACAGGAACAACACGCTGGCGGTGATGAAAAAGACCGGGCGCAGGCCGTAGTTATCCGCCAGTAATCCCCCCGCCAGCGGCCCAAGCAGGGCGCCGCTCACGCCACCGGTTGAGAGCGTGCCAAGCGCCCAGCCGCTCTTATGGCGAGGAATTTGCGTGGCGATCAGGGCGTTCGCGTTGGGAATAAATCCGCCCAATAAGCCCAGCAATGCGCGCAATATCAGGAACTGCCAGACGTTCTGCGCCACGCCCATCAGCGCCATGATAATCGCCATCCCCAGCGCTGAACGCAGCAGCATGATTTTACGTCCCTTGCGGTCGGCAAGGCCGCCCCAGAAGGGCGAGGCAATGGCGGAAAAGAGAAACGTGATGCTGAATACCAGGCCAGACCACATGTTGAGTGCGCTATGGCCCGTCACGCCCAGCTGTTCGACGTAGAGCGGCAGGAAAGGCATGACCAGGCTAAACGCCGCGCCGGTAAGAAAACAGCCAAGCCACGCAACCGTGAGGTTACGCTTCCAGTTTATGGGGGCATCTGAGGGTGTCATAACAATCCGAATAGTGAGGTGCAGAGCACCTGAGGCATGAAGTAATAAGCCTGCTAATTATGCGCCTGGGTTATGATTGCCGCAATGAGGGGGAGCTTTTAAAGCTAAAATAGCATGCGGCCCTGAGGGCCGCATGAGGATCAATAGCGGGAAGGCGTGCCTTCTGGCCGCGTTTTAAAGCGTCGATGCAGCCACATGTACTGCTCGGGTGCCAGCATGATGCACTTTTCCACAACGCCGTTCATCCAGCGCGCGGTAGTTTCCGCATCTTCCAGCGGCGGCGCGAGTTCCGGCTCAAGCATCATCAGCTCGTAGCCTGAGCCATCCGGCATACGGCGGGGAACAAAGGGAACGATGGCGGCTTTGGACATCCGCGCCAGCATCCAGGTGCCGGTCGTGGTGGCGGCCTCATCAACGGCGAAGAAGGGGACAAAGACGCTGGCCTGGGGGCCATAGTCGTGATCGGGGGCATACCAGACCACTTCACCGGACTTCAGCGCGCGGATCATGCCCTTCAGATCCTTACGGTCGATCATGCTTTTGTTGGAGCGCATGCGGCCATTGGTCTGGATGAGGTCGATAACCGGGTTGTCGTTAGGACGGTAAACCCCGATGCCGGGCGCCTGCATGCCAAACATACGCGCCCCGATTTCGAGCGTCAGGAAATGGACGCCGATCAGCAGCACGCCGGTCTGATTGGCCTGAAGCGTATGCACCGGCTCCATGCCGGTGCCTGTAACCTTGCTCCAGCGGGCCATACGTTTGTCCGACCAGAACCACGCCATTCCGGTCTCCATGAGACCCATGCCGACGGATTCGAAATTCTTCGAGACCATATCATGGCGCTCTGCCTCGCTCATCTGCGGAAAGCACAGCTCAAGGTTACGATACGCGATGCGGGCGCGGCGCTTCATAAGCGTTTGCGCGAGTCGGCCTAATGATGTACCTAACCGGAAGATAACAGGGTAGGGAAGCTGTACCAGTAGCCATAAAAAGCCAATGCCAAGCCAGGTCATCCAATAGCGGGGGTGCAAAAGGGCGACGGTAAATTTTGGTAACTGGGTCATGTCTTTCCTGTGTTCAAACGTCCTGTTTCGCTATTGTCGCATTTTTTGAGACGTAGCCAAAATATCTGCCGTCGAAACCTGCACGACGACGGCGATTGTTAAGCCTGATTCATCAGGGTGTGTGAAATGTAGCGTAAATTGTGTGGATGTAAATTGGTTTTGTTTGCTATATGATGCCGACCGATTTTTCATTCTCTCTGACGATTGCAGGACTTGTACACCATGCCAGTGTTACACAACCGCGTTTCGAATGAGATGTTAAAGGCGCGCATGTTGGCTGAAACCGAACCGCGCACGACCATCTCCTTCTACAAATACTTCACTATCGACGATCCGCAGGCGACCCGCGATGCGCTTTATCAGTCCTTCACGGCGCTGAACGTATTCGGCCGCGTCTACCTTGCCCGCGAAGGGATTAACGCGCAGATCAGCGTGCCGGAAAGCAAAGTGAATGCGTTCCGCGACGCGCTTTATAGCTTCGATCCTGCCCTCAACGGCTTACGCCTGAACATTGCCCTGGATGACGATGGAAAATCGTTCTGGGTGCTGCGCATGAAGGTGCGTGAACGCATCGTGGCGGACGGTATTGACGATCCTGAGTTTAACCCGGCGGACGTCGGCGAATATCTGAAGGCCGCGGAAGTGAATGCGATGCTGGACGATCCGGATGCCGTGTTCATTGATATGCGTAACCACTACGAGTACGAAGTGGGGCATTTCGAAAACGCGATGGAGATTCCGGCCGATACCTTCCGCGAGCAACTGCCTAAAGCGGTGGAGATGATGCAGGAGCATAAGGATAAAAAAATCGTTATGTACTGCACCGGCGGTATCCGCTGCGAGAAGGCCAGCGCGTGGATGAAGCACAATGGGTTCAACAAGGTCTGGCACATTGAAGGCGGTATTATCGAGTACGCCCGCCGCGCCCGTGAGCAGGGCTTACCGGTACGCTTTATCGGTAAAAACTTCGTCTTTGACGAGCGCATGGGCGAGCGCATTTCTGAAGATGTGATTGCCCAGTGCCACCAGTGCGGCGCGCCGTGCGATACCCACACCAACTGCAAAAACGACGGTTGCCACCTGCTGTTTATTCAGTGCCCGGCCTGTGCCGAGAAGTTTAACGGCTGCTGTAGCGAGCTGTGCAGCGAAGAGAGCGTCCTGCCGGAAGAAGAGCAGCGTCGTCGTCGCGCGGGGCGTGAAAACGGTAATAAGATTTTTAATAAATCACGCGGCCGTCTGAATACCAAACTGGGTATTCCTGACCCGGAATGATAATAACGCCCGGCACGGCGAAAGCCTGCCGGGCGAATCTATTACGACTTCTGCTGCACACCTTCAACGGAAATAACCAGCTCAACGTCCTGCGACGCCGGGCCTAAATCCGTTGTGATATTAAAATCTTTCAGGTGAATTTTACCCGCCGCTTCAAAACCTGCGCGTTTTCCGCCCCACGGATCGTCGCCCTGACCGATCAATTTCGCATCCAGAGTCACGGGTTTAGTTACGCCATTCAGCGTCAGATTCCCGGTAATAGCCAATTTATCACCGTCTTTCTTAACTTCCGTGGAGGTGAAGGTGGCCTGTGGGAATTTTGTGACGTTGAGGAACTCTGCGCTGCGCAGGTGTTTATCGCGCTCAGCATGGTTCGTGTCGACGCTGTTCGTATTAATGGTCACATTGACTTTATCTGCCGCAGGATTTTTCTCGTCAAAAGTAAATGTGCCGTCGAAATCTTTAAAGGTGCCGTACAGCCAGCTGTATCCCAGGTGCTGAATGCGGAAATTGACGAAAGCGTGCTGGCCCTCTTTATCAATTTTATAGTCAGCCGCTACGGCAGAACCGGTGGTGAATAACAGAGAACCGAGGGCAATACCCAGCAGGTGTTTTTTCATTTTATGCTCCAGAGTCAACTGACGAGCGGCCAAGCATGCGCTTAAGCGTATCGTCTTTATCAATAAAATGGTGTTTAAGGGCGGCGAGCCCGTGCAGTACGGACAGGATCACCACGCTCCAGGCAAGCCAGAGGTGAATGACGCCTGCCGTATCGGCCTGAGCCCCGGCATCGCTGAGCGTTGCCGGAACCTCGAACAGGCCAAAAACGCTAATCGGTTTGCCGTCTGCCGTTGAAATGAGATAGCCGCTGATAAGAATGGCGAAGAGCAGCGCGTAGAGCGCAATATGCGCGGCAACGGCGCTGACTCGAGTTATTTTTCCGTATGTCTTTAGTGGCGCGGGCGGTGGGGAAATATGTCGCCAGATAGCGCGAAATACCAGCCCCAGCATCAGCAGAACCCCGATGCTTTTATGCAGCTCGGGTGCCTGATGATACCAGCCATCGTAATAGCTGAGCGTGACCATCCAGAGTCCAAGTCCGAACATACCGTAGACGGCAATGGCAAATATCCAGTGCAAACTTATGGATATTATTCCGTAGCGCCGGGAGGAGTTACGCAATTGCATCAGAATGTCCATTTTCAAATTAACCGAAAGGTAAAAATGAACGGGAAGGCGCGATATTGCAACTGAAATAATTGACTATTGATTTTTATTTTATTTATTTCAGCGATTTTGAAAAGAAACGGCGAGATTAATTCAATGGCTTCGTGCAAGACGTATTTAGCAGAAGAAAAAATCTTAAATAAACATAAAGTAACGTCAGTTAACGTCAATTGTCACTTTCAATAAAACACAATGTAAATAACATCAACGATAGCGAGCAGCGCCCACAATAAGATATAGAGCATAAAGTGTTCGCGAATGTTATTGATGAGGAAATCCACTATCCTGCGCATAACGCCCCACAATTGAGTACGAAGAAAACGGGCCCCGATGCCGCCGGAGCCCGTGGCCGATTATCCGTTAAAACGCGAGAGTGAGAACGGCGTCAGATCAAACTGCGGCGTGATACCCTGGGCGAACTGCGCGGCGATTTCACCCAACACCGAAGCGAACTTAAAGCCGTGGCCACTCAGCCCGGTAATCAGCAGGGTGTTGTCATGTCCCGGCAGCGTATCAATGATAAAGTCTTCATCCGGCGTGTTGTCATAGGTGCAGGCCGCGCCATAAAGCAGGCCACCGACGCCCGGGAGAATATTGCGCAGGAACGAGAAGGCTTCGGAGCCGTCCTGCGGGCAGGCGCCAAACGGCTTGCGCTCCTCAGGTGAGGAGATGACCTGCCCGCCGTTGTGTTTTCCAATCTTGAGGGCGTCCTTCTCGGAAGGGAAACCGTAGAACTGATCGCCGTTGGGTAACTCGCCGGTAAAGGCCGGGAATTTATTTTGCGCGCTGTAACGCCCGTCAGACTGGAACCAGGAGAAGACCTTGCGTACCGGCTGGATCGGCAGGTCCGGGAGCAGGCGGGTAACCCAGGTTCCTGCGCTAATAAGCAGGCGGGAAGCCGAATATTCCCCGTCTACGGTTTTCACCGTAACGCCGTTTGCATCATGCGTGATGGCCTCTACGGGGCAATTGAACAGCTGCGCACAGCCCGCTTTGGCGGCAAGATCGACCCAGGTTTTGATCGCCGTTTCACAGTGCAGCACACCGGAGTTGGCTTCAAAGAGGCCGATATAATCCTCCGGGACAGTAATTTCAGGCCAGCGCGAGGTAATGGCCGCCGCGTCCAGCTTCTCAACGTCAAGATTAAAGGCTTTCGCGCTGCGTTCGACGTTGGCGAGAAATTCTGAACGGGCCGGACCGAGGTTGATGATCCCTGTGCGTTCGAAAATGCGCTCTTCAGTCTGTTTCGCCAGCTCGTCCCACAGCGTCTGGGCGCGAAGCACCAGCGGAACGTAGCGCTCCCCCTCGCCATAGGCATGGCGAATGAGACGGGTGTCGCCATGATGGCTACCTTCGCTATGCGGCGGCAGGTGGGCGTCAATCATCAGGACGTTTAGCCCTGCCTGCGTTGCGTAATAACCGGCGGCCGATCCAACGGAGCCGCTACCAATAATGATTAAGTCGTATCTCATATGCATCTCGTAAACTTACGGTTTGTTAGCAGAGTAATTAACAACGCGGGCGTAAACAAGCGGGAAATAAATAAGGCACCGCGAGGGTGCCTGTTGAGTGAAAAGTGGGCATAAGGTTAGTGCCGTTTATACTCATTTTCCTGATAGTCGCCAGATTCTATTTTTGCAATGCCTGCCTCTAAAATAGAAATAAACTGACGGGCGACGTCTGTTGTTAGCCACAGCGTCTGTCCCACTTCCGCTTCGTCACGGTTGAGTTGATTTGGGGTCTGGTAGTGCAAACGCAGCATCAGTGCATCGTAGCTATCTACGGTACTGATATCCCAGCCTACAAGCGGATGGGTCTGGATGACTTCGTTATTCTTTTCCATTATAACCCCCTTAATGCGTGTTAGAAGACAACGGCTCTGAGGTTCAATGCATGTTTTTCTGAAAGCTTCTTCAGTATACCAAGTAATAAGGGTTCCAAAGGGAAAAATAAACAGGTAGCAACACATTTTTCTGCTTTTTAGGATTGTTCGAACAATAAAACACCATCTCGTTCACGATTTTTTAAGAACACGCTGAATTAATTTGAACTTTCGAAATTACAGGCAAAAAAAAGCCGGGGCGACCCGGCAAAAAACACAATGAGGGAGCAGTGTTAATCGGTAATGAACCAGTCGTCTGCGCTTTCCCACGTTTCCTGCAGGATTTCGCTGATGCGATCTTTATCTTCTTTTGCGGCACCCATGACGGAGAGGTTGTTCGCTGCGGCGTAACGCACCGTTACGGCGCCCGCGTTGTCGGGAAAGGTGTTGTTAATACGACGGGATAATTCGCCTGCCAGAGCGTCAAGCGCGCCGGCAGGCAGAACGGTAGTTTTGGCTATGGTGACTTCAATACGCATAAATGCCCCCTGTGTAATATACTGTTTATTTATACAGGCATATTATCGGTTTGACAACAAGGGGCGTTGATTTTTTAGCGTTTTACCGTCCAGCTTACGGTTTCACCTGCCAGGAAGGGGATCAGCGTGTCATCCGTCAGCGCGATAGACTCCTCAACCTGGCTCGCTTTGCGCTCCAGCTCAATGAAGGTGTCATTGACCGGCAGGCCGTAGAAGCGCGGGCCGTTGAGGGAGCAGAACGCTTCGAAATGTTCCAGCGCGTTCATCTCTTCAAATACGGTTGCGTAGCTGGCAAGCGCCGTTGGGGCGTTGAAACAGCCCGCGCAGCCGCAGCTTGCCTCTTTGCGATGGCGGGCGTGAGGCGCGGAGTCTGTGCCCAGGAACGCACGCGTGAATCCGCTGGCGACCAGCTCGCGCAGCGCCTGCTGGTGAACGTTGCGCTTGAGGATCGGCAGGCAGTACAGGTGAGGGCGCACTCCGCCCACCAGCATATGGTTACGGTTAAACATCAGATGCTGTGGGGTGATGGTCGCAGCGATCAGCTCGTTACCGTCGCGAACATACTCTGCCGCGTCTTTGGTGGTGATATGCTCAAAGACCACCTTAAGCGCCGGCAGGCGCTGGCGCAGGGGCTCCATCACGGTTTCGATAAAACGGGCTTCACGGTCGAAGATGTCAATCTCCGCATGCGTTACTTCACCGTGTACCAGCAGCGGCATGCCCAGTTTCTGCATGCGCTCCAGCACCGGCATGATGGCATCAATACTGGTGACGCCGTGGCTGGAGTTGGTGGTGGCGTTCGCCGGGTAGAGTTTCGCCGCCGTAAATACGCCTTCGTTAAACCCGCGTTCCACTTCGTTCGGATCCAGTGAATCGGTCAGGTAGCAGGTCATCAACGGGGTGAAATCATGTCCCGCCGGAACGGCATCCAGAATGCGCTGACGGTAGGCAATGGCGGCATCGACGGTGGTGACTGGCGGAACCAGGTTTGGCATGACAATCGCGCGGCCATAAATTTCACTGGTATAGGGCACGACGGTTTTCAGCATATCGCCATCGCGCAGATGGATATGCCAGTCGTCTGGGCGGCGGATTTTAAGAACCTGGGGTTGTGCAGTCATGGAAGCTCCGGCTTGTCAGGAATCAGTCATAAGGATGGCTGTT
Source organism: Enterobacter sp. 22499 (assembly GCF_052044815.1). Lineage (NCBI taxonomy): Bacteria > Pseudomonadati > Pseudomonadota > Gammaproteobacteria > Enterobacterales > Enterobacteriaceae > Enterobacter > Enterobacter sp. 22499. The sequence continues at coordinate 775,094 of NZ_JBQENR010000001.1, read as the reverse complement.
TTTGCCGGACACAAATCATAAGCGGAAACGTTTTCGTTTGCACACTTTTCCGTAAAAAAAAGGGCGCCGCAGCGCCCTTCAGGTTAATCGGTGAAAGGAATAACGATCTCTCCCGGTTTCACCTCTATCCCTTTTGCGTATTTCTTCGCGAGGGCTTCACCCTTGCTGTTGTCTTCGCTTAAGACGTACGCCGGCTGCTGGTTAAAGTAGTTTCGCAGCGACTGGTTCAGATAGGGCATCAGGGTTTGCAGTACCGGCGCCATTTTGTCCGGCGAAACCTGCGCATCGACCACTTCCATCTCCTGCAGGAATATCGCTCCTTTCTCTTTGTTGAAAACGGGGAGCGCCTTCAGCTTGAGCTTGATGTTGGCTTTCTGATTGCCAAAAAGGGACGTCATATCAAGCGCGGCATCGCCTGCGAGAGTGACTTTATTCGGCTCTTCGCGACCAATCTGGCTGGTGAGATTGGTGAGAACGATGTGGGCATCGGCCAGCCCCGGCACGCCAATGTCTTTAGAGAAATTGTTATGTTTTTCCAGCGCCTGATTAATTTCCTGCTCACTGACGGTATATTGCGTAAGCTGGTTACAGCCCACCAGCAGACCGCTGACAACGAATGCCGCGGCTAAGACAATTTTCTTCATAGTGCTCCTCAACGAAAAATCGGCGCTTCTGTCCTGTTACGCCAGTATGTCAGCGTGAATGGGCAGAAACCAGCAGAAAAAACTGAGAAGTGGGGCGGGAGAGGCTCCCGCCCGAGGGAAAGGCTACGCGCCAGGCTCGAGCATGCCGCTCGCGCTGCGCTTCTGGCTGAACTGCCACCACAGGGCGAGAAGCGTCATGATGCCTACCACGCCGAGCATCATCCAGGGAAGTTCCGGCTGGTTAAGCGCTTTGCCGGCATCGAACAGCCAGCCGCCGCCGGCGTAACCCAGCGCACCGCCAAAGGCCAGACCCAGGCGGCTGAAGCCCATATAGCTGCCGCGCGCACGCGCATCAGCAAGCGAGGCGCTCAGCGTTTCGCGGGCGGGCTCGGCGATGATGGAGCCGATATAGAAGGTGCAGATCAGCGTAAAAAGCTGCTGAAGCGTGTTTACCAGACCGATCGGCATCATGCTCAGCGTCATCAGAAACAGCCCGGCCATCAGGCGATGCTCCAGGCGAAAACGCCGTTCACTCCAGCGGGCAATCGGATAAAGCAGCGTTAATGACAGACAGGCTTCAATGGCGTACATCCATTTTACGGCAGCAGGCGTGCCCGCAATATCGTTCACCATGATTGGCAGCATCAGCATCACCTGTACGGCGAGCATGTAATAGCCGGTCAGGGTCAACACGTAGGTGACAAAACGCCTGTCGCGCAGGACGCGTCCTAGCCCCTCCCGCACCGGGGCTTTTACCGTCGACAGCTTCCAGGCCGGAAGGTAGAGGCCGTTAAACAGGGCGCAAAGAATAAACAGCACCGCCCCGGCCGCGCAAACCAGACGGAAATCGTACTGCAGCAGCCAGCTGCCCAGCAGGGCGCCAACAACCGCCCCGGCGCTGTCCTGCATCATCAGAATGGAGAAGAAGCGGCCGCGGTGCTGTGGACGAATCAGCTTTACCACCAGCGCGGTGCGTGGCGGGTCAAACAGCGTGCCACCGATACCGGAGAGAAAGCAGGAGAACCACAGCAGCCAGGGCTCCTGGGCAACCGCCATCGTGGCAAAGCCTGCCGCGCGGAGCAGCATCCCGGTCACGATCATCGGTTTAGCGCCAAAGCGGTCGGCAATAGCCCCGCCAAAGACGCCCAGCCCCTGCTGGACAAACTGGCGTAACCCCAGGGCAATCCCAACCATTAATGCCGCCCAGCCCATTTGATCGACAAAGCGGATCGAGATGAGGGGGAACACGACAAAAAAGCCGAGCACGACCAGCATGTTATCGACGAGCAGGAAATATTTACCCAGGCTCCTGGCCTGTGATACGCGGGACATTTTCCCTCCAGGGAAAATAAGAAGGTGAGCACGCTAACATTCTGCGGTGTCGCCGCGTTTTTTCCCACCCCCGGGCGCGACAATATTTTTTTATCAAAACGGTGCTTTGATAGAGAGTTCTCATCGAAAAATGTGAAAAGAGGTCAAAATGGTATGTCACTGTTTTCACAGACGGCACGGGCGCAGGTATAGTAAAGCTAATGGGTAAGCTGAAGTGACGGGAAGGAGTGGTATTGATGTTTGGCTATCGCAGTAATGTGCCAAAAGTGCGTCTGACAACGGACAGGCTGGTCGTTCGTCTTGTGCATGAGCGTGATGCCTGGCGTCTGGCGGATTATTACGCCGAGAATCGCCAGTTTTTAAAACCCTGGGAACCCGTTCGGGATGAGAGCCATTGTTACCCCTCCGGCTGGCAGGCACGCCTCAGCATGATCGCTGAATTTCATAAGCAGGGCAGCGCGTTTTATTTCGCGCTGCTGGATCCAGAAGAGAAAGAGATTATCGGGATCGCCAATTTTTCAAACGTGGTGCGGGGATCGTTTCACGCCTGCTACCTTGGCTATTCCATCGGCCAGAAATGGCAGGGGCAGGGACTGATGTACGAGGCGTTAACGGTAGCCATCCGCTATATGCAACGCACGCAGCATATCCATCGCATTATGGCGAACTACATGCCGCATAATCAGCGCAGCGGGAATTTGCTGGCGCGTTTAGGGTTTGAGAAAGAGGGTTATGCCAAAGACTATCTGCTGATAGACGGAGAGTGGCGCGACCACGTTCTGACGGCATTAACCACCCGTGACTGGACCGCAGGTCGTTAAGGAGAAAAGATGAAGTATCAGCTAAACGGTACGGAAGCGCGCGTGATTGGGTGCTTACTCGAAAAACAGGTCACCACGCCGGAGCAGTATCCGCTCTCTGTTAACGCCGTGACCATGGCCTGCAACCAGAAGACCAACCGCGAGCCGGTGATGAATCTCAGCGAGCATGAGGTTCAGGACGTGCTGGATGCGCTGGTGAAGCGCCACTATTTGCGCACCGTCAGCGGCTTCGGCAACCGCGTGACCAAATACGAGCAGCGCTTCTGTAACTCCGAATTTGGCGATCTGAAGCTGAACAGCGCGGAAGTGGCGGTTATTACCACGCTGCTGCTGCGCGGGGCGCAAACGCCGGGGGAACTGCGAACGCGCGCTTCCCGAATGCATGAGTTCAGCGACATGCAGGAAGTCGAGCAGACCCTGGAAGGGCTGGCCGCGCGTGAGGATGGCCCTTTCGTGGTGCGCCTGGCGCGCGAGCCGGGTAAACGTGAGAGCCGCTACATGCATCTCTTCAGCGGCGACGTTGACGCCGCAAGCGTGGCGACGGAATCGAGCCCTGCAACCCGTGACGACCTTGCCGCGCGCGTAGAGGCGCTGGAAGACGAGGTGGCCGGGCTGAAACAGCGTCTGGATGCACTGCTGGCACATTTGGGAGACTAACGGTGAAAAAATTACGCATTGGCGTGGTGGGGCTGGGCGGTATTGCGCAGAAAGCCTGGCTGCCCGTATTGGGCGCTGCGTCTGACTGGACGCTGCAAGGGGCATGGTCACCCACCCGAGAAAAGGCAGAACGTATCTGTGAAACCTGGCGTATCCCGTATGCGGCATCGCTCCAGGATCTGGCCCGCGATTGCGATGCGGTCTTTGTGCATACCTCAACGGCAACCCACTATCAGGTGGTGAGCGAGTTGCTCAATGCGGGGGTTCACGTCTGCGTGGATAAACCGCTGGCGGAAAATGTTCAGGACGCTGAACGGCTGATTGAGCTGGCGGCACGTAAAAAACTGACGCTGATGGTCGGTTTCAACCGCCGCTTCGCGCCGCTTTACCAGCAGCTGAAGGCGCAGTCCGGCAATATGGCCTCGCTGCGCATGGATAAGCACCGCACCGACAGCGTGGGACCAAACGATCTGCGCTTTACCCTTCTCGATGACTACCTCCACGTGGTGGACACCGCGCTGTGGCTGGCTAACGGCGAAGCGCTGCTGAAAAGCGGCACTCTTGTCACCAACGAACAGGGGCAGATGGTGTATGCGGAACACCATTTTGCCGTTGAGCATCTTCAGGTCACCACCAGCATGCACCGCCGCGCGGGCAGCCAGCGGGAATCCGTGCAGGCGGTAACCGACGGCGCGCTGTACGACGTTACCGACATGCGTGAATGGCGGGAAGAGAAGGGCGGCGGCGTGGTGATGCAGCCGGTCCCCGGCTGGCAAAGCACTCTGGAGCAACGAGGTTTCGCAGGATGTGCCCGCCACTTTATCACCTGCGTGCAAAATCAGACGGTTCCTGAAACGTCCGGCGAGCAGGCCATTCTGGCTCAGCGCATTGTGGAACGGCTCTGGCGCGAGGCCATGAGTGAATAACTCGCTGTAACATATGCGGATAGTAATTCGTTGAAATCGGGTTAGACTAAGCGCCGCTTGTTGGCTTTGCCGGGTGGCGCTTGTGCTTTCCCGGTCTATAAATCCGTATGGTTCTGGAAATTCACGTTAATGAACTTATTAAAATCGCTGGCGGCCGTCAGCTCGATGACCATGTTCTCTCGCGTTCTCGGTTTTGCGCGCGATGCCATTGTGGCAAGGGTCTTTGGTGCAGGGATGGCAACGGACGCCTTTTTCGTGGCGTTCAAACTGCCGAACCTGCTGCGTCGCATTTTTGCTGAAGGGGCGTTCTCCCAGGCGTTTGTGCCCATTCTGGCGGAATATAAAAGCAAGCAGGGTGAAGACGCGACGCGCGTGTTTGTCTCTTATGTCTCCGGGTTGCTGACGCTGGCGCTGGCCGTGGTGACGGTAGTCGGTATGCTGGCCGCGCCCTGGGTCATTATGGTGACCGCGCCCGGCTTTGCCGACACGGCGGATAAATTTGCTCTGACCTCGCAGCTTCTGCGCATTACCTTCCCCTATATTCTGCTGATCTCGCTGGCCTCGCTGGTGGGGGCGATCCTGAACACCTGGAACCGCTTCTCCGTTCCGGCGTTTGCGCCGACGTTTCTCAACGTCAGCATGATCGGTTTTGCGCTGTTCGCCGCGCCGCACTTCAACCCGCCGGTGCTGGCCCTGGCCTGGGCGGTCACCGTGGGCGGCGTGCTGCAGCTGGCGTACCAGCTGCCGCACCTGAAAAAAATCGGCATGCTGGTGCTGCCGCGTATCAACCTGAAAGATGCCGGGGCGATGCGCGTTATCAAGCAGATGGGGCCCGCCATTCTTGGCGTCTCCGTCAGCCAGATCTCGCTGATTATCAACACCATTTTTGCCTCTTTCCTGGTGTCGGGTTCCGTCTCGTGGATGTACTACGCTGACCGCCTGATGGAGTTCCCGTCCGGCGTGCTGGGCGTGGCGCTGGGGACCATCCTGCTGCCGTCGCTGTCGAAAAGCTTTGCCAGCGGCAACCATGACGAATACTGCCGCCTGATGGACTGGGGCCTGCGTCTCTGCTTCCTGCTGGCCCTGCCAAGCGCGGTAGCGCTGGGGATCCTCGCCAAGCCGCTGACGGTGTCGCTGTTCCAGTACGGGAAATTCACCGCGTTTGACGCCGCGATGACCCAGCGCGCGCTGGTCGCTTACTCGGTGGGATTGATGGGGCTGATTGTCGTCAAAGTGCTGGCACCGGGGTTCTATTCACGTCAGGACATTAAAACGCCGGTGAAAATTGCCATTGTAACGCTGATTATGACGCAGCTGATGAACCTGGCATTTATCGGCCCGCTGAAGCATGCCGGCCTGTCGCTGTCTATTGGTCTGGCGGCCTGTCTGAATGCCGGGCTGCTTTACTGGCAGCTGCGCAAGCAGGATATCTTTACGCCGCAGCCGGGGTGGGCAAGTTTCCTCGTGCGTTTGGTCGTGGCGGTGCTGGTGATGTCTGCGGCACTCATCGGGATGATGTACATCATGCCGGAATGGTCTTTGGGCACGATGCCTTATCGTCTGATGCGGCTGATGGCCGTGGTGGGCGTTGGGGTGGTAGCGTATTTTGCCACGCTCGCCGTGCTGGGCTTCAAAGTGAAAGAGTTTACCCGCCGGACGGCATAAACGCCAAAAGGGGAGTTCACCTCAGGGTGCTCCCCACTGCAAGATTTGTCGCTTACGCCTCAAATCGAAATCTTTTTTACACCCGCAATACGTGCCGTCGCCGTCTGACCATCCGCGCCGTACAGTCCGGTTTCTTTATGCGGCTTCAGCACCTCAAGCGCCTGCTGATTACGCTCTATCTGGCCTTCAAGCAGCCAGCCGTTATGCTGGTTGAGATCGCGCAGATGCTGGGTTTTTTCGGTAATGGTCTGCCAGCGCTCGGCAATATCGTCATTGGCGCTGCGCTTCGAGTCCTGCTCGGCGCGGCGCTGCTGCTCCAGATAATCCAGCGTGGCCAGCAGCGAACTCTTATCTTCAGTAATACGCTGCAGCGCGCTGCCGTTAATGTGACCGGAAGAGAGATGCTGTTGTTCAGCATCCATTACCGTTTTCAGGTCGTTCAGGACAACCGTCATTTGATCCAGTATTTCTGACAGTCGACTCATACGGTTAGTTACTCTGTAAGAAACTCTGTGCTTCCTGAATCAGGGCATCAGCAATTTTGCTGGTGTCCATTTTCAGCTCACCGTTGCGAATAGCTGTTTTCAGCGCTTCAACACGTTCCATATTGATATCGTTGCTGCCTGGCTGCATCAGTTTTGCCTGGGCATCGCTCAGGGTCACGCTGGTGCTGTTAGACGTTGACGGTTTTTCCAGACGCGTTTTCTGAGGGGTAGCGTCGTTCGTTTCGCGAGGCTGTACAGCGCTTACCGGCTTCAGGGCTGATGTACGATCAATGCTCATAGTGTTGTCCTCATCGAGGGTTCGCGGCGTTTGCGCCTGACATCATCATTAGTGGAATATTTATCGGCACGCGCCGCGAAATCTTTAAAAAGATTATAGGTTAATCAGAATATTCCCATCAGAATCGACGGTTCCGCTCACCACCTGGCCTGAGGACATTCTGACGCGGGCGTTTTGCGCTACCGCGGCATTGTTTAACGCTTTCCCTTCACTGTTGATGCTAAAGCCGTCTCCGTTGGCAACGACCATCACCTGCTGTCCCGCTTTGACACGCCACGCCTGGCGCAGCATGGAGAGCTGAATAGGCTGGCCCGGCGCAACATCGCGCAGGCTGACGGCGTCCTGTGCCTGGTTAATGTCCAGCATTGTCCGCGGCGGGAGCTGATCCAGACGCCCGCGCTTTAACGTCACGCTGTTTGCCTGCAGCGCGCTGCCACGCACAATGGGGACGGCGGCGACAACATAATTGCCCGTCGCCTGAACTGCAACCTGTAAATAGCGTTTTTCGTTGGCGCAGCGTGCCAGGACGTTCACATTGCCCCACAGCTTCGTGGTCCCCGTCACGCTGAATGACGGTTGCTCGCAGGTCGGATACAGATTCGGCGGCGTGCGTATGGTCACGTTAACGTCATCGCTAAAGCCTGCCAGCTTCTGGGCAAAAAAATTCGTCAGCGCATCCTGTAAATCCCCGGCATTCACCAGAGGGCTAAACAGCAAGAAAGTTGCCATCAGGCCACGTTTTAACGTTTGCATCGCAAGTTCCACCGTTTCCAGAGTTGGATGAATTCTACCTGCAGTGGTTTTGCATCAACGGAATAAATAGCGACGCATTTTGTGCTTATTCCGTCGATAGGGGAGACCGGGTGAGATTTAAGCTGTGAACTGAAATTTTGCCATCAGCGGAGGAGACATGCTCGATAAACTCGACGCCGCGTTACGTTTTCAGCAGGAAGCGCTCAATTTACGCGCCCAGCGGCAGGAGATTTTAGCCGCCAACATCGCTAACGCCGATACGCCCGGGTATCAGGCGCGCGATATTGATTTTTCCAGTGAGCTCAAAAAGGTGATGGAGCGTGGACGTGCCGAAGGAACCGGTGTTGCACTCGCCATGACATCCTCTCGCCATATTCCCGCTCAGGCGATGACCGCGCCAGCGACCGATTTACTTTATCGCATCCCTGACCAGCCTTCACTCGACGGTAACACCGTGGATATGGACCGGGAGCGTACGCAGTTTGCCGATAACAGCCTGAAATACCAGACGGGCCTGACCGTACTCGGCGGACAAATCAAAGGCATGATGAACGTCCTGCAAGGGGGCAACTGATAAATGGCCTTGCTGAATATTTTTGATATCGCCGGCTCGGCGCTAACTGCCCAGTCCAAACGTCTGAACGTGGCCGCCAGTAACCTGGCGAACGCCGACAGCGTGACCGGACCTGACGGACAGCCTTATCGTGCCAAACAGGTTGTGTTTCAGGTCGACGCTGCGCCAGGCGCGGCGACGGGCGGCGTGAAGGTGTCTGACGTGGTTGAGAGCCAGGCGCCGGACAAGCTGGTGTATGAGCCAGGTAACCCGCTCGCGGACGCTAACGGATACGTGAAGATGCCAAACGTGGATGTGGTAGGCGAGATGGTGAACTCCATGTCGGCGTCCCGTAGCTACCAAGCGAACGTCGAAGTGCTTAATACCGTGAAGAGCATGATGCTCAAAACACTCACTCTCGGCCAGTAAAGGAGACATGCATGTCCATCGCCGTAAATGTGAATGATCCGACGAACACGGGTGTTAACAACACCAAAAGTTCGACAAGCTCCAGCTCCCTGACGGGAAGCAATGCCTCCGATTTGCAGAGCAGTTTTCTGACGCTGCTGGTGGCGCAGCTTAAGAACCAGGATCCGACTAACCCAATGCAGAACAATGAACTGACCACGCAGCTTGCGCAGATCAGTACCGTGAGCGGCATTGAGAAACTGAACACCACCCTCGGTTCCGTCTCCGGTCAGATTAACAGCGCTCAGTCCCTGCAGGCGGCAAGCCTGATTGGTCACGGCGTGATGATCCCGGGGACCACGATCCTGGCGGGCACCAGCACCACCGACGGTACATCGACCACCACCACTACGCCGTTCGGCGTTGAATTGCAGCAGGCGGCTGACAAAGTGACGGCGACGATCACCGATTCAACCGGCGCCGTGGTTCGCACCATCGACATCGGCGAGCTGAAAGCGGGCGTTCACACCTTTACCTGGGACGGCAGCCTGACCGACGGCACGAAAGCACCAAATGGCTCCTACAAAGTTGCGATTAGCGCCAGCAACGGGACGACCCAACTGGTGGCGCAGCCGCTGCAGTTCGCGCTGGTTCAGGGCGTGATTAAAGGGGGCGACGGCAACAAACTGGATTTGGGTACCTCCGGTACCACCACACTCGACGAAGTTCGGCAGATTATCTAAGCCTTAACACTTATCAGGAGTAAGTCATGGCCTTTTCTCAAGCGGTCAGCGGCCTGAATGCTGCGGCCACCAACCTGGACGTCATTGGCAACAACATCGCCAACTCCGCGACCTATGGTTTCAAATCCGGTTCTGCGTCTTTTGCAGATATGTTTGCCGGTTCCAAAGTGGGTCTGGGCGTAAAAGTTGCGGGCATCACTCAGGACTTTACCGACGGTACCACCACCAACACCGGTCGTGGCCTGGACGTTGCCATCAGCCAGAACGGTTTCTTCCGTATGGTCGATGCAAACGGCTCGGTGTTCTACAGCCGTAACGGCCAGTTCAAGCTGGACGAAAACCGTAACCTGGTGAACATGCAGGGGATGCAATTAACGGGGTATCCGGTTGCCGGAACACCATCAACGGTTCAGACCGGTGCGAATCCACAGGCGATTAATATCCCGACCACGCTGATGGCCGCGAAGTCCACCACAACGGCTTCCCAGCAGATTAACCTCAACTCCACCGATGCTGCACCAACCGCCGCCTTCGATCCGGCCAACCCGGACACCTACAACAAAAAAGGTACGGTAACCGTCTTTGATAGCCAGGGTAATGCGCACAACATGAACCTGTTTTACGTCAAAGATGCAACCCCGGCGAACTCCTGGAAAGTGTATGCCCAGGACGGCAGCGTGGCAGGCAGCGCGGCGGCAGTGGCCACGACCTTGACCTTCGATAATAACGGTACGTTGATCGGGGGTGGAAACATCAACATCACTACCGCGACTATCCCAGGTGCGGACCCGGCGACCTTCGCGATGAGTTTTGCTAACTCCATGCAGCAGAACACCGGTGCAAACAATATCGTGGCGACCAACCAGAACGGCTTCAAGCCGGGCGACCTGGTCAGCTATCAGATCAACGATGACGGCACCGTCGTCGGGAACTACTCCAACGAGCAGACTCAGGTGCTGGGCCAGATCGTGCTGGCAAACTTCGCCAACAACGAAGGCCTGAAGTCCGAAGGGGATAACGTCTGGTCTGCCACGCAGTCTTCCGGTGTTGCCCTGCTGGGCACCGCGGGCTCCGGTAACTTCGGCACGCTGACCAACGGCGCGCTGGAAGCCTCTAACGTGGACCTGAGTAAAGAACTGGTGAACATGATTGTCGCGCAGCGTAACTATCAGTCGAATGCGCAGACCATCAAGACCCAGGATCAGATCCTCAACACGCTGGTTAACCTGCGTTAAGCGGCTAACAGGAAAGCGCAATGGATCACGCAATATATACCGCGATGGGCGCGGCAAGTCAGACGCTCAGCCAGCAGGCCGTTACCGCCAGCAACCTGGCAAATGCCTCTACGCCGGGCTTTCGCGCGCAGCTGAATGCGCTGCGCGCAGTGCCGGTGGAAGGGCTCTCCCTGCCGACCCGTACGCTGGTGGCGGCATCCACCCCGGGCGCAGACATGACGCCAGGGCAGATGGATTACACCTCACGCCCGCTGGACGTTGCTCTGCAGCAGGACGGTTGGCTGGCGGTGCAAACGGCGGACGGTGGCGAAGGCTATACCCGTAACGGGAATATCCAGGTCAGCGCGACCGGCCAGCTGACGATTCAGGGGCATCCGGTGATGGGTGAAGCGGGCCCGCTGACCGTGCCGGAAGGCTCTGAGCTGACCATCGCCGCGGACGGCACCATCTCGGCGCTGAACCCGGGCGATCCTGCCAACACCGTTGCCCCCGTCGGGCGTCTGAAGCTGGTCAAAGCGGAAGGCAAAGAGGTGCAGCGCGGCGACGACGGTATGTTCCGTCTGACCCAGGCAGCTCAGGCTACCCGTGGTGCCACATTACAGGCCGATCCGAGCATCCGCGTGATGTCCGGCGTTCTGGAAGGCAGCAACGTTAAGCCGGTAGCCGCTATGAGCGACATGATCGCCAGCGCCCGTCGTTTTGAAATGCAGATGAAAATTATCAGCAGCGTGGACGAAAACGCGGGCAAGGCTAACCAACTTCTGTCGATGAGTTAACAGGACTCTTTATGATCAGTTCTTTATGGATCGCGAAAACTGGCCTGGACGCGCAGCAAACCAACATGGATGTGATTGCCAACAACCTGGCAAACGTGAGCACCAATGGTTTCAAGCGTCAGCGCGCCGTTTTCGAAGATTTGCTTTATCAAACCATCCGCCAGCCGGGCGCGCAGTCTTCTGAACAGACGACGCTGCCGTCAGGCCTGCAGATCGGTACCGGCGTTCGCCCGGTGGCGACCGAGCGTCTGCACAGCCAGGGCAACCTGTCTCAGACCAACAACAGCAAAGACGTGGCGATCAAAGGCCAGGGCTTCTTCCAGGTGCAGCTGCCTGACGGGACCTCTGCCTACACCCGTGACGGTTCCTTCCAGGTCGATCAGAACGGTCAGCTGGTGACGGCGGGCGGTTTCCAGGTTCAGCCTGCGATCACCATTCCGGCGAACGCCCTGAGCATTACCATCGGCCGTGACGGCATCGTGAGCGTGACCCAGCAGGGGCAGGCCGCGCCGGTCCAGGTCGGACAGCTCAACCTGACCACCTTCATGAACGATACCGGTCTGGAAAGCATTGGTGAGAACCTCTACACCGAAACGCAATCCTCCGGCACGCCAAATGAAAGTACGCCAGGCCTGAACGGTGCCGGTCTGCTGTATCAGGGGTATGTCGAAACCTCCAACGTGAACGTGGCGGAAGAGCTGGTGAATATGATCCAGGTCCAGCGCGCGTATGAAATTAACAGTAAAGCAGTCTCGACGACCGATCAGATGCTGCAGAAACTGACGCAACTCTAAGGTGTAGCCCGGTGCGGTAAACCCCGCACCGGCTCCCTGTTTTCGAAGATGAAGGCAATGCAAAAAAACGCGGCGTTTCGTTATCCGATACTGACTGTTCTGGCCGTCACCCTCAGCGGGTGCGCTTTGATCCCGTCTAAACCATTGGTCCAGGGTGCGACGACTGCCCAACCCGTTCCTGGCCCTGCGCCAGTTGTAAACGGCTCCATTTTCCAGACCGCGCAGCCGATTAACTACGGCTATCAGCCGCTGTTTGAAGATCGCCGCCCGCGTAATGTCGGCGATACATTGACCATTGTGCTGCAGGAAAACGTCAGCGCGAGCAAGAGCTCGTCGGCGAACGCCAGCCGCGATGGCAAAACCAATTTTGGCTTTGACACCGTTCCACGCTATCTGCAGGGCCTGTTCGGCAATGCCCGTGCGGATGTTGAGGCCTCCGGCGGCAACACCTTTAACGGTAAAGGTGGCGCGAACGCCAGCAACACCTTCAGCGGTACGCTGACGGTCACGGTTGACCAGGTGCTGGTTAACGGCAATTTACACGTCGTGGGTGAAAAACAGATCGCCATTAACCAGGGCACTGAATTCATTCGCTTCTCGGGCGTGGTGAATCCACGCACCATCAGCGGCACCAACACCGTTCCGTCCACCCAGGTGGCGGATGCGCGCATTGAGTACGTCGGTAACGGCTACATTAATGAAGCGCAGAATATGGGTTGGCTGCAGCGCTTCTTCCTTAATTTATCGCCGATGTAAGCGAGGTGACCCATGTTTAAATCGATCTTCGCCGCGGCGCTGGTTCTTGTCGCAACGTTTGCCCAGGCCGACCGCATTCGCGATCTCACCAGCGTTCAGGGCGTCCGCGGGAACTCGCTGATTGGCTATGGCCTGGTGGTGGGGCTGGACGGTACCGGTGACCAGACCACCCAGACGCCGTTTACCACCCAAAGCTTAAACAACATGCTTTCCCAGCTCGGCATTACCGTGCCAGCGGGAACAAACATGCAGCTGAAAAACGTGGCCGCGGTAATGGTCACTGCCTCATACCCGGCGTTTGCGCGCCAGGGGCAGACCATTGACGTGGTGGTCTCCTCAATGGGTAACGCCAAAAGCCTGCGCGGCGGTACGCTGCTGATGACCCCGCTGAAAGGCGTCGACAGCCAGGTCTACGCGCTGGCGCAGGGGAACATCCTGGTCGGCGGGGCAGGCGCATCCGCTGGTGGAAGCAGCGTACAGGTGAACCAGCTGAACGGCGGGCGCATCACCAACGGTGCGATCATCGAGCGTGAACTGCCGACCCAGTTTGGCGCGGGTAACACCATCAACCTGCAGCTGAATAATGAAGACTTCACGATGGCGCAGCAGATTGCCGACACCATCAACCGCAGCTATGGCAATGCCACGGCACTGGATGCGCGTACCGTGCAGATCCGCACCTCCACCGGCAGCAGCAACCAGGTGCGCATGCTGGCGGATATCCAGAATCTGGAAGTGAACGTGCCGGTGCAGGATGCCAAAGTGATCATCAACTCCCGTACGGGCTCCGTGGTGATGAACCGGGAAGTGTCGCTGGATAGCTGTGCCGTGGCGCAGGGTAACCTGTCGGTGACGGTTAACCGTTCCGCCAACGTCAGCCAGCCGGATACACCGTTTGGTGGCGGCCAGACGGTAGTGACGCCGCAAACGCAGATTGATTTACGCCAGAGCGGCGGTTCCCTGCAGAGCGTGCGCTCCAGCGCCAACCTGAACAGCGTGGTGCGTGCCCTGAACGCCCTGGGCGCGACGCCGATGGATCTGATGTCCATTCTGCAATCGATGCAAAGCGCGGGCTGCCTGCGCGCCAAACTGGAAATCATCTGATGCTGACCGATAGCAAACTGTTGACCAGTGCCGCCTGGGACGCCCAGTCGCTCAACGAACTGAAAGCCAAAGCAGGTAAAGACCCGGCGGCGAATATCCGCCCGGTTGCTCGCCAGGTGGAAGGGATGTTTGTACAGATGATGCTGAAGAGCATGCGCGAAACCCTGCCGAAAGACGGGATGTTCAGCAGCGATTCAACGCGTCTCTACACCAGCATGTATGACCAGCAGATTGCGCAGCAGATGACCGCTGGTAAAGGCCTCGGTCTGGCTGACATGATTGTCAAACAGACCGCTGCCGCACAGGGTGTTCAGCCAGAAGAGCAGCCGCCGCAGGTGCCGATGAAGTTCGACCTTGAAACGGTGACCAGTTATCAGAACCAGGCGCTGACGCAGATGGTGCGTAAAGCGATACCGAAGGCAACGGGCAGCGGCGACGAGGCGCTCTCCGGTGACAGCAAAGACTTCCTGGCGCAGCTTTCTCTGCCGGCACGGCTTGCCAGTGAACAGAGCGGCGTGCCTCACCACCTGATTCTGGCCCAGGCCGCGCTGGAGTCGGGCTGGGGCCAGCGCCAGATCCGCAAGGAAAACGGCGACCCGAGCTTCAACATCTTCGGCGTGAAGGCCACCTCCAGCTGGAAGGGGCCGACCACCGAGATCACGACTACGGAATACGAGAACGGCGCGGCGGTGAAGGTGAAAGCCAAATTCCGCGTTTACAGCTCTTATCTGGAAGCGTTGTCTGACTATGTGGGTCTGCTGAGCCGAAATCCGCGTTATACCGCCGTTACGCAGGCGGCAACGGCGGAGCAGGGCGCTCAGGCCCTGCAAAACGCGGGCTACGCGACCGACCCGAACTACGCGCGCAAGCTTACCAGCATGATCCAGCAGCTGAAATCGATGGGCGAGAAGGTCAGCAAAGCCTATAGCACAGATATCGAAAATCTGTTCTGAAAGTTCTCAAGTCCCGGTGGAGGTTGCCGATAACCTTCATCAGGACTCGTGTCTGAACGTATAAAAGGAACCCCCATGTCCAGTTTGATTAACAGCGCCATGAGTGGCCTCAGTGCCGCACAGTCGGCACTCAATACCGTCAGTAATAA
Source organism: Enterobacter sp. 22499 (assembly GCF_052044815.1). Classification (NCBI taxonomy): domain Bacteria; kingdom Pseudomonadati; phylum Pseudomonadota; class Gammaproteobacteria; order Enterobacterales; family Enterobacteriaceae; genus Enterobacter; species Enterobacter sp. 22499. The sequence goes on along the minus strand of NZ_JBQENR010000001.1, from coordinate 760,042 downwards.
TATTTCAAGCTATAACGTGGCAGGTTACACCCGCCAGACGACGGTGCTGGGTGCATCTAACAGCACGCTGACCGGCGGTGGCTGGGTGGGTAACGGGGTGTATGTCTCCGGTGTCCAGCGTGAATATGACGCTTTCATCACCAACCAGCTGCGCGCCGCGCAGACCCAGAGCAGCGGCCTGACCACGCGCTATCAGCAGATGTCAAAAATTGACGATGTGCTCTCCGATACCACCAACTCGCTTTCCACCACCCTGCAGGATTTCTTTAAGAGCCTGCAAACGCTGGTGAGCAACGCGGAAGACCCGGCTGCGCGTCAGACGGTGTTGGGAAAAGCGGGCGGCCTGGTCAATCAGTTCAAAACCAACGATCAGTATCTCCGCGATCAGGATACGCAGGTGAATACGGCGATCGGAACCAGCGTTTCGCAGATCAACAACTATGCCAAACAGATTGCCAATCTGAACGATCAGATTTCCCGCCTCACCGGCGTCGGCGCGGGCGCATCGCCTAACGATCTGCTCGACCAGCGCGATCAGCTCGTCAACGAGCTGAACAAAATCGTGGGTGTGGAAGTTTCGGTTCAGGATAGCGGCACGTTTAACATCTCTTTCGGCAACGGCTACAGCCTGGTGCAGGGCAGCAAAGCTAACCAGCTGGCTGCCGTGAAGTCCAGCGCCGATCCTTCCCGCACCACTATCGCCTACGTCGATGAAGTTGCGGGTAATGTCGAGATCCCGGAAAAGATGATCACCACCGGCTCGTTAGGCGGTTTGCTGACCTTCCGCGCGGAAGATCTGGATAAGGCTCGTAATAACCTGAACCAGATGGCGCTGGCGTTTGCTGACGCGATGAACAAGCAGCATGAGGCCGGCTTTGATGCCAACGGCGATGCGGGCGGCAAGCTGTTCGGCTTCGGTTCTCCGGCTGTGCTTTCCAACAGCAAAAATAGCGGCACGGCGGTCGTCAATGCCACCGTTGCGGACAGCACCAAAGTTCAGGCAACGGACTATAAGCTGCAGTTTAACGGCACCGACTGGACCATCACCCGCACGTCGGACAAGACCAGCTTTACCATGAGCCCGGATGCCAGCGGCAATCTGTCGTTTGACGGTCTTAACGTGAACGTCAGCGGTTCGGCCAACGCCAAAGACAGCTTTACCGTGAAGCCCGTCTCTGACGTCATCATGAACATGGAACTGTCCATCAGTGACGAATCCAAACTGGCCATGGCCGCGGTGCAGAACGGCGGTGAGAGCGACAACCGCAACGGGCAGAAAATGCTCGATCTGCAAAACAGCAAAGTGGTTGGCGGGAACAAAACCTTTAACGATGCCTATGCCTCACTGGTGAGCACCGTAGGGAGCACCACCGCTTCACTGAAAGTCAGTAGCCAGACGAAAGCCAATGTGGAAACGCAGTTAATTAAGCAGCAGCAGACCATCTCTGGGGTAAACCTCGACGAAGAGTATGGCAACCTGCAGCGTTATCAGCAGTATTACCTCGCCAACGCGCAGGTGCTTCAGACTGCCAGTACGCTCTTCGATGCAATTATCAACATTCGTTAAGGTTGAGGTGAAAAATGCGTATTAGCACCCAGATGATGTACGAACAGAACATGCGCGGGATCACCGATTCCCAGAGCAGATGGCTGAGCTACGGTGAACAAATGTCCACCGGCAAGCGCGTTAATCGTCCGTCGGACGATCCTATCGCGGCTTCACAGTCTATTGTGCTGTCACAGTCTCAGTCTCAAAACAGCCAGTTCGCGTTAGCGCGCACCTTTGCCACGCAAAAAGTGTCGCTGGAAGATAACGTGCTGACCCAGGTGAACACCGCGTTATCAAGCGTGCGTGAGAAGCTGGTCTACGCGTCAAACGGCACCTTAAGCGATGACGACCGTCTCTCTCTGGCGACCGATATCCAGGGGATCCGCGACCAGCTGATGAACCTGGCTAACACGACGGATGGCAATGGTCGCTTTATCTTTGCGGGATACAAAACCGAGAGTGCACCGTTTGATGCCGCAACCGGCACCTACAATGGTGGTACTGAGGCGATTACGCAGCAGGTTGATACGGCGCGAAACATGGCAATCAGCCATACCGGCCAGCAGATCTTCGAGAGCATTACCAGTAATGCGCAAGAGCTGCCGGGCGGGGGCTATGGCGACACCAACATGTTTAAAATCCTGGACTCCGCCATTGCTTCGTTGAAGACGCCGATTGAGAACGATCCGGCCGCCGCCGCCGCGCAAAGCCAGGTGATTTCCAACGCGCAAATCGGCATCAAAAACGCTCAGAACAATGTCCTGACGGTTGTTGCGGATGTGGGAACGAAGATGAACGAGCTGGAAAAACTCGATACGCTGGGCGATGACCGCGCGCTGGGTCAGACCAAGCAGATGAGCGACCTGGTTGATGTCGACTGGAACGAAGCGATCTCCTCTTACACCATGCAGCAGGCGGCCCTGCAGGCTTCTTATAAAGCGTTTAGCGATATGCAGGGCATGTCTCTGTTCCAGCTGAACAAATAACATCTTGACCTCTTGGAACATGTCTTGAAACTGGGCATGTTTTACTGCCCAATCCGTCTGGATTGGGCATTTTTTTTATGCCATTTCTGCTGGTGCCGAGGCGACCCGCGCGCTTTCAATCATACGGATTGCCAGCGCAATGATGCCGCAAACCGTTGCCAGCGCAACCACGCCCGTCCAGCCAGCCAGCGTGTAAATATTGCTGCCTAAAGCGGAACCCAACGCCATGCCGATGAAGATCACGGTAAAGAGCAGGGCGTTCAGACGACCCCGTGCCTGTGGCTCAAGGCTGTAAACCAGATTCTGGTGCGCGACCAGGCTGGACTGCAGGCCCAGATCGAACCCGATAGCAGAGACGGCAATCAGAATCAGCTGTCCGTGAACTCCCAGGGCGGGCATCAGGAACATCAGGGCAAACGAGACGGTCACAAGGACGGCACCAAGCTGCGTGACTTTCCCGGCACCCAGTTTATCCGCCAGGCCGCCCGCCAGCGGGGCTGCCAACGCACCGGCTGCACCTGCGATACCAAAACCACCTGCGACGGCACTCCCGAGGTGATAGCGTTCCAGCAGCATGACCGCAAGCGTAGACCAGAAGGCGCTAAAGGCTATCGACAGAAAACCCTGGGCCAGCGCTGCACGGCGCAGAGCGGGATAGCGACGCCACAGATGTTCCATCGAGCGCAGCAGAGCGGGATAGCTCAGCGTGGAGTGAACGGCGAAACGAGGGAGTACGGCCCACATCACCACGCCGATAAACGCAATACTTCCCGCAGCCAGCTGATACATCACGCGCCAGCCAAACGCTTCGCCCACCACGCCGCTGACGGTTCGGGAGAGCAAAATGCCCAGCAGCAGACCGGTCATCACCGTACCCACGGTTTTCCCCTGTTTGCCTTCCGGCGCAAGGATCGCCGCAGCCGGGACAATATCCTGCGCCATGGTGGCGGCCATGCCGATGAGCAGGCTTGCCAGCAGCAGGGAGTGGATCTGTCCGGTCAGGCTACAGCCCAGCAGGAACAGCGCCAGGGCCGCGCTCTTTATCAGGATTAATGTTCTGCGGTCGTGGCGATCGCCGAGCGGCAGCAGGAACAGGATCCCTAAGGCATATCCCGCCTGGGTGAGGGTCGGGACCAGGCCCATTCCTTCGATACTCAGGTGAAGGTCGGCGCCCATCAGAGGCAGCAGAGGCTGGGCATAATAGATGGATGCCACGCTGAAGCCTGCACCGAGCGCCAGCATTAGGATTACCCAGCGGCTTACGGCATGGGCGGCGGTTGTTGTGTTCATAAGACGTTCCTCATTCATCGTGTGAGGCTATTTTTCATCAGTACGCCTTGCAGCGGTAGCGGGCGCGGTGGTAAAACGCTTATACGTTGAACGTATAGATGAAAAGTAAATGAAAAGAGCTGAGCGTATAGACAGGGTAGAGCTGATGCGGACGTTTGTCCGCATTGTGGAGGCGGGTTCCCTTTCTGCGGCGGCACGGCAGCTGGACACCACCCAGGCTACGGTGAGCCGGCGGCTGCAGTCGCTTGAGACAATGCTGGGCGTGCGTCTGATGTTGCGCACCACCCACACGACGCGGCTGACGGATGACGGGGAGCGCTGCTATCAGCATGCCCGTCGGGTAATTGACAGCTGGCTGGCGCTGGAAGATGAGGTGGGGCAGACGGAAGATGAACCTGTAGGCGTGCTGCGGGTGCGGGCACCGCATGCGTTTGGTCAGGATCAGCTCCTGAAACCACTAACCGAATTTCTGCAGCGTTATCCGCAGCTTTCTATTGAGTGGATGCTCAACGATCGGTCGGCTGATTTTCTGGGCGACAACCTTGACTGCGCTATTCGGGTGGGAATGGAAGTCGACCCGGCGACCGTGTCCGTGCTGCTGGCCGAAGTGCCGCGCTCGGTGGTGGCTTCTCCGGCATTGCTGGACCGCTTTCCGACGGTTAACGCCCCGGAGGATTTGCAGCAGCTTCCCTGGATTGCCATCAGCTCTTTCTACCAGCGCCATGTGGAGCTTTTTCACGAGGCATCATCCGCCACCGCGCGCGTGATAATTACACCACGCCTGAGCACTGACAGTCTGTATGTCGCACGCAATACGGCACTCACCGGTCTTGGCGTGGCGGTAGTATCCAGCTGGACGGTACAGGATGATATCCGGGAAGGTCGGCTGGTACATTTGCTGCCAGAGTGGCAGCCGGCGGCGTTACCGGTGCATCTGGTTTACCCCTGGTCCCGGTATTATCCGGCGCGCTTGCGGCGATTTCTGGAGCTAATGCGGCAGATCATGCCGGAGGTCACCGGGATGAGAAAGCCCGTGCAGCAGCCATAAAAAAAGCCGACCCGAAGGTCGGCTTTTTACTTTCTGCGTCGTTATTCGACAGACTGCGGACGTGTCGCTGGTGCAGTCGCCTGATGCGTTGCACTGTGGCCGCCTGCAGCACCTTTACCGTCAAAGCTGAACGCCGGGCGAACCCAGTCGCTGTGACGCGGTGCTTCAGGCACATACTCTGGTGCCGGAGCGCGCGTCATCGGCGCTGTCGCAACGTGAGCAGGCGCAGGAGCGGCAACAACCTTAACCGGCTCTGGCTCCACTTCAGGCGCTTTCGCTTCTTCAACAACCGGTTCAACCTGAATCTCAACGTCCTGAACGATTTCTTCAGTGGTGGTTTCGACGAGGGTTTCAGCGGCTTCTTCCACTGCGGCTACTGGTTCAGCCTCTTCAGCGACTTCCTCAGCCACCACGACATCTTCTTCGGCGATAATCTGCGGTGCGGCATCAACCGGCGCGGCAATCACTTCAGGATGGGTGGTTTCGACGTCCACTGCGTGTGGTTCTGCTGCTTCAACAACCTGAGGTTCAACCACGGTTGCTGCTTCGGTCACAGCGTCTTCAACCGCTGCTACAGGAGCAATCACCTCTTCGGTCACAGCCTGCTCTTCAACAGCCTGCTCCAGGCGAGCGACCGGATAACGGATCCAGACTTTGCCGGATGCCATTTCTGGTGACGCGCACGCCACGGTCAACGGCATTGGAGACTGAGTCGGATAACGCTCGTCACGGTAGCGACGACGACGCTGGCCACTCACGCGCAGATGACGCGGAGAACGGCGGGAGCGACGCGGCATACCTGCGTTGTCACGGTTTTCACCGTTTTCATCCTGCTCAACGTTATTGTCCACGACGGCTGGCAGGTCAACTTTTGCAACCTGCGTGCCTGTTGCGGTTTCTGCCGCTTCAGCCGCAACTACGGTGGTTTCTTCTACCGGAGCCGCACCAACGCGCACTTTCTGTGCCAGCTGGCGCTGCTTACGACGAGGCATCACCTGAGTACGTTCTTCCTGCTCGCCGTCCTGCTGCTCAGCGGGCTCTTCGCGGTTCAGGTTTTTAACTTCCTGCTGCGCCTGACGCTTCTCCTCGTTACGACGACGGTTGCGTTCGCGGCGTGGCTGCTGCTCGTCGCGCTGTTTGCTCTTCTCAGACTCATCGCCCGCCTGCTGGCGAATTTCACGATCTTCAACATTCTGCTGCTGTTTCTCGCGACGGTTGCGACGGTTGTCTTCGCGCTGCTCACGGCCTTCATTATTGTCTGAGCGGCTGTCACGACGCTCGTTACGGTCGCTGCGGTCGTTACGATCGCGGCGGTTGTTCTGACGCTTGCGACGGTCCTGCTGACGTTCAGGTTTGGCTGCTTTAGGTTCTTCTTTCGGCTGCTCTGGCTGAACTTCTTCACCCGCAAACATCTTCTTCAGCGCGCCGAAGAAGCGGCTCAGCAGACCCGGTTGCGCCGGCTGGACTTTCGCGGCCGTTGCTTCTGGTTTCTGCGCCGCCGGTTTGGCTGCCGGTTTTTCCAGCGCCGCTTCCGGTGGTGCTTCAGGCATAATGAAGGTCGCTAACGCAGGCTGCTCTGGGAGTTTGCGCTCGGCAGGTTCTTCATCGGAAGGCAGCGCCATCTCTTCTTCATGCAGCTTCGGCAGCAGGTAGCTGAGGGTGCTGGTCTCTTCGCCCTTACGGACACGCAGCACGTGATAGTGCGGGGTTTCCATCTGGTCGTTTGGCACGATGATGCAGCGAACGCCGCCCTGACGCGCTTCGATTGCGCTGACCGCTGCACGTTTTTCGTTCAGCAGGTAGGAGGCAATCGGCACAGGCACAATGGCGTGAACCTCTTTGGTGTTCTCTTTCAGCGCTTCTTCTTCAATCAGACGCAGGATAGAGAGAGACAGAGATTCGTTATCACGCACGGTACCGGTGCCGGAGCAGCGCGGGCAGACGTGATGGCTGGACTCACCCAGCGACGGGCTCAGACGCTGGCGGGACATCTCCAGCAGGCCGAAGCGCGAGATGTGGCTAATCTGGATACGCGCGCGATCCTGACGCACCGCTTCACGCAGGCGGTTTTCAACCGCGCGCTGGTGGCGAACAGGGGTCATGTCGATGAAGTCGATAACAATCAGACCGCCCAGGTCGCGCAGGCGGAGCTGGCGGGCGATTTCATCAGCGGCTTCAAGGTTGGTGTTGAAGGCCGTCTCTTCGATGTCCCCGCCGCGGGTTGCACGCGCGGAGTTGATGTCGATAGCGGTCAGCGCTTCGGTGGTATCGATCACGATAGAACCGCCGGACGGCAGGCGCACTTCACGCTGGAAGGCGGACTCGATCTGGGATTCGATCTGATAATGGCTGAACAGCGGGATTTCACCGGTGTACAGTTTAATTTTGCTGGTGAAATCCGGACGACCCAGCGCGGCGATGTGCTGGCGAGCCAGCTCAAGCACTTTCGGGTTATCGATCAGAATCTCACCGATGTCCTGACGCAGGTAATCACGGAAGGCACGCACGATAACGTTGCTTTCCTGGTGGATCAGGAACGGAGCAGGGCGGCTTTCTGCGGCTTTCTGGATAGCTTCCCAGTGCTTCAGACGGAAGCTCAGGTCCCACTGCAGCGCTTCGGCAGATTTGCCCACGCCCGCGGTACGCACGATAAGCCCCATGCCATCCGGCAGCTCAAGGCTTGCCAGCGCTTCTTTCAGCTCGGTACGGTCATCACCTTCGATACGGCGAGAGATGCCCCCCGCGCGCGGGTTGTTTGGCATCAGCACCAGATAGCTCCCCGCCAGGCTGATAAAGGTGGTCAGTGCGGCACCCTTGTTGCCGCGCTCTTCTTTATCAATCTGAACGATAACTTCCTGACCTTCACGCAGAACATCTTTGATGTTTGGGCGGCCATGGGCGTTGTAGTTTGCAGGGAAATATTCGCGGGCGATTTCTTTCAGAGGGAGGAAACCATGACGCTCAGCACCGTAATCGACAAATGCAGCTTCAAGGCTTGGTTCAATGCGGGTGATTTTACCTTTGTAAATGTTCGCTTTTTTCTGTTCGTGTCCAGGACTTTCAATATCCAGATCGTACAGGCGCTGCCCATCCACAAGGGCGACACGCAACTCTTCTTGCTGAGTTGCGTTGATTAACATTCTTTTCATCGTAACTTACTCGTTATTCTTACATTGACGACAAAGCTGCGGGCAAGGTGACGCTTTCCGGGGTATGAACCGATGGCCTCGTGTCTGTTCACGTCGCCAACCTCACGGTTGTCGCTCGCTTAAGAGGCGCAGAGTGTCGGTTGCCTGTATTTCATACGGAAACACAGCGCAATTATCAGGGGAATTGCCTGGGTAGAACTCTCCAGAGAACAATCCTTATACCGGGAAGTACTGCAACCCGCAGCCCGCTAACTGCCTGAAAGATCAATACGTCTTACGCCATTGCTGCGTGGATGATCGGTCAGACAAAATTGGTCATTCCGTCGACATCCTTACAAAACCCGGATTTAACGCGGAAAACAGCCCCATTATTCCACTGCTCGCCGGGTTATAGCAAGATGACTTTTACCAATTATCACCCGGTTACTCACAGTTTCTTCACCTCAAGGTGGTGATTGGTTTAATAACCACCAAATCGATTGCGTGAAACGGGGCGCAGGCCGGATAAAAGTAAATATAAGCATAGAAAAATGAGTGGCGCTAATGGCTGACGATATTTAGAATCGCCAACCATGAAAACAGAGACTCCAGCCGTAAAAATGGTTGCTATCGCGGATGACTACGCGGGGCAACGCATCGATAACTTCTTGCGCACCCAACTGAAGGGCGTGCCAAAGAGTATGATTTACCGCATCCTGCGTAAGGGCGAGGTGCGGGTGAATAAAAAACGCGTGAAGCCTGAGTATAAGCTCGAAGCCGGTGATGAAGTGCGTATTCCACCGGTGCGCGTGGCTGAACGTGAAGAAGAGGTGGTTTCGCCGAAACTGCAAAAAGTCGCGGCCCTGAGCGATGTCATCCTTTATGAGGACGATCATATTCTGGTGCTGAATAAGCCATCGGGTACCGCGGTCCACGGTGGTAGCGGTCTGAGCTTCGGCGTGATTGAAGGGTTACGTGCGCTGCGTCCGGAAGCCCGTTTCCTCGAACTGGTTCACCGCCTGGACCGTGATACCTCAGGCGTGCTGCTGGTAGCGAAAAAGCGTTCAGCGCTGCGTTCCCTGCACGAGCAGCTGCGTGAAAAGGGCATGCAGAAAGATTATCTGGCGCTGGTGCGCGGTCAGTGGCAGTCCCACGTGAAGGTGGTGCAGGCCCCGCTGCTGAAGAACATTCTGCAAAGCGGCGAGCGCATTGTGCGCGTGAGCCAGGAAGGGAAACCGTCGGAGACGCGCTTTAAGGTTGAAGAGCGCTATGAGTTTGCCACGCTGGTGCGCTGCAGCCCGGTGACGGGGCGTACCCATCAGATTCGCGTGCATACCCAGTTTGCGGGCCATCCGATTGCGTTTGATGACCGCTACGGCGATCGCGAGTTCGATAAGCAACTGGCGGGTACGGGCCTGTCGCGTCTGTTCCTGCATGCGGCAGCGCTGAAGTTTACCCATCCGAATACCGGGGAAGTTATCCGTATTGAAGCGCCGCTGGACGAGCAGTTGAAACGCTGCCTGAAGGTTCTGCGCGGCTGATTAGGTGCCGGGTGGCGCTGCGCTTACCCGGCCTACGAAACCCGTAGGCCCATGCAAGCGAAGCGCCGCTGGGCATAACTTACACGATCAGCGGATTACACTCTTCTCGCCGTAACATCTGGCACAAGGCAATCAGCGGCAATCCCACCAATGTGTTCGGATCCCGCCCATCCATTTTGTCGAACAGCGCAATCCCCAGTCCTTCACTCTTAAAGCTTCCTGCGCAGTTCAGCGGACGTTCCCGGCGCACGTAGTCCATAATCTCCTGCTCGCTAAGATGGCGGAAGTGCACGTCGAACGGCTCGCATTCGGTTTGCAGATGGCCAGAGGCGGAGTTATAGAGCGCCAGGCCCGTGTAAAAGGTCACGATAGTGCCCCGCGCACGCAGAAGCTGCTGGCAGGCATTCTCCTCCGTATGAGGCTTGCCGGTGATTTCGCCGTCCAGCACGCAAACCTGATCGGAGCCTATAATCAAATGTGCAGGATAACGTGCGGCCAGCGATTGCGCTTTCTCCTTAGCGAGACGCGTTACCAGATGACGCGGTGATTCACCCGGCTGCGGCGTCTCATCAACGTCCGGCGCGGCGCATTCAAACGGGATCCCGAGCTTTTCCAGCAGCGTTCGACGGTAGGGAGAAGTGGAAGCAAGGACGAGATTTGGCATATTTTTATCACCAGATATAGCGTATCGATGCCAGCCATTTTAAACTACAGGCCGCAATGTGTGCGAATAATTGGCAAAAGGCAGCTCTGGTTGCCTTTTTCTTTGACTCTATGACGTTACAAAGTTAATATGCGCGCCCTATGCAAAAGGTAAAATTACCCCTGACTCTTGATCCGGTTCGTACGGCTCAAAAACGCCTTGATTACGAAGGTATCTATACTTCCGATCAGGCCGAGCGTATTGCCGAATCTGTAGTCAGTGTGGACAGTGATGTAGAATGCTCCATGTCGTTCGCTATCGACAACCAGCGTCTCGCCGTTTTAACCGGTGATGCAAAGGTAACGGTAACGCTCGAGTGTCAGCGTTGCGGGAAACCGTTTGTACAGCATGTTCACACAACGTATTGTTTCAGTCCGGTTCGTTCTGACGAACAGGCTGAAGCACTCCCGGAAGCGTATGAGCCGATTGAGGTTAACGAATTCGGTGAAATCGATCTTCTGGCTCTGGTTGAAGATGAAATCATCCTCTCCTTGCCAGTTGTTCCGGTGCATGATTCTGAACACTGTGAAGTGTCCGAGGCGGACATGGTCTTTGGGGAACTGCCTGATGAAGCGCAAAAACCAAACCCATTTGCCGTATTAGCCAGCTTAAAGCGTAAGTAATTGAGGAGTAAGGTCCATGGCCGTACAACAGAATAAACCAACCCGTTCCAAACGTGGCATGCGTCGTTCCCATGACGCGCTGACTGCAGTTACCAGCCTGTCTGTAGACAAGACTTCTGGTGAGAAACACCTGCGTCACCACATCACCGCTGACGGTTTCTACCGCGGCCGCAAGGTTATCACTAAGTAATCGCGCGAAAGCGTGATTAGGCTTAGTGAGGATTTCCCCGTGCAAACGGGGAAGTTACCGAACCAGGCTGCGACGATACCTTGACACGTCTAACCCTGGCGTTAGATGTCATGGGGGGAGATTTTGGCCCTTCCGTGACAGTGCCTGCAGCATTGCAGGCACTGAATTCTAATTCGCAACTCACACTTCTTTTAGTCGGCAATCCCGACACAATCACGCCATTACTTGCAAAAGCTGACTTTGAACAACGTTCGCGTCTGCAGATTATTCCTGCGCAGTCAGTTATTGCCAGTGATGCACGCCCCTCACAGGCGATTCGTAATAGCCGTGGCAGCTCTATGCGCATGGCGCTGGAGCTGGTAAAAGAAGGGCGAGCGCAGGCTTGCGTCAGCGCCGGCAATACCGGCGCGCTGATGGGGCTGTCGAAATTACTGCTCAAGCCGATTGAGGGCATTGAGCGCCCGGCGCTGGTGACGGTGTTACCGCATCAGCAGAAGGGGAAAACGGTGGTGCTCGATTTGGGCGCTAACGTGGATTGTGATAGTACCATGCTGGCTCAGTTCGCCGTGATGGGGTCGGTGCTGGCAGAAGACGTGGTCGGGATCAACAATCCCCGCGTTGCGTTATTGAATATTGGTGAAGAAGAGACCAAAGGCCTGGACAGCATTCGCGACGCTGCTGAAATGCTCAAACAGGTTCCCTCCATCAACTATATTGGTTATCTCGAAGCCAATGAGTTGCTGACGGGAAAAACGGATGTTCTGGTGTGCGATGGCTTCACCGGAAACGTAACGTTGAAGACCATGGAAGGGGTCGTGCGCATGTTCCTTTCTCTGCTGAAATCTCAGGGAGAAGGCAAAAAAAGCGCCTGGTGGTTGATTTTATTGAAGCGTTGGTTACAAAAGAGCCTGACGCGGCGATTCAGTCACCTCAACCCCGACCAGTATAATGGCGCCTGTCTGTTAGGATTGCGCGGCATCGTGATTAAGAGTCATGGCGCCGCCAATCAGCGAGCATTTTCTGTCGCCATTGAACAGGCAGTGCAGGCGGTGCAGCGACAAGTCCCTCAGCGGATTGCCGCTCGCCTGGAATCTGTATTAGCTAAAAGTGACTGAGCGTACATGTATACGAAGATTTTAGGTACCGGCAGCTACCTGCCAAAACAAGTGCGTACCAACGCCGATCTGGAAAAAATGGTAGATACGTCTGACGAGTGGATTGTCACGCGCACAGGTATCCGTGAACGTCGTATCGCCGCGCCAGACGAAACCGTGTCCACCATGGGTTACGAAGCCGCACAGCGCGCTATCGAAATGGCGGGTATCGATAAAGAAGAGATTGGCTTGATCGTGGTTGCCACGACGTCTGCCACGCATGCTTTCCCAAGCGCGGCGTGTCAGGTGCAGAACATGCTCGGTATTAAAGGCTGCCCGGCGTTTGACGTTGCCGCTGCGTGCGCAGGTTTCACCTACGCGCTGAGCATTGCCGATCAGTATGTTAAATCTGGCTCCGTCAAATATGCGCTGGTTATCGGTGCTGACGTTTTGGCGCGTACCTGCGATCCAACCGATCGCGGAACGATCATTATTTTCGGTGATGGTGCCGGTGCGGTGCTGCTGGGGCAGTCCGAAGAGCCGGGTATCATCTCCACGCATCTGCATGCCGATGGCCGCTACGGCGAGCTGTTAACGCTGCCTAACGCCGATCGCGTTAATCCGGACAGCTCCATCTACCTGACCATGGCGGGTAACGAGGTGTTCAAGGTGGCGGTGACCGAGCTTGCGCACATTGTCGATGAGACGCTGGAAGCAAATAACCTTGAACGCACCGCGCTCGACTGGCTGGTGCCGCATCAGGCGAACCTGCGTATCATCAGCGCCACCGCTAAAAAGCTGGGCATGTCGATGGATAACGTTGTGGTGACGTTGGATCGTCACGGCAACACCTCTGCGGCGTCGGTACCGTGCGCATTTGATGAAGCGGTACGCGACGGACGAATCAAACGGGGCCAGCTGGTCTTGCTTGAAGCCTTCGGTGGCGGGTTCACCTGGGGTTCCGCGCTGGTTCGTTTCTAGTATAAGGAATAAAAAATGACGCAATTTGCTTTTGTGTTCCCGGGCCAGGGTTCTCAAACCGTTGGGATGTTGTCTGAAATGGCAGCAAACTACCCGGTCATTGAAGAGACTTTTCGTGAAGCTTCTGATGCGCTGGGTTATGATCTGTGGGCGCTGACCCAACAGGGTCCGGCCGAAGAGCTGAACAAAACCTGGCAAACTCAGCCAGCGTTGCTGACTGCGTCCGTTGCGCTGTGGCGCGTATGGCAGCAGCAGGGCGGTAAAGCGCCAGCGCTGCTCGCGGGCCATAGCCTGGGTGAATACTCTGCGCTGGTGTGCGCCGGTGTGATTGCGTTTGCTGACGCGGTGCGCCTGGTAGAACTGCGCGGTAAATTCATGCAGGAAGCGGTGCCAGAAGGAACGGGTGGCATGTCTGCCATTATTGGTCTGGATGATGCCGCGATTGCAAAAGCGTGTGAAGAATCTGCTGAAGGGCAGGTGGTTTCTCCGGTTAACTTCAACTCGCCGGGCCAGGTTGTTATTGCTGGTCATAAAGAAGCCGTTGAACGTGCCGGTGCTGCCTGTAAAGCCGCGGGCGCCAAACGCGCACTGCCGCTGCCGGTCAGCGTACCGTCTCACTGCGCACTGATGAAGCCCGCAGCCGAGAAACTGGCGGCTGAGCTGGAAAAAATTACCTTTAACGCACCGACGATTTCCGTTGTGAACAACGTCGATGTGAAATGCGAAACCGCGCCGGAGGCTATCCGTGACGCACTGGTTCGCCAGCTCTATAGCCCGGTACAGTGGACCAAAACCGTTGAGTTTATGGCCTCTCAGGGCGTTGAGCACCTTTATGAAGTCGGTCCTGGTAAAGTCCTCACCGGTCTGACGAAACGTATTGTTGACACCCTGACTGCCTCGGCGATTAACGAGCCGGAAGCGATGTCAGCGGCACTCTCGCAATAAAAGAGGAATACCATGAGTTTTGAAGGAAAAATTGCCCTGGTTACTGGCGCAAGCCGCGGTATCGGGCGTGCAATTGCTGAAACACTGGTCGCGCGCGGCGCGAAGGTGATTGGTACAGCAACCAGCGAGAATGGCGCTCAGGCCATCAGCGAGTATCTGGGTGCGAACGGTAAAGGTCTGGTACTGAATGTGACCGAACCTGCATCTATCGAATCTGTTCTGGAAAATATTCGCGCAGAGTTTGGTGAAGTGGATATTCTGGTCAATAATGCCGGGATCACTCGCGACAACCTGCTGATGCGAATGAAAGATGATGAGTGGAACGATATTATCGAAACCAACCTGTCATCTGTATTCCGTCTGTCAAAAGCGGTAATGCGCGCTATGATGAAAAAGCGTCATGGTCGTATTATCACTGTTGGTTCTGTGGTTGGTACCATGGGAAATGCTGGTCAGGCTAACTACGCTGCGGCGAAAGCAGGTCTGATCGGTTTCAGTAAGTCGCTGGCGCGTGAAGTCGCGTCCCGCGGGATTACTGTAAACGTTGTTGCTCCGGGCTTTATTGAAACGGACATGACGCGTGCGCTGACTGATGATCAGCGTGCGGGTACGCTGGCGGCAGTTCCGGCGGGTCGTCTTGGCGACCCTAAAGAAATCGCCAGTGCGGTTGCATTTTTAGCCTCTGACGAAGCGGGTTACATCACTGGTGAGACCCTCCACGTCAACGGCGGGATGTACATGGTTTAATCACGATCGAAAATATTTGCGTTATTAGGGCAAATGGCCTCAAAATAACGTAAAATCGTGGTAAGACCTGCCGGGATTTAGTTGCAAATTTTTCAACATTTTATACACTACGAAAACCATCGCGAAAGCGAGTTTTGATAGGAAATTTAAGAGTATGAGCACTATCGAAGAACGCGTTAAGAAAATTATCGGCGAACAGCTGGGCGTTAAGCAGGAAGAAGTTGTGAACTCCGCTTCCTTCGTTGAAGACCTGGGCGCAGATTCTCTTGACACCGTTGAGCTGGTAATGGCTCTGGAAGAAGAGTTTGATACTGAGATTCCGGACGAAGAAGCTGAGAAAATCACCACCGTTCAGGCTGCCATTGATTACATCAACGGCCACCAGGCGTAAGTGAACATCTCCAGGCGGTCATTCGACCGCCTGAGTTTTATCTTTTTTAGTCCCACGTATCTCTTTTTTTATCCCTCCCTGGAGGACAAACGTGTCTAAGCGTCGTGTAGTTGTGACCGGACTTGGCATGTTGTCTCCTGTCGGCAATACCGTAGAGTCCACCTGGAAAGCTCTCCTTGCCGGTCAGAGCGGCATCAGCCTAATCGACCATTTCGATACTAGCGCCTATGCAACGAAATTTGCTGGCTTAGTAAAGGATTTTAACTGTGAAGAGATCATCTCGCGCAAAGAACAGCGCAAGATGGATGCCTTCATTCAATATGGAATTGTCGCTGGCGTTCAGGCCATGCAGGATTCTGGCCTTGAGATTACGGAAGAGAACGCAACCCGTATCGGCGCCGCTATCGGCTCCGGGATTGGTGGTCTTGGCCTGATCGAGGAAAACCATACATCGCTGATGAATGGCGGACCGCGTAAGATCAGCCCGTTCTTCGTTCCGTCCACGATTGTTAACATGGTGGCAGGTCACCTGACCATTATGTTCGGCCTGCGTGGGCCAAGCATTTCTATCGCTACCGCGTGTACGTCTGGCGTACATAACATCGGCCAGGCCGCGCGTATCATTGCGTACGGCGATGCAGATGCTATGGTTGCGGGCGGTGCTGAAAAAGCCAGTACCCCACTGGGTGTTGGTGGTTTCGGCGCAGCGCGTGCGCTCTCTACCCGTAACGATAACCCTCAGGCGGCGAGCCGTCCGTGGGATAAAGACCGCGATGGTTTCGTGCTGGGTGACGGCGCAGGTATGCTCGTACTGGAAGAGTACGAACATGCGAAAAAACGTGGCGCGAAAATTTATGCTGAAGTCGTTGGCTTCGGGATGAGCAGCGATGCGTATCACATGACGTCTCCTCCGGAGAACGGCGCGGGTGCTGCGCTGGCGATGGAAAATGCGATCCGTGATGCGGGTATTACCCCTGCACAGATTGGCTACGTTAACGCACACGGCACTTCTACGCCTGCAGGCGATAAAGCAGAAGCGCAGGCGGTTAAGTCTATCTTCGGCGAGGCTGCCAGCCGCGTAATGGTCAGCTCCACGAAGTCCATGACCGGTCACCTGCTGGGTGCGGCGGGTGCAGTAGAGTCAATCTACTCTATCCTTGCGCTGCGCGATCAGGCTGTGCCGCCAACCATCAACCTGGATAACCCGGATGAAGGTTGCGATCTGGACTTCGTTCCGCACGAAGCGCGTCAGGTTAGCGGTATGGAGTACACCCTGTGTAACTCCTTCGGCTTTGGCGGCACGAATGGTTCTCTGATCTTCAAAAAGGTCTGAGCCTGACTGCCCGAAAGCTATAAAAAAAGGTCCGCTTAGCGGGCCTTTTTTATTAGGGAAAATCCCCTTGTCCGGCTTTTAACATCCTGCCAGACTGAGCCTCCACGCATAAGGAGCCACCATGTTTTTAATTAATGGCCTTGAGCAAGAAACGCTGCCGGCAAGCGACAGGGCAATCCAGTTTGGCGATGGTTGTTTCACCACTGCGCGTATTCTTGACGGTGAGGTGAGCCTGCTTGACGCCCATATCCGTCGTTTACAAACAGCCTGCGAGAAATTGCTGATTCCCTTCATGCAGTGGGACATTCTCGAGCGCGAGATGCGCCGGCTGGCGTCAGGTAATACAAACGGCGTTTTAAAAGTTATTCTTAGCCGCGGCAGCGGCGGGCGAGGGTACAGCGGTTCCGCCTGTCAGCATCCCACGCGTATTCTTTCCGTATCAGCGTATCCTGCTCACTATGCGCGCTGGCGTGAGGAGGGGGTAATGCTGACGCTGAGCCCGGTACGGCTGGGGCGAAACCCTATGCTCGCCGGAATAAAACATCTCAACCGCCTTGAACAGGTGCTTATTCGTACTCATCTTGAACAGACGGACGCCGATGAGGCGCTAGTCCTTGACAGCGAAGGGTTCATTACGGAATGCTGTGCGGCTAATTTACTCTGGCGGAAGGGCCGTGAGGTCTTCACCCCTTCGCTGGAGCAGGCTGGGGTTAACGGCATCATGCGCCAGTTTTGTTTGCAACAGCTGGCACATGCAGGCTTTCGCGTTGTCGAAGTAAACGCGAAGGAAGAGGCGCTGCTGTCCGCCGATGAAGTTGTGATCTGCAATGCGCTGATGCCTGTTATACCCGTTCGGGCGTATGGTCAACAGCGCTGGTCTTCGCGAGAGCTCTTTACGTTTTTAGCCCCGATATGTGAGCAAATCAAAAAGTCATGAAGAAAATGTTGCGCTTTGTCCTTCTCCTGCTCGTTGCGCTGGGTATTGCCGGCGGAGCGGGAGTATGGAAGGTTCGCCAGCTGGCGGACAGTAAAATACTGATTAAAGACGAGACGATTTTTACCCTGAAAGCCGGTACCGGGCGGATGGCGCTGGGCGAGCAGCTTTACGGGGATAAAATCATCAACCGTCCACGCGTGTTCCAGTGGTTATTGCGTATCGAGCCTGAACTGTCTCACTTCAAGGCTGGTACCTATCGCTTTACGCCCGGCATGACCGTCAGAGAGATGCTGCAGCTGCTGGAAAGCGGTAAAGAGGCACAGTTCCCGCTGCGCTTTGTTGAAGGGATGCGCTTAAGCGATTACCTCAAGCAGCTGCGTGATGCGCCTTACATCAAGCACACGCTAAAAGACGATCGCTATGAGACGGTCGCCGAGGTGCTGAAATTTGAACATCCTGAGTGGGTGGAAGGCTGGTTCTGGCCAGACACCTGGATGTATACGGCGAGCACGACCGATGTGGCGATTCTTAAACGGGCACACAAAAAGATGGTTGAGGCAGTTGATTCCGCCTGGGAAGGGCGCATGGACGGGCTGCCTTATCAAGATCAAAACCAGTTTGTGACAATGGCCTCGATCATTGAGAAAGAGACGGCCGTGGCGGCCGAGCGCGACCGGGTCGCGTCGGTATTTATCAACCGCCTGCGCATCGGCATGCGTCTGCAAACCGACCCGACCGTCATCTACGGCATGGGCGAGAGCTATGCCGGTAAGATCTCCAGAAAAGATCTGGAGACGCCAACGGCGTATAATACCTACGTGATTAACGGCTTGCCGCCGGGCCCGATAGCCACGCCGAGCGAGGCTTCGCTCAAAGCCGCCGCGCACCCGGCCAAAACACCGTATCTCTATTTTGTGGCTGATGGAAAAGGGGGGCATACCTTTAACACCAACCTTGCCAGCCATAATCGCTCTGTTCAGGACTATCTGAAGGCACTTAAGGAAAAAAATGCGCAGTAAATACATTGTCATTGAGGGACTCGAAGGGGCGGGTAAAACCACCGCCCGTAACGTGGTAGTGGATACGCTGAAATCGCTTGGCGTCGCTGACATGGTCTTTACCCGCGAGCCGGGCGGTACTCAGCTGGCGGAGAAACTGCGCAGCCTGGTGCTGGATATTAAATCCGTTGGCGACGAGGTTATTACTGACAAAGCCGAAGTGCTGATGTTCTATGCGGCGCGCGTCCAACTGGTTGAGACCGTGATTAAACCTGCGCTGGCCGACGGCAAGTGGGTGATCGGTGACCGTCACGATCTGTCGACTCAGGCCTATCAGGGCGGCGGACGCGGTATTGACCAGGCGATGCTGGCAACCCTTCGCGATGCCGTACTGGGGGATTTTCGCCCGGACCTGACCCTCTACCTGGATGTGACCCCGGAAGTGGGCCTCAGGCGCGCCCGCGCGCGCGGCGAACTGGATCGCATTGAGCAAGAGTCATTCGATTTCTTTAACCGCACGCGCGCGCGCTATCTTGAGCTGGCCGCACGGGACAGCGCAATTCGTACCATTGACGCCACGCAATCTCTGGACGACGTCACGCGCGATATTCAACAGACCGTTACGCAGTGGCTACAGGAGCAGCAGGCATGAAATGGTATCCATGGTTGCGCCCGCACTTTGAACAGCTGATCGCCAGCTATCAGGCCGGTCGGGGGCATCATGCGTTACTGATTCAGGCGTTGCCGGGAATGGGGGATGATGCGTTGATCTACGCCATCACTCGTTTTCTGATGTGCCAGCAGCCGGAAGGGCATAAAAGCTGCGGTAAATGCCGCGGCTGCCAGCTGATGCAGGCCGGCACGCATCCTGACTACTACACGCTTGAGCCTGAGAAGGGCAAAAGCGCGCTCGGCATTGATGCCGTGCGTGAAGTCAGCGAGAAACTGTACGAACATGCGCGTCTGGGCGGGGCAAAAGTGGTCTGGCTCAACGACGCTGCGTTGCTTACCGAGGCGGCGGCGAACGCGCTGCTTAAAACCCTGGAAGAGCCGCCGGAAAAGACGTGGTTTTTCCTTTCCTGCCGGGACCCGGGACGTTTACTGGCGACGCTGCGCAGCCGTTGTCGTCTCCATCATCTGGCGGTGCCTCAGGAATCGTGGGCGTTAAGCTGGCTTGAGCGAGAGGTGACAACGTCACAGGAGAGTGCGTTGTCTGCGCTGCGCCTCAGCAGCGGCGCCCCCGCGGCGGCGCTGGCATTACTACAGCCTGATGTCTGGTCGCAGCGAGAAGCGCTTTGCCGGGCCGTTGAGGCTTCACTTAACAACCAGGACTGGCTGAGTTTACTGCCTGCGCTGAATAGCGATCGGGCCGTCGAGCGTCTGCACTGGCTGGCCTCCTTATTGCTCGATGCGCTAAAAATCCAGCAAGGGGCTACGCTGCTGACTAACCCGGACGCGTGGCCCCTGGTGAACATGCTGGCGAGCCGCCTTACAGGCGCGTCTCTGCACGCTATCCTTCATGATGTTTGCGAGAGCCGCGAACAGCTTTTAACCGTGACGGGTCTTAATCGCGAGCTTTTGCTGACCGACCAGTTACTGCGTATTGAACACTACCTGCAACCGGGCGTTACGCCGCCTGTTTCCCATCTCTGAGAGAGACATTATGTTTTTAGTCGACTCACACTGCCATCTTGATGGCCTGGATTATCAATCCCTGCACAACGACGTGGATGACGTGCTGGCGAAAGCCGCTGCCCGCGATGTGAAATTTTGTCTTGCGGTGGCGACGACGCTGCCAGGGTATCGCTCAATGCGTGAGCTGGTGGGCGATCGCGATAACGTGGTGTTCTCCTGCGGCGTTCATCCGCTGAACCAGGATGAAGAGTATGACGTAGAAGAGCTGCGCCGACTGGCAGCAGAAGCGGGCGTCGTGGCGATGGGTGAAACCGGGCTGGACTATTTTTACACGCCGGAAACGAAAGCGCGCCAGCAGGCGTCTTTCCGCAACCATATTCGCATCGGCCGCGAACTGAATAAACCGGTCATCGTACATACACGCGATGCGCGCGCCGATACGCTGGCGATCCTCCGGGAAGAAAACGTGACGGATTGCGGTGGCGTACTACACTGTTTCACAGAAGACAGAGAAACGGCGGGTAAACTGCTTGATTTGGGGTTTTATATTTCGTTTTCCGGGATCGTGACGTTCCGTAACGCTGAGCAGCTCCGTGATGCTGCGCGATATGTCCCGCTCGATCGCATTCTGGTGGAAACAGACTCTCCGTATCTGGCGCCGGTACCGCATCGCGGTAAAGAGAACCAGCCGGCCATGACGCGAGACGTCGCAGAGTACATGGCCGTGCTTAAAGGCGTCAGTATCGAAGAGCTGGCCCGCGTCACGACGCAAAACTTCTCTGCGCTGTTCCATATCGACCCCGCCCGCCTGCAATCCGTCTGATAAGCCTGTTTTTTTTAGGCTCGTAATTAATAAATAAAACGAGTAAAGTTCACCGCCTCATTTGGGGCGGTGACGGTGTTCTTAGAAACATCCAGACATGCTTTTTGTAAATTACTGAAAGTTTTTCGACCGTCTTAAGCTGAAACGTGATAGCCGTCAAACAAACTCAGAGGGAATTATTTTACTCTGTGTAATAAATAAAGGGCGCTTAGATGTCCTGTCCACGGCACGGTACTCCCCCCGGGCCAATGCGTGAAAACGTAAAAAAAGCACAAATACTCAGGAGCACTCTCAATTATGTTTAAGAATGCATTTGCTAACCTGCAAAAGGTCGGTAAATCGCTGATGCTGCCAGTATCCGTACTGCCTATCGCAGGTATCCTGCTGGGTGTCGGTTCTGCTAACTTCAGCTGGCTGCCAGCCGTAGTTTCCCATGTGATGGCTGAAGCAGGCGGTTCCGTCTTTGCTAACATGCCTCTGATCTTCGCTATCGGTGTGGCGCTGGGCTTCACCAATAACGACGGCGTTTCTGCGCTGGCTGCAGTGGTTGCTTACGGCATCATGGTGAAAACCATGGCTGTGGTTGCGCCGCTGGTTCTGCATTTACCGGCAGAAGAGATTGCCGCGAAACACCTGGCAGATACCGGTGTTCTGGGCGGTATCATCTCCGGTGCGATTGCAGCGTATATGTTCAACCGCTTCTATCGCATCAAGCTGCCTGAGTATCTGGGCTTCTTCGCGGGCAAGCGTTTTGTTCCGATCATCTCTGGTCTGGCAGCGATTTTCACTGGCGTGATCCTCTCCTTCATCTGGCCACCAATCGGTTCCGCTATCCAGACCTTCTCTCAGTGGGCTGCTTACCAGAACCCGGTTGTCGCGTTCGGTATCTACGGCTTCATCGAGCGTTGCCTGGTGCCATTCGGTCTGCACCACATCTGGAACGTTCCATTCCAGATGCAGATTGGTGAATTCACCAACGCAGCAGGTCAGGTGTTCCACGGCGATATCCCACGTTACATGGCGGGTGACCCAACTGCAGGTAAACTGTCTGGTGGCTTCCTGTTCAAAATGTACGGCCTGCCGGCTGCTGCGATTGCAATCTGGCACTCTGCTAAGCCAGAAAACCGTGCAAAAGTGGGCGGTATCATGATCTCCGCAGCGCTGACCTCGTTCCTGACCGGTATCACCGAGCCGATCGAGTTCTCCTTCATGTTCGTTGCGCCAATCCTGTACATCATCCACGCTGTACTGGCTGGCCTGGCGTTCCCAATCTGTATCCTGCTGGGTATGCGTGACGGTACGTCCTTCTCTCACGGCCTGATCGACTTTATCGTTCTGTCCGGTAACAGCAGCAAGCTGTGGCTGTTCCCAATCGTGGGTGCGTGCTATGCCGTTGTTTACTACACCATCTTCCGCGTGCTGATCAAAGCACTGGACCTGAAAACTCCGGGTCGTGAAGATGCAACTGAAGACAGCAAAGCAGGCGCGACCAGCGAAATGGCTCCGGCACTGGTTGCTGCGTTCGGCGGTAAAGAGAACATCACTAACCTGGACGCGTGCATCACTCGTCTGCGTGTGAGCGTTGCCGACGTTGCGAAAGTGGACCAGCCGGGTCTGAAAAAACTGGGTGCAGCGGGCGTGGTTGTTGCAGGTTCGGGCGTTCAGGCTATCTTCGGTACTAAATCCGATAACCTGAAAACCGAAATGGATGAGTACATCCGCAACAGCTAAGCTGTGACCTGGGGAGACTAAGGCAGCCGAATGGCTGCCTTTTTTATTGCTGTGGTTTGTTGTGCCAACACTCAGAAGTCGTAGCTTGCGCTCACCGAGACGTTCAGCGGTGCGCCATAAACCACGTAAGAGCCGACGTAATCGTAATACTCTTTGTCGAACAGGTTGTTGACGTTCGCCTGAATAGCAAAATCTTTGGTGACCTGATAGCGGCTGAACAGGTTAACCAGTCCATAGCTGCCTTGCTCTGCGCGGGATTGTCCCGCCGGGCCACCGTCCACATCCGTCCACACTTTGTTCTGCCAGTTTACGCCACCGCCCACCGTCAGCGCCGGCAGCATTGGCAGTTGATAACGGGTAAACAGCTTCATTGTCGTGCGCGGCTGATCGGAACTGACAGCGCTGCCGTTCTTATCTTCCGCAATGTAGCGGGTCGCGCCGAACGTCAGCTGCCAGTTATCGGTCAGGGCGCCGTTCAGCTCGAACTCAATCCCTTTGCTGACCACGCCGTCCAGCGATTCATAAATCGATTCACCGCTCGGCATGTAGGTATAGGTGTTGCTCGCCACGTTATCCTGCTCGATGCGGAAAATCGCCAGCGAGGTGGTCAGACGGGTATTAAACCAGTCTGCTTTAACACCGGCTTCGTAGCTTTTGCCCGTGGTTGGATCGAGATAACGTCCGCTGGCGTCGCGCTTGTCCTGCGGCTGGAAGATGGAGGTATAGCTGACGTAGGTCGACCAGTCTTCGTTGATATCGTAGACCAGGCCCGCGTAAGGCGTTACGTCATCTTCAGTGCTTTCCAGACGGGTGTCAGGAGAGCCCGCCGGGTTATAGCGAATGTTGTAGTTGGTGTAGCGCGCACCGAGGATCAGGTGCAGCGGGTCAGCCAGCGAGAAGCGGGCGGAGGTGTACGCTGAGGACTGGCGAATGTCATCCTGGCTGTAGAGCTTCCACGGGGTCCACTGCGGATCGGCGATATTTCCGTTCCAGTTTTTGAAATTCCCCACGTCCACCATGCCGTACAGCGCATCCGGCATTCTGTTGTCATAGTGGTTGCGCTGTCGGCTGAAGCTGCCGCCAAACATCATCTCATGCTGGCGGCCGAAAAGATCGAAGCCGCCGCGCAGGAAGGCATCAACCGCATCCTGTTTGCGTTCACCTCTGTTCCAGCCGCCGTAGCCAACCATGCCCGCCCCGGTCTCTTTTTCCGGATAGCCGGACATATACATCAGCTTGCTGTCGAAGTTGGTCTCCGCGTGCATGCCGTTGACGTGCGCTTCCCAGCCGTTGTCGAAACGCTGGGTCAGGTTAGCGAAGATGCGGGTGCTATCCTTGTCTGAGTAGGCCCAGTCAGGCGCGACGGTCTGGCTGCGATTGTAGTCGGTTTTACTCCCGTCGCTGTACCAGGTCGGCAATCCGCCCCAGGTCGGATCGGCGGTGTGGCTTTCCTGATATTCATACCCTACAGAGAGGGTGGTGCTGTCGGTGACGTCCGCATCCACCACGCCGTAGAGGAACTTCTTCCGGTAGTGGTAGTTATCCACGAAGCTGTCGTTGTCCTGATAGCCCGTAATCAGGCGTCCCCGTACCTTCCCGGACTCTACCAGCGGTGCCTGGAGATCCAGCACGTAGCGCTGTTTGTCCCAGCTGCCGTAGCTGGCGGAGACATTGCCTTTGAACTCATTGCTGTCCGCATGCTTACGCACCATATTGACGTACGCCGCCGGGTTACCGGTGCCGGACATCAGCCCGGTCGCGCCGCGAACCACTTCGATACGGTCGTAAATCGCGGTATCGGCGGCGGTGTCGCCGAAGTTCCACACTTCGCTGATGGAGGTTGGCAGGTCGTCAAAGGCGTAATTACTGACGAAAAATCCGCGCGAGTAAAATACGGTACGATCGCTGTCCTGCACCTGCGCCGTTACGCCCGTGGTGTTAGTCAACACCTGGCCGATAGACTGCAGGTTCTGATCCGCCATGCGCTGTTGGCTAATGACGCTAACGGACTGTGGGATATCGCGTGGAACCAGCAACAGCTTTGTGCCGGTGGTGGTGGTTTTTACGCTGTAATCCCGGTCCTGACTTGCGGAAGGATCCTGCGTATTGTCAAAACCTCCATCCACGACGACGGTGTCTTCGGTTGCTGATGCAGCGAAAGCGGCGGCTGGCGTCAATGCCATAGCAATACAGGCTGCCAGCAACGAAGGTGTTGCGACAGGCTGACGTTGCCCATCCCTGGTGTGATCAATGAAAGACATTATCAAACCCTTATGAACGGTGAAGAGTGTTTGCGTCAGTCCCACAAATACGGTCTGACGTCGTTTTCTATGTTAAAAATGCGCATGAAAATGCAAATGCGAAATATACGCATTGCCATTAATGCTGTAAACAGATGTGTCGTGCGAAACTGAAATAATGTTTCAGCCCGTTAAGGCACGCGAGCGGTCACTCTTCAGTCAGCTGATGAATATTCAGCAAAGAATTCGGGGGAGAAGGTTGAAAGGACAGGAGAAACTCGCTCATACTCTTGAATTGTGTCACACAGTCCTCCAGAGAGTGTGTTAACAGCGGACGCACCTAACAAAAAAGGAAAAGGTCATGGCTGAAGAAACGATTTTCAGTAAAATTATTCGCCGCGAAATCCCGTCGGATATCGTCTATCAGGATGAACTGGTAACGGCTTTCCGGGACATTTCCCCTCAGGCACCGACGCACATCCTTATCATTCCTAATATTCTGATTCCGACCGTAAACGACGTAAAAACCGAGCACGAAGTGGCGTTAGGTCGTATGCTGACGGTGGCGGCGAAAATTGCCGAGCAGGAAGGCATAGCGGAAGACGGTTATCGTCTGATCATGAACTGTAATCGTCATGGCGGCCAGGAAGTTTATCATATTCACATGCATCTGCTGGGTGGACGTCCGCTGGGACCGATGCTGGCTCACAAAGGTCTGTAACATGTTTAAAGGGCGTATTGCAGCGCTGGTAATGACGATGATGGTTGTGGGGTGCAGCACGCGTCCGGCGATCCCCGTCAGCGATGAACAGACGCTGGTGATGGAATCCTCCGTGCTGGCTGCGGGCATCACGGCGCAACAGCCCGCACTGACCATCAGTGAAATTAAATCTTCTGCCTCCTCTACGCTCTATAACGAAAGAAATGAACCGGTGACGGTCCACTACCGTTTTTTCTGGTATGACGTAAGAGGTCTTGAGATGCACCCGCTGGAGGCGCCGCGTAGCGTCACTCTTCCGGCAAGGTCGTCGGTAACGCTCTATGACAGCGCCAGCTATTTGGGTGCGCATAAGGTGAGACTTTATCTTTATCTCTAAGGGGTGAACCTTGATTAAAAATATGAGCCGTTATGCGCTCGTGACCGCATTCGCGCTGTTCCTCGCAGGGTGTGTGACCCGTACAGAACAGCCAGCACCTGTGGAAGAGGCAAAGCCGGGTACCGAGCAGCCGACACCGCCAACGCAGACCCAGCCAACCGTGCCGTCTGTACCGTCTATTCCGTCACAGCCTGGCCCGATTGAACATCAGGACCAGACGTCACAGCCTGCGCCGCGCGTGCGCCATTACGACTGGAACGGTGCGATGCAGCCGATGGTCGGTAAAATGCTGCAGGCTCAGGGCGTGACGGCAGGCAGCGTGCTGCTGGTCGATAGCGTGAACAACCGTACCAACGGTTCGCTGAACGCGGGCGAAGCGACAGAAACGCTACGCAATGCGCTGGCAAACAACGGTAAGTTTACGCTGGTCTCTGCTCAGCAGCTCGCGTTAGCCAAACAGCAGCTGGGCCTGTCGCCGCAGGATAGCCTCGGCTCCCGCAGCAAGGCGATTGGCATTGCCCGCAACGTTGGCGCCCAGTATGTGCTGTACTCTAATGCGACCGGTAATGTGAATACCCCAGCCCTGCAGATGCAGCTGATGCTGGTTCAGACAGGCGAAATTATCTGGTCAGGTAAAGGTGCGGTTACGCAACAATGACACCACGCGTGATGAGATTCTGACGCGTTATTTTCCACAGTACCGCCTTATCGCGCCGCAGGCCCACTCCGGGCTTAGCGGCGCGAGTTGCATTATAGCGCGGGGCGCGCACCGTCTGGTCTTGCGGCAGAACCACGATCCCTTCGCCCCGGCTTTCCAGTTTCGCCGTCAGTTTCGCGCCCTCAAACGCCTTCCGTCGGATCTCGTGCCTGAACCCCGATTTTTCAGCAAGGGCTGGATGGCCGTCGACTATCTGGAGGGGGAGGTGAAAAGCGCGCTGCCGGACACCCCAGCGCTTGCGGCGATGCTGTATCATCTGCACCAGCAACAGCGTCTGGGGTGGCGAATCGCCTTACTTCCACTGCTGGAAAACTACTGGCAACAAGCCTCTCCAGCAAGACGTACCCCAGTGTGGCTTGCGCATCTCAAACGGCTGCGTAAAGCGGGCGAGCCGCAACCGATTCGGCTCTCGCCATTACATATGGATGTGCACGCCGGAAATATTGTGCATACGCCACAGGGCGCCAGGCTTATCGACTGGGAATATGCCGGAGACGGCGATGTGGCGCTGGAGCTGGCCGCGGTCTGGACGGAAAGTGAAGCCGCGCGGCAGAAACTCATCAGAGAGTATGCCAGCGTTGCGCACTTTAACGCCGATGCGCTGGCACGCCAGGTGAGACGCTGGCGGCCCTGGGTCATCATGCTGATGGCGGGCTGGTTTGAGATGCGTTTGCATCAGTCCAGAGATAAACACTTTATTGCGCTGGCAGACGATGCCTGGCGCCAGTTACAAACGAAAGGATAAGAGAGGTGAGTGTGGGTCCAGTCATGTTGGATGTAGAAGGGTTTGAGCTGGATGCGGAGGAGCGTGAAATTCTGGCGCATCCGCTGGTGGGCGGCCTGATCCTGTTTACCCGCAACTATCACGATCCGGCGCAACTGCGTGAACTGGTGCGCCAGATCCGCGCCGCGTCGCGCAATCATCTGGTGGTGGCCGTCGATCAGGAAGGCGGCCGCGTGCAGCGTTTTCGCGACGGTTTTACCCGCCTGCCGGCAGCCCAGTCTTTCGCCGCGCTGCTCGGCACGGAAGAGGGTGGGAAACTGGCGCAGGAAGCCGGCTGGCTGATGGCCAGCGAAATGATTGCCATGGATATCGACATCAGCTTTGCCCCGGTTCTGGACGTGGGGCATATCAGCGCCGCCATTGGCGAGCGCTCGTACCATGACGATCCGCGCATTGCGCTGGCCATGGCGACCCACTTCATTGACGGCATGCACGATGCCGGGATGAAAACCACCGGGAAACACTTCCCGGGCCACGGGGCGGTGACGGCGGATTCCCACAAAGAGACCCCGCGCGACCCGCGTCCGGAAGCGGAAATTCGCGCCAAAGATATGTCGGTGTTCCGCTCGCTTATCACCGATAACAAGCTGGACGCCATTATGCCCGCGCACGTGATTTACAGCGACGTTGATCCGCGTCCTGCCAGCGGCTCCCCGCACTGGCTGAAAACCGTTCTGCGCCAGGAGCTGGGTTTCAACGGCGTCATTTTCTCCGACGATCTGTCGATGGAAGGGGCGGCAATCATGGGCAGCTATGCTGAGCGCGGTCAGGCCTCGCTGGATGCAGGTTGCGATATGATCCTGGTCTGCAATAATCGTACAGGTGCCGTTAGCGTGTTGGATAACCTGTCACCGATCAATGCAGAGCGTGTTACGCATTTGTATCATAAAGGTTCATTTAGCCGTCAGGAGCTGATGGATTCGGCGCGCTGGAAGTCGGTCAACGCCCGGCTTGAAGACCTGAATGAGCGCTGGCAGGCACATAAAGCCAGCCTGTAAACCCTCCCGGAAGGCGTAGCGTGGTGAGAAGACAATGATCATCTATTTACACGGTTTTGACTCAAACAGTCCTGGTAATCATGAGAAGGTGCTACAGCTGCAGTTTATCGATCCCGATGTACGGCTGATTAGCTACAGTACGCGCCATCCGAAGCATGATATGCAGCATCTGCTCAAAGAGGTGGACAAGATGCTGCAGCTTAACGTCGACGATCGCCCGTTGATTTGCGGCGTGGGGCTGGGCGGCTACTGGGCGGAGCGGATTGGCTTCCTGTGCGACATCCGCCAGGTGGTCTTCAATCCTAACCTTTTCCCGAATGAGAACATGGAAGGCAAAATTGACCGCCCGGAAGAGTATGTCGATATTGCGACCAAGTGCGTGAGCAACTTCCGTGAGAAAAACCGCGATCGCTGTCTGGTGATCCTCTCGCGTAATGATGAAGCACTGAACAGCCATCGGGCCGCAGAGCTGCTGCATCACTATTACGAGATCGTCTGGGACGAAGAGCAGACCCACAAGTTCAAGAACATCTCCCCGCATCTCCAGCGCATCAAAGCCTTTAAAACGCTGGGCTAAACCACAGCCTGCCACTTCAGAAACCCGGTCGCGAACGCGCACCGGGTTTCTTTTTGTCCAGAATTGTCTACTTTTAAGCCATCAAAACTTGATGCATATCAATTTTGGTATGACCAATGCGCCTGACGTGTTATTCTCAATGCACCTGAATGGTTTCAGTGCTGTAACCTGTTGTTAATTAAGGGTTATTTTCATAACTTTTAATTAACAATTGGTTAATAATTTGAGGGGGTCACGTTGACTACGCCATTGAAAAAGATAGTGATTGTAGGCGGTGGTGCTGGCGGGCTGGAGCTGGCCACACAGTTGGGCAAGAAGCTGGGGCGCGGTAAAAAAGCCAAAATCACGCTGGTGGATCGTAACCACAGCCACCTGTGGAAACCGCTGCTGCACGAAGTGGCGACCGGCTCACTGGATGAGGGCGTGGACGCGCTGAGCTATCTGGCGCACGCGCGCAACCATCATTTCCAGTTCCAGCTGGGCTCGGTGGTTGACATCAACCGTGAAAGCAAAACCATCACTCTGGCAGAACTGCGTGATGAAAAAGGGGAGCTGTTGGTTCCTGAGCGCAAGCTGCCGTACGACACCCTGGTCATGGCGCTGGGCAGTACCTCCAACGACTTCAACACGCCGGGCGTGAAAGAGCACTGTATCTTCCTCGATAACCCGCACCAGGCGCGTCGTTTCCATCAGGAAATGCTGAACCTGTTCCTGAAGTACACCAGCAATATGGGTGCGAATGGCAAGGTTAACATTGCCATTGTCGGCGGCGGCGCGACAGGCGTTGAGCTGTCCGCAGAGCTGCACAATGCGGTTAAACAGCTGCACAGCTACGGTTACAAAGGGTTAACTAACGAAGCGCTGAACGTGACGCTGGTTGAAGCGGGTGAGCGTATTCTGCCTGCGCTGCCTCCGCGCATTTCAGGCGCAGCGCACAATGAACTGACGAAACTGGGCGTGCGCGTCCTGACGCAGACCATGGTGACCAGCGCTGACGAAGGTGGATTGCACACCAAAGACGGCGAGTATATCAAAGCGGATCTGATGGTCTGGGCGGCAGGTATCAAAGCGCCTGACTTTATGAAAGATATCGGTGGTCTGGAGACGAACCGCATTAACCAGCTGGTCACCGAGCCGACGCTGCAAACCACGCGCGACCCTGAAATCTTCGCTATTGGTGACTGTGCCTCCTGCGCGCGTCCTGAAGGGGGCTTCGTGCCGCCGCGCGCTCAGGCCGCGCACCAGATGGCAAGCCTGGTGCTGCACAACATCCTGGCGCAGTACAAAGGCAAGCCAATGAAGGCGTATGTCTATAAAGACCACGGTTCTCTGGTATCGCTGTCAAACTTCTCTACCGTCGGTAGCCTGATGGGTAACCTGATGCGTGGCTCGATGATGGTGGAAGGGCGCATTGCACGCTTCGTGTATATCTCCCTGTACCGTATGCACCAGATCGCGCTGCACGGTTACTTTAAAACGGGCCTGATGATGCTGGTGGGCAGAATCAACCGCGTCATTCGTCCACGTCTGAAGCTGCACTAATCTTTCACTCCCTCCGGGCCCTCCGGAGGGATTTTTTAGCATATCATGCTGCTCGTCGTGGATTAGGTGCCTAAGAGTTCTCCTAAACGCGATATATCTCTCCCCGATGTCCACTTTTTGATCCTTTGTCTTATTGGCGAAGCCGCGCCTCCATAGCAGAATTGTTACCAATAGCAACAAAGGAGGAAGTCCCGTGAATAAATCAATGTTGGCGGGTATAGGGATCGGCGTCGCAGCTGCGTTAGGTGTGGCTGCTGTTGCCAGTCTCAACGTTTTAGATCGCGGCCCGCAGTATGCGCAGGTGGTTTCTGCAACGCCTATTAAAGAAACCGTAAAAACCCCACGTCAGGAGTGCCGTAACGTCTCCGTAACCCACCGTCGTCCGGTACAGGATGAAAACCGTATTGCCGGCTCTGTTCTGGGTGCGGTAGCGGGTGGGGTGATTGGTCACCAGTTTGGCGGTGGCCGGGGTAAAGATGTCGCGACCGTGGTCGGCGCGCTGGGTGGCGGCTATGCCGGTAACCAGGTGCAGGGCGCAATGCAGGATAACGATACTTACACCACGACCCAGCAGCGCTGTAAAACCGTCTATGACAAGTCGGAAAAAATGCTGGGCTATGACGTGACCTACAAAATTGGCGATCAGCAGGGCAAAATCCGCATGGATAAAGACCCGGGCACCCAAATTCCACTGGATGGAAACGGCCAGCTGGTACTGAATAACAAAGCGTAAAAAAGATGTTCTCTGAACTTAGCTCCTCAAGCGCTCAGGCTGAGGAGCTTTTTTTGCGTCAGATTTTGAGCAGTTCAGGCCACAGGCGCAGCGTGGTGTCGGAAATGTTCTGCAGTTTTTCCAGCGTCGCCCCTTCACGGGCGCTGATCGACATTCCCTGTAAAATACAGCTCAGGTATTGCGCCAGCATCTGAGGCTGGCAGTGTGCGGGAATTTCACCGCGCTGCTGGCGCTGAGCCAGAAATGCGCTGAGCGTCTCCTCCTGCATCGCATGACGCGATTTCACCGTATTGGCGATCTCTTTTGATGCTGCCGCCAGGGTGGCAGAGGTGTTAATCATAAAGCAGCCCGCGGGCGTCTCTTTACTGGTGAAGCAGGTGGCAACGGCGGTAAAGTAATCCCGTAGCGCCTGTTCAACGCTTTTCTCTTCACAAAATAGCTGGGCTTCGTGTTTCGCCGCAAAGCGCGAAATGTACCTGTCCAGCACCGCCCTGAACAGCCCCTCTTTATTGGTAAATTCAGCATAAAGCGTCGGCGCTTTAGCTCCGGTGGCTTCTACCAGATCGGAAAGCGAGGTCGCTTCATACCCATGTTGCCAGAAGAGAGTCATGGCCTTATCAAGCGCTGCATCCCTGTCGAACACTTTTGGTCGGCCACGGCTTTTCTTCACACAACTCGTGACGTCGGTTGTCATTTGCCGTTGGTCCTCTGTTGGTTTGTTGAATGACCATTATAAAAATAAACGCAACCCACCACCAGTGCAGAATGCTTAAAAATAAATTAATCATATATGTATGAAAAATAACAATTTTAAAATTTAATTAATGCTCGTTATAAAAATGTGTTGACGCGTGAGCTGGATCACATTTATTATTTATCTATCGATCGTTAACTAAATAGCTAACGACCAAAAAATTCATCTGCCAAAGGTAAACATTATGAAAAACGTAAAAACCCTCATCGCTGCTGCTGTACTGAGTTCACTCTCTTTCGCAAGCTTTGCTGCTGTACAGGTACAATCCACTCCAGCCGATCAGCATAAAGTCGGGACGATCTCTGCATCTGCCGGGACTAACCTGGGCTCTCTGGAAGATCAGCTGGCACAAAAAGCGGAAGCAATGGGTGCAAAATCTTACCGCATCACCTCTGTGACCGGTCCTAACACCCTGCACGGCACCGCTGTCATCTACAAATAAGCCGGGCATAAACCCTCATTTATGCCACTGCAATAAAAAACGCCCTGCTTAGCAGGGCGTTTTACTTTCCGTCTTACATGGACTGCTGGACGACATCGTGATGCCGGGTGACATCGGTCGGCATGCCTGACCGCGCTTCCATCGCGCGCTCCATCACCAGGCTATCGGTATTCGCATTCGTTTTGAAGCTCACCATCGTGGCATTCAGGTTAATGGGTAATGTCTGGGGATCATCGCCGATATTTTTTGATAGCGGCTGGTGAATCTCAACCAGCCGCACGCCGCCTGGCTCTTCAGAGACCTTAATCGGCGTATTGATAATATTCACCTTCGTTCCCGGCGTAACGACGTTAAACAGCGTTTTGATATCGTCATCGCGCAGACGAATGCAGCCGGAGCTGACGCGCATGCCGATGCCAAAATCCGCGTTCGTACCGTGCAGCAGGTATACACCGCCGTATGCGGCAAGGCGGATCGCGTGATGACCCATCGGGTTATCCGGGCCTGCCGGAACCACGGCAGGAAGATCGATGCCCTGGGCCTTATAGCGGGCGCGAATGTTGGCCGTCGGCGTCCAGGTTGGGTTGGCGCGTTTATCCGAGACGGTGGTGACCATCGTCGGTGTCAGCGTATCGCCGCCCAGTTGACCAATACCGATAGGGTAGACGGTAACCTCATTTTTACCCGGCGGGTAATAGTACAAACGCAACTCCGCCAGGTTGATCACGATCCCCTCCCGCGGGGCATCCGGCAGGATAGTCTGTAACGGAATGGTCAGTACGCTGCCCGCGCGCGGGACGTACGGATCGACGCCGGGGTTCGCCTGCAGCAGGGCCAGAAAACCGACGTTATATTTTTTGGCTATCGCTTCAAGAGAGCCACCATTGTTTTCAACCACATGAAAGCGGTTTTCACCCACCACCTTGCTGCCGGGCGGGGGAAGGGGCCAGGTGTTTGCCCGCGCAGGAAGCGCAACCGCGACGGTGGCTGCCAGCGCAAACAGGGTTATCCAGCGGGTAAAACGCGAAGAGGTCATCATCACCATAATCCATGTAAATGATAAGGTTATTGTTTTATAAGGGGTTAAAGATAATTATGGCGAATGGGTGTGTCGGGAAGATCGGGTGAAGTGCAAAGAGTTTGTAAATTGTCCCCCCGCCAGCACTGCGCTAACGGGGGGAAGGGCGAGTTACGCGACAGCGTTCTCTTCCAGCTGACGCATAAAGTTACGCACCCAGTCCATGCGCGTTTTGCGCTCCGTCAGCTCCTGGGTAAATTTCAGTCGCGTCGGGCCATCAAGACGGAAGTGCTGCGGCTGTTTTTGCAGCAGGCCGATCAGCCACATCGGATTGACGTGGTTCTTCTCGGCAAATTCAATGACGCCGCCTTTTTCGTTGCCCTCAAGCTTGCGAATGCCCAGCTTCTGCGCCTGCTGGCGCAGGCGCGCGATATCCAGCAGGTTACGCGCAGCATCTGGCAGCAGGCCGAAGCGGTCGATCAGCTCAACCTTAATTTCTTCCAGCTCGTTTTCCGTCTTCGCGCTGGCGATGCGCTTGTAGAACGACAGTCGGGTATTCACGTCCGGAATGAAATCATCCGGCAGCAGGGAAGGCATTCGCAGCTCGACCTCGGTTTGCTGGCTGGTCAAATCTTCCAGAGACGGCTCGCGCCCGGCCTTCAGGGCGTCCACCGCGTTTTCCAGCAGCTCCATATAGAGCGAGAAGCCGATGGTCTCCATGGAGCCGCTCTGGTCCTCACCCAGCAGTTCACCCGCGCCGCGGATCTCCAGGTCGTGCGTGGCCAGCGCGAAGCCTGCGCCGAGGTCTTCCAGCGAGGCGATGGCTTCCAGGCGCTTTTGCGCGTCGGTGGTCATCGCTTTCGGATGCGGCGTCAGTAGCCAGGCGTAGGCCTGATGGTGCGAACGCCCGACGCGGCCGCGCAGCTGGTGAAGCTGGGCCAGGCCAAAGTGATCCGCGCGTTCGATGATAATCGTGTTCGCCGTTGGAATGTCGATCCCGGTTTCGATGATGGTGGTACACACCAGCACGTTAAAGCGCTGGTGGTGGAAGTCGT
The DNA here is from genome assembly GCF_052044815.1 of Enterobacter sp. 22499. Taxonomy (NCBI): domain Bacteria; kingdom Pseudomonadati; phylum Pseudomonadota; class Gammaproteobacteria; order Enterobacterales; family Enterobacteriaceae; genus Enterobacter; species Enterobacter sp. 22499. The sequence goes on along the minus strand of NZ_JBQENR010000001.1, from coordinate 725,411 downwards.
TCATCACCCGCTCCAGCTCGCGTTCGCGCATCTGTCCGTGACCGATGGCAACACGCGCTTCCGGTACCAGTTCCGCCAGCCTGTCGGCGGCTTTCTGGATGTTTTCCACGTCGTTATACAGGTAATAGACCTGACCCCCGCGCAACACCTCACGCAGGATCGCCTCACGCACCACCAGATTGTCGTACTCGCGGACAAAGGTTTTTACCGCCAGACGGCGCGCCGGCGGCGTGGCGATAATCGACAGATCGCGCATGCCGCTCATCGCCATGTTCAGGGTTCGCGGGATCGGCGTGGCGGTCAGGGTCAGGATGTCGACGTCCGCGCGCATCGCTTTGATGCGCTCTTTATGACGCACCCCGAAGCGGTGCTCTTCGTCGACGATCAGCAGCCCCAGATCTTTCCACTTCACATCGCTTTGCAGCAGCTTGTGGGTACCGATCAGAATATCGATCTTGCCTTCGCTTGCCTGCTCCAGGATCTGCGTCTGCTCTTTGGTGCTGCGAAAACGCGACAGCATCTCGATGCGTACCGGCCAGTTGGCGAAGCGGTCGCGGAAGTTGTCGAAGTGCTGCTGGGCGAGCAGGGTGGTCGGCACCAGCACTGCCACCTGCTTGTTGTTTTCAACCGCAAGGAAGGCGGCGCGCATCGCCACTTCGGTTTTACCGAAGCCGACGTCGCCGCAGACTAAGCGGTCCATTGCCAGCGGCTGGCACATGTCGCTCAGCACGGCGTTAATAGCCTGAGCCTGATCCGGCGTAGTTTCAAACGGGAAGCTGTCGCAGAACAGCTGGTACTGTTCTTTGTCGTGCTTAAAGGCGAAGCCCTCTTTGGCCGCGCGCTGGGCGTAGATATCCAGCAGTTCGGCCGCCACGTCGCGCACTTTTTCCGCCGCTTTCTGGCGTGCACGCGTCCAGGCGTCGCCGCCCAGCTTGTGCAGCGGCGCATTTTCCTCCGCGCCGCCCGCATAGCGGCTGATCAGGTGCAGCGACGAGACCGGTACATAGAGTTTGGCGTCGTTGGCGTAGGTCAGCATCAGGTACTCACCTTTGATACCGCCCGCTTCCAGCGTGGTCATCCCCTGATAGCGGCCAACGCCGTGCTCCAGGTGAACAATCGGCTGGCCTGGATGCAGCTCGGCCAGGTTGCGGATCAGCGTGTCCGGGTTGATGGTCCGACGGCTGTCCTGACGGCGGCGCGCGACGCGCTCGCCCAGCAGGTCGCTTTCGCAAATCAGCGCCAGGTTGTTGAGCGTGTCGATGAACCCGTGCTCGGCGGCGCCGATCATCAGATAACGACCGTTTCCGGTCGCTTCGCTCAGACGCAGGATGCGCTTCGGGGCCACCTTAATGCGTCCCAGCAGCTCACCCAAAGCTTCGCGGCGGCCTTCACTCTCAACGGAGAACACCACCGGGCCAGTAAAGGACTCCAGGAACTTGCGCAGATTATCCAGCGGCGATTTCTGCTGCGCCTGAACGGCCAGCTCCGGCAGCGTGCGGAAGGCGAGGTTGGTGTTGGCGGCCTTATCGGCAAGCGAATCGGTTTTCAGCTGCATGCGCGGCCAGCGCTTCAGCTCGGCGTTGAGTTCGTCGGTGCGCAGCCACAGCGCTTCCGGTGGCAGGAGCGGACGCATCGGGTCAACGCCCCGGTTTTCGAAGCGTGCGCGGGTTTCGCTTTCAAAGCGGCTGGCGCTGGCGTCGATATCGCCGGTGTTCACAATCAGGGTATTCGCCGGGAAGTAGCTGAACAGGGCGGGCAGCGGCTCGCTGAAGAACAGCGGCTGCCAGTATTCGATTCCGGCCGGGAGCGTACCTTTGCTGACCTGCTGATAGATATGTTCTGCATCACGCTTTACGTCGAACCTGTCGCGCCACTGGCTGCGGAACAGCTCGATGGCGGTTTTGTCCGTCGGGAACTCGTGGGCAGGCAGTAAATTGATGGATTCCACCTCTTCCAGCGTGCGCTGGGTGTCGGCATCGAACACGCGCAGGCTGTCGATTTCATCATCAAAGAAATCCAGACGATACGGCTGGTCGCTGCCCATCGGGTAAAGGTCGAGCAGCGCGCCGCGGGTGGCATATTCCCCGTGCTCCATGACCTGATCGACATGGCGATATCCGGCACCGTCAAGCTGGTCTCGCAGGGTGTCGCGAGACAGGCGCTGGCCTTTTTTCATCACCAGCGCGTGGCCGTGCAGATAGCTATGCGGGCAGACGCGCTGCATCAGGGTATTCACCGGCACAATCAGCACGCCGCGCTGCATGGTCGGGAGTTGATATAGCGTCGACAGGCGCGAGGAGATGATCTCCTGATGCGGGGAGAAACTGTCATACGGCAGCGTTTCCCAGTCGGCCAGGCTGAACACCAGGCTATCGGTGAACTGGCGGATTTCATCGTGCAGGCGCAGGGCGTTTTGCATATCCGGGGCAACCAGCACCACCGGGCCAGGGTGCCGCTCAGCGATTTCTGCCACCAGCGTGGCGCACGCCGCGCCCGTGAGTTCACCCAGCTGGCGCTGGTCGCCCGCTTTGACGGGCAAGGAATAACGATAGTGTTCAGGCATGGCTATGTCAGAGTCTCTTATGGATATACCAACAGTATTGGGGCATATCACTGATACGCAATGTCTTTATTATCCTCGATCGTTTTACATAAGCAAATTGTAACCGCACGGCAGGGCTAAACGCCCCCAAAACGGGGGCGGAGAGGGCATTAACGGGTGGCAGGTGACAGGCTCCGCGCAGACGGAGGAGAGAAGAAAAGGTCCCCGAACAGCGCGGTGGAAATTTTACGCACCCCGAGCCCGGCAAGGGTACAGATCAGCAGGCTGGCAATCGGGTAGACCAGTATTAAGCACAGTTCTGCCCAGACCGGCCACAGGGCGGCATTCATCTCGCCAATCAGGATCAGGCTGAAGGCCTCAATTAAGATGCGGTGGGTGGTATAGATCGCAATGGTGTTTGAGCCAATCACGTTCAGCAGGTTGTTGGGATGTACGGCATAACGCTGCTCAAGGCTGTAGAACAGCTTCATGATCAACACGATCGACAGCAGAGAAAGCAGGAGAGGAACGTTAGCAAACCACAGCACCACGGAGACGGCCGCGAAAGCGCCAGTAGCCAGCCAGGTGCGGCGCAGGTTGAAGCTTTTCATCCACGCCATCAGCTCGGCGCCATACCACGCCCCCAGGCTGTAGTAGATCATGTTGCGTACCACGCTGTTCATTCCCCACCACGGCAGCGGCAGGAAGTTGATCGCGATGCTCGCCAGCGCAAGCAGTCCGAGTACCGGCAGCTTCCAGCGGCTCAGCAGTTTACACAGCGTGAAGTAGACCACCAGAGCATACAGATACCACAGGCTGGTGCTGGCGGTGAGCATGCCCCGCACAAATCCTGCCAGAGAATCGGCGTAGGCCGCGTTCGACGAGGTGGCAAGCTCGCGATCGGGCGCCAGCCAGGCGTTCAGGTGGGTCAGCGCCTGCCATTGCAGGATCCCCCACAGCGCCAGAACCCAGACAATGCTCCAGATCCGCTTGTCGAGGCTGGTGCGCCAGTCTACCTCATCAATATAACGACGGATCAGATAGCCGGAGATAAAGAAGAAAACCGGCATCCGGAACGGGGCGAGATAGAGGTTAAAATAGACCCAGCATTTGGCGAGGAGACCGGAGAGCGGATGCTGTAGCCCGCTGAGATGAGGATAAAAGGTGATAACCGAGTGGTAAATCACCACCAGACAGATGCACAGCCCTTTTATCTGGTTTATCCATAATGCTTTTTGCTTCATTGTTCGCAACTACCTTATTGCCATAGACGAACGAGCAATTGTTGTTAAACGAAACCGTGATGTAATGGGTAACAGTCTGTATCAGGAGGTTTTTCGGAAAAGGTGGAGGTTGCGAGGCGCGGTTTCAGACATTAGTACCCTGATTTATCTGAATTTTTCGGAAAAATGATTACCAAAGCTTACGGTTTCAGTCATTTACCCTTAACGGATTCGCTTATATACTCGTGGGTCTGCTATCAGCAAACAGACGGACTTCATGTATCAACCTGTCGCACTCTTCATAGGCTTACGTTACATGCGTGGGCGCGCCGCGGACCGCTTCGGTCGCTTTGTCTCCTGGCTTTCGACTATTGGCATTACGCTCGGCGTGATGGCTCTGGTGACGGTGCTTTCCGTCATGAATGGCTTCGAGCGCGAGCTGCAAAACAACATCCTGGGGCTGATGCCGCAGGCCGTTCTCTCATCGAATAACGGTTCCGTTAACCCGCAACAGCTGCCGGAAAGCGCGGCGAAGTTACAGGGTGTCACGCGCGTTGCGCCCTTAACCACTGGCGATGTGGTGCTGCAAAGCGCCCGCAGCGTGGCGGTCGGCGTGATGCTGGGGATTGACCCGGCGCAAAAAGACCCGCTGACGCCGTTCCTGGTTAACGTGAAGCAAACCGATCTGGAAGCCGGAAAATACAACGTGATTCTGGGTGAGCAGCTTGCCGGACAGCTTGGCGTCAACCGCGGCGATCAGCTGCGCGTGATGGTGCCGTCCGCCAGCCAGTTTACGCCAATGGGTCGCCTGCCGAGCCAGCGCCTGTTTAACGTGATTGGTACTTTTGCCGCCAACAGCGAAGTTGACGGCTATCAGATGCTGGTGAACATTCAGGATGCGTCACGCCTGATGCGCTACCCGGCGGGAAATATCACCGGCTGGCGCCTGTGGCTCGATCAGCCGCTGAAGGTCGATACCCTCAGCCAGCAAAAACTGCCGGACGGCACCAAATGGCAGGACTGGCGCGAGCGTAAAGGCGAGCTGTTCCAGGCCGTGCGCATGGAAAAAAACATGATGGGGCTGCTGCTGAGCCTGATCGTCGCCGTGGCTGCATTTAACATCATCACCTCGCTGGGCCTGATGGTGATGGAGAAGCAGGGCGAAGTCGCCATCCTGCAAACCCAGGGTTTGACGCCGCGCCAGATCATGGCGGTCTTTATGGTGCAGGGGGCCAGTGCAGGCATTATCGGCGCGCTGTTGGGCGCCGTGCTCGGCGCACTGCTTGCCAGCCAGCTTAATAACTTAATGCCGATCATCGGCGCGCTCCTTGACGGCGCGGCGCTGCCGGTGGCTATCGAGCCGCTGCAGGTGGTCGGAATTGCGCTGGCCGCGATGGCCATTGCTCTGCTTTCTACGCTTTATCCTTCCTGGCGCGCCGCCGCCACTCAACCCGCTGAGGCTTTACGTTATGAATAAGATCCTGTTGCAATGCGACAACCTGTCCAAACGCTATCAGGAAGGCACTGTGCAGACCGACGTGCTGCACAATGTGAGCTTCAGCGTGGGCGAGGGCGAGATGATGGCGATTGTCGGCAGCTCCGGCTCGGGCAAAAGTACGCTGCTGCACCTGCTGGGCGGGCTGGACACGCCAACCAACGGCGACGTGATCTTCTCCGGTCAGCCGATGAGCAAAATGTCCTCTGCGGCGAAGGCCGAGCTGCGTAACCGCGAGCTGGGCTTTATCTACCAGTTCCACCACCTGCTGCCGGACTTCACGGCGCTGGAAAACGTGGCGATGCCGCTGCTGATTGGCAAAAAGAAACCGGCAGAAATCAACGCCCGCGCCAGCGATATACTGAAAGCGGTAGGGCTGGGCCACCGGGGAAATCACCGCCCGTCGGAGCTGTCCGGCGGCGAGCGCCAGCGCGTGGCAATTGCCCGTGCGCTGGTCAACAACCCGCGTCTGGTGCTGGCGGATGAGCCTACCGGTAACCTGGACGCGCGCAATGCGGACAGTATCTTCCAGCTTCTCGGCGAGCTTAACGCCTCGCAGGGAACCGCGTTTCTGGTGGTGACTCACGATCTGCAGCTGGCAAAACGCATGGGTCGCCAGCTTGAGATGCGCGACGGCCATCTGAATGCGGAACTGACCCTGATGGGGGCAGAGTAATGGCGTCACCGTTATCGTTACTCATCGGGTTACGCTTTAGCCGCGGCCGCCGTCGCGGCGGTATGGTGTCGCTGATCTCCGTGATCTCCACCATCGGTATTGCGCTGGGCGTGGCGGTCCTGATTGTCGGCTTAAGCGCCATGAACGGCTTTGAGCGCGAACTGAATAACCGCATTCTGGCGGTGGTGCCGCACGGGGAGATCGAGCCGGTTAACCAGCCGTGGGCCAACTGGAGCGATGCGCTCGCCAAAGTGGAAAAAGTGCCGGGCATTGCCGCGGCCGCGCCATACATTAACTTTACCGGACTGGTGGAGAGCGGGGTAAACCTGCGCGCCATTCAGGTGAAAGGGGTGAATCCGGCCCAGGAGGAGCGGCTCAGCGCGCTGCCGAAATATGTGCAGAACGGCGCGTGGGCGAACTTTAAGGCCGGCGAGCAGCAGATCATTATGGGTAAAGGCGTTGCCGATGCCCTGAAGGTGAAGCAGGGCGACTGGGTGTCAATCATGATCCCGAATGCCAGCGCCGATCACAAACTGCAGCAGCCAAAACGCGTGCGCCTGCACGTCACCGGTATTCTTCAGCTGAGCGGCCAGCTTGACCATAGCTTTGCGATGGTTCCGCTGGAAGATGCGCGCCAGTATCTCGACATGGGCGACAGCGTGACGGGCATTGCCATTAAGGTGAACGACGTCTTTAACGCCAACAAACTGGTGCGTGATGCCGGCAGCGTGACCAATAACTATGTCTACATCAAAAGCTGGATCGGCACTTACGGCTATATGTACCGTGATATCCAGATGATCCGTGCGATCATGTATCTGGCGATGGTGCTGGTGATTGGCGTGGCGTGCTTTAATATCGTCTCGACGCTGGTAATGGCGGTTAAGGACAAGAGCGGCGACATCGCCGTGTTGCGTACCCTCGGGGCAAAAGACGGTCTTATTCGCGCCATCTTCGTCTGGTACGGTTTGCTGGCAGGGCTGTTCGGCAGCCTTTGCGGCGTGGTGATTGGCGTGGTGGTTTCTCTGCAGCTGACGCCGATTATCAACGGGATTGAAAAGCTTATTGGTCACCAGTTCCTGTCCGGTGACATCTATTTTATTGACTTCCTGCCGTCTGAACTGCACTGGCTGGACGTTTTTTATGTGCTGGTTACAGCACTTTTACTGAGTCTGCTGGCAAGCTGGTATCCGGCGCGTCGCGCAAGCCGAATTGATCCGGCGAGGGTATTAAGTGGCCAGTAATTACGTCATGGTGTAGCGGTCCTGAGGCCGCTATGTCAGAAAGAGGAATGCGTTATGTATTATGGATTTGATATTGGCGGCACCAAGATTGCGCTCGGCGTGTTTGATAAAGACCTCAAACTGCAGTGGGAAACCCGCGTTCCCACGCCGCGCGAAAGCTACGATGAATTTTTAACCGCCATTGCCGCGCTGGTGGCGCAGGCGGATGAACGATTTGGCGTGAAAGGCAGCGTCGGCATTGGTATTCCGGGCATGCCCGAAACCGACGACGGTACGCTGTACGCGGCCAACGTGCCTGCCGCCAGCGGTAAACCGCTCCGCGCCGACCTCTCGGCCCTCCTAGAACGCGACGTGCGTTTAGATAACGATGCCAACTGCTTTGCCCTCTCTGAAGCCTGGGACGATGAATTCCGCCGCTATCCGCTGGTGATGGGGCTGATCCTCGGTACCGGCGTAGGCGGGGGGATTGTCATCAACGGCAAGCCGATTACCGGGCGCAGCTACATCACCGGGGAGTTTGGTCATATCCGTCTCCCGGTGGATGCGCTGGAGGTGGTAGGGCGTGATTTCCCGCTCACCCGCTGCGGCTGCGGCCAGCACGGCTGTATCGAGAACTCTCTCTCAGGACGCGGGTTTGCATGGCTTTACGAACACTTCTATCATCAGAAACTTGAGGCCCCTCAAATCATTACCCTGTGGGAGCAGGGGGATGCGCAGGCGCGTGAGCACGTCGAGCGCTATCTGGATCTGCTGGCGGTGTGCCTGGGAAATATTCTCACCATCGTCGACCCGGATCTGCTGGTGATCGGGGGAGGGCTGTCAAACTTTACTGCGATTACGGAACGGTTGTCCGGGCGTCTGCCCCGACATTTATTGCCGGTCGCCCGCGTGCCGCGCATTGAACGCGCGCGACACGGGGACGCGGGAGGCATGCGCGGAGCCGCATTCCTTCATCTCACCGATTAGTTTACGAGGTCTTTATGCTGTCGCGTCGCCAGGGTCGACTCAGCCGTTTTCGCAAAAACAAACGCCGCTTACGAGAGCGCTTGCGCCAGCGGATCTTTTTCAGAGACAGAATCATGCCAGAAGCGATGGATAAACCCAGAGTGGTGGTACTGACCGGGGCGGGGATCTCCGCCGAGTCAGGAATTCAAACCTTCCGTGCGGCAGACGGGCTGTGGGAAGAGCACCGCGTCGAGGACGTGGCGACGCCGGAAGGCTTTGCCCGCGATCCGGATCTCGTGCAGGCGTTTTACAACGCTCGCCGTCGACAGCTTCAGCAGCCTGAGATTGCGCCGAACGCGGCGCATCTGGCGCTGGCGAAGCTGGAAGAGGCGCTCGGGGATCGTTTTCTGCTGGTGACGCAGAATATCGACAACCTGCACGAGCGGGCCGGTAACAAGAACATCATCCACATGCACGGTGAGCTGCTCAAGGTTCGCTGCGCCTGGAGCGGCCAGGTGCTGGACTGGAAAGAGGACGTGCTGCCAGAGGACAAGTGCCACTGCTGCCAGTTCCCGTCGCGCCTGCGTCCGCACGTGGTCTGGTTTGGCGAAATGCCGCTGGGGATGGATGAGATCTACAGCGCGCTGGCGATGGCGGACGTGTTTATCGCTATTGGCACATCAGGGCACGTTTACCCGGCGGCGGGGTTTGTTCACGAAGCGCGACTGCACGGGGCGCATACGGTGGAGCTCAATCTGGAGCCGAGCCAGGTGGGCAGCGAGTTTGAAGAGAAGCAATATGGCCTGGCGAGCGAGGTGGTGCCAGCGTTTGTAGATAAGCTTCTGAAGGGGCTGTAAGAGTAACGGGCGACGTTGCGTCGCCCGTTATGTATTGCATTAACGACCTGCTTTTAACTTCTGATAATACTCTTCGTAAAGGCGGCTCGCGTCGCCTACATCGTTCTGCCATTCTCCTTTGCTGATGGTTTCGGCATCTGGATAGAGTGACTTATCGTTAGCCACGTCAGGCTTCAGCAGCTTGCGGGCGGCCAGGTTTGGCGTCGGGTAGCCAATCGTCTCGGCTACCTGTTTCGCCACGTCCGGACGCAGCAGGAAATTAATCAGCTTCAGCGCACCGTCCACGTTCTTCGCGTTGGCCGGGATCGCGAGGCTATCCATCCAGAAGATCCCGCCTTCCTTCGGCCAGACCACCTCCAGCGGCGTACCGGCCTGACGGGCAACATACGCAGAGCCGTTCCACACCATCCCCAGGTTTACTTCGCCTTCCATATACGGGTTTGCCGGGTTATCAGAGTTGAATGCCGCCACGTTAGGCATCAGCTTTTTCAGCTCGTTGTAAGCCGCGTCGATCTCTTTCGGATCGGTGGTGTTACCGGAATAGCCAAGCTTACGCAGCGCGATCTGGAACACTTCACGCGCGTCATCGGTTAACAGCAGGCTGCCTTTGTATTCCGGTTTCCACAGATCCGCCCAGCCGGTGACCGTTTTTGGATCGATGGCCTCGCTGTTCACGCCAATCGCCGTCGCCCCCCAGATGTACGGAATGGAGTAGTCGTTATTTGGGTCGAACGGCTTGTTGAGCATCTCAGGATCGAGGTTTGAAAAATTAGTTAGCTTCGTTTTGTCGATCTTCTGGATCATGCCCTCTTTGCGCATTTTGTCGACAAAGTAGGTGGAAGGAACCACCAGATCGTAGGCGCCGTCCTTGTAGGTTTTGAGCTTGGCATACATGGTTTCATTCGACTCGTAGGTCGAGTAGATCACCTTGATGCCCGTCTCCTTTGTGAACTGTTCCAGCAGGCCCGGCGGCACGTACTCGGTCCAGTTGTAGAAGTAGAGCGTTTTGCTGTCATCAGCGTGCGCGGCACCCATGCCAAGCACCAGCGCCGCAGCGGCGAGCATTTTTTTCATTTCATTGTCCCCTGAGATTTTGTTTTATCACGAGCAATAACCTGGCTGGCGATCACCAGAACCAGCGAAAACAGCAGCAGTATGGTCGCCAGCGCGTTCACCTCCGGTGAGACGCCAACTTTTACCATCGAATAGATCTTCAACGGCAGAATTTCGTAGCTCGGCCCGGTCACGAAGGAGGAAACCACGACGTCATCCATCGACAGGGTAAAGCTGAGCAGCCATCCGGCGGCGACGGCAGGCATCGCCAGCGGCAGGATGATTTTGCGCAGGATGATCATCTCGCTGGCACCCAGATCTTTCGCCGCTTCCAGCATGCGCACGTCGAACCCTTTCAGACGCGCGTAGACGGTGACCACCACAAACGGCAGGCAGAAGGTGATATGGGAAAACAGCAGCGACCAGAAGCCAAGCTGTACGCCCAGCAGCATAAACAGCACCAGCAGCGAAATCGCCATCACGATGTCCGGCGACATCATCACTACAAACAGCATGCCGCTGACGAACGGCTTGCCGCGAAAACGGTAGCGGTACAGCGCCACGGCGGTCAGTGAGCCAATCAGCGTGGCGAAGGTGGCGGAGACGATCGCCATCGTCAGCGAGTGCTGTGCGGCTTGCAGCAGGCTGTCATTGTTCATCAGCAGGCTGTACCAGTTGGTGGTAAACCCCTGCCAGTTGATCCCGAACCGCGAGCTGTTAAACGAGTTCACGATCAAAATGATAATCGGGATATAAAGGTAAGCGTAAATGGCGGTCATAAAACCGCCGCGAAGCAGTCGACCGATCATTCGAGTTCCACCTTCTTGTTGAGCAGGCGAGAAGCGCGCCAGTAGACCAGCAGCATCAGCCCCATCACCACCGTGAGCGTAATGCTGGTCGCGGAGCCGAACGGCCAGTCGCGGATGTTCAGGAACTGACTCTTAATCACGTTGCCGATAAGCAGGTTTTTCGCCCCGCCCATCAGGTCAGAAACGTAGAACAGGCCCATCGCCGGGAGCATCACCAGCAGACAGCCCGCAATAATGCCGGGCATGGTCAGCGGAATGATAATGCGGATAAAGGTCTGCAGCTTGCTGGCCCCCAGATCTTTTGCCGCTTCCAGCAGCGGTTTATCGAGCTTCTCAATGCTGGAGTAGAGCGGCATCACCATAAACGGCAGCAGGATATAGACCAGGCCAATGATTACCGCACCTGGGGTAAACATGATGCGCACTGGCGTATCAATCACGCCCAGCCACAGCAGAAACGCGTTGAGGTAGCCTTTGGTGCTGAGGAAGATTTTCAGCCCGTAGATGCGAATCAGCGAGTTGGTCCAGAACGGCACAATCAGTAGAAACAGCAGCAGCGGGCGCACCTTTTGCGGCAGTCCTGCCAGGAACCATGCGAAAGGGTACCCCAGCAGCAGGCAGGCCACGGTGGCAATCAGCGCCATATTGAGCGAGTGCAACAGCACGTCGAAATAGAGCGGATCGAGCAGGCGCGCGTAGTTGTCCAGCGTAAAGACCAGCGAAACGAAGTTTGCATCGTCGCGGGTCAGGAAGCTGGTGGCGATGATCATCAGGTTGGGTAAAAAGACAAATAACACAAGCCAACCGACGATAGTGGCAATAACCACCTTCTGGAACTTACTTGTGTTCTTCATCAGCCAGCACAACCTCCCAGCTTTCTACCCAGTTGATAACCATTTTCTGGTCAAGAGAGTGGTCAAAGTCAGGATCGTCCTCGTTAAAGAATTCGCTGACCATCACCATTTTGCCGTTCTCCAGTTCCACAACGGACTCGAGGGTCATCCCTTTATAGTTACGTTCGCGAACGTAACCGATCAGACCTTCGACGTCGGCCGTGTCGTGGATCTCATCAACGCGGAGATCTTCCGGGCGCAGCAGGACGTTGAGTTTTTGTCCTTTCTCGACGGCAAAGTTCACGGTGATAATGCAGTCGCGTCCCTCGACGTTCGCGCGAACGCGCTGTGCATCCAGACGCTCAAGTACGGTGGCGTTGAAGATATTGATCTCGCCAATAAAGCTGGCGACAAACAGGTTTTTCGGCTCTTCGTATATTTCACGCGGCGTACCGTCCTGTTCAATCTTACCGTCACGCATTACCACGATACGGTCTGACATGGTCAGCGCCTCTTCCTGATCGTGGGTGACGAAGACAAAGGTGATACCGAGCTTGCGCTGTAGCGCTTTCAACTCGTTCTGCATCTGCTTGCGCAGCTTGTAATCCAGCGCGGAGAGGGATTCATCCAGCAGAAGCAGGCGCGGTTTATTGACGACCGCGCGGGCAATGGCCACGCGCTGCTGCTGACCGCCGGAGAGCTGGTGGGGCTTTCGCTGGGCAAACGTCTCCAGCTGAACCATGCGCAGGGCTTCGGTGACGCGCGGTTCGATCTCATTAGCCGGGGTTTTTTGCATCCGCAGGCCAAACGCCACGTTCTCAAACACGGTCATGTGCGGGAACAGGGCGTAGCTCTGAAAAACGGTATTGACGTGGCGATCTTCGGCAGGAACCTGGGTTATGTCCTGGTTTTCAAGATGGATGCGGCCATTATCAACGCTTTCCAGCCCGGCGATAAGGCGCAGTACGGTGGTTTTGCCGCAGCCGGAAGGGCCAAGCAGCGTAAGAAACTCACCATCATTGATGGTCAGGTTGAGGTCGGAAATGACGTCTTTGCCATCAAAGCTTTTACGAATTCGTTCCAGTTGCACCAGCGGTGAACGAGAACGGGATTGTGTATTCAATTTTTGCGCTGTCCCATATAGACGCCTCAGGCAGCAGACTGAAGCGGGGTTTGTGTGTAACCACCTTGGTGACTCGTAATGAGGGCGGACATTCTACGGCAATCCCCCGTAATCGCCAATCCTTGTCACTGATTCATAAGCTACATTTATTAACGCATAAAGATATAAACGTAAAAAGTTCTCGTTTGCGGGATAAAAGTGACCTGACGCAATATTTGCGTTTTGATGCTTACTGATAATGTTGTCACAAAAAGTGAGGGTGACTGCATGGATAAATTACTTGAGCGTTTTTTACAGTATGTTTCGCTGGATACCCAATCTAAGCCGGGTGTCCGCCAGGTGCCAAGCACCGAAGGCCAGTGGAAGTTGTTAAACCTGCTTAAAGAGCAGCTTGAGGCCATGGGGCTGGTCAACGTCACGTTAAGCGAAAAAGGCACTGTGATGGGAACGCTGCCGGCGAATGTGCCGGGTGATATTCCGGCGATTGGCTTTATTTCTCATGTCGATACCTCACCTGATTTTAGCGGCAAACACGTGAACCCGCAGATCGTGGAAAACTACCGCGGCGGTGATATCGCGCTGGGGATTGGCGACGAAGTGCTCTCTCCGGTGATGTTCCCGGTGCTGCACCAGCTGCTCGGCCAGACGCTGATCACCACCGACGGTAAAACGCTGCTGGGGGCGGATGACAAGGCGGGCATCGCGGAAATCATGACGGCGCTGGCGGTGCTGAAACGTAAAAACATCCCGCACGGGGACATCCGCGTTGCCTTTACCCCGGACGAAGAGGTGGGTAAGGGCGCGAAGCACTTCGACGTGGATGCTTTTAACGCGCAGTGGGCGTATACCGTCGACGGCGGTGGCGTGGGCGAGCTGGAGTATGAAAACTTCAACGCGGCGTCGGTGACTATAAAAATTGTCGGAAACAACGTTCACCCCGGGTCTGCCAAAGGGGTGATGGTGAACGCGCTGTCGCTGGCGTCGCGTATTCATGCGGAAGTCCCGGCGGAAGAGAGCCCTGAACAGACAGAGGGATACGAGGGTTTTTATCACCTCACCAGCATCAAAGGCACCGTGGACAGCGCGCAGATGCACTACATCATCCGCGATTTTGACCGTAAAGCTTTTGAGGCGCGCAAGCGCAAAATGATGGAGATCGCCAAGAAGGTTGGGAAGGGATTGCATCCTGACTGCTATATTGAGCTGATCATTGAAGACAGCTATTACAATATGCGCGACAAGGTGATGGCCCATCCGCACATTCTGGATATCGCCCAGCAGGCGATGCGAGACTGCGATATTGAACCGGTCTTAAAACCGATTCGCGGCGGCACTGACGGCTCGCAGCTGTCATTTATGGGGCTACCGTGCCCGAACCTGTTTACCGGGGGCTATAACTACCACGGCAAGCATGAGTTTGTGACGCTGGAAGGGATGGAAAAGGCGGTGAAGGTGATTGTGCGCATAGCCGAGTTAACCGCTAAACGCTAAAAAAATGCCCGGTGGCGCTGCGCCACCGGGCATTGTCACAACTCAGTCCTCAAAGAACCAGTACCCGCTGTTGACCAGCGCGGCCAGCATCGCGAGGAAGGATGGGTCTTCCAGCGCGTCGCCAAAGGTTTCTGCAGTCAGTACCATATGGCTGGCAATGGCTTCCAGCGCCGGGCGGTGCGGGGAGTCGAGCTTCTCCCCGTTGACGAAGACCTCTTCACCAATGCGCAGCACGCGTAATCCACCCAGACGAACCAGCTTGTCACCCTGCTGCAGCGCATCATAGATCTCATCTGCCTGATACGGCGGCTCCGGCGGTGCAACGTCCAGCTCGTGGCGTGACTGACTGATAAATTCGCCAAACCACTGCCTGAAATGTTCCGGCTCGTTGATCAGATCCAGCATCATGCCGCGCAACTTATCCAGCTCTTCTGGCACGATGTCTGCCGGATGCTCGCGCGCAGGCACATCCGGATCGCTGTAGCGATAGCTTCCCAGCTCGCGCTGCAGGACATAGTCGGCAAAGCCGCTGATCATCTCGCGGCCGCTCGGCGCGCGGAACCCGACAGAGTAGTTCAGCGAGTTCTCCAGGGAGTAACCTTCGTGAGGGAATCCTGGCGGAATGTAGAGAATATCGCCTGGCTCCAGCTCTTCGTCGATAATGCCTTCGAACGGATCCACCTGAAGCAGATCCGGGTGCGGGCAGTGCTGCTTCATCGGCACTTTTTCGCCCACGCGCCAGCGGCGGCGGCCCGTGCCCTGAATGATAAACACGTCGTACTGGTCCAGATGCGGACCCACGCCGCCGCCAGGTACGGAGAAGGATATCATCAGATCGTCCATTCGCCAGTCTGGCAGGGCGCGGAACGGGCGCATTAGCGCGGCAGTCGGCTCGTGCCAGTGGTTAACCGCCTGCACCAGCAGCGACCAGTTGCTTTCGCCGAGATGATCGTAGCTTTCGAAAGGACCGTGGCTGACCTGCCATTTCCCGTCCTGGTGGCTGACCAGACGGCTGTCGACTTCGTTTTCCATGGCCAGACCGGCCAGCTCGTCAGGTGAGATAGGGTCGACAAAGTTGCTGAACCCGCGTTTCAGAACCACCGGGCGCTTTTGCCAGTAACGTTCAATAAACTCGGGCCAGTTAAGTGTTAAGTGATAATCCATATTTTTTTATCCGCAGGCTCTTACTGACTCGGATTATAACGGAAGCTCAGCCCCCCGGCTGCGAGATCCTCGCATTTTTCACATAACGGGTTAACTATCGTCCGATGTGGGCTGCTGACGACCAAAAATCACTTCCATTCTGGCCCCGCCGAGCAAGCTTTCGCTGGTTTCGATTTTTCCGTCATACTGGTCGACAATCTCGCGGGCGACGGCTAAACCCACGCCCTGACCGGGGCGCAGCGTATCCGCTCGCTGACCGCGATCGAACACCACATCACGTTTATTAAGCGGGATCCCGGGGCCATCATCCTCAACGATAATGTGTAACTCGTTATCCGTCTGGCGCGCCGATACTTCAACAAACTCCAGGCAGTATTTACAGGCGTTATCCAGCAGGTTGCCCATCACTTCCATAAAGTCATTTTTTTCGCCTACAAAGCTAATTTCAGGCGAAATATCGAGGCTGATGTTGACCCCTTTACGCTGATACACCTTGTTAAGGGCGGACGTGAGATTATCCAGCAGCGGGGCCACCGGGTGCAGCTCGCGGCTCAGGAGCGCGCTGCCGGAACGCATGCTGGCGCGGTGCAGATAGTAGCCAATTTGCTGCGAGATTCGGCTGATTTGTTCCAGCATCACCGGCTCGGCATCGTCGACGCTCAGCCTTGAGCTGCGCATGGAACGCAGGGTGCTTTGCATTACGGCCAGCGGCGTTTTCAGGCTGTGGGTGAGGTCGGTCAGGGTCGTACGGTACTTATCATAGCGTTCACGCTCGCTTTTCAGCAGGCGATTGAGGTTACGCACCAGACTGGTCAGCTCACGGGTGGTTTCCGGATTGAGCTTTTCACGATGATGTTCCTCAAGCTCGCGCACCTCTCGCGCCAGGGACTCAATAGGGCGTAAGCTCCACCACGCCGCCACCCAAAGCAGCGGGATCACCAGCAGCAGGTTTGCGGCCAGAACATAAACGAACCAGCCCCAGACCTTATAGGAACGTTTTAGCTCAACCGGAATGGTGTCGATCACCACAATAGTTAACTGCGGCATGTTCATGGTCGCCGGGTAGATATTGATCGCCACCGAATGCGTCATTTCCGTCTCGGCATCGTCAGCCCGGATTTCATTGAGCTTTTGCTGCATCGAGCGATCTTCGCGAATCAGCGTGCTGGTGGTATTGAGATCGGCTTCTATCTCATGAAACCCGTTGGTTTTGAGCCACTCCGGACGAATGCTTTTCGCCAGCCACGGAATATCGCGTTGCGCCCAAAGCAACTTTCCCTTTTCATTGTAAATCAGGGCTAAAGTAGGACTCTGTTGATCCAGGTTCTCCGGCATTTCAACGGTGATGTGGTTGTCTTCCCATGTGGCCAGGGTATAAAACAGATTACTTTCGCCGCGTAACAGTCGAAAGGTCGTTTTATCGAAGCTGACGCTGTAGCCCACCAGGGCGACCAGACCGTAGGAGAGCGACAGCACCAGCACCACCGCGGCTGTTGCCAGTAAAAAACGAACCCGCAGCGAGAGGGGCAGAATGTGGCGCAAAATCCGTCTCATTTAGCGTAATTCGAACAGGTAGCCCTGGCCGCGGACGGTCGTAATCACGTCCTGCGGATACTGCGCCTGAATTTTCTTACGCAAACGGCCCATCAGCACGTCTATGGTGTGACTCTCGCGCAGCTCAGCGTCAGGGTAGAGCTGGAGCATTAAGGAGTCTTTGCTCACTACTTTTCCGCTGTTACGGATCAGCGTTTCCATAATGGTGTATTCGAACGCGGTGAGCTTGATCACTTCATCGTTAATCGACAGCTCGCGACGGGAGAGATCCACCTGGAAAGGCGGAATGGAGATAACCTGTGAAGCCAGCCCGCTGTTGCGGCGTAACAGCGCCTGCATGCGCGCCGCCACTTCTTCAATGTGAAACGGTTTGGTGACGTAATCATCCGCACCGGCGCTGAGCACTTCAACTTTGTCCTGCCAGCCTTCGCGGGCGGTGAGAACCAGAACCGGCAGGGAAACGTGATGGCTGCGCCAGCGACGAATTAACGACAGGCCGTCTTCATCAGGCAGGCCTAAATCGACAATGGCGATGTCCGGCAGGTGTTCATTGAGATAATAATCGGCTTCTTTTGCATCTTCAGCATCATCCACCTGATGTCCCATCTCCTGAAGCTGAACCTTCAGGTGGTGGCGTAGCAATGCGTTATCCTCAACAACCAGTACGCGCATCATCTTTTCTCCCAGAATAAATAGTATGAATAGTTTAACGCTGATTATGTTGCTGTGGGGATAAACATTCAGTAAACCGGGGAAAAGCAACCCCCTTTCCGGGCGGAAAGGGGGGGAAGGAACATTACTTCAGCTCATCAACCATAGTGATGGCGCGGCCAATGTAATTCGCCGGAGTCATGGCCTTCAGGCGGGTTTTCTCTTCTTCCGGCAGTGCCAGACCGTCGATAAACTGTTTCATGCCTTCGGCATCGACGCGTTTACCGCGTGTCAGCTCTTTCAGCTTCTCGTACGGTTTTTCGATACCGTAGCGGCGCATCACGGTCTGAATCGGCTCTGCCAATACTTCCCAGTTGTGATCCAGCTCGTCCAGAAGACGGTCACGGTTCACTTCGAGCTTGCTCACGCCCTTCAGGGTGGACTGATACGCGATCAGCGCGTAGCCAATGCCCACGCCCAGGTTACGCAGCACGGTGGAGTCGGTCAGGTCGCGCTGCCAGCGGGAAACCGGCAGCTTGCTCGCCATATGCTGCAGCACGGCATTAGCCAGGCCCAGATTGCCTTCGGAGTTTTCGAAGTCGATTGGGTTCACCTTGTGCGGCATGGTGGAGGAGCCAATTTCCCCGGCGATGGTCTTCTGCTTGAAGTGGTTCAGCGCGATGTAGCCCCACACGTCGCGATCGAAGTCGATCAGGATGGTGTTGAAGCGCGCGATGCAGTCAAACAGCTCTGCAATGTAGTCGTGCGGCTCAATCTGGGTGGTGTACGGGTTCCACTGGATCCCCAGAGAGGTCACGAACTCTTCGCTGAACTGATGCCAGTCCACTTCCGGGTACGCGGCAATGTGGGCATTGTAGTTACCGACCGCGCCGTTAATTTTACCCAGAATTTCAACCTGCTCCAGCTGACGATACTGGCGCTCCATACGGTACGCCACGTTCGCCATCTCTTTACCCATCGTGGATGGGGTGGCTGGCTGGCCGTGAGTACGGGAAAGCAGCGGAATGTCGCGGTATTCCACGGACAGCGCTTTCACCGCGTCGATGATTTTACGCCAGTAAGGCAGCACCACTTCTTTACGCGCGGTGGAGAGCATCAGCGCGTGAGACAGGTTGTTGATATCTTCGGACGTACAGGCGAAGTGAATGAATTCGGATACCGCATGCAGGGCCGGAACGCTTTCCACTTTCTCTTTCAGGAAGTACTCAACCGCTTTCACGTCGTGGTTGGTGGTGCGTTCAATGGTCTTAATGCGCGCGGCATCTTCTTCGCTAAACTCAGCAACGATTTTATCAAGGTAATCGTTTGCCTTTTCGTCAAAAGCAGGAACTTCCTTGATTGCTGCCTGGGCGGCCAGCTTCTGCAGCCAGCGTACTTCAACCTGAACACGGAACTTCAGCAAACCATATTCGCTGAAGATCCCGCGCAGCGCGCTGACTTTATCGCCGTAGCGTCCATCGACAGGGGATACGGCGGTCAGTGAGGATAATTCCATAATTCGCAACTCCGGGAGGTTAACAATGAGCAAGAATTTGTTTTGCCTGAGTAGTCAGGCGATTACGAGAAAACATTAACTGCAGGCGGCCACCGCCAACCTGATGCCACAGCACGGCGGCGCGGATCCCAGCCAGCAGGGAAGCGCGGACCTTCGCCTGCACCTGCGGGCTTTGCAGTACGGCAGGGGAGCCGGTGACCTGAATGCGCGGGCCCAGCGGGCTGATGACGTCAACGTAAATGCCCGCCATGGCGCTCAGCAGCGTTTCAGACTGCAGGTCAAAATGGTCGAGCTGACGCTGTAGCCCGGCGATGCGATCGCCCAGGGTATTGAGCGCGCCTTTTGCCGCGCTCAGCTTACGCTCAAGCACCATCAGGCTTAAGGTGTAGCGGGTCAGTTCCGCGTTTAACCCCTGACGGCTACTGGCGTTAAGCACGCCAAGCAGGGTTTCAAGACCGAGACGAAGATTGGTTTCGCTGCCGCCGAACACGCCCAGGGTTGAACCGGGGTTGAGGTCGATAACGCTGTTGAGCGAAACGTGCAGGGCATCAGCGTCACAGTGACCCTGATGCGCCAGCTGTTGCACCAGACGAGCAGACTGGCAAATTCCTGCCAGCGCAAGGGTGATGTCATAATAATTCTTCGCCACACGGTCTCCTTTATGTGTGCAATCGGTTAAACAGCGGGCAGCGGCAGGCGCTGTTCAATGATCCCGCCGCCCAGGCAGATTTCGCCGCTGTAGAAGACAGCAGACTGGCCCGGGGTAACGGCGGCGACCGGCTCGTCGAAACGGACGTCAATACGGTCGTCATCAAGCGCGGTGATGGTGCAAGGAATATCGGTCTGGCGGTAGCGCGTTTTCACCGTACAGCGCAGCGTGCCTTTCAGGGGCTCGCGATCGACCCAGTGCAACTGCTGTGCGATAAGGCCAACGGACATCAGACGCGGGTGGTCGTGACCCTGAGCCACCACCAGAATATTGTTTTCGACGTCTTTGTCGACCACGTACCACGGATCTTCGCTGCCTTCTTTCGTCCCACCAATACCGAGGCCTTTACGCTGGCCTAAGGTGTGGTACATCAGCCCCTGATGCTGACCAATCTCGTCGCCATCAACGGTGACAATTTTACCTGGCTGTGCAGGCAGGTAGCGGCCCAGGAAATCACGGAATTTGCGCTCGCCGATAAAGCAGATACCGGTGGAGTCTTTTTTCTTCGCGGTGATCAGGTCCAGCTCTTCGGCAATTTTACGCACTTCCGGCTTTTCCAGTTCGCCGACCGGGAACAGACTTTGCGCAATCTGTTCGTGGCTCAGCGTATAAAGGAAGTAGCTCTGGTCTTTATTGCCGTCGAGGCCGCGCAGCAGCTGGCTTTTGCCATTCACGTCCGCACGACGCACGTAGTGACCGGTCGCAATGTAGTCAGCGCCCAGATCTTCCGCGGCGAATTCCAGGAAGGCTTTAAATTTGATCTCTTTGTTGCACAGAATATCCGGGTTCGGGGTACGGCCCGCTTTGTACTCTTCCAGGAACAGTTCAAAGACGTTGTCCCAGTATTCTGCGGCAAAGTTAACGGTGTGCAGTTCAATGCCGAGCTTGTCGCATACGGCCTGCGCGTCGGCGAGATCCGCTGCGGCAGTGCAGTATTCCTCGCCATCGTCTTCCTCCCAGTTCTTCATGAACAGGCCCTCCACCTTATAGCCCTGTTGCTGCAACAGGTAGGCGGAAACGGAGGAATCGACACCGCCGGACATGCCGACGATCACTTTTTTCTGGCTGTTATCTGACATGGAATACTCACGACATTGAACTTCAAGGCGGCGTATTCTATCACGCCCCCCCACCGTTGACACCCTCTGTAAACGGCCAGTTAAATTCTCCGATGACACCCAGCGGCAGGCGTGCGCCTGACTGCCAGCAGCGGATGCTTTCCGCAACCAGCGGTGAGCGCAGGTTTGGCGCGTTCAGGATCTCCTCGGCGGTGACCCACAGGCAGCGATCGATATCGTCATCATGCGGTTCTGTGGCGCACGTTTCGCTAAGCGCAACGGCGAATAAAAAGCGCAGGAATGGGGTGCTGTCGGGCGCAATCCACTGGTGCATGCGAATGAAGTGCTGGGGCTCAGCGCGAATGCCGGTCTCTTCCCAGAGCTCGCGCTTCGCGGCCTGCAGCAACGTTTCATTGGCTTCAAGATGCCCGGCAGGCTGATTCCACAGCGCCCTGCCGTTGATGCTCTCTTCCACAACGAGGAATTTTCCCTGCGCGTGCACCACGCAGGCGACCGTAACATGAGGTTTAAACATCGTTTCTCCTTAAGGGGCAGCGTCGCGCCATTCGCCGTTTGCCAGCGTATCCAGCGTGTAGCTGCCCATGGCGTAGCGAATCAGACGTAGGGTAGGGAAGCCGACGTGCGCGGTCATTCGCCTCACCTGGCGGTTGCGGCCTTCATACAGGGTGATTTTGAGCCAGCTTGTCGGGATGGATTTACGCTCGCGAATGGGCGGGTTACGCGGCCACAGCCACTCCGGCTCATTCACGCGTTCAATACCGGCGGGCAGGGTGGGACCGTCGTTCAGCGTCACCCCGCTGCGCAGTTTTGCCAGCGTCTCTTCGCCCGGCTCGCCTTCAACCTGCACAAAGTAAATTTTGCCGGTGCGTTTGCCCGGCTGCGTAAGCTTTGCCTGTAGGGCGCCGTCGTTGGTTAGGACCAAAAGTCCTTCGCTGTCCCGGTCCAGGCGACCGGCGGCGTAGACGCCCTGAACAGGGATGTAATCCTTGAGCGTGCTGCGTCCGGCCTCATCGGTAAACTGCGGCAAAACATCGTAGGGTTTATTGAACAGAATAACCCGCTTTGGCTGGGTTTCTTGCGGTCGTCTGGCGGCTTGTCGCGAGCTGAATCGCTCAACCCGGTGTTTTGTAAAAGAAGTTTTCTTCATGGTATTTTCAGGCGTTATCAATTGCCGCATTATAGCCTAATAACGAAGACCTTTCATGGCGCAGGACAATCAGGTACTATCGAAGGGCTCATTACAATTTATTAACATAAGATCAGTAACAACCAGAAGCGCTCGAAGGAGAGGTTAATGGAAAGCAAAGTAGTTGTTCCGGCGGAAGGTAAAAAGATCACCCTGCAAAACGGCAAGATTAACGTTCCTCACAATCCGATTATTCCGTTCATCGAAGGCGACGGTATCGGTGTAGACGTTACCCCGGCAATGCTGAAAGTGGTTGATGCCGCTGTTGAGAAAGCCTACAAAGGCGAGCGTAAAATTTCCTGGATGGAAATTTACACCGGTGAGAAATCGACGCAAGTTTATGGCCAGGACGTCTGGCTGCCAGCGGAAACGCTGGACCTGATCCGCGACTACCGCGTTGCTATTAAAGGCCCACTGACCACTCCGGTCGGCGGCGGCATCCGTTCCCTGAACGTGGCGCTGCGTCAGGAGCTGGACCTGTACGTGTGTCTGCGTCCGGTTCGTTACTATCAGGGCACCCCAAGCCCGGTTAAGCACCCTGAACTGACCGACATGGTTATCTTCCGCGAAAACTCAGAAGACATCTACGCGGGTATCGAGTGGAAAGCGGACTCTGCTGATGCAGAAAAAGTGATTAAATTCCTGCGCGAAGAGATGGGCGTGAAGAAAATTCGCTTCCCTGAGCACTGCGGTATCGGCATTAAGCCGTGCTCTGAAGAAGGGACCAAGCGCCTGGTGCGTGCGGCCATCGAATACGCGATCACCAACGACCGTGATTCTGTGACCCTGGTTCACAAGGGCAACATCATGAAGTTCACCGAAGGCGCGTTCAAAGACTGGGGCTACCAGCTGGCGACCGAAGAGTTCGGCGGTGAGCTGATCGACGGCGGCCCGTGGCAGAAGATCAAGAACCCGAACACCGGCAAAGAGATCATCATTAAAGATGTGATCGCCGATGCGTTCCTGCAGCAGATCCTGCTGCGTCCTGCTGAATACGACGTCATTGCCTGTATGAACCTGAACGGTGACTACATTTCTGACGCCCTGGCGGCACAGGTTGGCGGTATCGGTATCGCCCCTGGCGCGAACATCGGCGACGAGTGCGCCCTGTTCGAAGCAACCCACGGTACTGCACCAAAATACGCAGGCCAGGACAAAGTGAACCCAGGCTCTATCATCCTCTCCGCAGAGATGATGCTGCGTCATATGGAATGGTTCGAAGCCGCAGACCTGATCGTTAAAGGTATGGAAGGCGCGATCAACGCGAAAACCGTAACTTACGATTTCGAACGTCTGATGGAAGGCGCTAAGCTGCTGAAATGTTCAGAGTTTGGCGACGCGATTATCGCGAACATGTAATGCACTCTCTGGGTTGAACAAGAACGGGGGCCACTTGGTTCCCGTTTTTATTATTAGATTTCGTACGGTTATCAAAATATTATCAAAACTATTTAACAAAATATCTAAATGGTAACCGCAATTACATTGTGAAGATATTGAATATTTTAGGCAGACATGTATGTTATGATATTCACTGTGAATCAACATGAACTAAAAAACCCAGACATTTAAAGCATGACTGGGCTTAATTGATAGCTGAAATGTGTCAAATTCAATAATCAGGGGCAGAACATACTGAGATAATCTGATTGGGCTCCTGCTGAAGGTAAGTCAGAGAGATTGTTAGCCTCTTTACTAATATTAATTTTTGTCATTATTTTCTTAATATCACCTACCATAGATTCAATATTATCATTCGTTAATATTGTGTTATTAAGATTGCAACTAATAGCATGGATTATTTTCCTTTTTTCATCGATTATTGTTTCTTTTGCTGTCAATGCGACTTTAAGGGTTTCTAACTCTTCCTTGGTTTGTTCATGATTTTTTCTCTCTTTATTTATTGGTGCTTGCATGTCCCATTCTTCGGTGATCATGTCTCTGAACCAACTTAACAACCCTACAAAAAGAACCAAAAGAATGATACCAACAGAGAGTTTGAAAGCATCCTGTTCGAGCAAGAACTCTTTTTTAACATATCCAATAACTAAATATGATAAGAAACTATATAAAGCAGCGTTCAAAAGAGAAATGATTTTTCCGGTATGCCTAAGATTTAAAAACTTCTCCCAAGCACCTTTATTTTTTTCGCTCATCTGCAGCCCTTACAATCTTTTTATGCTGAATAGATTTGAGATCCATATCCATGCTAAAAATCAAGGGTGCTGCTGACAGTATTGGAATGGAAGCATAAAGTGAACCTTTTAGGGTATCATAATCTCCGTTTTTAGTAATTATCTCACTCTTGAAAGCAATCTTCAATTTACCTTTTGGCATATCTGCCAAACAACATTTAATACCTGGTTTAGTCTTATTAAAGAAATTAACTAACTCTAATATTTTATCTTTCTTTTCTTTATTAAATAGAGTGTACTCAAATGCAATTGTGGTCAATATAATGTCAATTGCAGTGGCTTTTTTATATTCAAAGTATGCTCGCATACCTTGGATATCAAGCATGCCACTAGTATCATGGTTATCATCCTCAGTTGTTGTTATTACAATGTTTTCAACACCAGGTACGCTTCTAAACGCTTCTTCCAAGTTAAACATGTCATCTCCTTAAGTAAACAAAGTGATATAATACAAAACAAGCAATGATTGTGCATCAAAAAAATTTATTGTTATAATGTTTATTACTATTTTCAATCTTATGATTAAAAAGTGCACAATCTAATGAAATTTGTAAAACAAACCTGTTTTGTTTGTTTTTTGTGCAGAGAGAGTGGTTTCTAACATCGATAAATGCATTGCGATTGAATTTTTCATAGTATTGAAACCACAGTCCAATTTTTTCCTCGATCATCGTGATATCGGGCTGTTTGATTTGGAGATTTATGGCCAAGCAATTTCTGAGTATCAACACCTTGAGCTTCGTAAAGGCGTTCTGCTAAAGATCGTTGTTCGTGGAACGTTGCTGGCGTACCATCCCCCCAATTTATTTCTGCTTTATCACGGGCCTTACTGAAATTCATTGTTATAGTGTTCGACTTCACCTGTGCACCTCGTTCAGCCATTGAGGTCGCCCGGAAGAAATGGATAAGGTATGGACTCACGGTATAGTCACGGCAACGCGCAACTACATCCCTCAAACTCCAGTCAATCACATTAAGTCTCAGGGATAGAGGGATCGCTAGCTTGCTACCCGTCTTCTCCTGTACGACATGCAGATGGTCATCCCAAATATCGCTAAACTTCATGTTGGATATATCCCCGAGGCGCTGACCAGTAACGAGTGCCAATAGCATTGCATTGCCCATGTAATGATGGCGGGCATCAGCAATCGCGAAAATCTTATGCCATTCGTCGAGGTTAAGACGTTGTCGGCTAATCCGCCGGCGCGGTTGTTTTGTAGCAAGTGCCGGGTTATAACCCGGCGGTACCTCGCCATAATGTTGGGCTTCCTTGAAAACATCGATTAAAACAGAGCGGATCACCTGGGCCATCCTAGGTTGACCTTCTGCAACATAGGACTCCAGAATCTGGGCAACGTCCCGAACATCGACGGATGAAATCACTTTCATTCCTACGCTCTCACGGAGTAGGGCGACGGGTTTAGCCTTTTGCTTATGAGTGTTCGGCTTGATATCACCATTCTCCAGTCTTTCATCCTGAATTTTCCAATAACGATCCAACCATGTACTCGTTGATATCGCTTTTCCTTTGCTGGTGGCTATCTTGTCACTTATTGCCAAAACCTGCCTAGTACGCTGTTCAGCTAGTCGCGCATTAGCTTCTATTGCTATTGCTGTTGCTTCAGCCTCGTTAGTTCCGAGGCTGTGAAATTTACCAGTAACAGGATGCTTATAGCGCCAGTAGATTTTATTTACCTTGCGACTGTAGAGCGGATAAAGATTAGGTATCTTGACGTTGTTTTTACGTGGTCGGGCAGCCATCAGACAGTATCCTTTGAAGCATAGGAGAATCAGATTTTTTAATAACGGGCTGGGTTAAATTACCTGTAATCTCGGCATCTTCTCTTACCCGCCAATATCTTCCTTCTTTGGTGGCCGGGGGAGTGAACATGCTCTCTTTAGCGTATCGGCGTAATGTATTCAGACTTGGAGGATTACTCCGGTATTTTTCCCCAGCCCATTCTTCTAAAGTCAGCATTTGAAGCATATGATTTACCTCATAATGGCCCATATCAGAGCCATTTTCTGAAATTAAAAAATCAGTGTTCAGTCAGACGCTGCCAGATTGCAGACACGTATTTGACCTGATGATGAGCATCCGAAATAGCCTTGTGAGGTTCTCCCTCAAACGGGATCTCATAGCGAGGCTTGCAGCCAACGGCTTTACCCAACTCGACAATTGTTCTTACATCCCGGTTATTCCAGAACTTCCATGGGCAGGGGATCCCCGTCCGGTCATAAGATGCCTCAAGCAGGACATTGTCATAAGTGGCACCATTACCCCAGACCTGAACAGAATCAGGGCCGTTAACCGCATTCTCGCCTATAAACTCATTTAGCTGCAGTAATGCATCATCGAGCGGAATAGCATCATCCATCACTAACTCTGAACGAGCTTCAGGTGAAGCTTTGAGCCAGAAGATTATGGTAGATGCATCCGGAACTCCGCCGCTGGCCATGGCAGATTCCAGGCTAATCACTTTGTAAAAATCCGAACCGGTATTACCTGTTGATGGATCAAAGAACACGGCCCCGATAGATACGACTGGTGAATCAGCTTTTTTACCAAAAGCTTCAATGTCGATCATAAGGTGTGTATAGAGCATTTCAGGCTCGACATGATTATGATGACCGGAATCATTATTTATGGCAGTTGTGCTGCTATAAGTTTCATTAGCGCTTGCGCTTGAGATAGTTTCTTCCGTGCCTTCTGATAACGCAGCACCGTCCGGTGTTTCATCATTGCCAGTTTCTTCCATCTGCACATTATCAATGTACTCCGCCGCGGTATTTTGTTGGTCGATTACAGCTTTGCTAGTGGCCAGCCCTTCAATAGAAAAAAGACCATTACCAACTTTTTCGAAAACCGGCAGCGTGCCGCCGTCGACTTGTGCCCCTTCATTCTGGCCGCGAGTTTCAAAAGCAGAATCAGTCACTATCTCGTTTGTCCAGCTCACCTCAGGGTTATGTCGCGCAGCCGCAAGAGTTTCGTCTGATGGAGCAGAATGATCGCTTTCAGTCAGGTTCGCGTTAATGAATCCGCTGAGACGAGCCGGATACAGGTAATGCTCTGGGTGAGCGCTGCGGACAAGTGCAAAGATAGCTGCACGCGAGTAGTCCAAAACCCCCGGAGTTGCGCGAAGAACTCTAGACCATTCTTTGAATGGACTTTCTTTTTTACTTACGATCTCTTTTGCCCGACGGAAAACACCACCAGGGATATCATAAATGTTGAAATCCATTGGTAACGTGGCCAGCGCAATCTCTAAATCGAGAGTGTCGAGATCATGTTTAAGGTCAGGGTTTCTGTCGGTCTTGTTGCCTCCGCCAGCATTCGTACCGCTTTCAGTACGCTGTATTTCTGCAATGCGATTGCCTTTGGCCCATTCTTTTACCAGCAGGCCGCGGTCTATGTAATCAGTCGCCGCCCAGATTCTGGTGAATCGGAGAACCAAAGCGAGTTCGTGACGCTTTTCCTGGCTGAACACTTTGCGAATGGCGTCGGTATAGCGCCACAGGTCTTTGGTGTCGTAACCCTTAACCTGTTCGCAGTTTTCTGCCGCCAGCAACAGGTTCTGGACATAGCTATTGTCAGTGTCCATCTCAAGCGCGCTGATACCTTCGTATTCTTCGCGGGTTAAGTGGTGGCGCAGTTCGTCGGCGGTGAACTGGGCGAGTAGCTGCTTGCGGAAGGGCATACGAACGACTGGATAACGTGTGGTTTCGTCATCATTCTCGTCAATCTGGATAGCGTTATCAGGTGCAAGACCCTGACCTGCTATAACGCCAGTGTCGCTGGTGCTTTCAGATTTCAGAGGGGGAAATTTGCCGCTGCGCCAGTCTTCCACTAATTGATTGCGAGCGCTGGCATCTGCTTTAGTCCAGTCAGCCATGAATGCAGCGATATCTTCAGTTTCGTGCGTTTCATCTGGCGCGAAAACCTGCTTAATCGCCTGAACGAGTTTCCACTCAACGTACAGGCTGAGTTCGGCAACTTCAGGGATGTCGCTCTTCGCCAGCAGCAGGTTCTGAAGATAGGTGTTGCCTTCATCCAGTGACATTTCGCTGGCAGCCAGCTGCTGCTCTTTAGTGATATGTGACTGGTATTTGTCGCTGGTCAGGTGGACGGCAAAACGGACCGCTGGAGTGCGGTTTTCAAGCGGGACACTCTCGACGGTGGTTTCAATTGTAGTGGTCGTTTCCGGAGCGGCAGTGTTGTTGTCCACGGCTCCAGTAGACTCAGCACCAGCCTTTGGCAGCCAGGTGCGTCCATCGTCCCGGAGTTCGTAGCGTTTGCACCAGGTGTAATCTACTGTGCTTTCTTCCGGCAGGTCGTTGTAAACAGGAAAATCGGTACGGACAGGCTTGCTATAATTCTTGCCCCGGCCGGTTTCAATGCCAGCATCTTCCAGCTCTACATCCAGCTGCAAATTGGCTCGCGCTTCTGATTTAGCCGTAAACCAGATAACGGCATCTTCTTTGCCGGATTTCTGTGTTGCCTTGATTAAATGAAAGAATTCCATATCGGGTCCTTAATTTTGGTTGTAAGATACCCGCAGCTAGTGATTGCCGCCTTGGGTAGTGGTCATTGGTCAAAACTCGATTCCGGAAAGCTTTGGTCGGCTGACCGGGTACTTAACCCGCCTTGCGCGGGTTTTGTGCTTTTAGGGGCTGGTAACAGCCATTGGTCATAACTCGATTAAAACTTGAAAGCAGGCTGTTGGTCTCCAGCCGGTTTATATGGGTAACACACTCCTTTAATGTGCTGCTCTTTGGCAGCTGCATCACAGCCAGATTCGGTTTTGTATACACCGAGCATGATGTCTGAGCATTCCCCGGTGAGGGCACAGACGGTAACGATCAGGGCATAGAACGAGCTCATGCTTTTAGCTTTGGATTGCCTTTTTGGGCCAGTAAATAGCAAAGTTTACGAACCAGAACTTCAAACAGATTTAAGCGAACGGCTTGGCAGCCTGCTTTTTTGCGTGCGAAATCGATCATGGTTAACTCCTGTGTGCCTTTAACGCCAGGCTGGCGGAACGGTAAACCTGCTGCGCGATTGTCTTGCCATCTCATCCGGTGTTTCGTATGCCGCCGGCAGCTACTTCGTGGGCGTCCTGCCTTGATGACTGATTTTCTAAATTCAGACTACAAATAAATATGTCATTGGTCAATATTAAATTGACAAATATAATTTCATTGATGATCTCATGGGGGGCGAAAGAGATGTTAGGGACGAAAAAAAAGCCGCTATATGCGGCCTTTCGAATGTTCTCTATTAGTCTTTGGTGGGAGCGGGCTCAATCTTCCTTTTGCTGAGGAATTCAGCCATAAATTTATCGAGTTCTTCGAGGCGTTCGCTGGCCAGCTGTATGAACCTGGTTTGTTCAACTTCAGGTAACTGATCAAAAACTTCCAACAACGCAGCTTGTTTCTCGTTCAATACCGTTTTGCTTTCGCTGGTTGCCTTAAGATGCGCCTCTTCTTCATCAGATAAAAAGAACCAATACAGTGGTTTACCTAATGCTTCCGGGAATAACGCCAACTTTTCCTTGCGAGGAAAATTACCTGTATTGCACCAGTTACTAACCGTTTGTGAGTTTACCCCCACTCTGCGGCCCAGCTCAGATTGAGATATCCCGGCTTCATCAAGAGCCCGTAACAGTCTTTCTTCGAAATTCATGTTCGTATCCAAATCAAACCCATAAGCAAGCATACAAACTTTCTTATCAGATGTGATTGATTAATTTTATTGACACTGACAAATTATTTATCAATTATGTGATTCATAAATTGGGAGGAAGCATGAAAGAACACATTCAACAAAAAATTATTTCACTATGTGGCAGCCAATCAGAGCTGGCTCGCCGCTTAGGAAAAAACTCGCAGACTGTATCTGTCTGGTTTCGTACTCAGGTAGCAAGCACAGAGGTTTTAAACGCATGCAGAGTTTTAGATTGGGAAGTCACCCCGCATGAATTACGTCCAGACCTCTACCCCAACGCCACAGATGGTTTACCTCAGAAGGAGGCTTAATCATGCAGTCAGCCACATATCAACATCATAACCAACGTCTGGCCGGACCGTTGAAAACTCAAAATCAGTTTATGGCGCATCGGCGAGATAACTTTAAGCAACGTTCAATACAGGCTGCAGTGCGGGAGTGGGAATCTACTTTGCCCGGCCAGGCACAGGAAAAAATCGCTCAGCTGGTGGCTGACCAGTGGGTGAAGGAAGGGGGCCGCGGTATCGCGGTGAACAAGCAGAATTTATTCCGATATCTGAGAAACGAAGCTGGCTCGGAAAAATACACCGCTTACGTCATGCAACTGTCGGGCGCAATCGTCGCAGCTATGCCTATTGAGATAGCAAGGAAGCATGGGCTCAGTAACGCCAGAACGGAAGCCGAGTTGGTGGCGAGCGCAATCAAAGAATGCAGTGAGGCGCATCAGGCTAAGTTACTTGGCGCCCCCCTTCAAAAGCTTGAAAAAGAGATTCGTGAAGCGGCAATCGCTTTGTTCAATATGTTACCCGCTGACGCGGCGGGACCACTACTGGCGAGCATCAGCGCCGTAGCGCCGCAATTTTTTTAATCGAGTTTTGAGCAATAACCATTACGAGCCGGGAAACCGGACAAGGGAGTAACCATGGCAGCTCTGCCTTACATGCAACTGTACATTGCTGATTACCTGGCGGACACCATGCATCTGTCTACAGAAGAGCATGGCGCATACCTGCTGCTGATGTTCAATTATTGGCAAACAGGTCGCCCGATCCCCAAAAACCGTCTTTCGAAAATAGCACGGCTAAGTAACGACCGTTGGGATGCCGTTGAACCATCGTTGAAAGAGTTTTTTAACGATACTGGCACCGAATGGGTACAGGAGAGAATTGAGCGGGATCTGGAGGCTGTAAAAAATTCAATCAGTCAAAAGTCTGCCGCAGGTAAAGCATCCGCACAGGCCAGAAAGACCAAAAAAAGAGCAAACACCCAACAAAACAGTAACGAGCGTTCAACGGGTGTTAATGCTCCGTTTGAACAGAACAGTAACGGCAAATCAACTAATAAAAATACAGATACAGATATAGATACAGATCTAAAAGAGAAACAAGAGAGAGAGTTAAGCGCGCAAGAATCATTTTTGCCACCAATCGGTAAATTCCCGATTACCGATGACTGGATGCCGAGTGATGACTTTGTCGGGCAAGCCGCACAGTGGGGAATTAATCTCGGTGACCGCCCTGGTTATACCCCAGTGGAACTTCAGCAGTTCCGCGATTACTGGAAGTGCGAAGGGAAGGTAAAACACCACCTGCAGTGGGAACAGACTTTCGCCTCGAGCCTGAAAACATCCCGAGCCAAAACCTCAACTTCTGGGACATCTTCTCGCCGTCAGGCAGGCTTTGGCATTTCACAACCAGACACTGAGATCCCACCGGGATTCAGGGGGTAACTATGAAATCGACGCACGATTTGCTTGGTCGTCTCCGCAATATCATGCCTGCAGGTATCCAGCCGAAGTTTACCAGCAGTCAGGAATTGATGGCTTGGCAGCAGGAAGAAGGCCGGAAGCGTGCAGTAGAGCTGGAAAAACTAAATCAGCGGGCGCGAGCGGAGAAGATATTTGGGCGTTCAGGGATATGCGATCTGCATAAGGGGTGCACTTTCTCGAATTATCAGGTCAGCAACGACGGGCAAAAGCATGCTCTCACCATGGCAAAGAGCTATGCCCATAACTTCGGGTCTGGTTTCACTAGTTTCATTTTCAGTGGGAGCTGCGGGACGGGGAAAAATCATCTTGCTGCAGCAATCAGTAATTACCTGTTGCAACGTGATCACTCCGTTCTGGTGGTTACAGTACCTGACCTGATGTTGCGCGCTCGTAAGTGCTATGACGAGGGGCAATCAGAGTCCGCGCTGCTGGATGACCTTTGCAAAGTAGATTTACTGGTTCTTGATGAAGTCGGCGTCCAAAGAGAAACGCGAAACGAATGGGTTCTACTCAATCAAATTATTGATCGTCGTATGGCGGCGATGAAACCAGTGGGCATCCTGACTAACCTGAATTTTGATGAATTATCTAAGACTCTTGGTGAGCGGGTAATGGACCGCTTAACCATGGATAACGGTCTCTGGGTTAACTTTGCCTGGGGAAGTTATCGCAAAAACGTAACCCATTTACGGGTTGTTAAGTAATCAAATCGAGTATTGACCAATGACTAAAGCATTAACACAAAAAGAGCAGGTGGCGGTATTTGTGCGCTACCAACCCAACTGCGCCGTTGGCGAAGTTTCCGAAGCGCTGGACATGGCTGGAGGTACAGCCGGAAGGCTGCTGCGCGAACTCAGTGACGAAGGCGTGATTATTCGCTCGCGTGACAGCGTTCAGTACACATACAGGGCGGTACCTCACGCGGATATTCCAGACGTAATCCTCCCGTGCATGGTTGAAAAAAGTGATCCGGTCAGGATGCAGGCTGCCGAGCAGAAAGCGAAGGAGCTAGAGGAGAGGGGGCTTTGGCGAAGAGCAGCAGCAGTATATTCGGACATGTTTGGTATCGCCGGTAGCGCTGTTGAAGTAGCCCGTATTGCCAAGCGCCGTAAAGACTGTCTGCGCCTGGCGGGGAGGGTATGACTATGGCGAGCAATAACCTCTGGACAATCATTCGCGCCATTCAGCACGGTGGCGAGATCACCCCGCGGCAAGTTCGCCAGTTGCTGGGCTGCGACAGCAAAAAGGCCTGTCGCCTACTGGAGCATCTCGTTTCTGCTGGCGCCGCGAAGAACATCGGTCAGCGACACCACCCGGTGTACGTGATGCAGCCAGGCGGGGAAACATGCATTAAGCCATCACCGGTGGTTCGCAAGAAGTCCGGTATCACCGAAGTTTGCCGCCAGAACTGGCGGGATTATCAGATCCACAAAGTTATTGGGAGCACTCGCGCATAAACCAACCTCTAAATGCTGGTGGCATCCGGCATTAAACAGTCGCAAAACTCTATTGAGAAAGAGATATTATTTTGGTATCAATATACTTAATCAAGAGTTCGAGACTTACGGAGCTCCTGTTAGTGGTACTTGGGCACTGGTTTTAGGTGTGTTCTCATCCTTAGTAACGATCGGTGATTGGCTTAACCGTCTGATCATTAGCTTTTTCAACATTGAGGATGTGAATATGAAAAAAAACTGTGGAACACTTGTGTTCATCCTAGCTGTGTGCGGTGCGGCGCTGTGGGAACATCATCAGTAACCGATAAACCCAAGGAACACTATCAGCCGTAAGCCTTTAACAGTCGCCGGGAGTAGCCTCCTAACCCACACCAAATCAATGGCCTCGTTATGCGAGGCCATAACTTAAAAATTAATTGTATCGAATGCTATCAATTTAGCTTCCATAGGACGCAATTTATGACAATGAGAAAAGTAACATTCAAAAAAGGTAATGAAGAAATAAGTTGCGATTGCTTTTAACTCCCTGATACCGCTGATTCGCA
Source organism: Enterobacter sp. 22499 (assembly GCF_052044815.1). Classification (NCBI taxonomy): domain Bacteria; kingdom Pseudomonadati; phylum Pseudomonadota; class Gammaproteobacteria; order Enterobacterales; family Enterobacteriaceae; genus Enterobacter; species Enterobacter sp. 22499. Next base: position 691,571 of record NZ_JBQENR010000001.1, on the reverse strand, counting down.
AGGGTATTTTGGTTATTTTTCTAAAGATAATTTCGGTATGTTCGAAAATAAATTTTCATACCCTGTTGAGAAAATTGGAGAAGAATATATCGTTTTTCTTCCGCAATAATATAAGCTCCTCAGCGTAATTTTAAATTTGATTTCTTCTGGCGCTTTAATTTCTCTCTTATAAAATCACTCTCGCCATTCCGCCCGTTAACTAAATAATGTACTTCACAAAAGACTCGATAATTCGAAAAGAAATCAGAAAGTGCCGCGTGTAAGTCTTTTGCCCATTGTATACGATTAACTTCTGCATCAAAAAATTGACGCACGGATTCTGTGTTTTCTCTGAGATGAAAAACATTATTTCTAAAAATTCTGAGTGAATTCGAATTTTCTTTCATCAACTTTCCAATTTTGTCTGAAATTGATATAAGTTCTTTAAATTCATTGGGGCGCTCTTTAGCCAATAAGATTCGCATGTTTAGGTTACGAAAGCCCTCGCAGACCACACCTAAGAAACCTAACCAAGTAAAAAGATAAACTCGCATGTCAAATTCATCGCGATGAATTAATGATCCATTTTTTTTCATTTTTTGTTTGAGTTTATTGTAATTTCGCAACATAAGTTCAGCCGTTTCGAAATAATGAATATGCAGTGTTAAAACATGATCTTGATTACGGCTAGGAAGTTTATCCTCAGGGGCGCGAGCGTCTATATCTAAAGCATATTTTAATGGAGCGTTAGCAATGTAATACAGACCTTGATTCAAAGGCGATAAATGTCCTTTTTCTAATTCTTGCTTTAAGTGATCATCTACATCATTATAATTACTAAAGCCATATATGGGTAATCTACTACCTGCAAATGCAGTTAACCACCAAGAGTTAAATCCACCTATCTCACCATGTTCACCGAAATCAAAATCAACAGTTCCAGAGTTTAAATCTACTCGACATCCAGCACCATGTTTAAAATATTTCACACCATCTGTTAACTCACCTGAAAATGGAATGTCATAATCAATCCATTCATTGCAAGAGGACGGCATTTGAATACCGGAGCGATACATTAGTTTTAGAGCGTCCTCAACATGGCTTTGAAAGTCTATAATCAAATGATAGAGGTTTACATTCACAGCTCACACTCACTTCTGGTTTCTTTAAAAAGAATACTATGTGTCCCGGACGAACAAGTAGTTTACCACTTTGCCTTAAGATCGCGACAAGTATACATGTTTATCAGTATCGTCGCGAAATGAATCAAATTATTGATATATATTATTTTTCATGTGGTTCTTGATGTGGTTATTTTTTGATTAGATCCTTTTTGTTTACCATTTCGTGCGGTTAAAGCGTTGATCAAAACAATCTTGCGATGTACTGTGTGGATATACAGGTATCGCAGTGGAGACAACGATGAAAATAGAATTACCCATTGATCTTGCTCAAGAACTTCCTCAGAGCGTGGTTCCGACACTGGAAAAAGAACTGTTAAACGGCTCCAGAATCAGTTCGCTGAGTGCAGCCTGGTCATACGCCGTGCAGGCTCCAATTGGTTAAATGTTTACGGTGGTGAGAAAGAAGCTGAGCAGATGGTTGATGAAATCATCCAGAAGACTTGGGAAAGTGCAGACAACTGGTTTTATTGATACAGCATGCAATGACTTTCCAGTGTGGAGGGATAGTGTTGAAACGGATAAAAGAATTACCTAGTAAGGGCTACGCGGTTATTAGATGCCACGATGGGGTTATTGTTGCGAGACTGCACTCATTTCCTGACAGTGGGCGCGCACTCATGTACCGACGAGGCGACGAGGTGTCGTTCATGCCGTTACAAGATGATGAGATGGTAGGAACACCGACACTCTTTACGCAGATGCTTGAGCGGGCTGGTTATCGAATAGCAAAAAGTGGGTATCATTGAGCTAGTATTCATAGCAACGGACTGCGCCCTCACTTAAGTGATGGCGCAGAAAGTAAATGTATCTGAATTGAAATTTATATCACTCCCAAACATTGTTATTCAAACTCAATCTTTATTATTATGTTCAACAATCGGCAGTTTATTGGTTACTATCTCATCAAGAGTACCATAAAGCATTGAGTTATTGATGTTATGTAAGCCCCTCTTTGCCCTTTTCGTCAGTTCTACATGTGGAATGTTATCAACTATACTAATTTCAAAAATACCTTGGTATTCATGAGCTAGTGTTGTTAATTGGTCACTTAAGTTTTCATTTTTCTTAACTAGTGCTTCTTTCTCAATGCGAAGTTCAGATACGTCTTTGGTAAGAATTTTGATGTCACTTTTTGCGTGCTCGATACTCTGTTCAAGTTCCTTTATGGTTGAGTTTAAATTTAGGTTTATATCTGAAAGTTGCTTGCGAACATTTTCACTCTGCGCAACAGACTCTTTTTCTGAGCGAAGTAATGTTCGCAGGCTATTTTCCTCCGCCTTACTGTCACTCAACCTAGCCTGAAGATCTTTAACTTCAACCTCATATGATAAGACTTGGTCGTTTAATTTGCTATTCTCATTTTTTATTGACTCTATGCTTTCCTCAATAAATCTTTCTTCTTTTTTATCAGCTAATTTTTTTCTTGCTTCAATTTCTGCTATTGATTGTTGCAATTCTGCTACTCTGATTTTTGATGATAGAGTTAGTTCAATTGTTTCAGAATTGGGCTTGTCTTGGATTTTAGTAATTAATTTATTTATTTGTGGTAATAAGAAAGCTATTAAAACAGAGGTGCAAAGAGGTGCAAGCAAGTATGAGCCTATTTCAAAGTTAGAATTTATAAATTCAATTCTAGATTCAATTTCTTTTTTACTGAAAAATAAAATGGCAAGCATTGGCCAATTAAATGCAATCCAAGAAAAAACAAACACCCCTAAAAAAGGGCTTTTTACTCTCTCAATAGAAGTTTGTCGAAAAGAAGCGAAGAGGTCGCGAATAAACTCCAACATGTCACATTCCTTGGTAGGCATTCCGATTATGATAGATAAGGGGTGATAATCGCTATCAAGCATACTACTCCGACTCATCTCAAGAAAGATGCTTGAGTAGGTATAACATAACTTAGTAAACCGTGTTAATCTCTTTAAAGGTCTGAACAACCTAGCCTGCTGCGCCACTGGAGAGAAACCATGGCGCAAAAATCAAACCAGAATGAACCCTTACTGACCCCTCAAAGGGCCAGCAATTTTCTTTTGATGTCACTCCTGCAGGAGGCGGCATGAAGAAAAGCTGGTTCACTCACACCGGGCTGACAACCGAAGAAGCCAATGAGCTGGTGGCGCGCTATAAGTCTAAAGGTGTTCCTGTCGAGAAGAGTCTCGATATTGACCCTCGCCTTTGGATAGTCAGCGCACTTCTACCGCAGCAAAAATCCGCACCTAAGACGCAGCAAAGTATGCGTTCCCGGGCATGGGGGTGATCGTGACCGTCTACAACATCCTTCCGATTGGTAAGCCACGCATGACGCGTGCAGACAAATGGAAAAAGCGCCCTGAAGTTATGCGTTACCGGGCCTTTTGCGATCACGTCCGGCTGCTGGGCATTTACATGCCAGAGTCAAATACACACGTTACCTTCGTTCTTCCGATGCCTAAGAGCTGGAGCAAAAAGAAGCGCGCAGAGATGAACGGGCAGCCCCATCAGGGTAAACCCGATCTTGATAACCTGATGAAGTCTTTGATGGATGCGCTCTTCGAAGACGACACGCATATATGGGATTCAAGGATAACAAAGCTCTGGGGCGAGAACGGGCAGATCATTATCAGGGAGAGCGAGTGATGCGTGCGCTTCTTCAACCTGTGATTGCACGGGAGCTGGGTGTCGTACTTTTGAAGCCAGGAAGAGAGCTGATGGAGTTGTTCACCGCAGGTAGAGTATTAATCGAGCGCCAGCCAGAAAGTATGGCTGGATATCAAACTGGTCGCGTTTCGGACGCGCGGCAGCCACTGGCTGAAAACGAGCAGCTGCGAAGCTTCTTTCTGAATGAAAAGGTCCTGACTGCAGCTGGTGGTATAAGTGGGCTTGATTACTGGTTGCTAAAGCACGGCGCCGGAAATTGCCAGTTCGCTCACAGTGAATACCACTATCACGAACTAACCATTATGCACCATGAGCCTGGCTCCATCCTGCTTTGTGGCTATTGTGATAACCACTTGCGAGAGCAGCGTACCGAAGCACTGGCAGAGCTGGCACGCAGAAATGTAATTGCCTTTGTTCTGGATTCGGTTCGTATTTCACTCGCTATCGACAAAAGCCGCGAGATTTCCCTCGCTGAACTCTGCTGGTGGGCAGTTCGTAAAGGGGTTACGGATGCACTTCCAGAATCCTGCGTTCGTGAAGCGCTTCGTTTACCTCAAGAAAGCAGGATTGGTCGTGAAAGCGATATTACGCCTTCAGTATCGGCCACCAGCATCCTCGGGGAATTAGTTTCATCCGCTGACCTGCCTGATGCGCTGACCGAACCTCTGGTGGGGGTGATGGTGGATCCGGCGCCGCCTCAGTCTTTCATGCGTCGACCAAAGCGTCTTCGCTGGGAAAGTCGCGATTATCTGAATTGGGTGAAAACACAGCCCTGTGAATGCTGCCAGCAGCAATCAGACGACCCACATCACTTAATCGGATGGGGGCAGGGTGGCATGGCGACAAAAGCGCATGACATCTTCTCCATACCACTTTGCCGAAAGCATCACACCGAACTGCATAACGACCGACTGGCATTCGAGCGCAAATATGGCTCGCAGCTGGAAATGATCATTAGAGTGCTGGACCGGGCCTACGCGCTCGGCGTTCTGGCGTAAGGAGCGAACAGGATGACACCACGTCAACGCCGTAATCATATTGAAGCGCTGGGTAAAGCAGCGAGTGCGCCGCGTAAAAGCTGGCTGGGTAAAAGCATGCTTCTTACAAGTATTCAGTCGGCATGGATTAAATCATTGCTGACAACATGGGGCGAGGGGGTAAGCGGTGGAACAGCCCCACGATTGCCTCGCGCTCATGCATGCTGGGATGTTCTTAAGGGCGGGCGATGGTCGGATAAGGCATTGTCTCGCTTTACAGCTGCACTGGAACAAGCTCGAGCAGAGGGATTCAGAGGGCCGCAGGCGTTAAATCGTGCTCACGCCATTTTGTGGCCACAGCCCGCCACCAGCATCATTGATGAAGCTATGCAAAATGATGACGTTGATTTTGTCGAGCAGTCAGTGCTACAGGCGCTTGATGTAAATGACCCGGTTTATATCGTCGGTCTGCAGTATTACACCACACGCAAAAAAATCTCAGACATTACGCGGGAACTACAGTCTATCGCACCGTGGCTAACGGATTGGGAGGCCAGAAAACGAGTTCGCTGGTGCCTGGAGATATTCAGGGCGAAGGTCTTTTTATCTACGCGGAAACTCATGGCTGGGCAGAGTTGAATGATTGGGTTTTAACTTTTCGTGCTCTAATTCTATTTGTATATTGAAAATGAGCCAGGAATTTAGATAATTCATTCATGCTTGGCAGAGCTGCGCCGCGATGGCAGCGAATTTAAGCGACAATTTGAATATAACGAGAGCCCCGCCAGTCGGGGCTTTTGCTTTACGGCGATACGACAGGGGTATTCGTGAAGGTGCATTGCACTAGTACCCCTGTCTTAGCGTCGTCGCATAATTCCATTTGAAACGTAAGATTAAAGGCAAAAAGTTAATTAACCAAAATGATGGCAGCTTCAACCAAATTGATTACCCATAGAGGCATAAGTTACATAAGCACCAACACCAAAAAGAATCAAAGAAGAAACTCCTGACACAATTGCGATGATATTGTTAACATCGCCTCCCATCTTCCATTTGCTATCTGACCCTAATTCCGAAGTTGCATAACAATATTGCGCAAGATAAGTAAACCCTGAGCAAACACCGGAACACAGAACGCCGATACAGAAAATTAAAAGTGAGCCTAAGATTGATGACAATACATCTGGACTTGAATCTTTATTCCAAACATTACCTAAAAAAGCGAGTAAAGCTATTGCTGCTCCGCCATTTATAATCATAAACGCTCTGGCAGCATTTGCTCCGACAGTTATTACTGAACGAAAAGCCTCCAGGCTTGCAGCATGGTTCATTTTGGCAATTTCAATTTGACTTGTATTGCTGCTCTTAAGTAATTCCATCTGAACATCATGGTCATAAACATTTTCTTGCTTTAAATTCTCGAGATACATAAGCATTTTTTCAATGTCTAAATTTTTGTATCCATCATTCTTAGTTTGTTCAATATCATCAATTATCTTATCAAGCGGGTTAACAACGGCCATATCGAAATCTCCATGCATGGGACACTGTGTGGGTAATATATCTAATTATATAGCTAATTACTTGGCTATTTCACCAAACGCCTCGTCAGAACGGAGGTGGAGTATGTATCCAATGGAAAAAATTACGACGGGAATAGCTTACGGAGCATCTGGAGGGGGGACTGGATACTGGTTGCTTCAGCTCCTCGATAAAGTCTCCCCATCTCAATGGGCGGCCATAGGTGTGCTCGGTAGCCTCATGTTTGGTTTGCTGACCTGGTTAACGAGTCTGTACTTCCAAATCAAAGCGGATCGCCGCAAAGCTGCGCGGGGTGAATGATGTCGAAAAAATCAAAGCTCAGCGCAGCAGTGTTGGCGCTAATCGCGTCGGGTGCATCTGCTCCACTCATTTTCGACCAATTCATAAGCGAGAAAGAAGGCAATGCGCTGGTGGCCGTTGTTGATCCGGGTGGGGTTTGGTCTTTATGTCACGGCGTTACCGTTATTGATGGCAGACGTGTTGTTAAAGGCATGACGGCCAATGAGGAACAATGCCGGAAGGTTAACGCTATTGAACGCGATAAGGCATTAGCCTGGGTTGATCGCAATATCAAAGTGCCTCTAACAGAGCCGCAAAAGGTGGGTATCGCATCCTTCTGCCCGTACAACATTGGTCCCGGTAAATGCTTCCCATCGACCTTCTACAGGCGCATCAATGCAGGTGACCGTAAAGGGGCATGCGAAGCAATTCGCTGGTGGATTAAGGACGGCGGTCGGGATTGTCGCCTGACCAAGGGCCAGAAGAACGGTTGTTACGGTCAGGTTGAGCGTCGCGACCAGGAAAGCGCGCTGGCATGTTGGGGGATAGATCAGTGAGCCGATTAACCGCAATTATCTGCGCTTTCGTTATCTGCCTGCTGGTTTCTATGGCCTGGGCGATTAACCACTACCGCGATAACGCCCTCACCTACAAAGACCAGCGCGATAAAGTCACTGAAAATCTCAGCCTGGCGAATGCCACCATCAAAGACATGCAGACCCGCCAGCGTGATGTCGCTGCGCTGGATGCCAAATACACGAAGGAATTGTCCGATGCGAAAAAGCAGCTTGATGATATGCAGCGTTGTGTTCGCGATGGCAAGTGTGGGCTGCACGTCAACGCCAGATGCCCCGCGAACGGAACGACCAGCACCGGCGGCGTGGGCGATGCTTCCGGCCCCCGACTTACTGACACCGCTGAACGGGATTATTTCACCCTCAGAGAACGAATCGAAACAGTGACCAAACAGGTAGACTATCTGCAGAATTACATAGGACAGCAGTGCCTTCAATAGGTTACAGCTCATTACGTTCTGATGTTTTCTCTCCTCTTAATGGATTTCCTGCTAATATACTCAGTCATTGACAGTTAACGTGCCATGACTAGAGATCTATTCACCGAGAAGATTTCTTATATTTTGCAAGCAAGTTCAATGATGAATGTGAGAAAATGATATCTTCAAAGTCAAAAGGGGATGAGAAAATGATAACGTTACTATTTGGCGCCGGTGCCAGTTTTGGTGCGGAGTTACATAAGCCTGTTCCTCCTTTAGGAAATTATTTATTTGATAAACTTGTGGAACTGGGTGGCGCGTTTGCTGAATTGCCGGATGATATAAAGCAGGAGTTTAGACTACACGGTTTCGAAAAAGGTATGTTGAGCATACCTAATGACAGTAGAGTCATTAACCCCCTTCAAAAGGAAATAGCAAAATACTTGTCCTCATTTAAACCGAGCAATGAAAATGCTTATGTAAGACTATTTCGTTCTCTGAGAGAGTATGCGAAGCATGTTAATGTCATTACACTGAATTATGATTTACTTATTGAGCATGCTATGCTTATGTCTGGCGCTCAAAAAGTTTCATATGGTATAGATGCCAATGAGAAAAGTTATAGTGTTTTGAAAGTTCATGGCTCTGCTAATTTTGTGCCGGTATTAGCACCTAATGTTATCTTTGAGGGTAATGTATCTATTGGTTGTGGTGCGTTTATTGAAACCAATCAGATACGTTCATTAAATAGCCATGAAGAAATCATAAAGTGGTGTGATTCACGCCAAAATTCGGATCTCAGTCCGATAATGTGTATGTATAATAAAGAGAAACGTGTAGTTATTAATCCAAAATACCTTGAGTCAAAGAGGAAGGATTATACAGGCGTTATCTCAAATACTAGAACGTTAATAATTGTTGGGGTTAAATACATTGAGCATGATAATCACATATGGGATGTAATACTTGATTCAGCACCTGAATTAATAATTGTCGATCCATACCCATCTGAAGAGTTTTTATTGTTATTGCAACAAAGGAATATAACCCACACTCTGATACGAGATTCATTCTATAAAAGCGTGCTAAAGTTATCACTACATATAAGGAGTAGGGTAAAAATTGACCCTCAAATTTAAAAAAAAATCATGTCTCCATGTATTGGAAGTTCATTTTTTTAATGTGGGACGATTTTAAATTACGTTCCTATAAGGTTTTATGAAGAAAGCAAACTTCCTTATGTATGTAGGGAGGCTTTTTCAAAATGGATATGTGGAGAGTTGCAATCGTTAATTTTGGTTATAATCATTTTCAAAAGTTATGCGGTCAACAATACCTAAGACACCTTTTCAATTGGGTTTTTTTTGTGCCGGATACGCGAACCCATACCCTGCTGACCTATTTTGAAAATAGGTTAGCAGCTAATCACATTATGTAAATGATATTTGTTATCATTTACGGGTCCTTTCCGGCGATCTGATATGTTACGGGGCGGCGACCTCGCAGGTTCTCGCTATTTATGAAAATTTTCAGGATTTTGCCTTTTCCGTTCTTCTTCTTGCTAAGTATCTGTCTTTGCTGGGTATAACCCACCACAAGAAAGGAAGTGTTAAAGCCAGGTAGTAGTCATTTTACCCGGCATGGTTTCCTTACCCTGTGTTTCGACTGGAGTTCGTCATGGAGGTCAATAAAAAACGCCTTTCAGAGATTTTTGGTGTCAGCATCCGCACGATCCAGAACTGGCAGGATCAGGGAATGCCAGTTGCGCGCGGTGGTGGAAAAGGTAATGAAGTGCTTTATGACTCTGCCGCCGTAATCGAATGGTATTCCGCCCGTGACGCAGCGATAGAAAACGAAAAGCTGCGCAAAGAGGTTGAACAGCTGAGAGTTGATTCAGAATCAGACCTTGTGCCTGGCACGATTGATTATGAGCGCCATAGGCTTACCCGAGCCCAGGCTGATGCTCAGGAACTAAAAAATGCAAAAGAGTCCGCTGAGGTGGTGGAGACCGCATTCTGCACGTTCGTGCTGTCGCGGATAGCCGGAGAAATTGCCAGTATCCTTGATGGAATACCTCTGTCGGTTCAGCGGCGCTTTCCGGAACTGGAAAATCGACATATTGATTTCCTCAAGAAGGACATCATAAAAGCCATGAACAAAGCAGCTGCGCTGGATGAAATGATACCGGGGTTGCTGAGTGAATATATCGAACAGTCAGGTTAAGGGGCTACAGCACTCCGCGCGCTCGGGGCTCCGTTCGTTGTACCGGCCAGAACCGCAAACGGCGGTTGAGTGGGCAGACGAAAATTATTACCTTCCAAAAGAGTCTGCTTATCAGGAAGGGCGCTGGGAAACGCTGCCGTTTCAGCGTGCGATAATGAATGCGATGGGTAATGACTATATCCGCGAGGTCAATGTCGTTAAGTCTGCCCGAGTAGGCTATTCAAAAATGCTGCTCGGCGTGTATGCGTATTTCATCCAGCATAAACAGCGTAACTCGCTTATCTGGTTACCTACCGACGGTGATGCAGAAAACTTCATGAAATCCCATGTCGAACCGACAATCCGGGACATCCCCTCACTGCTGGCGCTGGCGCCCTGGTACGGTAAAAAGCACCGGGACAACACGTTGAGTATGAAACGTTTCTCGAATGGGCGAGGTTTCTGGTGCCTCGGTGGTAAAGCTGCAAAAAACTACCGTGAAAAATCTGTTGATGTGGCGGGTTATGACGAGCTTGCGGCATTTGACGATGATATCGAGAAAGAGGGCTCTCCAACGTTCCTGGGGGATAAACGTATTGAAGGGTCGGTCTGGCCTAAATCGATACGAGGATCCACACCCAAAATTAAAGGGACATGCCAGATTGAACGTGCCGCCAAGGAGTCTGAGCATTTCTTGCGCTTCTATGTTCCCTGCCCACATTGTAGGGAGGAGCAGTTCCTTAAATTCGGCGATAAAGAGACGCCATTCGGGTTCAAATGGACGCCGGGCGATCCTGCCAGCGTTATATATCTGTGTGAACACAATGCATGTGTAATTAAACAGCAGGAGCTCGATTTTTCGCAGGCGCGGTACATCTGTGATGAAACCGGGATCTGGACGCGCGACGGACTTTGCTGGTTTTCATCATCGGGTGCCGAAATTGATCCGCCTGACAGCGTAACCTTTCACATCTGGACGGCCTATAGCCCCTTCACAACCTGGGTGCAAATCGTCAAGGACTGGATCAAGACCAAAGGCGACACGGGAAAGCGTAAGACGTTCGTCAACACAACGCTTGGTGAAACGTGGGAGCCTAAAATTGGTGAGCGTCCTGATGCTGAGGTGATGGCCGAACGTATTGAGCACTTTGGTGCCAGGGTGCCGGAGCGCGTGGCCTATCTTACTGCCGGTATTGACTCCCAGCTTGACCGTTACGAAATGCGTGTCTGGGGCTGGGGGCCTGGTGAGGAAAGCTGGCTTATCGACAAAATTATCATTATGGGGCGACATGATGATGAATCCACGCTTCTGAGGTTGGATGAGGCGATCAACAAAACCTATCCGAGGCCTAACGGCGTTGAGATGCTTATTTCCCGCATCTGCTGGGATATCGGCGGCATAGACCCAACGATTGTATATAACCGCTCGAAAAAGCATGGTCTGTTTCGTGTCATCCCCGTTAAAGGCGCATCTGTCTACGGCAAGCCCGTGGCGAATATGCCTCGTAAGCGTAACAAGAACGGCGTTTATCTCACTGAGGTAGGAACAGACACCGCGAAAGAGCAGATTTATAACCGTTTCACGCTGGTGGCAGAAGGCGACGAACCGCTGGCGGGAGCGGTTCACTTCCCTAATAACCCTGAAATATATGATTTAGCTGAGGCTCAGCAGCTTACGGCTGAAGAGCAGGTTGAGAAGTGGGTAGACGGGAAGAAAAAAATCGTCTGGGACAGTAAAAAACGACGAAATGAGGCGCTTGACTGTTTTGTCTATGCCCTTGCAGCTCTGCGGATAAGTATCTCCCGCTGGCAGCTGGATCTGGATTCTCTTCTGGCCAGCTTACGGGAAGAAGACACTGGCCGTAAAAATAACAAATCTCTGGCGGATTATGCCAGGGCGTTAGCGGGAGATGAATAATGGCAACACAGGCTGAACTGGATGCCGCGCGCGCAGCGTTACATGATCTGATGATGGGAAAACGGGTTGCGACGGTACAGAAAGACGGTCGAAGGGTGGAATTTACGGCGACGTCAGTCAGCGATCTGAAAAAGTACATTGCCGATCTAGAGTCACAGGTCGGTACCACTTCACGACGCCGCGGGCCGGCAAGGTTCTACGCATGAAAATTCCTTCTTTAGTTGGCCCCGACGGGAAAACCTCCCTGAGGGAATATGCAGGCTATCACGCCGGTGGCGGCGGATTCGGTGGGCAGCTGAATGCCTGGAATCCCCAGAGTGAAAGTGCCGACGCCGCACTTCTGCCGAACTTCGCCCGGGGGAATGCCCGTGCTGATGATCTGGTCCGTAACAATGGTTATGCTGCAAACGCCGTTCAGCTTCACCAGGATCACATCGTCGGGTCTTTTTTCAGACTGAGTTACTGCCCGAGCTGGCGTTATCTCGGCATTAAAGAAGAGGAAAGCCGGGCATTTGCCAGGGAGGTGGAGGCCGCCTGGTATGAATATGCGGAGGATGACTTTTGCGGGATTGATGCCGAGCGCAAGCGTACCTTTACGATGATGATCCGTGAAGGCGTTGCGACGCACGCCTTTAACGGTGAACTGTGCGTCCAGCCCACCTGGGACAGTGATTCATCGCGACTTTTTCGCACGCAATTTAAAATGGTTAGTCCAAAACGCGTGAGTAATCCCGGTAATACAGGTGACACGCGTAACTGTCGCGCGGGTGTCAAAATCAGTGATAGCGGCGCAGCGCTGGGGTACTACGTCAGTGAAGACAGCTATCCTGGCTGGATGTCGCAAAAATGGACCTATATACCACGGGAACTGCCGGGCGGAAGGCCATCATTCATCCATATTTTTGAACCGCTTGAGGATGGGCAGACCCGCGGCGCAAACGTGTTTTACAGCGTGATGGAGCAGATGAAAATGCTCGACACACTGCAAAATACTCAGCTCCAGAGCGCAATTGTAAAAGCTATGTATGCGGCGACAATCGAGAGCGAGCTTGATACCGATACGGCGATGGACTTTATCCTCGGCGCGGACAGCAAGCAGCAAAATAAGCTGACGGGCTGGCTTGGCGAAATGGCAGCATACTACGCTGCAGCGCCGGTTCGCCTCGGTGGCGCGAAAGTTCCTCATCTTATGCCGGGCGATTCCCTGAACCTTCAGTCAGCACAGGATACCGATAACGGTTATTCCACCTTTGAACAATCACTCCTGCGCTATATTTCGGCCGGTCTTGGTGTTTCGTATGAGCAGCTTTCCCGTAACTACTCTCAGATGAGCTATTCGACGGCGCGCGCGAGCGCCAATGAATCCTGGGCGTTCTTTATGGGGCGTCGCAAGTTTGTCGCGGCCCGGCAAGCCTGCCAGATGTTCGTCTGCTGGCTCGAAGAGGCGATTGCGCGCCGGGTTGTCACGCTCCCGTCCAAAGCCAGGTTTAGCTTCCAGGAGGCGAGAACTGCCTGGGGTAACGCCAACTGGATTGGCTCGGGGCGCATGGCTATTGATGGGCTGAAGGAGGTGCAGGAGGCCGTGATGCTGATTGAGGCTGGTCTCAGCACATATGAGAAGGAGTGTGCCAAACGCGGAGATGACTATCAGGAAATATTTTCTCAGCAGGTACGTGAAACTATGGAGCGCCGGAGCGCGGGACTTAAACCTCCGGCATGGGCGGCAGCTGCATTTGAATCTGGGCTGAAAAAATCAAACGAGGAGGTAAAAGATGACGCCAGAGCTGCGTAATCTCCCGCATATTGCCAGCATGGCCTTCAATGAGCCGCTGATGCTTGAACCCGCCTACGCGCGGGTTTTCTTTTGCGCACTGGCAGGCCAGCTGGGTATCACCCGACTGACTGATTCCGCTTCTGGCGTCTCGCTCGGCGCTGAACAAATTGCAGAGCCGCTGGCGCTGTTTGGCGATGACGAGGAAATGGGGCCCCGGCCAGCGCGGAGCTATCAGGTAACAAACGGGATCGCGGTGCTGCCCGTTTCCGGGACGCTGGTCAGCAAAACCCGGTCACTGCAGCCTTATTCCGGTATGACGGGCTATAACGGGGTCATTGCCCGACTGCAGCAGGCAATGAGTGATCCCGGCGTAGACGGTATTCTGCTGGATATGGACACGCCGGGCGGGATGGTGTCCGGGGCTTTCGATTGTGCCGACATTATTGCCCGGATGCGGGATATCAAGCCCGTCTGGGCGCTGGCAAATGATATGAACTGCAGCGCAGGGCAGCTAATTGCCAGTTCTGCATCGCGACGGCTTGTCACGCAAACGGCCAGAACCGGCTCCATCGGCGTCATGATGGCGCACAGTAATTATGGCGCTGCGCTGAAAACTAACGGCGTTGAGGTCACGCTGATTTACAGCGGCGATCATAAAGTCGACGGCAATCCCTACGAAAAACTACCAAAGGACGTTCGCGCTGATTTTCAGACGCGCATCGATGCCACTCGTCAGATGTTTGCCGAAAAGGTTTCAGCTTATACCGGCATGTCAGTGCAAGCCGTACTGGACACCGAAGCGGCCGTCTTCTCCGGCCAGGAGTCCGTGGATAACGGTCTGGCGGATGAACTTGTTAACAATACCGACGCGCTCAGCGTGATGCGTGAAGCACTCGACAGACGCAAAAAAACAACCACTGGAGGAACTATGCCATCACCTTCTGCATCTGCAGCGACCAATCAGCCAGCTGACCAGGCAGCAACACAGACGACTGCACCGGCTGAGCAGGTCACCAACGTTGACACAACAACTGCTGCCTTAACGGCCCCGGCAGACCTCAGCGCTCAGGTATCGGCAGCCTTAGCCGCCGAGAATGGTCGCATCATGGGTATTCTGAACTGCGAAGAGGCAAAAGGTCGTGAATCACAGGCCCGTGCGCTGGCAGAAACGCCGGGCATGACGGTCGAGAGTGCACAGCGCATTCTGGCCGCGGCGCCGCAAAGCGCCCAGGCGCGTACCGATACGGCGCTGGATCGCCTGATGGAAACCGCACCAGGCGCTCTTTCAGCAGGGAATGCCTCTGCTGAAGCCGGCGACGATTTGTTAAACACCCCCGTTTAAGAGGCTAACATGGCAATCACCGAAGTATTTACTCATCACCAGCCGCTCGGTAACAGCGATCCGGCACACACCGCGTATGCACCGGGCGAACTGACAGCATCCACCCCGGCAATGACCCCGCTCATGCTCGATGCTACGTCCGGCAAGTTAACCGTCTGGGACGGCGAGCATGCAGGTGCAGCAACCGGCATTCTGGCTGTTACCGCTGACCAGAACAGTGCTGAACTGGCATTCTATAAATCCGGCTCTTTTCGCATCGAAGATGTGCTCTGGCCATCTGCCGTTACCGACGAAAATATCAAGCGTAACGCGTTTGCCGGTACGGCGATCAGCATCGTTTAATCACCCTCAACTTTCATCAAAGCCGCATATGCGGCTTTTTTTACGGGAAAATTCTATGTCAGTTTACACAACAGCCCAGCTTCTGGCGGTCAATGAGAAGAAATTCAAGTTCGATCCGCTCTTCCTGCGCATCTTCTTTCGCGAAACTTATCCCTTCAGTACAGAAAAAGTCTACCTGTCGCAAATTCCGGGCATGGTCAATATGGCGCTGTACGTATCGCCGATTGTCTCCGGGAAAGTGATTCGTTCCCGTGGTGGCAGCACGTCGGAATTTACGCCGGGGTATGTGAAGCCAAAGCACTTAGCATGGCTTTCTGAGGCTTTCGTATAGTTGCTAGTTTTTGCACTTAATTGTCTGATAACTATGGTTAAGTTTTTCTGGCGCTTTCACTGGATTTTCCTCGTTTTCTGTGCGTTGCAATCACCTCTGTATTGCAGCTTGTATTGCTTTTTGGGGGCTAAAAATGGCTGGTGAGAACAAATTGAGCGACAAGGCGCTTAAGGGGTATCTGGGAAAATCCAGAGAAAAGCAGATCACTGTAGCGGATGGGAAGGGTCTTTCCGTTCGTGTGAGTAAGAAGGGGGCTGTGAGTTTTGTTTTCTTCTACAGGTTAGCTGGTGGTCTGACTGC
The DNA here is from genome assembly GCF_052044815.1 of Enterobacter sp. 22499. Classification (NCBI taxonomy): domain Bacteria; kingdom Pseudomonadati; phylum Pseudomonadota; class Gammaproteobacteria; order Enterobacterales; family Enterobacteriaceae; genus Enterobacter; species Enterobacter sp. 22499. The sequence goes on along the minus strand of NZ_JBQENR010000001.1, from coordinate 675,767 downwards.
CCCGGTCTGGTTAACGCTGGGTAAGTATCCGGATATGTCGCTAAAACAAGCCAGGGAGAAGCGGGATGAGTGCCGGGCGTGGCTTGCAGATAAACGAGACCCACGCATACAGATAAAGATTCAGTCCGAGGAGCGTCTTAGGCCGGTTACTGTTCAGGACGCTCTCTGTTACTGGTACGAAAATTACTGCAAGGTACGTCGCAAAACCCATGCTGTAACTCTCGGCCGTTTTCGAAAACATGTTTTTCCCTTTATCGGGCATCTGCCTGTAAATGACACTCATCTCTATGAATGGCTCGACTGTTTTGACCGGATTAAACGAAATGCGCCCGTTATGGCCGCTTATGTATTTTCTGACACTAAACTGGCACTTCGTTTTTGCCGGGTTCGCCAGTACGCAACCTGCGATGCACTAAAGGACTTGCGCATGACCGATGTTGGCCAGGTGGCAGGTAAGCGTGATCGGGTTCTTGATGAGGCCGAGTTAGGACAGCTCTGGAAAGCTATCTTTGTTGAATCTGATATCAAGTTGATGTCCGGATACGCCAGGAAAATGTTTGTTCTATGCACGGTTTTCGGATGCCGCATGAGTGAGGCCCGGTTATCAGAATGGAAGGAATGGGATCGAAAAAACTGGGTATGGGCCGTTCCAAAAGAGCATTCAAAAACTGGTGTGGAAATTGTAAGACCAGTACCCGAAGGTCTGAGGCAGTGGATAACCGACATCTACGAGGAAACAAAGCATTCCGGCTATGTGCTGGGTAGTCTGCGTATCAGGGAAAGCGTAAGTAAAATTGGTGGAAAAATTGGTAAGCGGCTGGGCCACGAAAAACAATGGTCTCTACATGACCTCAGGCGAACGCTTTCAACACATCTGAGTGATTTGGGCGTTGAGTTTCATGTCGTGGAGCAGCTGTTAGGCCATGCATTACCTGGTATGGCGGGTATTTACAACCGAAGTAATTTTATGGCGAAGAAACTGGACGCGTTAGATCTCTGGATGACATACCTCAATAGCATCTCAGGTGCTGAGTCAAAAGTGACAATCCTCAAACAAAAGGCTGGTTAACATGAAAAAAATGGCAGTTGTTGATAAAAAGGGTCTCGAGTACATTCCTAACATTGACCGTATGATTCGTGAGAAAGAGTGTCGGGAACTGACTACTCTTGCGAATAGCACGCGCTGGAAGTTGGAGAAGGAAGGGAAGTTTCCTAAACGCATAAAGATAGGTGCTACTGCCGTTGCGTATCGTCTCTCTGAGATTCAGTCATGGATTCGGGGTGAATGGTAGAATTATGATAAGGATGCATATCCTATGGGTTATGCCCATAGGATTTTATATCACTTAAATTCAAAAACTTGCGTAGTAGATGTGATTACATAATTAGGTGGGAAGTATTGAACTATTTCCCCATTTTCTTCAAAAACATGAATAACTCTTGGGAATAGATCAGGGTGTACAGGATTTAGTGCCTTCGGATTATGGAACATGTATATCGCTGTACACCAAGGTTCTTCATATGATGGGTCATTGACGACAGCAGCATAAGGCATTGGAATGCAGCTTTCATCAGTTTTGACACCTCTCACTACGGAATTGACATTTTTTTGTTCAATTCCAGCAACTACTCCCATTCTATCAAATTTTGGGATTGTGGCGTGTGTTGCAAGTAATATGGCTGAGACATTTTCATTCTTATTAGAACCGAAAAAATTAGACTGTATACTTCGATTGTCAAAAAAGTGCTGTTCAATTTTGCTTCCAGAATCAATATCTACCCCGTAAAGATAGCTCTGCAACGCTGGCATTGAAAAGCTCATTGAGAGCCGGCGTGAGTAATCGTGTAAAGCTATAATAAAGGGCTTGCCTTTGGTATGTTCTAATTCCCAATAACATAGTTTTAAAGGTTCTGGCCTGTGCCTCACCTTGTTTAAAAGAGTTCGTGCAAATTTGAATGGCATCTGCTCTTTTATATATCTTTGAAGGTCTTCAAATGCGTCTTGGTCAAGCACTGGCTTGTCAGTGGGTTCCGCGAGTTCAGCAACTGTAACAGCCTCTACAGCAATATCAACGCCATGCTTTGAAATAATATAATCAGGTTGGGCGTAATCTCTGCATATTATAAAATCCATCTCATAAAATATGGCATTTAGATAAAGCTCAAATAAACGAGAGTTAAATGAGGCGCTTTGGAAATCTCTGATGAATATTCCGTCAGGATCTTTAAACCAATAAGCCAATTCTTGCATTACTATAAACGCGGGATAGTGCTTTGGTTCCTCAAGTAACATTTTTAGATAGACGTTTTTCTTGTGCTCAGGAACTTTAGCAAGGAAAATTGAAAAAGCTGCTTCTGATTCATCCCCTTGTATAAAGCAACCGTCCTTGTGTAGTGATAATAATTCAGGTATGGCTTTTTCTATATCAGCTATTAAAATGTCTTTCGACTCTCGCGAAGCGATGACTTTTACAGCTCTAAATTTTTTATCTAAATCTCTGCCTAGAATTATTGCATTGTAGTCCTTATCAATATTACAAAGCACAATTGTTGCTAAAAGAGTTACATCGGCATTTACATATTTAAACCATAAAATTTCTTCTGAGAAAGTTTTAACATATGGCGTGCGGCCATAAAAATAAACCTCGAATTGTTCCTTGGTGATTTCAATCATTTTGTTGCCAGAGGGCATACTAGACTTTTCCATGTATTTTTTAACCTTTAGGATTAATACCTTGTTTTCTTAGTTCAGCCCGTGCAAGTTCCTTGAGCCAATTACCTAAGCTCATTCCTTGGCGGGCAGCCGCATCATTCATCTGCTCTTTCAAATCTGGGTTAATTCGTATTTGAAACGCTGGGGCCTTGCCGGCTCCTTTAGGCTGCTTATCACGTTGTATAGTGGTTGACATGTGTGTACCTATTCAATAGCATCTATGTTGATAGGTACACACCTTATCATGACGTAAATAACAGATACAACGCCCTGCAGTGCTCGCAACACATGCAGGGCGTCTAACCAAACCGTTAACTGGAGTAACGACTATGGCTGGAACACAGCATACCCAAACTCACCCCAAATTTACATGGCTATTCCTTGGCACACCGAATGGCCACGCCTGCACACCCGTAGTTCTGCGCACCGTCGCCGAGACCGAAGATACTGCCCGTGAAGCATTCTGCGGCTGGAAGTTAACCTTCGCCGCAAAAATTCGAACCGAAAGCCCGCTTTCAGTGTCGTTTATGGACCCTGAAAGCCAAATCCTTTGGAGCATTCTGGGTAGCGATCCTTACAGCGCAGATGCCGTGCCAATGGAGGTGCGTCATGCATAAGTCCGACTTACCCGCAGATTACGAGATTCGCGTACTGGTTACGGTTAAAAACGGTCAGGTTACAGAGCGCCGCCTTCGTCCGAATGAAATCGTGGCCACACCGGAAGGTTTTATCCAAGCAGTTCGTCAGGCTGCTAATGCACACGGTTTAACTGCTACCAACAAGGAATAAACTTCATGGTGAAAAAATTAAATCGGGCAAAGCCTGAGGGCATCGCTCAACCAAAAATCGAGCTTAACAGCCGCTGGAAAGATTCTCGCGGGGAAAAAATTACTGTCACAGGCGTAACGGATAGCCGTATTACGTATGTCCGGGATGGATACTCCCATGAGTGTGTTTTTTCTGAGTACCGGTTCCGAAATGAATTTATTTACCTTCCTGCGGAAAGCCGGGAGTGGCAGGGGGCCGTAAAAGAAAATGGGCGTAAAAAAATCGCTGCTCTGCGATCTTCTCTGCCGATGAGTATTGGGTCTGACGGATGGGATAAGGGGTTGAAATGAAGAACGCACCGAACCTGAAACACCTGTCAAAGGAAAAATTCACTGAAGCCGTTATCTTTGCCGGGTCTGATGCATATGCACATGCCAGGGGATGGGAAGAGGGGCTTGGTAAACAGATCGCCGAAGACACTACTCCTCCTGTTTACCTTGGGCCAAAACAGCTGGCAGAGCTCGATAACCTGCGCATTGTGGATGATGGCCGTCGTGCCGCGCGCATATATCTTGCCGGGAATATTGAGCCTATCCAGATTAATAATATTGCCGAAAAACTGGCTCTGGCTGGTGTGCAGGATGCCAAATTGTACAAAGGCATTCCCGACCAGGAGCCGGAGGACTGGAGAGAATATCTTTCCCGTCTGCGCGAACATATTGATGTCTCTGTGAGGGAGATGTCATTGCGGCATAGCCTTCCATTAAGCGTGGGCTCTGATGGGTACGATCAGGAGCAGGATTATACGTTAAAAAGTTATCTGCCCTCTAACAGCCTGAGCAGCATCTACGGCCCGAGCGGTTCATATAAAAGTTTTCTGGCGGTGTCCTGGGCTTGCCACGTTGCAGCCGGGATGAAATGGGCCGGAAAGTCAGTATCAGCTGGCGCTGTGATGTACGTAGTGGGTGAAGGTGGTATTGGCGTTCCGCGGAGAATAAAGGCGTGGGAGAAAAAACATGGAGTGAAACTGAATAACCTGTATCTGGTCAACCGTCCGGTTTTCCCGGTTCGCCGTGAGGAAATGCAGGAGATGATCAAAGCTGCGCGTGATGTTAAGTCCAGAACCGGCCAGCCGATTCGCCTGATTGTCGTCGATACGCTGGCGCGGTGCTTCGGTGGTAATGATGAAAACGATGCTCGCGATATGGGGGCGTTTATAGAAGGCTGCGACGTCATCAAGCGTGAGACTGGCGCCACGTTGCTGGTGGTGCATCATTCAGGAAAAGACGATACCAAAGGCGCACGAGGTTCTAGTGCTTTCAGGGCAGCTCTGGATGCAGAATTTAACATTCGCCGCGAAGGTGACGGCGGAGCGATAATTCTGACCTGTACGAAGATGAAGGATGCGGAGGAGCCTAAACAGGCCGCATTCGATTTGCGCCCGGTGGAACTGTTTACGGATCGGGATGGCGAACTTATTTCTTCGCTGGTGGTTAATGATGTTCCTAGAGAGGCAAAAGGAGTAGATCCTGAGTTGGTAGGGATAGCGAAGTTAACAGGTAATCATATGGCTCTATGGCAAGCTATCCGAAGTAGAACAATGCAAGGTGAACCTTGTACCAGGGCTGTTCTGCGCGATGATTTGAAAGCGACGGGCACTGATACTAAGCACTTCAGCCGCTGGGTTCAAAAGTTGGTTGATGATGGATTAATTATCCAGAATGGTGACGTATTAACGATACAATCGTTAAGAGAAGTGGGTTAACAAGTGGGTAGTAAGTGGGGAGGGCCGGGGGAGTCCCTATGTTTTCCCCACTTTGCGCCTATATACTTGGACAAAGTGGGTAAAAATGCTCTAACCCGCGTCAATACTGGTTTTGGCGGGGGTAGTCTAAAATGCTGGTGGGTTGTAAGTGGGAAGCTAACTAAGTGGGGAGGATGTGGGGATTATGAAGGAAGGAACAACTCGTACTGTAGTTGATGAATCATTTGTTCAGTTTTTTAATAGCTTTCATTCGATAGCTGAAAAAACTTCTGGCACTTTGGCATTAGCCATTATTCAGTGTTTGGTAATGGCGGCTGCTGTAGTAAAAAAAAGCCAGGTGCATGGGGTTATGTATTGGGGCTTAACATTTGTTGCCTTAGTTTCTACTCTGGGGTTCTTTGTATGCTTTCTTTCCATAATTAATGTGATTGCAAAACAAGACAATTGTGGTAGGTGGATAAAATCTCTGATTTTTTCACTATACATATCTGCCTACATAGGGACGTTATTATCCGCTATAGCAACAATTATTTCACTGAATGGTTAATATTTTATGAATCAGTTAATAGAGATTAAAAAACGCCTAGAAGTAATCGAACAGGCGCTTAACGAACAGTATCCGCGTTTTAAAGCAGATCCCGAAATTACAGGAAAGATAACAGACCTGAAGGACTATGTTCAGGAGGAACGTAAGAGGATTCAGAAACAGAAGGCGCGGGGAGAATTGTCAGAGTTTGAATTAACCTTCATTGAGCCAGCCATTAACGATGTGTACATGACATCCCTCGACAAAATCAGACGGGGATCTAAACCCAGCCCTAGCGTTAGTGACAACATTTACGATACCAGTTCCACTCTCAATCACTGGTTACATGCAATTAATGCTTTTGAAACTAACAATCAGAGTAATTAGATGCATAAAAAAGAGGGCCAAATTCAGGCCCGCTTTGACAAATACCGATTTTTTACAGGGTGTTATCTGGAGGAAATAACGGTAAGGATGATAGCAGATTTAACTTGTCGTAAAATCATGCAAAATTAAATCTATACATTATTGCACTCCATTGCACACCGTTGCATACATCCAATACCACTTTTGCAGTGATAGCATTATCACTGCAATGAACTCTATCTGTTTTTTAATGAGGTAATATATGTCAGGTTTATACACGCCAGCGGCACTAGTCCGGGTTGTAAGTGCTGAGGATATTCAGAAGCAACTCAAAACCCTGTTCACTGATTTATTCTTTACCCGTGCGGTAACATTCGAAACCCGCGACATCATACTGGACACGATTGACGATCCCAATATTCCGATCGCAGCATTCTGTTCGCCAATGGTAGGCAGTAAGGTGGCACGCGATGAGGGTTATGAATCGAAATCCATCCGTCCGGGTTACATGAAGCCCAAAAGCAGCATTGATCCGAATAAACTGGCTGTTCGTCCGGCGGGTGTAACCCCTGAGCAATACAGCTCGCTCGATGCACGAAATATTAAAGTTAAACAGGCCATTCTGAAGCAATCCATTGCTATCCGGGCGCGTATTGAATGGCTGGCTGTTCAGGCCGTTACTACCGGGAAAAATATCATTGAAGGAGAAGGGATCGAACGCTACGAACTGGACTGGAATATCAAATCCCAGAACATGATCACTCAGGCTGGTGGCGCTGCATGGTCAGGTAAAGACAAAGCGACATTTGATCCAAATGACGACATTGAAACCTACTCAGAACTGAGCGAAGGCGTTACTAATATCATCATTATGGGCGGGAATGTCTGGAAGAAATACCGCTCATTCAAAGCGATCAAAGATGTACTCGATACACGTCGCGGATCTAATGCCCAGCTTGAAACAGCACTGAAAGACTTGGGCGATTCAGTGAGCTTTAAGGGCTATATGGGCGATGTTGCAATCGTCGTTTACAGCGGTCGCTATACCGACGAAGACGGCACAGAAAAATATTTCCTTGACCCGGATTTGATGGTGCTGGGTAACACTGCGCTACAGGGCATTGTAGCCTATGGTGGAATTCAGGATCCCGAACTCATCCGCATGGGCATCACCAAAGCAGAACTTGCGCCCAAGAATTACATCGTACCTGGTGACCCGGCAATTGAATATGTTCAGACGCATTCCGCACCGCAACCAATCCCGGCCCGCATTAACCGTTTTGTCACCGTTCGTGTGGCTTAAGGAGCATTCATGACTGCAAATTACATTGAGCTGGTGGCCGGCACTGAAGCGCTGGTATCTACGCTGGGGATTTTTTCTGGTGGGAAAGGCTTAATCCCTGCGCTGACACCGCTGATGCAGGATGCGACTACTGGTGCTCTGGTTGCATGGGATGGCGTTAAAGCAGGGCAAGCTGTTTATGTGTCCTGCTTCAGCGTCGATACCGCAAGCCAGACACAGGCGCAGGTCTACAAGACTGGTGTGCTGAATGTCGATGCACTCAACTGGCCGGAAGGGGTTACAACTCTCTCGGCAAAGATTGCCGCCTTTGTTGGTTCGGGTATTTCTGTTCAACCTCTGGCGCACGTGTGAGGAGATAACGATGAAAGTTAAAGACAAAAGCCTGATGGCAACCGCCGATACTCTCTATCCGGATCCGGTAGTGAACGAGCTGCAGGAGCTCGCAGACAAGATGAAAGTCAGTGAGCGCCTGGTTGATATGAATCAGGTGATAGAACTCACCACACTAAGCCGACGTACATTGCTTAACCTCGAAGCTCGAGGCGAGTTTCCGGTGCGTGTACAGGTCACTGAAGGGCGTAAGGCATGGTATCTGAGCGAAGTTATCGAGTGGATCAATAACATTCCTCGCAGCTCTGAAACATGTCAGGTCCCTGTGCCCGTCAAACCAGATGCATCACTATGCCTCAAGGCTGAGCGAGTTCGCCGACAGGCCCAGAACGGCAAAAGCAAGCTGATCGGCTAGGTGAGTCAGCCCGATTGACCCGGCGAAAGTGCGCGGGTCCTTTCGGGCAGTTTGGCTTACTACGGGGCGGCGACCTCGCGAAAAAGCGCTATTTATGAGATTTTCTGAGATGCTGGTGGTGTTGTTGTTGTTCCTTTTATCCTGCTGATTCCATTTGTTTTTCTCACTTCAATACACCCACTTATGCATCAAGTAAAACAGTCCAGAGGTGAAAATGACTCAACATCTGCTCAATAAAAAGAATATGGCGAAAAGCTGCAAGGTTGGCGTAACGGCTTTCGACAAGTGGGGCGTAGAGCCGGTAGAGCGAGCCGGGCGCGAAGCGTTTTATGATGTGGCAAGCGTTGTACGTAACAGGATTGATAATGAGCTAAGTAAAATTGTGGAGCAGGCAGGTGATATAGATGATGCTGAACTTTTGAAGGCAAGGATCCGCCTGACTAATGCCCAGGCTGACGCTCAAGAGCTTAAGAACGCCCGGGAAACTGGTGAAGTTATCGACACTGAATTCGCCACTTATGTGCTGGCAAAACTTGCTGCAGAAATCGGTTCAATCATGGACAGTCTACCATTGACGATTAACCGTAAGTTTCCTGATTTGGAGCCGCGTTTCTCCAATGCTATTAAAATTGAGGTTAACCGGGCGGTAAATCGAGCGTCGGCTGTGGGAGAGCTTATTCCTGAGTTGGCTGAGAAGTATATCGAAGAGAATCAGAAAAATTGATTGCATGGCAGATGCTACAATCATGAAAAATAAAATGCATCGGATGAGAATTCACATGCGGATATAAGTTTAGTATTATTCATAATACATCTGGGCTAGGGTTTTATTTAGAGCATAAGAATTAACCCCTCACCTTATAAATATAAAGTGAGGGTTAGGTTAGTTGTTTAAGTTTGCAATTTCTTTGCCGAGGGCTGTTTGCAAAAGTTCCCGAGCATAGTTAAGCATATAGCTATCTTCATGTTCTATCTTATTTATGACGCCGTGAACGATTTTTGACCTTATTGTGTAAATCTTGTTGAAGGCATCTTTGATATTTTTTCTTTGTCTAATGTTTTTTCCAATAAGGTAAGCACACCGATCACCTAATGTCTTTGTTAACCCCCCCTGATCCTGATCATCTCCAAAAATAGCTTCTAATCCCATACATAGCTGGAGGAATGCCATAACTGAATCTTCATTAGCATACGAAGTTATATACCAGTCAATAGCCATTTTTATACGTCTGGCTTCATTTGAGGAGTCTTTATATAACTGGCTGGACTTTTGTGTTATTACATCTATATATTCTTCAAGGGTTTTATCCAGCGCAGCATTTATCTCAAGGCGACTTATAAATCTGGATATGCCTATTGGTAAAACCTCTGAGTATGGTAGGAGGGGATAAGTTCTATCGACAATTTTTACAGAGTATTTAGTTATCATATGCGCATCAATTGCGTTTATAAGCCCTAATCCATTCATAAGTGGAGGGTTGATATTACTTTGATCTTTTAAATTGATGGCCTTTGTTTTTATCATGAAATAAAAGAATATATTTAATTTTTGTATGTACTCTCTCAGTATGTCATTTTTGGAAAAAGGAGAGTAAAATCCTTCACCTTCAAAATTAATACAGGTGATCTCCTTGGATTTTGTCGCGAACAATCCTATTGATTCTACTTCTTTATCAAGGGAAATTATTATTCCATCATGATTGGAACATGCGGGTAAAAGCATATTGTGCAGTTTGAAAGTAATTGATAAATTCGCGGGTGTGTTTTTGAGTGCATCTGAGATGAAATCCGTTAATTCATCGAGGTTGTCTTTAGGCATTTCATTTAAATAAAATGGTTGTTCACCAGTGTCAACTTCTTTCATTTTTTCGAAATAATAATTTATTGCATGAAGAAACGTTAATGCACACTGAGAACTGTCAATTTTAAAAGATACCTTTCTCTTGTTTAATTCGGTGGCTATCTCTGAAAAATTTCTCGATGTGTATTCACAATATGGGAATGAATTTAGTAGATAGGTCTTGAGTAATTCACTGTTAACCAGTTTTTTTATCTTTTGTTCAGATTTGATATGCATCTCTCTTTTGTTCACTGTGGCTTACTCCGAAGCATTCAAAGAGTTAAATTCTCTGTATTGCAGTGTGTATTGCAATCAAGATAGTTAACCATAATTAATATTGTTTTTTTCTTTCACAGTCAATCTCATAGCTACTTATTTGACTCATGTAGCCAAAACACGAAGTGAATCCGCTGATGACCCTCCGCCGCCTGCCTGATGAAGACCCACAAAATCTGGCCGACCCTGCCTATCGCCGTCGACGCATCATTCTTCAGAACATGAAAGATGAAGAGCTTGCAATTGCGCAGGTAGAAGAAAAGCAGGCCGTTGCTGCAGTCCTCAGTGGTAAATACACCATGACCGGTGAAGCGTTTGAACCGGTTGAAGTTGATATGGGACGCAGTGCCGGTAACAACATCACCCAGGCGGGTGCAGCTGCCTGGTCTTCTCGCGACAAAAAAACGTACGACCCGACCGATGATATTGAAGCGTACGCGCTTAACGCCAGCGGTGTGGTCAACATTATCGTCTTCGATCCAAAGGGCTGGGCGCTGTTCCGCTCCTTTGACGCGGTGAAGGAAAAGCTGGATACGCGTCGCGGTTCAAGCTCTGAGCTGGAAACCGCCCTGAAAGACCTGGGAATGGCCGTCTCTTATAAGGGAATGTATGGCGACGTGGCCATCGTTGTGTACTCCGGTCAGTACATCGAGGATGACGTCAAAAAGAACTACCTGCCGGATCTGACAATGGTGCTGGGAAATACCCAGGCGCGCGGTCTGCGTACCTATGGCTGCATTCTGGATGCAGATGCACAGCGCGAAGGCATTAATGCTTCAACGCGCTATCCGAAAAACTGGGTGCAAACGGGCGACCCGGCTCGCGAGTTCACCATGATTCAGTCAGCTCCGCTGATGCTGCTGCCAGATCCGGACGCGTTCGTTTCAGTCAAGCTGGCATAACTTTCCCCAGTGGCCCTGTTGGGCCACATTTCTGGAGTATTTCCCATGACAGAAAAAGAAACCCTTATCGCCCGACTGAAAGAGCTGGGCGTAAAGCTTGATCGTGAGGTCAACGTCACAGGCACCATCCAGGAGCTTACGTTACGTATTTCTGAGCTTGAAGAGGAACTCGACGAAGACGGAGAAGAGGGCGCTGAGGTGTCCGTTGCCAGCACTACTGCTATCAGCACCTCGGGCCAGCCCGGACCAGAGAACACCTCTGGCTCTATTACCGAGAATCCTGCGTCATATGAGCCCGGCGAGCTGGTGGCGGTTGAGACACTGGTGACCTTGCACATTGATGCACTTCACGCCACACGCAACGAGTCCCTCTCTATTGTTGAGCCTGGTGTCGTTATTCGCGTGACCGACGCGGAGGCTACCGAACTGATTTCTCAGGGGCTGGCCCGGGAAGTCTGACAGGGGGCCTAATGGCTGATTTCGATAATCTTTTTGATGAAGCAATGGCGCGCGCGGATACCACTATACGTGGAGTGATGGGCGCAGAGGCAAGGATAACCTCTGGATCTTTATCCGGCGTCACGCTCCGCGGGGTCTTTGACGATCCAGAGAACATCGGTTTCGCAGAAGCGGGGATCAGAATTGACGGAACCAAGCCGACGTTTTTTGTGAACTCATCGGATGTAAGCGTGCTGGAACGTCTGGACACGCTGAAGGTAAACGGGCGCGAATTTTGGGTTGATCGCGTGGGCCCGGATGATTGCGGTTCCTGCCATGTATGGCTGGGTAGTGGATCACCTCCCGGCGGATCGCGGCGTCGTTAAGGAGCATTCATGTCGATAAAAGGTCTTGAGCAGGCGATTGCTAACCTGGATAGCCTGGACAGAAATATGGTTCCCAATGCCAGCGCATGGGCTGTGAACCGGGTTGCTGCTAATGGCGTCTCGGTTGCCGTCCGAAGGGTGGCGAAAGAAACGGTAGCCGGTGATAACCGCGTTTCGGGGATACCTGTAAAGCTGGTCAGACAAAGGGTGAGAATCAACAAAGCCTCGGCGTCAGGGCACTCAGCGGCCCGAATTAAGGTTAACCGGGGCAACCTTCCCGCCATCAAACTCGGTGCCGCGCAGGTCAGGGCTACGAACCGAAAAGGCCCGCTGGTTCGAAAAAGTAGCGTGCTGAGAATTGGCCGTTATGTTTTTCGCGACGCCTTTATCCAGCGCCTGGCGAACGGCCGCTGGCACGTCATGAAGCGCATTGCAGGAAAAAGTCGTTATCCCATCGACGTGGTCAAAATCCCATTGTCCGCGCCCCTCACTACTGCTTTCGAAGCAGAGAAGAAACGCATGCTTGAAGAGGAAATGCCAAAACAACTTGGCTATGCCCTCAGGCAACAACTGAGGTTGCATCTGACACGATGAAACACACTCTCATTCGCCAGAAAATTATTGATGTGCTTGAAGAGGCCATCGGGATCGACGTCATGTTTTTTGACGGGCGCCCGGCTGTCATTGAGGAGGAGGATTTTCCTGCCGTCGCGGTCTATCTGACCGATGCGGAGTATACCGGCGAAGAACTTGATGCCGATATGTGGGCGGCAACGTTACATATCGAGGTCTTCCTGTCCTCGCAGGTACCAGATTCCGAACTGGATGAATGGATGGAAAGCCATATCTATCCGGCCCTCGCTGATGTTCCCGGCCTTGATTCACTGTTAACGCTCATGGTTCCACAAGGCTTCGACTACCAGCGCGATGATGCGATGGGGCTGTGGACCTCCGCCGATATGAAATATTCAATCACTTACGAAATGTGAGGAAAACATGCCAACACCAAATCCACTTGCTCCTGTAAAAGGCGCCGGTACGACGCTCTGGCTTTACACCGGAACGGGCAACGCTTTCGCTAACCCACTCTCTGATATCGACTGGAATCGCCTGGCGAAAATCAAAGAACTTACGCCGGGCGAAATGACTGCCGAATCGTATGACGACACTTACCTCGACGACGAGGATGCCGACTGGAACGCGACGGCCCAGGGGGCAAAATCTGCTGGCGATACCTCGTTCACCCTCGCCTGGAAACCGGGCGAAGAAGGGCAAAAAGACCTGGTCGCATGGTTTATTGATGGCTCAGTACGCTATTACAAAATCAAATACCCGAACGGTACCGTCGACGTTTTCCGCGGCTGGTGCAGCAGCCTGGGTAAAGCCATTCCGGCAAAAGAGGTCATTACCCGTACAGCGAAAATCACCAATACCGGCAAGCCGGAGCTGGCTGAAGAAAGCGGGACCCCGAATATCCCCGTGACCGGCGTTACGCTCGATAAAGCCACGGCAAGCGTGGTCGTGGGCGCAACCACAACGCTCAATGTGACGGTTAACCCTGCCAGTGCCTCAGATACCTCGTTCCGCGTGGCAACCTCCGACGGGGCAAAAGCAACGGTCACCGTTAGCGGCAACGCGATCACCGTCACCGGCGTGGCGGCAGGCACCGCTGACGTTATTGTTATGACCAGCGATGGTAATTTCGTAGCGGTCTGCAAAGTCGCCGTAACTGCAGCGTAAGGAAGGACGCATGTTTCTGAAAAAAGAGAAGTTCACCTGGCAAACAGAATCCCTGACCATCTTCGAGCTGTCGGCGCTGCAGCGTATTGAGTACATCACGTTTATGGCCGCAGAGGAAAAGGCCGTCAGCGCTGACAGCGACGGCATCAGCGATCAGGAAATGACGGCCAGGCTGATTGGCTCAAATATTCGCTGCGGTGCGCGTTTGATCGCGATGTCTTTGTGGCATAACGATCCGGCTGGCACGGATGTGGAAACGCTTTATCAGCAGGTGCTTAGCGGCTGGCCGCCGGAGGCGATCGGTAAAGCAGAAATGGAAATAAAGCTGCTCTCCGGCATGCTCGTTCCGGTTGAGGATGACAATCCTGCCGATCCGGATGCCTCAGCGGAGGCCGAAAGTGCTGAACCCGTTACGGCGGAAAAGCCCTTGCCAGCGAGCTGAAGTTTGTCCTGAATCTGGCGCGCGAGTTCGGGCGACCCGACTGGCGCGCCATGCTGGCTGGAATGACTTCCAGTGAGCTGGGCGACTGGCACCAGTTCTACCGGGAGCATTATTTTCAGGACGCGCAGCTCGATGCGCATTTCTCAGAGCTGCTTTATTCCATCTCCACTCTTTTCTTCCGCGACCCGGAACTTACCCCCGCACTTTTCAGCCTGCTTTCTCCTTCGGATGTCGTCATCAGCGATGACGAGCCGAATGATGACACGCTGATGACCGCCGCTGAGGGGATCACAGGAGGTATCCGATATGGCCCAGCAGATTAGCGATCTGGTTATTAAGCTGGATGTTGACCGCGCAACCTTCAGCGAGCAGGTCGCCCGAATCAAAGGGCAACTGACAGGAATGGCGGATGAGTCTGATAAAGTTCAGGCGCGAATGCAGCGTGCTGCGGACCGTCAGAGCGCAGCACTAAAGAGTGTGGGCGACGCTGGCGCGGCGGCCGCCGCAGATATGAAATCCCGTCAGTCAGCCGCAACGGAAGGGCTGACAAAAGACTGGCAGAACGTTTCCAGGTCCGTTGATGAAACTCATCGCCGCGTGACCGAACTTAACCAACGCATGCGTGAGAATGACGGGCAGGCTGCAGCGCTTGCCCGCCGACAGGATGAACTGGCGGCATCATTTTTCCGTCAGATTGACGGCGTTCGCCAGCTCAATGGTGAAACACAGTCGCTTGCGAACGTGCAGGCGCGCTTTCGCGCAGCCAGGGCACAGGGCAACATAACCCAGCAGGATTATCTCGCCCTTATTTCCCGCACCACGGCCCGGCAAAAAGAACTGCAGATCGTGGAGGAAAAATCGGCCGCAGCGCGCACGCGATTCCTCAGCCAGCTGAAGCAACAGGTTGCAGAGCAAAAGCTCTCCGGTACCGAGCTGCTGCGCATGAAGGCGGCGCAGGTCGGTGCCAGCGATGCGGCTGAGGTCTATATCCGCAAGCTTGAAGCTGCCAAAGTGGCCACGCACGGTCTGGGGCTGCAAAGTGCTGCTGCCCGGCAGGAGCTGGGGGTACTTATCGGCGAGGTCATGCGCGGTAACTTCGGTGCGCTGCGCGGCTCAGGGATCACGCTGGCTAACCGGGCAGGATGGATAGACCAGCTGCTGTCGCTGCGCGGGCTTGGGATCGCCGGCATGGTTGGTGGGATTGCCGCGGCGGTATTCGGGCTGGGTAAGGCCTGGTATGACGGCAGCAAAGAGTCTGAGGAATTTAACAGGCAGCTGATCCTGACCGGGAACTACGCGGGGAAAACGTCAGGGCAGCTTCAGGCGCTGGCGCGCTCGCTGGCCGGTAATGGCATCACGCAGCATGCCGCAGCAGGCGTGCTGGCACAGGTCGTTGGAAGCGGCGCGTTCAGCGGGAATGACGTCAGCATGGTCAGCAATGTTGCCGCCAGGCTGCAGCAGGCTACCGGGCAGGCCGTTGACGAAACCATAAATCAGTTTAAACGCCTGAAGGATGATCCGGTTAACGCAGTCGCTACGCTCAACGATTCCCTTCACTTTCTGACGGCTACCCAGTATGAACAGATAGCTTCTGCTCAGGCGCTGGGGGATTCGCAGAAAGCTGCCGAGCTGGCCATGCGGGCATATTCCGACGCGGTCATTCAGCGCGCCGGGGCGGTCGAGGATAATCTTGGCTCCCTCGAAAAAGCCTGGAACTGGGTGAAGAATGCCGCCTCCGGCGCATGGGATGCGATGCTTGGCATAGGGCGTAATCCTGACTCCGCGATGAAGCGCCAGGACTCTTTTGCTGAATGGCAGGCAGCAGAGAAAGAGTACCGCGCGCTGTCCAGCAATCTTAAAGTCGACCCGGATTATGCCGGTAACAACGTTCTGCAGAAAGCGGATGCGGAAAGGCTGAGAAACGCGCGCCAGCAGGTGGAGCTGAAAAAGCAGGCTTACGATCTTGCCGATCAGCAATACGCCCAGGAAGGGCTGGCAGCCGCGCGGGAAAAAATGCGGACGGACCAGCAGGCTCAGGCAATCCGCAACCAGCAGCAGTTTAACCAGCTGGTGGAGTCCGGCGCGACGGCGGCAGAAAAGCGGGCTTCAGCAGAGAAAAAGCTCAGTCAGCTTATTGAGAAAAACCGCCAGGATGCGAAAGACGGTGTCGCCACGCTGTGGACTGAAAAGGACATTGCCGCTGCCCGCGCCGGGATTGAAAAGCAGTGGAAGGATCCAAAAACGCCGAAAGGCAAAAGCTACTCAACGCCCGCCGGGGATAAAGCCGAGGAAAAGGCGCAGGCCGAACTTCTCACCCTTCAGGCCCAGCTTAAAACGCTTGAGCAGCATACCAGCGTGAACGACGTCATAAGCAAACAGCGTCAGGATCTCTGGCAGACTGAAAATCAGTTCACCGTTCTGCAGGAGGCCGCGGGGCGTCGTCAGCTTACAGCGCAGGAAAAATCCCTGCTGGCGCACAAGGAAGAAACGCTCGAGTACAAGCGGCAGCTGGCCGATCTGGGCGATAAGGTTGCCAGCCAGCAAAAACTCAACCAGCTGGCCGATCAGGCCGTGAAGTTTGAGCAGCAGCAAAAAGCCGCCAGGGCGGGCCTGCAGGCTCAGTCTGAGGGGGTATCCACCCGGGAAGCCGGGCGACAAACTACGCTGCAGCGTCTCAGCGAAAGCTATTCGTACAACCCTCAGGCGCAGCAAAAGGTTCTCGAAGAGCAAAGGGCGACGTTCGAGGCTGAAGATGCCCTGCGCGCAAACTGGCTGGCCGGTGCGAAACAGGGCTGGGCCGAATATCAGGATTCAGCGACAAACGTTTTCAGCTCTGTTCAGCAGATTTCGCAGGCTACGTTCAGCGGGCTGGCGGGCCAGCTTACCAGCCTGACGACAACCGGGAAGGCGAGCTTCAGGGACTTCACCAGCTCGATCCTTAAAATGATAGTGTCCGTTATCAATCAGCTGCTGGTGGCTTACACCATCCAGAGCGCAATGGGCTGGGTTAGCGGCGGGGCGAAAACCTCCTCTGCAGGTCAGTCATTAGCGGTCCCGTCATACCGGCCACAGGGTTTTGACGTGGGCGGTTTTACCGGGCACGGCGGCAAGTACGAGCCAGCCGGTATCGTTCACCGCGGGGAATTCGTCTTCACCAAAGAATCAACCAGCCGCATCGGCGTGGCTAATCTCTATCGCCTGATGCGCGGGTATGCCTCGGGTGGTCTGGTCGGCGGCGGGAGCGCAGCCGGTGCTGGCATGGGCGGGATCAGTGTTTATGCCCCAGTCAGCATCAGCCAGCAGGGGAGTGACGGGAGCATAAATCAGGCGAACGCCACGGGGACGGCGAAACAGCTGCAGGCGATTGTTCAGCAGACAATCACCGAGCGACTGAAAAAAGAAATGTCCGCAGGCGGCGTGCTTTATTCGAGGAGGACACCGTGACAGACACGTTTACCTGGCGCACCAGAAAAACAGCGCAGGGAACTGAAACAGCCCGAACGCTGCAGGCCCAGTTCGGGGATGGCTACAAACAGATAGCAGGGATGGGGATCAACGACAAACAGGAAACGTGGAACCTGGACTGGACGGGCACCAGACAGGAGGCGGCTGCGCTGCGCGCTTTTCTGATGTCTCACGTTACTAAATCGTTCTGGTGGACCACGCCATGGGGAGAAAAAAAGCTGTTCAGAATGAAATCCGATTCGTTCAGCGTTTCTTTCCCTACCGGGAAAAAAGCCACTGTTGCCTTCACTTTTGAACAGGCGTTCGCGCCCTGATTTTCTCGACAAACACTGAAAGCTGCCTCCGGGCGGCTTTTTTTATGGGGGGAGTATGAGTTTTACGGCAGACATCCAACAGCTTGAGCCCGGCAGCGTTATTCAGCTGATTGAGATCGACGGCACTGAATTCGGTATGGATCAGGTGCTGCGTTTTCATGCGCACAATATTCAGGAAGAGGGGTGGGCAGCCTTCGCTGCAGAAAATCTGCCCGCCATTATCTGGCAGGGAAACCAGTACGATCCCCATCCCTACGAACTGAAGGGGATGGAATTGTCGAGTACAGGTTCACAGCCAACGCCCACGCTGTCCGTCGGGAACGTCGGAAACTATGTCACCGCGCTGTGTCTTGAATATGACGATATGGTCAGGGCTAAGGTCAAAATCCATACCACGCTTTCGAAGTATCTCGACGCCGCCAACTGGAAAAAAGGTAATCCGGGTGCCAGCCCTGCCGATGAGCGCGTACAGCTCTTTTACGTCAATGCTAAAACCGCAGAGACGCGGGTACAGGTTGATTTCGAGCTGTGTTCTCCTTTCGATATTCAGAGCCTGCAGCTGCCGACACGGCAGATTACGCCTGTCTGCACCTGGTGTATGCGGGGCTGGTACCGAAGCGGGACCGGATGCGATTACAACGGCACGAAATACTTTACCAAAGACGGTACGCCGACCGATGACCCGTCGAAAGACGTTTGTGGCGGCCGCCGGCAGGATTGTCAGGATCGTCACGGCCCGGACGCGCCGCTGCCGTTCGGTGGTTTTCCGGCCGCTAACCTGCAGGGGAAATAAAGATGCGTGAAAAATTGCTGGATGCTATCCGTCAGCACGTCGCTGCTGAATATCCCAAAGAAGCCTGCGGCCTGATTGTTCAGTCAGGCCAGCAGCAAATCTTTATTCCCTGCCGCAACATTGCCGATAAACCCGAGGAGACATTCATGCTCTCCCCGGAAGATCAGCTCGCTGCCCGCGCGCGCGGTGAGATCATCATGCTCATTCATTCCCATCCGGATGTGGTCCGGCTGGTGCCCTCGGAGCTGGACCGGATCCAGTGCGACTGGTCAGGTATTGAGTGGGGGATCATGTCCTGGCCGGACGGGGATTTTTGTACGATCTCCCCGCGTGAAGACAGGGATTATATCGGGCGGCAGTGGGTACTGGGTTACGCGGACTGCTGGTCGCTTATCCGTGAATTTTATCTGCGCGAATACGGCATTGGACTCGGGAACTATTCGGTACCTTACGAATGGTGGGAGAGCGGCAAGGAACGGCTCTACGACGACAACTGGGAGCGTGAGGGATTTGTTGAGATTGCCGCCGGTGCAATGCAGCCAGGGGACATCATCATGATGAGCATGCAGGCATCGGTGACTAATCACGCCGCTGTATATGTGGGTGACAACATCATTCTGCATCATCTGTTCGGGCACCTTTCTTCGCGAACGCCTTATGGAAAATATTATCGCGACAGAACGGTCCGGGTGGTCAGGCATAAGGATCGAATGCATGGTTAAGACGCTTATTCTCGAAGGGAAAATGGCTAAAAAATTCGGTAAACGCGTTCAGTTTGATGTTGCCGACCTGCGCGAAATGCTCAGGGCCATGTGTTCACAGGTACCCGGATTCAAAAAATATATGTCGGAAGCTCATATGAAGGGGATCCGTTTCGCCTTTTTTAACGGTGACAACAATATCGGACTGGAAGAGTTTGATATGACCCGCGGTGGAAGCGTGTACCGGATCGTGCCCGTTTATGAGGGGGCCAAAAATTCGGGCGTCCTGCAGATAGTTGTTGGCGCCGTTGCGCTGGTCGCCGCCTTTTTTACTGCCGGTGCGAGCATGGCTGCCTGGGGGGCGGCGATGAGCGCAACAGCCATCAGCGCCACGTCGATTTTGACCGGGGTTGGGGTGTCAATGATGCTGGGCGGCGTTGTCCAGATGCTTACGCCCCAGCCATCCTTCGGCGCAGGTAAATCCTCCAGCACGGACAACACGCCTAACTACGCCTTCGGGGCGCCGGTTAATACGGTCGCTATGGGACATCCTGTCCCCCTGGCCTACGGTCTGATCGAGGCAGGGGGAGCGATAGTCAGCGCCGGTATGTACTCGAGCGATAAGCAGTAGGCCAGCGGCCACTAACTTAAAGGTGCTTCGGCGCCTTTTTTTTATGGGTGAAAAAATGCAGCTTCTTAAACAAGAAACCATCCTGCAGGGTGCCAAAGGGGGAGGTGGCAGTTCACATACTCCGGTTGAGCAGCCTGACGATCTGCTGTCGGTCGCAAAGTTAAAAATGCTCATTGCCGTTTCTGAGGGGGAAATACAGGGCGACCTGACCGCTCAGAACATTTTTCTCAACGATACGCCGCTGGCAAACGACAGCGGGGAATACAACTTCAGAGGCGTGAAATGGGAGTTCCGCAAGGGGACACAGGACCAGACCTATATTGCCGGGATGCCCCAGGTCGATAACGAGCTGGCGGTGGGCACAACTGTCACCACCACCGCGCCCTGGACACGCCAGTTTACCAACCTTTCCCTGGATGCCATCCGCATCAAGCTCAGCCTTCCGGTCCAGTATCTCTATAAAGATAACGGCGATATGGTGGGCACGGTTACCGAGTATGCGATCGATTTATCAACGGACGGCGGCGCCTGGAAAACGGTTGTAAACGGCAAGTTTGACGGAAAGACCACGACGGAATATCAGCGTGACCACCGTATCGATCTGCCAAAATCCACGTCCGGCTGGTCTGTCAGGGTCAGGCGTATTACGGCTGATGCCAGCGGATCAAATTCGAAACTGGTTAACGCCTTCAAGGTGTTTTCGTATGCGGAAGTCATCGACAGCAAGCTTCGTTATCCTTTAACCGCGCTCCTGTATGTAGAAGTGGACAGCAGCCAGTTCAACGGCAGCGCGCCGAAAGTGACCTGTAAGATAAAAGGCAAGCTGATTAAGGTTCCGGATAATTACGATCCGATAACCCGAACCTATTCTGGCTCATGGTCCGGCGGGTTCAAAATGGCCTGGTCCAATAACCCTGCCTGGATCTTTTACGATCTGGTTCTGGATGAAATTTACGGCATGGGCACGCGCGTGGATGCGTCCATGGTGGATAAGTGGGCGCTGTATTCAATCGCCCAGTACTGTGACGAAATGGTTTCCGACGGGGCCGGTGGCACCGAACCACGTTTCACCTGCAACGTTTTCATTCAGAGCCAGGAGGACGCCTGGCAGGTACTTAACGATCTCGCCGCGGTATTTCGTGGAATAACTTTCTGGGGCAACGATCAGATTTATGTCCAGGCAGACGTCCCGCAGGACGATGTTGACTGGGTTTATAACGTCTCAAACGTTATCGATGGACTGTTTACTTATGCGGGCGGCTCATACAAGAATCGCTACAGCTCCTGCCTGGTGTCCTGGTCCGATCCACAGAACCATTACAGCGATACCGTTGAGGGGGTCTACGATTCGGCGCTTGTAGAACGTTACGACGTCCGGCAGACGTCCCTGACCGCAATCGGCTGCACCTCGCAAAGTGAAGCGCACCGGCGCGGGCGCTGGGTACTACTCTCCAATGCCAAAGACGGTACCGTATCATTTGGCGTGGGGCTGGATGGCTACATCCCGCTGCCCGCTGAAATTATCGGTGTCGCCGATCCTTTCCGTTCCGGCAAGGAGAACGGGGGACGCATCAGGGCGGTCAACGGCCGCCAGATTACGCTGGATCGGGAAATAGACTACGCGGCGAAAGACCGGCTGGTGGTTAACCTGCCTGACGGAAAAGCCCAGACGCGCACAATCAGCGCGGTGAGCGCAGATAAAAAAACGGTGACGGTGGCCACCGCATTTAGTCAGGCACCTGCCGCCGGTGCTGTGTGGGCGATAGACAGTGATAACCTCGCGATACAATACTTCCGGGTGACTTCAATTGCGGCTAATGACGACAGCACTGGGGGTTTCACGATTACGGCCGTTCAGCACGATCCAAACAAATACCGTTACATCGATGACGGCGTTCGGATCGAGTCGGCCCCAATCAGCGTCACGCCGATAAGCGTACTGTCTGCGCCGAAGAATATTGTGATGACTGAAAGCGATCATGTGTCGCAGGGCCTGACGGTAGCAAGCCTTGACGTGTCATGGGAAAAGGTGGAGGGCGCAATCCGGTACGTTGCCCAGTGGCGCAAGGACAACGGGGACTGGATAAACGTTCCGGTTACCAGCGCGCAGGGTTTCTCGGTTCAGGGCATTTATTCGGGCAGCTATGACGTGCGCGTCCGGGCGCTGAATGCGCAGGATTCGTCGTCACCGTGGGGATACGGCAAAACAACTTATCTCTCAGGTAAAACGGGAAAACCGGGTACTCCGCTCAACTTCCTGGCGACCGAAGATGTGGTCTGGCATATCGACCTGACCTGGAAATTCCCGGATGGCTCAGGCGACACGGCCTATACAGAGATTCAGCGCGCCACAACCTCTGACTTTGCCAATCCTGAACTGCTGGTCCTGGTGCCATACCCGGCTGCAGATTATCAGCATGGTCCCATGCCTGCCGGCGTTCGCCAGTGGTACCGCGCGCGCCTGATTGACCGTATCGGTAATGCCGGTGACTGGACCGACTGGGTCATGGGCTCGTCCTCGATAGATGTCAGCGAAATAACCAATGACATTCTGGAGGATATGAAAGAGTCGGAAACGTTCAAAGACCTGCTCGAGAACGCGGTGGACAGCAACGAAAAAGTTGCAGGCATGGCGGATGAAATCAAAAAGCATGCCGACGAGCTCGAGCAGCAGGCGAAAGACATCCAGGAGAACGCTGACGGGCTGGCGCAGGCCGAAGTGAAGATAGACGAGATTTCTGTTTCGATGGACGGCATGACAGGAGGCGTGAAGAACTCGGCAATTGCGATAATCCAGGCCAATCTCGCCCAGGTGGCCACGCGTAAAACCCTGTCGGCATCGGTTGCCGGTAACAGCGCGCAGCTGGACCGCATTGATGAGGTGATCGTCACTGACAGGGAGGCAACGGCACGCGCATTGCTGAGCCTGCAGACGAACGTCAACGGTAATACGGCATCCATCAACAGTCTGAGCCAGACGGTTTCGAATTATCAGCAGGCCACGGCGACGCAGATAAACGCCATTACTGCGACCATAAACGGTAATACGGCGGCGATAACAACCAACGCCCAAGCCATTGCGAACGTAAACGGCCAACTCAGCGCGATGTACAACATCAAGGTTGGGGTAACGAGTAATGGCCAGTATTACGCCGCAGGAATGGGGATCGGTGTGGAGAATACGCCATCAGGGATGCAGTCGCAGGTTATCTTCCTGGCCGACCGTTTTGCCGTGACTACTGCAGCCGGTAACAGCGTGGCTTTGCCGTTCGTGATCCAGAACGGGCAGACATTCATCCGGGCCAGCTTCATTCAGGACGGTACCATTGAGAACGCCAAAATCGGCAACTTTATTCAGTCCAATAACTATGTGGCTGGCTCTGTAGGCTGGAAGCTTGATAAAGGGGGAACGTTTGAAATTAACGGTGTGGGTGGCGGCGGCAGGATGTTGATATCCAGCACGCTCATTCAAATCTACGACAGCAACAACGTGCTGCGTGTCAGAATGGGGTTATGGTAATGCCACAGGGGTTGCAATGCTGGGACGGAGCAGGGCGTATTTCCGTTGATTTAAGTGATTATGCTATCCGCTATATTGGAAGCACAACAGTAACATTTGCTGCCGGGGAAACGGCGAAAGACGTTTCATTTTCCGGTATAACCCAGGATGGTTCATTTATATCAATTGTAACAACTGACGTAACTGCAAATGAATATTACTGCCGCGCTTTTAATGGCGGCTTCACTGCATTCTATTTGCCTATCACCGGTAGTCCTGCATTCACTTTTACAGTTGAGGTTTATAACTTTCAATGAGCGGATTCGAAGTTTACAACAGTGCCGGGAAGTTGCTCGTCGATTCGCAAAACAGGTCCACCCTTTTTTATGATCAGCGTTCTCTGGGGGCTGTGACTGAAAAAGGGTTTTACCGTGTAGACAGCCCGTTTGGTGACGGAAGCACGCTGGGATTTACCCAACAACAATTCTGGAATGACGGGAATTTGCGCTGGCTTCAACTGGATGCAAATAAGTATGGTTTACCCGGCGCCGATCTTCTTGAAGATAATGCAGGGAGGATGATACGCACGACGCGAAATATTGGAATGCAGAGCGGTTACCTTGATGTATTCGACGCTGGTGGAAACCTTATCTGGAGCGCTGCATCAGCATCGAAAATGCCCAGGGTCGTTGGTTTTTTTGATGTGCCAGCGAGTTATGATCTGCAGAACAATACCTTTACGATAAACCTCGGCTTTAATCCGTGGATTCTGATTAACAACTGTCCGGGAAATCTAAGTGATGATGGCGGGGCGACGGGTTACTCAGGGATCGCTTTAAGGTGGACTGGCTCACAGCTGCAGGGCAGGTATATATCCAAAAACCAGCGCAACTGGAGCCAGATACTACAGGGACGAGGGTTACGAATTCCCATCGCTCAGTTTGTCGGAATTTGATACTGGCGGGACGCGGGGGTATTGAGTAGCGATCATGTCTTGCTTTACACCCTTTGCAGGTTCGAATCGGTATACAACATCAAGCTTATCCGTTTTCTTATAACAGATGTTGCTGAGCCGCTTATTTATATGTCGGCTGAAAATTCCATTGCTGCTATCTGAAATTACGTTAACTTCCCTCGTAGCGCAGTCGATATTTACGTGAATATCTCCCCCAAGAGATATGCGCGCCGCATCCACCGGGTAATCCATTTTGAAGGCATAGTCTCTGTCTTTATTGGCACAGCCAGCCGCCAGCAAAAGTGCCACGGCAAATAATCGTTTCATTTCTACATTCCTGTATCTGCGGGAATATCCATTTTATTAGAGTTTAAAAAATAGTCAGATTGATATGAGCGATCAATTTTACAAGATTGATCGTTTCAAGCGATCGTTATTATCGTGAGGTAGTTCATGCTTTATAACAATGGCACTATCGCTATTAACGGAAATACCGCAACCGGCACTGGCACAAACTGGACGGCATTGGCCAGCCAGGTTCGCGCTGGCCAGACGATTATCGTCATGTCTAACCCGGTTCAGATGTTCCAGATTTCATCCGTGAACAGCGCCACGTCAATGACGGTTACGCCTGCTGCTTCCCCAGCGCTGAGCGGCCAGAAGTATGGAATACTGGTGTCCGACAACATCTCTGTCGACGGACTGGCACAGGCGATGTCGCAGCTTATCAAAGAGTATGACGAGAACATCGGCGCGTGGGAGATGTTTGCCACTACCTCAGCCAACCAGAACATAACCGTTACGATCAACGGCACCTCCGTAACTATCCCAGGCATCGGCAAACTGGCTCAGAAAGGTACCAATGGTACTCTCCCGATTGACCAGGGCGGTACCGGGGCAACAACGGCAGAAGGCAGTCGCACAAACCTCGGTTTAGGAGACAGCGCCACCAGGAACGTCGGAACGGCGGCGGGAACGGTTGCTGCAGGGGATGATTCGCGTCTTAAAACAATAGAAGGTAAAACAGGTGGGACTGTTACTGGCGGCGTTGTTGCATCTGCAGGAAACATAGTGGGCGTAGCTTCAGGATCTGGCGGTAATAAGGCTATTACTTTAGGTAACGTTGGTTCAGACGGTCCGGCTGAAAATTATGTTAACTGGCTTTCTGGTAACTACTATTCTGGCACATGGAGGCTTGGCGCTGTACGTGGGTCAGGACCCGATTTAGCCCGTGTACAAATGAACATCTATGATGGTGTAAGTACCAATGCTGATTTCCGCTGGTACCCATACGGAGCGTTTCAGTCAAAAACCCATATTGGCCCTGGGGAAGGATACGGTGGCGGTTACCAAGATATTGTTAACGGCTACAGCACGAACACATCGTTTGCACGCCCAAACCTATCAACTCCAAACGATAGTGGATTTGTACCATTTGGCAGGTGGCATACCTATTGCTCAGGGGGGTATCACGCCGTTACCGCTCTTGGATCTATTTCCCAGGGGAAAAGCAACTGGCCATCTATTGAACTTGTAACCATTGGTGATAGCGGATCTGCAGGAACGCGTATTTTCTCGTTTAATACCGTTACCGCGGATATTTCAGTTTCAGGCAGTGGTGGTTTTGGGGGCAATTATATTTTCTCTAAACAACCAAACTGTGATATCGAACTGAAACATAGTGTGAAATACGATGATGGTTATCAGTCATACGAGAATATCAAGAAATTCCTGCCAGCAACTTACGTATACAACGATGACCCTTTGGAGAGAGTTCGCCGAGGTGTTATCGCTCAGGATGTCATGAAGATCGACAGTGAGTACGTAACGTTGGTCCCAGCAGCACCGAAATTTGATGGTGAAGGCAACAGGGTTGATGCTGACGATACGTTAGCGCTGGATAGCAACGTCATCATGCTTGATACCGTGTTGGCACTGAACTACGTCATTAAACAGCTGGAGGCAACACAGAAAGAGCTCCAGGAGCTTAAGCAAAAATAGCGGAATCATGAAGACTTAGCTTTCAGTCGCAGCCCGTTCTGGCATTTAACGGGCTTTGTCTCCCTCAGATCTGCTTACATCTGCGCCATTATTGAAAAATTTACAAAAGAGATAATTCGAAACGAGAGATAAACTTAGAAACGAAACGGCGAAGCTTTAAGCAGTGACGATAGGGCCTGTATCTTGCGGACACTTACAAATAAAACTACTGTATATAAAAACAGTATTTGAGGTGTGTGCAATGGAATTCATCAGGCCAACAGAACTGCGAGAAATTATCGCTCTTCCGCTTTTCAGTGACTTAGTACAGTGTGGTTTCCCCAGCCCCGCAGCTGATTACGTTGAACAGCGTATCGATCTCAATGAGTTACTTGTCGCTCACCCGAGCTCTACATATTTCGTCAAAGCCGCGGGGGATTCAATGATCGAAGCCGGGATAAGCGACGGTGATCTGCTGGTGGTGGATAGTTCGCGCACGGCTGAGCACGGTGACATTGTCATCGCCGCGGTTGAAGGGGAATTCACTGTTAAGCGTTTGCAGTTGCGTCCAAATGTCCAACTCATCCCAATGAATAGCGCCTACAGTCCGATTGTTGTAGGCAGCGAAGATACGCTGGACGTTTTCGGCGTTGTTACTTTCATCGTCAAATCGGCGAGCTGAGTATGTTTGCGCTCTGCGACGTGAATTCGTTCTACGCATCATGCGAGACGGTGTTTCGTCCCGATTTGAAAGGGCGGCCAGTGGTTGTTCTTTCGAACAATGACGGCTGCGTAATCGCGCGCAGCGCCGAGGCCAAGGCGGCTGGAATTACAATGGGAGAGCCTTTCTTCAAGCAAAAGGACTTATTTCGGCGCGCTGGGGTTGTTTGCTTCAGCAGTAACTACGAGCTGTACGCAGACATGTCGAATCGAGTAATGACCACACTGGAGGAGTTGAGCCCTCGCGTAGAAATTTACAGTATCGATGAAGCATTTTGTGACCTAACAGGTGTTCGCAATTGCCGGGATCTTACTGAGTTCGGCAAAGAAATCCGCGCTACCGTTCTGAAGCGGACGCACCTGACTGTCGGGGTTGGAATTGCCCAGACAAAGACACTGGCCAAGCTGGCCAACCACGCCGCGAAGAAATGGCAGCGGCAAACGGGAGGGGTAGTTGATTTATCCAATATCGACCGCCAGCGCCGATTGCTCGCCATCGTGCCAGTAGAAGATGTATGGGGCGTAGGCAGGCGCATCAGTAAGAAGCTGAATGCCATGGGCATCAAAACAGCTCTGGACCTTTCTGAACAAAGCACGTGGATTATCCGCAAACACTTCAATGTCGTGCTGGAGCGAACCGTCCGGGAACTGCGCGGCGAGCCCTGTCTCGAGCTGGAGGAATTTGCGCCGGCAAAGCAGGAGATCGTCTGTAGCAGGTCATTCGGTGAACGCGTCACTGATTACGAACAAATGAGGCAGGCCATTTGCAGTTATGCGGCCCGAGGCGCAGAAAAGTTGCGGGGAGAGCATCAGTACTGCCGCTTTATTTCTGCGTTCGTGAAAACCTCTCCCTTTGCGCTTAACGAGCCATATTACGGTAACAGCGCGTCCATGAAGCTTCTCACCCCTACACAGGATTCCCGCGACATAATCAACGCCGCGGTAAAGTGCCTGGACAAAATCTGGAAGGATGGCCATCGCTATCAAAAAGCTGGAATCATGCTTGGTGATTTTTTCAGCCAGGGCGTGGCGCAGCTGAACCTTTTCGATGAGAACGCCCCACGCGCTGGAAGCGATAAGTTGATGGAGGTTCTCGATCATCTCAATGCGAAAGACGGGAAAGGCACGCTCTACTTTGCCGGACAGGGCATACAGCAGCAGTGGCAGATGAAACGTGACATGCTCTCACCTCGCTACACAACTCGTTATGCCGATTTATTGACGGTCAGATAGGCCGCCATGGGATTGAGATACCTCGGCAGGCGAACATGTAAAAGGATAAGTAAACGTTTTGTTGCTGCCATTAAGTTCGACGTATTGGATGACTAAAGTACAGTTTTTTGGGACATCGTCTTTGGAATTTAAAATCGTCTGAATTTCATAGGGAAGAGGGGAAGGTATAGGTGCCCCGTTTGAGGCATTAAGTACTTTAGCTTGCCCTGGTTCAAGGAGTGTGCCATCAAGCTGATTATCGAGGTACCATGTACCTATCCCGAAACTCATCTTGCTGTCAATTTCAATAGAAGTAATTGCTGCCGGCTGATTGCCGTTATTGGCGATCATAAAACGAAGCTTATTTGACTCGCCAGATATGATAGAGGTAACTATTTCTGCCTGTTTAGATTGAAAAACACCATTAATAAATGGAATTGTCCATATTGAAAGCAGTGTCAGAAAGAAGCCAGTAAACAGAGCAAACGTATTGAGGTGACGGATCCAGTTCTGATAGCTTCCGCAGTGGTGACATTTTTTAGCTCCGTGG
Source organism: Enterobacter sp. 22499 (assembly GCF_052044815.1). Classification (NCBI taxonomy): domain Bacteria; kingdom Pseudomonadati; phylum Pseudomonadota; class Gammaproteobacteria; order Enterobacterales; family Enterobacteriaceae; genus Enterobacter; species Enterobacter sp. 22499. The sequence continues at coordinate 646,737 of NZ_JBQENR010000001.1, read as the reverse complement.
TGTATTGGATTTCTACAATCACGACAGTTATTCATAAGGCATTCCCTGCTTATACCATGAACAATATTAGTGAATACATAGTACTAGAGCGAGACTGGTTCTAATAGATCATGACTTTGGTTTTTCACATTCCCCACAGCGCGCGTTACTGGATGCCATATAAATTTGCTTGCCGGCACGGCACCGCTGACAGCTATATCTTCCGCTTCTTTCCCTCCAACCTCCTGACGCATCCATTCCCGGGCCGCTTCTGGCGATAGGACGAGGGGCCGGCGGTCGTGAATATCCACTAGGCCTTTGTCAGAAGCAGACGTTACTATCAGAAAACCTTCTGCTTCATCGCCTCGCTCAAACGGTGTGCTGCCGATCGCCGCCATAAAAATCGGCTGACCGTCTGCCCGATGGATATAAAAAGGCTGTTTCTTGTCACCTTCTTTCTTCCATTCGAACCAACCATCAGCGAAGCAAATTGCCCGGCCATGCTGCCAGAGAGGTTTAAACATTCTACTAGTTGCCGCCGTCTCGACGCGCGCGTTAATTAGTGGCGGCTTACCCCACCACCCGGGCGCGTAACCCCAGAAAACAGGATCAAGGTGCAGTTTCTGGTCGCGTTCGCTCAGCAGCAAAACCTTAGTGCCTGGTGCCACGTTGTACCGGCCAATAGGTTCCGGGTCGAATGGCATGTCGCGATCGGCTTCATCGGCCAGATAAGCCAGATATTTTTCACGCGTTTGAGCTTGTGCAAAACGTCCGCACATAGAAACCTCCAGCCAAGTGTCAAACTCAAAGTATAGGGCAGGGGGAGAAGGAGGAGCGTAGCGAACCCATTAAGAGATTAATTAATAAAGCCAAAAAGTGGTTATCAAAACCCAAAAAACATTGTAGTTAATCAATAGGTTAGCTTGTGGTCAAAAAAAGTGTGATGAACGCGTCAATTATGAATTTTTCATTGGAAAATCAATGCATCACGATTGATTTAATGAAATACTGCTGCGCCATATGGAATGGTTTGAAGCCGCAGACCTGATCGTCAAAGGTATGGAAGGCGCGATCAACGCGAAAACCGTAACTTACGATTTCGAACGTCTGATGGAAGGCGCTAAGCTGCTGAAATGTTCAGAGTTTGGCGACGCGATTATCGCGAACATGTAATCCAGATTCTGGGTTAAACAAGAGCGGGGGCCTGAGGGTTCCCGTTTTTTTTGCCTCTGCCTGCGGGAAATAACACGATGCTCGCTACTGTTCTTATCGCTGTCGTTGCATTCATCCATATCTACATTCTTGTGCTGGAAATGTTCCTGTGGAACACCAGAACAGGGCACAAGGCCTTTAATCTGCGTCCCGATTTTGCGCGCGACACCCGCGTGCTGGCCGCGAATCAGGGGCTGTATAATGGTTTTCTGGCTGCGGGTCTGCTCTGGAGCCTCTGGCTTGGTGAAAAGGGTATATCTGTGGCCATCTTCTTCCTGACCTGCGTGTTGATTGCCGGACTCTTTGGCGCAGCGACCGCCAGCCGAAAGATACTGTACGTTCAGGCCATACCTGCTCTTGCAGCCCTGCTTGCCCTGCTTATCTGACGCAACGCGTTGGTTAACCGTACGTCGTCGGATATACTTGTGGCTTCACCCTCAAAGGTTAACGCTGTTATGAATAACGAAATCCCACTGAAGTATTATGACATCGTCGAAGAGTACGCGACGGAAGCCACAAAGCCCGTGAGTGAGTCAGAGCAGGACTCGCTGGCGCATTATTTCCAGCTGCTTCTCACGCGTTTGTCGAATAATGAGGAGATCGATGAGGAAGCTCAGCAGGAGATGGCGCGTGAAGCCGGGGTTCGTGCCGAACGTATTGATGATATTGCAAACTTTCTTAATCAGTGGGGAAACGAGTAACCTACCGCGCGATCCCAGCGAGTCGCTTCGCAAGCTCGCTTCGGGTGACGGATTTTGAGAAATACCATCCCTGAATCAGCGCCTCGGGGTATCTTTCAGCAATAAAGCGATACTGTATTTCGCTCTCTACGCCTTCGAAAACAAGCGTTTTATTCAGTTTTGCGAGGGCGTCGCTAAAAATGACAAAAATGTTCTGCTTGTAATGTTCACTGATGCCATCGACCAGCGACTTGTCGATTTTGATCTCATCATATTCAAGCAGCGAAAGCCTTGCCAGGTTTGAGTTTTGCACCCCGAAGTCATCAATGGATATTCTCACGCCAAGGTTTTTTAAATCCTTGCAGAAATCTTCCAGAATATTCCCCGTTGAAATGGCTTTTTCAGAAAGCTCGATTTTGATCAGAGAGAGTGGAATGTTATTAGCTAAACAGCTACGGCGCAAAATGCTGATAAACTGTCCGTCTTCAATTTCCGTTCGGCCAACATTGAGCGAAACAACCAGATGATATTTAATAATAAGTGGCGCGATATCCGAAAGGGATTTTTGGAGAATATTAATATAGTAATTTTTATACAGGCCAATTTTTTTGATTAATGGAATAAACAGTTCCGGGGAGACGTCACCGTATCTTGCGTCACGCCATCTCGACAAGACCTCCACACCTACAATTTTTTTATCCTCAATCCGAACAATGGGCTGGTAATGAACGCCGATAGTATTAGTGATAACAGCTTTGACCAACGTCCGCTCCAGGGAGAACCGGTCCTCGTTGAGTCGAAAGAAAAAGAGCGTTATCGCAATCCAGATAAAACATAAAATGACCGCGAGAACGATAAATACAACGGGAGATAACGAGGCCAGTCCCGCGTTGTGATGCTTCACAATGACGCACAAATCCCACGTGGTGCTGCACCGGGTGAGGGTCAGGGTAAACAAGGAGGAATTCAGTTCGCTCTGTTGGTTTAATTCAGGCGTAGCCGAAAAAAACGTTCTGCTTAAGTCCCTGGTGGTGGTGCTCAGAGAATAGCTCTCCGTAACCGGGGTGAATTTATCGTAAGCATAGCGGGAGGTGAAGATAATGTGATTATTATAGATGGCCGCATTGCCGGTAAAAAAATCCTTTCTCGAAAATTGCGCGAGGAGAAATCCTCTGGGCGTTTCATGGAGCTCTTCAGGAAGCGGGACAGGATTAACGAGTTTACCCCAAAAAGCGGTACAGACTATTTTTCCCTTTTCAATAAAACCGACGTCAGCGACATAGCGGCTTTCGAGCTTGACCTGCCGGTAGCGATCGAGGCTGTCTCTGTCGCATCCCTGTGTGGTCAGGTTTTTGAGCGTCTGCGCCATGCTCTGGGTCAGACTTTCTGAATGCTGTAAAAGGGTTCGGGAAATCTCAAGCTGTTTGCTTTTCTGCTGGCTCCCGATAACTGCATTAACCGCAAAAAGAGACAGGAAGACCAGAAACGCTGAAACGATAGTAACGGCAATGATCTTTTTCATTTTCCAGATACCCTGTCCGCTCCCTCATCTCTCAAATCTTATCACAGGCAGTGCAAGCTACAAGCCTGATAATAACGGCAGCCGTTATGCTTAAGTGCAATTTGTTTTCCTCTTAACCTGAGCTTTGTTACAGTGACAAGAGTTGTCAGCCAGGGATGCCAGGCGTGATAAGGTGGAAAAGCTCGTGCATGTGAAAAATACTTTTTACACAACAACCATTACCGTCATCATTGTCTCATTGATTGTTTCATTGTCGCTTGCCGTCCAGATTGCCACGTCCCGACAGCAGTCAATCCAGCAAATCAATACCAGCGTTGCCAACCTGAGCCATACCCTTAACGTCTACACGGAAGGGATCATTCGCCAAAGTGAAATGTTGATTACCACCGTTTCCGACACAATTGAAATTTATGGTATGACCCCGCAACAGGCGATCAATATTCAGCGAATGATAAGCAATCAGGATAATCTTCTTACTCAGATTAATAATGTGGTTGTCTATGATGCGCATGGGGATATCTTCACTGCATTGCACAAAAATTTTGCGGGCCCCCATAATGGCGCGGACAGGGCATTTTTTGTCTATCACAAGGAAAATAAAAGTCAGCAGATTTATATTGGTGAGCCGGTGATAAGCAGAACCAATGGTAAATGGGTTATTACTCTTAGCCGACGCCTTGAAACCCACACCGGTGCATTTAACGGTGTTGTGGTGGTGACGCTGGGTATCGAAAATTTTCTGGCACTTTATGGACAGATTAATATTGGTCACGCGGGCGTTATTGGTTTAACGACGCAAGCAGGCGTTTTACTGATTCGTTATCCCTTTAAAAATAACTATATCGGTACGATTTTTTCTGACTCACCTCTCTTCAGAAAATACCTCAAGGTACAAAATACAGGGATAGCCAGCTCTGTCTCCAGGTTTGATAAAATCGAACGCATTTATGCCTATGAGAAAAACAGGCGCTACGGACTGGTTACGACGGTAGCGGTAAGCATTGATGAAGCCCTTTCACCGTGGCGCAAGCAGGCGATTCAGCTTGCCGCACTTATTTTGGTGTTTACCGCGACGCTCATCGTGGCGTCCTGTTTCCTCTATTCCGACTTAACCAGAAAAGCACGGGATAACAAAGCGCTAAAGATTATTGCCTCGGAGGATGCGCTGACAGGGCTTTATAACAGGCGCATCTTTGATGAAAAAATCCTCTCGGAAATTGCGGCGTGTGCGGCAAAGGACGCGCCGGTTTCGCTGCTCCTTGTGGATGTGGACTACTTCAAAAAGTACAACGATAACTACGGTCATCCGGAAGGGGACAGATGCCTGGCGTTGCTGGGAAACTGCCTCAGGGAAAGTCTCACCCGCGACAACCAGATTGTGGCGCGCTATGGCGGGGAGGAGTTTGCGCTGATTTTGCCTGAAACGGATATCCAGGAGGCGCTCCGCCTTGCGCAGACGATTATTCGCTATGTTTTCTCTCAGCAAATTAAACACGCGTTTAGCCCCTTCGGGCGGGTCACGGTAAGCGTAGGGGTCTCCAGTGCGCGTGCTGTCAACATCGCGGGTAGCCAGCAGAATATTATTAATGCTGCCGACCAGGCGCTCTATCAGGCAAAACGCGGCGGGCGCAACCGGCACGCTTTCGTTGGGGCTTGATCAAAAAAAAGCCCACTCATGAGTGGGCAAGAAATACTGGAAGCAATGTGAGCAATGTCGTACTGAATACCTGAGTGTTTATCTCAACTATTCAGTATTGAGAAAGATAATCTTTCTCAATAAAAGATGCAACCCCACAGTTCTTGTGGAAGGGCATGTTGATGAAGAAATGCGCAGACTCTCTCTGTGAGGCTTATCACAAATTTCCTTTCTCAGATCCTGTGCTATCCTTTTTGTGTCGTTGATTTAATGACAAAAACCATACAGAGAGGAAAGTTATGGGAATTTTATCCTGGATTATCTTTGGGCTTATTGCGGGTATTCTGGCGAAGTGGATCATGCCGGGCAAAGATGGCGGTGGGTTTATCGTCACCATAATACTGGGTATTGTCGGCGCGGTAGTCGGCGGTTGGATCAGTACGCTGTTCGGTTTTGGTAAAGTCGATGGCTTTAACTTCGGCAGTTTCGCGGTCGCGGTGATCGGCGCGCTGGTTGTGCTGTTTATCTACAGAAAGATCAAAAGCTAATACTGAAGCGTTAAAAAGGCTGCCATATGGCGGCCTTTTTACGTAACGGGTTTACCACCAGCCAAACTGCGTGCCGGCAAACGCCACGACGGCAACGATCAACATAATGAGGGTGGTTTTTCTCATTTATGCCCCCGGAGCAGCGTAACCACCGACAAAAAACCACGCCAGAAATACCACCGCCGTTATAAAAATAACGACCGGGAAGAGGATCCCTATTCTCATATCATCACCTGTTTCGGTTTTTATAACGCCGTAGAGTGTACGGGGTTAATCCATCGCGAGAAAGCCTGTTTTGCTTTTTCCTTTCTTATCCTGATACATCGCGATATCTGCGGCACGTAACGCACTGTCCGGATCGGTTACGCCGGGATCCACTTCGATAACGCCGAGGCTGGCGCCAGGATAAATGATGCTGATGCTACCCAGCCAGTATTCCCCCGCAATTCGGGCGCTGAGGCGCGTTCTGAGAAGGTGAATTTGCTCCTCATTCTCGACGTTGCTCAGAGTGGCCACCAGAAACTCATCGCCGCCCAGCCGGCCGATGATATCGTCCTGCTGTTTTTCTGCGGTCAAACGCTTGCCCACTTCAATCAGGAACTGGTCGCCTGCTTCATGCCCGTATCGATCGTTAATCAGTTTAAAATCATCCAGATCGATAAAGGCAATGATGGCGTTACGTTTCAGATGCCGTGCCAGAGAAAACAGGGTCGTTAAATCCTCAAAAATGGCGCGACGATTGGGCAGACCGGTCAGAGCATCGGTATAGGAGTGTGCAATGAGGGCCGCATTGGCTTCACGAAGCTGGGTGACCAGAGACTCTTTTTGAATGTACTGACCGATCAACCCGGCGAAAAGTTTTAATATCTGTTCACCGCGTTCGCTGAGCGGTTTCTTTGCCGTACTGGTGGCGCAGAGCGTACCGTAAAGTGAGCCATCGGCAAGATGCACTGGGATGCTCATGTAAGTGGTAATGCCGAGCGCTTTAGCCGCTTCGCATTCCGGCCAACGCTCGGGCACATCGTTACTGAATAATGTGTCGCTATCCAGCGCGCGCTTACACAGCGTTTCATCCCATGGCACGCTTAACCCTTCCGGGATAGTCATCTGCTTGCTGTTGCGGGCATACAGGATATGCTGCAGCCGGGCTGTTATATCCACCTTCGTCAGATACGTCGACTCCATGTCGGTGACGATTTCCAGCATCTCCAGCAACTGACGAACGAGGCTTTCAAGGGATTGCTCGGTGGCAAGGGTTTCTGAAACGCGAGCGAGGATAAGATCCGACATGACGTAGAATGACTCCCAGGCAGAAGACGTCTGCATCTGCATGTTATGCTGAATTTTTAGGCTTCCGGCATAGTAAAACATGAATATAGAAAATTTAATATATGCAGAGGCGGGCAGCAGGCGGGAAAAAAAGCCCCGTTGTTGAGAACGGGGCAAAGACATCTTGATTACGGAATGATGTTCTCTGGTCAAAGTGAGAACATGCCAGACTGTAGCGTTGAAAAGTGCAGTTAGAATGGAGAAATCATGGAGAAAGCGGCGACAAGCCGTTACCCTTAGCCAATGATGATGTCAAAAGGATCAACAAGATGAGATTTCTGCTACTGGCGCTTCCCCTGGTTGCCTGCACCGCAAAAACAACCCCACCCGACGCCCCGAAACCGCCGCACGCCGTGGGCATGGCGAACCCGGCTTCCGTTTACTGCCTGGAAAAGGGCGGGGAACAGGTCCCAATTCAAAGCCCGCAGGGGGTCCGCACCGAGTGCAAGCTGCCCGGTGGCGAAGTGATCGACGAATGGACGCTCTATCGTCGCGATCATCCGCAACCTGCCAGGTGACAGAGGGACAGTAGCTGCGATACACTTCTCTTTAGGATTATTCTTAGCCAATTTCTGGCTACCGTTACCGCGAGAGAAGTATGTTTCAGCTTAAACCGGGCAGCGTGGCGATGATCGTCGGTGCCCGCACGGCGTCAGGCCGTCGCAATATTGGTAAATCTGTGGAGCTATTTGGTCTCTGCCAACCCGGCCAGCGTTTCGTTAACCCGGTCAACGGCGTGATGACGCAGTTACCCGCAAGCGCGGACCGCGCGCTCTGGCTGGTGACGGGAGACGTCTACGCCTTTGATAATCAGCACGGCTTTGCGTTTGTTCGCGCCGAACACCTGATGCCGCTCACCCCGGACGCAGCTCCGCAAATTCAGGATGAGCTGACGGTCGGCTGATCACAGATGGCGCAGCCAGTCGGCTAAGACCAGAGCGTGATTCTGCTTCGTGTCCTTCGCGCCGTAGAGCAGGGTTACGGTCTGCTTTTTCGCCAGCGCCGCCAGACGCTCTCCTTCGTCCTTATGCTGCGCCAGCTCTTCCTTGTAGGCTTTAGTGAAGGCCGCGAAATCAATCGCTTCGCTATGAAAGTCCTTGCGTAACGCGCTGGACGGTGTGAGCGTTTTACACCATTCGTCATACGCGAGGTCCGTTTTTTTCACCCCACGGGGCCAGAGCCTGTCCACCAGAACCCGATAGCCATCGCCCGGGCTCGCCTGTTCATAGACGCGTTTGCACTGAATCATAATTCCACCCTCCCAATTTAAGGTATTGTGATAATTGCAGAAGATCGGTAGTCTGAGGTTCCTTATGTTATCTGATAATACTCTGGCATAAGGAACCTTTCATGGAACACCTCCCGGTTAAAACGACGCTGCGCATTGCGCTGGTTGGCGATTACAATCCTGATGTTATTGCACACAAGGCGATCCCGCTGGCCATTGACGACGCCGCCGCGGTCCTTGACCTCACCGCCGATTACGACTGGCTTGCCACCACGGAATTAACCAGTTCTGAGGATCTGGTGGGCTACGATGCCATCTGGCTGGTTCCCGCAAGCCCCTATAAAAATACCGAGGCGGCCTTTATTGCCGCACGCTACGCGCGTGAAAACAGCATTCCGTTCCTGGGCACCTGCGGTGGGTTCCAGCATGCGTTAATTGAGTATGCCCGTAACGTGCTGGGCTGGAGCGACGCGGCACATGCTGAGACGGATACCGAAGGCACGATGGTGATTGCGCCGCTGACCTGCTCGCTGGTGGAAAAAACCGATGCCATTGAGCTGCGCAATAATACGCTGATCGCGAAGGCCTACGGAAAGCCGGAAATCGTAGAGGGTTATCACTGTAACTATGGCGTATCGGCGGCGTTTGCTCAGGAACTGGAGAGCGGTGATATGCGCGTGACGGGCTGGGACGAGCAGGGGGAAATTCGCGCTGCGGAGCTGGTGACCCATCCGTTCTTTGTGATCACCTTATTCCAGCACGAGCGTGCTGCGCTGGAAGGGCGTCCGGTGGTGCTGGTGCAGGCAATGCTGCGCGCGGCGCGCGGGTAAAAAAGGCAGACCCGATGGTCTGCCACCGTGTTTATCGGGGCGCGATTTCCCGGTCGCGCCCGGCAAGTACGCCGCAGATGGCCATGACGACAGCGGCCAGCGCGCAGGCGAGAAGCGGGATCCGCCAGTCTCCAGCCGAATCGTGAATTTTACCCATCAGCGGCGGACCGCAGGCGGCGAGCAGATAACCAATAGACTGTGCCATACCGGACAACGCTGCCGCCTGGTGTGCGGAGCTGGCGCGCAGGCCGATGAACGTCAGGCCGAGGATCATCGTTGCCCCGGTACCAAAGCCAAACACCAGCGTCCACATCACCGCCATCTCAGGCATAAACCACAAACCCGCCGCGCTAACCGCGCACATCAGCCCAACCGCCCCGGCGATGGTTCGCTGATCCTTCAGGCGCTGGAGGACGAGCGGAACGGCAAGCCCCGGCACGGCCGTGGCGAGCTGTAAAAGGCCGTGCACCGAGCCGGCCTGCGCTTCGCTGAAGCCATGGCTGAGCAGTATTGCCGGCAGCCAGCCGATGATAACGTAATAAATCAGCGAGTTAATCCCCAGAAAGAGCGTCACCTGCCAGGCGAGTGCCGAGCGCCAGATCGCGCGGTTATGCAGCGCGCCTGCGCCCGTTACCGTTGCGACGTGTTTTTGACGCCACTGCGGCAGCCAGAGCAGCAGTGCGACCAGCGGAAATACCATCAGCATCAGCAGCGCGCCATGCCAGCCCACATCACCCTGAGCCAGAGGTACGATCAGCGCCGAGCCTAACGCGGCAGAGACACCCATCGTCAGGGAATAGGCGCCGGTGAGTTTTGCCACCTGACCCGGAAAGTCACGCTTAATTAAGCCGGGCAGCAGCACATTCCCCAGAGCGATCCCGCAACCAATCACCGCCGTTCCGATGAAAAGCAGGGTAGCGGAAGGCAGGGAGCGAACGGCAATCCCGATGCAAATCAGCATCAGGGCGATAAACAGGCTGCGCTCCATGCCGATACGCCGGGCAACGCCCGCCGCGAGCGGGGAGACAAGAGCAAAGGCCAGCAGGGGCAGGGTGGTCAGCAGACCGGTTTGCGCCGTGCTTAAGCCATAATCAAGGCGAATGGTATCGAGCAGCGGCGCTGCGCCGGTAAAGGTGACGCGAAGCGTGGTGGCAATCATCAGGATGCCTGCAATCAACAGCGCGCCCTGTTTTCCTGAGGTGCGAAGAGCAGTAGTCATTGTGTTCTCATACGTTCAAGCGAGCGCACACAATACCGATTTTCTCAGCGGTTGAAATCAGGCTAAAATGACAGTTTATCGCTAATATCGGACAACCTGATGATTGGTCTGGGACTGGACGGCTACGATCCTGATAGCCAGCACGATGCGGCAGTCGCGTTTCGCATCCGCGTGGTGACGGAAGAACAATATATTCCGCAGCATCAACACCGTAAGGGGCAGCTGATTCTGGCCCTTGGCGGCGCGATCACCTGCGAAGTGGAAAATGCGATGCTGATGGTACCGCCCCAGTATGCCGTCTGGATCCCAGGCCAAATGCCGCACAGCAACAGGGCCACGCCGGGGGCGCAGCTCTGCTTTTTGTTTATTGAGCCTGGTGCCGCCAGCCTGCCCGACCGCTGCTGCACCCTGAAAATCTCTCCTCTGGTGCGGGAGCTGATTTTATCTCTGGCGGAGAAATCACGTGAACAGCTGCATCTTGCGGCCACATCGCGTCTGGTGGACGTCCTGTTTGACGAACTGCCGCTCCAGCGCCAGGAGCATCTGCAGCTGCCCGTCTCTCCCCATCCTAAAATCCGGCTGATGAGCGAGAAAATGGCGGAAGAGCCCGCCGCCTGGCAGACGCTGGCGCAGTGGGCGAGCCATTTCGCGATGAGTGAACGCAACCTGGCGCGGCTGGTGGTCAAAGAGACCGGTTTAAGCTTTCGCCGCTGGCGTCACCAGCTTCAGCTGATCGTGGCGTTACAGCATTTGATTAGCGGGAAATCGGTGCAGCAGGTGGCACAGTCTCTGGGCTATGACTCTACCACCGCGTTTATCACCATGTTCAAAAAGGGGCTGGGCCAGACGCCGGCGCGTTACATGGCCAGCCTGACTATGACTTCCCGATAAACAGGGACACCAGCCCTGCCGCAATCAGCGGGCCTACCGGCACGCCGCGGAAGAGCGCCACGCCGAGTACCGTGCCCACCAGCAGGCCCGCCACCAGCGAGGGCTGGCTGCTCATCAGCGTCACGCCGCGTCCGCCCAGCCACGAAACAAAAATCCCCACCGCGATCGCCACCAGTGATTTCCAGTTCACAAACGAGTGCAGCAGCGTTGAGGCGGGAAGGGTGCCGCTGGCGATGGGAGCCATCACCCCGATGGTTAAAATGATGATCCCGATGGTGAGGCCTTGTTTTTCTATCCACGGGAAAAAGGTATTTAACGGGGTCACGCGCACAATAATCAGCACCAGAATCGAGATGGCGACGGTGGTGTTATGGCTGATAAAGCCGAGCGCGGCGAGCGCCAGAAGAATGAGCAGAGTCGGGTCAAACATGGGGGGATCCTTGCCAGAATAATTATCCTGCTTACTGTACGCGTAAACGCGGCGGAGGACAGCGTTTAAAAGATTTTATCGCTGTCATTACCCTGTCATTTACGCGGATTAAAACGAAGGCAGGTATCGCAAAGGGATCGCCATCATGAACGATCACATGTTTGTTGAAACGCTCATTATCTCCTCATCGTTTTTCGCTATTGCCGTGATTCTCGTCGCCTCCGTGCTGTTTCTGGAAAGAAGAGGCTAGCGCCGTCACGACGACGCTTTATGGAAGTTTACGAGCTCAGGACGGGCGATGCGCAGGTAATCCTGGGTGTCCATGATCACGGATTTCTCCAGTAAACCGGCGTTAAAAGCAATTTCGTCGAAACGCTCGAACAGCAGCGGGTCGGCCACCAGCGCCAAATCAGGATGGAAGCTAAAGGGCGGGATCGCGCCAAAAACGCAGGCGGTAAGGGTATCGACCTCGGCCGGGCTGGCGAGGGAGGCTTTAAGCCCGCCAAAATGGCTGGCAAGCTGGCTCAGATCGGCCTGCAGGTCGGCGGCCAGAATCGCCAGTACATGTTTTTTTACGCCGTTGCCCTTCACCTTGCAGACCAGGGCTTTTGCCCCCTGGCGCAGATCGGTCCCGCGAATTTCACTCACCGCTTCGCATTTCCCCACCGCCTCGTGCTCCATGACGCGAAAACGCGCGCCCTGCTCGGTGAGTAAGGTAATCAGCTGATGGTGGGTACTTGTCCCCATAACGTCGTCAGTCATCACAATTTTCCCGGTGATAATCCAGTATGCAGCTTGCTACATTAGCACGGGATAAACGGGGTCGAAAGAAAACAGCCAGCGGATTCGCTGGCTGTTGGGTTATGCGTTGCTGGTAGCAGATTGCTTGTGGAACAGCTCCCTGAACACAGGATAAATATCATCCTGATCGCGGATATGCTGCATGGCAAAGTTATCGAACATGGACTGCAGATGTTCATATTCCCGCCACAGGGTTTGGTGGGCACGACGGGTGATTTCGATATAGCTGTAGTAACGCACCACCGGCAGAATTTTCTTCGCCAGGATCTCGTGACATAGCGGTGAGTCGTCGGCCCAGTTGTCGCCATCCGACGCCTGCGCGGCATAAATGTTCCACTGCGCCGGGTCGTAACGCTCTTTCACTACTTCATCCATCAGCTTCAGGGCGCTTGATACGATGGTCCCCCCGGTCTCCTGGGAGTAGAAGAACTCATGTTCATCCACCTCTTTGGCCTGGGTGTGATGGCGGATATAGACCACTTCCACGTTCTTATAGGTTCTGCTCAGGAACAGGTAGAGCAGGATATAGAAACGCTTCGCCATATCCTTGGTGGCCTGGTCCATCGAGCCGGAGACGTCCATCAGACAGAACATCACCGCCTGGCTGGAGGGTTCGGGACGTTTTTCGTAGTTCTTGTAGCGCAGGTCGAAGGTATCGATAAACGGCACGCGGTCGATCTTCGCTCTTAGCTCGGCAATCTCTTTACGCAGGCGCTCCTCTTCCAGCAGCTGCGCCGGCTCCGTGTTTTCCACGACCTTCAGGCTGCTCTCCAGCTCGCGCAGTTCGCGACGTTTGCCTGCCGTCATGGCCGTGCGGCGCGCCAGAGAATTCTGCAACGAACGCACAACGCTGATATTGGCGGGCACGCCGTTAGCGGTATAGCCCGCGCGATGGGTTTTATACTCGTTAAGCTGACGATGCTGATTCTTTTTCAGGTTCGGCAGCGCAAGGTCCTCAAACAGCAGGTCGAGATATTCATCTTTCGAAATCTGGAAAACGAACTCATCCTGGCCTTCACCGTCCTGGCTGGCCTGCCCCTGACCGCTTCCTGAACCACCGCCGCCGCCCTGAGGGCGCTCAATCCTGTCGTTCTGAACGAAGTGGTCGTTACCTGGATGAACGCGATGGCGCAGGCCGCCGCGCCCCTGATGAAACATCGGTTCGCTGATGTCATCGGTAGGGATGGAGACAGACTCGCCGCTGTCGACGTCGGTCACCGAGCGTTTGTTGATGGCCTCGGAGATCGACTGTTTAATTTGCGCTTTATAACGGCGCAAGAAGCGCTGGCGGTTCACCGTGCTCTTGTTTTTGCCGTTAAGACGCCGGTCAATAAACCAGGTCATATACCCCCCGTACTGCATTTGCCAACTTGCGTTTTTGTTGGCCCGGCAGGCGCAGGCGCTACCGGGCACTTGTTTTAGGACGATTTACGCACGCGCAGATACCATTCGCAGAGCAGGCGAACCTGTTTGCGGGTGTAGCCTTTTTCCATCATACGGTCGACAAAATCGTCGTGTTTCTTCTGCTCGTCGGTTGAGGTTTTGGTGTTAAACGAGATCACCGGCAGCAGCTCTTCGGTATTGGAGAACATTTTCTTCTCAATAACCGTGCGCAGCTTCTCGTAGCTGGTCCAGTTCGGATTGCGCCCGTTATTATGCGCTCTGGCGCGCAGGACGAAGTTCACAATCTCATTACGGAAGTCTTTCGGGTTGCTGATCCCGGCAGGCTTCTCGATTTTTTCCAGCTCCGCGTTCAGGGATTCACGATCAAACAGCTGGCCGGTATCCGGGTCGCGGTACTCCTGATCCTGAATCCAGAAGTCAGCATAGGTGACATAGCGGTCGAAAATGTTCTGCCCGTATTCTGAATAGGATTCCAGATAGGCCGTCTGGATCTCTTTGCCAATGAACTCGGCGTATTTCGGGATCAGGTAGCCTTTCAGGAACTCAAGGTAGCGTTCAGCCTGCTCCTGCGGGAACTGCTCGCGCTCGATTTGCTGCTCCAGGACGTAGAACAGATGAACCGGGTTGGCCGCCACTTCCGCGTGGTCGAAGTTAAAGACCCGTGAGAGGATCTTAAACGCGAAACGCGTGGAGAGGCCGTTCATCCCTTCATCAACCCCGGCGTAATCGCGGTATTCCTGGTACGATTTCGCTTTCGGGTCGGTATCTTTCAGGCTTTCACCGTCGTAGACGCGCATTTTCGAATAGATGCTGGAGTTTTCCGGCTCTTTCAGACGCGACAGGATGGAGAAGCGCGAGAGCGTTTCCAGCGTGCCCGGAGCGCATGGCGCATGCACCAGCTCACTGTGGTTAAGCAGTTTTTCGTAAATTTTGATCTCTTCGGAGATCCGCAGGCAATAAGGCACCTTGACGATGTACACACGGTCAAGGAAGGCCTCATTGTTTTTGTTATTACGGAAGGTCACCCATTCCGATTCGTTCGAGTGGGCGAGAATAATCCCGTTAAACGGCAGGGCGGAGATACCTTCCGTCCCGTTGTAGTTCCCTTCCTGGGTCGCCGTCAGCAGAGGATGCAGCACTTTGATCGGTGCTTTAAACATCTCGACGAATTCCATAATCCCCTGGTTGGCGCGGCACAGCGCACCGGAATAGCCATAGGCATCCGGGTCGTTTTGTGCGAAGTTTTCCAGCTTACGGATATCGACTTTACCCACCAGCGCCGAGATATCCTGGTTGTTCTCATCACCCGGTTCCGTTTTGGCGATAGCGATCTGCTCCAGTATGGATGGCCACACTTTCACGACGCGGAATTTGGTGATATCACCGCCAAATTCGTGCAGGCGTTTTGCCGCCCACGGCGACATAATGGTGCCGAGGTAGCGACGCGGGATGCCAAACTCTTTATCCAGAATTTGCGCATCTTCCTGCGGGTTAAACAGGCACAGCGGATGGTCGTTCACCGGGCTGCGTTCGCCGTTGGCGCTCAGCACGTAAATCGGTACGCGCTGCATCAGCGACTTCAGGCGTTCAGCCAGCGAGGATTTACCGCCGCCGACGGGGCCGAGTAAATAGAGGATCTGTTTCTTCTCTTCCAGACCCTGGGCGGCATGCTTCAGATAGGAGACAATCTGTTCAATGGCATCTTCCATACCATAGAACTCTTCGAACGCCGGATATCGGGCGACCACCCGATTCGAAAATAGACGGGAAAGCCGTGGCTCCAGGGCAGTATCAACCATGTTTGGCTCACCGATAGCCATCAATAGCCGTTCTGCCGCATTGGCATAGGCACTGCGATCTTGCCGACAAATGGTAAGAAACTCCTGCAGTGTGAACTCTTCGTCCTTGGCAGCTTCGTAGCGCTGGCGATAGTGATCGAATATATTCATGGCATGCCGTCCTTTCGTTTTTTAGCACAGGATAAGAGCCGTTCGTATGAGTAGTGGAGGCTCCCGGAAGAGAATCTCTCGCACCCCACTGCCAGAGCAGCAACCTGTGTGCCAGGTCAGACGCTAAGAACCGCAGGTGTTCAGGAAAACTCTTCTTAAATTTAAGCGTAGATGGCATTTGCCAAACTTGCATGCTGAGAAAAACTAATTTCAATGACATATCAATAACTCATCCAAAAATTTCCACCCGGGTTATAAGGCTTAAGCACGTTTTTCATTCAGCTGTCATATAAATGAAAGCGGGTTGTCATCTGAAAAGTTAAAAATAATGGGTTAATCAGACTGATTAGCAGGCAAAAAATTTTGGGATGTACGGGAATGGCGGTTACACTTCACCCGCTGATTATTTGACTACAGGAAAGAATGGATTGTGACCAAACTCAAACTTCTGGCATTGGGCATCCTTGCCGCGACCGCAGTTAGCACCGCTCAGGCGGAAAGTCAGTGGACGGTGGGTGCGGGCGTTGGCGTCATTAACAGCCCATACAAACAGTATGACCGCGATGTTTATCCTGTACCCGTTATCACCTATGAAGGCGATAACTTCTGGTTCCGCGGTCTCGGTGGCGGCTATTATCTGTGGAACGATACGGCCGATAAGCTTTCTATCATGGCCTACTACGATCCAACGCACTTCAAGCCAGGCGACAGCGACAGCCACGCGCTTCGCCAGCTCGACAAGCGCAAAAGCACCATGATGGCCGGGCTTTCATACGTGCATAACACCCAGTATGGCTTCCTCCGTACAGCCCTGGCGGGTGATACGCTGGATAACAGCAACGGCTTTATCTGGGATCTGGCGTGGTTGTATCGCTATACCAACGGTGGGCTCACCCTGACGCCGGGTATCGGCGTGCAGTACAACAGTGAAAACTACAACGACTATTACTACGGCGTCTCTAAAAACGAGTCCCGTCGCAGTGGGCTGAAAAGCTACAGCGCCGATGATGGCTGGGATCCTTACCTGGAGCTGACCGCGAGCTATAACTTCCTTGGCGACTGGAACGTCTACGGTACCGGCCGTTACGAGCGTCTGAGCGACGAAGTGAAGGATAGCCCGATGGTTGATAAGTCCTGGGCTGGCATCTTCTCGGTGGGTGTGACCTACAAGTTCTGATTGTGCATTATCGCGGTGCAATCATTGCATCAAAACGGGGCGCTTGCGCCCCGTTTGCTTTGGTGTGGTGCAGCGACCTTATCGCTTAACGATGCGAATTGTCTGCCCTAAACGAGACGGCTTTTCCTCGCTCGCTTTCTGCGGGGTGGTTACGCAGGCCGTTTCCACGCAGACGAACGTTTTGTAACCGTCATCAGGGATGTCGGCCATGCTGATGGAGAGTGCAGGCCCCGGGTTCCAGCCCACCACGTTGCTGTGATGGTGATGAACCACCTCAATGCCGCGGTTCAGAGCACCGTCGTGGATCACGCTGCACGCTTCCGGATGCAGATAGACGCGGTCAGTACGGTCAGGGAACGCCTGAACGCCGTCGCTCAGCTTACCTTCCTTCGCGTTATCAACTTTGTCGATAAAGGTATCGCCCAGGCCGCTCACCTTCACTGCATTGATGTCACCCACGTTGAAGTAGGTATGCAGGGCAGAGGTGGTCTCGAACTCGCCGTGGGCTTCCAGCTCAATCTCGCAGCTCTGACCCAGTTTGAAGCGGGCATACAGGGTGAAATCATGCGGCCACAGGGCGCGAGTTTCATCATTAGCCTGCAGCTCAAAGGTCAGCACTGCGCCGTTGTCATCTTCGTTATGCGCTTTCAGCGTCCACTGCTGGTTACGGGCGAAACCGTGAGAAGGCAAACCCGGCTGGGCGGACGGGCCAAACCACGGCCAGCAGATCGGTACGCCGCCGCGAATCGCATCCCCTTTTTTGAACGAGGTGGCGTCACTCAGCCACAGCGCTTCCGCTTCGCCTTCCGGTTTCCAGGAGAGCAGGTGTGCGCCGTTCAGCGCCACGGAGGCTTTAACGCGCGGGTGGTCAACGACGATAACGTCGGCACCGTCAATCTGACGGCGGGAGAGCACAGGGGTAAGTTGTTCGACTACCGGAAGTGCAAAAATTTTATTTATCATTAAGCAATCCTCTGTCTAAAAAACAATAAAAAAGGCGACCGAAGTCGCCTTTTTGGATCAATCACTCATCTCAACTTATTTGGAGATGTGAGCGATCAGGTCCAGTACTTTGTTAGAGTAGCCGGTTTCGTTGTCGTACCAGGAAACCAGTTTCACGAAGTTGTCGTTCAGTGCGATACCTGCTTTAGCATCGAACACGGAAGTGCACACTTCGCCGTTGAAATCGGTAGATACAACGTCGTCTTCGGTGTAACCCAGAACGCCTTTCATTGGGCCTTCGGAAGCAGCTTTGATTGCTTTCTTAATTTCTTCATAAGAAGCAGCTTTTTCCAGACGAACGGTCAGGTCAACAACGGATACGTTAGGAGTTGGAACGCGGAACGCCATACCAGTCAGTTTGCCATTCAGTTCTGGCAGTACTTTACCTACAGCTTTAGCAGCACCGGTAGAGGATGGGATGATGTTCTGAGCCGCGCCACGGCCGCCGCGCCAGTCTTTGTGAGACGGGCCGTCAACGGTTTTCTGAGTAGCGGTGGTCGCGTGAACGGTAGTCATCAGACCTTCGATGATGCCGAAGTTGTCGTTGATCACTTTAGCCAGCGGTGCCAGGCAGTTGGTGGTGCAGGATGCGTTAGAAACGATGTCCTGGCCAGCGTAAGTTTCGAAGTTTGCACCGCGAACGAACATTGGGGTGTTGTCTTTGGAAGGACCAGTCAGAACAACTTTCTTCGCACCCGCAGTGATGTGTTTACGTGCAGTTTCGTCGGTCAGGAAGATACCGGTTGCTTCAGCAACAACGTCAACACCGATTTCGTTCCATTTCAGGTTAGCTGGGTCTTTCTCAGCAGTAACGCGGATGGTTTTGCCGTTAACAACCAGGTGGCCGTCTTTCACTTCAACGGTGCCGTCGAAACGACCGTGAGTTGAGTCGTACTTCAGCATGTACGCCATGTATTCAGCGTCCAGGAGAT
Source organism: Enterobacter sp. 22499 (assembly GCF_052044815.1). Taxonomy (NCBI): domain Bacteria; kingdom Pseudomonadati; phylum Pseudomonadota; class Gammaproteobacteria; order Enterobacterales; family Enterobacteriaceae; genus Enterobacter; species Enterobacter sp. 22499. The sequence continues at coordinate 627,968 of NZ_JBQENR010000001.1, read as the reverse complement.
CGTTGATACCAACGATTTCGATGTCAGAACGTTTCTGAGCAGCACGGAAAACAATACGGCCGATACGGCCAAAACCGTTGATACCTACTTTGATAGTCATATATTCCACCAGCTATTTGTTAGTGAATAAAAGGTTGCCTGTAAAATTACAAAAACCTTACGCAGCGTCAAGCGGAATCGTGTCAATCATTGCGACAAATCAATCCTGTGACTAACGTTTGTGCGACTGACTCGCCTCACTTTCCCTTTGAGCTTGCAACCACATGGGGGCTGCGCCCGGAATTTTAAAGTCCTCGCAGGATAAAAATGTGAACGTGATCACAATTGCCTGACCGCCTTTTCGCGACACATAAGTTTAGAACAAAAGTGCACGCAAGGGTGTTAATGTTTTGTTAGAATCCGGGTTAAAAGATGTCTGTTTCTACAGCGAGATGTAAGCATATGTCGAACCAACATAACCCTGACGATTTGAAAAAAAACCTCACAGAAATGCAGTTTTACGTGACCCAGAATCACGGCACGGAGCCGCCATTTACCGGGCGATTACTGCACAACAAGCGAGACGGTGTCTATCACTGTCTGGTCTGCGATGCCCCGCTGTTCAATTCACAAACGAAATACGACTCCGGCTGCGGCTGGCCGAGCTTTTACGAGCCGGTGAGCGATGACGCAATCCGCTATCTGACCGACTCGTCGCACGGTATGGTGCGCACGGAAATTCGCTGCGGTAACTGCGACGCGCACCTGGGGCACGTCTTCCCGGACGGTCCTCAGCCAACGGGTGAGCGTTTCTGCGTGAATTCAGCCTCAATGAGCTTCACCGATGATGAAAACGGCGACCAGATTAAGGGTTGAAAAAACGATTCAGCAAATTATTCCTTTGAAAGGGAGAGATCGTGAATATTGAGGACATGATTAACGGGATGACCCCGGAAGTTTATCAGCGTCTGGTGACCGCCGTTGAGCTGGGAAAATGGCCGGACGGTGTGGCGCTCACGCCTGAGCAAAAAGAGAACAGTTTGCAGCTGGTGATGCTGTGGCAGGCGCGCAATAACACCGATGCGCAACACATGACTATCGACACTAACGGTCAGATGGTGATGAAGAGCAAGCGCGAGCTGAAGGAAGATTTTGGCATCACGCCGAAGCCGATTGCGACGATCAAAATGCAATAACGGTGCGGGTTGATGCCCTCATCAGGCCCTCTCTCTGTGGGAGAGGGCCTGGTGTCTTACTACTTATGCAGGATCCCGAGCGACTCCGCCAGCTGTTTCGCTAACTGATTATTGTCGTCCGCTCCGTACTCCCAGAACATCGCCCCGGCGAGGCCTTTCTCTTTGATGTAGTCCGCCTTGATCGCGACAGAACGCGGATTCTCATACGAAATCGCAAACAGCGCGTTGCCATCGGCACCCTTTACCGAGAGCCACGGTACCTTCGCCTGGTCGTCCCAGTGTTCGGTAAAACGCTTCTGCGGATCGTTCAGCAGCTTCTTCACGATATCGTTGTACTTCACGTAGGTATCTTTAGTCAGGTCATAGCCGAGCGACTTAAACAGGGCGATCTCCTGCGGTCCAAAGTAGGGCTGTGTGACCGGATTTTTTTGCGCGTCCGGCTTGCTCCAGTCAATGCCCGGTTCAACCGCACGTTTCGGTACGCGGCCGTAAAAACCGATCCCGAGGTTCATCTGCTTCGGCTTAAGTCCGGCGGCCAGATAGTTGTTCACCACAAAATCGACGCTGTATTTGTCGGCGGCAGCCACCGTTGGCCAGGCGCTGGAGTCATACAGGTTCGCGTTGAAGTACTGTGTCCCGTACGCCATGTCGTAGGTCATCAGGTTGATGTAGTCGAGGAGCGGGGCGATGGCTTTGACATCCACCCAGCTTTTCGGACTTTCCGCATTCGCGCCCACCGCAATGGTCACCAGCTTTTTCTGCCCGAACGCGTCGCGCATCTCTTTCAGCAGGGCGGTAAAGTTATCCCTGTCGGCGGGCTGGCTTGCAACCAGCCCCCACGCGCCGTTGACCGGATATTCCCAGTCGAGATCGATCCCGTCCAGACCGTATTTCTCAACAATTTCCTTCGCGGAGCGGATAAACACCGCGCGACTCTCCTGGGTTGCCGCTGCGCCAGAGAAACCGCGCGCCCCCCAGCCGCCAACGGAGAGCAGGACTTTCAGGTTCGGGTTTTGCTTACGCAGAGTGGGGATTAAGGCCAGGTCGGACGCCACTTTTGGCGATAGCCAGATTTGATGCAGCTTCGCCGGATCTTTCAGCGCGGCGTTGGTTTCGTCTTTTTCGTCGTTGTAGACCAGACCAAACGAGTAGTTCAGGTGGGTGATCTGGCGAACGTCCAGTTTATTGATATCGCCACCCGGTCCGGCGGTGACGTCGCCACCCCCGTTAAAGTAGCCCACGGACATCAGAGGTGCGGCGGAAGCAAGCGACGCGCAAAGCAAGGGTAATGCTGCCAGCAGGGGCAAACGTTTCATACAAGTTCCTCTTTGACTTAATAAAAATAACCACGCCACAGAAAAGGCGTGGCGAAAAAACAGCCTGAAGAGAATAGCATTGCCGCTTCGCTGAGGATGCGAGGGAGTTCACTTTATGAGGATTGGGGAGGGGTTTTGCCGGGTAAGCGTCAGCGCCACCCGGCTTAAAAGGCTACGCCTGCGTTTCCTGCCAGTCTGCCAGCGTATACAGCGTGGCACCTTCGGCGGCCATATCCATAAACGCCTGGGCGCTGTCCTGTGGTTGAATGTTCACCCCGCGACAGCCGTCGGTGATGACGCTAACGGTATAACCCAGCTGGAGCGCGTCCAGCACGGTAAACTTCACGCAGTAATCCGTCGCCAGACCCAGCACGATCAGCTCCGTGATTTCATGGTGACGTAACCACGCGTCCAGCGCCGTCTTCTGGCGATGCCCGTTATCGAAAAATGCGCTGTAGCTGTCGATAGCCGGATTTTCACCTTTATGAAACACCGCGTCGATGGCCTTCTGATTCAGGAGCGGGTGCAGCTCCGCTCCTTCGGTCTGCTGTACGCAGTGATCCGGCCAGAAGGTTTGCGCCAGACCGTCGAGTTCACCCTGGGTGAAAGGCTCAACGTTGTGCTGGCTGGCAAAGCTGCCGTGGTTCGCCGGGTGCCAGTCCTGGCTGGCGACAACCGCTTCACCACGGGCTTTGCACCAGTCAATCAGGGTATTTGCCACGTCAACGGTGCTGTCACCTTCGGCGACGGCCAGCGCGCCGCCCGCGCAGAAATCATTTTGCAAATCGACCAGTAGCAGGGCGCGTTGCTTCATGAGAGCTCCTTATTCGTCCGGGGTCAGCTCGCCGCGAAGGTTTTGCATCATTGCGCGGCGAATGGACTGAATGTCCAGATCCTGACTCAGTAAATAGTGAAGTTTAGTCAGCGTCGCCTCAACGGTCATATCGAAGCCGCTGATCACCCCCGCGTGCGCCAGCGCGTTGCCGGTGGCATAGCCGCCCATATTGACCTTGCCAGACATGCACTGGGTCAGGTTTACCACCACAATTCCGCGCTCGCTGGCTTCCTGAAGCTCCTTCAGAAATTCGCCGTTCTGCGGAGCGTTGCCGACGCCATAGGAACGGAGGATCAGCGCTTTCACCGGCTGGCGCAGGAAGTTGCGCACCACGTCCGCGGAGATGCCCGGATAAATGGTGACCACGCCAATCGGCTGCGGGGTAATCGGATGCACAATCAGCTCGCCGGCGGTGTTCGGTGCCGGAGGCGTTCCCAGACGACGGATATGAATACCCGCTTCCAGCAGCGGCTGCAGGTTAGGGGAGGCAAAGGCATCAAAACCGTCGGCATGGGCTTTGGTGGTGCGGTTGCCGCGATACAGGCGATTGTTAAAGAACAGCGACACTTCGTTGATCGGGTAATTCGCCGCCACGTACAGGGAGTTCAGCAGGTTGATCTGCCCGTCCGAGCGCAGCTCCGCCAGCGGTATTTGCGACCCGGTGACGATCACCGGCTTGCTCAGGTTCTCCAGCATGAAGGAGAGCGCCGAAGCGGTGAACGCCATGGTGTCGGTGCCGTGCAGGATCACGAAGCCGTCGTATTGGTCGTAATGGGCTTTAATGTCATCCGCGATGTGCTGCCAGTCTTCCGGCGTCATATCGGAGGAGTCCATCAGCGGCTCGTATTCATGGATGGTGAAGTCAGGCATTTCCGGACGGTGGAATTCAGGCATCAGCGCAAGCTGACGCTGCAGATGGCCGGAGACGGGGATATAGCCATTTTCAGAGCGCTGCATACCGATGGTACCGCCAGTGTAGGCTACATAAATCGATTTCTTCTGCATGGTAGTGAGTTCTTGTTCTTCAAAAGAAAAAAATCCCCTCTTCACGGGAAGAGGGGATGGTTTTTAACGGACGTTCGCGCAGGTCAGGCAAAACGCGTAACGACTTTGTGGATCGTTAAAGGCCGCAAGCTTATCGCTTTCCGCCTTCATCGCTTTCGCAGCCGTGGTCACCGGGGCCGGCAGGTACGCCTGCAGCGCCTCCGGCAGCATGGCGCGTACGGAGACGGACATACTGTCCATCACCATATCGAAGAACGACGGTTCGTCCTGATAATACTCAACGTGCCACTGCTTGAGCTTCGCCAGTTCGGCGGCTTTCTTCACCGCGTCGTCGAAGTCGCCCAGGCTGTCGACCAGACCGTTACTCTTCGCATCCTGTCCGGTCCAGACGTGGCCCTGAGCAATCTGGTCGATCTGTTCCGGCGTCTTTTTACGCGAGTCGGCAACCAGAGTGATAAAGCGTTTATAGCCGTTCTCAATGCTCAGCTGCATCATCTCTGAAACTTCCGGCGGCAGAGATTTGGTCATCGACACATCCGCCAGAGGCGACGTGGAAACACCATCGGTATGCACGCCCAGATAATCCAGGCTGTTTTCCACGGTGTTAATCACCCCGAAGATGCCAATCGAGCCGGTCAGCGTGCTTGGGTTCGCCACAATATAGTTGGCAGGCGTGGAGATCCAGTACCCGCCAGACGCGGCCATGCCGCCCATGGATACGACGACCGGCTTGCCAGCGGCACGCGCTGCGGCCAGCTCGGCGCGGATCACTTCGGAAGCGCTAACGCTGCCGCCAGGGCTGTTCACCCGCAGGACAATCGCTTTCACTTTCGGGTCAAGGCGTGCATCGCGGATTTGCGACGCGGTAGTATCACCGCCGACGTTCCCCGGGGTTTCCTGACCGTCCATGATAGCGCCGTTAGCAAACACCACGGCTACGCTGTCGCCGCTGTCGTCCGGCTTTTTCGCAGCATAGTCATACATGCTGATGGCGCTGTAGTTTTTGTCCTCTTTGCTCCAGCCAAACTGTTTGGTCAGGGCTTTTTCGATATCCGCACTGGTGCCCAGTGCGTCAACCAGCTTGTTGTCGAGCGCATATTTCGCGGTATCTCCGTCGACCTTGCGCAGTCCATCCAGCACGCCGCGAGCGCCAGGGAACACCTGCTCAGCGGTAATTTGACGGTTAGCGGCAACGGTACCCAGATAGTTCTGCCACAGCTCGCCAATCCAACGGCTGTCCGCTTCACGGGCGGCAGGGGACATATCGTCGCGGATAAACGGCTCCACGGCAGATTTATAGGTGCCGACGCGGAAGACGTGGGTGGTGACCTTCAGCTTATCGAGCAGCGATTTGTAGTACAGGCCGTTGGTGGCAAAACCGTGCAGATCGACCGTTCCCTGTGGCGAAAGCCAGATCTTATTGGCGAAGCTTGCCAGATAATATTGCCCCTGGCTGTAGCTGTCGCCCACGGCAATCACCGGCTTGCCGCTGTCGCGGAATTCGCGCAGCGCTTTACCGATGTACTGCATAGAAGGCTGGTCGCCGCCGGCAAAATCTTTCAGATCCAGCACGATCCCGGTGATATTTCGGTCGTCTTTGGCCTGACGGATAGTATCGACGATATCGAACAGGGAGTTCTCCTGCAGGCGGTCTGACGTCGCGCCAAACAGCTGGCGGCCGATCACCCCCAGACGGTTGCTGGTGGACGGTTTATCAACGATCACGCCGGTGATATCGAGTAACAGGGCCCCACGAGTCGAATGCTGCGCCTGATTCGCGTTGCTGATATGCATCCAGATGCCCGCGCAAACCAGAACCAGCAGGATGAAGAAGATGTTCATCACCAGGTTGCGGACGAAGTTGAGCAGTCGCCACGTCCATTTAAAGAAACCGGCAAAGATTCGCCAAAGGGTTCGCATGTATTCTCCCTAACCAGAAAATGACTGTTTCCGTCGCCACTGGACGGTAATGTTGGGTTATCGTAATGACCCAACCGCCACTTGTCAGCAGGAATCGCCTGCCAGGCTGTAACAAAATCTGCCGTCGTGTTAATTTTGTGAGTAAATTTCAAGAAAGGAGTTAACCAATGGATGCACTCGAACTGCTTGTTAACCGTCGTAGCGCGTCACGTCTGGCCGAACCCGCCCCTGCGGGCGAGCAGCTGGAAAACATTCTGCGTGCCGGTATGCGTGCGCCGGATCATGGCACGCTGCAGCCGTGGCACTTCTTTGTGATTGAAGGCGAAGGCCGCGATCGCTTCAGTCAGCTGCTGGAGCAGGGGGCAGTTGCCGCCGGGCAGGATGAGAAAGGTATCGACAAGGCGCGTAACGCGCCGTTCCGCGCCCCGATGATTATCGCTGTCGTGGCGAAATGCCAGGCCGACCATAAGGTGCCGGTCTGGGAGCAGGAAATGTCTGCCGGCTGTGCGGTGATGGCGATGCAGATGGCCGCCGTTGCGCAGGGTTATAACGGTATCTGGCGCACCGGGCCGCTGACCGAGAGCGCCGCAGTGCGGGCAGGATTCTCCTGCGGTGAGCACGACAAAATTGTCGGTTTCCTTTACCTCGGCACCCCGCAGCTTAAAGCCTCCAGCACCATTAGCGTGCCGGACACCACGCCTTTCGTCAGCCGTTTTTAATTACACGCGCTAAACTGTCTGGATTCTGAGCATCCGCCGCAGAATTCAGACAGTCATACTTACCTCTTTATGGAATGAGCGCTACCATAGCGCGATTGAGATGACAGGAGACGTCCATGAGCGAGCAAACCATTCGTTTAACGCAGTACAGCCACGGAGCCGGTTGCGGTTGTAAAATTTCCCCGAAAGTGCTGGAGACCATTCTGCACAGTGAACAGGCGAAGTTTGTCGACCCGAACCTGCTTGTCGGCAACGAAACGCGTGACGATGCGGCGGTTTATGACTTAGGTAACGGCACCAGCATTATCAGCACCACTGACTTCTTTATGCCGATTGTTGATAACCCGTTCGACTTCGGGCGCATCGCGGCCACCAACGCCATCAGCGATATCTTCGCCATGGGCGGTAAGCCGATCATGGCCATCGCCATTCTGGGCTGGCCGATCAGCACCATTCCACCGGAAATCGCCCGCGAGGTGATTGATGGCGGGCGTTTCGCCTGCCAGCAGGCGGGGATTGCGCTGGCCGGCGGCCACTCGATTGATGCGCCAGAGCCGATCTTCGGCCTGGCCGTTACCGGCGTGGTGCCGACCGAGCGCGTGAAGCGCAACAGCACCGCGCAGGCGGGCTGCAAGCTGTTCCTCACCAAGCCGCTGGGCATTGGTGTGCTCACCACCGCAGAGAAAAAATCCCTGCTCAAACCGGAGCACAAAGGTCTGGCGACGGAAGTCATGTGCCAGATGAACCTCGCCGGCGCGGCGTTCGCCAATATCGACGGCGTAAAGGCGATGACCGACGTCACCGGTTTTGGCCTGCTGGGGCACCTCTCTGAAGTCTGTCAGGGCGCGGGCGTGCAGGCGCAGGTCTGGTATCAGGACGTGCCGAAGCTGCCTGGCGTGGAAGAGTACATTGCCCAGGGCGCGGTTCCGGGCGGTACCCAGCGCAACTTCGCCAGCTACGGTCACCTGATGGGCGAAATGCCTGAGGCGTGGCGTAACCTGCTGTGCGATCCGCAAACCTCCGGCGGCCTGCTGCTGGCCGTCACGCCGGAATCCGAAGCCGAGGTTCAGGCAACCGCCGCCGAGTTTGGCATCACCCTGACGGCGATCGGCGAACTGGTGACCGCCCGCGGCGGCCGACCGATGATTGAGATCCGTTAATTCGATGCGGTTGTTTATTGCCGAAAAGCCGAGCCTGGCCCGTGCCATCGCCGACGTGCTGCCTAAACCGCATCGCAAAGGCGACGGCTTTATCGAATGCGGTAACGGGCAGGTGGTCACCTGGTGTATCGGCCACCTGCTTGAACAGGCGCAGCCGGACGTCTACGACAGCCGCTACGCCCGCTGGAACCTCAACGACCTGCCCATCGTGCCGGAAAAGTGGCGTCTTCAGCCTCGTCCGTCCGTCACCAAACAGCTCAACGTCATCAAGCGCTTCCTGCATGAGGCAACGGAGGTGGTCCACGCAGGTGACCCGGACAGAGAAGGGCAGCTGCTGGTGGACGAAGTGCTGGACTATCTTGAGCTGGCGCCGGAAAAGCGCCAGCAGGTGCAGCGCTGCCTGATCAACGACCTCAACCCGCAGGCCGTTGAGCGGGCGATCTCGCGCCTGCGTTCCAACAGCGAGTTTATCCCCCTGTGCGTCTCTGCTTTAGCGCGCGCCCGCGCCGACTGGCTGTACGGGATCAACATGACCCGCGCCTACACCATCCTCGGGCGTAACGCGGGCTATCAGGGCGTACTCTCCGTGGGCCGCGTGCAGACGCCGGTGCTGGGGCTGGTGGTGCGTCGCGACGAAGAGATCGAGAACTTCGTCGCCAAAGATTTCTTTGAAGTGAAAGCGCATATCGTCACGCCTAAAGACGAGCGCTTTACCGCCGTCTGGCAGCCGAGCGACGCCTGCGAGTCGTACCAGGATGAAGAGGGGCGTTTGCTGCATCGTCCGCTGGCGGAGCATGTGGTTAACCGCATTACCGGCCAGCCGGCCATCGTTACCAGCTATAACGATAAACGGGAATCAGAACCCGCGCCGCTGCCGTTCTCCCTTTCTGCTCTGCAGATTGAGGCCGCGAAGCGCTTTGGACTCAGCGCGCAGAACGTGCTGGATATCTGCCAGAAACTCTACGAAACCCACAAGCTGATCACCTATCCGCGTTCGGACAGCCGCTATCTGCCGGAAGAGCACTTTGCCGGACGCCATTCGGTGATGAATGCCATCGGCGTCCACGCGCCGGATCTGCTCCCGCAGTCTGTCGTTAACCCGGACACCCATAATCGCTGCTGGGACGACAAAAAGGTCGATGCCCACCACGCGATTATCCCGACGGCGCGCGCCAGCAAGGTCAATCTGACCGATAACGAAGCGAAGGTCTATAACCTGATCGCCCGTCAGTACCTGATGCAGTTCTGCCCGGACGCGGTGTTCCGCAAGTGCGTCATCGAGCTGGAAATTGCCAAAGGCAAGTTTATCGCTAAAGCGCGTTTCCTCGCGGAAGCGGGCTGGCGCACGCTCCTCGGCAACAAAGAGCGCGATGAGGAGAACGACGGCACGCCGCTGCCGGTAGTCGCTAAAGACGACGAACTGCTGTGCGAGAAGGGCGAAGTGGTTGAACGTCAGACCCAGCCGCCGCGCCACTTCACCGATGCGACGCTGCTGTCGGCCATGACCGGAATCGCCCGCTTTGTGCAGGATAAAGATCTGAAGAAGATCCTGCGCGCCACCGATGGACTGGGTACGGAAGCAACCCGCGCGGGGATCATCGAGCTGCTCTTTAAGCGAGGTTTTCTTGAGAAAAAGGGGCGCTACATCCACTCAACGGAACCGGGCCGGGCGCTCATACACTCCCTGCCGGAGCTGGCCGCAAGGCCGGACATGACCGCGCACTGGGAATCCGTGCTGACGCAAATCAGCGAAAAGCAGTGCCGCTATCAGGACTTTATGCAGCCGCTGGTGGGGACGCTTTACCAGCTGATCGATCAGGCGCGCAGCACGCCGGTGAAGCGGTTCAGAGGCATGGTTGTACCCGGTGGTGGCGCGAAGAAACCGTTCAAAAAGAAAAAGAGCGCGGCCTGATACGCCCGGTTTTCTCCCTCTCCCTGTGGGAGAGAGCCGGGGTGAGGGCACCCGGCCGCACGATATAAACCTTAAATCACACCCTGCCCAATCATCGCATCCGCCACCTTCACGAACCCGGCGATATTCGCCCCGCGCACGTAGTTGGTTTGCGATGCCTCGCCGCCGTACTCGACGCAGGCATGGTGAATATCCAGCATGATGTGGTGTAAACGGGCATCCACTTTCTCCGCCTTCCAGCCGAGCCGCGCCGCGTTTTGCGCCATCTCCAGGCCGGAGGTCGCCACGCCGCCCGCGTTCGCCGCCTTGCCTGGCGCAAACAGCACGCCCGCCTCCAGGAACAGATCCGTCGCCTCGATAGTGGTCGGCATATTCGCCCCTTCCGCTACCGCCTTCACGCCGTTGCTAATTAGCGTGCGCGCGGCGTCCGCGTCCAGTTCGTTTTGCGTGGCGCACGGCAGGGCGATATCCACCGGCACGCCCCACGGCTGTTTGCCTTCCAGATACGTCAGGCCAAACTCCGCGGCATAATCGACAAGTCGGCCATCGCGGCTGGCTTTGATTTCGCACAGGCGCGCCAGCTTCTCCGCCGTAAAGCCCGCTTCGTCCACTACCGTGCCTTTAGAGTCGGAGGCAGTCACCACGCGGGCACCAAACTGCATCGCTTTTTCGATAGCGTACTGCGCCACGTTACCGGAGCCGGAGACCGCCACGCGCATCCCCTCGAAACCTAAGCCGTGACGCTTGAGCATTGCCTCGGTGAAGTAAACCAGGCCGTAGCCGGTCGCCTCCGGGCGGATCAGGCTGCCGCCAAACGATAACCCTTTGCCGGTAAAGACGCAGGCGCTGTTGTTGGAGAGTTTTTTCATCATCCCGGCCATAAAGCCCACTTCGCGGGCCCCCACGCCGATATCCCCCGCCGGTACGTCGGTGTCCGGGCCGAGGTGGCGGTAGAGCTCGGTCATTAGCGCCTGACAGAAACGCATCACTTCGCCTTCGCTTTTGCCTTTCGGGTCGAAATCGCTCCCGCCTTTACCGCCGCCCATTGGCAGGGTGGTGAGCGCGTTTTTAAACGTCTGTTCAAAGCCAAGGAATTTCAGAATCGACAGGTTCACGGAAGGGTGGAAGCGCATGCCGCCCTTAAACGGACCGATGGCGGAGTTAAATTGCACGCGCCAGGCGCGGTTGACCTGTACCTGGTTGCGGTCATCCACCCAGGTCACGCGGAACTGGATCACACGCTCTGGTTCAACCAGACGTTCCAGCAGCGACAGTTGACGATAGCGCGGGTTTTCTTCAAGGAACGGCCAGAGGGTAGTCATTACTTCACGAACGGCCTGAGCAAATTCGCTTTGATGCGGGTCGCGCTGCTGAACATAGGCAAGGAAACTTTCCAGAGAGCGTGTCTGATCCATAGATATAAGAACCTCTTATAGTCATTAATGTATGTTGCTTATGCGATTTGTGTTGTTTTTTTGACTATACCACCCGTACCGCTTTGTGAAGCAAGCAGAAATGTGGGCCGAAAGGGAAATTAATGACCCGGGCCGCGTCATAACAAAAAGCGATGGCGCGCTAAATTAAAGATTCTGCCCGATTTACCGTTATAGTCATTATCAGGACACAACAGGAAGAGAAGTCTATGAACCGTTACGTGATGGCCGCGTTATCATTGATGTTGACCGCAGGCGCGCAGGCTGACCGCATTCGCCCGGATGTAGAAGTGAACGTGCCGCCGGAGGTGTTTAGCTCCAGCGGCCAGCGCGCGCAGCCGTGTAACCAGTGCTGCATCTACCAGGATCAAAACTATTCTGAAGGGGCCGTCGTGAAGGCGGATGGCGTGCTGCTGCAGTGCCAGCGCGATGAACGTACCATCAGCACGAATCCGCTGGTCTGGCGTCGCGTAAAAGAATAAACGCCTCCAGCAGCGGAATATCCGCCGGAGCTAACTGATAACTGAAAGCCTCTTCCGGCGTACACCACGCCAGCGCGCTGTGGTAGTGCGCCGTTAACTCTCCGCTGAAGCGGGGTACGTGCCAGGCGTGCAGGTTGATTAACCGCTGTGATACCTCGCGCTGATGGCTCGCCACGTACTGCTCAGGCTGAGCCTCGATACCCAGCTCTTCACGCAGCTCGCGGATAAGCGCCTCAGGCTGGGTTTCTCCGGCCTCCACTTTGCCGCCAGCGAACTCCCACATTCCCGGCTGGTCGGCGTGAGCAGGGCGCTGCGCCAGTAAAATTTTGTCGTCTTTTTCGATGATGGCCGCAACGACATCGACTGTTTTTAGCATGGTCGTCAATAATTGATAGCGAAAAACGCCATATTATCGTGCCCTTTCAAAGAGTCCAGCCATCAGGAGAATCAGGTGAAAGAGACGTCCACCTGGGTAGAGCCCATCCCAACCCTTCCGGCGAGCGTAAAACCCATTGCCGCCATGCAGCAAAAACACTTCGGCGCCGTGCTGAACCCCACGCGCTGGTGGGGACGCATGCCGCGTCTGTTCTGGCTGGTCGCTTTGTTTGTGGGGTTTCTGGAGCGCAGAAAAGCGCGCCTGACGCCAGTGCTGCGCTCGCTGCTCATGACGCGCGTATCGCAGCTGTGCCACTGTGCGTTCTGCATTGACGCCAACAGCCTGCGCCTGGCCGAGCGCTGCGGCGCGCTGGATAAAGTCCAGGCCGTAAGCGGCTGGGCTGATTCTGACGTGTTCAGTGAACAGGAACGCGCGGCGCTGGCCTATGCGGAGGCGGTGACCGCCACGCCGCCCCGGGCGGATGAGGCCATCAGAGCGGCGCTGAAGCACCACTTTACGGATGACGCCATCACCGAAATGACGGCGCTCATTGCTTTTCAGAACCTCTCGGCCCGCTTTAACGCCGCGCTGGATATTCCGGCGCAGGGGCTTTGCGCCACCTTTAACGAGACGCCCGATGCTTGATCGCCACCTCCATCCACGAATCAAACCCGTCCTGAATCGTCTGGTCTCCGTGCTGGACCGACCGGGAATAACGCCCGACGGATTAACGCTTGCCGGGTTTGCCATCGGCCTGCTGGCGTTGCCGTTTCTGGCCCTCGGCTGGTATCCGGCGGCGCTGGCCGCCATCGTCCTGAACCGCCTGCTTGATGGTCTGGACGGCGCGCTGGCGCGTCGGAGAGGGCTGACGGATGCGGGAGGGTTTCTCGATATCGCCCTCGATTTTCTGTTCTATGCGCTGGTGCCGTTTGGCTTTGCGCTGGCTGCACCCGCAGAGAATGCGCTGGCGGCGGCCTGGCTGTTGTTTGCGTTTATCGGCACCGGCAGCAGTTTTCTCGCCTTTGCCGCGCTGGCGGCGAAGCACGAGATCGACAACCCCGGCTATGCGCATAAGTCGTTTTACTATATCGGCGGGTTAACGGAAGGGACGGAGACCATCGCGCTGTTCGTGCTGTGCTGCCTGTTTCCGGCACAGTTTACGCTGTTCGCGTGGATATTCGGCGCGCTGTGCTGGCTGACCACCACAACGCGCATCTGGAGCGGCTACGTGACGCTGAAGTCACTCACCCGTTAGAGAGCAGTCTCTGGTCCGCGCTCTCCGGCGGTGACCGGGTTCTGCGGGTGACTGCTCCATTCGTACCAGCCGCCGTCATAGACGGCGACGTGCTTCCAGCCCATCGCCCGGGCGTACATAAAGGTTTCGGACGCCCGCCAGCCGGTGCCGCAGTAAAACGCGACCTGCTGTTCCGGCAGAATATTCCAGCGCTTCCACTGGGCGGTGATGTCGTCAGCGCTGCGCATGGTGCCATCCGGGTTATGGAAATCCTCCATGTGGGTGGCATCGCTGCCCGCATGGCCCCAGCGGGCGCCGGCAATTTCACCTTTTGGCTTGATGTAGCTGTAGCCGCTGGTTTCGCCGATAAACTCCGGCCACGAACGAATGCTGACCAGGGAGGCATCCTGACGGTGCAGCATGCCGCGCGCCTGTTCCATATCCACCATCAGCTGCGGCTGGCCGGGGATCGGCGCGCCAAAATCAGGGGCAGGAGCCACTTTGCCGGGCGTACCGCGCTCAACCGGCAGACCGGCATCTGACCACGCCTTCCAGCCGCCATCGAGAAGGCGCACATCCTTCACGCCCGCGTAGAGCATGATCTGCGCCACGCGCGCGGCGGCGTAAACGTCGCGCCCGTACAGAATGACGGTGGTATCGTGACGGATCCCGTGCTTTGCCAGCATTGCTTTCAGCCTGTCGTCGGAGACTTTGTTCCACAGCGGCTCGCTTTCCACCTCGTTGGTGTCAATGTAGCCCGCGCCGGGAATGTGGTTAAGCAGGTAAAACTTCGGTGCGCCCCAGGCCGCCTCTATGACTTTCCATTCGCCCGCCGGCGCGGCGGTCACCGGTTTGCCCTGCTGAAGCCGGTGGATCCACTGCGGGTAAACCAGCTGTTCAAAGTGGGGCAGGCGCTGAAGGCGGTCGGGCGTCTGCAGAGCATCGCTGAGCAGCGAAACGTGGCGGTAACCAGCTTTCTCCAGACGGGCTTTCACCGCCTGGTTATCGTTCTCGTCGCCATACAGCGCGATGGACGTCGCAGGGGTAAGCTGATGCTGTTTTGCCCAAAGTGCAATCTGCTCGTCGCTCATGGCGCTAAGCCAGGCGGCTGCCAGGTTGAGCGCTGCGGGTTCGTGCCCGGAAGGACCGCTGAGGGTCTGCGGCCAGCCGTTATAGAAGGCGCTGGGGCGGGTGTCGATTGCCGCGCCGTGCTGCGCCTGAAGCTGAGACAGCGTCATCGCGTTGGCCATATCAGCAGCCTGAGAGGAAAAAGAGGCGAGGCCGCAGATCAGGGCCAGCGCGGTCAGTTGAGAAACACGTTTCATCGAATAACCTGACGTCAATAAAAGAGGGGGGCATTGTCGTCTCTCCCGAAACGGAAAACATTGCGTTAGCACATTATTGCCAGCGAGAAATCTCCATCACCTCGCCGCCGGGCGGAATATCGTCCTCGTCATGGGTGACCAGCACCACCGGAATATTGCGCGCGCGGACGGCGTCAAATACCCATGCCCGGAACGTCGTGCGTAACGCTTTATCAAGGCGGCTGAACGGTTCGTCCAGCAGCAGCGCCTGCGGCTCTGCGAGCAGGGCGCGCAGCAGGCTCACCCGGGCGCGCTCTCCGCCGGAAAGGGTGGCCGGATCGCTGTCGTAATGACCGCCAAGCCCGGCGGAATCCAGCGCCTGCTCGACCGCTTCCCGCCGTGCGCGTCCCGCGATCCGCTCAGGCAAGGCCAGCAGCAAATTTTGCCCAACGCTGAAAGGGTCGAACAGCAGCGCGTCCTGAAAAAGAATCCCCAGACCGCGGGATTCGACGGGCAAACCGTCGCAGCGGCGTTCGCCGATCCACAGCTCGCCCCGCGCCTGAAAATCCTCTGACAGCGCGCCGACCATCCAGGCAAAGAGGGTCGATTTGCCGCTGCCGGACGGCCCCATCAGGGTGACAATCTCCCCGCGGGGTACGCAAAAATTGACCTCGCGGAAAAGCGGTTCGATGGTGAGATCGTTGACCTTGAGCATTAGCGTAATCCTTGACGGTAGCGGCCCGCGAGCCGGGATAACAGCGCAGCAAGACCGAATACGACGCCCGTGACCAGCAGTAATCCCAGGGCACGGTTAGCGAGAACCGGGATGCTGCCTCCGCTGCTGAGCGCGACGGTCTCGGTGGTCAGCGTGGCGAAACGTCCCGCGCCCAGCCACAGGGTCGGCATATATTGGGCCATGCTGACGGAAAAGCCGGTGGCAAAGGCCAGCAGCGCAGGACGCACCAGCAGGGGACATTTCAGCCGGCAGAAAATTTTTGCCCGCCGCCAGCCGAGCGTTCTGGCGGTAAGGATAAGCCGGGGATCGATCCGCCGCCAGGCGGGCTGCAGCACCAGCAGCATCCACGGCAGCACCCACAGCAGATGGCTCCAGAGGACGGCGATAAAGCCTCCGTCGAGACCCAGATGCAAAGCAATCGCGTATTGCCCGGTGACGAGCGGCAGTGCCGGAAGGGCGAGCGGTAGCCACACCCACGCCGCGCCGCGCTGCGGCCCCCATTCCAGCCAGAGAAAAATGACGATCAGGGCGATAAGGCTCGAAAGCAGACCGAAGGAGAGGCTGGTTCCCACGGGACCGACGTCGTCCCGCTGCGCCAGCATCAACAGCACGGCGGCGCAAAGGAGGCCGCATGCGGGCAAAAAGCCGCTGAATGCGCGTTCAGGCAGGACGAGATGCAACCTGCGGCGCGTCCCGCTCAGGTCCGGAATCGCGCGACGCCAGACCTTCCACAGGCCGTACCCCAGCGCGGCAAGCGCGGCCAGCAAAAGAAGGAGCACCAGGCACAGCAGCGTCCCTTTCACCTGCTGCTGCGCGTCGCCCTGGCTCAGCCACTGCCAGGCCAGCACGGCCAGCGTGGGCGGGTTGCCGGGCCCGAGAACGATCGCTACGTCCACAACCGACAGCGACCACGCCAGCACCGCCAACATCACCGCCCCGAGGACGGGCGCGATCGCCGGAAGGATCAGCCAGCTGAGCGTCTGAAAACGCCCGTAGCCAAAGGTTTGCAGGACGATCTTCTGCTGCGCGAGCCCTTTTTCCGGCAGCACGGCGTAAATGGCCCACAGCAAGAATGCGCTCTCTTTGACCGCGAGCGTCAGGCCCAGCCCTACGCCGTAGCGGTCAAACGGCGGCGAACAGACGGTACAAACCTGATAAAACAGTCCGCCCTCGGCAAACAGCAGTAGCGCGCTGGTGGCGAAGGCCACGTGGGGGATCGCCAGCAGCCACGGCAGGCGCGTGCTGAGGCGCCGCCAGCGGGTGCCGGGCCAGAAAAGAGCCACGAGGGAAAGGGCGATAAACAAGGCCCCCAGCGTAGCGATAAGCGTTGAGACCAGCGTGGCAACGGCTGCCTGCGGCAGTTGAGGATCGTTTAGCAGCCGCTGCCAGTTTGTCACGGAAAAGGCCGGCGCGAACAGCACGGTGCCAGCGGGCAGGATCGGCAGATAAATCACCGTCATCGCCAGCCAGACAAGCCAGCCTAACGGGTGCCGTAACGACGCAGCCATTCCTGCTCCAGCGCGTTCACCCACGCGGACTGCGGCTCCGGGAGCACCTTCGGTAGCCCCTGAGGCGTGTGGGCCTGCAGCTGTTTCGCTTCACGTTCGGGCAGCGTTTTCGCATCCAGCACGCTCGGATCCCCCCAAATGGCCGGGTCGGCCTTGCGGATCTGCGCCTGCGGCGACAGCAGGAAATTGGCGACCACTTTCGCCCCCGCGCTCGCGCTGGCATTAGCCGGAATAGCGACAAAATGCACGTTGCCGAGCATCTCGCCCTGAAAACCAAAGCTGTAGCTGTCGGCAGGCAGTTCGCCGCTAGCCACTTTTTGCTGCGCATGCGCCGGGTTAAAGGTCAGCGACAGGTTCAGACTTCCGCTGGCGAGCAGGGCATCCATCCGGGCGGGTGAGGGAGGGAAGTCTTTTCCTTCACGCCACAGCAGCGGGTGCAGTTTATCGAGGTAGCCCCAGAGCGGCGCCGTAACCTGGGCAAACGTATCATCAGGCGCTTTTTGTAACGCCTCGGGATGCGCCGCAAGCGTCAGCAGCAGCTGCTCAAGAAAGGCCGTGCCGGTAAAATCGGGTGGGCGAGGATAGCTCACCTTGCCCGGGTGCTGCTGCGCGTACGCCAGCAGCGCCTGCGGATCCTTCGGCGGCATTGGCATGCTGGCTTTGCGGGCGATAAAAGTCAGCTGCGCGCCGCCCCACGGCGATTCCGCCCCGTCGGTTGGAACCGCAAAATCTTCCGTAACGGGTTTACGGGTATCGACATAGCGCCAGTTGGGCAGACTCTGCGCCCACCCGGTTTGCAGCAGGTTCGCCTCTTTTAGCGTGCGGAAGTTCTCGCCGTTCACCCACAGGAGGTCGACCGAGCCGTTGGTCTTACGCCCTGCGGCGGCTTCCGTCTGAATACGTTTGACCGCATCGGCGGCATCCGCCAGCGGGACGATTTTTAGGGTGATGGCATAGTGCGTTTGCATCTCACCGCTGACCCACTCAAGGTAGCGGTTAACCGCCGGATCGCCGCCCCAGGCGTTAAACCAGACGGTCTGGCCTTTGGCCTGCTGTTGAATAGCTTGCCAGCCGTCGGCGGCATAGAGGGGGGCTGCCAGCAGCAGACCGGTCAGAAACGTGCAAAAACGCACACGGCGCATAATGCCTCACTTTTTATCAGCAGGGAGATAGCGGGAAAACAGCCGGCGTGTAACCAGCGGTAATAACCCCAGTAGTGTAAAGGCGAATATCACGCCCGGCGACAAAATATCGCGCAGCGATGCCACTTTTCCCAGCTCCCGCCCGGCGTTCAGAAAGATAACCGTCGCGGGCAGCATGGCGAGCTGGCTGACCCACCAGTAGCGCCGGACCGTGATGCGGGTCAGCCCCATCAGTAAATTCACCAGGAAAAACGGGAACAGCGGCATCAGGCGCAGGGCAAAAAGATAGCCCGCGCCGTCGCGCGCCATGCCCGCATTTACCGTTGCCATCTGTCGGGCAAACCGCCGCTGCACCCAGTCGCGCAGCAGGTAACGGCTGGCGAGCATCGCCAGCGTGGCCCCGAGCGTGGAGGCAAACGAAACCAGCACGGTGCCTTCCCACAGCGTAAATAACGCCCCGCCCAGCAGGGTCAGAACCGCCGCGCCGGGTATCGAGAGAGCGGAAACCGCCACGTAAAGCGCAAAGAAGATCAGCGCGCTACGCAGCGGCGCGTGGTCGACATGGGAGAGTAGCGTCTGCTGGTGGGTTTTAATTCCTGCCAGAGAAAGCGTGTCAGGCGGCAGAATGACAAGTGTCATAAGAAATGCGCCCAGAAGGGCGCACAGGAAGAGTGTTTTTCGTATGTTCACGCGCGATTACAGCTTGAATTTAGCCCATACCGGCGCGTGGTCCGACGGTTTTTCCATGCTGCGGATGTCGTAGTCGATCCCGGTTTCAATGCAGCGCTCCGCCAGCGGCGTACTCGCCAGCAGCAGATCGATACGCAGGCCGCGGTTGTCGTCAAAGCCCTTCGAGCGGTAGTCAAACCACGAGAAGCGGTCCTGCGTTTCCGGGTTGGCATTGCGGAAGGTATCCACCAGGCCCCAGCCCAGCAGGCGCTCCATCCACTCACGCTCTTCCGGCAGGAAGGAGCATTTGCCGGTGCGCAGCCAGCGCTTGCGGTTCTCTTCGCCGATGCCGATATCCAGATCCGTCGGGCTGATGTTCATGTCGCCCATGATCAGCACCGGATTCTCTTTTTTCAGTTCGGTCGTCAGATAGTTCTGCAGATCCTGATAAAACTTCGCTTTGGCCGGGAATTTTGTCTCGTGATCGCGGCTCTCACCCTGCGGGAAATAGCCGTTAATGACCGTAATATTCCCGAGCGCGGAGGGCACTTCCGCCATGATGATGCGGCGCTGGGCTTCTTCACCGTCGCCGGGGAAGCCGCGGCGCACGGAAACCGGCGTGTCTTTAGTGAGCAGCGCGACGCCATAGTGACCTTTCTGACCGTGGTAAAAGACGTTGTAGCCGAGTTTCGCCACCTCTTCGAGGGGGAACATGTCGTCGTGAACCTTGGTCTCCTGCAGGCCGATCACATCTGGCTGATGTTGCTCAACAATGGCTTCTAGCTGATGAGGGCGGGCGCGCAGGCCGTTGATATTAAAAGAGACAAATTTCATAGTCGCTGCCAGTGCAAGGTGAATAGTGCATGGATGGTAGCAGAATTTGCGTCAACTGTTACCGGGTTCGACCAATAACTGCGACAGATATTGCCGGTGGTGCAATATTTGCACCATTCTGACGCGCTTCGCCCTCAAACAGGGCGTAAAGGGCCGATAAATTTCGCGAGCGATCACAATTCCAGAATTATATTTGGCCTGTGCATACTCTTTCTGATTTTCATGCGGCAAAGCGCCGCTTGTCGTAAAAATATTCACTTTTTATGCACTAATAGTGAATAACTCCATATTGTAACCTATTGATATTCTGTTGCCTCACCCCGTTTATGCATTTTTATCGCTGGCTGGCACGAAGGCTGCAATCTACATTCACAGTGCAAACACTCAATTATTTAACATTCAAATAACTTTTTATTTACCGGATGAGGTCGCTATGTCTCTGTCAATTACGCGTGAAAATTTCGATGAATGGATGATGCCGGTTTACGCTCCGGCGGCTTTTATTCCGGTTCGCGGGGAAGGCTCACGCCTGTGGGATCAGCAGGGTAAAGAGTATATCGACTTTGCCGGGGGGATTGCGGTGAATGCGCTGGGTCATGCCCATCCGGCGCTGCGTCAGGCGCTGAATGACCAGGCGGCGAAGTTCTGGCATACCGGCAACGGCTTTACCAACGAACCCGCGCTGCGCCTGGCGAAAAAGCTGATTGACGCGACCTTCGCCGAAAAAGTCTTTTTCTGTAACTCCGGCGCGGAGGCCAACGAAGCGGCGCTGAAGCTGGCGCGCAAATATGCCCACGACAAGTTTGGGACGCACAAGAGCGGGATTGTGGCGTTTAAAAATGCCTTCCACGGGCGCACGCTCTTTACCGTGAGCGCGGGCGGCCAGCCTTCGTATTCGCAGGATTTCGCTCCGTTGCCGCCGGATATTCGCCACGGCATTTATAACGATCTTCAGTCCGCCAGCGAGCTGATTAACGACACCACCTGCGCGGTGATTGTCGAACCGATGCAGGGCGAGGGCGGCGTGCTTCCGGCGCAAAAGGCTTTCCTGCAGGGGCTGCGCGAGCTGTGCGATCGTCATGACGCGGTCCTGATTTTCGACGAAGTGCAGACCGGCGTGGGCCGCACCGGCGAGCTGTATGCCTATATGCACTACGGCGTGACGCCGGACGTTCTCTCTACCGCCAAAGCGCTGGGCGGCGGCTTCCCGATTGGCGCGACGCTGACCACCGATAAATTCGCCAGCGTGATGACCGTGGGCACCCACGGCACCACCTACGGCGGCAACCCGCTGGCGACCGCCGTCGCCGGACAGGTTCTCGACATCATTAACACCCCTGAGGTGCTGAAGGGCGTTAAGCAGCGTCACGACTGGTTCGTTGAGCGCCTGAACGCCATTAACGGTAAGCTTGGCCTGTTTAAAGAAATTCGCGGCCTGGGGCTGTTGATCGGCTGCGAGCTCACGGCTGAGTTTGTCGGAAAAGCGAAGCTTATTTCACAGGAAGCGGCAAAAGCGGGCGTAATGGTGCTGATTGCCGGTGCCAACGTGGTGCGTTTTGCCCCTGCGCTGATCGTCAGCGAGGAAGAGGTACAAACCGGTCTGGATCGTTTTGCGCTGGCGTGTGAGAAGGTGAAATCCGGGGTGTCATCATGATGGTCATCCGTCCCGTTGAGCGCGGCGATATTGCCGGGCTCATGCAGCTTGCCGGTAAGACGGGAGGTGGGCTGACCTCGCTTCCTGCCGATGAAAAAACGCTGTCGGCGCGCATTGAGCGCGCCCTGCAAACCTGGCAGGGGACGTTGCCAAAAAGCGAACAGGGTTACGTGTTCGTGCTGGAAGACACCGAAACGGGGAGCGTGGCCGGGATCTGCGCCATCGAAGTGGCCGTCGGGCTTAACGACCCGTGGTACAACTACCGCGTCGGCACCATGGTTCACGCCTCGAAAGAACTGAACGTCTATAACGCGCTGCCCACGCTGTTTCTCTGTAATGACCACACGGGCGCCAGCGAGCTCTGTACGCTGTTCCTCGACCCGGCGTGGCGCAAAGAGGGCAACGGCTATCTGCTCTCCAAATCGCGCTTTATGTTTATGGCCGCTTTCCGCGATCGCTTTAACGAAAAAGTGGTGGCAGAGATGCGCGGCGTGATCGACGACAAAGGCTACTCGCCCTTCTGGGAGAGCCTGGGCGAGCGCTTCTTCTCGATGGAGTTCAGCCGGGCGGACTATCTCTGCGGCACCGGCCAGAAAGCGTTTATCGCGGAGCTGATGCCTAAACATCCTATCTATACCCATTTCTTAACGCCGGAAGCGCAGGCGGTAATTGGCGAAGTGCATCCGCAAACCGCGCCTGCCCGCGCGGTGCTGGAGAAAGAGGGCTTCCGCTACCGTAACTATGTCGACATCTTTGACGGCGGGCCAACGCTTGAGTGCGATATCGACCGCGTGCGCGCCATCCGTAAAAGCCGCCTGGTTGAGGTATCCGAAGGCCAGCCCGCGCCGGGTGACTGGCCGGCATGCCTGGTGGCGAACGAAAATTACGCCAACTTCCGCGCCATGCTGGTGCGGACCAACCCGAAATGTGAACGTCTGGTGCTGACAGCTGCAGAGCTGGATGCCCTGAAATGTAACGCCGGCGATAAGGTTCGCCTGGTGCGTCTCTGCCCTGAGGAGAAAACAGCATGACATTATGGATTAACGGTGACTGGGTAACGGGCGAAGGCGAACAGCGCGTAAAAACCAATCCAGTTGGAAAAGAGGTGCTGTGGAAGGGAAATGACGCCAGCGTCGCGCAGGTCGAGCAGGCCTGCCGTTCCGCACGACACGCGTTTCCCGCGTGGGCAAAACGACCATTCGCCGAGCGCCAGGCGCTTATTGAAAAATTTGCCGGACTGCTGGAGGCCAACAAGGCCGAGCTGACGCGCATCATCGCGTCCGAAACCAGCAAACCGCGCTGGGAAGCGGCGACCGAAGTGACGGCGATGATCAATAAAATCGCTATTTCGGTTAAGGCGTACCACACCCGCACCGGCGAGCAGCATACTGAGATGCCGGACGGCGCGGCCACGCTGCGCCACCGTCCGCACGGCGTGCTGGCGGTGTTTGGCCCGTATAACTTCCCGGGGCATCTGCCGAATGGTCACATTGTGCCCGCGCTGCTGGCGGGCAATACCGTCATCTTCAAACCGAGCGAGCTTACGCCGTTAACCGGCGAGGCGGTGGTGAAGCTGTGGGAGCAGGCCGGGCTGCCGCCGGGCGTGCTGAACCTCGTGCAGGGCGGGAGGGAAACCGGTCAGGCGCTGAGCGCGCTGAGCGATATCGATGGCCTGCTGTTTACCGGCAGCGCCGGAACGGGCTATCAGCTGCACCGCCAGCTGGCGGGGCAGCCGGAGAAAATTCTGGCGCTGGAGATGGGCGGCAACAACCCGCTGATTGTCGAAGATCCTGACGATATCGACGCTGCGGTACACCTGACGATCCAGTCCGCCTTTATTACCGCCGGACAGCGCTGCACCTGCGCCCGTCGCCTGCTGGTCAAGCGCGGCGCGCAGGGGGATGCCTTCCTGAAGCGTCTGGTAGAGGTGAGCGCGCGGCTGGTGCCTGCCGCGTGGGATGCCGATCCGCAGCCGTTTATCGGCGGGCTGATCTCCGAACAGGCCGCGCTGAACGTGCTCAACGCCTGGCAGGACCACGTTGCACGCGGGGCGAAAACCCTGCTGGAGCCGAAGCAGGTTCAGCCGGGTACCTCGCTGCTGACGCCGGGCATCGTTGAGATGAGCGGTGCGAGCAGCGTGCCGGATGAAGAGGTGTTTGGCCCGCTGCTATGCGTCTGGCGTTACGACGATTTTGATGCGGCCATTGCGATGGCGAATAACACCCGCTACGGCCTGTCGAGCGGGCTGATATCGCCGCATCGCGAGAAGTTTGAACAACTGCTGCTGGAAGCGCGTGCCGGGATCGTGAACTGGAATAAACCGCTAACCGGGGCGGCGAGCACCGCGCCGTTCGGCGGCGTGGGCGCCTCGGGCAACCATCGCGCCAGCGCCTGG
Organism: Enterobacter sp. 22499; assembly: GCF_052044815.1. Lineage (NCBI taxonomy): Bacteria > Pseudomonadati > Pseudomonadota > Gammaproteobacteria > Enterobacterales > Enterobacteriaceae > Enterobacter > Enterobacter sp. 22499. The sequence goes on along the minus strand of NZ_JBQENR010000001.1, from coordinate 604,159 downwards.
TATGCCGCCGATTACTGCGCGTGGCCGATGGCGAGTCTGGAAACTCCGGCTCTGACGCTGCCGGCGACGCTTAATCCGGGGCTCGATTTTACGAAGGGAGAAGGCCATGAAAGCGCGTGAAGTCAACTTTGACGGGCTGGTGGGGCTGACGCACCACTATGCCGGTCTCTCCTTTGGTAATGAAGCCTCGACGAAGCACCGCTTTCAGGTCTCCAACCCGAAGCTGGCGGCGAAGCAGGGGCTGCTAAAAATGAAGGCGCTGGCGGATGCCGGCTTCCCGCAGGCGGTGATCCCGCCGCAGGAACGCCCTAACGTGGCGGTGCTGCGCCAGCTAGGATTTAGCGGTACGGACGAGCAGGTCGTCGAAAAAGCGGGTACGCAGACGCCGCATTTGCTCTCTGCGGCAAGCTCTGCCTCTTCAATGTGGGTGGCAAACGCGGCCACCGTCGCGCCGTCAGCCGATACGCTGGATGGTAAAGTCCATCTGACGGTGGCGAACCTGAATAATAAGTTTCATCGCGCCACCGAAGCGGACACCACCGAGCGCGTGCTGCGCGCTATTTTCAAGCATGACGCCCATTTTGAGATCCATCAGGCCCTGCCGCAGGTGGCGATGTTTGGCGACGAAGGCGCGGCCAACCATAACCGGCTGGGTGGCGATTACGGCGATCCCGCCGTGCAGCTGTTTATCTACGGGCGGGAAGAGGGCGGCCACGCTGCGCCAACCCGTTATCCAGCGCGTCAGACGCTCGCGGCCAGCCAGGCGGTTGCGCGCCTGAACCAGGTCAATCCTTCCCAGGTGATTTTTGCCCAGCAGAACCCGCACGTGATCGACCAGGGCGTGTTCCATAACGACGTGATTGCCGTGTCCAACCGCCAGGTGCTGTTCTGCCATGAGCAGGCCTTTGCCCATCAGGATAAGCTGCTCGCCACGCTGCACGAACGCGTGCCCGGCTTTATGCCGATCCAGGTGCCAACGCAGGCGGTCAGCGTGCAGGACGCGGTCGAAACCTATCTGTTCAACAGCCAGCTGCTGAGCCGCGATGACGGCAGCATGATGCTGGTGCTGCCGCAGGAGTCCCGGGATCATCGGGGTGTGTGGCGCTACCTCACCGAACTGGTGAAGGCCGATAACCCGATTGACGAGCTGCGCGTGTTTGACCTGCGCGAAAGCATGGCTAACGGCGGTGGTCCCGCCTGTCTGCGCCTGCGGGTCGTGTTAACGCCAAATGAAATACAGGCCGTTAACCCGGCAGTCATGATGAATGAGACGCTCTTTAACGCCCTGAACGACTGGGTGGACCGCTACTATCGCGACCGGTTGACGCAGGCCGATCTGGTTGACCCGCAGCTGCTGCGCGAAGGGCGCGAGGCGCTGGACGCATTATCGTCAATCCTGCAGCTGGGCTCGGTTTACCCGTTCCAGCGCTAAAGGAGTGGATATGGAAAATTTACTGGCGCTGACCCTGGCCGATGAAACGCCGGACCAGAGTGAGGGGGAAGGCCCCTCATTCCGCTGGCGGTGGCTGGGGCGCGGGGTGCTTGAGCTGACGCCGAAGGCCAGCAGTGCGTTATCGTTGCTGCTTTCCACAGGGATCCACGGGAATGAAACCGCACCCGTTGAGATCGTCGATGGGCTGCTGCGCGCGCTGTATCGCGGCGAGATATCCCTTGCGTGCCGCGTGCTGGTGGTGCTTGGCAATCCGCCTGCGCTGGCGCAAAACAAACGGTACCTGGTTAGCGACATTAACCGCATGTTCGGCGGGCGCTGGTCGCAGTTTCCGCAGAGTGACGAAACGGCGCGCGCGCAGTGGCTGGAGAACGTCGTGACAACGTTTTTTGCCGCGGCGGGACCGGCGCGCTGGCATCTGGATCTGCATACGGCGATCCGCGCCTCTTACCATGTCAGATTCGGCGTTCTGCCGCAGCGCAATCAGCCGTGGGATGAAGCGTTTCTGAGCTGGCTGGGGGATGCCGGGCTGGAGGCGCTGGTGTTTCATCAGTCGCCGGGCGGGACCTTTACTCACTTCACTTGCGAACGGTTTGGCGCGCTGTCCTGTACGCTGGAGCTGGGAAAAGCGCTACCGTTCGGACAGAACGATCTCACTCGCTTTGCGCCTACGGAGCTCGCGCTTCGGGCGCTGCTCGGTGGGACGGCTACCGAGCACGCACATCAGCCCGTTGAGCGGTACCGGGTCGTACAGCAGATCACCCGCCGCAGCGAGGCTTTCCAGCTTCACATGGCCGCGCACACCCTGAACTTCACACCGTTTCGCAAAGGGGCTCTACTGGCGGAAGATGGCGAAGAGCGTTACGAGGTGCAGAAAACCACCGAATATGTGCTGTTCCCCAACCCCTCCGTAGCGTTTGGCCTGCGGGCCGGTCTGATGCTGGAAAAACTCACCTGAACCTTTCCCCTCTCACCATCCGGGAGGGGAAGTAAATATGTTTTCTTAGCGATTAAAGCGCTCTGATTTCTTTTACGGAATATTCCTGGCGAATTGCTTTATTATTCACCGTCACTTCGTTATACTTCTGCTAAATAGCTTTAAAATCATCGTATTGAATATTTCTTGTTGCAACTCTCCACGCTTTATCCTTATTTCCTCCACATTTGGCGAAGAATTGTTTTTTACACTTTCATTGTTTTACCGTTGCTCTGATTAATTGACGATAAACCCCGTAAAGTTAATCTCGTCAACACGGCATAGCGCCGAAGAATAACTGAAAGAAAGGAAATAAATTATGCGTAAGTTTACTGCACTGTTTGTTGCTTCTACCCTGGCTCTGGGCGCTACCAGCATGGCGTTCGCCGCAGATACCGCAACCACCACCGCCGCGCCAGCTGAAGGCAAAATGATGATGCATCATAAAGGCAAGCCGGGTATGCACCACGAGATGATGATGTTCAAAGATTTGAACCTGACGGACGCGCAGAAGCAGCAGATCCGCGACATCATGAAAAGCCAGCGTGACCAGATGAAGCGTCCTCCGCTGGAAGAGCGCCGCGCAATGCATGACATCATTGCCAGCGACAGCTTCGATAAGGCGAAAGCCGAAGCGCAGATCGACAAAATGGCCGAGCAGCACAAAGCCCGCATGCTGGCCCACATGGAAACCCAGAACAAGATCTACAACATTCTGACCCCGGAACAGAAAAAACAGTTTAATGCCAATTTTGAGAAGCGTCTGACAGAACGTCCGGCGATGGAAGGTAAAATGCCAGCACCAACCGAATAATCGGTTCACTCTCTTAAGACCGCCGGGATCCTGTCCACAAAAGCGAAATCGCTGTGGACAGGACCGGCGGTTTTTCTATTCTGCCCTCTTGCCTGCCGCCGCCAGCGCGGTATTCTCCTGTAGTCGCTTCAGAGAATGTCTGTAGAGTCATGGCGTTAGCATTTTTATTAACGTTCCGCTAAGGCCTGCCCGCTCTGCTGCCGATACTGTGTCTGTGAATACCTAACGATAACAAACAAGACTGCAGGGGTAGCGATATCCTTGCCCTGGCACGGGTTGTGCCATTCAGGAGTGGTGATGGAGTTCTTTGATATTCGTAAGATGCCGGTCAGCCTCTGGCGCAATGGTGCTGGCGAAACGCGAGAAATTTGCTGTATCCCTCCCGCGACGCGCGATTTTTACTGGCGTGCCAGTATCGCGACCATCGCCAGCAACGGCGAATTCTCCTCGTTTCCCGGTGTCGACCGGGTCATTACCCTGCTGGAAGGCGGGGAGGTGACGCTGGATGCCGGTCAGGCGTTCTGCCATACCCTTAAACAGCATCAGCCTTACAGTTTTGCTGGCGATTTGCCGGTGAAGGCGCTGCTTTCCGATGGCAGGATGGCGATGGATTTCAACATCATGACCCGGCGCGACTGCTGTCAGGCGAAGGTGCGGGTTGCCGATCGTACTTTTACCACCTTTGGCTCGCGCGGGGGCGTGGTGTTTGTATTAAGCGGGGCGTGGCAATTGGGTGATAAATTGCTCACGGCCGATCAGGGCGCCAGTTGGCAGGAGGGGACCCATACTCTGCGTCTGCTGGAGTCTCAGGGCACCCTGCTGTTCAGTGAAATTAACTGGCTGCCGGGTCACTGAGCGCGATGATCTCGAACTTGCCCGCTAATACGGGCTTGCAGAGGATTTTGTAGCCGTCGTGGTCGAATCCCGCGGGGGTGCGCAGCAGGGTTGCCGCGTCGCTTAAATCATCGACCGCCCCCAGCCAGAGCCAGTTATTGACGATGTGATACTGCGTCATGGTTTCACCCACTTCTTTTAGCGCAACGGCGCCGTCCCACGGCCAGCAGTTGACGCTGATCCCGGCCAGGCCCGCGAGGAGCCGGGCGTGATGCGCCTCAACGCTCTCTTTTCCGCAGCAGGCGCCTGCGCAGCGCTTCAGAGCGGAGCGGAAACAGGCGCGGCCCCGCGTGGTGCCCTCTAGCCCTAAAAGGCTATAGCAAAGCTGCAGCTCGTCCGCGAGCGCCTGCAGAGACTGTAGGGCGGCACGCTTGTTTGCGAACAGCCCGAAGAGATTCGGGGCGTGGGAGAAATCGACCTCGCGGGCGTAGACGACCTGCGGCTTGCCGTCGGCGATCTGCAGGGAGCAGAGCTGGCGGTTGCGGCGCAGGCGCTTATTGAAGAGCGGCTGCTGCTCTTTTATCAGCCGGGCTTCCAGCAACAGCGCGCCCATTTCTCCCGCCGTCTGGAACCAGGTAATGCGTCGCGACTGGCGCAGCATGGCGGCCTCGTCCGGGGTGCGCAGGTGGGATAACACCCGGCTGCGAATGTTAACGCTTTTGCCGATGTAGAGCGGCAGGGTCTCGCTTTCACCGTGAAAGATGTACACGCCCGGCTGTTTAGGCAGCGCCTCAAGCCAGGGGCGAAGATGTTCGGGATATTCATAGATAGCCGCCGCTTCAAACTCAAGACGCGGGGCTGATTGACGCCTGCTCACATACTGCTCCATATACTGTTCAGGTATACAGTGTAGCAGGTGTGCTGTGGTTAAAAAAGAGCCGGGTGGCGTGATGCCCTCTCCCTAAAGGGGAGAGGGAGCAAAGATTAACGTTTTGCGTTTATTTCCAGAAATCGTCAAACACCGTAATTGGCGTGTGGCGCTTGTGCTCGGTTTTCAGGTACCAGCCCTCGATAATTTTCGCGGTACCTTCATCCAGCGTTTTGCCTTCCAGATAATCATCAATGTTGTCATAGGTGACGCCAAGGGCCGCTTCATCCGGCAGGGAAGGGCGATCGTCTTCCAGATCCGCGGTTGGCGCTTTCTTGTACAGATGCTCAGGGCAGCCCAGCGCGGCGAGCAGCTGCTTGCCCTGACGCTTGTTGAGACGGAAAATCGGGTTGATGTCGGTGCCGCCATCGCCGTATTTGGTGAAGAAACCGGTGATCGCTTCTGCCGCATGGTCGGTGCCTACCACAACGCCTTTGGTCATCCCGGCGATGCTGTACTGCGCTTTCATGCGCTCGCGCGCTTTCTCGTTGCCGCGCACAAAATCACTTAATTCAATGCCCGCTTCGCGCAGCGCCTGCTCGCTTGCCAGCACCGAGCCTTTGATATTGACGGTAAGCACGCGATCGGGCTGGATGAACGCGATGGCGTCCTGGCAGTCCTGTTCGTCCGCCTGAACCCCATAAGGCAGACGCACGGCGATAAACTGCAGCGCTTCGTCGCCCGTCTCTTCACGAAGCTCTGAAATCGCCATCTGGCAGAGTTTACCCGTCAGGGTAGAGTCCTGCCCGCCGCTGATGCCCAGCACCAGGGATTTCAGGAAAGCGTTCTTTTTTAAGTACGACTTTAAAAAATCCACGCTGCGGCGGATCTCTTCCTGTGCATCTATCGCAGGCTTAGCGCCCAGCGCCTGAATAATCTCTTGTTGCAGAGCCATCATGCCCTCCGTATGCAGAACATAAACAGAATGTGTTAACTGTTAAAACTAACCCTTTGGGCGGAAAACGACAAGGATCACAGTTTCGAGTGCGTTAATTTGCGGCGATTTAGCAGCTTATCGTTGTTTTATTAGAATTTTCCGAAATTCGTCTGGCGTAAATCACAAAGTTGAACAATAGTACTTTTTATCCCATGCTTAGATAACATGCTGATAAACAAGAGGACGGAATATGAACAAGAACGTAGCAGGAATTCTTAGCGCAGCGGCGGTACTGACGATGCTGGCAGGGTGTACGGCTTACGATCGCACCAAGGATCAGTTTACCCAGCCCGTGGTTAAAGACGTTAAAAAAGGGATGACACGTTCGCAGGTGGCTGCGATCGCCGGCAAGCCTTCTTCTGAAGTGACCATGATTCACGCGCGCGGTACGTGTCAGACTTATATCCTGGGTCAACGTGATGGTAAGGCAGAAACTTACTTCGTCGCGCTGGATGATACCGGACATGTGATTAACTCCGGCTATCAGACCTGTGCTGAATACGACACCGATCCGCAGGCACCTAAGGCGCAGTAACCCTGCTTGCCTGAAGATGTTAACAAACCGGCCTCTGGGCCGGTTTTTTTATTCATACGTTAATCTTATTTCTTTGCGCGAATTATTTGCCTGAAATGTGAAGGTAGTCAACAAGCCAGGTCAATGAGAGACAATTTAGGCCTATCCAGAATTATCTCCCCTCTGTACCATTGCGTATACTCACTTCAACGATAAACAACAGTACGCAAGCTACCTGTCTGCCGGGACAGCGAGTCGAGTGATAGCGCGACGGCAGGTAGTCATACAAGAGGGAAATTATGATGGAAAAGAAACATATCTACCTGTTCTGCTCAGCGGGCATGTCAACCTCGCTTCTGGTGTCAAAGATGCGCGCGCAGGCTGAAAAGTATGAAGTTCCTGTGGTGATTGAAGCGTTTCCGGAAACGCTGGCGGGCGAAAAAGGCCAGAAAGCCGATGTTGTGTTACTGGGGCCGCAAATTGCCTATATGTTGCCCGAAATTCAACGACTGCTACCGAATAAACCGGTCGAGGTGATCGACTCGGGGCTGTACGGCAAGATCGATGGTTTAGGTGTACTTAAAGCTGCTGTGGCAGCCATTAAAAAAGCTGCTAATTAATTTTTATTTTTCCCGTCAAAGAGTTATTTCACACACAATTACGCCGTAACATGCGTTACGGCATTTAAGGGTATTTTCCTATGAGTAAAGTCATCGCTTCACTTGAAAAGGTACTCCTTCCTTTTGCTGTTAAAATAGGAAAGCAGCCTCACGTTAATGCCATCAAAAACGGTTTTATTAAATTAATGCCGTTGACGCTGGCCGGGGCCATGTTCGTTTTAATTAACAACGTTTTTCTGAGCTTTGGTGAAGGTTCCTTCTTTTATTCATTAGGAATTCGGTTAGACGCTTCCACTATTGAAACCCTTAATGGTTTTAAAGCCATCGGCGGCAACGTATATAACGGTACGTTGGGTATTATGTCGCTGATGGCGCCTTTCTTTATTGGGATGGCGCTGGCTGAAGAGCGGAAAGTGGATCCGCTGGCCGCCGGATTATTATCCGTTGCCGCGTTTATGACCGTCACGCCTTACAGCGTGGGTGAAGCCTACGCCGTTGGCGCAAACTGGCTGGGCGGAGCCAACATCATCTCCGGTATTGTTATCGGCCTGGTGGTGGCAGAAATGTTCACCTTTATTATCCGTCGCAACTGGGTTATCCGCCTGCCGGATAGCGTGCCGGCCTCCGTTTCTCGTTCATTTTCCGCGTTGATCCCAGGCTTTATTATCCTCTCCATCATGGGGATTATCGCCTGGGCGCTCTCTCACTGGGGCACGAACTTCCACCAGATCATCATGGACTCTATCTCTACGCCGCTGGCGTCGATGGGTGGCGTGGTCGGTTGGGCGTATGTGATTTTCACCTCTCTGCTGTGGTTCTTCGGCGTGCATGGTTCACTGGCACTGGCCGCGCTGGACAGCGGAATTATGACCCCATGGGCACTGGAAAACGTTGCGCTTTACCAGCAGTACGGTTCCGTTGACGCGGCGCTGGCGGCAGGTAAAACCTTCCATGTGTGGGCGAAGCCGATGCTTGACTCCTATATCTTCCTGGGTGGTACCGGGGCGACCCTGGGTCTGATCATCGCGGTCTTTATTGTCTCTCGTCGCGCTGACTATCGTCAGGTGGCGAAACTGGCCCTGCCATCAGGCATCTTCCAGATTAACGAGCCGATTCTGTTCGGTCTGCCAATCATCATGAACCCGGTAATGTTTATCCCGTTCATCCTGGTGCAGCCGCTGCTGGCAGCGATCACCCTGACGGCCTACTACATGGGTATTATTCCACCGATCACCAACATTGCTCCGTGGACCATGCCGGCAGGTCTGGGCGCCTTCTTTAACACCAACGGTAGCGTCGCGGCCTTCCTGCTGGCGATATTCAACCTCGGGATTGCCACCCTGCTGTACATGCCGTTCGTGGCGATTGCGAACAAAGCTGCCACCATCATTGATGAAGAAGAGAGCGAAGAGGAAATTGCCCTCTCACTGAAATTCTAAGATTGACCGGCGCGGGGAAGCCCGCGCCAGCCACAAGGAGCTAAAACATGTTAGATTTGGATAGTATCGTCGCAGACGAAGCCGCAGAGAACGATCTCGAAGAAGTGGTGATGGGCCTCATCATCAACTCCGGGCAGGCGCGCAGCCTGGCGTATGCCGCACTGAAGCAGGCCAAGCAGGGAGATTTCGCCGCCGCGAAAACCATGATGGAGCAGTCCCGCACGGCGCTGAACGAAGCGCACCTGGTGCAGACAAAGCTGATTGAAAGCGACCAGGGCGAAGGGAAGATGAAGGTCAGCCTGGTGCTGGTACACGCTCAGGATCACCTGATGACGTCCATGCTGGCGCGTGAGCTGGTGGCGGAGTTGATTGAGCTTCACGAGAAAATGCACTAGGTCGGATTGAGCAGCAGGAGGTCAGCACGATGGAAATCAAAACCGCATTTGAACAGCAACTGTTTAATGGCAAAAATTTTCACGTGGTTATCTACAACAAGACGGAGAGCGCCAGCGGTCTGCACCAGCATGACTACTATGAGTTCACGATTGTTCTGACCGGCCGCTACTACCAGGAGATCAACGGTAAGCGCGTCCTGCTGGAGCGAGGGGATTTTGTCTTCCTGCCGATGGGTTCCTATCACCAGAGCTTTTACGAATTTGGCGCGACCCGCATTCTGAACGTGGGCGTCAGCAGACGCTTCTTTGAGAAGCACTATCTGCCGCTGGTGCCGTTCTGCTTTGTGGCGTCCCAGGTATATCGTGTGAAAAACGAGTTCATGACCTGGATTGAAACGGTCATCGCCTCGCTTAACTTCCGCGACAATGAGTTTGATGAATTTATTGAAACGGTGACCTTCTACGTGATGAACCGGTTGCGGCATCACCGTGAAGAGCAGCAGGTGACGGATGATGTTCCACAGTGGCTGCGCAGCACCGTGGAACTGATGCACGATAAAGGCCAGTTCAGCGAAAATGCGCTGGAAAATATGGTATCCCTCTCGGGGAAATCCCAGGAATATCTGACCCGCGCAACGCAGCGTTATTATCGTAAAACGCCGGTGCAAATAATTAATGAAATCCGCATTAATTTTGCCAAAAAACAGCTGGAGATTACCAACTATTCTGTCACCGATATTGCCTATGAGTCAGGATATAGCAGTCCCAGCCTGTTTATTAAAACTTTTAAGAAGTTGACCTCATTCACACCGAACAGCTACCGGAAGAATTTAACGGTAATTAATTAACTTTCGGCGGATTACCCGCCATAAATATTGCTTTAATGGCTTGCCCAAATAGCGGGAAGAGTACGCTATACCTTGCAGGCGATTAACCTGATACGCTAAGGGAGATATTATGCAAAAGAAATTAAAAGTCGTAACCATTGGTGGCGGCAGCAGCTATACCCCGGAATTACTCGAAGGTTTTCTGAAACGTTATCATGAATTACCGGTCAGCGAATTATGGCTGGTGGACGTTGAGGAAGGTCAGGAGAAGCTGGATATTATTTTCGACCTGTGCAAGCGCATGGTTGAGAAAGCGGGCGTGCCGATGACCGTGCATAAATCCCTCGATCGTCGCCTGGCGCTGAAAGATGCGGATTTCGTTACCACTCAGCTGCGCGTCGGCCAGCTAAAAGCGCGCGAGCTGGACGAGCGTATTCCGCTGAGCCACGGCTACCTGGGGCAGGAGACCAACGGCGCGGGCGGCCTGTTCAAAGGCCTGCGTACCATTCCGGTGATTTTCGACATCGTCAAAGATGTGCAAGAGATCTGCCCGAACGCGTGGGTGATTAACTTCACTAACCCGGCCGGAATGGTGACCGAGGCGGTATATCGTCATACCAATTTCAAACGCTTTATCGGCGTCTGTAATATCCCGATCGGCATGAAGATGTTTATCCGCGACGTGCTGGAGCTGACCGACAGTGACGATCTCTCAATCGATCTGTTCGGCCTGAACCACATGGTGTTCATTAAAGACGTCATCGTGAACGGAAAATCGCGCTTTGCCGAACTGCTCGACGGCGTGGCTTCCGGTCGCCTGACCGCGGCCTCCGTGAAGAACATCTTTGACCTGCCGTTCAGCGAAGGGCTGATCCGCTCGCTGAATCTGCTGCCGTGCTCATACCTGCTTTACTACTTCAAGCAGAAAGAGATGCTGGCTATCGAAATGGGCGAGTACTATAAGGGCGGCGCGCGTGCGCAAATCGTTCAGAAAGTTGAGAAGCAGTTGTTCGATTTATATAAAGATCCGAACCTGAACGTCAAACCGAAAGCGCTTGAGCAGCGCGGTGGGGCCTATTACTCCGATGCAGCGTGTGAAGTGATCAACGCCATCTACAACGACAAGCAGGCGGAGCACTATGTTAACGTGCCGCATCACGGCCATATCGACAATATCCCGGCGGACTGGGCCGTCGAGATGACCTGCATTCTGGGGCGCGAGGGGGCTAAACCGCATCCACGTATCACCCACTTCGACGACAAAGTTATGGGCCTGATCCACACCATCAAAGGCTTTGAAGTGGCGGCGAGCAACGCGGCGCTGAGCGGTGAACTCAATGACGTGCTTCTGGCGCTGAACCTCAGCCCGCTGGTGCATTCCGACCGCGATGCGGAGCAGTTGGCCAGCGAGATGATCCTGGCGCATGAAAAATGGTTGCCGAACTTTGCCGCCACGATTGAGAAGCTGAAGTTCAAACAACACTGAGAGGACGCACAATGGAAAACCTGCTGATCGTTAATGCTGATGACTTTGGCCTTTCGAAAGGCCAGAACTACGGCATTATTGAAGCCTGTCGCCGCGGGGTAGTGACCTCTACAACGGCACTGGTGAACGGTGAAGCGGTTGAACACGCGGCGCAGCTGAGCCGCGAGGTGCCAGAGCTGGGTGTCGGCATGCATTTTGTGCTGACGCTCGGGATGCCGCTTTCGCCCATGCCGGGCCTGACGCGTGACGGTCTGCTGGGCAAATGGATTTGGGAACTGGCGGAGCAGGACGCTCTGCCGCTCGAAGAGATTGCCCGTGAGCTGGACTGCCAGTACAACCGCTTTGTTGATCTTTTTGGCAAGGCGCCGACGCACATCGACAGCCACCATCATGTGCACATGATCCCGGCGATTTTCCCGATTGTTGCGGCGTTTGCCCAACGCAAAAGCGTGGCGATGCGCGTGGATCGTGAGGCGCAGGGCGTGCCGGACTGTGCCGTGACAACAACAGAGGGGTTCAGCAGTGCCTTTTACGGTGACGAGATCGACGAAGCGCTGTTCCTGAAGGTGCTGGATGATTCCGCCGCGCGGGGGGAACGGTCGCTGGAGGTCATGGCGCATCCTGCCTTTGTCGATAACACCGTGCGTAAGAGCGCCTACTGCTGGCCGCGCCTGGCGGAGCTGGATGTCCTGACGTCGCCGTCGCTGAAATACGCCATTGCCGAGCGTGGGTATCGGTTGGGGACGTTTGGGGATCTGTAAGAAGTGCCGGGTGGCGAGGTAAAAGCAAAACGGTAACCTGGGTTACCGTTTTTATTGTTTTCTCCCTCTCCCGTGGGAGAGGGGCGGGGTGAGGGCATCAGGCCGCACAACCGGGAATGGTTTTTATGCCGGAATCTGATCGATCTTACTGCTGCGCGACCAGACGCGGTGCGCGGCGAGCAAATCAAACAGCTTCGTCATAAACGCATCGTCCACGCTATCGCCCTCGACAATGCCGTCCTCACCCTGATCGGCAACCTTCAGCTGTGCTTTAAACTGTCGTGCGTCGCCGGACAGCGCAATGGGCTTCAGGTGCTTATAGGCTTCCAGCAGATAATAGACGGCGTCGCCGTTGGTCAGCAGGCTGGCAATATCCCCGCACGGCACAATCACCGCATCGACGGTCAGCGACGGCGCGCCGGCAAAGGTCGCCGCGACCGGCAGCACGGAGCCGTCATCAGCCGTCACTTCACCCATGCGGGAATAGAGCAGTTTGGCGTGTACGCCTTGGGTTTTTAGCGCCTGCATAATCCCCAGCACGTCGCTGGCGCGGGTTTTGTCGTTCAGCAGGATGGCGACTACGCGGCCCTTAATTGAACCACCCGGCACCGCATACAGGCTCAGCGATGGATCTTTCTTCACGCCGTTAACCTCTTTCGGTGGCGCAAGGTTACGCTGTTCGTCCGTTAGTGTGATACCAAGGTTATCCGCCACGCTCTGGGCAAGCTGAATATCAATGTGCGCCAGCTGATCGACCACGCGCTCGCGGATGTAGGTGCGCACCACTTTGCTCAGTTCGAAGCTAAAGCCGCCGATGATGTGCTGTTGCTCAATCGGCGTCTGGCTGTTCCAGAACAGGCGAGGGTGGGCGTAATACTCACCGAACGAGGGGCTGCGCTCGCGAATTTTGTTGCCGTCGATACGCTCCTGGTACGATTCGAATCCGCCGCGTTTCGGCCCCGGCGGGGTTTCTCGCGGCCAGTTGTCGTTGATGGAGTTCGGCTCATAGTTTGCCGGGTTGGTATCAATATCCTGACGGTGCATCCCGTCGCGCTGGAAGTTATGGTACGGGCAGGTTGGGCGGTTAATTGGGATCTCGTGGAAGTTCGGCCCGCCAAGACGGCTAATCTGCGTATCGGTATACGAGAACAGACGTCCCTGTAAGAGCGGATCGTTGGTGAAATCCAGTCCGGGGACGATGTGGCCCGGGTGGAACGCGGCCTGCTCGTTTTCGGCAAAGAAATTATCCGGGTTGCGGTTAAGCACCATTTTCCCCACCAGCTGAACGGGCACCAGCTCCTCAGGAATGAGTTTTGTCGGGTCAAGCAGGTCGAAATCGAACTTAAACTCGTCTTCTTCCGGGATCAGCTGTAAGCCCAGTTCATATTCCGGGAAGTCACCCGCTTCAATGGATTCCCACAGTTCGCGGCGATGGAAGTCCGGATCGCGCCCGGTGAGCTTCTGCGCCTCGTCCCATACCAGCGAGGCTTTGCCCGCTACCGGCTTCCAGTGGAAGCGCACAAACGTGGCTTTTCCTTCCGCGTTGATCATGCGGAAGGTATGAATACCGAACCCTTCCATCGTGCGATAGCTGCGCGGGATCCCACGGTCGGACATCGCCCACATCACGTTGTGTAAGGTTTCAGGCTGCAGGGAGACATAGTCCCAGAAGGTATCGTGCGCACTTTGTCCCTGGGGTATGGCCCAGTGGGGCTCCGGTTTTACCGCATGGACAAAGTCAGGAAATTTATGCGCATCCTGAATGAAAAACACCGGGGTGTTATTGCCCACCAGATCGAAAATACCCTCTTCGGTATAAAACTTGGTGGCAAAGCCGCGGATATCACGCACCGTGTCTGCCGAACCTGCGCCACCCTGCACGGTGGAGAAACGCACAAAGACCGGCGTGATTTTATCCGGGTCGGAGAGGAAATCCGCTTTGGTGATCGCTTTCAGGCTTTTATAGGGCTGGAAGTAGCCGTGCGCCGCAGAACCGCGCGCGTGAACGATGCGTTCCGGAATTCGCTCGTGGTCAAAATGGGTAATTTTTTCCCGCAGGATGAAATCTTCCAGCAGGGTCGGCCCGCGCGCGCCTGCGCGAAGGGAGTTTTGATCGTCAGCAATGCGCACGCCCTGATTGGTGGTGAGTGCAAAACCTTCACCGCCTTTACGGTGTGGCTCAAGCGATTTCAGCTTCTCGTTTCCGGTGTCCGGCGATTTCATGCTTCCCGGCGCGGTTGGTTGTTCGCCAGGGGCTGATGGGCCCGGCGAGGGGCGGTGAGAGCCGTCAGCAGGGGCGAGAGAGTCCATACCCGGTTGAGATTCTTCAGTGCCATGAATCGGTGATTGATGTGATTTATCTTTGTTCGACATTGCACGCTTCTCCTTTATCCATTGCTAAAAACCCTATTAAGGATAGAACAATGTCGTGAGATAGCTCGCTAACTAAGCGTTTTTCACATGACGTTATTAACGAAAGGAGCCATCTCACCCACTCGGAGCGCGACGTAAGGCAGCAGGATCGGCTATCATAGAATTTTCCTGCTTCAAGAATTTGCTTTAGTGAATCCGTCGCTTATGAAACCTCTTCGTCAACAAAACCGCCAGGTTATTAGCTATGTGCCCCGCGTTGAGCCCGCGCCGCCTGACCATGCCCTGAAAGTGGATGGTTTTCGTGATGTCTGGCTGCTTCGCGGTAAATATGTGGCTTTTGTCCTGATGGGGGAACATTTCCGCCGGTCGCCGGCGTTTTCCGTGCCGGAGTCAGCCCAGCGATGGGCGACGCAAATCCGCCAGGATGAAGAGGTTGAAGAATAACAGCCATAAAAAAACCGCCATCAGGCGGTTTTTTTATTTCTATCGAGATTAACGGTGCGCCAGCTCGGCGTCGTCTTCACTTTCCAGAATGGCTTTGTCGGTCTGCTTTAGCCACTGGCTGGTCAGCGTACCGGCAGTCATGGAGCCACTCACATTCAGCGCGGTACGGCCCATGTCGATCAGCGGTTCAACGGAAATCAGCAGGGCGACCAGCGTGACGGGCAGGCCCAGCGCGGGCAGCACAATCAGCGCGGCGAAGGTTGCACCGCCGCCGACACCTGCAACGCCGGCGGAGCTGATGGTAACAATCCCGACCAGCGTGGCGATCCAGACCGGATCCAGCGGGTTGATACCCACGGTTGGGGCAACCATCACCGCCAGCATCGCCGGGTAGAGACCCGCGCAGCCGTTCTGACCGATGGTAGCACCAAAGGAGGCAGAGAAGCTGGCGATAGATTCCGGCACGCCCAGACGACGGGTCTGTGCTTCAACGTTCAGCGGAATAGACGCTGCGCTGGAACGGCTGGTGAAGGCAAAGGTCAGTACCGGCCATACTTTGCGGAAGTATTTCAGCGGGCTGACGCCGTTCACGCCCAGCAGGATACCGTGCACCACGAACATAATGCCCAGGCCCAGATAAGAGGCGACAACGAAGCTGCCCAGCTTAATGATGTCCTGTAGGTTAGAGCCGGCTACCACTTTAGTCATCAGTGCCAGAACGCCGTATGGCGTCAGCTGCATGACCAGACGGACCAGCTTCATCACCCAGCTTTGCAGGGTATCAATCGCCGTCAGCACGCGTTCGCCTTTCGGCGCGTCGTCTTTCAGCAGCTTAAGCGCAGCCACGCCCAGGAATGCCGCGAAGATCACCACGCTGATGATAGAGGTTGGGCTTGCACCGGTCAGGTCAGCAAACGGGTTCTTCGGAATGAAGGAGAGGACCATCTGCGGAACCGTCAGATCAGCCACTTTACCCACGTAGTTGGTTTGAATTGCGGTCAGACGCGCCGTTTCAGCGGTACCCTGAACCAGACCTTCGGCGGTCAGGCCAAACAGGTTGGTAACCAGCACCCCCACCAGCGCGGCAATCAGCGTGGTAAAGAGCAGCGTACCAATGGTCAGAAAGCTGATTTTACCCAGCTGAGTTGCGTTGTGCAGACGGGCTACGGCACTCAGAATAGAGGCGAACACCAGCGGCATAACGATCATCTGCAGCAGCTGGACGTAGCCGTTACCGACAATGTTGAACCACTGAATGGACTCTTTCAGTACCGGACTATCGGAGCCGTAGACGGCGTGTAAGGCCAGACCAAACGCCACACCCATGACCAGACCGACCAGTACTTTTTTCGCCAGGCTCCACTGTTTGTGGCGCGCCTGCGCGAGAAGCAATAGTAATACGACGAACACGACTATGTTCGCGATGAGTGGAAAATTCATCCCCGTTCTCCTGATTTATTATGTGGGATCGGTTTTTCCCGATCCTGTTGGCGGAAGGTTAGCAGAAGTGTGATGTGGCGCTTATATCCAAATGGAATGGTTTATGACAAATGGAATGATTTTGTTGGTTTACTGTTCAATCTGGTGATGAATAAAACGATTGAACTGAAATTGCAGCGAATTGATCATCTGGGAAGACCAGCGCACTGCACTGTTTTCGGGCAAGGTTTGCGGCATCCAGACGGCGTAGGCGAACAGCGCCATGCACAGCACGCGTTCAAGCTGATTCCCTTTTTGCGGCGCAAGGATTGGAAAACGGAAACGCCAGCGGCAGGGCCACAGCAGCGGCACGCCTGCGGGCGTCAGCATATCGGCGAGGATATGGCTTAAATAACCCAGCACCATGCCCTGAATGGCATCGCCCGGCACTATCCAGCTTTCAGGGACTTTTAAATAGAAAAGCGTGAGCAGACCAAAAACGGCCAGCAGGCTGTGGGTAAACCCGCGGTGGCCGAACGCGCGGGCGATGGGCTTCGACACCCACTTCAGGCGCTGTCCGAGGAAGGATTTTGGGTGGTCAATATCGGGCAGCAGACAGGTTAAAACGGCGGAAGGGACAATATGCCACCAGTCTCCCTGTGCAAGCACGGGAGTAAGTTCTGCGTTTTTGGCAAATACTGCGCACGCAATTGAAAAAAGCAGGTGGCCTTCCGCCGTCATGATAAAACCCACGAAACTGTCAATTTATACAGTATAGGGTTTTTATACAGTGGGCGAAAGAGGTGACGGTGTAACTGTTTGTCACAAAGGCGCCTCAGCGCGCCAGCCAGCCGCCGTCGACGGCTAAGGTGTGACCATTCACGTAATCTGATGCGGGGGAGGCTAAAAAGACGACCGGCCCCTGAAGGTCATCCGGTACTCCCCATCGACCCGCCGGGATGCGGTCAAGGATCTCCGCGTTACGCTGTTCGTTATCGCGCAGCTGCTGCGTGTTGTTCGTCGCCATGTAGCCCGGCGCGATGGCATTCACGTTGATGCCATGTAGCGCCCACTCATTTGCCAGCAGGCGCGTGATCCCCAGTACGCCGCTTTTCGAGGCGGTATACGACGGCACGCGAATGCCGCCCTGAAAGGAGAGCATAGAGGCGATATTGATAATTTTGCCGCCCTGGCCCTGGGTGATAAATCGCTTAGCGACCGCCTGAGAGAGGAAAAAGAGCGACTTGAGATTCAGGTTCATAACGTCATCCCAGTCTTTTTCGCTGAACGTCAGAGCCTCCTCCCGGCGAATCGTCCCGGCATTGTTCACCAGAATATCAATTCGTCCCATCTCCGCCACGGCGGTGTCCACGACGTACTGAAGATTTTCCTGCTGGCTCAGATCGGCCCGAATAGCCACAAAACGTCTTCCCAGGGCGGTGATGGCGCTGGCCGTTTTCTCTGGAGCTTTGCGATTTACCCCAACGATATCGCAACCTGCCTGCGCCAGCGCAATAGCCATGCCTTGCCCAAGACCGGTATCGCACCCGGTGATGAGGGCTACTTTGCCTGAAAGAGTAAAGGTGTCCAGTATCATACGCGCCTCAGAAGCTGGTTATCGTCGTGTTGACGTTAAAGATAGGAGGCAGGGATGAGAAAAGCAAACAAAATGAAACTGTGTTTTGTTTTTATCAGGCAGCATGACGCTGCCTGTAGGAGGGGCGCTATTCGCCGCGCAGGTGTTGTACCGTCAGTTCAGCCAGCGAATTCAGCTTAACGTCGGCAAGAGCATACCGCGGATCGTGGCGGTTTTCTTCATCGGGCACCACAATGGAGCGCATACGCGCGGCTTTGGAGGCCACCATGCCGTTTACTGAATCTTCCAGCGCGACGCAGGTAAGCGGATCAAGACCCAGCTTCGCGGCGCAGTCCATATAGACCTGCGGATGCGGCTTGCTGTAGGGCAGTTTTTCCGCAGACGCCAGGGCGTCAAAACTGTCGCGCAGCTCAAACATGATCAGCACTTTTTCCAGCATATGCAGCGGTGAAGCGGAAGCCAGGCCAACCTTCAGCCCCTGAGACTTGCACAGCGCGACAGCCTCATGTACGCCCGGCAAGAGCGGCTTGTTCTCCTCCACCAGCGCGATGGCGCGGCTGATAATACGCGAGGTGACTTCGTCGCGATCGGGCCCAACCCACGGCTGTTGGGCGTACCACAGGTCAACGACCATATCAATACGCAGGCCCAGCGTGTCGGGAAGTTCATTACGGCGACTGATATCAACGCCCAGGCTGGCCATCACGTCCAGCTCGGCGCGATCCCACAACGGCTCGGAATCAATCAGTAATCCATCCATGTCAAAAATAGCGGCAAGTATCTGGCGCGGTGTCGACATCACAACGTCTCCTTATCCAGGTGTTCGACAGACGATAAGTGCTAAGCACAGTCTGCAATTTAGCATATTGCTTTTAAAGAGCGGGCGAAATTGATGTCCAGCAGGTAGACTTAGGCTCAAATCACGCGTCTTTATGAAGAGGAACTGATGACGTATCAACAAGCTGGACGCATTGCTGTCTTAAAACGTATTGCAGGCTGGGTGATTTTTATTCCCGCCGTCATTTCTACGCTGATATCCGTGCTGAAGTTTATGTACGATCACAGCGAAAAACAGCCGGGCATTAATGCGGTAATGCTTGATTTTGCGCATGTCATGATTGAGATGGTGCGGTTTAATACCCCGTTCCTGAACGTCTTCTGGTTCAACTCGCCAACGCCGGACTTTCACCAGCAGCTGAATGTTGGGTTCTGGATTATCTATGCGCTGATTTTTATTGCGATGGCTCTGCAGGCATCGGGCGCACGAATGAGTCGCCAGACCCGTTTTTTACGCGAAGGGGTGGAAGATCAGCTTATCCTTGAGAAGGCGAAAGGTCCTGAAGGAATGAGCCGGGAGCAGATTGAATCCCGCATTGTGGTGCCTCGTCACACCATTTTCCTGCAAATTTTCCCGCTCTATATCCTGCCGGTTATCATCATCGTGGCGGGATATTTCTTCTTCTCACTGCTCGGTTTTCTGTAACGAATTAGGGTGGCGGCAAGGCCACCCGTTTTGTCTTTAAGCCGCAAGCACGCGTTCAAGCGCACGCTGGGCGTTGACCAGATGTTGCCCGCCAAAAAGAATGGCTCGGTTCATCAGCGTATAGAGCTGATACACGGGCTGGCGCTCAAGGAAGTCCGGCGGCAGAGGGGAGACAGACTGATAGCCATCGTATATTTGCGGCGGTTGTTCGGGATGCAGGGGCAACATGGCCAAATCGCACTCTCTGTCGCCCCAGTAGCAAGCCGGGTCGAAGATATACGGGCCGTTGGGGCCCAGCGCGCAGTTATCGGACCATAAATCACCGTGCAGTAAAGACGCCTGAGGCTGGTGGGAGGCCAGGCGCTGTTGCACATGCTCGACGATGGCATCAATGTTGCCAAATTCCAGCCCTTTCTCTGCGGCCAGCTCAAGCTGCCATCCGATGCGCTGCTCGGCAAAGAACGTCGACCAGCGGCGCTGCCAGGCATTGGGCTGCGGTGTGGTGGAAAGGTCGTTGTCGAAGTCGAGACCAAACTGGGGCTGGTCGCTCCACTGGTGCAGGCGCGCTAACTGTTGCCCGAGAATAAAGGCATTATGGGCGTCCAACGGGCGGGCAGGGAGATAGTCCATCACCAGAAAGCTGTAGTCCCGGTCACTGCCCACGGCCAGCACCTCAGGTACCGTCACCGTTTTACTGCGGGACAACAGTTCAAGCTGATCGGCTTCAGCGGTAAAAATCGGGAGCAGCTCTCGCTCGTCGCATTTAACGAACAGATCGCGTCCTGCGTAGCGTAAATGCCACGCGGCGTGAATTTCCCCGCCCGGCAGCTCG
Source organism: Enterobacter sp. 22499 (assembly GCF_052044815.1). Classification (NCBI taxonomy): domain Bacteria; kingdom Pseudomonadati; phylum Pseudomonadota; class Gammaproteobacteria; order Enterobacterales; family Enterobacteriaceae; genus Enterobacter; species Enterobacter sp. 22499. Next base: position 584,030 of record NZ_JBQENR010000001.1, on the reverse strand, counting down.
TTACGCAGTTCAATTTCACCTTCACCCAATTGCTCATGTAAAAGATGACTGATAGCCTGCCACATGTTGACTCTCCCATGTTGTCTGCCAGATCATAAAGTTAGCGCATAACTGCGGTAAAAAAATACGAACTAACGCACACCTGAGCGGATTAATTTCATGCAGGGCACTTATTGTTCTTTTTTCTGCCAGCGTTCCCACGTCTCCACGGTGATGTCGGCAGGCTTGTCGGTCACGCTTTCCACCAGGCTGGCGGCCAGCGCATGCACCTCTTCTTCACTCAGGGCTGCGATCAGGCCAAACGCCAGGGTGCCTAAATCATGAATATGACCTTCGTCATCCGTTAGCGTGAGCAGGAAATTCGCCCGTGTAAAGGCATTGTTGAGCTCGTTAAGCTCGGTCAGCGATGCTTCATGAAGGCTGATGGTCACGACGTAGCGGGTGATATCACCACTGCTCATAATTCACCTCGTTGTTATCCTGAAAGTTTTTTTAGCATAGTCGATACGCCATATTTGGCGACTTCCACAGATATCCCCCTCCGCCAGGAGGGGGATATATCGGTTAGCTTCGTGACAGGTAATCGACGATTTTCTGCGTATCGGCAAGCGAACACAGGCGCGTTCCCTGATTGATGGTGGCGGCACTCCCCGCCGCGACGCCATAGCGCGTCATCTCCAGAAGTGATGCGCCCTGCGCCAGCTTCAGCGCCATCGCGCCGACCATACTGTCGCCTGCGCCAACGGTGCTCTGGCTCTTCATTGGGGGCGGAACAACCTGCACAAAGCCCGTCTTGTCGACGGCCAGCGCACCCTGAGGACCGAGAGAGACGACAACGCGGTGCGCTTTGCCGCTGCGAACCAGTTCTTCAGCGGCAGTACGCACGTCATCCGGCTGGCTAAGTTCGCGATTAACAAGCGCACTCAGCTCTTTCTGGTTAGGCTTAACCAGCTCAAGTTGTCCGGGTTCTAATGCCGCCTGCAGGGCTTCGCCTGAACTGTCGACAATGCAGCGAATGCCGCGCTGAAGTACGGCATCAACCAGTGCTGTCAGCTTTTCTGTTTTGACACCTGGCGGCAGGCTACCGCTGATGACCAGCAGCGAGCCGCTTTCAATGGTTAGCACCTTCTCTTCCAACTGACGAAACTCATCGTCGCTCAGCCTGGCGCCTGGCATAACGAAACGATACTGCTCCCCGCTGGACTCAACGTGGACATGCAGGTTCTGCCGGGTCCAGTCTTTGGCGTCAACGGTATCCACGGCAACCTGTTCATCGGCCAGCAAGGCAACAAGATGCTCCCCCGTTGCACCACCGGCCGGAAAGATGGCAGTCGCTTTACCACCGAGGTGGGTAATCGCGCGCGCAACGTTAATCCCGCCGCCGCCCGGCTCAAATACGGGTGCGCTACAGCGTAGTTTACCTTCAGGGTAAATCTGCGGCGTTATGGTCGCGGAGTCGAGGGAAGGGGAGAGCGTCAGCGTATAAATAGAAGCCATCATAACCTCCTTTTAGCATGGGTTCTTTTAAGCCTGGCACCGATCGACAGGAAGGCAATGTAAATAACAGTATGATTTTAAAAATGAATGCTGACATAAATGCGATGAGGGATATATAAAATAAAACGCGTTTTGAGATCGTTCTTATTCAAAAAATGAAATAAGAAAATATTGCTATGTTATTTGCGCCTTTTTATAATTTGTTACCTTTCTCTGGACGCCTTGTCATTGATCCTCAAGAAAGTTTCCGAGACCGTGGTGGTCTCTTTTTTTGTTGTACGGACTCCTTAAATAAAATGAAGCTTTTGAAGACAGTACCCGCAGCACTGATGCTGGCGGGTGGCGTTTTTGCATCACTGAATGCAGCCGCCGATGACACCGTTTTTACTGTCATGGACGATCCCTCCACTGCCAAAAAACCGTTTGAAGGTAACCTGAACGCCGGGTATCTTGCGCAATCGGGTAACACGAAAAGCTCTTCTCTGACGGCGGACAGCACCCTGACCTGGTACGGCAATACCACTGCATGGTCGCTGTGGGGGAATGCCAGCAACACGTCCGCTAACGATGAACGCTCATCCGAGAAATACGCGGTCGGTGGACGTAGCCGTTACAACATGACCGACTATGACTACATCTTTGGTCAGGCAAGTTGGTTAACCGACCGCTTCAACGGCTATCGCCAGCGCGATGTGTTCACCGCCGGTTATGGTCGTCAGTTCCTGAATGGTCCGGTACACAGCCTCCGTTTCGAATTCGGTCCTGGTGTCCGCTATGACGAGTACACCAATGGCGAAAATGAAACCCAGCCGCTGGGCTATGCTTCCGGCACGTATGCCTGGCAGATGACCGATAACACCAAATTTACGCAGGGTGTTTCTGTGTTTGGTGCCGAGGATACGACGCTGAATTCCGAAAGCGCTTTGAATGTGGCTATCAATGAACACTTCGGTTTGAAATTGGCCTACAACGTGACCTGGAACTCTTCACCGCCAGAAACGGCACCGGATCATACCGATCGCAGAACCACGATTTCGCTGGGCTATAAAATGTAATCATAGCGGGCCGATGAAAGTGTCGGCCCGTTTTCATTATTATGGTAACCCGCGCCAATAAATTCTCATCACGCGCCACGGCATTTATTTTTATTTGTACTTAGCCCCAAATCATTGCCGCCCACCGAAATAACAGCATTGCACCGCAGATGGCAACCAGCACCAGCACCATTTTCCAGTGTTTTATGGCAAATCGTTTTGTTGGCATAACCTAATCCTTGTTCGTTGATACGCATAGTCTATCAAACGGGGCCAAAAGATGCGCCTTCCCGGGAGCGATCGAGTTATGCCAACAAGGGGTCGGCTCAGAACCAGTGGAATCGTTCGGCGAGGATCAACACTAAACCTGTTGCGGAAAGGATGTTCAAAATCACAACCGTTCTACTGGATACATTCATGGTATGCACCTGTTGATATAAAAGGCATGTTCAAGAGTAGCCCAGCATGTCTGAAATGCGAGCGCCGGAGAGATGCAATCTGCAAATTTACGCTACGTGCCAGCCCATCATTCTGGCTGCAGAGGGTGCAATCTCCTTGCTGATAGTGTTAACATTACGTCGCTTGCCGTAAATCCGCATTAATCTGAATTCGGCAGGTGCATGATGACGAACCAATTTGACGATTGTTGGTCAGATGGTGTCGTAATCTATTGTCAAATCACGATTATTTTCTTTGTATATGCTCTTATGTGTGGGGCATCACTGCAAATAAGGATATAAAATGCCTGTAATTACTCTTCCTGATGGCAGCCAACGCCATTTCGACCACGCTGTTAGCCCTATGGATGTCGCCCTGGACATCGGTCCTGGCCTCGCGAAAGCGACCATCGCCGGCCGTGTTAACGGTGAGCTGGTTGATGCGTCCGATCTGATTGAAAACGATGCGACGCTTGCAATCATCACCGCGAAAGACGAAGAAGGTCTGGAGATCATTCGTCACTCCTGCGCACACCTGTTGGGTCATGCTATCAAGCAGCTGTGGCCAAACACCAAAATGGCGATCGGTCCGGTTATCGACAACGGTTTCTACTACGACGTTGATCTTGACCACACCCTGACCCAGGAAGATATCGACGCGCTCGAAAAACGTATGCACGAGCTCGCCGAGACCAACTATGACGTCATCAAGAAGAAAGTCAGCTGGCACGAAGCGCGTGAAACCTTCGTCAAGCGTGGCGAGAGCTATAAAGTCTCTATTCTCGATGAAAACATTGCTCATGATGACAAGCCTGGCTTGTACCATCACGAAGAATACGTCGACATGTGCCGTGGACCGCACGTGCCGAACATGCGCTTCTGTCATCATTTCAAACTGATGAAGATCGCCGGCGCCTACTGGCGTGGCGACAGCAACAACAAGATGTTGCAGCGTATCTATGGTACCGCGTGGGCGGATAAGAAAGCCCTGAACGCGTACCTGCAACGCCTGGAAGAGGCCGCGAAGCGTGACCACCGTAAAATCGGTAAGCAGCTTGACCTGTACCACATGCAGGAAGAAGCGCCGGGTATGGTGTTCTGGCATAACGATGGCTGGACTATCTTCCGTGAACTGGAAACGTTCGTACGTTCCAAGCTGAAAGAGTACCAGTATCAGGAAGTGAAAGGCCCGTTCATGATGGACCGTGTGCTGTGGGAAAAAACCGGCCACTGGGACAACTACAAAGATGCGATGTTCACCACCTCGTCCGAGAACCGTGAATACTGCATCAAGCCAATGAACTGCCCGGGCCACGTTCAGATCTTCAACCAGGGTCTGAAATCCTACCGCGACCTGCCGCTGCGTATGGCGGAGTTCGGTAGCTGCCACCGTAACGAGCCATCAGGTGCGCTGCACGGTCTGATGCGCGTGCGTGGCTTTACGCAGGATGATGCGCATATCTTCTGTACTGAAGATCAGGTCCGTGATGAAGTTAACGCCTGTATTCGTATGGTCTACGATATGTACAGCACCTTTGGCTTCGAGAAGATCGTGGTCAAACTCTCAACGCGTCCGGAAAAACGTATCGGTAGCGATGAGACCTGGGATCGCGCAGAAGCGGATCTCGCCGTAGCGCTGGAAGAGAACGGTATTCCGTTCGAATACCAGCTGGGCGAGGGCGCATTCTACGGTCCGAAAATTGAATTTACCCTGTATGACTGCCTCGATCGCGCATGGCAGTGCGGTACTGTACAGCTGGACTTCTCCCTGCCGCAGCGTTTAAGCGCCTCTTATGTTGGCGAAGACAACGAGCGTCAGGTACCGGTCATGATTCACCGTGCTATTCTCGGTTCTCTGGAGCGCTTCATCGGCATCCTGACCGAAGAGTTCGCGGGCTTCTTCCCAACCTGGCTTGCGCCAGTGCAGGTCGTGGTGATGAACATTACCGATTCTCAGGCAGATTACGTTAAAGAATTGACGCAGAAACTACAAAATGCGGGCATTCGCGTAAAAGCAGACTTGAGAAATGAGAAGATTGGCTTTAAAATCCGCGAGCACACTTTACGTCGTGTCCCGTATATGTTGGTCTGTGGTGATAAAGAGGTGGAAGCAGGCAAAGTTGCCGTTCGCACCCGCCGTGGTAAAGACCTGGGCAGCCTGGACGTAAGTGAAGTGATTGAGAAGCTGCAACAAGAGATTCGCAGCCGCAGTCTTCAACAACTGGAGGAATAAGGTATTAAAGGCGGAAAACGAGTTCAAACGGCACGTCCGAATCGTATCAATGGCGAGATTCGCGCCCAGGAAGTTCGCTTAACAGGTCTGGAAGGCGAGCAGCTGGGGATTGTGAGTCTGAGAGAAGCGATCGAAAAGGCTGAAGAAGCTGGAGTAGATTTAGTTGAAATCAGCCCTAACGCCGAACCGCCAGTTTGTCGTATCATGGACTACGGCAAGTTCCTTTATGAAAAGAGTAAGTCTTCTAAGGAACAGAAGAAGAAGCAAAAAGTTATCCAGGTTAAGGAAATCAAATTCCGTCCTGGTACCGACGATGGCGATTATCAGGTAAAACTCCGCAGCCTGATTCGCTTTCTGGAAGATGGCGATAAGGCCAAGATCACGCTGCGTTTCCGCGGTCGTGAGATGGCCCACCAACAGATTGGTATGGAAGTGCTTAACCGCGTCCGTGACGATCTGAGTGAACTGGCAGTAGTCGAATCCTTCCCTACGAAGATCGAAGGCCGCCAGATGATCATGGTGCTCGCTCCTAAGAAGAAACAGTAAGGCCTTCAAGCAGCAAAATCTGTGGAGCCTTCGGGTTTCATAGGTTTTGTTCGCCTATGTTTCGTTTATTTAACAATGCGAAGTGGAAGTTATTAAGATGCCAAAAATTAAGACCGTACGCGGTGCTGCTAAGCGCTTCAAAAAAACCGGTGGTGGTGGATTTAAGCGTAAGCACGCAAACCTGCGTCATATTCTGACCAAAAAATCTACTAAGCGTAAACGTCACCTGCGTCCAAAAGGCCTTGTTTCTAAAGGCGATCTGGGTCTGGTTATCGCGTGCCTGCCGTACGCATAAGCCGTTAACGTTTAATTTTTTACTAAGAATATAGATACAGGAGAGCACATATGGCTCGCGTAAAACGTGGTGTAATTGCACGTGCACGTCACAAGAAAATTTTGAAGCAAGCTAAAGGCTACTACGGTGCGCGTTCACGCGTATACCGCGTTGCCTTCCAGGCTGTTATCAAAGCAGGTCAGTACGCTTACCGTGACCGTCGTCAGCGTAAGCGTCAGTTCCGTCAACTGTGGATTGCGCGTATCAACGCAGCAGCACGTCAGAACGGTATTTCTTACAGCAAATTCATCAACGGCCTGAAAAAAGCCTCTGTTGAAATCGACCGTAAGATCCTGGCTGACATCGCAGTATTCGACAAAGTAGCGTTCACCGCTCTGGTCGAAAAAGCGAAAGCAGCACTGGCATAAGCCAGTTGAGAGAGGGGGCCTGGCTCCCTCTTTTCATTTAACACCATCAGAAGATTGACATTTATCCGTGCAGGCTTTTCAATAAGGTCTTACCGGTTTTTACCCAACAAGGTAACGCAAGCATGAATGCTGCTATTTTCCGCTTCTTCTTTTACTTTAGCACCTGACTCCAGGAGGCTAGCGCGTGAAAGATGAAACGAAAAACAGCGCCAGATAAGCCTCCCGATGGAGGCTTTTTTTGTGCCTGAATTTGAGAGAATAACTCCACCAAATCGGTGTCTGCACCGACATAATGAGGAAAATCATGTCACATCTCGCAGAGCTGGTTGCCAGTGCAACAGCCGCCATTAATCAGGCCTCAGATGTTGCCGCGTTAGACAATGTCCGCGTCGAATATCTTGGGAAGAAAGGGCACCTGACCCTTCAAATGACAACCCTGCGTGAACTGCCGCCAGAAGAACGCCCGGCAGCGGGTGCGGTGATTAACGAAGCCAAAGAGCAGGTTCAGCAGGCGCTGAACGCGCGTAAGGCCGAGCTGGAGAGCGCGGTACTAAACGCGCGTCTTGCGGCAGAAACCATCGACGTTTCTCTGCCGGGTCGCCGTATTGAAAACGGTGGTCTGCATCCGGTTACCCGTACTATCGATCGTATTGAAAGTTTCTTCGGTGAGCTCGGCTTTACCGTGGCGACTGGCCCGGAAATCGAAGATGATTACCACAACTTCGACGCCCTGAACATTCCTGGCCATCATCCGGCACGCGCTGACCACGACACTTTCTGGTTTGACGCGACGCGTCTGCTGCGTACCCAGACCTCTGGCGTTCAGATCCGTACCATGAAGGATCAGGAACCGCCAATCCGCATCATCGCGCCGGGCCGCGTGTATCGTAACGACTACGATCAGACCCACACCCCAATGTTCCACCAGATGGAAGGTCTGATTGTTGATAAAAACATTAGCTTCACCAACCTGAAGGGCACGCTGCACGATTTCCTGAACAACTTCTTTGAGGAAGATTTGCAGGTTCGTTTCCGTCCGTCCTACTTCCCGTTCACCGAACCGTCTGCGGAAGTTGACGTGATGGGTAAAAACGGCAAATGGCTGGAAGTGCTGGGCTGCGGCATGGTGCATCCAAACGTGCTGCGCAACGTGGGCATCGATCCGGAAGTTTATTCCGGCTTTGCGTTCGGCATGGGCATGGAGCGTTTGACCATGTTGCGCTACGGCGTGACCGACTTACGTGCATTCTTCGAAAACGATCTGCGTTTCCTCAAACAGTTTAAATAAGGGCAGGACAGAACAATGAAATTCAGTGAACTGTGGTTACGCGAATGGGTTAACACCACGCTGGACAGCGAAGCGCTTTCCAACCAGATCACCATGGCGGGCCTGGAAGTTGACGGCGTTGAGCCGGTTTCCGGTGCCTTCAACGGCGTCGTGGTGGGTGAAGTGGTCGAGTGCGGCCAGCACCCTAATGCTGACAAACTGCGCGTGACAAAAGTGAACGTAGGCGGCGACCGTCTGCTGGACATCGTCTGCGGTGCGCCAAACTGCCGTCAGGGCCTGAAGGTGGCCGTGGCGACCGTCGGTGCCGTACTGCCGGGTGATTTCAAAATCAAAGCGGCCAAGCTGCGCGGTGAGCCGTCTGAAGGCATGCTGTGCTCCTTCTCCGAGCTGGGTATTTCCGACGACCACAACGGCATCATCGAGCTGCCGCTGGATGCGCCAGTGGGTACCGATATCCGTGAATACCTGAAGCTTGATGACAATACTATCGAAATCAGCGTCACGCCAAACCGTGCCGACTGCTTAGGTATCATCGGCGTGGCGCGCGACGTGGCCGTACTGAACCAGACCGAACTCAACGCGCCGGAGATTGTCCCGGTTGAAGCGACCATCAGTGACGTGCTGCCGATTCAGGTTGACGCTGCTGATGCCTGCCCGCGCTATCTCGGTCGCGTGGTAAAAGGCATTAACGTTAAAGCGCCAACCCCGCTTTGGATGAAAGAGAAACTGCGCCGCTGCGGTATCCGCTCAATCGACGCCGTGGTTGACGTCACTAACTACGTTCTGCTGGAGCTGGGCCAGCCGATGCACGCGTTCGATAAAGATCGTATCGACGGCGGCATCGTTGTGCGCATGGCGAAAGAGGGGGAAACCCTGGTGCTGCTGGACGGCACAGAAGCCAAACTGAACGCCGACACCCTTGTGATTGCTGACCACAGCAAAGCGCTGGCGATGGGCGGTATCTTTGGTGGCGAACACTCTGGCGTCAACGACGAAACGCAAAACGTCCTGCTGGAATGTGCGTTCTTCAGCCCGCTCTCCATCACCGGCCGCGCGCGCCGTCACGGCCTGCACACCGATGCGTCTCACCGCTACGAGCGCGGCGTTGACCCAGCGCTGCAGTACAAAGCGATGGAGCGTGCAACCCGCCTGCTGATCGACATCTGCGGCGGCGAAGCGGGCCCGGTTATTGACGTCACCAACGAAGCGACCCTGCCGAAGCGTGCGACCATTACCCTGCGCCGCAGCAAGCTGGATCGCCTGATTGGTCACCACGTTGCCGACGCGCAGGTGACCGACATCCTGACGCGCCTGGGCTGCGAAGTGACCGAAGGTCAGGACGAGTGGAAAGCCGTTGCGCCGTCATGGCGTTTCGACATGGAAATTGAAGAAGATCTGGTGGAAGAAGTGGCCCGTGTTTACGGTTACAACAACATCCCTGACGAGCCTGTGCAGGCGGGTCTGGTGATGGGCGCCCACCGTGAAGCCGACCTGTCCCTGAAGCGTGTGAAAACCATGCTGAACGACAAAGGCTACCAGGAAGTGATCACCTACAGCTTCGTTGATCCTAAGCTGCAGCAGCTGATCCACCCGGGTCAGGAAGCGCTGATCCTGCCAAGCCCAATCTCCAGCGAAATGTCTGCGATGCGTCTGTCCCTGTGGACGGGCCTGCTGGGGACTATCGTTTACAACCAGAACCGCCAGCAAAACCGCGTGCGCATTTTCGAAAGCGGTTTGCGCTTTGTGCCGGATAATCAGGCAAATTTAGGCATCCGTCAGGATCTCATGCTGGCTGGTGCCATCAGCGGTAACCGCTACGAAGAGCACTGGGACCTGGCAAAAGGCACGGTTGATTTCTACGATATGAAGGGCGATCTGGAAGCGATTCTGGATCTGACCGGTAAATTATCTGAAATTGAATTCCGCGCGGAAGCGATTCCTGCGCTCCATCCGGGCCAGAGCGCGGCGATTTATTTAGACGGCAAACGCGTTGGTTTCATTGGCGTTGTCCACCCGGAGCTGGAGCGTAAGCTGGACCTGAACGGCCGTACCATTGTGTTCGAGCTGGAGTGGAGCCCGGTTGCAGACCGCGTCATTCCTCAGGCGCAGGACGTCTCCCGCTTCCCGGCGAACCGCCGTGATATCGCGGTTGTGGTCGCTGAAAACGTGCCCGCAGCAGATATTTTGGCCGAATGTAAGAAAGTTGGCGTAAATCAGGTAGTTGGCGTAAACTTATTTGACGTGTACCGCGGCAAGGGCGTAGCAGAAGGTTTCAAGAGCCTCGCTATCAGCCTTATCCTTCAGGATACCAGCCGTACACTCGAAGAAGAGGAGATTGCCGCTACCGTCGCCAAATGTGTAGAGGCATTAAAAGAGCGATTCCAGGCATCATTGAGGGATTGAACCTATGGCGCTTACAAAAGCTGAAATGTCAGAATATCTGTTTGATAAGCTTGGGCTTAGCAAACGGGATGCCAAAGAGCTGGTAGAGCTGTTTTTCGAAGAGATCCGTCGTGCTCTGGAAAATGGTGAGCAGGTAAAACTCTCCGGTTTTGGCAATTTTGATTTGCGAGACAAAAACCAACGTCCGGGCCGTAACCCGAAGACGGGGGAAGATATTCCCATTACAGCCCGCCGCGTGGTGACCTTCAGACCCGGCCAGAAGTTAAAGAGCCGCGTCGAAAACGCAACGCCTAAAGCAGAGTAATATGAACTAACCAAAAAGGCCGCCCACGCGGCCTTTTTTCTTTGCGCTCTCCGGCAAACACGCCGTAAAATCAATTACATCACTCGCTAACAAACCGTACACATGCTTGATTATGCTCATCGCCAGCACCGTTCCGATCGGCGTCGCCTGCTTCTGCTGGTGCTGCTGCTTATTCTTGCCGCGGGTATTAGCCTCTGCGCAGGCGACAGCTGGATCGGGCCTGAAAGCTGGCTGGGGCCTGACGGGCAGCTCTTCGTCTGGCAAATTCGCCTGCCGCGCACCGTCGCGGTGATCCTGGTCGGCGCCGCGCTGGCGCTGTCTGGCACTATTATGCAGGCGCTGTTCGAAAACCCGCTGGCGGAGCCCGGCCTGCTGGGGGTGTCGAACGGTGCAGGCGTCGGGCTGATTGCGGCGGTGATGCTGGGTGGGGGAGAACTCTCCGGCTGGAGCATTAGCCTGAGCGCCATTCTCGGCGCACTGCTGATCACAGTCATTCTTCTTCGCTTCGCCAGACGTCACCTGTCGACCAGCCGGCTGCTGCTTGCCGGCGTCGCGCTGGGGATCATCTGTAGCGCGCTGATGACCTGGGCGGTCTACTTCTCGACCTCCTTTGACCTGCGTCAGCTCATGTACTGGATGATGGGAGGCTTTGGCGGCGTTGACTGGCACCAGGGTTGGCTAATGGCGCTTCTGGTACCGGTCATCGCGTGGGCTGCGCTGCAGGCCCAGCCGCTGAATCGGCTCGCGCTGGGGGAAATCTCTGCCCGCCAGCTCGGCATGCCGATTGGTTTCTGGCGTAACGTACTGGTCATTGCCATTGGCTGGCTGGTAGGCGTGAGCGTGGCCCTGGCGGGGGCGATTGGCTTTATCGGGCTGGTCATTCCGCACATGCTGCGTCTTTGCGGCTTCACGGATCATCGAACCTTGCTTCCGGCTTCGGCGGTTGCCGGGGCAGCCACGCTGCTGGTGGCCGACATCATCGCCCGTCTCGCCCTGACGGCCGCAGAATTGCCTGTTGGCGTGGTGACCGCAACGCTGGGCGCGCCAGTCTTTATCTGGCTACTATTAAAAGCTGGACGTTAAATCGACAACCTGAGGAAATGCTATGCAGTCAGATATCCTGAATACCGAAGTGACCACCATTGATGGGGATAACACCACGCTGGAAAGCTACAAAGGCAAGGTGTTGCTCATCGTCAACGTGGCATCGAAATGCGGCCTGACGCCGCAGTACGAGCAGCTGGAGAATATTCAGAAGGCCTGGGAGAAAGACGGTTTTACCGTGCTGGGCTTCCCGTGCAACCAGTTCCTGGGCCAGGAGCCGGGCAGCGAAGAAGAGATTAAAACCTTCTGCAGTACCACTTATGGCGTGACGTTCCCGATGTTCAGCAAAATTGACGTCAACGGTGAAGACCGCCATCCGCTGTATGCGAAGCTGATTGCCGCCGCGCCGAAGGCCGTTGCGCCGGAAGAGAGCGGTTTTTACGAGCGCATGGCCAGCAAAGGCCGCGCGCCGCTCTATCCGGACGATATTCTGTGGAACTTCGAAAAATTCCTGATTGGTCGTGACGGCCAGGTCGTTCAGCGTTTTTCGCCGGATATGACGCCTGAGGATCCGATCGTCATGGAATCTATTAAGCTGGCGCTGGCGAAATAATGTCGCTGCTGATGCAGCTCACGGACGTCGCCGAGAAGGGGCGTCTGGAGCCGGTAACCTGCGACATCAATTCGGGTGAAATCTTGCATCTCGTCGGGCCAAACGGCGCGGGTAAAAGCACGCTGCTGGCGCGGATGGCGGGGCTAACCACCGGGCCAGGGCAGATTACGCTGCTGGAACATGCTTTGGTCGACTGGTCACCCGCCTCGCTGGCCCACCGGCGCAGCTACCTGGTGCAGCAGCAGGTACCGCCTTTTGCGATGCCGGTCTGGCATTATCTGATGCTGCATCTGCACGACAAACAGCATACGGCACTGCTGGAGGAAGTGGCTGCGGCGTTAGGGCTGGAAGATAAACTGTCCCGGCATGCCAGCCAGCTTTCTGGAGGGGAATGGCAGCGGGTGCGTCTGGCGGCGGTCATTCTTCAGATCCATCCCGCGGGCAATCCTCACGGGAGGATGCTGCTGCTGGATGAACCGATGAGCGGTCTGGATGTTGCCCAGCAGGCGGCGCTGGATAGCCTGCTAAGCGCTCTGAGCAGGAAAGGTATCGCCGTAGTGATGAGCAGCCACGATCTTAACCATACGTTACGTCACGCCCATCGCGTGTGGCTCCTGTCGCGCGGCAGGATGATCGCCAGCGGTACGCGGGATCGGGTCCTTACGCCGCCAAATCTTGCCCGCGCCTACAACATGTCGTTCCGCAGGCTGGATATAGAGGGACATAAGATGCTGATTTCTACCGGGCAGGAGTAACCGTTTCTTGCCTGTGAACACAATTGCACGCTAAATTACCAAAAGAACAATAAAAGCAGAGGATTCGTCTGAAAATGCGATTCTGGTTTCTCTTCGTGGCGGCACTCTTTCTTGCGGGATGCAGCAGCCATCGTGCACCGCCGCCTAATCCGCGGCTATCGGATTCTATCACCGTTATTGCCAGCCTTAACGATCAGCTGAGCAACTGGCGCGGCACGCCTTATCGCTACGGCGGCATGAGCCGCGGTGGGGTGGACTGCTCAGGCTTTGTCCTGATGACGTTTCGTGACAAGTTTGATTTACAGCTTCCGCGAGACACGCGCAAGCAGGCGGAAATAGGCACTGAAATTGATAAAGACGATCTCCTTCCCGGTGATCTGGTCTTTTTCAAAACCGGATCGGGAGAAAGCGGCCTGCATGTTGGGATATATGATACAGACAATCAGTTTATTCATGCCTCTACCAGCCGCGGCGTGATGCGCTCTTCTCTCGATAACGTGTACTGGCGTAAAAATTTCTGGCAGGCGCGACGTATTTAGACTGCCCGAACACGTTTCTTATGTCGGCATGGTAACTATTAAACCATGCCGTTTTTCTCAAATAAGCTGATTAAAGTTAAATTTACCTAAATTAGCAACATCCTTATGTGTCTGTTTTATCTAAAACTGGCTATTATTCAGTAACCAGGATAAGATTATTTTAGATTCAGGGATAAATCTGAAAATTAATACGGAACTAATGAAATTAAACTTATTAAAATCAAGACAGTGGAATTGTGTCAGCAATTGCTCCAGGATGTCCTCTCTCATCTTTAATGCGGGGCGAGTGCAATGATTATTACGCTAGATAATGCTTACCAGTCTGAACTGATGCTTCTGCCTGCCCGTAATAGCGCAGGTGAGCTAAAAGGTTTAGAAATACTGGTTAACTTTACTGGCGTCGGCACCGATGTGAGGATCCCCACTGAGCTCGTTATCCCTCGGCTTTCAGCGGCAGAGGAGTTAGCGCTGTTTAACGAAAAACTGCAATTGCTTGATACCTGTAAACTGTTTTTTATTCAGCATCAGTTAATTGCATGGATCAATATTACACCAGCAATTGTTGAGTTTTTATTAAGTAATGGGAATGCTGTTTCAATTCTTGAGCGTTATCCGTTTCTTGAGTTTACTGTTAATGAGAACTATCCAGGTTTAAATAACGGAAAGGACGATCTGCAGCTGGCAAGAATGGCGATCCATTTTCCGCTGGTGCTGGCAAACTTTGGAGCCGGTGCTGCATCGCTCAAGGCCGTCTATGATGGATTATTTAAACGGGTTATTCTTGATAAAGGATTCATCCAGCAGCGTGCTTCTGAGCTTTCTTTCGAGCCTTTTATGCGCGCGATCCTCTGGCAAATAACGCCGCACTGCCAGTCGGTGATCGTCTCCGGCATTGACGACCACGGTTTGCTGCAGCGCGTTCTGTCCTTCAATTTTGGTGCCATGCAGGGTGCGCTCTGGCCAGCCGTCTCGGCGGAGCACGTCACGACGCTCGTTCAGCAGCGATAACCCTGCCTTTCGCCCGTGTTTAAGTCCGGGTAAACCCTCTACACTAAAGGCAGGAGGACTTATGACCCTGTCTTTTACTGCTCACTGGCATGACGAGTTGCCTGGCTTTTACACCGCACTCAAACCAACACCGTTACATAATTCACGTCTTATCTGGCATAACGATCGGCTGGCCGATGAGCTGTCCATTCCGCCCGATCTGTTTCAGCGTTCAGACAGTGCTGGCGTCTGGGGAGGTGAAACGCTTCTCCCCGGTATGCAGCCTCTGGCTCAGGTCTATAGCGGACACCAGTTTGGCGTCTGGGCGGGGCAGCTGGGTGACGGCAGGGGGATCCTGCTCGGCGAACAACGGCTTCCCAACGGGGAGACGGTTGACTGGCATCTGAAAGGTGCAGGTCTTACCCCTTACTCACGAATGGGCGACGGGCGCGCGGTATTGCGGTCAACGATACGCGAAAGTCTGGCATCCGAAGCGATGCATGCGCTGGGGATTCCCACCACCCGCGCGCTGTCGATCGTCACCAGCGACACGCCGGTGACGCGCGAAACGGTGGAAAAGGGGGCGATGCTGATGCGCATAGCGCAAAGCCATCTCCGCTTTGGTCATTTTGAGCACTTTTACTATCGCCGCGAGCCGGACAAGGTTCGCCAGCTCGCGGATTTCGCCATTCGCCACCACTGGGCGCATCTGCAGGATGAGGCGGATAAATACGTTCTCTGGTTCCGGGACGTGGTTGCCCGTACCGCCACGATGATTGCGCGCTGGCAAACGGTGGGCTTTGCTCACGGGGTCATGAACACGGACAATATGTCGATTCTCGGCCTGACCTTTGATTACGGTCCGTTTGGTTTCCTGGACGATTATCAGCCGGGGTATATCTGCAACCATTCCGACTATCAGGGGCGTTACAGCTTTGATAATCAGCCGGCGGTTGGGCTGTGGAACCTCCAGCGGCTTGCACAAACCTTATCGCCGTTTATCGACGTTGATGCCCTGAACGATGCGCTCGACAGCTATCAGGACCTTTTGCTGCGGGAATACGGCACGCTGATGCGTAACAAGCTGGGGCTGATGACCCAGGAGAAGGGCGACAACGACATCCTCAACGGCCTGTTTGCCCTGATGGCGCGTGAGGGAAGCGATTACACCCGCACCTTCCGAATGCTGAGCCAGACGGAGCAGCACAGCGCCGCCTCGCCGCTGCGCGACGAGTTTATTGACCGTCAGGCGTTTGACGACTGGTTTGCACAGTACCGCACGCGGCTGCAGCAGGAGCAGGTAGACGACGCTACCCGTCAGGCGCAGATGAACGCAGCGAATCCCGCGATGGTATTACGCAACTGGCTGGCGCAGCGGGCGATTGAGCAGGCAGAGCAGGGTGAGTACGATGAGTTACACCGGCTGCATCTGGCGTTGCGCACGCCGTTTGCCGACCGGGATGATGACTACGTCAGCCGCCCGCCCGACTGGGGCAAGCGGCTGGAGGTCAGCTGCTCAAGCTAGCGATTTTAGCCGGGCGGCGACGTTGCCTTACCCGGCCTGTTCATCACTGAGCAACCCAGCCGCCATCCATATTCCACGCAGCGCCGCGAACGTTCACGGCGCCGTCGCTGCACAAAAACAGCGCCAGCTCGCCCAGCTGTTCCGGCGTAACAAACTCCCCTGAAGGCTGTTTCTCCGCCAGAAGCTGTTCGCGAGCCTGCTCCGGCGGTACGCCGTCCGCGATACGTTTGTCGATTTGCTGCTGCACCAGCGGGGTCAGTACCCAGCCGGGGCAAATAGTATTGGCGGTAATACCCGTGCGGGCGGTTTCCAGCGCCAGGGATTTGGTAAAGCCCACCACGCCGTGCTTGGCCGCAACGTAGGCCGATTTCTCTTTCGACGCGACCAGCCCGTGAACGGAGGCGATATTGATGACGCGCCCCCAGTTTTTATCCCGCATGGTCGGCAGCGCCAGCCGGCTGGTGTGAAACACCGCGGAAAGATTAATGGCGATAATGTCGTTCCATTTCTCCACCGGAAAGGCGTCAATCGGGGCCACGTGCTGGATCCCGGCATTATTCACAAGAATGTCCACGCCGCCAAACTGCGATTCGGCGTAGCGCATCATGGCCTCAATCTGCAATACGTCCCGCAGATCCGCATCGTGATAGCCCGGTTTTTTGCCCAGTTGCGCAATCTCTTCCCGTGCCGATGCGCTGTCGCCGAAGCCGTTGAGGATCAGCTGCGCGCCCGCCTTCGCCAGCACGCGGGCGATCCCCAGACCAATGCCGCTGGTTGAGCCGGTGACCAGGGCGGTTTTACCGTTCAGATTCATTTTTCTCTCCTTACACAATGCCGGTCAGATAGAACACGGCAATGACAAAAAGTACTGCCAGACTTTTAATGATGGTGATAGCGAAAATGCCGCCGTAGGCCTGGCGATGGCTCAGGCCGGTGATAGCCAGCAGGGTAATCACCGCCCCGTTATGGGGAAGGGTATCCATCCCGCCGCTCGCCATCGAGGCCACGCGGTGCAGCACCTCAAGCGGGATATTGGCCGCATGGGCGGCGGCGACAAACGAGTCGGACATGGCGGCAAGGGCAATACTCATCCCGCCGGACGCCGAACCGGTGATCCCCGCGAGCACGGTCACGCTGATGGCCTCATTTAGCAGCGGATTCGGAATGGCCGCCAGCGCTTTGGATAACACCAGGAACCCAGGCAGCGCCGCGATAACCGCGCCGAAACCGTATTCCGAGGCGGTATTCATCGCCGCCAGAATGGCTCCGCTCACCGCCGTTCGGCTGCCTTCAGCCAGACGCCCCCGGATATTGCGAAAGCCAAAAATCAGCACCAGCACGATACCGGCGATCAGTGCCGCCTCCACGGCCCAGATGGCGGTGATCTTGCCCACCTCGGTCACAATCGGTTTCGCCAGGCCGGGCAGGGTAAGCTCGTGACTCACGCCGTACCAGCCGGGGATCCAGCGGGTAAACAGCAGGTTTAGTATGCCCACTACCAGCAGCGGGGAGATAGCAATCAGCGGATGCGGGAGATTAATGTTATCCGGCGTCTCGGGTTCATTTTTCAGATCCGTGCCGTAACCCTCGTTGTTGCTGAGCGCCTTACGCCGCTGGCGCTCCAGCCAGAGCAGGCCAAAGACGATAATAAACAGAGAGCCGATAAGCCCCAGCCACGGGGCCGCCCAGGCGTTCGTGCCGAAGAAGCTGGTGGGGATGATATTCTGGATCTGCGGCGTGCCGGGCAGGGCGTCCATGGTAAACGAGAATGCCCCCAGCGCCACGGTGGCCGGGATCAGCCGTTTAGGGATACCGCTCTGGCGAAACAGCTCGGCGGCAAACGGGTACACCGCAAACGCCACCACGAACAGCGAAACGCCGCCGAAGGTTAACAGCGCGCATACCAGGACAATCACCGGGATGGCGTGTCGACGCCCGAGGATCTGGATTGCGGCGGCGACGATGGAGCGTGAGAAGCCGGAAAGCTCAATCAGCTTGCCAAACACCGCACCCAGCAGGAACACCGGGAAGTAGAGCTTGACGAAGCCCACCATCTTTTCATAAACAGGCCGGTAAACGTCGGGCCGACGGCACCCGGATCGGTCAGCAGCACGGCACCGAGCGCCGCGATCGGCGCAAACAAAATAACGCTGTATCCGCGGTAGGCCGCCAGCATCAGCAGTGCCAGCGCCGCCAGGGCTATTAACACACTCATTATGACTCCTCACTTTACTTATTATTCGGGTACCAACGAGAGGTTTAACGCTCGACGGTCAGGGCAATGCCTTGTCCGCCGCCTACGCACAGGGTGACGAGCCCTTTTTTGACGTCACGGCGCTGCATTTCGTACAGCAGGGTCACGAGGATTCGGCAGCCGGAAGCACCAATCGGATGGCCCAGGGCGATGGCACCGCCGTTAACGTTGACCTTGTGCTCATCCCAGCCGAGCTGCTGGCCCACCGCCAACGCCTGGGCGGCAAAGGCTTCATTGGCTTCAATGAGGTCCACCTCGTCGAGCGTCCAGCCCGCCCGCGCCAGCGCCGTCCGGCAGGCGCTGACCGGGCCCATGCCCATTACTGACGGGTCAACGCCCGTCACGGCGTAACTCACGATGCGGCCAAGGACAGGCAATCCGCTCTCCCGCGCCTTTTCCTCGCTCATCAGCAGCACCGCGGCGGCACCGTCGTTGAGCGTGGAGGCATTCCCCGCCGTGACGGTGCCTTCCTCGTGCAAAAAGGCGGGGCGCAACTGCGCAAGCTGCTCTGCGGTAGTGCCTGGTCGGGGCTGTTCGTCACGATCAATAACCAGCGGCGGCTTTTTACCCTGTTTCACCGTCACCGGCGCTATCTCGGCGTCAAGCCGGCCGGACTCAATGGCGGACGCCGCTTTTTGCTGCGAGCGGGCGGCGAAGGCGTCCTGCTGCTCGCGGGAAATGTCATACTCGCGGGCGACGTTTTCTGCGGTGATCCCCATGTGGTAATCGTTGAATGCGTCCCACAGGCCGTCGGTAATCATGCTGTCCTTGAGGCCCGCATGCCCGAAACGTAGCCCGGCACGTGCGCCGTCCAGCAGATATGGGGCGTTGCTCATGCTCTCCTGACCGCCGGCGATAACCACCTCCGCGTCGCCGCAGCGGATCGCCTGGGCGGCGAGCTGGACCGCTTTTAAGCCCGCGCCGCACACCAGGTTGACGGTGGTCGCCGGCGTGCTGACGGGCAATCCGGCGCCGATGGCCGTCTGGCGGGCGGGGTTTTGCCCGCATCCGGCCGTCAGAACCTGGCCGAAAATCATTTCATCTACCTGTTCGGCGCTGAGACCACGGTTCTCCAGCAGGTGCCGTACCGTGACGGCCCCAAGCTCAACCGCAGAAAGGGACGAGAGCGATCCGCGAAAACTGCCAATGGGGGTTCGCGTTGCCCCGACAATCATGACCTTTTTCATGCTGACCCCTCAGGTGAAGCGCATCTCGCGCACGTCGTCCGCCACAATGATTTTCCCTGCCGTTTTACGCACGATTTCGTCAATACTGACGCCCGGGGCGTATTCCCGCAGGATGAACGCGCCGTCCTGAATTTCCAGCAGCGCGAGATCGGTCAGGACCCGACGGATACAGCCCGCGCCCGTGAGCGGCAGCGTGCAGCGCGGCAGCAGCTTCGACTCACCGCTCTTTGAGGCGTGGGTCATCACCACAATGATGTTCTGCGCCCCGGCAACGAGATCCATCGCGCCGCCCATGCCCTTCACCATCTTTCCAGGGATCATCCACGAGGCGATGTTGCCCTCCACGTCCACTTCAAATGCGCCCAGCACGGTCAGGTCCACGTGGCCGCCGCGGATCATGGCAAACGACTGGGCCGAGTCGAAAATGGCCGCGCCGGTCCGCGCGGTCACGGTCTGTTTACCGGCGTTGATCATGTCAGGATCAAGGGTCTGCTCGTCGGGAAAAGCCCCCATCCCCAGCAGGCCGTTTTCCGACTGCAGCATCACGTCCATCCCGTCCGGAATGTAGTTCGCCACCAGGGTAGGGATGCCGATCCCCAGGTTGACGTAATAACCGTCGCGCAGCTCGCGGGCGACGCGCATGGCCATCTGTTCACGGGTTAACATCGTCACACTCCTTGCGCGCGCAGGGTGCGCTGCTCAATGCGTTTTTCAAACTGGCCGACAATCAGCCTGTCGACGTAAATTCCCGGGGTGTGAATGGCCGACGGGGGCAGTTCACCCGGCGGAACAATCTCTTCCACCTCCACCACCGTGATCCGGCCCGCCGTTGCCATAAGCGGATTAAAGTTTTGCGCGGTATGGCGATAGATGACGTTGCCGTACCAGTCCGCTTTCCAGCCCTTGATCAGCGCGAAATCGCCGACGATCGCCTCCTCGAGGATGTAGTGCTTGCCCGCGAACTGGCGCACGTCCTTGCCGGTCGCCACGGGCGTGCCGTAGCCGGTGGCCGTATAAAACGCCGGAATACCGGCCCCGCCCGCGCGCACCTTTTCCGCCAGCGTGCCCTGCGGCGTAAGCTCAATTTCCAGCTCGCCGCTCAGCACCTGCTGCTCAAACAGCGCGTTCTCGCCGACGTAAGAGGCCACCACTTTGCGAACCTGCCGCGTTTCGAGCAGTATCCCCAGGCCGAATCCATCCACGCCGCAGTTGTTTGACACCACGGTCAAATCTCTCACCTGACGGCGCCGGACCTCCGCAATCAGGTTCTCCGGAATGCCGCACAGGCCGAAGCCGCCCGCCAGCAAGGTCATTCCGTCCGTCAGCCCGTCCAGCGCCTGCGCATAGCTGCCGACGCGCTTATCCAGTCCTGCCATAGTCATCCCTCCCGTTAACCGTGCCGGTATCATTAGGGGCGGCGACTCATTTGTTAATTTTGAATTTGTGACCCACTCATTTGGTTTTCTTATTAATTTCCTGTTAACTAATTCTTTTCAATTAGTTAACAGGATGAAAAATGAGAATGAGTGTCAAACAGTTACGCGCGTTTTTAGCGGTAGCTCACACTCTCAATTTCGCGCACGCCAGCGAACGCTTAAATCTCTCCCAGCCGGCCCTGAGCCTGACGATTAAAAGTCTGGAAGACGCGCTCGGCGGCCCGCTGCTGCAGCGGAGCACGCGCAAGGTTGCCCTCACGCAGGAAGGGGAGACGTTTCTGCCGATGGCGCGGCAGCTGCTTGCCGACTGGGATAATGTGGAGGAGGCGATGCACCAGTGCTTTACCCTGCAGCGCGGCAAAATCTCGGTCGCGGCGATGCCGTCATTTGCCGCCAACGTTTTACCGGAGGTGCTCAAGGCGTTTCGCGATCGCCACGCCGGGATCAACGTCACCGTGCATGACGTCATTAACGAGCAGGTGATTGAGATGGTGCGGGAAGGGCGGGTTGAGATGGGGATCGCCTTTGAGCCGGCCCCCACGCACAACCTGCTGTTTACGCCGCTGGGGCTCGACAGGTTTGTCGCCATTGTGCCGAAGGACTCCGCGCTGGCGGGCAAAAAGCGGCTGGCCTGGGAAGAGCTACTGACGCTGGATTTTATTACCCTGCAGCGCCCGTCGGCGGTACGTCTGATGATGGAGGAGGAGCTGGCCCGAAGCGGCAGAAAGCTGGACGTGGCGCTGGAGAGTCATCAGCTGGTGACGGTAGGTCGCATGGTCGCCAGCGGGCTGGGCGGCAGTGCCGCACCGGCGCTCTGCGAAGCGCAGATGACGGCGCTGGGCGCGGTCTGTATACCGCTGGATAATCCGCCCATTGAAAAGTGCATCGGAGCAATCCATCCGGGGCACACGCAGCTCTCTAAAGCGGCGCATGCCCTGCTGGAAACGCTGAAGGATTTTTACCAGCCCGCTCACTGGGCGAGAAATACCTGCGGTACGGGGTGATCCGGATGGCTGCCGACGCGCACCTGTGCGCCGTACCAGCGCGCCAGCGTCCCGGCCTGCAGCACGTCCTCCGGTGTGCCACTGGAGACCAGCCTGCCGTTGTGCAACAGCAGAATGCGATCCGCCCACAGCGCCGCCAGATTGAGATCGTGCAGCACCACGCACACGTGGAGATGACCCCGACGGGTCAGGGATCTCATCAGGCGCAGCAGATGCTGCTGGTGGTAGAGATCCAGCGCGGAGGTGGGCTCATCAAGAAACAGCCAGCCGCGCGGGGCTCCGTCGCACCAGAGCTGGGCCAGCGCGCGGGCGAGCTGGATCCGCTGCTGCTCGCCGCCGGATAGCGTTGAATAGCGTCTGCCCGCCAGCGGTAGACAGCCCGTTATCGCCATCACTTCCTCAACTACCGACGCTTCAGGGGAGCGAGTCCAGGGTGCGCGTCCCATACCGACCACCGCGTCCACCGGCCAGTCGAATCCGGGCTGTGTATTCTGGCGCATCACCGCCCGGTAGCGCGCGAGAGTATCCGGCGGCCAGTCCGCAAGCGGCGTCCCGGCCAGAGTGCAGCGTCCGCTTGCTGGCTTGAGATAACCGGTAAGCAGCCGCAATAACGTCGATTTCCCGGCACCGTTCGGTCCAATCAGGGCGACCAGCTCACCCTGAGAGAGGGTAAGCGACACATCATCGATCAGCGTCCGCTGACCGGCGTGAAAGAAGATTTTCTCTGCACAATAGCGTTCAGCCATGCGTACCTCCGCGACGAAAGATAAGCCACAGGAACCACGGCGCGCCGAGAAGGCTGGTCAATAACCCGACGGGCATCTCCGCCGGAGAGACCAGGGTGCGCGCCAGCGTGTCGGCAACCAGCAGCAGCAGCGCACCGGCCAGCACCGAGCCGGGTACGACGGCCCGGTGGTCGGCCCCCAGCCACATGCGCATCAGGTGCGGCACCACAAGGCCAATAAAGCCGATCACGCCGCTGACGGCTACCGCCGCGGCAACCAGCAGGGCGCTGCACAGCAGCAGGATCCGCTGTACCATCGCGACATCCACCCCGAGATAGTGCGCCTCTTCATCGCCCAGCTGCAGCAGGTTGAGCGGGGCGGCCAGCCGCCAGATAATCAGCACCGCGGGCACCATCAGCGACGTTACCGCCAGCAGGGTGGACCACTGCGCCTGCCCGAGGCTGCCCATTCCCCAGAGGGAAAGCTGGCGAAGCTGGGCATCGTTGCTGAGCCATGAGAGCACCCCAACGGCCGCGCCGCACAGGGCGTTGATGGCGATCCCCACCAGCAGCAGGCGGGACAGGGAGCCGTGACGCTGCTGGCTGAGCAGGAAGATAATAACGGTTGCGGCCAGCGCGCCGAGGAACGCCGCGAGCATCGGGGCATACAGCATCAGCAGGGCAGGTAACGCGGCGGGAATGACCACCCACAGCGCCACCGCCAGCGCCGCGCCGCTGCTGATCCCCAGCAGACCCGGGTCTGCCAGCGGGTTGCGGAACAGCCCCTGCATCACACAGCCGGCCAGCGCCAGCGCTCCGCCAATCACCAGCGCCAGCAGTACGCGGGGCAGGCGAATGGTAAGCCAGATCTGACGCATGGCCTCATCGCTGCCGCTCCACAGCAGGCTGACCGGCAGGTGCAGTGCCCCAAACCCGGTCGCGGTGAGCGTCATGATGCTCAGGATCGCGGCCAGCATCCACAACGACAAGGCGATCCGCCGGGACATCAGGGCAGTTGCTCCGCTTTGGCGCGCAGCTGCTGGATGGCATCCGGCGTTCGCACGCTGAAGCCCAGCAGCGCCATATCATCAATCGCCAGCACCTGCCTGTTCCGTCCCGCCGGGGTTTGCGCCAGACCGGGCAGCTTCCACAGGTTTTCTTCGCCGCCCAGCGCGTTCACGCCGTCCTGCGAAATCACCACCAGATCGGGCTGGCTGGCAATGACCCCTTCCTGAGACAGCGGCTGATAGCGGGTGAATCCCTGCATCGCGTTCTGCAGCCCGGCTGCACGGATGGCAGCGTCTGCGCCGGTCTGCTGCCCGGCGGCCATTGCGGTCATTCCCCCGTGGTTGAGGATAAACAGCACCCGCTTGTTGAGGGGAGCGGAGGGCAGGGCCGCCAGCGCCTGACGCAGCGTGTGGCGCAGGGCTTCCCCCTCGGCTTCATGGTGCGTAGCGTTGGCAATCACCCGAACCTTTTCGTCAATGACGCTCAGGTCGTTGCGGCCGGGAACGGTTACTACCCTGACGTGACTTTGTTCGACCTGCTTCAACGCCAGAGACGGCTGCGCCTGGTCGCTGGCCAGCACCAGCGTGGGGCGCATGGACAAAATGCCTTCGGCGTTAAGCTGGCGTAAATATCCCACGTCAGGTAGATCGTTTGCCGCCTGCGGCCACTGACTGGTGCTGTCGCGCGCGACCAGCGAAGACTGCGCGCCAAGCGCGTAGACAATCTCCGTCACGTCGCCGCCAAGGGCGACAATTTTCTCCTGCGCGGCGGCAAACGCCACCAGAGGCAGGGCGCTCAGCAGGGCTAACCACGTTTTCATGCGGCCAGCCCTTTTGGCGTCAGGGCGTCAATCTGGCTGCGCCACTGGCTCTGCTCCGGCTCACCTTCGGTACGCTGGCCGTAAAGCTGGGCGATTTGCGTGCCGTCGGCGGCAAACAGCTCCAGGCTCGTGACGTGGCCGTCAGCCGTGGGCTTGCGCGTCACCCAGCTCTCTGCGATCGTCTCCTCCAGCAGATGCAGGGTAAAGGCAGGGTTAAAGACGTTCAGCCAGCCTTTCATCGGCACGACTTTTTCCACCGCGCCGGTGAATATCTGCACGCAGCCGCGGTTGCCGACGAAGACCAAGATTTCGTTGCCGTCCCGGCGTGCCGCTTCCAGCAGCTGTGCCAGCGCGCTGTTCTCCACCTTACAGGCCAGGTCGTCGCCCACCAGGCGAAACGCCTGCTGACGGCTGAGATTGTGGCGCTTGAGCAGGCTGAAGAACTGATGCACGTCGGTCATGGCGCGCCACTCCTTGTCCACGAGAGCGGCATCCGCGTTTTCGGCGTGAGCCGGGACATCCCCAGCGCTCAGTTCAAGCGGCGGGTTATCGGCAAAGATAAAGCGGGTCAGCACGTCGCCCCAGGCGGCGAGGTCGGTGTTGTCCGTGGTGTAGACCTTCAGCACCGCATCGCCCTGACGATCGAAGAACTGAATGCTCTGTCGCTCGCCGCGGGCGGTGGTTTCGCTGAGGTGAAACGCGCTCGCCCACTGGTTGAGGAACAGGCGCAGATCCAGCGCGCGCGGGTTCAGCACCAGCCCGGCGTGGCCGTTCAGGTGCTGGTTGGTGAAGCTGCCCACCTGCTCGTGAACGGCATACTCGTTGCGGCAGATGCACTTGGTTTCACCCACGGCCTCCAGCGCGCCCAGGATATCGCGGATTTCGCCGCGCAGTCGCCAGGCATCATGGCCCACGCGGGAAAAGGTCAGCTCCGCTTCGCTGATGTTCATTAACCCTGCGATGTCTCGCGCATACTTACCCGGATTTTCTTCTTTTAGCTCAAGCCAGCGTGCGTAGTGATGCATTGTCTTATCCTTCTGAAGAGTGGCCCCGAAGGGAATTACCACTGATAGCTTACGAAAATCTTGCCGTTACGACCGTCCTGCGGAATACCCTGCGGAGACCAGTACTCCTTATCGAAGGCGTTGCCGAGCACCAGCGTGGTGGTGACGCCCTTGAGCTGCTCCTGGCCCTTATAGCTGACGTAGAAATCGTTAACCGCATAGCCCGGCTGCTTGCTGTAGCTGCTGCTGACGTGGGTTGAGCGATCGGCAAAGGTGCCGATCCAGCCCACGGAGAAACCGCTTTGCGCCACCGGAACGTCCAGCTTGCTGGTGACGGTATCCGGGTTGATGCTGGAGATGTATTCCCCGGTATCGGTATCTTTCCCGCGGGTGCGGTTATAGGCCACGTCGAGGCTAAACAGATCGGCCGAGTATTTTGCCATCATGTCCCAGCCCCAGATTTTGGCGTTCGGAACGTTGTACGACATGGTGGTCGCGGCGGCAAAATCGACGGTTGTGGAGATATAGTCTTTGGCTTTGGTATCGAAATAGCTGGCCTTAAACTCCAGCGCGTCGTTGGTAAGCAGCAGATCGTCAAAGCGCAGGCCAAAACCAAACTCCTGCGTTTCGTTGGTTTCCGGGCGCAGGTTCGGGTTCGGCACCCAGTAGTTGGTGTAGAAGCGGCCAATGGAGAAGTGTTTGGCGTCGTTGTACATTTCGCCCATGGTCGGCGCGCGGAACGCCTGCGCGTAAGAGCCAAACAGCATCAGCCAGTCGGTCGGGCTGACGGTCAACCCGGCGCGGGAGGACCATTTATCGGCATCGACATCGTCGTAGCCATTGCTGCTGCCGCGGTAGTTGTCATACCGCGTGCCGCCCAGCAAGGTGATCGGCAGATCGCGAAGGGTGATTTCATCCTGCAGCCAGCCGGAGCTGAAGTCGATTTTCGCCTCCGGGAAGCCGGTCGTGGCCCCGCCCGGACGCTGCTCCTGACGATAATATTCTCCGCCGTAGGTCAGCAGGTGAGAGGCAAAAGAGTCGCTGAACAGGCGGGTACGGTTTTCCACCTTGCCGCCTTTGGTGGTCTGCTTGCGGAACTCGCCGGTGCTGTCGATGTTCTGGGCATTAATGCGCGCTTCGGACCAGTAAACCTTCGCATCGGCGTTCAGCCAGTCGTATCCTTCCGGCGCAATGTGGTAGCCAACCTGCGCATCGCGCTGGATGGTGGAGCGGTCGGTCATCGGGTTGCTGCTATTGGCATCAGAGGTTTGCGGGTTTTTCGGCTCCTGCGCGGCATTGTTGTAGTAGCGCAGGGCGCCGCTCAGGGTCTGGGCCTGGTCGATTTTCCAGCTGCCTTTCGCCAGCATGTTATTGATGGATTCGTCGTTCGGCGCCGTCGCACCGTCGCTCTGGCGGATATCGCCGCGGTCGCGGCTGGACCACGATACCAGGCCGTCCAGGGTATCGGTACGGCCATAGGCGCTGGCCCCCAGGCCGAGGCTGTGGTCCCCCGTTGCGCCGGTACCAAACACGCGATAACCGCTGTTTTTGCCCGGTTCCAGCAGATCTTTGGCGTCAACGGTGTCATAGGAGATGACGCCACCCAGCGCGCCGCTGCCGTAGAGCAGCGCAGACGGACCGCGCACCACTTCAATACGTTTAATCAGCGCCGGATCGAGGAACGTGCTGTTGAGGTGCCCGGTGTCGGTACCCTGGCGCACGCCGTCGACCAGCACCAGAACGCCGCGGCGGTCATAGCCGCGCAGGTTAACGTCCTGACCGTTGGTGCGGCCGGTGCCGTCCAGCGTCAGACCGGGCACGTTGCGCAGCAGGTCGGCGGCAGAGCTGGCGGTCTGTTTTTCCGGGGCGGTGGCGTCAACCACGCTCACCATCATCGGGGCTTCGAAAGCGCTACGGGCGTTGCCTGTGGCGGTGACGGTTATTTCATCTGCGGCAGCAAACGCGGCGCCCGGCAGGGTGCTGACAATCGCCAGCGCCAGAAGGGACGGGCGTAAACGTGCGGTATGCAGGTGTAGCATAGCAACTCTCCATAAAGTATCGAAAGCGCTGGCTGCCTGGGGATCACCTGGGTGGCTGGCGAAAGTTTTGGTTTATTTTGTGAGGATCAGTTTTCCGGCATTCGTCTGGCGCAGCAGATACTGCTGGCCGTCATGCTCGATAATCACCCGGCCCTCATCACCCAGCAGCGTTTTGCTGTCGATGCGACGATCGGTGGAAGCAGGGGATGGCGCTGTGTGTGTTTTTACTGGCGTTGCCGCGCTGTTATCGGTCGGTGACATAATGTTTATAAATAACAATCAATGTAACAATGATAATCATTATCAATAAACTGCAAATTCACGGCAAGCGTTTTTGTGAAAATTGTGTGACGGGATCAAATTCAGGGGGAGGCGATGCGGCCTGATGCCCTCACCCCAACCCTCTCCCACGGGGAGAGGAAGAAGGGCGCGAACCGTAGGTCGGGTAAGCGCAGCGCCACCCGACAATAACATCAGAAGCGAGAATCAACCGCAGCTGCCAGCTTCTCCAGCAGCAGCTCGCTGTCTTCCCAGCTCAGGCACGGGTCGGTGATCGACTGACCGTATACCATCTGCTGGCCGGCAACGATTTTCTGCGTGCCTTCTTTGATAAAGCTTTCGGCCATGATCCCGGCAACGGCGGTCGAGCCGCTGCGGATCTGCTGACAGACCTCATCGCAGACGTCAAGCTGGCGGCGATGCTGCTTCTGGCAGTTGCCGTGGCTGAAATCCACCACCAGATGTTCCGGCAGGTCGAATTCGGCCAGCGTTTCACAGGCGGCAGCGATGTCTTGTGCATGGTAATTAGGCTTCTTCCCGCCGCGCATAATGATATGCCCATACGGGTTACCGCTGGTCTGGTAGATGGTCATATGGCCGTTCTTGTCCGGCGACAGGAACATATGGCTGGCACGCGAGGCGCGGATCGCATCGACCGCAATCCGGGTGTTGCCGTCGGTTCCGTTTTTGAAGCCGACCGGACAGGAGAGGGCTGAGGCCATCTCGCGGTGGATTTGGCTTTCGGTAGTGCGCGCGCCAATCGCGCCCCAGCTGATCAGATCGGCGATAAACTGCCCGGTCACCATGTCGAGAAACTCGGTGGCCGTCGGCACGCCCAGCTCGTTGACCTGCAACAGCAGCTTGCGCGCCAGCTCGATGCCGTGGTTCACGCGATAGCTGCCGTTAAGGTCAGGGTCGGAAATCAGCCCCTTCCAGCCCACCACGGTACGCGGTTTTTCAAAGTAGGTGCGCATCACAATCTCAAGGCGATGCTGGTATTTTTCCCGCAGCCCCTGAAGTCGTTTTGCATAATCCATCGCGGCATCCAGATCGTGGATGGAGCAGGGCCCAATCACCACCAGAAGACGCTTGTCTTCACCATTGAGGATTTTTTCAATGCGGCGGCGGGAGGCCGTCACATGTTCCGCGACCGCGGCGGAAACGGGGTGCCGCTCGGCCAGTTCAGCCGGGGTGACCAGGCTGTCTATGCGCGCCGTGCGGAGTTCATCGGTTTTATTCATGACTTGTCTCAGAAAATTTTTGCTTCATCGGCAGACTACCGGGAAGTGATGGGCATCACATTAAACCAATCCCTGCTGATTTCAAGTTCGGGGCGACACCGCCCCGCTGTTGAAAAAGATGATACATGAATCTGAGCTAATGTACTAGCTTATTAGTACATGCGGCGGTTAAGCCCCATGATGTCGAGAATTTTGGTGGCGATCTCTTCTACCGAATAGTTCGTGC
The DNA here is from genome assembly GCF_052044815.1 of Enterobacter sp. 22499. NCBI lineage: Bacteria > Pseudomonadati > Pseudomonadota > Gammaproteobacteria > Enterobacterales > Enterobacteriaceae > Enterobacter > Enterobacter sp. 22499. The sequence goes on along the minus strand of NZ_JBQENR010000001.1, from coordinate 554,901 downwards.
TGTTCAGCCACGGGATCTGGTTTTTGCGGTACAGCGCTTCCACTTCGGAAACCTCCATGCGGCACTGGCGCATCGAGGCGTAGCGGCTGTTCTCGCGGCGCTCTTCGCGGATCGCCGCGAGACGTTCCGGGTTAATCGTCAGGCCGAACAGCTTATGCTGCAGCGGCTTGAGCGCAGCGGGCAGCACCAGGTTATCCATATCGTCGGCAATAAAGGGGTAGTTTGCGGCGCGGATGCCGAACTGCATCGCCAGATAGAGGCTGGTCGGCGTTTTGCCGCAGCGCGACACGCCGAGCAAAATCACCTGCGCCTGGTCGAGGTTGCGCAGCGAGATCCCATCGTCGTGCGCCAGGGTGTAGTCGATGGCGGCAATACGCGCGTCATATTTGGTCAGGTTGCCGGGGTTCAGCCCGTGGGTGCGGTGCGCGATAGGCGTCGGGTCAAGCTTCAGTTCGCTCTGGAGCGGGGCCACCAGCGCCTGCACGATATCCTGGCAAAAGCCTTCACTTTGCAAAATGATGTGGCGAATCTCAGGAATAACGATGGAGTAGAACACCAGCGGGCGCACGCCGGTCTGCTGGAAGATGGCGTCAATCTGGTCTTTCACCGCTTTGGCACGGCTCTCATTTTCCACAAACGGCAGCGTGATGCTGTTAATCGAAACGGGGAATTGCGACATCACCGCGTGGCCCAGCACCTCGGCGGTGATCGCCGTACCATCAGAAATATAAAAAACGTGACGATCGACAGCATTATCCATTTTACTCACCCTGAATATCATACCTAATTGTCTGAAAGCATAAATTAAAAAAGTTAATTGCACAGCAAAGAAGTTATCTGAATTTAAAATGAAATGATGTTTTTGATTTTCCTGAAAAGCGGATTTCATTTTTCAAATAGCGACTTTATTTTTGTGGTTTCTGGCTGAATATAGAGGAATCATCAGCTTATTGGCTGGTGGGAAACTATCCGAAAAGTTGAAAATTTAAATTGCTTACACGATTCACCGTTTTTTTAGCGCAAATAATTATGCCAGTATAAATACGTAGTCAGGTGTTACTTACTCCGATCAAATATCACAAAAGGATTGTTTCGATGTCCAACAATGGCTCGTCACCGCTGGTGCTTTGGTATAACCAACTCGGCATGAATGATGTAGACAGAGTTGGGGGCAAAAATGCCTCCCTGGGTGAAATGATTACAAATCTGTCCGGTATGGGTGTCTCCGTACCAAACGGGTTTGCCACGACCGCCGACGCGTTTAACCTGTTTTTAGACCAGAGCGGTGTAAACCAGCGCATTTACGACCTGCTGGATAAAACGGATATTGATGACGTCACCGAGCTTGCCAAAGCCGGGGCGCAGATCCGCCAGTGGATCATCGACACACCTTTCCAGCCGGAACTGGAAAAAGCTATCCATGACGCGTACAACCAGCTCTCTGCTGACGACGCGCAGGCCTCCTTTGCCGTACGTTCTTCCGCGACCGCAGAAGACATGCCGGACGCGTCGTTTGCCGGACAGCAGGAAACCTTCCTGAACGTTCAGGGCTACGATGCGGTACTGGTGGCGGTGAAGCACGTATTTGCTTCCCTGTTCAACGACCGCGCCATCTCCTATCGCGTGCACCAAGGCTATGACCATCGCGGCGTGGCGCTCTCCGCGGGCGTGCAGCGCATGGTGCGCTCGGACGTGGGTTCCTCCGGCGTGATGTTCTCCATTGATACCGAATCCGGCTTCGACCAGGTGGTGTTCATCACCGCCGCGTGGGGCCTGGGTGAGATGGTCGTGCAGGGCGCGGTGAACCCTGACGAATTCTACGTACACAAGCCTACGCTTGCCGCGGGCCGTCCGGCGGTGGTGCGCCGCACCATGGGCTCGAAAAAAATCCGCATGATTTATGCCCCAACCCAGGAGCATGGCAAGCAGGTTAAGATTGAAGATGTGCCGCAGGAGCAGCGCGACCGCTTCTCCCTGACCGACGCCGAAGTGCAGGAGCTGGCGAAGCAGGCGGTGCAGATTGAGAAACACTATGGCCGTCCGATGGATATCGAATGGGCGAAAGACGGGAACACCGGCAAGCTGTTTATCGTTCAGGCGCGCCCGGAAACCGTTCGCTCTCGCGGCCAGGTGATGGAGCGTTATACGCTGCATGCACAGGGTAAAATCGTGGCGGAAGGCCGCGCCATCGGTCACCGCATCGGTGCCGGTCCGGTCAAAGTGATCCACGACATCAGCGAGATGAACCGTATTGAGCCAGGCGATGTGCTGGTTACCGACATGACCGACCCGGACTGGGAACCGATCATGAAGAAAGCGTCGGCCATCGTCACCAACCGCGGCGGCCGTACCTGCCACGCGGCGATCATTGCCCGCGAGCTGGGGATCCCGGCGGTTGTCGGCTGCGGTGACGCCACCGAGCGCATGAAGGACGGGCAGAACGTGACCGTCTCCTGTGCCGAAGGCGACACCGGCTACGTCTACGCCGATATCCTTGACTTCAGCGTGAAGAGCTCCAGCGTGGATACCATGCCGGATCTGCCGCTGAAGATCATGATGAACGTGGGTAACCCGGACCGCGCGTTTGACTTCGCCTGCCTGCCGAACGAAGGCGTTGGTCTGGCGCGTCTGGAATTCATCATTAACCGCATGATCGGCGTTCACCCGCGCGCGCTGCTGGAGTTTGACGACCAGGACGCGAAGCTGCAGAACGAAATCCGCGAGATGATGAAAGGCTACGACTCGCCGAAAGAGTTCTACGTCGGCCGTCTGACCGAAGGGATCGCCACGCTGGGCGCAGCGTTCTACCCGAAACGCGTGATCGTGCGTCTGTCTGACTTTAAGTCTAACGAATACGCTAACCTTGTGGGCGGCGAGCGCTACGAGCCGGAAGAAGAGAACCCGATGCTGGGCTTCCGCGGGGCCGGACGCTACGTGTCCGACAGCTTCCGCGACTGCTTCGCGCTGGAGTGCGAGGCGGTGAAACGCGTGCGCAACGACATGGGGCTGACCAACGTCGAAATCATGATCCCGTTCGTGCGTACCGTGGATCAGGCGAAAGCGGTGGTGGACGAGCTGGCGCGTCAGGGCCTGAAGCGCGGCGAAAACGGGCTGAAGATCATCATGATGTGTGAGATCCCGTCCAACGCCCTGCTGGCCGAGCAGTTCCTGGAGCACTTCGACGGCTTCTCTATCGGCTCGAACGACATGACTCAGCTGACGCTGGGCCTGGACCGCGACTCCGGCGTGGTTTCCGAGCTGTTCGACGAGCGTAACGAGGCGGTGAAAGCGCTGCTTTCCATGTCCATCCGCGCGGCGAAGAAGCAGGGTAAATACGTCGGGATTTGCGGTCAGGGTCCATCCGACCATGAAGACTTTGCCGCCTGGCTGATGGAAGAGGGGATTGACAGCCTCTCCCTGAACCCGGACACGGTAGTGCAAACCTGGCTGAGCCTGGCGGAACTGAACAAGTAACGGCAACACGATCGCAAAAAGGCGAGGATTTTATTCCTCGCCTTTTTTATTTCACCTCTAATTTGCTCCCCATCACAAATAATCTAAAAAACCAAATATCATAATTTGTCTGTTAATTAAGACAATTGTTAGTGCGCAACGCGTTGCTAATACTTGAGCCTTACTGCGCATTTCCCTTCAGATGATGCGCAACTGGTTGAAATACGTTTTAACCTGATAAAAAGGCAAATAACAATGACACTTTCCTCTGTATTGCGTACCAAAGATAAAATAGGTTATGGCTTAGGTGATATGGCCAGCGCGCTGGTCTGGCAAACGGCCACATTATTTCTTGCTTATTTCTATACCGACGTTTTTGGTTTGCCTGCCGCGATCATGGGTACCATGTTTTTAGTGGTGCGTGTGGTCGATGCGTTTGTCGACCCGTGTATTGGCGCGCTGGTTGACCGCACGCAGACGCGTCACGGCCGTTTCCGTCCCTGGCTGCTGTGGTTTGCTATTCCCTTTGGCGTAAGCTGCCTTATTACCTTCTACGTACCGGACGTCGGGCCGATGGCAAAAATTGTTTATGCCTGCGCGACCTACGCGATTTTAAGTCTGATTTACTCCGCCATTAACGTGCCTTACTGCGCCATGCCGGGCGCGCTGACGCTGGATCCGCGTGAGCGTCACTCCCTGCAATCCTGGCGTTTTGGCCTGTCATTTATTGGCGGGTTGATCGTAACGGTTATCGCTCTGCCGCTGGTCTCATTGTTGGGCCAGGGCAACGTGCAGAAAGGCTATTTCTTTGCCATGAGCCTGATGGGGCTGCTGGGAATTGTGCTGTTCTTTTGCTGTTTCCTGATGACCCGCGAGCGTTATTCCCCGCGCAATGATACCTCCGGCTCCATGCTCACCGATTTAAAACTGCTGGCCGGTAACAGCCAGTGGCGCATTGTGTTTGTGTTTAATATTTTGCTGTTAACGGCGGTGGTGACGCGCGGCTCTGCCACCATGTATTACGTCAACTATGTACTGTTGCGCCCGGAGCTGGTTTTTGCCTTTATTGTTTCTGGCATGGTGGCCTCGTTAAGCGGCGCGTTATTATCTGAACGCCTGCTGGGGAAATTTGACCGCGTGCGCGCTTATCAGTGGACGATAATGTCCTTCGTCATTTTCGGCGCGCTGATTTTCTTCCTGCCGCCTTCGCAGGTGTGGCTAATCTTTGGCCTTAACATCGTCTTTAGCTTTATTCAAAACCTCACCACGCCGCTCCAGTGGACCATGTTCTCTGATGTGGTCGACTACGAAGAGCATCGCAGCGGCCGCCGTCTGGACGGGCTGGTCTTCTCTACCGCGCTGTTCGCCATCAAGTTTGGCCTTGCGCTGGGTGGGGCAGTGGTCGGCTGGGTGCTCGGCATGGTGGATTACGCCCCAGGCCAGGCAGCCCAGGCGCCGCTCGTGCTCTCCACCATCAACGCGCTGTTCACCCTTATTCCGTGCGCGCTGTTCCTCTGCATGGTGGCGCTGCTTTCCATCTACAAGCTCAACAGCCGGCTGGTGGATTCCATCGCCCGGGAACTGGCCAGCAAGCGTGAGGTAAGACCCGACGCGGGGCAGCTCAGCCCGGCAACCCCTTCCGCACTACAGGAGTAAAATATGACTGCTATCTATAAGGACGCGGGACGTCCCGTGCACGAGCGCGTCGCTGATTTACTGGCGCGCATGACCCCCGAAGAGAAGTTCGCCCAGATGCACGCCTACTGGCTGATCCTTGATGAAAACGGCAACCACCGGGAGCGCAGCGATTTGAGCGACGAATTTGCTGGCGTCAGCGAGCAGGCGGCGCTGAGCGAACGGCTAAAACTGGGCGTCGGGCAGATCACCCGTCCGCTCGGCACCCACATCGTTGACGCGAAAACCGGGGTGCGCGCGGCTAACCGCCTGCAGCGCATGATGATGGAAGAGACGCGGCTTGGCATTCCGGCGTTATTCCACGAGGAGTGCCTGGTGGGGCTGCTGTGCAAAGACGCCACCCTGTTCCCGTCCTCGCTCAACTACGGCTCGACCTGGGACCCGGAGCTGGTGCAGCGCGCGGCAGAGCAGATCGGTAAAGAGGCGCGTTCCGTCGGTTGCCAGCAGGGGCTGGCTCCGGTGCTGGACGTTTCCCGCGACGTCCGCTGGGGGCGAACCGAAGAGACGTTCGGGGAAGATCCCTGGCTGGTGGGCGTGATGGCAACCGCCTGGGTGAAAGGGTTACAGGGCGACAAGCGCGATCTGCTGGCGACGCTCAAGCATTACGTGGGCCACTCGTTCAGCGAAGGGGCGCGCAACCACGCCCCGGTGCATCTTGGCTTTAGCGAGCTGAACGACACCTTCCTGCTGCCGTTTGAAATGGCGGTCAAGCTGGCAAATGCCGGTTCGGTCATGCCCGCCTACCACGACATCGATAACCAGCCGGGGCACAGCGACAGCTTCCTGTTGACCACCGTCCTGCGCGAACAGTGGGGCTTCGACGGCATTATTGTGGCGGACTACGGTGGCGTCAGCCTGCTGCACCAGCACCACGGGATTTCTCACGACGCAGCGGAGTCCGCCGCGCTGGCGTTTAACGCCGGGCTGGACGTTGAGCTGCCGAAAGATGACTGCGCACGCCATCTGGCGGAAGCGGTAGAGCGCGGGCTGATCTCTATGGCGAAAGTCGATGAGATCGTGGCGCGTACGCTGACCGAAAAATTCCGTCTCGGCCTGTTTGAGAACCCGTATGCCGATGAAAACGGCATCGATCTGCAAAATGAGATGACCCGCCAGGTGGCGCGGGAGGTGGCGACAAAATCGGTCACGCTGCTGGAAAACAACGGCATTCTGCCGCTGAACGGTAAACCCCGCGTGGCGGTGGTGGGGCCGACGGCAGACGATCCGCTGGCGTTACTCAGCGGGTATAGTTTCCCGGTGCATCTGATCATCAGCGATATGGTTGAGGAGACCTCGCAGGTGACGACCCCGCGCGCGGCGCTGGAGCAGTACCTGGGTGCATCGAACGTGCGCTACGCGAAAGGGTGCCACATTATCGAAAAACGGATGGCGGGTGCGCCGGTCTTCCCGGGCGACAGCGGCGGCAAGCCAATGCAGCAGTCTCCGGTGTCGCAAAGTACCGCACTTATCCCCGAGGCGGTCAGCGCCGCACAGGAGAGTGACGTGGTGGTGGCCTGCGTGGGCGATCTCGCCGGGCTGTTCCAGAGCGGCACGGTAGGGGAAGGCTCCGATACTGACTCCCTGAATTTGCCGGGCGTGCAGCAACAGCTGCTGGAGGCGCTGGTGGCGACGGGCAAACCGGTGATCGTCGTGATGACCGGCGGGCGTCCGTACAACCTTCAGGGGCTGGAGGAGAAGATTGCCGCGCTGATGATGGCCTGGGCGCCGGGACAGGAAGGGGGCTGGGCGATTGCCGATGTGTTAACTGGTCGCGCGGAGCCGCAGGGCCGGCTGGTGGTCAGCGTGCCGAAAAGCGCCGGGGCGATGCCGTTCTACTATAACCACAAGCTGAAAAGCGGCGGCACGCCGTTCGCGTTCCATTTCGGTGCGCGTTACCCGTTTGGTTTCGGCCTCGGCTGGACGCAGTTTAGCTGGGGCACTGCCCGCGTCGCTGAAAGCAGCGTGCCGGTCGACGGGGAGGTGACGCTGAGCGTGGATATCACCAATACCGGCGAGCGCAGCGGCAGCGAGGTGGTGCAGGTCTACGTGCGGGACAAGGTCGCCACCCAGGTGCGCCCGCTTCAGGAGCTTAAGGCCTTCCAGCGCGTCACGCTCTCGCCGGGCGAAACCGCCACGCTAACCTTCACGCTGCCGGTTGAGATGTTCAACTTCACCCGCCGTGACGGCAAGCGCGTCGTTGAGCCGGGCGAGTTTGAACTGCAGATTGGCGCATCGTCGGCGGATATCCACCAGGCGGTGACGGTCAATGTGACGGGGGAAACGCGGGTGCTGCCAGCAGAGTGGCGGATGCTCAGTGCCTGTGAGGTTAAGCGCGCGTAGTCAGGATAAAAAAAAGCCCATCGTGGGAGATGGGCAAAGACTACACACAGCAATTCGTTGTTTCACTCAGGGGATTTCCATGCTTATAAATCAAGGTGTTGATTTATAACCTTGAGCTAATAGTAGGCATGTCATCTTTCAGCGTCGATCGGATTCGTCTCAATAGTTAAAGAGACGTAAAGATTTCTTGAGAATAATAGCGGACTTAATGCTGAAATGGCGGGTCTGACCAGTGTGCAACGAATAAATACTTTAGCAGTGTTAAAGTATTGTGCGGGATAATGTAGGCCGGGTAAGCGCAAGCGCCACCCGGCAACAAGGCTTAATGGGTATTCTTTTCTTCCAGCTCTTCCAGCTCGCTCAGAATCACGTCCGAGGCGGTTCCAGGCGGCGGCACTTCATGAACCCAGGCGGAGAACAGACGCCAGGTAACGGCGAGCAGCACCGGGCCAATGAACAGACCGATCATCCCGAAAGCAATCAACCCGCCGATAACCCCGGAGAGGATCAGGATCAGCGGCAGGTCTGCGCCCATGCGGATGAGGATGGGGCGAATCACGTTATCCATGGTGCCAACCACGCAGCTCCAGACCAGAAGAACCGTTCCCCACGTGGTATCACCCGTCCAGTAAAGCCAGATAATGCTCGGAACCAGCACCAGCAGCGGCCCCAGTTGCGCAAGGCAGGTCATCAGCATGACTACGGTAAAGACGGTGGCGTACGGTACGCCGGAAATCGCCAGGCCGATACCGCCCAGCACCGCCTGCACCAGCGCCGTCACCACGACGCCCAGGGCGACCGCGCGCACGGCCTGCGCGGCCAGCAGCACCGCGGCGTCACCCCGTTTTCCCGCCAGGCGGATGGCAAAGTGACGAACGCCTAAAGCCACCTGCTCACCGCGCCAGTAAAGCAGGGCGCTGAAGACCAGCATCAGGGTACAGTGCATCATAAAGCGGCCGATATGTGCGGCCTGACCGACAAACCAGGTGGTGGTGGTGCCAATATACGGACGTACTTTCGCCATCAGCGCGCTGCCGCCCATCTCCAGCAGGCTATGCCAGCCGCTGTAAAGTTTAGCGCCCACGACCGGAATGCTGTTCAGCCAGCCGAGGTCCGGCAGCGTCAGGTCGCCGCTTGTCACGGCGCGGATCACCGGGCCGCTGGAGTCGACAAGGCTGTTTACCAGCAGCGCAATTGGAATAATAAACAGCAGGAACAGCAGCAGCGTCATCACCAGCACGGCCAGCCCGCGGCGGCCAAACAGCAGTTTCTGCAAGCGCAGCAGCAAAGGCCACGTGGCGACGACAACGGTCGCAGCCCAGGCGAAGCCGAGAATAAAGGGTTGAACAATCCACAGACACGCAATAATCATGAGGGCCAGGAACAGCACCGACAGCAGAATTTGCGCAACATCCCTGGGCTGGCGAAGATTGACCATAAATGAAACTTTCCTTAAAAGAACGCCAGTACCACTGGCGGGAATGGAAAACCGCGTCTCTCTTATCATTAGCGATCGCAGCGGTTTTTGACAGGCGAATTCTGCCTGTAATTCAGCAGAGATTATAAGAAAAAAATGTGATAAAACTTTTAAGATACACGCAAACGATTCCCACAACTCTAATTAGGGTCGACAGTAATGATCCCACAGATTTCTCAGGCACCTGGCGTCGTTCAGCTGGTGCTTAATTTTTTGCAGGCACTGGAGCAACAGGGTTTTACAGGTGATACCGCCACGAACTATGCCGACAGGCTGACGATGGCAACCGATAACAGTATCTACCAGCTTCTTCCCGATGCGGTCGTTTTCCCTCGTTCCACGGCCGACGTGGCGCTTATCGCCCGGCTGGCAACGCAGGAGCGGTTTGCCTCTCTGGTCTTCACGCCGCGCGGCGGTGGCACCGGAACTAACGGTCAGGCGCTGAACCAGGGCATCATTATTGATATGTCGCGCTATATGAACCGCATCATTGAGATCAACCCCGAAGAGGGATGGGTGCGGGTTGAGGCGGGCGTTATCAAAGATCAGCTTAATCAGTACCTCAAGCCTTACGGCTACTTTTTTGCCCCTGAACTCTCCACCAGCAACCGCGCAACCATTGGGGGGATGATCAACACCGATGCCTCCGGGCAGGGGTCGCTGGTCTACGGTAAAACCTCCGATCACGTGCTGGGCGTGCGGGCAGTATTGTTAGGCGGCGATATCCTTGATACCCAGCCGATGCCGGTCGAACTGGCGGAAACGCTGGGTAAAGATAACACCGCCAGCGGGCGCATCTACCGCACCGTGCTGGAGCGCTGCCGCGACAACCGCCAGCTTATTCTCGACAAATTCCCTAAACTGAACCGCTTCTTAACGGGCTACGACCTGCGCCACGTGTTTAACGATGACCTGACGCAGTTTGATTTAACCCGCGTGCTGACCGGCTCCGAAGGAACGCTGGCGTTTATTACCGAGGCGCGGCTGGATATCACCCGCCTGCCGAAGGTGCGTCGCCTGGTGAACGTCAAATATGACTCCTTCGACTCCGCGCTGCGCAATGCGCCGTTTATGGTGGAAGCGCAGGCGCTGTCGGTGGAAACCGTCGACTCTAAGGTGCTGAATCTGGCGCGGGAAGATATCGTCTGGCACTCCGTGCGCGAGCTGATTACCGACGTGCCGGACAAAGAGATGCTTGGCCTCAACATCGTGGAATTTGCCGGTGATGACGCGGAGCTGATTGAAAGCCAGGTGACGACGCTCTGCCAGCGCCTGGATGAGCTGATTGCTCATGGCGAAGGCGGCGTGATTGGCTGGCAGCTTTGTCACGATCTGGCTGGTATCGAGCGTATTTACGCCATGCGTAAAAAAGCCGTGGGCCTGCTTGGCAATGCGAAAGGGGCGGCGAAGCCGATTCCGTTTGCCGAAGACACCTGCGTGCCGCCCGAGCATCTGGCGGATTATATCGTGGAGTTTCGCGCCCTGCTGGACGGCCACGGCCTGAGCTATGGCATGTTCGGCCACGTGGATGCCGGGGTGCTTCACGTGCGTCCGGCGCTGGACATGTGCGACCCGCAGCAGGAGATCCTGATGAAGCAGATCTCCGACGACGTCGTTGCCTTGACCGCCAAATACGGCGGTCTGCTGTGGGGGGAGCACGGGAAAGGGTTCCGCGCGGAATACAGCCCGGCGTTCTTCGGGGAGCAGCTTTACGCGGAGCTGCGCAAGGTCAAAGCGGCGTTCGACCCGGATAACCGCCTCAATCCGGGGAAAATCTGCCCGCCTGAAGGGGTGGACGCGCCGATGCTCCAGGTGGATGCCGTTAAGCGCGGTACGTATGACAGACAGATCCCGATTGCGGTGCGCTCGTCCTGGCGCGGCGCGATGGAGTGTAACGGCAACGGCCTGTGCTTTAACTTTGACGTGAAAAGCCCGATGTGCCCGTCAATGAAAATCACCAGCAACCGCATTCACTCGCCGAAAGGGCGTGCGACGCTGGTGCGCGAGTGGCTGCGTCTGCTGGCGGACCGTGACGTCGATCCCCTGAAGCTGGAGCAGGAGCTGCCGGAAAAACGGGCCAGCCTGCGCTCGCTGATTGAGCGCACCCGCAACAGCTGGCATGCCAATAAGGGCGAGTATGATTTCTCCCATGAGGTGAAAGAGGCGATGTCCGGCTGTCTGGCCTGTAAAGCCTGCTCTACCCAGTGCCCGATTAAAATCGACGTGCCGGAATTCCGCTCGCGCTTCCTGCAGCTCTACCACACCCGCTATCTGCGCCCGGTGCGCGATCATCTGGTGGCGACGGTGGAAAGCTACGCGCCGCTGATGGCGCGCGCGCCGAAGACCTTCAACTTCTTTATCAATCAGCCGCTGGTGCGCAAGCTTTCCGAAAAGCATATCGGCATGGTCGATCTGCCGCTGCTGTCGGTGCCGTCGCTGCAGCGCCAGCTCGTCGGCCACCGCTCGGCGAACATGACCCTGGAACAGCTTGAAGCGCTTACTCCTGAGCAAAAAGCGAAGGTGGTGCTGGTGGTCCAGGATCCGTTCACCAGCTACTACGACGCGCAGGTGGTCGCTGACTTCATCCGCCTGGTTGAAAAACTGGGCTATCAGCCTGTAGTGCTGCCGTTCTCGCCAAACGGCAAGGCGCAGCACATTAAAGGCTTCCTGAACCGCTTTGCGAAAACGGCGCAAAAAACCGCTGATTTTCTCAACCGGATCGCCGAACTTGGGATGCCGATGGTCGGCGTCGATCCGGCGCTGGTGCTTTGCTATCGCGATGAATACAAGCAGACGCTGGGTGATAAGCGCGGCGATTTCCACGTCATGCTGGTGCACGAGTGGCTGCCGGCAGCCCTGGAAGAGAAGGCCATTCAGGAGGCTGGCGGTGAACCGTGGTATCTGTTCGGACACTGTACGGAAGTGACGGCGCTGCCCGGCGCCCCGGCGCAATGGGCGTCTATTTTTGCGCGTTTCGGCGCGAAGCTGGAGAGCGTCAGCGTGGGCTGCTGCGGTATGGCGGGCACCTACGGCCACGAGGTGAAAAACCACGCCAACTCGCTCGGCATCTATGAGCTGTCGTGGCATCAGGCGATGCAGCGATTGCCAAGAAACCGCTGCCTGGCGACGGGCTACTCCTGCCGCAGCCAGGTGAAACGGGTTGAGGGTAACGGCGTACGCCACCCATTACAGGCTTTACTGGAGATAATTGGATGATCTGGAAACGTGCCGTCACGCTGCAGGCGCTAAACGCCATGGGCGAGGGGAATATGGTGGGGCTGCTGGATATCCAGTTCACCCGCATTGGGGAAGACGATCTGGAGGCGACGATGCCTGTCGATAGTCGCACCCATCAGCCGTTTGGCCTGTTGCACGGCGGGGCTTCCGTCGTGCTGGCGGAAACCCTGGGCTCCGTCGCGGGATATCTCTGCACCGAAGGCGAACAGAAGGTGGTCGGGCTTGAGGTGAATGCCAACCACATTCGCTCGGTGCGCAGCGGGCGCGTGCGCGGTATCTGCCGCGCGCTGCACGCTGGCAGCCGCCACCAGGTGTGGCAGATTGATATTCTCGACGAGCAGGATCGCCTGTGCTGCTCGTCGCGTCTGACGACGGCGGTCGTGTAAAGTTTTCAGATGAATTGCCTTTGGTCAAAAACTAGCCAGCGTGTTGTGATATACTGGTCAGGATTTGTACATAAGCGAGGACATCATGGATACTGAAATAACCCCAACACAGCTGGCAATTGAATATTTACGTCGCGATAAGAGCAACCTGTCTCCGGCGCAGTACCTGAAAAAGCTGAAACAGCTTGAACTGGAGTTCACGGATCTGCTGGCGCTCTCTTCGAATGAACTGAAAGAAGAGATCTACTTTGCCTGGCGGTTGGGCGTTCACGTCCATTGAGTGAGTGTTGTTGAACAGGCCGCGAGTGCGGCCTTTTTTGTGTCTGACATTCAGTATTTAGCGGGGAGCTTGTTGATTTTAATAAGCCTGCCTTCTTCCATTTCGATAAATCCGCCGGTTTTTAAATCCGCCAGAATGCGCATTACGCCGCTGCGGGAGAGCTGGGTTTTCTCCCGAATATACCTTTCCGCCGTTACGCTGCTGCGATAACTTTCATCTTCCTCCATCAGCTTTATGAGCTGCTGGCGAATCATCTCATACGCCGTCGGTGCGCCCTGCGGCATCACGTTGTTATAAAGCCGGCTATAGACAAACATCAGTTGTTTCGAGAGCAGGCCCCATAGCCCTTTTTCTTTGATAATGTCAGCCACCTGTTCAGTAGGGATACTGCCAATCAGGCAAGGGCTCACCGTGACGAGGTAATCATTGAAATAGATGTCCGTCAGGTTAGCAAGACCAAACAGGGCAGGGCTGCGGGCGGTAGAAAGCATCATGCTATCGCTGCTGCGGTATATGGCAATCGTCCCCTCCAGGATTAAATAACAGAGCCCCTGACCGTTCACCTCAAGGTTAAGTCGTTCACCGCGGCCCGTTCGACGCACGGTGCAATAAGGCTCCAGATGCGCGATCAGTTCCTGGGCGTAAGGGGAGCCGCGAGACGATTTATCTGTAGAGGACATAGCCGTAAACCTGGAAGATAATCTTATGCTTATAGTTTCGCTCTTCTCTCGCGCTATCTCCAGATATTATTGTGCTTTCAGTACTTCCGGGGTAAATGGTTAACTTCTATCAGCACGCCACGGTCCATGGTGATGTATTTCCCCGTACGCAGTTCTGCCAGAATCCGCATAATTCCGCTGCGGGAAAGGTAGGTACGGCTTTTAATGTAAGCCGCTGCGGTGATGTTTTGTCGAATTGCCTCAGGCTCCTGCATTAATTCAACCAGCTGAAAGCGGATGATATCGTAGGCGGACATCTGTGATATTTGCGCGCAGTGCTCGTACACCCGCGATGCCGTGTAGATCAGCAATTTAGAAAAGTGTTCCCAGAGATCGTGCTGTGCAACCACGTTGTTAAACGTTTCCAGCGGTACGCTTGCTAATTCGGATGTCTCCAGGGCCCTGACGTAAAGATGTTCCGATGAAAACTGACTGCTGACACCCAGTATAAAAGGCGCTGATTCTGAATTTAACACAATGCCGTCGCCGCGGCGGTGCAGCGCCACGCTGCCGTGTAACAGCATAAAACATTGGCGTTCGTCATTTCGGTAATATTGTACGACTTCGCTTTTCGAAAGAATGATTTTCTCTGCGCCAGGAAGGACATTATCAATTAAACGCTCAATGTGCCTTAGGGGTTTTAATCCCAACACTGACGATTTCTCATTGTCTAATACGGCTGCAATTCGCGTGTTCATAATATACCTCACTTCAACAGATGCGATCGTTATTCAATCAGCGTGGAGAATTATCTTAAAAAGCAGCGAAGCAGGGAATAATACTCGGAAGTCTAATAATAGACCGGAAGGGTTGAGCATCTTAACGTTATGAATTTTATCGTTAAACGGTGAAAGTCTAAAAGTAGACTGGCGATAAAGTGAACGATTCAAATGTTTATTTTTTGTTAAACCCCAGTCTACAGCTAGACCTGAAAATGGATTGTCTCGCACAAAAGAGTTGTATAAATTTTGACTCGTCGACAGAAACACCCATCTGAAACGCTCGACACGATGAGAGTGATATTTTGTTTCTGATGGCCTCTAAAAAAGAATGGCAGAATGAGGAACGTCTGTTTTGCCTGAATATCAGTAATAAATAAAGTAATACAGGAAATGGCTTTATGAAAAAGAAAATTATTGTTGCCATGTTTGCGGCAGGCTCTGCATTGACAATGACTCAGGCTTTCGCGGCGGCAGGTACGGTTAATTTTAACGGTAATATTTTGGATAATGCCTGCGATGTGGATGTGGCATCCCAGAATCAGGTTGTGGTCCTCGGCGATTATTACAAAACGGAATTCCCGACAACGGGTTCCCGAACCGCAGCGACGCAGTTCAATATCGTACTGAAAAACTGCCCGGTGACCATTACCTCCGCGAAGGTGCGTTTTGACGGCACGCCAGATTTAACCAACGCAAGCCTGCTGGCGATTGATTCCTCCGTTGTGGGAGCAGCAACGGGCGTGGCCATCAACCTGATGACGGGGGATAAGGCCGATCTGCCGCTGCATGGTAGCAACAGCTATACCTATGCGCTGAGCAGCACCGCTGATAATACGCTCAACTTCTATGCCCAGTATATTTCGACTGCGGCATCAGTGACCGCGGGCCCGGCTAACTCGGTTGCTAACTTCTCTGTGATTTATAACTAAGTCTTTTGCAGTAATCAGTATGGGGCCACCCGGCCCCTTTGTTTTATGAGGTATTCAATGCGTTTTATCACAACAATCGGTCTGGCCGCAGCAGCGTTACCGCTGACATTTTCAATCGCCAATGCCGGGGTCATTATTGGCGGCACCCGCGTTATTTTCGACGGTGCAAAAAAAGAAGCAACCATTAGCGTGGACAATGCCGATAGTGCGCCCTTTTTAATTCAATCGTGGATTGATGCGCCGGAGGGAAAAACAGATAAAGCGCCTTTTATCATTACGCCTCCGCTTTATCGACTGGATGGCGGCCAGAAAAATATCGAACGCATTGTTATGACAGGTTCGCTCTCTCAGGAACAAGAAAGTTTATTCTGGCTCAATATAAAAGCCATTCCTTCTGCAACGAAACAGGCTAACGCACTGCAAATTGCGGTGAAAACGCGTATCAAGTTGATTTATCGCCCGGCTAATCTTCACGCGTCAACGCCTGAAGATCAGGCCGGAAAATTAACGTGGCAACGCAACGGGAATGAAATTCAGGTTACGAATCCGACACCTTATGTCATCAATTTTAATGAAATATCTGTGGGCGGAAAAAGGCTGGATGATGTTTCGTATGTATTACCTGGCGCGTCGGCCCGGTTCCCGTTATCTCATGGAACCAGCGGAAATACGTTGACGTTTAAAGTTATCAACGATTATGGAAGCCCCGGCGCGTTGCATCAAGCCAGTTTGTGATTTTGACAAACGGTAATACCCGCATTACTCAGGTTATCAGCAATGAAAATACAGCAATATAAAGTACGTCCTCGACGCCTGGCGACACTCATCGCCCTGGCAATGACGGGGTCTTCTCCCACGCTTTATGCCAGCGAAACGTTTAATACCGAACTGGTCGAGCTGGACAACCCAGGGATGGGGAAAGCCGATTTATCCGCATTTGAATCAGGCTCTCAGGCACCGGGGACGTACCATGTTGATATTATTCTTGACGATCAGCTCATGGAGACCCGGGATATTACCTTCGCCGCAGCAAAAACGCCTGATGGAAATGACGTATTACAGCCATGCCTGAGCATTGAACAATTAAAACAGTGGGGCGTTAAGACAGCGCTCTTTCCACAGCTGGTCTCAGAGAAAAGCGACTGTGCCGATCTTAAGGCTATTCCACTGGCCTCGACGGATTTCCAGTTCAACGCGCAGCGTCTGGTTATCAGTATTCCGCAGGCGGCTATTGATATACCGGCGCGTGGCTATGTGCCACCAGAAATGTGGGACGAGGGCATCAATGCCGCCATGCTCAATTACAGCCTGAGCGGGGCCAACTCCTGGGCGAAGACCGGAGGGGCTAGCAGAACGGACAGCCAGTATGCCAACCTGCGTCCGGGGATCAACATTGGGCCCTGGCGCCTGCGCAACTACACCACCTGGTCCCGGGATGCGTCGGGTCAGGATAAATGGGACACCGTTTACACCTATGCGCAGCGGGCCGTTATTCCCCTGAAAGCGCAGCTGACGCTCGGCGACAGCTCTTCCCCGGCTGACGTATTTGACAGTATCCCTTTTCGCGGCGGCCAGCTGTCGTCCGACGATGACATGCTGCCGGATTCCCTGAAAGGCTACGCGCCCGTGGTTCGCGGTATTGCGCGCACGAATGCGCAAGTGGTGGTGCGCCAGAATGGCTATCAGATCTACCAGAGCTACGTCGCCCCTGGGGCGTTCGAGATAACAGACATGTACCCGACGGGCGGTGCCGGGGATCTGGATGTGACAATCAAAGAAGCGGATGGAAGCGAACAGCATTTCACCTTGCCTTACGCCTCTCTGCCGGTGCTGCAGCGCGAAGGGCGTCTGAAGTATGCCATCACGGGCGGCCAGTATCGCGCCTATAACAACAGCGTGGAAAAGACGCCTTTCGGGCAACTGACCGGTATTTATGGTCTCCCGCAGGGTCTGACGCTATACGGCGGCGTGCAGGGATCGGGCAAGTACCGGTCGCTCGCCGTTGGGGTGGGTAAAAACATGGGGGATTTTGGTGCGATCTCCACCGACGTAACCCAGGCCTGGTCTACGCCGGATAACACGGCCAAAACCAGCGGCCAGTCCTGGCGCGCGCGGTACAGCAAAAACTTTATTGATACCGGAACAAACTTTTCGATTGCGGGGTATCGCTATTCGACCAGCGGCTACTACGGAATGCAGGAAGTGCTGGACTCCTGGGGAGACAGTACCGCGCTGCAGGACAGGCGGCGTAACCGCGCCGAATTGACCATGAGCCAGACGCTGGGCGGGGATTTGGGGTCCCTGACCCTCAGCGCCGCGCGGGAAGACTACTGGAATTCGGGCAAATCAATGGCGTCCTGGAGCGTCGGGTATAACAACTACTGGCATAACATCAGCTATGGCGTGACCTGGACATACAGCAAAAACGCCAGCGCAGCCTCTTATGGCACCGGGAGCAGTAAAACGTACGACCACGACCAGCTTCTGGCGTTTAACGTCAGCGTGCCGCTGGAGAAATTCCTCCCGCAGACGTGGGCGAACTATGGCATGAACGCCAGCAAGAATAACGGCACTACGCACAGCCTGGGCATGAACGGCGTGGCCCTGGAAAACAACGCCCTTAACTGGAACGTGCAGCAGGGCTACGGCACGGACGGCGTGGGATATACCGGCAACATGAACGGGGATTACAAAGGGACCTACGGCGAAGTGACGGCGGGCTATGGCTACGACAGGAACAGCGAGCGTCTGAACTACGGCCTGCAGGGGGGCATCCTGGCCCACGCGGACGGCATCACCTTTTCCCAGCCGCTGGGGGAAACCAATGCCCTGATTAAGGCACCTGGCGCCCACGGGGTGGATATTCGAAACCAGTCCGGTATGCGAACGGACTACCGGGGCTATACGGTGGTGAGCAACCTCTCCGTGTACCGCAAAAACGACCTCACGCTCGATCCGGAAAATATGTCTGACGACGTGGAACTGGAGATCAATACGCGCACGGTCACGCCAACGCGAGGCGCGGTGGTCAGGGCAGATTATCTCTCTAAAGTGGGGCGCAAGGTGCTGATGACCCTGATGGACGACGGTCGATTCGTTCCATTTGGGGCGATGGTGACGCTCGCCGGAGACGGTCACAGTAGTTTTATCGTCGGCGATCGCGGACAAGTCTATTTAACCGGCATGAGCGAGCAGGGGACGCTGATCGTGGCGTGGGGAAATCAGTCCGGCCAGCAGTGTCGCGCGGATTTCACGCTGCCGAAACAGGCCACCTATGGTGGCGTCACCCTCGTTAATGCCCTTTGTCGTCGGGAACATTAAGATGAAAACGATGAAATTTTTGCTGTTGCTCTGTTTATTGGCGGGCTGGAATGGTGCCTGGGCCGGGACGTGCACGACGATCGTGCCGCAAACGTCTTCGCTGTCGGTGGGCACCCTCAACGTGCAGCGCGATGCGCCTGTGGGAACGGTGATATTCTCCGGTGCGGCGTCAAATACGGGGTCCTATCTGACCGGCTGCAGCAATCCATTAATGCTGGGTTTTAGCATGCGGTATAACGGCGCCACGCTCAGCACCTATGGGAATCATGTTTACAATACCAACGTCAGCGGGATTGGGATTCGATTTTCATCGAACAACTATTTTGATAACCCGAGCAATACCTTCTCATACAACGCGCAAACCTCCTACGTCGACTGGTATGGCGGAAAAATTGAACTGGTGGTGACCGGGCCGGTTTCATCCGGGGCGCTCACGCCCGGCGTCATCGGCGTGGTAACCCTTCAGGGCAGCGACGCTATTTATCGCGATGGCCTGACAACGCAGTTGACCAGCGGCACGATCAATGCCCTGGCGTGTACGATTAATACGCCACAATTAACCTTCGCCATTGGAAATATACCCGCCTCTTCCTTTACTGGCGGTGTGGGAACGTCGCCGGCAGGCGCGCAAAATACGCAGAACCTCGGATTAAACTGCAGCGCCGGGACCAATATAAACGTCACGTTGAGCGGCATTCAAAATCCGGATAGCGGCAATACCAGCGTGATGGCCCTGACGGGGCAGGGTAATTCAGGAACGGCAAAAGGGGTGGGCGTTCAGCTCATCTATAACGGTACGCCGCTGGCCATGAACAGTCGCCTGCTATTAAAACAGTCCGCGGGTGGAGTCGAAACGCTCCCGTTAACGGCCCGTTATTATCAAACGCTGGGGACCATTCAGTCGGGAACGGCCAACGCCTCGGCCACGCTTAATATAACCTACCAGTAGCAGGTGAGAAGATGAAAATAGCGCACAAAAAAACGCTCCTGCTTGCCCTGTTGAGCTGGAAGGTGTTTTCCGGCGATGCGGTCAATATCGGCGTAACGGGGAATATCGTGGCATCGCCCTGCATATTTAATGGCGGGAATACGAATCTGGATATTAACCTCGGCAATATTCAGGCTTCCAATATGGCGACGCCAGGATCCACGTCCGATCCGGTTGCGTTCAATCTGCTCTTTACAAGCTGTCCGCTGGGAACCCGCAGCGTCACGGTGACGTTCGCAGGTAACCCGGATCCCGCAGCAGGCGCGGACTACTACATGAACAGCGGAACGGCCACTGGCGTTGCCGTCGCCATGAGTGACGCCGCGACCGGCTCGCTTAAAGGGACGGGCTCCAGTATCACAAAGGCTATTGCGGCAGACAGCACTGCCACGATGCCCATGCAGGCCTGGGTCAAAACCGCTCCAGGCGGTGTTACGCCCGGAAGTATCAGTGCCGTTGTTGTGATGACTATGCAGTACAACTAAATGACAGTGATACGTATCTCTTAAAGACGTTGGTATGAACTATGTTAAATATTCTGATTCAGGAAACGGATCTGTTTTTTCAGGCTGGGCTACAGAACTTTTTAGAGAATTTTTTTAAGCAAAACTTTAATCGCGCCATCACCTTTAATCTTGACCTGACCCATGAAAACGTCAGTCAGGCCGATATTATTGTTCTGTCATTGTGTCAGGGTGAAACACTGACCTGTTTTCCCGAGTTACTGGCCCGGAAAAAAGGGATTGTGATAGGCTTCGTCGACGATGAGCTGCGATTTTCAGCGTCGCCCTCCTGCTTTCAGGACATCATTTTTCTCTCTCGCCGTGCATCGCTTGATCGTATCAGTGGTGAACTGTTTATCGCGTGGTTCAGGACGCAACTACCGGGTTACAAGTGGACTAAAAGGAACTGTTTCGACTGCCAGCATAAAGGTTTATCCCGGCAACAAATTCGCATTATGGTGAATTTTTACAGAGGGCTGTCGGTTGTGCAGATCGCGCACGCGCTGGAGATGAGCGAGAAAACGGTCTTTACCCATAAATATATGATGATGCAAAAATTTAATCTGCGCACCGATTACGAGCTGATCGTATTGCTGAGAAGGTTGATGGAGAAAAAGAGCCAACCCAACCAGCTTCGCGATTTCCTGGAAAACGATTATGTATAACCTGGCAATGCTCTATCAAAATTTTTCAGGCAACTTAATAATATCAAGTAACACACCTCTTTGCATGTCAATATAGCCCCCTTCTTTTAATGCCGACAGTATACGCATCACGCCACTCCGGGACAGGTGGGTTTTATCTCTGATATAACTTTCAGCAGTAACACTGAGCCTGAACGAGGGTTCTTCGTTTGAGAGCGCATAAAGTTGGGCGATGACAATATCATAAGCGGAAGGGCCCGTTAAATCTTCATAACTGTGAAAGAGCTTACCTGCCAGGCTCATCAGATGATATGCCAAAGGCTCCCAAAGGTTATGACGCTTAACCGTCTCATTAACAAAATCCATTTTAAGGATGACGATGTCACAGTTATTGAATGTCTTGATATAGCCGCGCATCTGGGTCTGATACAAATTGCTGAGGCCGATCACCGCGGGCCCTTGAACCGTAGCCATCGCTAAATCGTGGTTGCTACGGTGTATCATGACACGTCCTTTGAGCAATACATAACAGAGACGATCATTGCCAACCACAAAATTTAATCGACGGCGTGGAAGCACTTTTTTCAAATCTGAACCATGTTGAAGATAATCGATCAGCAATGTTGTCGCTGATAAAGGATCACATACCCATTTTGTGGAGAAGTCATCGAGCATACGCGCGCCTGTCCGTCAAACCTTCCAGTAGTCATGGGATTCAGTATAGCGTGGATCCTGCCGAGTCTCCCTAAGCGCCCGTTTTGTTCAGTATTTCAAAGGTAAGTGATTGATAGAAATCAAAATACCGCGTTTAAGTTCAACGCATCCGGTATCCCGAAGTTCTGCAAGGATCCGCATTATGCCGCTACGAGAAAGATACGTTCTGCTTTGGATGTAATTTGCTGCGGTAATATTGCTGCGGATACGCTCCGATTCGTTCATCAGTTCAAGCAACTGGAACCGGATTATTTCATATGAGGACATCTGTGATATCAATGTGCAGTGCTCGTAAACGCGAGAAGCGGTGTAAATCACTAATTTGCACAAACTCTCCCACAGTCCAAAACTCTCGATCAGCAGATTGAAACGTTCCAGAGAAAGGCGGCTCATCACAGCATTTTCATTCACTCTGACGTACAGGTTTTCGGTCTGTGAGAACTGATTACTGATACCCATAATGAAAGTCGCTTGTTCAGAGTTAAGCACCATACCATCCCCTCGTCGGTTCAGCGTGACACCACCTTGATGAAGTATGTAACAGGTTCTTTTTTTACCGGAATGATAGCGCAGGACTTCGCCTTTATTCGCATTAAAACGCGTGGCAAAGGGAGCGATTTGTTCAATAATTTTATTGATATCATCAACGGGCTTAAATGCATGTGCAGGAGTAACCTCAGTGATTTCTCCCGTTGACATTTTAGTATTCATATTAATCCCTCCAGACGCTCTTTATGTTTGTCAAAAGATGCGTCAGAGATTATCTATCCGAGGGGAGTATAAATAAATAATAGGTTGATTTCATAATGGACTCGGCCATTAACAAATATTTAATAATTTGAAATAGACCAATTAAACAAGTTTTACGTGTTAAAGAATAGTTAAGATTAAAGTCTACTGTTGGGCTAAAAACCAATTGTCGAAAAAATTAAACTTCTGTAAATTTCGCTTCAGCAAGTGAGAGGGTGAAAACAAAGTTATCGAATAAATATCTTTGCGTTCTGCTTACTGCACGTTGGAAATGAGATGTCTGGCGCAAAAAATAAATGGCCTAAATCCATCTGGATGTTGCTGCCTAAATTTCGGTAATTTATAAAGTTATTAAGGAAATTAAATCATGAAAAAGAATATTATTGCTGCTGCTTTCGCTGCGACTGCTGCTCTGACCATGTCTAATGCATTCGCTTCTGCTGGTACCGTTAATTTCACCGGTGAAATCATCGACGCAGCGTGCACCGTTGACGCGGGTTCGGTAAACCAGACCGTTGATCTGGGCCGTTACAGCAAATCTGAATTTACCGCTGCTGGCGATAAAACCGCTGCGACTAAATTCTCAATCGTGCTGACCAACTGCCCGGCAACCGTAACAGGCGCAACCATCAAGTTTGACGGTTCTGCGGACCCAGCAAACTCCAACCTGCTGGCTGTAACCGGTGGCGCAACGGGCGTTGCTATTAACCTGATGACGGCTGACAGCCAGGACCTGCCGCTGGCGGGCGTTAACTCCCACGTTTACAGCCTGGCTGAAACTGTACCAAACACGCTGGACTTCTTTGCTCAGTACGAAGCAACGTCAGCAACTGTTGGCGTAGGTCCAGCAAACGGTGTAGCTAACTTCTCCGTTAGCTACCAGTAATCTTCCTGACCGGAAAAATATATGAGGGCCGGTATACGGCCCTTTTTTATCGAGGTGTAAAATGAATTTTCTTAGCAAAACTTTAATTGCCTGCGCAGTGATTTCAGCAAGCGTGTCCGCCGCCAATGCGGGTGTTATTATTGGCGGAACGCGTGTCGTCTATGATGGCAATAAAAAAGAAGCTTCCATTGATGTTAACAACCCGGATAAGACGCCGTACCTTATTCAGTCATGGGTTGAGACATTAAATGGTGGCGCTGAGAAAGCTCCTTTTATTATTACCCCTCCGTTGTATCGACTCGATGGCGGTCAGCAAAACATTGAGCGTGTTGTGGTGACTGGCAACTTGCCGCAGGATAAGGAAAGTCTCTACTGGCTGAATATTAAAGCGATACCGTCAGCGCCCAAAAAAGATAATACGCTGCAAATAGCGATTAAAACGCGCATTAAGCTGATATACCGTCCTGCAGGCTTAAAGTCTCAGCAGCCGCAGGAGTTGAGTCATCAGTTAACCTGGCGTCGAAATGGTAATCAACTTCAGGTTACCAACCCAACCAGCTATGTCATTAACTTTAATGAAATCAGTCTGGGCGGTAAAAAAATTGAAAATGTTTCGTATGTACTTCCTGGGGAATCAATGAATTTCACGCTACCTGCTGGCGCTAACTCAACCTCTGTTAATTATAAAGTCATTAATGATTATGGAGCGGTGAGTGACGTGCAAAGCGCAAGCTTGTGAAAATAATTGGTTTTGGAATGTCGTTTCCAAGGTGACGTGAATGATGATAGTAAGGGAATATAATAATTTTAAACCTGCGCGATTGGCTTTACTGATTGCATTTGCCCTTGCTGGCTCAATGCAGAATGCCATGGCGCGTGATTACTTCAACCCGGACCTGGTTGAGCTCGATAATCCGCAAAATGGAGGTAAAGCCGATCTCGCTGCGTTTGAAGCGGGCTCGCAGGCGCCGGGAACTTATCACGTCGATGTGATGCTGGATAACGAACTTGTTGATACGCGCGATATCGAATTCAAAACCTCTGGTGCTCCCAATGATGAGGGGAAATTAGAACCTTGTCTGACCGTGGAGCAGCTTAAAGAGTGGGGCGTAAAAACCGAGCTTTTCCCGGCGCTGGCGGTGGACAACGAACGTTGTGCAAACCTGCACGCGATACCTTCCGGATCCACTGAATTCCAGTTTGGCGCACAGCGTCTGCTCATCAGCATTCCACAGGCGGCGATTTCTCGTCAGGCCCGCGGATACGTTCCACCAGAACAGTGGGATGACGGAATCACGGCTGCACTGCTCAACTACAGCCTGAGTGGCGCTAACAACCGCTCGCGCAACGGGAGCAGTGATACCAGCAACACGCAGTACGCTAATTTGCGTCCGGGAATCAACATTGGGCCATGGCGTCTGCGCAATTACACGACCTGGTCACGGGATGAAGATGGCAAGGACAAATGGGACAGCGTTTATACCTACGCCCAGCGCGCGATCGTTCCGTTAAAAGCGCAGATGACCCTCGGGGACAGCACTGCGCCTGCCGATGTCTTTGACAGTATGCCGTTCCGCGGTGCGCAGCTGGCCTCCGATGATGACATGCAGCCTGACTCCCTCAAAGGGTACGCACCCGTCGTGCGCGGTATCGCGCGTACCAATGCGCAGGTCATTGTCCGTCAGAATGGGTATGAGATTTACCAGACCTACGTTGCGCCTGGCGCCTTCGAGATCACGGATATGTATCCGACAGGGGGAGCAGGCGATCTGCAGGTCACAATAAAAGAGGCTGACGGTAGCATTCAGCAATTTACCGTTCCCTTTGCGTCACTGCCCGTACTGCAGCGAGAAGGGCGATTCAAGTACGCCGTCACGGGTGGGCAATATCGTTCCTATAACGGTAGCGTAGACAAGACACCGTTTGCGCAAATAACGGGCATCTATGGCTTACCGTATGGCTTAACGGCGTACGGCGGTGGTCAAACGTCGAGTCACTACCAGTCGATCGCTGCCGGTATGGGTAAGAACATGGGAGATCTCGGCGCAGTTTCTGTCGACGTCATTCAGGCATGGTCCACTCCACAAAATCTGCCGAGCGATAGCGGACAGTCCTGGCGAGCACGCTACAGTAAGAACTTTGTCGACACCGGCACTAACTTTGCTATTGCAGGCTACCGCTATTCGACCAAAGGCTTTTACGGTATGCAGGAAGTGCTTGATTCATATGGCGATAACGGTGTGATGCAAAACAGACGTCGTAACCGTATGGAGCTGACGATGAACCAGTCTCTGGGCGGTTCATTAGGCTCGATCATGGTGAGCGCCGTTCGCGAAGATTACTGGAACTCCGGGCGAGCGATGGAGTCCTGGAGTCTGGGGTATAACAATTTCTGGAACGGCATCAGCTACGGTTTGACGTATACCTCAACGCGTAACGGGACGCCTGGTACCTACGGTAACCCTACGAGCTATGACAAAGATCGGATGGTGGCATTTAACATCAGCGTGCCGCTGGATAAATTCCTGCCGCAGACGTGGGCAAACTACAGCGTCAATAACAGTAAAAATAGCGGAACGACCCATACGGTTGGCATCAACGGCACCGCTCTGGAAAACAATGCCCTGAACTGGAACGTTCAGCAGGGCTATGGCAGCGATAATGTCGGATACAGCGGCAACGTAAACGGTGATTACAAGGGTACCTATGGTGAGGTGACGGCAGGGTACAGCTACGACCAGAATAATGAGCGTCTGAACTATGGTATTCAGGGTGGCGTCATCGCGCATGCTGATGGCGTGACGTTATCGCAACCGCTGGGTGAAACGAACGTCCTGATTAAAGTGCCTGGGGCGAAAGGTCTGACGGTGCGAAACCAAACGGGCGCGAAAACGGACTATCGGGGATATACAACGGTAAATAACGTCAACGTCTACCGTAAAAACGATATCGTAATCGACCCAGAAAGTATGTCCGATGATGTAGAACTGGATCTCACGACCCGGACCGTTGTGCCGACTCGCGGAGCTATTGTTCGCGCTGAATATACTGCCAACGTTGGTCAGCGTGCATTGTTTACGTTATTGCGCGGTAACGGACAGCCCATTCCCTTTGGGGCGATTGTCAGCGTGGGGGGTATTAAAAATAGCGGCTTTATTGTCGGCGATAATGGGCAGGTTTATCTCACAGGCTTAGGCGAGAATGTCGACCTTATCGCGCAATGGGGTGAGGGTAGTGATAAGCAGTGTAAAGCCTCATACGTTTTAAAACCTTCCGATGTTAAAAATAACATTGCTGTTGTCAGTACTGTTTGTCGATAGGAAACAAAATGAATCTGCTTAAAATTTTTTTGCTGTTGATTTTGACGTTAATATCCGTAGAAAGCTTTGCTGGCTGCACAAACAATATCTCTGCGCAAAACTTTAATTTAAATTTTAGTAACATTACTGCGCAGCGCGATGTGGCGCCGGGAACGGTTATTGCTGCACAATCGGGTATTTACAATGTGAATTACTCATGTACTGATTCTGCGAATACTTACCAGGAAGCGATGAGCGGTAGTTCTCTGGGGAACAGCCTCTATGATATAGGCGTGAGTGGCTATGGTGTGCGTGTTTCAGAAAATGATACAGGCGGCGGTTTCCACCACTACTTTCCAATGTCGTTCACTATTGGCAGCTATAGTGCGTCTTATATGTATAAAGTTGAGTTGGTAAGGACAACCGCTCCCGCTGTATCCGGTGCACTTCGCAGTGGACAAATTGCTAACGTATCTATTTCGAACCAATTTTTCATCGCGACATGGAATATTACTGGAGGGAGCATTACAACACTTGCTTGTAGTACTTCTTCGGGATCGCTGAGTTTCCCAATAGGTAATATCCCCGCGACAAGCTTTGGTTCAACAGTAGGTACTACGCCAGCCAATGCTCAGGTTACCCAGACTCTCGGACTAACGTGCAATCCTGGAGCAAATATCAATATTTCTTTGAGTGGACAGCAAAATCCTGATGTGGTCAATACAAGTGTTTTAGCCTTATCGGGTCAAGGGGGGCCGGGAGTAGCGCAAGGTGTCGGGGTGCAAATATTATATGGAGGTACACCTCTCAATCTTAATAATACTGTTTTCCTTAAGCAATCTGGGGGTGGGTTGGAGTCATTCCCAATCGTGGCACGTTATTATCAGACTAAATCAGCTGTTTTACCCGGAACAGCAAATGCAACAGCAACGTTGAACATTACCTATCAATAAGGGGATAAATGTGAATATTAAATGTTTAGTCCTGAGCTTGTCCGCAATGATACCGATTTTGTCTTATTCAGCAGATGCGGTAAATATTAACGTGACTGGTAATATCGTGGCGTCACCCTGTATTGTCAACGGAGGAGCAAACAGCCTTTATGTTGATTTAGGTAATATTCAGGCAACAGCACTCGCAGCTCCTGGCTCATCATCTACTGCAGTGCCGTTTACATTGACAGTCACAAACTGCCCAACAGGCACAAGTACTGTCAGAGCAGATATTGGTGGTCTTGCATCCCACGACTCACCTAACCTTTATGAGAATTCAGGTACGGCAGGGAATGCCTCTGTTGTTTTGTATGATGGCGTAACTGGTGATTATTTAGGTCCTGGCACTACAGTCTTTAAAACTGTCCAGAGTGACCGTACAGCATCGATGGCGTTTAAAGTTGGCGCATATTCTCTTCATGGTAATACAACGCCTGGTTCAATTAATACGGCGATAGTTATTACAATGAGTTATCAATAAAGACTAGATCATATGAATAATAAACTCTTTTTATTTGCCTTCCTCCTGAGTTCAGCCCCTTTAATTACCTGCGCTGATACCACTATCATTGTTACTGGCCAGGTCATTGCCAGCCCGTGTGTCGTTGACACGGGCACCGTTTCTAAAGTGGTCAATCTGGGGGAAGATACAAAGCAAAATCTCATCAATGCCGGTGACGGTGGCGTCTGGTCTGACTTTGATCTGCTGGTGCAAAATTGTCCCACAGGCACCAGCAGCGTAACGGCCAAATTTACCGGTAATGCAGATACGCAAGATCCCACGGCATGGAAAAACAGCGGAACCAGCAACAATGTTGCATTACGTATCGCCAGCAGGGATCATGCGACAACATATAGCGTAAACAGCACAATGCAGGTCAACGTCGATAACAGTACGCGCAGCTCGACATTTCCCCTGTCAGCGAGAATGTTTACGCCGCAGGGAAATTCCACTGCTGGAACTTTCCAGTCAGTAATGAACGTTGATTTTACCTATCAGTAACGGCTGAAATATCTTTTTAAAATAATAAGTTTGAGACATCCATGTTGATTAATTCCTTGCTTGAGCATGCTATATGCGGTGTTCGGTTCCAGCCTATCTATTCTTCACAGGAAAAGAAGATAAAGGCTTGGGAGATGCTAAGTACCTTACGTCAGGGAATTGATTGCGAAACGTTTTTTGAAAAGATGTCTTTAAGTGCAAGCTCTCGTTTGCTGCGCTGGCAGTTGCGTATAATTCCTCTGTGTGAAGAGGATGGTGACTATTTTATTAACGTCCCCGCAAGATTATTATGCCAATCAGAATTGGTCAGTGAAATATTGCCCAGCCTGCGTTCTGGTATCGTTATTGAGGTACAAGATCCGTGCAATTTTATTTTGCTAACAAATGAAGAGCGAGAGAGTTTTGATATAATGCATCAGAGAATAAAAAAAACAGGTGCAAAGATATGGTTGGATGATGTTAGAAGTGAGCATTTAGCGCCGCTGGGTGAACGTATTTGCATATTTGATGGTGTTAAAGTAGATAAAAAGAGCTTGTGGGAAAACAGATTGACTCCCCGGGCCTTACAATCAATGATAGCCTACTGCGCTATGATGGTAGATCAGGTGCTTATTGAAGGCATCGAAAATAACGAACTGTTTTCTTTGGCTCAGAATACTGGATGCAATTTAATGCAGGGATTTCTTTGGCCTGAAAAAAAGTTGAGTATCGATTATGTCTCGGTCTGATAAATGATAAATGTTTTAATTAAAGAAGATGATTCTTTATATCACCATAGCCTCAGGTCATTTGTTGAAGATTTTTTTAACAATGAATATACAAAAAAAGTCAATTTTCTCAATGGCTATGATGTGGAGAATATTGCTCGGGCGGAAATAATCGTTTATGCGTTCAGCAAGGGCGAACATTATACCTGTTTCCCGGAATTAAAATGTGCGCGTAAATGCGTCATAATTGGTATTACCGAAGCGGAAGAGCCATCGTCATCGTTTTTACCGTTCTGCATTCAGCAGACCTTTTTTGTGTCGCGCTCAGCGTCACTCTATCTGTTGAAGAGGGTATTGCGCCAGGCCTGGAGTGCATACAGTGCGCCCGTTATCCCTGTCCTCTCAAAAGCCTGTTTAAGCTGTAAGCATAAAACGTTATCACAGCGTGAGCTCAATATTATGGCCGGTCTTTTCAAGGGGGAATCCGTCAAAAACATAGCCAGGGAGATGATGCTTACACCAAAGACGATCTATGCCCATAAGTATGCGGTTATGCATAAGTTTAACCTGAGCAGTGAGCATGAATTGCTGGAGCTCCTGAACCGCTTGCTTGAAAAGCGCTGTAACCCCAATTTGTTTCGTGATGCATTAGATCTGTTTCATTAGGGAATTACCCGGCCAAAAAGATGATCATTCTGGTGCCGGGTAAACCTGATGCTATTTACGCTGTTCCTTAGACGTTCGCCGCGCTCATCAGCCGCGACTTCATGGACTGATACGCCGACGCCGCATAGTCCTCCGCCCAGCGCTGATCCTCAATGGCCTCCAGCTGCACCGCACAATATTTTGTCTCCGGCGTTTTTGATACGGGGTCGAGATTATCCTGCGTCAGCTCATTGCAGGCCCCGATCCACCACTGATAGGTCATATAGACCGCCCCGGCGTTGATGCGCTCGCTAATGCTGGCGCGGGTGATCACTTTACCCCGGCGCGAACGTACCCAGACCAGTTGACCGTCGCTAATACCTAGTCTCTCCGCATCGGCAGGATTCACCTGCACCCGTCCCGGCTCATCGGCGAGGCTTTGCAGCGCGGCGCAGTTACCCGTCATCGAGCGGCAGGAGTAGTGCCCAACTTCGCGTACCGTGCAGAGTACCAGCGGATAATCATCATCGGGCGTCTCGGCCGGCGCGCGCCACGGTGCGGCAAAGAGCTGCCCTTTACCGCTCGGGGTATCGAACTGATTATCTTTGTACAGGTACGGCGTGCCGGGGTGATCGAGCGTCGGGCACGGCCACTGCACGTGGCCCATCTCGCCCATTTTTTCATACGTCACGCCGTAGAAGAGAGGGCACAGCTCGCGCATTTCATCCCAGATCTGCTGGTTATCGTCGTAATGCATCGGATAGCCCATCTCAGTGGCGAGCAGGCTGATGATCTCCCAGTCGCGCTTCACGTTGCCTTTGGCCTCAATAGCCTGGCCAAAACGCTGGAAACCCCGATCGGCGCAGGTAAAGACGCCGCCGTGTTCGCCCCATGAGGTGGCAGGGAGCAGAACGTCTGCCACTTCCGCCGTTTTCGTCATAAAGATGTCCTGAACCACCACGAAGTCAAGCGCCTCAAAACCGCTGCGCACCAGGCCGAGATCGGCTTCCGTCTGCAGCGGATCTTCCCCCATGATGTAATAGGCTTTGACCTTGCCTTCCAGCGCAAGGTGAGGCACTTCGGTAATGCGCGTCCCAACGCGATCGTCCATGTTATTCACGTCGATCCGCCAGGCATCGGCGAACTTCTGCCGGACAGCCGGATCGGTCACATCCTGATAGCCGGGGAACATATTCGGCAGAACGCCCATATCGCAGGCGCCCTGAACATTGTTTTGCCCGCGGACGGGACCGACACCGACGGCAGGGCGACCGAGGTTGCCGGTCAGCAGTGCCAGGCTGGAAAGCCCTTTGACGACATCGACGGCCTGGCCAAACTGGGTCACGCCCATTCCCCACATTACGGTGGCGGAAGGGGCCGCCGCGAAGGTGCGCATTGCCTGACGAACGTCGCGGGCGGGGATGCCGGTGAGGTGTTCTACGCGCTCTGGGGCATACTCTTTCACCGTCTGCCGATAGGCCTCAAGTCCTTCGGTAAACCGCGCGACGTAGTTCTTGTCGTACAGCTCCTCTTCCAGAAGCACATAGCCAAAGGCGTTCACCAGCGCCATGTTGCTACCGTTCTTCAATTGCAGATGCTGATCGGCAATACGCGCCGTTTCGATGCGGCGCGGGTCGCAGACGATGATTTTCGCGCCGTTTTCACGGGCCTTTAGCACGCGCCGGGCGACGATAGGGTGGGAGTCTGCGCAGTTATAGCCAAATACCAGCAGGCATTTGGAGTGTTCAATATCGTTGATAGAGTTGCTCATTGCACCGTTGCCGAGGGTCTCCTGAAGTCCGGCGACGGAAGGACCGTGACAAACGCGCGCGCAGCAGTCGACGTTGTTGGTGTGCAGCACCGCGCGGGCAAATTTTTGCATCACGTAGTTGGTTTCATTCCCGGTACCGCGCGACGACCCGGTGGTCATAATCGAACGCGGGCCGAACTGGGCTTTAATGCTGCTGAGCTTCCGGGCGGTGTAGCGGATAGCCTCTTCCCAGGTCACGGGAGTGAATGTCTCTCCCTTGCGGTAGCGGATCATCGGCTGGGTCAGGCGTGGGGTGAGCAGGCGGGTATCGTTAAGGAAATCCCATCCGTAAAATCCTTTCAGGCATAGCGTGCCCTGGTTTGTGGCCCCCTCTGCCGCTTCGGCACGGATGATACGGTTATTCTCAACGACAAGGTTTAGTTTGCAGCCTGCACCACAGTAAGGGCAGACGCTGGCGATTTTTTTCATCAATAACAGACCTGTTAAGAAATGAAGCAAAATGACTGGTAAGCCCAGTCCCGTAACAGGGAGTAAGCAGAAACCATGCCATCTTTATAACGCTTCTTTACAGGGGGTTATGAAGAGAGGGGGGTGTCATCGTCAGCATGTTCGACAATTCTGACGATGACACGATCGCTGAATGGCAGGGCGTTTAAACGTCATCCATGGTGTAGCCCACAACGATCTCAAGCGTCTTACGAATAACATCCGCCTGCACAACGTCTCTGGTCGCTTCCAGCGTCTGAATGAGCCACAGGATGATCGCTTTATTGGAAATATGACCTTCAGAGGCCAGAACACAGCGTACTGCAGTAGAAAAAATAGCGGACTCTTCAGCAAAACGATCGCCTGCGTGACGGAAATATTCCGCCAGCGCACTGTCTAAAAAAGCAGAGTGGTATTCGGGTT
This sequence comes from Enterobacter sp. 22499, assembly GCF_052044815.1. NCBI lineage: Bacteria > Pseudomonadati > Pseudomonadota > Gammaproteobacteria > Enterobacterales > Enterobacteriaceae > Enterobacter > Enterobacter sp. 22499. The sequence goes on along the minus strand of NZ_JBQENR010000001.1, from coordinate 522,531 downwards.
GAAGCTGAATATTTTGTCTCATTTGTTCTCACCGTAGCTGTTAAAATGCAGTCAATGTATTTTTTTGGGATCGGACGGCTTTCCCTTTCCAAACAACGACACTACATTGCCTCTGTTATCATTGAGAGGTCCCTCTCTGCTCATTCGTCCTTGCGCGGTTCTGCGACGTTTTAATCCGAGGCTTTTTGATCCGATATCGGCAATCGCCTTCGCCAGTGTCTCCCGCCGCCGGGGATTCTTTTCATGTGTTTTCATCTGCCGCAGACGCTGAACCAGAGCTTCAGTTGTAACGGGGCCACGCTCTCTCAAAAGAGAAAGAACGGCTTCGCCAATCAGCTGATCGGTCAGTTTGTCTGCGTCACTGCTGTTCATCACGTTATCGTTCGAAGAGCAAGCCAAGCAGCATATGGTAATGCTGTTCCTCTTCGGGGCCCTCGGCCCTTTCAAGGCGACTTAACAGTTTGGTACAGAGCGATTTGCGATTGAGATTTCGCCCGTCGCTAAGGATCTCAACAACGACCTGACCCAGCGTTTCCTGTTGGGTGGGAAGCGTGGCTTTTTCGAAGTACTGTGCGATTGCTGCTGCGGAATCTGCGACGTAACCTTTCTGCTGCATGTTTCGCTCCTGTAAAATTTTGTAATCAGTAACGTTACATTTAAGGTATACACTTTTTCTAAATCTGTACATTAAAAATGTACAAATTTTTAATAGAATCAGGATATATTTTATAAATACTCTATTTTTCAATTAGTTGTTTGTTGTTCATGAAACGGTAATGCTACAGAATATATTGTACAAATCGCACAGCCGCTGTTAAGTTGTACAACACTTGTGAGAGTGCCATTAACGGGCGTAAATGATTGAGATGTAAATTATTTGTGAGGCAATTAATGTGCTATAAGAGAAGTCTCTCCACATGTTTTTGTGGTCAAAACCCTTAACCCCCAGGAATCGCATGCTTACAACCATCATTTACCGCAGTCATATCTGCGAGGACGTTCCAGTGAAAGCACTGGAAGCTATGGTCGCTGCTGCAAATAATAAAAACCGGCAAGCCAACGTCACGGGGATCTTGTTGTTTAACGGCACACATTTTTTTCAGTTGCTTGAGGGGCCAGTGGAGCATGTTTCTGCTATTTATGAGGAGATCTGCAACGACCCGCGACACCATAACGTAGTCGAGCTGATGCGCGATCACGGGCCTGTTCGGCGTTTTGGCAAGGTGGGGATGGAGCTTTTTGATTTGCGCCAGTTCGACAGGAACGAGGTGCTGCAACAGGTGCTGAACAAGGGAACAACACGCTATCAGCTGACTTACAATGACCGTCCGCTGCAGTTTTTCCGTACCTTTGTCGAGGCCACGGAAAAAGCGAACTATTTTGAACTGCCGCCTGCGGATTCCTGGGAGTTCGTTCGCGAAGAAACACGCTTGTCAGCGCAACCCGAGGTGGTCGCGAAAGGAGCGGATTGCAGCTTTGCTTTCCAGCCGATAGTCGATCCGTTTATGCAGCAGGTCGTCTCCTGGGAGGCACTTCTCCGCACGCCTGACGGCGGCGCACCGGGGATCTACTTTGCCAATCTGCCGCGTGACGACGTGTATACCTCTGATTTGCACAGCAAGCAGGTGGCCCTCTCAATGGCCAGCGCACTCGGGTTGCAGAACCAGACGTTATCCCTCAACCTGCTGCCTATGACGCTGGTTAACATTCCTAACGCCGTTGATTTCCTGCTCACCGCGATTGGAGCAAACGGTTTTGTTCCTGAGCAAATTGTGGTGGAGTTTACCGAAAGTGAAGCCATTTCCCGTTTTGACGAGTTCACGGATTCAGTCAGACAGCTAAAAAGTGCAGGCATCAGCGTGACGATCGATCACTTTGGTGCCGGCTTTGCGGGACTACAGCTACTGGCCCAATTCCAGCCCGACAGAATTAAGATTAATCGCGATCTCGTCGCGAACGTGCATAAAAGTGGCCCTCGACAGGCCATCATTCAGGCGATTATCAAATGCTGTTCCTCGCTTGAAATTCAGTTCTGCGCGGTCGGCGTGGAGAAGGCAGAAGAGTGGATGTGGCTGGAATCTGCGGGGATTTCCCAGTTCCAGGGGCATCTTTTTGCCAGCCCCCGGCATGGCGGAATTCCGGCGATTGCATGGCCGGAGAAGAAATTCGATTTTTGATAAAGCTGTACAAAATTCGGCAGACTTAGCTGTACGAGAAGCAAACTTTAGACAACAATGTATTAACAGGTGAAGGGAGAACGACCCCTTTCACCTGTGCAAAATGCGGTCTTAGTTATACAAATGGTTTGTACAATCTGATAAGGTTGGTGTAGTTAGGTATGGAAGTTCTGAGCGTGAGGGAGTTAATGGCCTATTACAGTATCGGCGAAGTGGCCGAACGATGCGGTATCAACCCCGTTACGCTGCGTGCCTGGCAGCGACGTTATGGATTGTTGAAGCCGCAGCGCAGCGAAGGGGGGCATCGTCAGTTTGACGATGAAGATATCCTGCGTATTGAAGAGATCAAACGCCTGATGAAAAGCGGCGTTTCGGTCGGAAAAGTTAAAGCCTTGCTGGAAAATAAAGAAGTCCTGACTCAGGGTAACTGGGTCTCGTTCCAGGAAGAGATGATGACCGTTCTGCGTTATGCCAGCCCGGCAAAGCTGCGCGCCAAAATCGGTGAGTTCCGCCGGGATCACGCCATGGATGCGCTGATTGATAACATCATTTCCCCCGTCCGCCAGCGAATGAATCAGGATCAAAATACTGTACGCCACATGGCGAGCATGCTTGACGGCGTCCTGATTGAATTCGCGGTTCTAAGTCTGGCGGAGTCGCGCAAGAAAGCGGGTAAAGATGCGTTGCTTATCGGCTGGGAATGCGATGACCGTACTCATCTTTGGCTTGAAGCCGCGCGGCTGGCGCAGCAAGGCTGGCACATTGACGTGCTCGCGGACCCGATTGATTCTCCGCGTCCTGAACTTTTCCCGGGGCAAAAAATCTTCGTCTGGACGGGAAAGACGCTAACACCGCGTCAGCAGGAACAGCTGGATCACTGGCGTGAGCAGGGTTTTAGCGTTTCATTTCACCAATAATAATCAGAGGCCTTGAGGGCCTTTTATTGTTTTAGACACTTCCAGAACAAAAGCTATCTCAAAAATAGGCATTTCCGATACATATTTTACTTTTCCTCTCTTCGCTGTTTTCTCCAACAGATAATCCATTAATTTTCAAAGTATTGAACAATTAAATCCATCCCGCCCGCATCTTCTGACAGGGTCTATGCTTAATAAAAGTAGACAAAAAGGGCGGTTTAGCCGAATGCCCCTGCTGACAGAGGGTTGAAGTGATAATCGTTATCACTAACATGGTGTTATGCCCTGATGGCTAATCAGATGAGGTGGACCTATGGAACTGCATTCAGAAACCTTCAATCCTGCCGATTTTGCCTGGCGAGGATTAACGCTCACGCCTGCGGCGGCAGCGCATATCCACGAGCTGGTAGCAAAAAATCCCGACATTCTCGGCGTGCGCTTAGGCATTAAGCAGACCGGCTGCGCGGGCTTTGGTTACGTCCTGGATACCGTCACCGCACCGGAAAAAGATGACCTGGTGTTTGAAACCGACGGCGCAAAGCTGTACGTCGCGCTGCAGGCTATGCCGTTTATCGATGGAACCGAAGTGGATTACGTGCGGGAAGGTTTAAACCAGTTATTCAAATTTCATAACCCGAAAGCCCAGAACGAATGCGGCTGCGGCGAAAGCTTTGGGGTATAGGCGGTACTATGTCTCGTAATACTGAAGCAACGAGTGATGTAAACACCTGGAGCGGCGGACACCTCAACTATAAAGAGGGTTTTTTCACGCAGCTGCAGACCGACGAGCTGGCGAAAGGCATTAATGAAGATGTGGTGCGCGCCATTTCGGCCAAACGTAACGAGCCCGAGTGGATGCTCGAATTTCGCCTGAGTGCGTTTCGCGCCTGGCTGGAGATGGAAGAGCCGCACTGGCTGAAAGCCCACTACGACAAGCTGAACTATCAGGATTACAGCTACTACTCCGCACCCTCCTGCGGCAGCTGTGACGATACCTGCGCCTCGCAGCCCGGCGCGGTCCAGCAGACCGGTGCCGAGAACAGCTTCCTGAGCAAAGAGGTTGAAGAGGCGTTTAACCAGCTGGGCGTGCCCGTGCGCGAGGGGAGAGAGGTGGCGGTGGACGCCATTTTCGACTCCGTCTCGGTGGCGACCACCTACCGTGAAAAGCTGGCCGAGCAGGGGATCATTTTCTGCTCCTTTGGCGAAGCCATTCATGACCATCCCGATCTGGTGAAAAAGTACATCGGCACAGTGGTACCGAGCAACGATAACTTCTTCGCCGCGCTGAATGCCGCGGTAGCCTCTGACGGCACCTTTATCTACGTGCCGAAAGGCGTGCGCTGCCCGATGGAGCTCTCCACCTATTTCCGCATCAACGCCGAAAAAACCGGACAATTTGAACGTACCATTCTGGTAGCGGACGAAGGCAGCTACGTCAGCTATATCGAAGGGTGCTCCGCCCCGGTGCGCGACAGCTACCAGCTGCACGCGGCGGTGGTAGAGGTCATCATTCACAAAGACGCCGAGGTGAAATACTCCACGGTGCAGAACTGGTTCCCCGGCGACGGCAATACCGGCGGTATCCTGAACTTCGTCACCAAGCGCGCGCTGTGCGAAGGCGAAAACAGCAAAATGTCCTGGACGCAGTCGGAAACCGGCTCCGCTATTACCTGGAAATACCCGAGCTGCATCCTGCGCGGGGATAACTCCATCGGTGAGTTTTACTCGGTGGCGCTGACCAGCGGGCATCAGCAGGCCGATACCGGCACCAAGATGATCCACATTGGGAAAAACACCAAATCGACGATTATCTCGAAGGGGATCTCCGCCGGGCATAGCCAGAACAGCTATCGCGGGCTGGTGAAAATCATGCCGACGGCCACCAACGCGCGTAACTTCACCCAGTGTGATTCAATGCTGATCGGTGCCGACTGCGGGGCGCATACCTTCCCGTACGTGGAGTGTCGCAATAACACGGCTCAACTGGAGCACGAGGCGACCACGTCGCGCATTGGGGAAGATCAGCTCTTCTACTGCCTGCAGCGCGGCATCAGCGAAGAAGATGCCATTTCGATGATTGTGAACGGCTTCTGTAAGGACGTGTTCTCTGAACTGCCGCTGGAATTCGCCGTTGAAGCACAAAAACTCCTCGCCATTAGTCTTGAACACAGCGTCGGTTAAGGAAAGCACATGTTAAGCATTAAAGATTTACAGGTCAGCGTGGAAGAGAAAGCGATCCTGCGCGGTCTCAATTTTGACGTCAAGCCGGGTGAAGTTCACGCCATCATGGGGCCGAACGGCTCCGGGAAAAGTACGCTTTCAGCGACGCTGGCGGGACGTGAAGATTACGAAGTGACAGGCGGCTCGGTCGAATTTAACGGCAAAGATCTTCTTGAGATGTCGCCGGAAGACCGCGCGGGTGAGGGCATCTTTATGGCCTTCCAGTACCCGGTGGAAATTCCGGGCGTCAGCAACCAGTTTTTCCTCCAGACGGCGCTGAATGCGGTGCGCAAGTATCGTGGCCAGGAGGCGCTGGATCGCTTCGACTTCCAGGATCTAATGGAAGAGAAGATCAAACTGCTGAAAATGCCGGAAGACCTGCTGACCCGCTCGGTCAACGTCGGCTTTTCTGGCGGCGAGAAAAAGCGTAACGATATCCTGCAGATGGCGGTGCTCGAGCCCGAGCTGTGCATTCTGGATGAGACCGACTCCGGTCTGGATATCGACGCCCTGAAGATTGTCGCCGACGGGGTGAATTCCCTGCGCGACGGCAAGCGCTCGTTCATTATTGTCACCCACTACCAGCGCATTCTGGACTACATCAAGCCGGACTACGTCCACGTGCTTTACCAGGGACGTATTGTGAAATCCGGTGATTTTACGCTGGTTAAACAACTGGAGGAGCAGGGTTATGGCTGGCTTACCGAACAGCAGTAATGCGCTCCAGCAGTGGCACCGGCTGTTTGAGGAGCAGGGTAATACGCGCTCCGAGCAGGCGCAGCAGCACCTGCAGCAGATGCTGCGCCTCGGCCTGCCGACGCGGAAGCATGAGAACTGGAAATACACCCCACTCGACGGCCTGCTGAACGGCGAGTTTGTGACGCGTCTGGCGGAGATTGACCCGGCCCGGCGCGACGATCTGGCGCTGACGGTGGATGCGGTGCGTCTGGTCTTTGTCGATGGCGTCTGGCGTCCAGAACTGAGCGACGACGCCCGGGATAGCGGGTTCGATATCGTCATTAACGACGACCGCCAGAGCCTGAGCGCCCCGGTTCAGCCGGAAGTTTTCCTCCACCTGACCGAGAGCCTGGCCCGCAGCGTGACGCATATTCAGGTCAAGCGTAACCAGCGTCCGGCAAAACCGCTGCTGCTGATGCACATCACACAGGGCGTGGAGGGCGATGAGATCAACACCGCGCACTATCGCCATCACCTGGAGCTGGCGGAGGGGGCGGAGGCCACGGTAATCGAACATTACGTCAGCCTCAACGAGACCCGCCATTTTACCGGGTCGCGGCTGACGATGAACATTGCCGCCAATGCACAGCTTCACCATATTAAGCTGGCGTTTGAGAATCCGCAGAGCCACCATTTTGCCCATAACGATCTCCTGCTGGGCCAGGATGCCGCGGCGTACAGCCACAGCTTCCTGCTCGGCGGCGCGGTGCTGCGCCACAACACCAGCACGCAGCTTAACGGTGAAAACACTACGCTGCGCATCAACAGCCTGGCGATGCCGGTGAAGGCAGAAGTGTGCGACACGCGCACCTGGCTTGAGCACAACAAAGGCTACTGCAACAGCCGCCAGCTGCACAAAACCATCGTCAGCGATAAAGGGCGGGCGGTGTTTAACGGCCTGATTAACGTCGCCCAGCACGCCATCAAAACCGACGGGCAGATGACCAACAACAATCTGCTGCTGGGGCGCCTGGCGGAAGTGGACACCAAGCCGCAGCTGGAGATCTACGCCGACGACGTAAAATGCAGTCACGGCGCGACGGTCGGTCGGATCGACGACGAGCAGATGTTCTACCTGCGCTCGCGCGGCATCGACCAGCAGGCGGCGCAGAAAATGATCATCTACGCCTTTGCGGCGGAGCTTACGGAAGCGCTGCACGATGGCGTATTGAAGCAGCAGGTGCTGGCCCGCATTGGTCAGCGTCTGCCCGGAGGCGAAGCATGAGTTTTCCCGTAGAGAAAGTGCGGGCCGATTTCCCGGTTCTGACCCGTGAAGTGAACGGCCTGCCGCTGGCCTATCTCGACAGCGCGGCCAGCGCGCAGAAGCCGAATCAGGTGGTGGATGCGGAAGCCGAGTTCTACCGCCACGGCTACGCCGCCGTGCATCGCGGTATTCATACCCTGAGCGCCGAGGCGACCCAGCGCATGGAAAACGTGCGCACGCAAATTGCAGCCTTCCTCAATGCACGCCTGCCGGAAGAGCTGGTATTTGTGCGCGGCACAACCGAGGGGATTAACCTTGTCGCCAACAGCTGGGGCAACGCCCAGGTGCGCGCGGGGGATAACATCATCATCACCCAGATGGAGCACCATGCCAATATTGTGCCGTGGCAGATGCTCTGCGAGCGTGTCGGCGCGCAGCTGCGGGTCGTTCCGTTGAACGACGATGGCACGCTGCAGCTGGAGCAGCTTGACGCCCTGCTGGACGATAAAACGCGGCTGGTGGCGGTCACCCAGGTCTCTAACGTGCTGGGCACCGAAAACCCGGTGACAGAGATTATCGCAAAAGCCCATCAGGCCGGCGCGAAGGTGCTGATTGACGGCGCGCAGGCGGTGATGCACCACGCGGTGGACGTGCAGGCGCTGGACTGCGATTTCTACGTATTCTCCGGGCATAAGCTCTATGGCCCGACCGGGATTGGCGTGCTGTATGTGAAAGAGGACATCCTGCAGGCGATGCCGCCGTGGGAAGGGGGCGGATCGATGATCGCCACCGTCAGCCTGACGGAAGGGACGACCTACGCCCGCGCGCCCTGGCGTTTCGAGGCGGGCACCCCCAACACCGGCGGGATTATCGGCCTGGGGGCGGCGGTGTCTTACGTCTCCGCAATCGGCCTGGACGCCATCCAGGAGTACGAACAGCTGCTGATGCACTACGCGTTGCAGGAGCTTGCCAGCGTGCCTGACCTTACCCTGTATGGCCCGGCTGACCGACAGGGCGTGATTGCCTTTAACCTGGGGAAACACCACGCCTATGACGTGGGCAGCTTCCTCGATAACTACGGCGTGGCCGTCCGTACCGGGCACCACTGCGCCATGCCGCTGATGGCCTTTTATCAAGTGCCGGCAATGTGCCGCGCATCGCTGGTGATGTATAACACAATGGAAGAGGTCGACAGGCTGGTGGCGGGGCTTAAGCGCATTCACCAGCTGCTGGGCTAAGAAGAGGCAAAAGATGGCAGAACTGCCGGACAGAGACAAATTGCTGCGCAACTTTGGACGCTGTGCAAACTGGGAAGAGAAGTACCTTTATATCATCGAGCTGGGGCAGCGTCTGCCTCCGCTCGGTGAAGAGGCGCATAACCCGGAAAACATTATTCAGGGCTGCCAGAGCCAGGTGTGGATTGTGATGGAGCAGTCTGACGACGGCACTATCGCCCTGCACGGCGACAGCGATGCGGCCATTGTAAAAGGGCTGATTGCGGTCGTCTTTATTCTTTACCACCGGATGTCGGCGCAGGATATCGTCGCGTTCGATGTCCGCCCGTGGTTTGAAAAAATGGCCCTGACCCAACACCTCACCCCGTCCCGCTCCCAGGGGCTGGAAGCGATGATTCGCGCCATTCGCGCCAAAGCTGCAATCCTTAGCTAGACTTACAGAACAGCATTCATTCTGTTTCGCGAGGTGGTTCCCGCCTCGCTGGTTTTTCAGCTTTCTGGCATCCTGCCAGTGAATAAGGAATCTCAGCATGAAGCGCGCGTCTCTAATAACTCTATTACTCCTCAGTTCGCTCGGTACGTTTAATTCGGCCCGCGCGATGGACTATCCGTTGCCGCCTGCAGGCAGCCGCCTGATTGGGCAAAATCAAACCTACACGATACAGGAAGGGGATAATAAGCTTCAGACTATCGCCCGTCGGTTTAATACGGCGGCGCAGGTGATCCTTGAAACGAACAATACCATTGCGCCAGTAAACCCGGCACCGGGTACCGTTATCACCATCCCGTCGCAGATGTTGCTGCCGGATACCCCGCGCGAAGGCATTGTGGTTAACCTGGCCGAGCTTCGGCTCTACTACTTCCCGCCGGGAGAAAATATTGTCCAGGTATTCCCGCTCGGCATCGGACAGCTGGGGCTGGAAACGCCGGTGAGCACCACCCGCGTCAGCCAAAAAATCCCTAATCCAACCTGGACGCCAACGGCGGGCATCAGAGCGCGTTCCCTGGCCCAGGGAATTAAATTGCCACCCGTCGTCCCGGCAGGGCCAAATAACCCGCTGGGGCGCTATGCGCTGCGTCTGGGAATTGGTAATGGGGAATATCTTATTCACGGTACCAGCGCGCCGGACAGCGTAGGTCTGCGCGTCAGTTCCGGCTGTATGCGAATGAACGCCCCGGATATTAAAGCCCTGTTTGAACAGGTGCGGGTCGGCACGCGGGTACAGATCATCAACGAGCCGGTGAAATTCTCGGTTGAGCCGGACGGTAAGCGCTATATTGAGGTCCACCGTCCGCTGGCGCAGGTGGAGGGCGAGAACCCGCAGATTTCGCCCATTACCCACTCGGCAGACTTTGCCACCTTTGTTTCTCAGGCCGGAAGCGATAAGGCGTTAATTGATAAAGCCCTGGCGCGCCGTGCCGGGATCCCGGTTGTCGTATCCGCGGGTAGCGGCCCGTCGGCCAGCAATAGCGTGTTGTCAGTGCAGAACAGCCGGGTGTCTGCTGCGGTAGCAGAAGAGGAAGGGGAAAAGGTAACGCAGTAGCAGTTTGACGCAGGCAAAAAAAATGGCGCACAATGTGCGCCATTTTATTAACAGGTACTATTACTTACGGTATTTAGTAGCCTGGTTGTCCAGACGCTGGTTAGCGCGAGCTGCGTCGTCTTTAGCAGCCTGAACGTCGGAACGCATTGCGTTCACGTCGTTGCTCAGCTGGTCAACTTTAGCGTTCAGAGTCTGAACGTCAGAAGACAGCTGATCGATTTTAGCGTTGCTGGAGCAACCAGCCAGCAGAGTAGAACCCAGGATTACCGCGCCCAGTACCAGTTTAGTACGATTCATTATTAATACCCTCTAGATTGAGTTAATCTCCATGTAGCGTTACAAGTATTACACAAACTTTTTTGGGTTGAGAATATTTTTTTGATGGGAATACGCCTATTTTTGATCGTTCGCTCAAAGAAGCATCGAATCAGTGCGTTTTGAGTAAAAAGCTATGTAAAAAAAGGCATTTTTCATCGGATTCATCTTAGATAAATCGCATTTAAATAGAAAAACCCGATTTGCTTTTTGAATGAATTTGGCTAATGCCGGGAATAAAAAAAGCGCCCATTGGGCGCTTTTTATCAAATTTAATTCGTTCGTGAATTATTACAGCACGTGAACGGAGGCAGTATTGGTTGTTCCGCTTGGTACCAGAGCACCAGAAACCATTACAACCACGTCGCCCTTCTGCGCCAGACCGCTTTCCAGAGCCATTGCTTTACCCTGAATGTAGAAATCGTCAGTAGAGGCGATCTCTTTGACCAGGTGCGCAACCACGCCTTTGCTCAGCACCAGCTGACGTGCGGTGGTTTCGTTGGTGGTCAGGGCCAGGATGGTGGCATCCGGGAAGTATTTACGCACTGCGCGCGCAGATTTACCGCCCTGGGTCGCAACAACAATCAGTGGCGCTTCCAGTTTCTCAGCGGTTTCTACCGCACCGCGGCATACTGCTTCAGTGATGCGCAGCTTGCGGCTGTCGTTGTTGAAGTCCAGACGGCTGGTCATTACGCGGTCAGTACGTTCGCAGATGGTCGCCATGATGCCGACCGCTTCCAGAGGGTATTTCCCTTTCGCGGATTCACCGGACAGCATTACTGCATCGGTACCGTCGAGGATGGCGTTCGCCACGTCGCCTGCTTCAGCGCGGGTAGGGCGTGGGTTTTTGATCATGGAGTCCAGCATCTGCGTGGCGGTGATAACCACTTTACGCGCGCGAACACATTTCTCGATCATCATCTTCTGCGCGAAGATCACTTCTTCAACCGGGATTTCAACGCCCAGGTCGCCACGAGCAACCATGATGCCGTCAGACGCTTCGAGGATTTCGTCGAAGTTGTTCAGGCCTTCCTGGTTTTCGATTTTGGAGATGATCTGGATCTTCTCGCCGCCGTGGGCTTTCAGGTGCTCACGAATTTCAACCACGTCGGAACGCTTACGGATGAAGGACGCCGCAACGAAATCAACGCCTTGTTCGCAGCCGAAGATCAGGTCCTGTTTGTCTTTCTCCGCCAGTGCTGGCAGCGCGATAGAAACGCCCGGCAGGTTAACGCCTTTGTTTTCGCCCAGGTCGCCGTTGTTCAGCACTTTACAGATAACTTTGTTACCTTCGATAGCGGTGACTTCCATACCGATCAGACCATCGTCGACCAGCACGGTGTTACCCACGGACAGATCGCTGGTGAAGCCTTCATAGGTGACCGCAACGATTTCGCTGTTACCAACAACGGATTTGTCGGTAGTGAAGGTGAAGGTCTGGCCCGCTTTCAGAGAGACGTCGTTACCGCCTTCCAGTTTGATGGTACGGATTTCCGGACCCTTGGTATCGAGCAGGATCGCCGCTTTTTTACCGGTCTTGCTCATCACGTTGCGCAAGTTCTGGATACGCTGACCGTGTTCTGCGTAGTCACCGTGGGAAAAGTTCAGACGCATCACGTTCATGCCGGCGTCCAGCATTTTGCTCAGCATCTCTTCGGATTCGGTTTTCGGGCCGATAGTACAAACAATTTTCGTCTTTTTCATGACAGTCTTAGTCTTTAAGTTGGGAAGGATATGGAAATCTCGCTCCGGGGGCGCACCGCCGCGGAGTCAAACCTGTGTTGCAAAAGAGTATATGACACGCACTAAGGATAGGAGACATCAAATGAGCGTGCAGAAGAAAGTGTGCCTGAGTGACAGCCCAACGAAGGAGAGGAGAAGTTGTACGTTGTTTTTTGTATTCCAAGCGCTGAAACCATTCACCAGGGATTTGGCGCGCATTATACGCTAATTTTAAGATAAAAGGAAAATGGAAACGGTGTTTCAGAATTAATCAATGCCGTTTCACATAATATTGTTATCAAGGCGTTAAGCCATGATGACAACTTTTGGCGGCAGGTGAGCGACCTGCCGCCGTTTTCTTATTTTTGCAGCGCCTGGCTGAGGTCGGCAATCAGGTCTTTTGGATCTTCAATGCCTACCGAGAGGCGGATCAGCTGCGGCACAATGCCGTTTGCCAGCCGTTGCTCCAGCGGAATCGAGGCGTGCGTCATGCTGTAAGGCTGGCTCACCAGGCTCTCCACGCCGCCCAGGCTTTCCGCGAGGGTGAACAGCTTCAGGTTGCGAATCACCTCGGTGGCGCGTTGCGCGTCACCTTTCACCACGACGGAAATCATCCCGCCCGGCAGGGCCATCTGAGTGCGGGCTAGCTGGTACTGCGGATGCGATTCCAGGCCGGGATAGAACACTTTTTCGACAAGAGGATGCTGCGCCAGCCATTGCGCAATCTCCAGCGCGTTGCTGCTGTGCTTTTCTACCCTCAGCGCAAGCGTGCGGATACCGCGCAGGGTCAGGAAGCTGCTGAACGGATCCAGGACGCCGCCCACCGCGTTTTGCAGATAGCCCAGCTTGTCCGCCAGTTCCTTGTTATCTCCGACAATCGCCAGCCCAGCCACCACGTCAGAGTGGCCGTTAAGGTATTTGGTGGCGGAGTGCACCACGATATCGAAACCGGACGCCAGCGGGCGGTGGATCACCGGCGATGCGAAGGTGTTATCCGCCACGCTGATGACGTTATGACGACGGGCGATCGCCGCAATGGTCGCCAGATCCGCCAGCTTCAGCAGCGGGTTGGTCGGCGTTTCGACCCACACCATGCGGGTCTCCGGGCGAATGGCGGCCTCAAGTCCGGCTAAGTCGTCCGGCTTAACCCAACTGACCTGCAAGCCCGTACTGCGTTTGCGCACGTTTTCAATCAGGCGATACGTCCCGCCGTAAACGTCATCAATGGCGACGATATGGCTGTCTTTATCCAGCAGCTCGAGCACCGTGGAGATGGCCGCCAGACCGGAAGCAAAGGCGTAGCCGCGCGTGCCGCCCTCCAGTTCGGCAATCGCCGTTTCCAGCGCATGGCGCGTTGGGTTGCCGCTGCGGGAATACTCATAGCCGGTATGCTCGCCGGGTGACGGTTGCGCAAACGTCGACGTGGCGTAAATCGGCGGCATGACGGCGCCGTGCGGGTCGTTGAATGCGCCGCTGTGGACGCTCAGGGTTGCCAGGTTTTTCATCGTTTAATCCTTTATTGCTGTAGACGATTGCGCCACGCGGTCAGGACGTCGCTGCGCGTAATCAGGCCGAGAAAACGGTCATTGTCGTTAATGACGGCCACCAGACCGCGGTCGAAGATGGCGTGCAGGGCACTCTCCGGGGCACGTTTATCGAGAAATTCCACCTGTCGGGTCATGGCCGCCGTGACCGGCAGGGCAAAGCGGTCGCCGTCGCCGCCGATATGCCGCAGCAGATCCCACTCGTCGATAATGCCCACCACCTTGCCGTTCTCCAGAACCGGCAACTGAGAGATGTCATACAGGCGCATGCGTGCCAGTACGGTGGAAAGCGTATCGTCCGGCGCGGCGGTGACGGTAGCGCCTTCATCATGGCGCAGGGCAATGTAGTCGGAGAGATCGCCCGCCTGAGGGCGCGTGATAAGCCCCTGCTGGCGCATCCAGTCGTCGTTAAACATCTTCGAGAGATACTTATTGCCGCTGTCGCAGGCGAAGGTCACCACGCGTTTCGCCACGGTCTGCGCCTGGCAATACTTCAGCGCCGCCGCCAGCAGCGTGCCGCTGGAGGAGCCCGCCAGAATGCCTTCCGTCTTCAGCAGCTCGCGCGCGGTGGCGAAGGCTTCGCGGTCGGTGATGCGCCAGGCGCGATTCACCCCTTCAATGTGGGCCAGCGGCGGAATAAAGTCTTCGCCAATGCCTTCGACCAGCCAGGAGCCCGCGTCGTGGTAGCGTCCGGTTTCCACCTGGTCGGCCAGCACCGACCCGGCGGGGTCAGCCAGGACAAACTCCGTGTGCGGAGAGTGCTCGGCGAACCACGCCTGCAGGCCACCGAGCGTACCACCTGAGCCGACGCCGACCACGATGGCGTCAATCTTGCCGTCAAGCTGTTCATAGAGTTCCGGTGCCGTGGTGGTGCGGTGCGCCAGCGGGTTGGCCACGTTATTAAACTGGTCGATGTAAAACGCGCCGGGCAGCTCGTTGGCCAGACGCCGGGCGTAATCCTGGTAATAGGCGGGGTGGCCTTTATTCACGTCCGAGCGGGTTAGCACCACCTGGGCACCCAGCGCGCGCAGGTGGAAAATCTTCTCGCGGCTCATTTTGTCAGGCACTACGAGGATCAGCGAGTAGCCTTTCTGGGCGGCGATCAGCGCCAGGCCGAGGCCGGTATTGCCCGCCGTGGCCTCAATAATCGTGCCGCCCGGCTGCAGCTGGCCGGTACGCTCCGCTTCGTTAATCATCGACAGCGCAACGCGATCCTTAATCGAACCGCCGGGGTTCTGGTTCTCCAGCTTGAGAAACAGTGAGCAGGGACCGGTATCAAGCTTATGCAGCTGGATCAGCGGCGTGCGGCCAATCAGTTCGGTGACAGAGTGGTAAATCGTCATGATGTTTTCCTTTCGGTATGTCATGACGGGATGATAGGGCGGTGAAATTTTCTCAATAAAGAACCATTCACTGCCGTTTAGAACAGAAAGGAATATAAATACCGTTTTTGGATGTCAGGACAGCAAGACGTAAAGTTGTCTGGATGTGGGGATGGCTATACCGGCATAAAATGCTGAAAAAATGACCGCTTTTACGGAAGGTAAGCCAGCATATATGCGTATCGTAGATAATCATTGCTGAAATTGGTCTAAATGCTTCCCACCCGGTAAATCCGCTGTTTATTTCCGAAAGTTATAACACATTCTTTTTTGTTCATTTAAAAGCTGATAACGCCTGTTTACTATCTTTTGGACATCCATACTGCTAAACCGCCAAGGGCGGCACGGATAACGAATAAGAATGATTGTACTGAGCAATATTTCGAAGGTTTTTGACAACGGAAAGGTGGCACTCACAGCCGTTGATAACGTCAATTTGACGATAGCACAGGGACAAATATACGGAATTATCGGTTACAGCGGCGCCGGGAAAAGCACGCTGATTCGCCTGCTGAACGGTCTGGAGAAACCCAGCGCCGGGAGCGTCACCATTAACGGGCAGGATATCTCCGCCGCAAAAGGTGAAGCACTGCGTCAGGCGCGTCTGAAGATCAGCATGGTGTTTCAGCACTTCAACCTGCTGTGGTCGCGCACGGTGAGTGAGAACATTGCTTTCTCTATGCAAATTGCCGGTGTGCCAAAAGCGAAGATTAAGGCGCGCGTCGCCGAACTGGTGGAGCTGGTTGGCCTGAAGGGACGCGAAAATGCGTATCCGTCGCAGCTGAGCGGCGGGCAAAAGCAGCGCGTGGGGATTGCGCGCGCGCTGGCCAACAACCCCGACGTGCTGCTCTGCGATGAGGCTACGTCCGCGCTCGACCCGCAGACCACCGATCAGATCCTCGATCTGCTGCTGGACATTAACCGCCGCTTCAAGCTCACCATCGTGCTGATCACGCACGAGATGCACGTGGTGCGCAAAATCTGCGACCGCGTGGCGGTGATGGAGAACGGCAAAGTGGTGGAAGAGGGCGACGTGCTGAGCGTCTTTACCCATCCACAGCAGCCGATTACGCAGCAGTTTGTCCGCCAGGTGAGCCAGTACGCCGAGGAAGAGACCTTCAATACCGAACTGGCAAGCGATCTGGAAGGCACGGTGATCAGGCTGACCTTTACCGGACACAGCACGCACAAGCCGATTGTCGGGGAACTCACCCTGCGCTACGGCCTGCCGTTTAACATTCTGCACGGAAAAATGACGCAGACCGCCCACGGTGTTTTCGGGCAGCTCTGGGTCCACGTGGCGGCATCCGATGAACAACTGAACAATATCCTCGCCGACCTGCAGCACAGCGATATTGAAGGCGAGGTAATTAAACATGTTTGAGAATCTCTTTCCGCATCTCAAGTGGGATCAGCTCTGGGCTGCAACGCTGGAGACGCTGTACATGACCGCGCTGTCCGGCGTGGCGACCTTTGTGCTGGGCATCGTGCTGGGCCTGGCGCTGTTTTTAACCGCGCGCGGTGGCTTGTTCCACAACCGCACGGTCTACAGCGTCATTTCGATAGTGGTGAACGTGTTCCGCTCTATTCCGTTCATCATTCTCATCGTTCTGCTGATCCCGTTCACCAAGACCGTCGTCGGCACCATCCTTGGCGCTAACGCGGCGCTGCCGGCCCTGATTGTCGGTGCCGCGCCGTTCTATGCGCGTCTGGTGGAGATCGCCCTGCGCGAAGTGGACAAAGGGGTCATTGAAGCAACGCGCTCGATGGGCGCACGACTGAGCACGCTCGTGTTTCGGGTTTTACTGCCGGAATCATCACCTGCACTGGTATCAGGTATTACGGTGACGCTGATTGCGCTGGTGAGCTACAGCGCCATGGCGGGGGTGATTGGCGCCGGTGGTTTGGGAAATCTGGCTTATCTGGAAGGATTCCAGCGCAACCATGGTGACGTCACGCTGGTGGCAACGGTGACCATTTTAATCATCGTTTTCATTATCCAGTTCTGCGGCGATGTCATTACTTCACTGTTAGATAAACGCTAATAAATACACACAGGAAACACATCATGAAAAAGACACTGACACTGATCGCCGCCGCAACCCTGAGCGCCCTGAGCTTCGCCTCCTGGGCCGACACCCTGACCGTGGGCGCATCCAACACGCCGCACGCCGAAATTCTGGAGCAGGCCAAGCCGATTCTGGCGAAGCAGGGTATCGACCTGGAGATTAAACCGTTCCAGGACTACATTCTGCCGAACACTGCGCTGGCGGGTCATGACATCGACGCGAACTATTTCCAGCACATTCCTTACCTGAACAGCGTGCTGAAAGATCATGCTGGCGATAAAGACTACGATTTTGTCAGTGCGGGCGCGATCCACATTGAGCCAATCGGCATCTACTCAAAAAAATACAAATCCCTGAAGGACCTGCCGGAAGGCGGCAAGATCATCATGCGTGATGCGGTTTCCGAGGAAGGCCGTATTCTCTCCATCTTCGAAAAAGAGGGCGTGATCAAGCTGAAGCCGGGCATCGACAAAGTGACGGCGCGCATCAGCGATATCGTTGAGAACCCGAAAAAACTGAAGTTCACGCCGAACGTGGAAGCGTCCCTGCTGCCGCAGATGTACAACAACGACGAAGGCGACGCGGTGGTGATTAACGCCAACTATGCGATAGACGCCGGTCTGGATCCGGTTCACGACCCGATTGCGGTAGAGAGCGGTGAAAACAACCCGTACGCCAACATCATTACCGTGCATCGCGGCGACGAGAAAAAGAAAGACATCGTCGCGCTGGTGAACGTGCTGCACTCCAAAGAGATTCAGGACTGGATCCGCACCAAATACAAAGGCGCGGTCATTCCAGTAAACAACTAATTATTTGATTTTCCAGATGAAGCCCGGCGAGATCCTCGCCGGGCTTCTTTTTTGTATCCGGCGGGAGAATCATTTAAGCTCAACGTTTAACAGGCAATGGAGTGATGACGATGGGTAACGTGACCAAAGATGAAGCGCTGTACCAGGAGATGTGCCGGGTGGTCGGAAAGGTGGTGCTGGAGATGCGTGATTTAGGGCAGGAGCCGAAGCATATTGTCATTGCGGGCGTGCTGCGCACGGCGCTGGCGAACCAGCGCATCAAGCGCAGCGCACTGACAACCGAAGCGATGGAAACGGTGGTTAAGGCGCTGGCCGGCTAACGCGCCAGCGTTTCGCGACCTGTTCAAGCGAGCAGCAGAGCAGGTAATAGACCGCACCCGTAAAGATAAAGATGGCCGCCGGGTAGATTTGCACCCGGTTGTTGACCTGTCCCGCCACCGTGGTTAGCTCCGGGACGTTGACGATGAATGCCAGCGACGTATCCTTCAGCAGGCTGATAAAAATTCCCACCAGCGACGGCAAAATATTTCTCAGCGTCTGCGGCAGCAGCACGCGCCACAGGGTTTGCTGCGTGCTGAACCCCTGAGACAGCGCGGCCTCGTTTTGACCCGCTGGGAGCGCCCTGAGCCCGGCAAAAACCGAATGCATCACCGATGCCGCCGTAAACCAGGCCAGCGCCAGCGTCACGGTCAGCGCCCCCGGCAGATCCCCGCCGGTGATCAGCGGCAACAGGTACCACATCCAGAAAATCACAAAAATCAGGGGAATACCGCGAATCAACTCCGCCCACAGAAAAAGCCCCCTGCGCACCAGCCCAGGATAGCGCCAGGCGAGGCACGCCAGCGCCACGCCGCCGGGAAGCGCAAGCAGGACGGCCCCTGCGGCCATCAGCAGCGAAAGCAGTACGCCGCCGGGTTCACCCGCTGCCGTTCGTCCCCACAGCAGATAATCCAGGTTTTCGACAATAACGTTAAATCCTGCAACCATCTTTTTTCCTCCCTGAATGCGGACCGACGCGCACCAGTACCATCCCCATGACAATGCCGGTAAGCAAATAGAGCACCGTACCGACGATAAACGCCTCCATGGCGTGGGCGTTGTAACTTTCAATCTGCCGGACCTGGTAGGTTAGCTCAGCGAAGCCAATCCCGCTGGCGAGCGAGGAGAGCTTCATCAAGTTGAGGTACTGGCCGACAACGGGCTGCCAGGCGTTGGCGAGCCCCTGCGGCAGAAGGATGTAGCGAAATAAACGCCACGAGGAGAACCCTTGCGCCAGCGCCGCTTCCTGCTGTCCGGCAGGAACAGAACGCAGTCCCGATGCCGCTTCCTCAATTAAAAATGCCGAGGTAAAGACGCCCAACCCCCAGGCAGAACATAAAAACTCAGGGGTAAACCACCAGACGTCGCCGGGCAGAATTGACCAGTTGTGATCCGCATTCACCGCGTCTCGAAAGCCCTGCGGTAACCCGTTCCAGGCGGCGAAATACCAGAACAGCAGCTGCACCAACAGCGGCGTATTGCGAAACAGCGATACCCAGCCGTTGACGACCGCATTCCCGATGCGTCCACCGGAAAGACGCAGGAGCAAAAAGGTCAGTGCAAGCAGGCTGGCGATCAGGCCCCCCGCCAGCGTCACCCACAGGGTGGTGAGAAAACCGGAGAGTATCCACTGCAGAGGCTGTCCGGCCAGCACGCCCTGCCAGTCGAGGGCGGGCATCAGAGGTGCTCCTGGTGCAGCGGGTTCAGCACTTTTTGCAGGAAACGCTGCGCCCGGGGATGCGACGGTTGACGGAAAAATTGCCCCGGCGGCGAGGTTTCAAGAATCTGCCCGCCGTCGATAAAGACAATCCGGTCGGCAATTTCCCGGGCGAACTGCATCTCATGAGTCACGACAATCATGGTGATCCCGCTATGGGCAAGGGCTTTCATGACGAATAACACTTCGCCAATCATCTCCGGATCGAGCGCCGACGTCGGCTCGTCGAAGAGGATGATCTGCGGCGATGAGGCCAGGGCGCGGGCAATCGCCACGCGCTGCTGCTGGCCGCCGGAAAGCTCAGCGGGGAAGTGGTGAGCCTTTTCCTGCATTCCGACCTTCTCCAGCAGCGCCAGCGCGCGCTCCTGAGCTGGCTGCGGCTTCCAGCCGCGCACATGCTCCAGCGCCAGGGTGATGTTCTGGCTGGCGGTGAGGTGGGCATACAGATTGAACTGCTGAAACACAAATCCAACGCGGCTGCGCAGCTGACGCAGCCTGCTGCCGGAAAGCTGCCCGGTCGGCTTGCTGTCGACCAGGATTTCCCCGCCGCTCAGGGTTTCAAGCTGATTGATAAGACGGATCAGCGTTGATTTACCCGAACCGGAAGGGCCGAGAATAGCAACCACTTCACCGGGCGTGATGGTGAGGTTAATGTCGCGTAAAACCTGATGGTCGCCGTAGCGTTTGTCCACGTGACGAAACTCAACACTGGCCTGTTCCAGATGTGAAAAATCCGCGGCAACGGCCGCGGAGTGGGAAAATAAACCTGAGAGCATAATTACCTGGCTTCTATTTTAAAGGCGCGAGGCTGTGGAGCGGGCGTGTTTGGGCCAAACCAGACGTCATAGATTTTTGCCGCCTGACCGTTCTTCTCGAGATTAACCAGCTCATCATTGACTGCTTTCAGCAGCGCCGTTTCACCTTTCTTCACCCCGACGCCAATTTCTTCTTTACTGAGCAGATCGGGCAGGATTTTGAAGTTCGCTTTATCCGGGGCCTGTGCCAGCAGGCCTGCAAGAATTGTGCTGTC
The DNA here is from genome assembly GCF_052044815.1 of Enterobacter sp. 22499. NCBI lineage: Bacteria > Pseudomonadati > Pseudomonadota > Gammaproteobacteria > Enterobacterales > Enterobacteriaceae > Enterobacter > Enterobacter sp. 22499. The sequence goes on along the minus strand of NZ_JBQENR010000001.1, from coordinate 501,866 downwards.
CTGGGTAATGGCCTGCACGTTGCCGTTGCGCAGCGCCGTCAGCGCCAGAGGAATGTCGTCATAAGCCAGCACGCGGGACTGCGGGAAACGCTGGTGGAGCGCCTGTTCACCCGTGGTGCCTTTGACCGCGCCAATGCGCGCCCGGCTGTATTCATCCAGCTTATCGGGCGATTTGGCGGGAACCAGGAACTGTTGTCCGGTCACGAAATAGGGGGTGGAGAAATCAATCACCTGCGCGCGTTCCGGGGTGATGGTGATATCCGCTACGATCAGGTCTGCTTTACCGGACTGAAGCAGCGGAATGCGGTTGGCCGGATTGGTGGCAACCAGTTCAAGCTTCACGCCGAGTGATTTTGCCAGTGCTTTGGCAAAGTCCACGTCGTAACCCACGATCTCGTGCGTTTTTGCATCAATTGAGCCAAACGGTGGGTTGGCGTCAAACGTGGCGACTTTCACCACCCCCGCGGCCTTAATATCCTCCAGCCGATCGGCCAGCGCCTGCGCTGAAAACAGGCTCCCGGCGGCCAGTAATCCCAGAACTGCCGTCCCTTTTTTAAACCTTTTCATCTTTGCTGCCATAGTCATCGTTCGTCCCGTTGTTTTTGTTTTGCACCGTTACGCTCCCATAAGCAAAAGCTATCGCCAAATAAGAAATTGTTCTTTGCTCTATACAAAAAAGCATTAGTGAACAGTATGTTACCGGCAGGTAAATGTAAGGAGCTATTTGCACATCCTGCACATCGACTGCCGGAATTGATATTTCCGCGGCCAGGAAACGCGTGCTTAACTCAGGGCTGGTGAAGCGAGAGGGGTAAAGGCAATGAAAAAATGGATCGGCACGCTACGGCGGTTTTTTGCGACCCGGCCAGCGAATGCGGAGAACAGCGCGCAGCGTGTTCTGGAGTCAATACTGCCTGTTGCCAGCCTGTATGGCGTGGACGTCGCTAACATCGACCCGGAGTGGTTCCATGATAAAACGTCACGCTGAACTTCGCCGCACGCGCGAAACGTACTGGAATGAGCTGTGCGTGATCCGTGTAAAGCAGGGATGAACGGAAAAATACGCGGGCAAATCCTCGGTAAACCCTGGCCGTTTTGATACCAATATCTCCTTTCTCAGAAGGAGATGATAATGAAACGGACAGTATTAATCCCGGCACTTTCTGCCACCGCACTACTGATTGCCATGCAGGCGGCGCACGCTGCGCCACAGGCGCACGTCGTCTGCGGTTACTCCCACACGCTCGGCGACGATGCCATTATGATGCACGGCATGCCCAACGAGGCCATGCTGCACGATTTTTTTGGCAACGTGCAAACTGATGCCTTCTCCAGCCGTGAATCGCTGCGTAAAGATGAAAAGACCACCTGCGATAACAAAGCAGACAGCTCGGCCTACTGGGCACCCTCTCTGAAATTGCCTGACGGAACGGTGGTCAAACCCGCCTATCAAAAAACCTATTATCAGGCATCGAACGTCGACGCCTGGCCGCTGCACCCGTTCCCGGCGGGGCTGTCGCTGCTGGCGGGCGATCATCACGGCACCGCGCCGAATCCACATATCACCTTCCTGTGCGCTAACGGCAAGGGCTACACCACCAAAACGGGTGAGGTCTGCGGCTTACGCAAGGCGAACGATGCCGTGCAGTTTAATATTGGCATTCAGTTTCCGAACTGCTGGGACGGGGTAAATCTTAAGCCCGCTCACGGTCTGGCCAACGCCACCTACGACACCAAAGGGCAGTGCCCGTCCGACTTCCCGGTGAAAATTCCCACCGTGAACATGAACATTGCGTACGTGCTCCCGACGATTAGCTCGCTTGATACCAGCAAAGCGCAGCTTTCTCTCGACCCCATCATGCACGGCAACGAGCGTGAAGAGCGGTGGGGGAGCCTGTATACGGCGCATGCTGATTTTATGAACGGCTGGACGGAAGACGCCGCGCGCTTTATGACCGACCTGTGCATGAACCGCGGTCTGGACTGCGGCACCACCGTTCCGTATGGTTATTCAAAAGCGAAGGCCAGCGTCTGGCTCAGCAGCCTGGAGCCCGCGCTTACCCAGCCAGAGCCCCAGGTCCTGCTGGTGCAGGATAACTGGCAGAACGGCGGGCGCACCAAAAACAGCGAAACGCTGTCGCTGGTGAAGTTTCACATTCCCCCGCTGCCTGCCGGACAGGATCCTTCGCAGTTTAAATACCGCGTGCGGATTTATGGCGGGAAAGTGGAAACCAACGGCGCGGATCAAATTTTCTTCTATCCGGCAAGCAACGACTGGGATCCGGCCAGCGTGAGCTGGCAGTCGCGGCCAGCCTGTAACTACCGCTCGGATGCGGTGCTTTACCTTAACCACTCCCGCGAATACCGGATGGTGGACGTAGATAAAGCGGTGCGCAAGGCGCTGGCAGAAGGGAAAACCGAGATTTCGTGGTACATCGGCGGCGATCGTCAGGGAAATCACTACCAGTTTGAGACGGCGTCTTCCCCGCAAAGCCTGATCCTGATGCTGACCGGCTTTAGCAAAACGCCGGAGGTCTGATTACGCCCGCGTTTTTTTGTTCTCATCAACGTTAACTGGTAATGTCGACAGCCTGAATGACGGGCCAGTTAACGCGATGAGCATAAAAAAGATGATAAAGCGCAGCATCGCTGCGTGGGTGGTGGTCTGCCTGATAAGCGGCGTGCTGCTGTATGCGGAACAGATACGCCGCCAGTTCTGGGAGCGCGATCGCGAGTTTACGGCGCTGTATTCGGGGATCGGCGCCGTGCTGACGCAAAACGAGTCGGTACTTCCGCTTCTGACCGGCGATGAAGACCTCACCGCGTTACGCAAAAAATTCCCCCACATTAAGGCTCTGGAAAAAACCACCGGTCGCGCGCTGGACGCCGCCCGCGTGGAGCCTTTTCGCGGCGTTCAGTACTGGTTATACAACCCGTGGCGGCAGATCCGCATCCTGATCGACTTAAGCGCGCTGCTTGCGCCGATCCATAGCTTTGCAGAGCTGCATCTGAACCTTTCGAATGACGATCGTCCGCGGTCAACGGGCACTTTCTGGCACTGGCAGCGCACCTTCCCGCAGCATACTCAGCCCTTTATTCTCACTGCCGCGGCAGATCCGGACTGGTTCAGGGTCTCCTGGCTGGCGTATCCGCTGCTGTTTCTGACATGGGGGATAGTGATTGGGGGCGCGGGAACCGTGCTCTGGCAGCGCAAACAGCGCCAGCAGGCTGAGCAGCGTGCGCTCTATTATCAGCACGCCAGGCTTAACACGCTGGGAGAGATCACCGCGGGCATCGTCCATGAAATCAACCAGCCGCTGACCGCCGTGCAAACCTGGATCCAGGGGGCGCAGCGACAGCTGCAGGATAATCCGCAGGCCGTGTCGCAGGCGCTCGCGGCCGCGCTGCTGCAAACGCAGCGTATCAGCGCCTTGCTGACCCGGTTTCGCGAGCATGTGGTACAGGAAAAGGTGACCCTGCGCGAAACCGATCTGGTACAGTGCTGGCAGCAGGTGGAGAATTTACTGGAGCACGAGCGTAAATCCCGGCGTATCGCGGTTATTCATGCGTTTGCTGTGGATGCTACGACCGTAATGGCGGACCGACTCTGGCTGGAGCAGATCCTGCATAATCTGCTCAGCAATGCGATTCAGGCGCAGCAGGAGAGCGCGGACGGCTGGGTGCGAATCGACAGTCAGAAAAATGAGAAGGGCATTCTGGTTACCCTGACCGACGGCGGGCCCGGGTTTAGCCCGGATGCCCTGCAGAACGCATTTATGCCATTCTTTAGCGGACGCCCCGGCGGAATTGGGCTGGGAATGACGTTAACGGAAACGCTGATGACGCGCATGAACGGCTCGATCGCCCTGGACAATGCCCCGCAGGGTGGGGCGCAGATCCGCTTGCAGCTGGCAGCAGGAAAGGAGTTAAAACATGGATAAGGTGGTCTGGCTCATTGATGACGACGAGTCCATCAGAGAATCCCTGTCGTTTTTACTGTCGGGGATGGGCTGGCAGGTTAAGACGTTTGCGAGCGTCGAGGCTTTTACTCAGGCGCAGAGCGGTGAATCGTCGCTTGTCGGCTGTCTGCTGCTGGATATGCGCATGCCGGGTAAAGGCGGGCTGGCGTGGCTGGAAGAGGGCGAATGGCCGTGGCCGCTGCTGCCGGTCGTTGTCATGACCGGACACGGAACGATCGACGCCTGCCGTCGCGCGTTTCGCAACGGCGTATTTGAGTTTTTCACCAAGCCGTTAGACGCCGATAAGCTCATCGAAACGGTTGGGCTGGCCTTTGAGGAGAGCCAGCGACGGTCTGCCACCTGGCAGGATATTTCGCAGATCAAAGCACGCTTTGAACAGCTAACCGCGCGGGAGCACGAGGTACTGACCGTACTGATGGAAGGGTGCAGTAATAAAGAGGTGGCAGCACGCCTGAATCTTTCCCCGAGAACCGTGGAAGCGCACCGTGCGGCGGCGTTTGCCAAGCTCGGCGTCACCAGTCTGGTACAGGCGAGCCGGGCGTACGATAAATTGCAATCCGTATAACTACCAGGTGGAGTGCGTAATCAACCGAATTACGTTTCATCGCGCCGTTAAGTAACCTCCGGGATGTCTAACAACACGCGAGGAAGTGCGATGAAAAAAGTCATGATGGTTGCGGCACTGGTCGCAGGTAGCGTAAGCCTGGCCGCACAGGCCGAGACGTTGACCCAAAAAAATCTCTCTCTGACGCAGGCTAACGCACTGGCAACATCCGCCATTCAGTCCTGTGCAGCGAAAAATTACCAGGTCGCGGTCACGGTGGTTGACCGTGCGGGCGTGGTAAAAGCGGTGCAGCGTATGGATAACGCCGGTCCTCACACGGTTAAAGCCAGCGAAATGAAAGCGTTTACGGCGCTCAGCGCAAAGAATGCGTCAGGCAAAGTGATGGAAGCGGCGCAGAGCAATGCGGGCGCACAGAACATGCGTGATATTCCTGGCTACCTGCTGCTGGCAGGTGGTCTGCCGGTAAAAGAAGGCGATGAGGTGATTGGGGCGATCGGCATCGGCGGCGCGCCGGGCGGTCATCTTGATGAAGCCTGCGCTCAGGCGGCCATTGACGGGCTGAAAAAGTAATATAAAAAAAGCACCGGTTTACCGGTGCTTTTTTTATCAAATCTTGCAGGCATCACCGCAGTCGTCGTCGGCAACAATCGCCTGCGCTTTTTTATCCGCGTCGTCCAGACGTTCCGCGTTACGCTCTTCCGCTTCATCCAGACCGTTAAAAACTAAGTTATCGAGATCAATTTCCATGTTGCACCTGCTCTGTTCGGTTTTTGATACTGGCACAGTATAGGGTAAAAAACATCGGCAATGTACCTCGCAGCACATAAGGATAATCCCTGCCATACTCAGTGCTTTATCACCGAGGAGCGCTCATGATTACACTCTGTAAAACCTGCGGTACCTCCTATGATGGAAAGCCGGAGAGATGTCCGATTTGCGAGGATGAACGCCAGTATGTCCCGGTCAGCGGTCAGGCGTGGATTGATTACGCGACGGTGACGGCCACGCACGTGAGTAAATGGCAGCAGCTGGAGCCCGCGCTGTTCAGTATCAAAACGGTTCCCGCTTTTGCGATTAACCAGAGGGCGCTGCTTCTGCGCACCCCGCACGGCAATATTCTTTGGGACTGCATTGCCAACCTTGACCCGGCAACCCAAACGCTCATCACCGCGCTCGGTGGCCTTCACGCCATTGCGATTTCGCATCCGCACTATTACACCACGATGCAGGAGTGGGCCGCGGCTTTCGATGCGCCAGTCTACCTGCACGCCAGCGACCGCGAATGGGTGATGCGCAACAGCCCGGCGATTCATTTCTGGGAGGGGGAGGCGCTGGAGATTTGGCCGTCCGTCACGTTGCTACGTCTCGGCGGCCATTTTGCGGGCGGAACGGTGCTGCACTGGCAGGAGGGCGAGGGCGTTTTGCTGGCGGGGGATATTTTGCAGGTCACCCCGGGGAAAGATGCGGTGTCTTTTATGTGGAGCTACCCGAATATGCTCCCGCTGCCTGCCCGTACGGTTGAGGACGTTACCCGGCGCCTGGCGGGAAAATCATTCGCTCGTCTTTACGGCGCGTTCGAAGGGCAAAACATCCCGGCGAACGCCGACAACATTGTGCAGCGGTCGGGCCAGAAATATATTGCTTGTCTCAGGTAAAGTACGGTGGGTAAACTTTACGAGTGTGATCGCGATCATACCTAAACGAAAACAGATAAAAGAGAAATTGCTATGCAACATATCATTGAAGGTTTTCTCAGCTTTCAAAAAGAGATTTTCCCGCAACGTAAAGAGCTCTTTCGCAGTTTAGCGTCCAGCCAGAATCCCAAAGCGCTGTTCATCTCCTGCTCCGACAGCCGTCTGGTTCCTGAACTGGTCACCCAGCAAGAGCCGGGACAGCTTTTTGTCATTCGTAATGCTGGCAACATTGTCCCGCCTTTCGGGCCGGAGCCGGGCGGCGTATCTGCAACTATCGAGTACGCGGTGGTGGCGCTGGGCGTGACGGATATCGTGATCTGCGGCCACTCCAACTGCGGCGCGATGAAGGCGATTGCCGATAACGCCAACCTGGAGCCAATGCCAGCCGTATCGCACTGGCTGCGCTATTCCGACGCGGCGAAAGCCGTGGTAGAGAAGAAAAGCTGGGACAAGCCTATCGATAAAGTGAATGCGATGGTGCAGGAGAACGTGTTTGCGCAGTTGAGCAACATCAAGACCCATCCGTCCGTCGCGGTGGGCCTGCGTAATAACTCGCTTCGTCTGCACGGTTGGGTGTATGACATTGAAAGCGGCAAAATCCTTGCCCTGGATAAGAACACCAAAACGTTCGTATCGCTGTCGGAAAACCCGGAGGTCTTCTTCGAGTAATCACCGATAGCAGGGCATGGAAGCCCTGTCAGCTCTCCACGTACGGTAACCGACGCCGTCTCCCCGAGGCAGGTTTTTCAGCCGCCTTCGCCATCGCCTCTGCAATCTCCGCACACTCCGCCAGCCCCTGAACGAAGGGACTATCGTGCATCAGCCACGGTATCGCACCGAAAGCAATGCGCCCGCGAACCGTTTCAGGCGCTTTAAGCGTGTAATCCTCGCCAACGTCGGGTATCTCGTCGCCCGTCTCTGCCAGCTGTTTACGCAGCGTCGGGAAAGGCAAGTCCTTTGTTTTGAGCGGCTTTTGTCCGCGCGCGTCAATAAACACGTCGAAACGATAAACGCTCTCTTTGGTGGTAATTACCGTCCGATCGCTGCCGGCATCGAGCGTGTAATCATCGCCGAGCGCCGCCACGCTAATGATGCCGGCCTCGCGAAGCGCAAGCAGCCTGCGGATAGACTGCGGCGGAATGGCGGCATAGTTGTCGATAAACACGCGGGCGAGGCCCTGCTTAAAGCGCTCTCTGTCCTCTTCGTTGAGGTGGGGCACAATCTCCTGAACCACCTCATGCAGTCGAAGGACGGTATAGCGCCAGGCCACGGTGCGCCGTTCGCGTTTGTTGCGTTCAACCTCACTGAGGTTCTCTTCCGCCCAGGTAAAGGGCCCGTGCCGTTTACGGTCCTCAAACCATGCCTCACGAAGGCTGTCGGCATCCTGGTTACGCAGAGAAATTTTCTCGCACCACGCCGGGTCAGCGAGCTCGAGCTCTTTCACCATCAGGGAAAATATGCGGTCAAGCAGGCCGTCCGATCCTTTGGCTATCTCGTGTTCAACCATGAATTCGGTCAATACCGACAGCGGTTCGTATGGGATTGGACAGTAAAAATCGGCTTCCGGCAGAATGCCCGTGCGGGACATCAGCGTAATGTTTAACCCTTCGCTGCCCTTGTCGAGGAGGAATTTACCGTCACGAAACTCACCGTGCTGCATTACCACCGCCATAGCCGCGTCCAGACCGCTCAACGACGTTCCCATAATGCCCACGCGGCAAGGGGGAATGCTGGCGTCCATCAACCCCGACCACGGGCTGGGGAAGAACGTGCGCGTGGCTTCCTCCTCATCTGGCCAGACGTGGCCGGTGGCGATAACCGCCAGGTCGAACCGATCGGGCAAAGTGGTGTCGTTGACGGAAAGCGTTACGCCGGTTGTCGAGGGGATGATGTCCGTTACCTTCGCGGATTCATGGACCGTAACCTGGAACCCCAGCTTTTTTGCCTCTTTCACGATTGAACGCAAGCTGTCGCGAAAATACTCTCCCAACAGGAGTCTGGGCAGGAACTGCCGGTCATGCAGGCTGGCTTTATCAACCTTAAAGCGCGCCAGATGGGCGTCGCTCTGTTCCTTGAGCCAGTCGAGGTAGGTCATAAAAATGGGCGGGATTTCTATGCTCGCAATGTTCGCCAGCATCAGCCGGGAATTATCGTCGTCGTTATAGGGCATGCCCACGCCGGCTTCATCGGCCTGTTCGAAGACGGATACGGAGAGCGGGGTGCTGTTATTAAGCAGATGATAAAAGGTGTAAATCCCTGTAGGGCCGGAGCCGATAATCGCGATATTCTTCATTGACGCGCTTCCTGTATTTATTCCATAAGAAAAGCGTAGCAGGAGAATAATGATGAAAATAAGCGATTAAGAAAATTCAGGGTAAAAGGAGAGAATTTGCACCATTTCAGGACTGAAATGGTGCGTCCGAGTGGACTCGAACCACCGACCCCCACCATGTCAAGGTGGTGCTCTAACCAACTGAGCTACGGACGCAGAATGGTGCGTTCAATTGGACTCGAACCAACGACCCCCACCATGTCAAGGTGGTGCTCTAACCAACTGAGCTATGAACGCAACGTGTTGTCGGTGACAACGGGGACGAATATTAGCGGCACAGCATCAAGGAGGCAAGAGGGAAAACGCATTTTTCTCTCTGATTTCACGCGATTGCTTCATTACCGCGCAAAGTGAAGAGAAAGTAGCCGCCAGCTGGCGGCTACTGCGTAGTTAACGCGCAGCGCGCTGCAAAATTACCGTTGACGGCTGGCGCTGCAGGAAGCGCATGCGCATCATCATCATGATCGCCGCCGACGTCAGTCCGATGATAAAGCCCATCCAGAATCCGGCTGGCCCCATGCGATCAACGACCAGATCGGTCAGCGCCAACACGTAGCCAGTAGGCAGACCCAGCACCCAGTAGGCGATAAAGGTAATAAAGAAGATCGAACGCGTGTCTTTATAGCCGCGCAATACGCCGCTGCCAATCACCTGAATGGAGTCAGAAATCTGGTAAATCGCGGCCAGCAGCATCAGGTGCGATGCCAGCGTGACGACCTCCGGATTATCGTTATAGAGCAGGGCAATTTGCTCGCGCAGCGCCACGGTAAAAAGCGCCGTGCAAATGGCCATGCAGACGCCAACGCCTAATCCGGTGCGCGCGGCGGTTTGCGCATCAAGCGTCGAGCCTTGCCCCAGGCGGAAGCCCACGCGGATCGTCACTGCCGCGGCCAGCGACATGGGCAGAACAAACATCAGAGAGCTGAAGTTGAGCGCAATCTGGTGCCCGGCGACGTCCACAATGCCCAGCGGGGAGACCAGCAGGGCGACCACGGCAAACAGGGTCACCTCAAAGAACAGCGCAAGGGCAATCGGCAGCCCCAGCTGCACCAGGCGCGTCATGATGTTCCAGTCCGGCGTGCTGAATCTGTTCTCGTTACGAATATCGCGCATGGAGCGGGCGCGCTTCACAAAGGTAAGCATCGAGAAGAACATGACCCAGTAAACGGCGGCCGTCGCCACCCCGCAGCCGACGCCGCCCAGCTCCGGCATGCCGAAATGGCCGTAGATAAAGATGTAGTTCACCGGAATATTCACCAGCAGGCCGATAAAGCCCATCACCATGCCGGGCTTGGTTTTCGCCAGCCCTTCACACTGGTTACGGGCGACCTGGAAAAAGAGGTAGCCGGGCGCACCCCAGAGCAGGGCGCGCAGATAGCCCACGGCTTTGTCTGCCAGCGCCGGGTCAATGTTATGCATGGCGCGGATGATATGACCCGCGTTCCAGAGCACGATCATAATCAGCACGGAGACAAACCCTGCCAGCCAGAAACCCTGGCGGACCTGATGGGCAATACGCTCGCGACGACCCGAGCCATTAAGCTGAGCGATAACCGGGGTGAGGGCGAGCAGCAGACCGTGGCCGAACAGGATGGCCGGCAGCCAGATTGACGTGCCGATAGCAACGGCCGCCATATCGGTGGCGCTGTAGCCACCCGCCATTACCGTATCCACAAATCCCATTGCGGTCTGGGCCACCTGCGCGACGATCACTGGTATAGCCAGTGCCAATAGCTGGCGCGCTTCATTCATGTACTTCTGCACGTGAACACCTTTATTTTGTAGTTATATGAGAGACTAAAAAAGCCGCCGAAACGGGCAGCAAGAAGAAAATGCAGGGGGGTGCCAGCTATTGTAGCGGGCTTTAGCTATTTATCTAGTGAAAAAATCGCCAGAAAATGCGCTCCGCTGGCAACCTGTTTTTCCAACTGTTATTGTGGTGGGATTAAACGGTGTCACCACCGTCCGGAAAAAACAGGAGTTGTAAGCATGTTTACTGGTATTGTGCAGGGCACCGCCAAAGTGGTGTCCATTGATGAAAAACCTAATTTTCGTACTCATGTTGTAGAGCTGCCGGAATATATGCTCGACGGCATCGAAACCGGCGCCTCGGTTGCCCATAACGGCTGCTGCCTGACCGTCACCGAAATTAATGGCAACCAGATTAGCTTTGATTTAATGAAAGAGACGCTGCGTATTACCAACCTGGGCGAGCTGGTGGTGGGGGACACCGTCAACGTTGAGCGCGCGGCGAAGTTCAGCGACGAGATTGGCGGCCATCTGATGTCCGGGCACATCATGACCACCGCCGAAGTGGCGAAAATCGTTACATCAGAAAATAACCGTCAAATCTGGTTTAAAGTGCAGGACCCGTCATTAATGAAATACATCCTCTATAAAGGGTTTATTGGCATTGATGGGATTAGTCTGACGGTGGGAGAAGTTACTCCGACGCGTTTTTGCGTGCATTTAATTCCCGAGACGCTGCAGCGCACCACGCTGGGTTCGAAAAAACTGGGGCATCGCGTGAATATCGAAATCGATCCGCAAACCCAGGCGGTTGTAGATACCGTTGAGCGCGTGCTGGCCGCAAAAGAAGCCGCAATAATTAAAGCTGTAGAAGAAGAATAAAAAATAACCCCGGCTGGCCGGGGTTATTTTTCTAGCGTGCGACCCGCAAGCCGTGTTCAATCCCACGGCTAAAAACAACCTGCCAGAGCTGAATATCTCGCGCGCGAAACGCTCCCGCGCAGGCATTCAGATAATAGCTAAACATCCGCTTGAATCGTTCAGAATAGTTGTCCGCAATTTCAGGCCAGGCTTCCTGAAAACGTGCATGCCACGCCATTAACGTGGTGTCGTAATCCGCGCCGAAGTTATGCCAGTCTTCCATCACGAAATGGGATTCGCTGGCGTTGGCAATCTGGCGTACGGACGGTAAACAGCCATTCGGAAAGATGTATTTGTTGATCCACGGGTCAACGTTATTGTCGGTCCGCTTAGAGCCGATGGTGTGCAGCAGGAAAATACCGTCCGGTTTCAGATTACGGTCCACCACCTCGAAATAGGTGTCGTAATTTTTCGGCCCGACGTGCTCGAACATGCCCACGGAAACGACCCGGTCAAACTGTTCGTTCAGGTCCCGGTAATCCTGCAGGCGGATATCCACATCAAGCCCCAGGCAGCGCTCCTGCGCCATTTTTTGCTGTTCAGCGGAAATGGTGACGCCGACCACGCTGACGCCGTAGTGCTTCGCCATAAAATACGCCAGCCCGCCCCAGCCGCAGCCGATATCCAGCACGCGCATACCGGGCTGCAACTGCAATTTCTCGCTAATCAGGCGCAGCTTGGCCTGCTGAGCCTCTTCAAGCGTCGACGCCTCTTTCCAGTAGGCGCAGGAGTATTGCATGAAGGGGTCCAGCATGCGGCTGAACAGATCGTTGCCGAGATCGTAATGCTCTTTGCCGACGATCCAGGCACGCTTTTTACTTTGCAGGTTAAAGAGACGGGCAGAGGCGACACGCAGGGTGTCTTTAAGATTACGGGGGAGCTGTTTTTCCAGACCAGCACGCAGCACGCTGGCGAAAAAAGTATCCAGCCGTTCGCATTCCCACCAGCCGTCCATATAGCTTTCCCCCAGGCCTAGCGACCCCTCGCGCAACACGCGTTTAAAAAAATCGGGATGTTTAACCTGAGGATCCGATGGGGATGATCCGTTGATAGTGATGCCTGCCCGACCTAACAGTTCACTGACGATCCGGGACCAGTTATCGTCCGGAACGCTGACTTCTTCTATACACGATGAACTCATAGCTTCTCCATCACCCTACTGTGATCAGAACCTTAAAACAGCGTAGACGCTTTTTTGGTTTGTGAGAAATCTCACGGTAAATACCGCGAGGCTAGTATCCGACGTAGAACAGAGGAAGGGAGATAACCCTTGCCGAAATGCCTTCCATGGTAAAACGGGAGCACTCCGGCTCCCGTTAACACATAATATTTATCGTATTTAATCGAACCAAATTTAGTATAGGCCTCAAAATTTGGTGATTCAATAGAAAATTCTTAGCAACCTAATCACTGAAAATTAACATAGTTTCTGGCGCGATTAGGCATGCGAGGTTTCTACCTGCGTGCTCTCATCCTGAGCGGAAGCCTGCATGCGATAGCCTATGACGGCCAGCGCAACGGTAGCCAGCATCACGCTGGTTGTCGTCAGCAGCGGCGTGGCGATCAGCGCGGAGACCACCAGGCTTGCCAGGAAGCACAGCCCCAGCTGCAGGGTGTTCTGCAGCGCAGCCGCGCGGCCTGTCGCCTGCGGGAACGGACGCAGCGCCTGCGCCACAACGATAGGGTAGATCGCCCCGTTCGCTATGGCCATCACGCAGAATGGAATCAATATTTCGGCCAGACCCGCGCCCGGAATAAACCCTACGGCCCAGGTGCCGATGACGCTCAGCGCATAGAGCACCAGCAGCCACGGCAACATCTGCTGGCCTTCCCATTTTTGCAGCGCCGCGCGACAGCCGTACCCGCCCACCAGGAACGCGATGGTCTGCGGAACGTAGCTCAGGCCAATGGCCGCCGGGCTATAGCCCATATCGTGCAGAATAAACGGCGAGCCGGTCAGCCACGCGAAGAAGCTCGCCGAGCAGGCGGCATAGATCAGAACGTTGCCGCGATACGCTTTCGCGCTCAGCAGGGAGGTGAAGGTAATCGGCTTCGCGTCTGCGTGCGCCTCTTTTTTATGCGCGGGCTTGAGGGCGAACGCCGGCAGCATCAGCACCAGCGTAATGGCAAACAGCGTGGCAAAGATGGCCTGCCAGTCAAAGTGCGCGAGGATCCAGCTTCCCAGCAGCGGGGCGAGGGCCGGTGAGAGCCCTACCAGCGGCATGATGGTGGCGAAAATACGGTTAGTGCGGTTCGCCGGATAGTAATCGGTGACCAGCGCCTGCCAGGTCACGGCCGCGGCACAGACGCCGACCGCCTGAACAAACCGCAGCACCAGCAGCCAGGTGGCATCGCGCACCCATAGCATCCCCAGGCAGCCCACGGCAAAAATGGCCAGCCCCAGCAGCAGCACCGGTTTACGCCCAAAGCGATCCGAAAGCGGTCCCCAGAGCAGCTGCGCGAAGGCAAAACCGGCCAGGAACAGGCTCAGGCTGGCGCTGATGGCGGCAGCAGGGGTTTGCAAATCTTCCTGCATGGCGGCAAACGCCGGCAGGTACATATCGGTGGCCAAAAAGCCCAGCACGCTTAAGCCGCCGAGCCAGACTAAAAAACCTTTCCTGGGTTGCACTGTTTTATTCTCCTGAGGAGGCAGGTATACGTTGGCGCTGAGTGTAGGGAGTGCAAAGCCGCTTGTGAAACGCTAATATTTGGCGGGTGCATTCAAATTTTTTGCAGGCAGAAAATGTGGTCAGATTATTCTCTTGAAGTGGTCGATGCTGTCGCGCGTAACGGCAGCTTTAGCGGAGCGGCGCAGGAGTTGCACCGCGTCCCTTCAGCCATCAGCTATACGGTGCGACAGCTTGAAGAGTGGCTGGCGGTACCGCTGTTTGAACGGCGGCATCGTGATGTGGAATTAACGCCCGCAGGGGCATGGTTTTTGAAGGAAGGGCGTTCTGTTATCAAAAAAATGCAGATCACCCGCGAGCAGTGCCAGCAGATCGCGAACGGCTGGCGGGGGCACCTTTCTATTGCGGTGGATAACATCGTTAAGCCCGAGCGCACCCGGCAGATGATTGTCGATTTTTATCGGCATTTCTCTGACGTAGAACTGCGGGTCTCGCAGGAGGTGTTCAACGGCGTCTGGGATGCGCTGGCGGACGGCAGGGTAGAGATGGCGATTGGCGCGACCCAGGCGATCCCGGTCGGGGGACGTTACGCCTTTCGCGATATGGGCATGCTGAGCTGGAAATGCGTGGTGGCAAGCGATCATCCGCTGGCGGCGACGGAAGGGCCGCTGAGCGACGATACGCTGCGCAGCTGGCCGTCGCTGGTGCTGGAAGATACCTCCCGCTCGCTGCCGAAGCGAATTACCTGGCTGCTGGACAACCAGCGGCGGGTTGTCGCCCCCGACTGGGGATCATCGGCGACGTGCCTCAGCGCCGGGCTCTGCGTAGGCATGGTGCCCGCCCATTTTGCACGTCCGCGAATCGACACCGGTGAGTGGGTTGAGCTGACGCTGGAGAATCCGTTCCCGGATGCGGCCTGCTGCCTCACCTGGCAACAAAATGATGTCTCGCCGGCGATGGCCTGGCTGCTGGACTATCTGGGGGACAGCGAAACGCTTAACCGGGAGTGGCTGCGGGAGCCAGACTGACTGGCTCCGCAATGAGATTAACGACGGTAGTCGCGGAACGGGCCATCCGCAACGGAACGGCGTTCGATGAGGCGAGGATGCACTTCAATGGACTGCGACTCTTCACGCTTGTTGACGATCCTGTCCAGCAGCATATTGAAGGCGGTTTCACCCAGCGAATCTTTCGGCTGGTGAATGGTGGTCAACGCTGGCGTGAAGAAGCGCGCGTTGCGCACGTTATCATACCCGATCACGGAGATGTCCTGCGGTACGCGCAGACCCAGCTCGTCGGCCGCACAGAGGGCGCCCATCGCCATGATATCGCCCCCGCAGAAAACGGCGGTTGGACGGTGCGGCTGGGAGACGATCTGCTGCATCGCGCGGTAGCCTGATTCCGGCTCAAAGTCGCCCTGCACGATCCAGTTTTCCGGCACGGTGATTAGCGCTTCTTCCATCGCTTTCATAAAACCGGCCAGGCGGCCCGCGCCGGTGTTGCGTTCCAGCGGACCCGGGATCACGCCAATCTCGCGGTGGCCGCGTTCGATCAGATAACGGCCCGCCATGTAACCGCCTTCGAAGGCGTTATCGATAACGGAGTCGGTGAAGTCGGCGCGCGCTTCGCCCCAGTCCATCACCACCATAGGGATATGGCGATACTCTTCCAGCATCGACAGCACGGATTCCGGGTACTCTGAACACATCACCAGCAGGCCGTCCACGCGCTTTTGCGCCATCATCGACAGGTAGGCGCGCTGTTTTTCAATGCTGTTCCAGGCGTTGCCGAGAATCAGGGTATAGCCTTTCTGGAAGCAGTTTTTTTCTACCGCTTCAATGATCTCGGCAAAATAGGCCGCTTCGCTGCTGGTCGCCAGCAGACCAATAGACTTGGTGTGATTAACCTTGAGGCTGCGCGCAACCGCGCTTGGCGAGTAGTGCAGCTCTTTGATCGCTGCCCAGACGGCGTTGCGCGTCTCTTCCGCCACAAAACGGGTTTTGTTAATTACATGTGATACGGTTGTAGTGGAAACGTTTGCGCGTTTTGCTACGTCTTTAATTGTTGCCATTAAATGTCACTCCAGACCATATCCTAAACTCCTGAAAAACTTGAAGGTAAACGTTTGCCTTCTCTCACCCTTATCACGCAATTTTGAATTGCGGCACGCCGGGAAAACGACACGGGACGTCAGGAGGGGGTCAATGGCCGGTACGCTAATAAATTTAGCGTGGAATTTTGGCCTATCTTGATGAAAAGGGGAAGAGGTAAAGTGTTTATCAGCTTAAATCCAGGAAGATTTTTGACGTAAACTGTGCAAAAATGAGCAAGCTCACTTTTCGTGGGGGGATTAAAAGGAGAAAAATTGATGAGTTCCGATCTGAAGTTTTCGCTGTTCACCACCGTTATTGTGCTGGCGCTGATTGTGGCGGCTGGCCTGACGGCTGCGCTGCATTGATTTACGCGGGGGGAGAGCCTTCTCCCTCCCGGACGCTCCGATTGTTACTTCTCTGGCAAAAATCTTTTGCCATTTTGTTAACTTCTCATTTTTTGTGATTGATGTCATGCTTTCCGCTTCTTTGTTCTGTGTCACCACATGACACGGCATCCGGAGTTGACGCATGAAAATCAATTTTCCCCTGCTGGCCCTGGCGATTGGCGCTTTTGGGATTGGCACCACTGAATTCTCCCCGATGGGGTTACTGCCCGTTATCGCCCGGGGCGTGGACGTCTCGATCCCGGCCGCCGGGATGTTAATCAGCGCCTACGCCATCGGCGTGATGGTGGGAGCGCCGCTGATGACGCTTCTGCTTTCGCACCGTGCGCGCCGCAATGCGCTGATTTTCCTGATGGCGATTTTCACCCTGGGCAACGTGCTTTCGGCCATTTCGCCGGATTACACCACTCTGATGCTGTCGCGCATTCTGACCAGCCTCAACCACGGTGCCTTCTTTGGTCTGGGCTCAGTCGTAGCCGCAAGCGTGGTGCCAAAACACAAGCAGGCCAGCGCCGTGGCCACCATGTTTATGGGGCTGACCATCGCTAACATCGGCGGTGTTCCTGCGGCAACCTGGCTGGGCGAGGTCATTGGCTGGCGGATGTCCTTCCTGGCGACGGCCGGACTGGGCGTGGTCGCGATGGTGGCGTTGTTCTTCTCCCTGCCAAAAGGCAGTGCGGGTGAACGCCCTGATGTACGCAGAGAGCTGTCGGTGCTGATGCGCCCGCAGGTACTCTCCGCGCTGCTGACCACCGTGCTGGGGGCAGGAGCGATGTTTACCCTCTACACCTATATTTCGCCGGTCTTACACGACATTACCCACGCAACGCCACTCTTTGTTACCGCGATGCTGGTGCTGATTGGCGTCGGCTTCTCGATTGGCAACTATCTCGGCGGGAAATTTGCTGACCGTTCCGTGAGCGGCACGCTGAAGGGCTTTTTAACCCTGCTGATTGTCATTATGGTCGCGATCCCGTGGCTGGCGCAGAATGAATTCGGCGCGGCGATTGCGATGGTTGTCTGGGGCGCTGCCACCTTTGCCGTGGTGCCGCCGCTGCAGATGCGCGTGATGCGTGTTGCCCATGAGGCGCCGGGTCTCTCGTCTTCCGTGAATATCGGGGCATTCAATCTCGGCAATGCGCTGGGCGCCGCCGCCGGAGGCGCCGTGATTTCAGGCGGTCTGGGGTACAGTTTTGTGCCGGTGATGGGGGCGATTATTGCCGCGCTCGGCCTGCTGCTGGTGATGATGTCCGGCCGTAAACAGCCTGAAGCGGTTTGCACGGCTGAATAAGCAAAAACGCAGAAGGGTTACCCCTTCTGCGTGTCTCTTACGCGGCGAAGTTCTTCGCGACAAAGTCCCAGTTAACCAGAGCCCAGAAGTGCTCCAGGTAGTTCGGGCGCGCATTGCGGTAATCAATGTAGTAAGCATGTTCCCACACGTCCACGGTCATCAGCGGCGTAGCGCTGGTGGTCAGCGGGGTGCCCGCGTTAGACGTGGACACGATAGCCAGTTTGCCATCCGCCTCTTTTACCAGCCACGTCCAGCCAGAACCGAAGTTCTTGATGGCGGCATCGGTAAACTTCGCTTTAAACTCTGCAAAGCTGCCAAAGGCGGCGTTGATGGCGGCTGCCAGTTCACCGGCAGGTTCGCCACCGGCATTCGGCGCCAGGCAGTGCCAGTAGAAAGTGTGGTTCCACACCTGAGCCGCGTTGTTAAAAACGCCACCCTCTGAGCTGCGAACGATCTCTTCCAGCGTTTTGCCTTCAAAATCGGTGCCCTTGATGAGGTTGTTCAGGTTAGTGACGTACGTCTGATGATGCTTGCCGTAGTGGTATTCCAGGGTTTCCGCTGAAATGTGCGGTGCCAGGGCGTCTTTTGCATACGGTAGTGCAGGTAATTCGAACGACATTGCTTCTCTCCTTATTGTATTTTGTGTTGCTAATAACCCTACAGACAACAAGGACAGGATAGCAAATTGAAAGGGTATGCAAAAGAGGAACTTACCCTGCCGCAGATGCGGCAGGGCAGGGATTAACGAATGGTTTTTGGCGTCATGACGCGACGCGCGCCGACGTAGTGACGTACCCAGTAATCTTCGCTGAGCGAGGTGATCTGAATGTCCTGACCGCTGCGCGGAGACTGGATGAATTTCCCGTTGCCGACGTAGACGCCCACGTGGTCAGCCGTACCGCGACCCTGCGTGCGGAAGAAGACCAGGTCGCCGTTTTCCAGCTCACCCCGGTTCACCGGTGACGCATCGCGCAGGTGATACATCTCATTGGCGGTACGTGGAATACGGAATTTAACCAGATCTTTATAGGCGTAATAGACGAGGCCGCTGCAGTCGAAACCGGTACGCGGCGAACTGCCTCCCCAACGATAAGGTTTGCCAATCTGCCCCATCAGTTTATTCATCGCGGTTTTTTGCGCTTTTTGCACACGCACTTTATGCACATCCGCCAGCTTTGTTACCTTCGTGCATTTTGCTTTATGGCCTTTACGGGTAATGCATTTTTCTGTAACGAGATTAGCGGCGGTCTGCGAAGCTTTATTTTTGGCGGTGCGGGTAGTGCGGGAAGATTTTGTTTTCGTCTTGCTGGAAGCGGTTTGTTTAGTCTGAGCGGTGGTTTTTTTCTTGTCGTTCTTGTTGCTGGTTTTTTTCTTACGTTCTGTGGCTTTAACCAGATGGCTTTTTTGTACAGCAGATTGCCGCGCCTGCTGAGAGGCGTTTGCCGCTGGCGTTAACGTGAGTGATGTAAACAGTAAAGCACAGAGCGTGATCGAGATTTTAGTTATCCGCGCCACTGGGCAGTCCCCTGATATATGCAGGTCATCAATAATACCCGCGTG
Organism: Enterobacter sp. 22499; assembly: GCF_052044815.1. Classification (NCBI taxonomy): domain Bacteria; kingdom Pseudomonadati; phylum Pseudomonadota; class Gammaproteobacteria; order Enterobacterales; family Enterobacteriaceae; genus Enterobacter; species Enterobacter sp. 22499. Next base: position 482,650 of record NZ_JBQENR010000001.1, on the reverse strand, counting down.
TGATTTACAAAGCCCGTCGATTCTAATCCATAAAAACCCGAGAAGTTAATAGCATTTTTCAATCTAAAAACGTGTTTCGTTAGCAAGTGCAAAAAAATTCATCGTTCTGACGCACAATTGTTCACTCCCTAAGCAAAACCCTGACGGGCGAAGGGGTAAACACCATTTGCAATGCAACTTTTGTGGAGTCGGGGTAAAATATATAAACGTGACGAAAATGTTATTTTCCGATGCCAGCCTGACCCGCTACAATGTCAGACTACTGCCGTAACAGAAGTTAAAGGAAGCAAGACATGAGCACCACTATTGAAAAAATCCAGCGCCAGATCGCTGAAAACCCGATTCTGCTGTATATGAAAGGTTCTCCGAAGCTGCCAAGCTGCGGCTTCTCCGCGCAAGCGGTTCAGGCGCTGTCAGCCTGTGGTGAGCGTTTTGCTTACGTTGATATCCTGCAGAACCCGGACATCCGCGCTGAGCTGCCAAAATACGCTAACTGGCCGACCTTCCCGCAGCTGTGGGTAGACGGCGAGCTAGTGGGCGGCTGCGATATCCTGATTGAGATGTATCAGCGCGGCGAACTGCAGCAGCTGATCAAAGAGACGGCGGCGAAGTACAAAACGGAAGAGCCGGACGCTGAATAATTTTCTGCGTTAATAAAAAAGCGACCTGAAGAGGTCGCTTTTTTTTATTCTTCACTGTCGCCCATCGGCAGCGGCCAGCCGCCCAGACGCTTCCAGCGGTTGACGATCTCACAGAACAGCTCTGCGGTGCGCTCCGTATCGTATAAGGCGGAGTGCGCCTGGGTACCGTCAAACGGTATACCCGCCGTAATGCAGGCTTTGGATAAAACCGTTTGTCCCAGCGCCAGGCCGCTTAGCGCGGCGGTGTCGAAGGTTACGAACGGGTGGAAAGGGTTGCGTTTGAGCGACGCGCGTTCGGCTGCGGCCATGGTAAAGCTGTGATCAAAGGTGGCGTTATGGGCTACCATGATGGCGCGGCTGCAGTTGCTCTCTTTCATGCCTTTACGCACCATTTTAAATATGGCGTGCAGCGCATCATATTCACTGACTGCACCACGCAGCGGGTTATGCGGATCGATACCGTTAAACGCCAGCGCCTCCGGCTGTAAGTTTGCCCCTTCGAAAGGTTCAATGTGGAAATGCAGCGTGGTGTCCGGTGTAAGCCAGCTCTGTTCATCCATCTTCAGCGTGATGGCGGCAATTTCGAGCAGCGCATCGGTTTTAGCGTTAAATCCGGCTGTTTCTACATCAATGACAACGGGATAAAAACCACGAAAACGGTCGCACAGACCGCTAAATTGAGCGTTATCGGACATCAGGGTCTCTTACAAGGGGAAAAAGCAGTGCGCATTATGGCAAATTTTGCAGGGTGATGCAGTAAAACTACGGGCGCATGTTGCGCCCTGAGGGATCAGTTGCCCAGACCGCGACCCGCGTCTTTGGCTTCAATCAGCTCGATCTTGTAACCGTCCGGATCTTCTACAAAGGCAATAACGGTGGTGCCGCCTTTTACCGGGCCGGCTTCGCGCGTGACGTTACCGCCGTTGCTGCGAATGCGTTCACACGCCTCGGCCGCGTTGTCCACTTCCAGCGCGATATGGCCGTAGGCGGTGCCCAGCTCATAGCTGTCCACGCCCCAGTTGTAGGTCAGTTCAATGACCGCTTCATCCGTTTCCGGGCCGTAACCCACGAACGCCAGCGAGTATTTGTATTCCGGGTTTTCGCTGGTGCGCAGCAGCTTCATGCCCAGGACGTTAGTGTAGAAATCGATAGAACGTTGCAGATCGCCAACGCGCAGCATGGTGTGAAGTAGGCGCATAATTTCCTCATTAACCAATGGAATAGACTATTTTTTTGAACAGAAACGATGTTTTAGTATAGCGGCGAAGTGTCGCCGCTATCAATGAACAATGGCGAGATTACAGTGAAGGGTAGTCGGTGTAGCCTTCCGCGCCGCCGCCGTAGAAGCTCTCAGGACGCTGCGGGTTCAGGGCCGCTTTCTGCTGCAGTCGAGCAACCAGATCCGGGTTGGCAATATAGTCGCGGCCAAACGCCACGGCGTCGATCAGCCCTTTATTAATCAGATCTTCGGCTTTCTCAGGGGTATAAGCACCCGCACCGATGATCACCCCGTGGAAGCGTTCGCGCACTTTCTGACGGAAGGCTTCCGTATAAGGCTTACCGCCGGCCCAGTCCGGCTCGGACATGTGCAGATAGGCAATGCCACGTTTCGCCAGCTCTTCAATCAGATACAGCGCGTCCGCTTCTTCATTCGGACCGTTGTCGACGTTCTGGAACGTACCGATTGGGGAGACGCGGATACCGATACGGTCCGGGCTCCACTCCTGACAAACGGCGTCAACCACTTCCAGCACCAGGCGGGCGCGGTTTTCGACGCTGCCGCCGTACTGGTCGGTGCGATGGTTAGACGACGGTGACAGGAACTGGTGCAGCAGGTAACCGTGCGCGGAGTGCAGCTCAACCAGGTCAAAACCGGCTTCGCGGGCGTTAGCAACGGCCTGGCGGAAGTCGTTCACGATACCCGGGATCTCATCCAGCTCCAGCGCGCGTGGCGTAGAGGTGTCGACGCGGATCGCGTTGCCGTTTTCATCGCGCAGGGAGGTGCGGGTGTTCGCGTTCAGGGCAGACGCTGAAACCGGCGCCTGACCGCCAGGCTGAATGCTGCTGTGGGAGATACGACCGGTATGCCACAGCTGGACCGCAATGCGACCGTCTTCAGCGTGAACGCCCGCGGTGATTTTCTGCCATGCGGCGATCTGCTCCGGGCTGTGCAGCCCCGGCGCACCCGCATATCCCTTGGCCTGAGCAGAAATCTGCGTGGCTTCAGTGATGATCAGGCCAGAGCTGGCGCGCTGACGATAGTATTCACCCATCAGTGGGGTTGGGATATCACCCGGCTCAATGCTGCGCAGACGGGTAAGCGGAGCCATAAACACGCGGTTTGGCGCGGTGACGGCACCCACTTTTAAGGGGGTAAATAATTTTTCAGCTGACATAACGACTCCTGAGTAGACCAGTCGACTAGTAATAACGTAAATAAAAACGCCTGCTAAGCGCCAGGCGCAGTAATCGTACTTATCACATGTGCCAGCGCGCTTTCGAGCGGCACGGCACTGCGAGAAATTTTAGCCTGCAGGTTGGCGCCTAACCAGAGGGAGTAGAGCACCTGAGCCTGCGTTAAGGGATCCCCGGGGAAGGCGAGCGTATTTTCTTCGCGCCCCTTCGCCAGCGCCTGCGCCAGCAGGGCGATAACGCCGCTGGCGCCTTTATCCATTGCAGTGCGCATATCTTCTGAGAGATCGCACACTTCGGCAGAGAGTTTAACCGTCAGGCATCCGCTGATAATGCCCTGCTGACAGAACTGGTTCAGCGTTTCCTGGTAGTAGTTCAGAACACGATCCCGATAGTTACCTTCCCCCGTGGCGAAGTGGGTCGCGAGGCGCTGTTGGTAAGCAGCATAGTGCCGCTCCAGCATCGCCACGCCAAAGGCCTCTTTGGACCGAAAGTAGTGATAGAACGACCCTTTCGGTACCTCAGCGGTTTTTAATAGCTCGCTCAACCCCATACCGGTGAAGCCGCGGTACATGCACAGCCGCTCGCCGGTCGCCAGGAGATGTTCGCGCGTGTCGTGTTCAGTATTTCTGCTCATGGATTCACTCTAATAGACCGTTCGGTCTAATGCAAGCGCTATTACCGGCGACACGCATTCAGAATGTCCAGCTGTTGCTGATAAACGCTTGATTTAACGTCCATCATGCCCAGCACCGTCGAGAATAAATTGTCCTGCGAAACCGCATTTTTTGCTGCGTGATCGCGTAAACACTGCGCGTTGATGCCAAAGTTTTTCGCATAGTCCGGGGACAGCCAGAACATAAACGGAATGTGCGTCTGCTGCTCCGGCGCCAGCATGTACGGCGTGCCGTGCAGATAAATACCGCTTTCACCGAGCGATTCCCCGTGATCCGAGAGGTAAATCAGCGCGGTGTTCATGTTCGCCTGACGGGCTTTCAGCGCATCAATGGTTTTGCTGACCATGCTGTCGGTATACAGGATGGTATTGTCATAGGTGTTCATCAGCGCCTGATGGTCGCAATCCTGAATTTCGTTGGTGTCGCAGGTGGGGGTGAATTTACGGAAATTATCCGGGTAACGGCGATAGTACGCCGGGCCGTGGCTGCCCATCAGGTGGATAACCAGCACCGTGTCCTGCTTCAGACCGTCCAGCACGTTGTCCAGGCGGTAGAAATTCACGTCATCAATACAGGACTGGTCTTTGCAGAACTGATCCAGCTTCCACTGCGTCATGTCGGTATGGGGAATACGATCGCAGGCACCTTTACAGCCACCGTCGTTGTCGCGCCACAGGAGGTTGATACCCGCATGGTTGAGCACGTCGAGCAGCCCTTCCTGATGGTGCGCCAGGTCGGCATCGTATTTGCTGCGCGTCATACCGGAGAACATGCACGGAACGGATACAGCGGTTTCAGTGCCGCACGAGGAGGCCTGCGGGAAGTTAATCACATCCTGCTTTTTCAGCTCCGGGTTGGTTTCACGCCCGTAGCCATTGAGGGAGTAGTTCGCCGCGCGCGACGCTTCGCCGATGACCAGCACCAGAACGGTTTTCTTCTGCTGACCCGTAATCAGCGCGCCTTTGTGCGCATCTTCGCCAATCCGCACCAGCGTTTGATCGCCGGCAAACCAGCGCATCTTGCTGTATTTCACCACCGCGCTGACGTAGTTCGCCGGAGTGACCATTTTGACGATGCTTTTGTTATTGCGGAACAGCGACGCGTAATCTTTATAAAACACCGCGGCGATAAGAATAATCACCAGCAGGGCACCGAGCATCGCGGCAACACGCGTCAGCAGGGCGTACCACCATTTGCCGGTACGAATGCGGGTCAGCGCCAGCACCAGGGATGGAACAAGACCGGCTATGACAATCCACAGAATCATCTGCGGGGTCACCAGCGCGGTGGCTTCCTGGGAGTTAGTTTCGAACACGTTCACAATCATGTTCTGATCGATGACCGCGCCGTAGGTAAACATAAAGTAAGTTGCCGCAGCGCACCCGACAGTTAAGACGATCATCAGCGGCTTACGGATATACGGGATATTGAGCAGGCTAAATACAATGACCCAGCCACAAAAAAGCACCACCGGCACGGATGCGGCGAAGAGAATATCGTGCAGATGCGCAGGGGCAATAATAGCCCAGCTGCGCTGGATAAACAGCCCGTTAAGCAGAGTAAAAAAGAGTGCACAGCCCAGAGTAAATTTTATGTCGTTACATTGTAACTTTTTACTTAACCACATCGATCGTAAAACCTGTCATTGTCATGATGTGGCGAGTATAGAGAGGGAAGATTAGTGAAACCTTAATGCCACAAAACTGTGGTAAAGCCCTTGCACGCGGCGCTTTTAGCGTCTTCACTGTAGGTGAGAGAGGTTAACCGGAGGTGAGTGTGGCAGAGCAACTGGAGTTTTTCCCCATCCAGAGCCCGTGCCGGGGGATTTGTCAGTCAGATGAACGCGGTTATTGCCGCGGGTGCATGCGTACCCGTGACGAGCGTTTTAACTGGCAAAACTTCAGCGACACGCAAAAGCAGGATGTGCTGCGCCTCTGCAGACAGCGACTTCTGCGCAAAATCCGCGCAAACAAAGCCTCTGAGACCGAAGAACCCCAGCAACCTTCACTGTTTTAATGCGGTAATTGCGTATACTCATGACATCACGTCCTTGAGGAAAATGTTATGGTTCAGCGTATTACCCTTGCCCCCCAGGGGCCAGAATTCTCCCGTTTTGTGATGGGCTACTGGCGCCTGATGGACTGGAATATGTCCCCCCTCCAGCTGGCAAGCTTTATTGAAGAGCATATCGATTTAGGGGTAACAACCGTCGATCATGCGGATATTTACGGTGGCTATCAGTGTGAAGCCGCCTTTGGCGAGGCGCTCAAGCTGGTTCCGGCACTCCGGGAGCGCATGGAGATCGTTACCAAATGCGGTATTGCCACCACGGCCAAACCGGAGCATGCCCTCGGCCACTACATCACCGACAGCGCCCATATCATCAAGAGCGCCGAGCAGTCGCTGGTCAATCTGGCAACCGATCGTATCGACCTGCTGCTGATTCACCGTCCGGACCCGCTCATGGATGCCGACGAGGTGGCGGAAGCCTTCCTGAGTCTGCATCAGAGCGGGAAGGTGCGTCACTTCGGCGTCTCCAACTTTACCCCGGCCCAGTTTGCGCTGCTTCAGTCTCGTCTGCCGTTTACGCTCGCCACTAACCAGGTTGAGATCTCCCCGGTGCATCAGCCGCTGCTGCTGGATGGCACGCTCGACCAGCTGCAGCAGCTGCGCATTCGCCCGATGGCCTGGTCGTGCCTCGGCGGCGGACGCCTGTTTAATGATGATGCGTTCCAGCCGCTGCGCAATGAGCTGGAAACCATCGCCCGCGAGCTGAACGCCAAGAGCATAGAGCAGGTGGTTTACGCCTGGATCCTGCGTCTGCCGTCAAAACCGCTGCCGATTATTGGCTCAGGGAAAATTGAACGCGTCCGTTCCGCGCTGGCCGCCGAAGAGCTGCAGATGACCCGCCAGCAGTGGTTCCGCATCCGCAAAGCCGCGCTGGGTTACGACGTGCCTTAAACCGCAAGAAGGTGACTTTCCGGTGAAATCTGGGCCCCTGGTATACACTTAAGGGGCAAAAAATAACCAGCGGAGGTCATATGAAGCGTTTTACTCTGGCATTGGTCACGCTGGTTGTTTGCGCAGGGGCGCAGGCAGCCAGCGACGAAGTAGAAATGAATCTCGTCACCTCACAGGGTGTGGGTCAGTCCATCGGGACGGTGAAAATCACCGAGACCGATAAAGGGCTGAAATTCGCACCCGATCTTAAAGCACTCCCGCCGGGCGAACACGGCTTCCATGTTCATGCCAAAGGGAGCTGTCAGCCAGCCATGAAAGAGGGTAAACCGTCGGCAGCGGAAGCAGCAGGGGGCCACCTTGACCCGCAGAATTCAGGCAAACATGAAGGGCCTGAAGGTATGGGACACCTGGGCGACTTGCCGGTGCTGGTGGTAAACAATGACGGTAAAGCCACGGATCCGGTCGTGGCCCCGCGGCTGAAAAAGCTGGATGAGGTCAAAGGCAAAGCGCTGATGATCCATGTGGGCGGCGATAACATGTCCGATCAGCCTAAACCGCTTGGCGGCGGCGGGGCGCGCTATGCCTGCGGCGTAATCTGATCCCCAATCGTTCCCGGCGGGGGCGCCTGTTCCAGCTGCGACAGCGAGCAGTGCAGGCGCCAGATTATCGAGGCCAAATCGCGGGCTGCGGGAAGATGATGCCGGGCAAGGGTGTCGCAGATCCGCTGCAGTTCAGCCAGTGTGGCCTCCAGAGGCCGCTGCTGAACGCCGCGCTCGCTCATCACATCGCGTAGCAGAGAGATACACACATCACGTACCTGCGACAGCGGATCGGAGCGCGTTTCCCATGCGCGAAGCTGCCAGACCACGTGCGAGCAGTTCAACAGCACCACCCCCCAGCGCAGCAGCCAGCGTCGGGACAGCGCGTCCTGGCTGTTATTTAACTGGCTGACGTGGTGATAAACCAGCGATTCATACTCGCTTTCTTGCAGATGCGGCTTGCGGCTGAGCTGGTCGACAAACCCTCTGCGCAATTCACGGATATGTCGACGGCTTTTGCGTGCGTCAGAGCCGGGACGCAACACCGCGAAGGCCAGCCACGCCAGCCCGACGCCAAGAATCTTTGCCAGGTTGTCATTCAGAAAAGCGGCGTAATCATACACCGGCGGATTCGTCACGGAGATAAACGAGCCCATAAAGACAATCAGCTGTCCCCACAGACCCGCCAGTTTCGGCATTTGCAGCTTAAGGAGCTGCATCGTAGTTAGCAGCGGAAACAGGAACAGCAGAAACTGCCAGAGATCGCTTATCTGCACCATCAGGCCAAACTTCACCACAAAACTGAACAGTGATAGCAAAACAAGCGTTCGCAGCAGCAGCGTAAGCGAGTTAAACGGCGAGGCCGCGACGGAGTAAAGCACGCAGCTGATAGCGGCTAGCGTTAACGCCGCCGAACCTGACTCCCACTGCGTGGTAATGCTCCACGCCCCCACCAGCATCAGTGCGCTGAAGGTGCGAAAACCGCTCCATAGCGCTTCCAGATAATCGGTGTGACGTGCGAGAGCCGGGCTGCCGGGAACGGCGAACTCCGTGACCGGCGTGGCATTCTCGACCGCCTTAATCCAGCGGCTGCTGCGCAGATAGAGCCTGCAAAAGTAGTTCAGACGCTGCCAGAAGGCGCGATGGCGATAGTCATACTCATCAACCGGAGCGAGCGGGGCGATAATCTTCGCGACGGTGTAGATATCGGCGTCCGGGCGTGCAAGGGCTGCGAGCAGGGTTTCAATCACCTCGCGCGTGTTTTCCGGCGGCGTCGGCCAGTTGAGCAGCATCCTGCGAAGGCTGGAGATGGCGCTGGTCATGCGCAGCTGCTGGTGCAGTAAATAATTTAGCAGGGTGTTCTGACGGCGAAAGCGGTAGTGGCTCCAGAACGCTTGAATACGCAGCAAATTCATGGTCAGTATCTGACCGATGACCTTCTCATGCGCGAGACGGATCTCATCGCTGGTATCCGGCTGCCACAGCAGGCTCGCGTGCTCCAGCAAGCGGGTATGCATGGTTTTCAGCGCGGTGATGAGCGCGGTGCCGTCGGAGGTGCTGGGCATCACCATCATCATGAAGCCGCCGCAGAGGATCCCGACAATGACCTCACAGACGCGCGCCTGTGCAATGTCCCACAGCTCGGTAGTGTCGAGCACGTTGACGACCGGGAAGGCGATAATGGCGGCGGTATAGCCCGCCAGCTGGAAAGCGTAGGCCACGTTATTGGTAAAATGGGCGCAGGCCCAGGTACAGCAACCCAGCCATGCCGCCATGCTCAGCAGGAACAGCCACGGATCGTTCAGCGTGTGGCCCGCGATAATTAACGCCGCGGTGGCGCCCAGCAGGCTACCTGCGATACGGCCAAGGCTTTTGCTGATCACCCCACCAACGGTGGGGAAGCTTACCACCGCCGCGGAGGTCATCGCCCAGTAGGGTTCATCCAGGTTCAGATAATAGGCGACAGTCAGCGCCAGGCACATGGCAATGCCGTTACGCAGCGCGTAGCGCCACTGGGGGCGCGTCGCTTTCATCCACGGCGTGTTTTGCCAGGAGAGCGCCTGCAGCTTCATTAACGGGTTCCGATAGAGACAGTGCAGGTGGTGCCGGAAACCAGCGTGATGTCCTCGGGTAAACGGTCAAACTCCACGCGCACAGGCACGCGTTGAGCCAGGCGCACCCACGGTACGTTCGGCTTGATGTCCGGCACCAGCCCGGAATCCGTTTCAACGCTTTGATCGTAAATGGCGCGGCCAATGCTGGAAACGTGACCCTGTAACTTTTGCGGGCCACTATACAGCGTTATGGCGGCGGGTGCGCCTTCATGGATATGACGAAGCTTGGTCTCTTCGAAATAGCCCACGACGTAGAACGAGTGGCTGTCGACGAGCGCAAAAACCGGCTGACCGGCGGTGGCATAATTTCCCACCCGGGCGGAGAGGTTGGTCACCCATCCGTCGACGGGGGCGGTGACCACGGTTTGGGTTAACTCCCACTGCGCCTGCTTCAGCGTGGCCTCAGCCACGTTGACGCTCGCCTGCATGGCCTTGACGTTGATATTGGCGGTATCTAAATCTTCCGCGGAGATGTAGTTTTTCGACAGGTGACGGCGGCGATTGGCCTCATTATTGGCCTTAGCAAGGTCAGACTGGGCTTTTGCCAGCTGCGCCTGGGCGTTCAGAATTGCAATGTGATACGGGGTGTCGTCGATGCGGAATAACACCTCTCCCTTTTTAACGTACTGGTTATCCTTAACCAGCAGCGTTGTGATACTTCCCGAGACCTGAGGGGTGATGCTGACCTGCTCAGCGCGAACTTTGCCGTCACGGGTCCAGGGGGACTGCATATAATAATTCCACAACCACCATCCAGCAGCCAGGGCGAGGACAAGAACGAACAGGGTGGAAAAGTACTTCAGCGTTTTCAGAGGCATATTCACCACACGATCAGAACAGCAAGGCCCAGGCATACGGAGAGGGCAAACAGGGAGAGATCCATCAGCATGGGGTGCCAGATTTCGCCGGAGTACATCCAGTCGCGAAGCAGGCGATGCGCGATGAGCCAGAGAACAAAGCCCACCAGCACGGCTTTAAACAGGGGAGGAAAGTAGACTGACGCACCGAAGATCAGGTCCTGAAGGGGTAAACCTTCTGAGCGATGAAAAAAGATCACAGGCAGAAATCCTTTGCAGTGAACAGAATGCCGCGTTGGCTTGTCTGAGTATGAAGAAGCATCATAATTCAGTGTAAGTCATACTTTTGAGTCCGATGAATGCAGTATTGCATTTGTTTTGCCAATACAAATGCTGCACACTATTCTAAAATCAGTATAATAACTTAGCAAGCTAATTATAAGGAGATGAAATTGGAATCGCCATTAGGTTCTGATCTGGCAAGGTTGGTACGCGTCTGGCGTGCTCTGATTGACCATCGCCTGAAACCTCTGGAACTGACGCAGACGCATTGGGTCACGTTGCACAACATTCATCAGCTGCCGCCCGACCAGTCGCAAATTCAACTGGCTAAAGCGATAGGCATTGAGCAACCGTCGCTGGTGCGCACGCTTGACCAACTGGAAGAGAAGGGACTGATCTCCCGGCAAACCTGCGCCAGCGATCGTCGCGCCAAGCGCATTAAGCTGACGGAGAAAGCGGCGCCTATCATCACTGAAATGGAAGCGGTGATCACCAAAACGCGCGGTGAAATCCTTTCAGGCGTTTCACCGACGGAGCTGGAAATGCTCATCAGCCTCATTGCGCGCCTTGAGCAAAACATTCACGAGCTACAGTCTCGCGACTGACCAGACAACACGGCCTTGCATCTGCAAGGCCTTGTTTTTACTTAAAGACAACGACGCGGTTACGGCCCGTCTCTTTCGCTTCATACATCGCCTTATCGGCACTTTCCACGCACGCTTCTGCGCTTACCGACGAAGAGGTTGCCGTAAACACACCCATGCTGATGGTAATCGGCTCTGGTAACTGACCCTCGCTGCTAATTTTATCAAAACCGCTTAGCTTCAACCGAATGCGCTCTGCCACCTGATATGCGTCTTCTGCGGAGGTGTTTGCCAGCATCAGGACAAACTCTTCGCCGCCGATTCGCGCTGCGATATCCTGCGGACGTACGGAGTCCATCAGCAGATTGGCGACAAACTGCAGGACTTTATCTCCCTGCAGGTGACCGTAGTTGTCGTTGATACGCTTGAAACGATCGAGATCGCTGACGATAACCGAAACCGGGCGGCTGGGTTTGGCGATGCCCAGCGCCTGGTTTAACGATTCATAAAAATAGCTACGGTTATAAAGGCGCGTGAGCGGATCGCGAATCGAATTTTGATACGACTGCTGATACTTCAAATGGGAGTCACGATACAACCTGAAGACATCATAGAGCAGCACAAAAATAATAATCAGCGTCGCGACGGTTTCAAATAATCGGGCGCGATACCAGGATATATCTTCTGCATGTCCGCCTACCAACAGCATAGAGAGCGTGACGACATAGCAGACACACAGAAAATTACCGCCTACCCAGAACAGATTACGCACGCGCGTAATAAACATCAGCGTGGCTAGTGTCACGACCCAGAGAACGATTAATGAAATATTAATGCTGTGGCTCCAGAGAACCATAAACTGCCGCGTTTCATTATCAACCAGATCGAGGGATAAAAACGGGGAATGGCTGGAATACATCCAGGCCAGAATCACCATACATGCGGTAAAAAGAAATGAACCGCTAACGATGATGATATGCGCCAGCCGTGAAAGGGGCAGATTGCGCGTGGGATAAAGTAATGCCGAAACGATCATCAGCACCGCCATTAAGAGGTGGCGGAACATATAGTAGATCATCGCATCGTTGTAGTTCACAACGTTGAACTGATAGAGATCCAGCCATGCCGGAAAGCTGGTCAATGTTCCGACCATCAGCAAGGCCGAACCGGCAAAGGCAAATGAGATGGCAATCAGATAGAGCCGCCGCTTATCACACCAGTATTTCATTGCCATAAAACAGGCAATAAACAGGTGAAACACGAGTAAAAAAATGGTGAGTGTGGGGAACAAAAGAGGCGAAAAGGACGGAACCCAGTCAACCAGTTTTGAAAATAAAGCCTGTAATATTCCGATGACGACCAAGCAACCGAAACAGAACGAGATATAACGACCTTTTACAGAACGACTATTCGCAAGCATATAAAGTTATACAAATTAAAATAATTATGAAGAGATGATTGCGAAGAGTTTAATCAATTAGCACGCTAAATACTTTGCGCAGAAACAATATATGGCGCGTTTAATAATGTGTGAGATGAATGTATTCTGTAAATATATTTGTGAGAGTGATATATATTGTAAATGGATGTGGCCTGATGACCACATCCATTTTTAATTAACGCGGAGAAACGGTAACCTGGCTGCCGTTGCTCGCCAGCACGACGCGTTGACCCGCAGAGAAGCGGGTGTTGCCCTGCTTCTGAACAACCATAATGGTGCTGCCGTCGTCTTTACGAATTTCCAGCTCTACACCCTGGGTTTTGTTCATCGCGCCCTGAACGCCCTGACCCGCGACACCACCCGCTACAGCCCCCGCTGCGGTTGCCAGAGAACGGCCCGTGCCGCCGCCAACGGTATTACCCAGGAAACCACCCAGTACAGCACCGCCGATTGCGCCCATCACGTTGTTTTCATCACCACCCTGAATTTGTACAGGACGGGCGTTAACAACGGTACCGTAAGTCACGCTTTGAACCTGTTTTGCTTCAGAAGCGCTGTAAACGTCGCCAGACAGCGAGCTGTCGTTCACACAGCCAGCCAGGGTTAAACCAATCAGCGAAACGCCCAGTACACGTACAATCATTTGAATCTCCTGTTCACCAAAAACGCCCATCTGGAGGCATCCGTTATGGCTAAATTATATGGCATAAAGAGCCATAGTTCATATCTTTGCACTAACAATAAGAAAATTGTACTTGAATTTGACTTAACGAGACATAAACAGGAGCCACTCGCCATACCGGCAAGACATTGTTAAAAAATATTATCGTCGGATGGCAAAGGAGCGCTGTTTATGGTTGAGTGGATATCCTTAGCCCACGCAACGTAAGGAAAGCGCATGAAATCGGGTCGCTACATTGGTGTGATGTCGGGCACCAGTCTGGATGGGGTAGATGTCGTTCTGGCCGCCATTGACGAACATATGGTGGCACAGCAGGCGAGCCTGACCTGGCCAATCCCCCTTTCGCTGAAAGAGGACATTCTGAGCATCTGTCAGGGGCAGCAGTTAACCCTCTCCCAGCTTGGTCAACTTGATGTTCGGCTGGGGGCGCTGTTTGCGGATGCGGTGCAGGCGTTAATGCAAAAAGAACACCTTCGTCCCCAGGATGTGGTCGCCATCGGGTGTCACGGACAAACCGTCTGGCATGAGCCGACTGGCGACGCGCCGCATACGTTGCAAATCGGCGATAACAACCAGATTGTGGCGAAGACGGGCGTAACGGTCGTCGGGGATTTTCGGCGCCGCGATATTGCGCTTGGCGGCCAGGGCGCGCCGCTGGTGCCTGCATTCCATCAGGCGTTGCTGGCGCACCCTACAGAACGCCGCATGGTGCTCAACATAGGCGGGATTGCTAACCTCTCGATGCTTATTCCGGGGCAGCCCGTTCGCGGCTACGATACCGGCCCGGGAAATATGTTAATGGATGCCTGGATCTGGCGGCAGTGCGGTCAACCGTACGATAAAAACGCCGAGTGGGCGAGCGAGGGTAAAGTGGTTCTCCCGCTGCTGCAGTCCATGCTCAGCGACCCTTATTTTGCCTTACCGGCGCCGAAAAGCACGGGACGAGAATACTTCAACTTTGGCTGGCTCGAGCGCCAGCTTGCGCTGTTCCCGGCACTCGCCCCGCAGGATGTCCAGGCGACGCTTGCCGAATTAACGGCCGTGTCGATCTCTGAGCAAGTGCTGCTCAGCGGCGGCTGCGAACGCCTGCTGGTGTGCGGCGGGGGAAGCCGAAACCCGCTGGTGATGGCGCGTCTTGCCGGGCTGCTGCCGGGCACTGAGGTGACCACGACGGACGAGGCCGGCATCAGCGGGGATGATATGGAAGCGCTGGCTTTCGCCTGGCTTGCCTGGCGCACCATCGCCGGGCTGCCAGGGAATTTGCCGTCGGTAACCGGCGCGCGCGAGGCCAGCGTCCTCGGGGCGATTTTCCCTGCAAATCCTCGTCATAATCAGAGTTAACTGAAATTCAGCGCGGCGCCTCGTCGTTAGAATGGAATAAAACAGGGGGGCAGCCATGCCCTCCAGGACCAGGAAAGTCTTCGGAATACGCCCATGAAAAAACTTCTTCTTATTGCCGCGCCTTTATTGCTGTCAGGATGCAGCGTCTATAACCAGTTCCTTGAGCGCATGCAAACCGATACGCTGGAGTATCGCTGCGATGAAAAACCGCTGACCGTGAAGCTGAATAACCCGCGTCAGGAAGCCAGCTTCGTTTACGATAACAAGCTGCTAACCCTTAAACAGGGTATCTCGGCCTCCGGGGCGCGTTATTCGGACGGCATCTATGTCTTCTGGTCGAAAGGCGACAGCGCCACGGTCTACAAACGCGACCGCATTGTGCTGAACAACTGCCAGCTTGAAAATCCGAAGCGTTGAGATTTTTACAGGGGCGGCGCACAATAGCGCCACCCAATCTCAAGATCAGCTAACGCCATGTCAGATAACGACGAACTGCAGCAAATTGCGCATCTGCGCCGTGAATACACCAAAGGCGGCCTGCGTCGCCAGGATCTTCCCGCTGAACCCCTCGTGCTTTTTGAGCGCTGGCTGAAACAGGCCTGCGACGCGAAGCTGGCCGACCCAACGGCCATGGTCGTCGCGACGGTAGATGAAAACGGTCAACCGTATCAGCGCATCGTCTTGCTTAAGCATTACGACGAGAAAGGGCTGGTGTTCTATACCAATCTGGGCAGCCGCAAGGCGCACCACTTAGAAAACAACCCGCGCATCAGCCTGCTGTTCCCGTGGCACATGCTGGAACGTCAGGTGATGGTCACCGGTAAAGCGGAACGTCTCTCGACCCTTGAGGTGGTGAAGTATTTCCACAGCCGCCCGCGCGACAGCCAGATTGGCGCCTGGGTATCAAAACAGTCCAGCCGGATCTCTGCCCGCGGCGTGCTGGAAAGTAAATTCCTGGAGCTGAAACAGAAGTTCCAGCAGGGGGAAATTCCGCTGCCGAGCTTCTGGGGCGGCTTCCGCATTCCGATTGAGCAGATGGAATTCTGGCAAGGCGGTGAGCATCGCCTGCATGACCGCTTTTTATACCAGCGCGAGAATGGCGGCTGGAAAATCGACAGACTGGCCCCGTAATCCCCGAAATTTGTTGATTTAAGCGCTAGCGCACACCGCGCTTGCGCTTTATTCTATGGTCCTTTCGCATCAGGCGAAAAGTCGTGTACCGGCAAAGGTGCAGTCGTTTATACATGGAGAATTTGATGGCAAGCAGTAACTTGATTAAACAATTGCAAGAGCGGGGCCTCGTGGCCCAGGTGACGGACGAGGAAGCGTTAGCAGAGCGACTGGCGCAAGGCCCGATCGCGCTCTATTGCGGCTTCGATCCCACCGCTGACAGCTTGCATTTGGGGCATCTTGTTCCATTGTTATGCCTGAAACGCTTCCAGATGGCGGGTCATAAGCCTGTTGCCCTGGTGGGCGGCGCGACCGGTCTGATTGGTGACCCGAGCTTTAAAGCCGCGGAGCGTAAGCTGAACACCGAAGATACCGTGCAGGAGTGGGTGGATAAGATCCGCAAACAGGTTGCACCGTTCCTCGACTTCAACTGTGGTGATAACTCTGCCATTGCTGCTAACAACTACGACTGGTTTGGCGGCATGAACGTGCTGACCTTCCTGCGTGACATCGGCAAGCACTTCTCTGTTAACCAGATGATTAACAAAGAAGCGGTCAAGCAGCGTCTGAACCGTGACGATCAGGGTATCTCCTTTACCGAGTTCTCCTACAACCTGCTGCAGGGCTATGACTTTGCCTGCCTGAACAAGCTGCACGGCGTCTCTCTGCAGATCGGCGGCTCTGACCAGTGGGGGAACATCACCTCCGGTATCGATCTGACCCGTCGTCTGCATCAGAACCAGGTCTTCGGCCTGACCGTTCCACTGATCACCAAAGCAGACGGCACCAAATTCGGTAAAACCGAAGGCGGCGCGGTGTGGCTCGATCCGAAGAAAACCAGCCCGTACAAATTCTATCAGTTCTGGATCAACACGGCGGATGCCGATGTTTACCGCTTCCTGAAGTTCTTCACCTTCATGGACATTGCAGAGATCAATGCGCTGGAAGAGGAAGATAAGAACAGCGGTAAAGCGCCGCGTGCCCAGTACGTGCTGGCGGACGAAGTGACCAAACTGGTTCATGGTGAAGAGGGCCTGGCCGCGGCAAAACGCATCACTGCAAGCCTGTTCAACGGTACGCTGAGCGATCTGAGCGAAGCGGACTTCGAACAGCTGGCGCAGGACGGCGTGCCGATGGTTGAGATGGAAAAAGGGGCTGACCTGATGCAGGCGCTTGTGGACTCTGAGCTCCAGCCTTCCCGTGGTCAGGCGCGTAAAACCATCGCCTCCAACGCTATCACCATCAACGGTGAAAAGCAGGCTGATCCGGAATACACCTTCGTTGACGGCGATCGTCTGTATGGCCGCTACACGCTACTGCGCCGCGGTAAGAAAAACTACTGTCTGGTCTGCTGGAAGTAAGTAAAAGTCTCGAGGGGCGTGGGAAACCACGCCCTTTTTGTTTGTTCAGGGTTTGGTAAGAAAAAGATGAAGAACATCCTCGCCATTCAGTCCCACGTTGTGTTTGGACATGCTGGCAATAGCGCAGCGGAATTCCCGATGCGCCGCCTCGGTGCCAACGTCTGGCCTCTCAATACCGTGCAGTTCTCTAACCACACGCAATACGGCAAATGGACAGGCTGCGTGATGCCGCCTTCGCATCTCACAGAGGTTGTGCAGGGTATTGCGGATATCGACCAGCTCAAGCGCTGCGACGCCGTTCTGAGCGGCTACCTCGGCTCAGCGGAGCAGGGGGAACACATCCTCGGCATCGTGCGTCAGGCGAAAGCGGCAAACCCGGTGGCAAAATATTTCTGCGACCCCGTCATGGGACACCCGGAGAAAGGCTGCATTGTGGCGCCTGGCGTAGCGGAATTTCACGTTCGCCATGCGCTGCCCGCCAGCGATATCATTGCGCCCAACCTGATTGAGCTGGAGATCCTCTGCGAGCATCCGGTTAACAGCGTAGAAGAGGCTGTACGCGCGTCTCGCGAGCTCATAGCCCAGGGGCCGGAGATTGTGCTGGTAAAACATCTCGCCCGCGCAGGGCTGACCCAGGAGCGTTTTGAGATGCTGCTGGTGACGAAAGATGACGCATGGCATATCAGCCGTCCGCTGGTGGATTTCGGCACGCGTCAGCCGGTGGGCGTGGGTGATGTGACCAGCGGGCTACTGCTGGTGAAACTGTTGCAGGGTGCAACGGTGAGAGACGCGCTGGAGCACGTGACGGCAGCGGTGTACGAAATTATGATTGCGACGAAAGAGATGCAGGAATATGAACTGCAGGTGGTCGCGGCACAGGATCGTATCGCGAAGCCGGAGCACTATTTCAGCGCCACACGGCTATAATCGTCCAGAGTTCGTAGGCCGGGTGAGCGTCAGCGCCACCCGGCAACACAGACGGCTCGCTTAATTCAACCCTTCCGCTTTTAGCGCAGCGGCCACTGCTGGACGCTCCGCCACGCGCGCCATATACGATGCGATATGGTCCAACCCTTCCAGGTTCAGCTTAACCGCACGCGCCCAGCGCAGTACGGTAAACAGGTACGCGTCGGCAATGGTGAAGCGTGAACCACAAATCCACTGATCGTCTTTCAGCGATTCGTTAACATACTGCAGCTTTTTCTCCAGCAGAGCTCGCACGGTCGGCTTGTACTCTTCCGGCGTATCCGGGCGGAAGAGGGGGGTAAAACCTTTGTGCAGCTCGGTGGCGATATAGTTCAACCACTCCAGCGTTTTATAACGTGCGACGCTGCCGGTAGGGGCAAGGAGCTGGCGATCCGGTACGTTGTCCGCCAGGAACTGCATAATCGCCACGCCTTCGGTCAGCAGAGTTCCGTCATCCAGCAGCAGGGCCGGAACCTGCCCTTTTGGGTTAATCGCAAAAAAGTCATCCCCGTTTTCCAGGCGCTTTTTCATCAGATCAACGCCATCCAGCGTGAAATCTTTGCCGCTCTCGCGCAGGGTGATATGGGAAGCAAGAGAGCACGCGCCCGGTTTGTAGAACAGTTTCATCGGTAACTCCTTTTTGCTGAGGTTTCAGCTATGTTAGTGCGCGAAGGGACAAAAAAAAAGCCGCTAATCTCTTAGCGGCTTCTGTTCTGTCGTTTCTCTCAGATATCACGCGGTAGCGGTTTTGTTCGCTTCCGCCGTCTTGTCGTCGTCCTGAGTCATTCGATTCAGTTTCGGCGCGGTCAGCAGCATCAGCGCCGCGATAACCGCCGTAGCGATACCAATCTGCATGAACACGGTACCGTAGACGTTCAGGGAGAGCAGCGGATCGGTCACGTTTTCTGGCACAGCCATCAGGTTCGCGATCTTACCGGCGATGATCGCCGCACCAGCAGTGGTCAGGAACCAGCTACCCATAATGAAGCCCATCAGACGCTGTGGAACCAGCTGTGCAACCATCGCCAGACCCAGACCGGAGATCATCAGTTCGCCGATAGACTGCAGCGCGTAGCTCAGGATCAGCCAGTTAACGGACACGATACCGGCGTCGGACGCAAACTTAGTCCCCAGCGGCAGCACCAGGAACGCACCAGAACAGAGCACCATACCCACCGCGAACTTGTGCGGCATTGGCAGACGATCGCCCATCTTGTTATAGATTGCGGCCAGAATCGGGGAACCGATCATGATCCAGAAGGGGTTCAGCGCCTGGAACTGCTCGGGTTCGAATGCGATACCCAGGATAGAGTGCTCAACGTTACGAATAGCGAAGAAGTTCAGAGAGGTTGGCATCTGGCTGTACAGCACGAAGAAGATAATCGCTTCCAGCATCAGAATGAACGCCACAATCATCTTACGACGGGCTGCACCCTTCATAGCGAACGCTTCTTTTGCGAAGATGACCACGATGCCCAGCGCAACTACGCCCAGAACGGCACGAGCGATACCCTGGTTGTGCAGCAGCCAGGTGGCGATCGCCGCCAGGACGACAACGCCCACGATGGTAGCCAGCAGCTTGCCCATGTGGACAGGCTCGAAGTCAGGTTTTGAACCGTAGTCTTTCACCCAGTTGCGGCAGAACAGGAAGTTTACCACGGTGATCAGCATACCCACGAAGCTCAGCGCAAACGCCACGCTCCAGCCGAATTTCGCGGCCAGCCATGGGGTTGCCAGCATGGAAAAGAAGGAACCGATGTTGATGGACATGTAGTACATGGTAAATGCACCGTCCAGACGTGGGTCATCTTTGCTGTAGCAGGTTGAGAGCAGGGAAGACGGGTTCGCTTTGAACAGGCCGTTACCCACGGCGATGGTTGCCATGCCCATGTAGACCACAGCCGCATCATGTCCTGACCATGCAACCAGACCATAGCCAATAGCCAGAACAATGGCACCCAGCATAATGACGCGCTTAGTACCGAGAACTTTATCACCCAGCCAGCCGCCGATAGCAACCAGACCGTAAACGAGGGCACTAAAGGAGGAGAACAGCGTGATGGAATCGGCTTCGGACATACCCAGCTGTTTAACCAGGTAAACCGCCATGATCCCTTGCAGGCCGTAGTAACCAAAACGCTCCCATAACTCGATAGAGAAGATGAGATAAAACGCTTTCGGTTGTTTAAAAGCGTTCAGACTCACGCTTTCATCTGTTGGTTTATTGTTTGCAGTCGACACATATACCTCTTTTTTTACATCCCATATTAACGGGGGTGTTCATAGCGTGATGGCCGTAGCCCATCCGCCTTATAGTTATATTGGGAGGAGAAACGGCGGGTAATGTTCACTATCCTGCCCCGTCTGGCAATACGTTTGTAATAATCTGTTACATTTATCTTGAACGGTATAATTGTCGGCTTCTACAAATGTTATTTAGCGTTAAATTTTATACGATAACTAAAGGTAGTTTTTTCGACTGGTATACACCCAGTGCGATGGGGTTTTGGCGATATGTTCTGCTATTTGCCGCTTGTTGTAGTGATATAGCCCATATTCTGAAAAATAGCTGGTCTTATCTTCCGGGTAAACGCATTTAAATCTTGCCCGGCAAAGGGTTTGCGATGACTTTGACTACAAAAAATCAACATGACGTTATCAGAGTGATCGCGATCACAGATGTATAGAAATTTTTGGCTATGAAAAAAGTATTAACCTGTTTGAGCGTTATAGAGCCGAACAAGTGACAAGTCAGAAGAAAGTAAGAGCGGACAAATAACGGCCAAAAGAAGAACGAACGGTAGTCCTTCTTTAGGTAGGGGATTATGACGGGTCAGGGATAGACTTTTTCTTTATATTCGCAGAGATCTTCAATAACGCAGGAGCCGCAGCGCGGCTTTCGGGCTATGCAGGTATAACGACCGTGCAAAATCAGCCAGTGGTGGCAGTCAACCTTGAATTCGGCAGGAACCACTTTTAACAGCTTCTCTTCTACCTGCTCGACGTTTTTCCCTGGGGCGAAGTTGGTCCGGTTTGAGACGCGGAATATATGCGTATCAACGGCGATGGTCGGCCAGCCAAACGCGGTATTGAGCACAACGTTCGCGGTTTTACGCCCCACGCCCGGCAAGGCTTCCAGCGCGGCGCGATCTTCCGGTACTTCGCCTCCGTGCTGTTCCAGCAGGATCCGACAGGTCTTAATTACGTTCTCGGCTTTGCTGTTAAACAGGCCGATGGTTTTGATATAAGACTTCACGCCTTCCACGCCCAGTTCCAGCATGGCCTTCGGCGTATTGGCGACCGGATAGAGCAGGGCAGTGGCTTTATTGACGCTCACGTCGGTCGCCTGCGCAGAGAGCAACACCGCGATCAGCAGCTCAAACGGGGAGGTAAAATTCAGCTCCGTCGTCGGGTGCGGGTTCTCGTCCCGCAGACGGGTCAGGATCGCAATGCGCTTTTCTTTATTCATGAGGCCTTCTCGGGTGTCCCTTCCAGAACGCTGCGCTCAGCCGCGCGGCGCTTACGTTTCTCATCAATCAGGTATTTTATCGCCAGCATCATGCCGAGGCCAATAAACGCGCCGGGCGGCAGCATCGCCAGCAGGAACGGCGTATCGGTGTGAAACACCTCAACGCGCAGCGCTTTAGCCCAGCCGCCCAGCAGCGCATCTGCGCCGTCGAACAGCGTACCGTTGCCGAGGATTTCACGCAGCGAGCCCAGCACGAACATGGCGCACGTGGCGCCCATGCCAATGGAAAAACCATCCAGCGCCGACATGGCCGGGCTGTTTTTCACCGCGAACGCTTCCGCACGCCCGACCACAATACAGTTGGTGACGATAAGAGGAATGAAGATCCCGAGCGACTGGTACAGACCAAACGCGTAGGCGTTAATCAGCATCTGGACAATACTGACCACCGACGCAATGATCATGACGTAAATCGGAATACGAATTTCCGACGGCGTCCAGCGTCGCAGGGCAGAGATGGAGAGGTTGGTCAGGGTCAATACCAGCGTGGTTGCCAGACCCAGACCGAGCGCGTTGGTGGCGGTGGATGTCACCGCCAGCAGGGGGCACATACCCAGAAGCTGTACCAGCGCGGAGTTGTTTTTCCACAATCCCTGGACAATAACCTCTTTAACCTGGCTCATGATTACTCCTCACAGGCCGGAAGATTGTTGATCTGCGCGGGCAGCGTTTCAGCGTACAGCCCGGCTCGTTTTACGGCGTTTACCACCGCCCGCGGGGTGATGGTTGCGCCCGTGAACTGGTCAAACTCGCCGCCGTCTTTCTTCACCGCAAACGCGGTGTCATTTTCACCATGGATCACTTTACCGGCAAAGTGCAAAATCCAGTCGCTCAGACGGGTTTCAATTTTGTCGCCCAGGCCCGGCGTTTCATGATGTTCCGTCACGCGGGTGCCCAGGATGGTACCGGAGAAATCGCTGCCCACGAGCAGCTGAATGGCGCCGGAATAGCCGTCAGGGGCGGTCGCTTCCATCACCGCGCCGACCGGTTTATCCCCTTTGCGGGCGATAAAGAGGCGGTGCGGGCCTTTCCCAAGCTGCGGCGCGTCTACCACAAAGCAGCTTTTTTGCAGGTCATTATCGTAGAAATCGGACGGGATCACCTGATCGAACAGCGCCTTTTGCTGCTTCGAGGCCTGTTCTTCGATGGTCGTTTTGGTCAACGCATTAACCAGTGCCGTCAGCCCCGTCAGGACCGCGGCGAAGACAGCCAGCGTGACGCCGTGTTTTTGCATCGTTTTTAACATGGCGAAACCCTTAGCGATGGCCGTACACGCGTGGACGCGTGTAATAGTCGATGAGCGGAACGGTAATGTTGGCGAGCAGGACGGCAAAGGCCACGCCGTCCGGGTAGCCACCGAAGCTGCGGATGAGCCAAACCAGCAGGCCAGCCAGCGCACCGAAGATCAGGCGTCCGCGGTTAGTCGTTGAGGCCGTCACCGGATCCGTCAGGATAAAGAAGGCACCCAGCATGGTCGCGCCGGAGAGCAGGTGCATCTGCGGGCTGGCCAGCGATTCAGGAGAGAATACCCAGCCCAGCGTGGCGCAGAACGCCAGCGTTACCAGGAAGCTGACCGGAATATGCCAGCGGATGGCTTTCTGCTGCAACAGGAACAGGCCGCCCAGCAGATACGCCAGGTTGACCCACTGCCAGCCGGCTCCCGCCAGCACGCCGCTGTAGATGGCGGACTTCATGATTTGCTCAACGCTGTGCCCGGCGTGCAGGGACGTTTTAAACGTATCGAGCGGCGTCGCCTGGCTGATACCGTCCACGCCCATACGCAGCGCGTTCATATCAGCACCCAGCGCCGTATGGCCGGTAAAGATCACCTGCAGAGCATCCATAAAGCCGGGCACCGTGGCTGCAATCTCATGCGGCGGGAGCCAGCTGGTCATCTGTACCGGGAAGGAGATCAGCAGCACCACGTAGCCAATCATCGCCGGGTTAAACGGGTTATGACCGAGGCCGCCATAGAGCTGTTTGGCAATAATCACGGCAAACACGGTGCCGAGCACCACCATCCACCACGGGGCAAGCGGGGGAATGCTGATGGCCAGCAGCAGGCCGGTCAGCAGAGCGGAGTTGTCCGCCAGGATGCGGGAAACCGCCATCTTGCGCAGCTTCAGCACGAGGGCTTCCGCGGCGACGGCGCTGGCGCATCCAAGAGCTATCTGGAACAGAGTTCCCCAGCCGAAAAACCAGCACTGAACGGCAATGCCCGGCAGCGCGGCCAGGCAGACCAGCATCATGATGCGCGATGTCTGGCGCTGATTGTGGGTGTAAGGGGAACTTGCGATTCTGAAAACCATTTAATCCTCGTTTACGGCTTGCTGTGCGGCTTTCTTTGCCTGAACGCGCGCAATGGCGGCGGCGACGGCGGCCTTGCGCGGGTCATCGTTGGCGGCCTGCGGCTGCTCTTCCTGCTGTGCTGCTTTGCGCGCTTTGGCGCGGGCTATCGCCGCTTCAACGGCGGCTTTACGTGGGTCGACCGGTGCTTCAGGTTCTGCGGCTGGCGCCTGCTGCGCTGCTTTGCGCGCTTTGGCGCGGGCAATCGCCGCTTCGACGGCGGCTTTACGCGGATCGACCGGTTCCTGTTCAACCACCACTGGCTGCTCCCCGGCCTTGCGCGCTTTGGCACGGGCAATCGCCGCCTCAACGGCGGCTTTGCGTGGATCGATTTCAGCTTCCGGCTGCGCCGCTTGCGCTTTTTCCGCCTGACGGGCGCGGGCCGCAGCTTTACGCGCTTCGCGGGCGGCAATCGCTTCGCTGTTATCCGGTTTTTCACCGGCCTGGATCACCAGCGTCTGGGCGGCACTGGCTTTTTTCTCGCGAACGCGCGCCAGTGCGGCGTTGATTGCATCCTGATCTTTCCCGGCAGGCTGAACGGCGGCCTGCTTATGTCGCTCCTGACGAGCCATCTTCTCACGTTCGAGACGCGCCTGACGCGCTTCGAAACGTGCCTTGGCTTCCGCGGCGCGTTTTTCTTCCATGGAGATGGCATAAATCTCGGCCTTCTCCTGGCGGAAGTACTGCACCAGAGGAATGTTGCTTGGGCAGACCCAGGCGCAGGCGCCGCATTCGATGCAGTCGGCCAGGTTATGGGCTTTGGCCTTATCGTGCAGCTGGCCTTTGCTGTACCAGTACAGCTGCTGCGGGAGGAGATCCGCCGGGCAGGCATCGGCACAGGCGCTGCAGCGGATGCAGCCTTTCTCTTCCTGCTCCTCCCCCATTTCGGTTGGAGAAGGGGCGAGCAGACAGTTGGTGATTTTCACTACCGGAACGTCGAGCCACGGCAGGGTAAAGCCCATCAGCGGACCGCCCATGATCACCATCTGGTCGCTGGCCGGGCAAAATTCAGCCTGTTCCAGCAGATGGCGCACCGGCGTGCCGAGGCGCGCCCACACGTTACCCGGACGAGAGACAGACTCTCCGGTCAGCGTTACCACGCGCTCGGTCAACGGCTCGCCGTCAATCACCGCACGCTTGACGGCGTAAGCGGTGCCGACGTTTTGCATCAGCACGCCGATATCCGACGAGCGTCCGCCGTGCGGGACCTGCTTGCCGGTGAGGATTTGCGTCAGCTGTTTTGCGCCGCCAGAGGGGTACTTGGTCGGAATAACGCGCAGGGCGATATCATGGCTACCGGCCAGCACGGCGCGCAGCATTGAGATGGCCTGCGGTTTATTGTCTTCGATACCAATCAGCACTTCCCGCGGCTGCAGAATATGCGCGAGGATGCGGATGCCTTCCACCACCTGGGCGGCGCAGTCCTGCATCAGACGATCGTCGGCGGTGATGTATGGCTCGCACTCGGCGGCGTTGATAATCAGCGTCTGAATCTTATCGCCACCACCGCGCAGCTTGACGCCGGTCGGGAAGCCCGCGCCGCCAAGCCCCGCGACGCCGAACTGATGAATACGCTCAATGAGCGCTTCGCGGCTCTGGCTGCGGTAGTCGCTCCAGCCGTCACGGTCAATCCAGCGATCTTCGCCGTCGGCTTCAATAATCACGCTCAGTTCCGACAACGCGGACGGATGCGCCACCGTATGAGGGGCAATTGCCACCACTTTCCCGGAAGTAGGGGCGTGTACCGGCAGCATACGTCCGCGTCCGAAGGTCAGCGGCTGACCGCGCAGCACCGTATCGCCTTCTTTCACGCACAGCTCGCCCTCAGCGCCAATATGCTGCTTGAGCGGCATGACGTAACGCGTCGCCAGCGGAATTTGACGCAGCGGCGTGCCGTTGGACTGGGTTTTCATCTCTGGCGGATGGATACCGCCGTCAAAGTCCCAGATCTTCTCTTTTCTGAAAGCAGAAAATAACTTAAGCATGTTGTTCCACAGGAATATTGCGAACCGGAATGGTTTGAAGATCCCACTTCCAGCTTTCGGTAGTCGTTTCAACCGGGCGCAGCTCTATACATTGCGTCGGGCAGGGGGCCACGCAGAGGTTACAGCCGGTGCAAAGATCCGCCACAACGGTGTGCATGGCGCGGGTCGCGCCGACAATGGCGTCGACCGGACAGGCCTGAATACATTTGGTGCAGCCGATGCAGTTTGCTTCATCGATCACCGCGAGGGCGCGAACCGGCTCCTGGACTTCCGCATCGCCATCAACGGGCTGCGGATCGACGTTAAGCAGGGCGGCAATTTTCAGCATCACCGCTTCGCCGCCGGGCGCACAGCGGTTAATTTTTTCACCCTGAATGCCTACCGCTTCAGCGTAAGGGCGGCAGCCCGGGTAGCCGCACTGTCCACACTGACTTTGCGGCAAAAGCTCATCAATTTTTTCAACAACAGGATCGTCCTCTACCGCGAAACGGCGGGAGGCGTAACCCAGGATAAGGCCAAACACCAACCCCAGGACGCTGATAGAGGCGATGGCAATCCAGATAGCACTCATTACAACTTCACCAGACCACTAAAGCCCATAAAGGCCAGAGACATTAAACCCGCGGTCACCAGCGCAATGGCATTACCGCGAAATGGCGCAGGGATATCAGCTGCTGCCAGACGTTCGCGAATCGACGCGAACAGCACCATAACAAATGAGAAACCGACAGCGGCGGAGAAGCCGTACAGCGCCGACTGCATGAAGTTATGGCCAAGGTTGATGTTCAGCAGCGCCACGCCAAGCACCGCGCAGTTGGTGGTGATCAGCGGCAGGAAGATACCCAGCAGGCGATAGAGCGCCGGGCTGGTTTTACGCACCACCATTTCGGTAAATTGCACCACCACCGCGATAACCAGAATAAACGCCAGCGTGCGGAGATAGATTAACCCCAGCGGGATGAGGATCCAGGTGTCAATCAACCACGCGCAGATAGACGCCAGCGTCATGACGAAGGTCGTCGCCAGCCCCATGCCCATCGCCGTTTCCAGCTTTTTGGACACGCCCATAAACGGGCACAGGCCAAGGAACTTCACCAGAACGAAGTTGTTAACCAGCACGGTGCCGACAAAGAGCAGTAAGTAATCGGTCATTATTTAGCCTGAAATAAAAAAGCCGCCTATTATCGGACAAACCGGGGCAGGCGACAACAGGTTATCTGTAAGGTTATTACGGGTTCACGAAGGTGTTTTTCACACGCGTTGAACGTTTGAAATAGGGCACCAGCAGCGCCGCAGCCAGTAACGGGAAAAGCAACTGGCGGACAGCAAGCGCGTCAGAGACGGGCGAGAAAGCAAACGCTTTAACCGCCAGCAGGACCGAGACCAGCAGCCAGATAATGTAGTGCTTAGGCACACTCTTGCGGCGCTTAAAGAAGGCGATAGTCAGCCACAGGGTGTAGTACCACATCCCAATCGCGAAAACGAACGACACAAACCACATCGCTATATTCAGCACGCTTTGCGACATTAGGGTCTGAATAGCGTGAGGGGTAATCAATGCGGTGGTATAAAGCAGCAGCGCAAGCGATGCGCTTAATAAGGCAACCAGCAGCCATGCCAGTGGGGCGATTAACCAGCCTCCGATGCGTTCTCCAGGCGTTGCGGTCATGAACTCTCCCATTATCTGCGCGAAATGTTGTACAGCCAGTTTGCAGGGCGGAGAGTATATAACATTTCGCGCGGATGGCTACTTTCTTATAAAACGTAACGCCATACGGACTTCGGCACCTCGCCGACGTTGAACAAGCGTCCGCCGGAGACCAGCTCCGCACGGCGATGGTCAGCGGCGCGATACATATTGATGATGTCCTGATTATCCGACAGGGTGTAGTTCAGATGGTCAAACAGTTTTTCCAGGCTCTCAAGCGAATTGATCTTGCGAAATTTTAATAAATAGTCCTGAACTGTCATATTAATAATTTTCCATATAAAAGTGAGTAATACCAGTTAAGGTAATTCGGTCGAATAATAAACGGATTAATACAGACGTAAACAGCCCACTCAGATAACGCGACGAAATTAGGAGTTTTCTTTGCTGAAATTCAGGCACCGAAGGTGATGCCTGGAAGAGAAGGTTAACCGTGTTCACCAGGGCTGGCAATACGAAACTGACACATTATGTCACTCTTTAAAGCAGCAACCGGTTACTTAGGATGGGTGACGGCAGCAGGCTCCGGCGGCTGGTAGTTATCAATATGGCTGGCTACGCCGAGCAAAATGACCGAAACCCCAAGAACAATCCATCCCGCTAATTCAATGATTCGATTAATAATTGATGCCATGATTCACTGTTGTAATTTATCCATAAATACAGGTCGCAAATGTTACAGCGCTGTTTCTCTGACGGCAAGCGCTTTGGGAACGATTCCCTTAAACAAAATCAGAAGGTTAATACTATGTAACAAAAATAGCCGGTACAGCCTGCTATTTTAAGCGCCATGGCTCATTATTAATGAGGACAATGCCAGAAAAGCCAGTATGAAATAAGAAACGCAAAAGAGGACAACACGATGAGTGATAACATCCGCGTCGGGCTTATAGGCTACGGGTACGCGAGCAAAACGTTTCATGCGCCTCTGATAGCCGGAACGCCGGGAATGGCGCTGGCGGCGGTATCCAGCAGCGACGCCGCCAAAGTCCACGCTGACTGGCCCGCAGTGCCGGTTGTCTCCGAGCCTAAACACCTTTTCAACGATCCGAATATCGATTTAATTGTTATTCCCACCCCGAACGACACGCACTTCCCGCTGGCGAAAGCCGCGCTGGAAGCCGGGAAGCACGTCGTTGTTGACAAACCCTTCACCGTGACGTTGTCACAGGCGCGTGAGCTGGAGGCGCTGGCAAAAAGTCTGGGCAGAGTGCTGTCCGTTTTCCATAACCGCCGCTGGGACAGCGACTTCCTGACGGTTAAAACGCTTCTCGGGGAAGGCACGTTAGGAGAGATCGTTTTTTTTGAATCACACTTTGACCGCTTCCGTCCGCAGGTGAGAAACCGCTGGCGCGAGCAGGCCGGTCCGGGCAGCGGCATCTGGTACGATTTAGCCCCGCATCTGCTGGACCAGGCCGTGAATCTGTTTGGGCTGCCGGTGAGCATGACGGTCGATCTGGCCCAGCTGAGGCCCGGTGCGCAGACAACGGATTACTTCCACGCGGTGTTGAGTTACCCGCAGCGGCGGATTGTGCTGCACGGGACGATGGTCGCGGCCGCGGAATCTGCCCGCTATATCATCCACGGCACGCGCGGGAGCTACGTGAAGTTTGGCCTCGATCCGCAGGAAGATCGCCTCAAAAACGGTGAACGTCTGCCGCAGGAAGACTGGGGCTATGATATGCGCGACGGCGTCGTGACGCGGACGGAAGGTGAGGAGCTGGTTGAGGAAACCCTGTTAACGATCCCGGGTAACTATCCGGCTTATTATGCTGCCATCCGCGATGCGCTTAACGGAACGGGGGAGAACCCGGTTCCGGCCAGCCAGGCGATCCAGATTATGGAGCTGATTGAGCTGGGGATTGAATCTGCCAAACATCGCGCGACGCTCTGTCTGGCATAAGTTTTTGACGTTGTTGTAGGCCGGGTAAGGCGTAGAAGCCACCCGGCAAAGGGTTTACGCGGTTGCCACCTTATCCCGCAGCGCCTGCTTCTCTGCTGGCGTAAGGAAGGCGATCTCCAGCCCGTTGATCTGCGCCTGGCGGATCTGCTCGCGGCTCAGGCCCGCCTGCGGTGCGGCGATGTTGTACTCGTGGATGATATCCACGCCCTGAACCGCCGGATCGTCCGTGTTCAGCGAGGCCAGCACGCCGTGCTCAAGGAACGTTTTCAGCGGGTGCTGCGCCAGCGTTGCTACGGTGCTGGTCTGAATGTTGGACGTCAGGCACGACTCAATGCCGATGCGCTGCTCCGCCAGGAAATCCATCAGCGCGCGGTCTTCTACCGCCTTCACGCCATGGCCGATACGCTCGGCGCCCAGCTCGCGGATGGCCTGCCAGATGCTTTCCGGGCCCGCTGCTTCACCAGCATGGACGGTAATGTGCCAGCCGGCATCGCGCGCGCGGTTGAAGTGGGAGAGGAACAGGCTGCCGGGGAAGCCTAGCTCATCGCCGGCAAGGTCAACGGCGGTGATGGCATCGCGGTGCGCCAGCAGCGCTTCCAGCTCCTGCAGGCAGGCGGCTTCGCCGAACGTGCGGCTCATAATGCCGATCAGGCGGGCCTGAACGTCGAAGGTTTTACACCCTTCGCGGACGCCTTCAATGACGGCTTCCACCACGCCTGCAACGGGCAGGTTGTGGGTCATCGCCATATAGCCCGGCGAGAAGCGCAGCTCAACGTAGTGCAGGCCGTTGCGGGCCGCGTCTTCAATGTTCTCAAACGCCACGCGGCGGCAGGCATCCAGCGAGGCCAGCATCTTCACGCCCCAGTCGAGTTTGCTCAGGAAGCTGACCAGGTCTGGTTCATTGGAGGTAACCTGTACGTGTGGGATCAACGACTCAAGCGTCTGAGCGGGAAGCGTTAAGTTGAACTGGCGGCCAAGATCGAGGATGGTTTGGGCACGAATGTTACCGTCAAGGTGACGATGAATATCAGTTAAGGGCAGGCGTGTATCAATCATGGTCGCACTCTTTTCGGATTAAAGTGCGCCATATTATAAAAACAAAACGGGGTAAAAAGCTATTTGCGCAAGGGAATATTCCGTTGCGCAAACAAATTACAGGAGCGTGTTGATCCCGGCGATGAGGCGCTGAACCCCTTGTTCCAGCTTGCTGCGTGGGCAGCCCGCATTTAAGCGCACGAAGCCATTTCCCTCTTCCCCGTAGGTATATCCCGGCATGATGGCGACTTTTTGCTGCTCGATCAGCACTTTTTGCAGTGCCCTGTCGTCAATGTTCAGCGGGCGCAGGTCAATCCAGGCCAGATAGGTTGCTTCCGGCGGCTGCCAGTTCAGTTTCGGAAAAGCACTGTTTAATTCCTGTGCGATATACAACAGATTCTCTTCCAGATAACGACGCAAGGCATCAAGCCACGGCTCTCCACGCTGATAGGCGGCGATATGAGCCGTCAGCGCCAGCACGGAAGGGGAAGAGAGCCCATCCCGTCCTTTTAGCGCGGTGAGATAGCCGTTACGGCTCTCTTCATCGCCGATCAGGCCGTATGCGCCCGTCAGTGCCGGAATATTAAAGCTTTTCGAGCCGGAGGTGAGAAGCGCCCACTTGCCGCGCGCTACCGCATTCCACGGGGTGTGGCGATGCGCCCCCCACACCATGTCCATATGAATTTCATCGCTGATAACCGCCACGTCATAGCGCTCACAGAGTTCCGCCATCTGCGTCAATTCATCCCGCGTCCAGACCTTGCCGGTCGGGTTCTGCGGGCTGCACAGTAGCAGAATTTTGTTTTCCGGTTTCGCCAGGGCCGCTTCAAGCGCCGCCATATTGCCCTGCCAGCCAGCCGCCTGCTTTTCCATCTCAACGGCCACAACCTGACGCGCATTGCCTCCAATGGCGTTGTAAAACGCATCGTACGCCGGGGTGTGGACCACCACGCCGTCGCCGGGGTGAGACCAGAGGCGTATCAGCTCTGACACCATGTAGATGACGGAAGGGCCATAAACGATGGTTTCTTTATCAATGCGGCTGTTAAAGCGCTGCCGAAACCAGTGCTCAACAGCGGCAAGAAACTCGTCGTTTTTCCAGCGGCTGTAGCCCAGCACGCCGTGGTTGATGCGCTGATGCAGCGCGTCGGTAATGCAGGGGGCGGTGGCGAAGTCCATATCCGAGATGGTGAAGGGCAGCAAATCCGCCGCGCCAAAGCGGTCGGCGACGTAGTCCCACTGCGTACACCAGGTGCCGTGACGATCCACGACGGTAGAAAAATCAAACATGACGTTAATCCTTAAAGTAAAACCCCCTCATGAGAGGGGGTTGAGGCATCAGGCTTCTACTGTTCGCATCAGGGTTGCCAGCTCATCTTTCACCGACTGAACCTGCGGGCCGATAACCACCTGCAAATTATGCTGATTTAACTGTACCACGCCGATGGCCCGGTTGGCTTTCAGGGCGTTGGTATCCACTTTTGACATATCCGCCACCGACAGACGCAGGCGGGTGATGCAGTTATCCAGCGAGGTAATATTATCCGCACCGCCCAGCGCAGCCAGAATGGCAGGGGTGTTATACCCGGATTTGCCCACGGTACCGGCCACCGCCTGCTCAACGCTGGTGGCGGTGTCGGTATCGCGGCCCGGCGTTTTCAGGTTAAAGCGGGTGATGGCGAAGCGGAAGATACCGTAGTACACCGCGAACCAGATAGCCGCCACGACCGGCACCAGATACCACTTGGTTGACAGGCCGTGCAGGATCCCGAACACCACGAAGTCAATCACGTTGCCGTCGGTGTTGCCGATGGTGACGCCCAGCACCGCCATCACGGTAAAGCCCAGGCCGGTCAGCAGCGCGTGGATGAGATACAGCACCGGCGCAACAAACAGGAACAGGAATTCGATAGGCTCGGTGGTGCCGCCCACGACGCAGGCAATCACGCCGGAGATCAGCAGCCCTTTAATTTTATGTCGGTTTTCTGGGCGCGCGCAGTGATACATCGCCAGCGCGGCACCCGGCAGGCCGCCGAGGAAGGCCGGCATTTTACCCTGAGACAGGAAGCGGGTGGCGCTTTCGGAGAAGCCGTGGGTAGTCGGACAGCTCAGCTGCGCCTGGAAGATGGTCAGCGCACCGCTCACGTCGTGACCGCACACCTCCATGGTACCGCCCGCTTCGGTGAAGCGAATCAGGGCCACCAGGATATGCTGCAGGCCGAACGGCAGCAGCAGACGCTCGCCAGTGCCGAAGATCATCGGACCAAAATCTCCCGCGCCGTTGATGATGCGGCCAATGCCGTTGATGCCCATCGCAAAGACCGGCCAGATCAGCGGAATGATCAGGCCGAACAGACCCATGACCACCAGGGTGACAATCGGCACGAAGCGGGTACCGCCGAAAAAGGCCAGAGCATCCGGCAGGCGGATATTGTGGAAGCGCTCGTGCAGCATCCAGATAATGACCCCGGCGATCACCGCTCCGAGGATCCCGGTATCAATAGACTGGATACCAATCACGCTCTGAATGTTGTTGGCCTTCAGCACGGCAGCATCGGTCGTCGGCAGAATGCCTTTCGCGGTCAGCCAGAAGTTAACCGCCAGGTTCATCACGGCGTAACCCACAAACCCGGCAAACGCCGCGACACCTTTATTCTCGCGGGCCAGGCCCAGCGGGATGGCGATGCAGAACATCACGGGCAGGAAGCTAAACGCGAAGGAGCCGACCTTACTCATCCAGATAAAGATCGCCTGCAGCACGGGAGTACCGAGGAACGGGATCAGCGTGATGACGTCTTTACTGCTCAGCGAACTGCCGATCCCGAGCATGATCCCGCAGAACGAGAGGAGCGCCACGGGCAGCATAAAGGTTTTACCCAGTTGCTGGAAAAACTCCCACAGCGATATTTTTTGTGCTGTTTTCGCCGTCATAAAACGACTCCTTTATTGTTAAAATCAGTTTGCCTGCTTCAATGCTGCGAGAAGATAAAACGTTTTATCAAAGTTTAGTGCGCGCTAAATCACATTCTCAGGCTTTGACTGGTAGTATAAAGATAACGTATTGATAAAACGTTTTACCGATCTCATTTCAGGGAGTCACGCTGACACATGGCTGTAGCGAAAAAAGTCACCATCAACGATGTCGCGCTGGCGGCGGGGGTTTCCGTCAGCACCGTTTCTCTCGTGCTCAGTGGTAAAGGGCGCATCTCGCCCGCAACCGGCCAGAGGGTGAACGAGGCGGTTGAACAGCTGGGCTTTGTGCGTAACCGTCAGGCGTCGGCGCTGCGCGGCGGGCAAAGCGGGGTGATTGGCCTGATTGTCCGTGACCTGACGTCACCTTTTTATGCGGAGCTGACCGCCGGGTTAACCGAAGCGCTGGAAGCGCAGGGGCGGATGGTCTTTCTTCTGCACGGCGGGCGCGAGGCCGGGCAGCTTCTCTCCCGTCTCGATATGCTGCTGACACAGGGGGTTGACGGAGTGATCGTTGCCGGAGCGTCGGGCGTGGGTAGC
This sequence comes from Enterobacter sp. 22499, assembly GCF_052044815.1. NCBI lineage: Bacteria > Pseudomonadati > Pseudomonadota > Gammaproteobacteria > Enterobacterales > Enterobacteriaceae > Enterobacter > Enterobacter sp. 22499. The sequence continues at coordinate 448,666 of NZ_JBQENR010000001.1, read as the reverse complement.
GAACTGTGCGAGCGTGCCGCCGAAAAAGGCGTGCCGCTGGTGTTCGCCTCGCGCGCCAGCTATCTGGACGAGGCCGATACGCTGCGCCCGGATAACATGCAGGCCGCGCAAATGTTGACCGAACATCTTATTCGCCGCGGGCATCAGCGCATTGCCTGGCTGGGAGGAAAAAGCTCCTCCCTGACGCGCGCCGAGCGGGTCGGCGGCTACTGCGCGACGCTGATTAAATACCGCCTGCCGTTCCACAGCGAATGGGTCGTGGAGTGTGAATCCAGCCAGAAGAAAGCGGCGGAAGCGATAGGCGCGCTGCTGCGAAGCAATCCGACGATCAGCGCCGTGATTTGCTACAACGATGTGATTGCCATGGGGGCCTGGTTTGGCCTGATTCGCGCCGGGCGTCAGAGCGGCGAGGGCGGGGTGGAAACCTTCTTCGGTCATCAGGTGGCGTTAGGGGCGTTCGCCGACGTTGGTGAAAACGCGCTGGATGACCTGCCGATAGTCTGGGCTACCACCCCTGCGCGGGAGATGGGCTACACGCTGGCAGACAGAATTATGCAGCGCATCGACAACACGGATGTCCAGTCCGGGCACCAGATTGTGGCGGCGCGGCTGGTGACGGTGAAATAACTCAGCTCTGCTGTGTAAGCGGGTTGAGCGTCAGATGTGTCTCCAGGGCTTCTACAAATTTCCGTACTTTTGCCGGGATCAGCCGGGAGGTCGGGTAAACCGCCCAAATGGCCAGAGATTCCGGCTGAGCATCTTCCAGGACGATCCGCACGAGTTTACCCTCAGCAATGGCAGGCTCTACGTACCAGCGAGATAAATTTGCGATGCCGAGTCCCCCCAGACAAGCCTCGAAAATCGCCTCAATAGAGTTAGCCGAGAATCGGCCTGACACCTTTTGTTTGTAGCGCTGTTCACCCTTTTCAAATGACCAGTGTGTCGTATCTGAGGTGGTCAGGCAGCTATGTCCAGCCAGATCGTTAAGCAATTTCGGTGAACCGTACGCGGCGAGATACTCCGCGCTGGCGCAAAGCTCGCGGGGGTTATCACAGATGCGGTGTGCGACTAACCGGTTATCGCGCAGCGGTGCAATGCGTAACGCCACGTCTATGCCTTTCCCGACAATATCAATTTGCTCATCGGTTGCCAGCAGGTCGACCTGCAGGGCAGGATGTTGCTGCATAAACAGCGGCAACATCGGTGCAACGATCTTGCGTCCAAACGCCGCTGAGGCGGTAATGCGAAGGCGTCCGGACAGGTGCGTACCATCAGGAAACAGATCGGCCAGCGCGTTATTTTTATCTTCCAGCAACGCCTGCGCATGAGGCAAAAAAACGTCACCATCGCTGGTGGGTGAAAGGGATCGCGTGGTGCGATGCACCAGCCTGACCCCCAGCTCAGCCTCAAGATTGTTAAGAGAGCGTGACGCCGCCATGGCACTCATTGAGAGCCGACGCGCGGCGCCCGCCAGGCTACCCGCCTTAATCGCTTCGACAAACACTTCAACGTCTTCCAGTTTCATTATATCGCTTTTCGTTATGCTGACTTATCAAAGTACATATCTACAGTATTTATCGTTACGCTGCCATAGTCTCTTCACAACCTGAAAAATATCAATCTGGAGTGAAGATGAAAAAGTTGAAAACGGTTCTGGCATTCAGCAGCCTGTTGCTGGTAAGTGCTGCCTGGGCTGACGCACCTGCGCAGGTGAAGCAGCAGGTCCCCGGCTATTATCGTCTGGCGGTAGGGGAATATGAGGTCACGGCGCTGTTCGACGGCTATAACGACCTTTCGCCGTCATTACTCCACGGTCTTTCAGACGACAAGGTTCGTAAACTGCTGGCTCAGCATAAAATCGATGCCGACCGCATGCCGACCGCTTTTAACGCTTTCCTGGTTAATACCGGTAAACATCTGGTCATGATTGACAGCGGAGCGGGGCACTGCGTGCCGGAAACGGCCGGCCAGCTGGTTAACAATATGAAAGCATCAGGCTATCGTCCCGGGCAGGTTGATACCATTTTCCTGACTCACCTGCATCTTGACCACGTGTGTGGCCTGAGCGATGCAGACGGTAAAGCGTTGTTCCCCAATGCCACCGTCTACGTACCGCAGGGGGAGGCCGACTACTGGCTTGATCCTGCAAAAGAAGCGAGCGCGCCGGCTAATGCGAAAGAGTATTTTGCTATCGCCCGAAAAGCATTGTCTGATTATAAAGCCTCCGGACATCTTAAAACCTTCGTTCCGCCAGCTTCGCCGATCCCGGAAGTCCAGACGGCCTATGCCGTTGGCCATACGCCCGGCAGTACCGTTTATCGCTTTGCGTCGCAGGGGACGGCTATTAACTTCATTGGGGATCTGATTCATGCGCCAGCCGTCCAGTTCCCGCATCCTGAAGTGTCTATTCGCTTTGATGTCGATTCGAAAAAAGCCATCTCGTCCCGGGCGCAGGAATTTAACGCCCTGGCGAAAGACGGCGAGTGGATGGCCGCTGCGCATCTGCCTTTCCCCGGTATTGGGCATATCACCGCCTGGCAGCAGGGCTATAGCTGGAACCCTGTAAATTACGGTCCTTATCAACGTGCGGCCAACGTGCCTCTGCTGAAATAAAGTGAGGTTACGAATATGAAAAGTTACACCGTAACGGCAAACGGCATTCGCCAGTTTGTGGTTGAAGAGGGTGAAGGCGCGCCGGTTATTCTTCTGCACGGTTTTCCTGAAACAAACTATGCCTGGCGCTACCAGATACCTGTATTGTCCCGGCACTACCGCGTCATCGCGCCGGATTTGCGAGGATATGGCGAAACGGATAAACCGGCTTCTGGCTATGATAAACGGAACATGGCCCGGGACATCCGGGAGCTGATGCGTGCGCTGGGGTTACAGAAGGTGGTGCTGGTGGGGCACGATCGCGGGGCGCGCGTCGCGACGCGGTTCGCAAAAGATTACCCTGAGCTGGTGGATCGTCTGGTGGTCATGGATAACGTGCCAACGCGTATCGTGGCGCGCGATTTGAATACGTCCATCGCCCGCGCATACTGGTTCTTCCTGTTCCATCTTGTGCCCGATCTGCCGGAAGCGCTGATTGCGGGACGTGAAAATATCTGGCTGCGCCACTTTTTCTCGGACTGGACCTACGATCCGTCAACCATTAGCGGCGAGGCGTTTGACACCTATGTGCGCGCGTATCAGGCGCCCGGAGCCGTGCGAGGCGCGATGGCTGACTATCGCGCCAACGCGGAAGACGTGGCGCAGGATCTTGCCGACGCTGACGTGAAAATCGCCTGTCCGGTAATGTCGCTGTGGGGCAATGATTTTCACGCGGTCGGCAAGCTTTTCGATATGCAAAGCGTCTGGGCTGAAATGGCGGATAACCTGCGGGCGCAGGGTATCGACGAGTGCGGCCACCTTCCTCAGGAGGAACAGCCTGAGAAAGTTAACGCCTTGCTGCTGGATTTCCTGGAGGGATGGAAAGGATAAGGGCAATAAAAAACCCCTCTTGCGAGGGGTTTTGACGTTTACTGCTGCGGTGCCGCCGGTACGGCTGGCGCTGCGGGTTCAGCCGGTTCCGGCATTCCCAGCGTCGGCATACCAAACATGCCAACAAACTCTTCCAGCGGCATTTTGTCGCCGTTCAGCGTTACCTGGCCGTTGGCATATTGCAGGCTGGTGGAAATGGTGTTGTCTTCCACTTTGGTGATGCGGAACATCTGACCCATCGCCGCCAGACCTTTCACCTGCTGATTCGCCAGCTTGCCGGCATCTTCATCGCCGTAGCCTTCCAGCTTCGCAATCTGGGTCATAAACTCGGTCGCCATATCCATCGGGATGGTCAGCTTACTGTCGAGCGACTTCACGCTGCGATCCACTTCCTGCGCCAGCGTCTGCGGTTCACCCGTGGCGGCTGCAGGATCTTTCAGGAACAGCGACAGGTTAAAGCTGGTTTCGCCTTTGCTGTTTTTCCAGCTCAGCGGCGCAACGGTGACCACCGGCTGGCCTTTCAGCAGGATTGGCAGGTTATTGAACAGCACCGCCATCGCCTGCTGCTGGTACACTTCCGGGTTCTGCTGCAGCGCGGCGTCGGTCAGCAGCGCCTGGCTCTCTTTGCTGTATTTCTGGCTAAATTCGTGCCATGCCTGGCCGTCGATATTGCCGATCTTCAGCGACAGCTTGCCGGTGCCCAGATCCTGATTCTGCACTTTCAGGCTCTTCAGCGTGTAATCCAGCTGGGTATTGATGCTTTTACCGTCTTTGGATACATCGGATTGACCGTTAACGTCCATGCCTTCCAGCACGGCCATCTCTTTTCCTTCAATTGCGATAGCAATTTTATCCACGGAGAGCTTCTGATCGCCGATACGCTCTTTAAAGTCGGTCATACGGCTGTTGCCGTCGGCTTTCAGGTTGTTGAAGGTGAGCTGAACTTTTTGGTTATATTCGTTCACGGCGTTGACCAGGCCGCTTTCCGCTTCACCCGTCATGGAGAAGACGTTGCCGTCCCGATCCGCATCAAGTTTGAAATGGCCGCCGCTGAAGGCGACTTTTTCGTTCTCTTTCTCGTAGTTCAGCGGTTTCAGCGCGATATCAGAGCTGGTATCACCGGAGTAGCTAATACGGGTGTTAATGTCGAAAGGTGATTCATTCTTCGCCAGGTCAAACAGCGGTTTAGTGACGTCGTTATTCACCAGTACGGTATGAACGGACGCCATGGACGGGATCAGGTTAAACGACTTTAGCTGCGCCAGCGGCAGCGGACCGTGGCTTACCACTTCATCCAGCACCACGCTCTGTCCCGGCTTCAGCCAGCCGTTTGCCGCACCGGCCACCGGCTTCACCACCAGCTGCATGCGGCTGGTGAACACGCCGCGCTGATAGTTCTGGTAGCTCAGCTCCAGACCCGCCTCCGGCGCGCTGCGCTTAATTTCTCCGTTAGCCTGCGCCACCATCTCAGCCAGACGGCCTTCCAGCTGTTTCCCGGTAAACCAGGAGGCACCCGTCCAGACCACGCCTAACGCTACAATCACTCCAACCGCTACGACCGATTTTTTCATTGCGACTATCCCTAAAATGAAACCAGGCGGTAAAAACCGCCCGGAGATATTAAGCCTTCAACTAGCTTAGCAAGAGTTGTTAAAAAATTCAGTAAGTGCTTAAAGCTTATTAAAAACGCGCGCCAGGCGACCGGTGCCGCTCACGCTGACCGGGGACTCATTGGCTGCAACGAATGCTGACTCGCCAGGCTGGAGAACCAGACGCTGCTCGCCTTTGCGCAGCGTTGCTTCGCCCTCGACGCAGAACAGGATCGTCGCGCTTTCCTGTGCGATTGTCGTTTCCGTCTGATTGAGGTCATGCAGGGAGAACGCAAAATCCTCAACCGGAATCGGGAAGTCCAGCTCTGCACCGTTTTTCACCGGCTGAGTCAGCAGCTCCGCAGCAGGCTTCGCCACAAACTTCACGTTGGCAACCAGCTCAGGGATGTCGATATATTTCGGCGTCAGGCCCGCGCGCAACACGTTGTCAGAGTTGGCCATCACCTCCAGCGCTACGCCCTGCAGGTAGGCGTGCGGGGTTTCCGCGAACAGGAACATCGCTTCGCCCGGGTTCAGCTTCACCACATTCAGCAGCAGAGGGGAGAACAGGCCGCTGTCGTCAGGGTAAAACTCGGAAATCAGGCGGATGGTCTCCCACGGTTCCCCTTGCTGGCTGTTCAGGGCCGCTTTCAGCACCGCCAGCGCGTGAGATTTCTCTTCACCCTGCATATTCAGCAGGCTGGCAAACAGCTGGCTGAGCGCGTCCGCGTTTGGGTTTTCGAGGAAGTGGGCAATAGCCTTGTTGGCACCCGCGACCGGCTGCAGCAGGGAGATAATCTCTGAAAACTCGCGGAAGGCGTTCATCGCCAGGAACGGCGTCAGTGCGAACACCAGCTCCGGCTTGTGGTTAGGATCTTTGTAGTTACGCTCGGCGGCGTCCAGCGGGATGCCCGCCGCGTTCTCTTTGGCAAAGCCGATTTCAGACGCTTTCTTGTTCGGGTGAACCTGGATGGAGAGCGGCTGGTCGGCGCACAGCACCTTAAACAGGAACGGCAATTCGCCAAAGCGCTGAGCCACCTTGTCGCCCAGCAGTGCGGCTTTATCGGCATCAATCACGTCACGCAGGCTGCGTACCTGGCCGCTGGCGTCTTCAATTTTTGAGCTGCTCTTCGGGTGCGCCCCCATCCATAGTTCCGCCATCGGCAGGTTGTTCGGGTTCGCGATACCGTAGAGATCCGTTAACGCAGTTATACTTCCCCAGGCGTAGTTTTGCACTGAGTTAATGAGTTTTTGCATTATCAAGCCCTGATTCAAATGTGGAATTAACTCCGGGTATTAAAGCAATAAACTACGTGGAAGTAACCTGTGGATGTAAAAAGTCGTACTAGTCTCAGTTTTTGTTAAAAAATTGTGTAGGATAAGCTGACTCGCTTTTAAGCCGGGCAGCGGAACATCTGCCCTGAATAAACAGACCGAAGCAGTAAGTGAGAGAACAATGTCGAATAAACCCTTCCATTATCAGGATCCTTTCCCCCTCAGTAAGGATCAGACCGAGTATTACCTGTTAACCCGCGATCACGTCTCCGTCTCTGAGTTTGAAGGACAAGAGATCCTCAAGGTGGATCCGCAGGCGCTGACGCTGCTGGCGCAGCACGCTTTCCACGATGCCTCCTTTATGCTCCGCCCCGCGCATCAGCAGCAGGTTGCCGATATTCTGAGCGACCCGGAAGCCAGCGAAAACGACAAGTACGTTGCCCTGCAGTTCCTGCGTAACTCAGACATCGCGGCGAAAGGCATTCTGCCCACCTGCCAGGACACCGGCACGGCGATCATCGTCGGTAAAAAAGGCCAGCGCGTCTGGACCGGCGGCGGTGATGAAGCGGCGCTGGCTCACGGCGTCTACAACACCTACACCGAAGACAACCTGCGCTACTCGCAAAACGCGGCGCTGGACATGTACAAAGAGGTCAACACCGGCACCAACCTGCCCGCGCAGATTGACCTCTACAGCGTTGACGGTGACGAGTACAAATTCCTCTGCATCGCCAAAGGCGGCGGTTCAGCCAACAAAACCTATCTCTACCAGGAAACCAAAGCGCTGCTCACTCCGGGCAAGCTGAAAAATTACCTGGTTGAGAAGATGCGTACCCTCGGCACCGCGGCGTGCCCGCCGTACCATATCGCCTTCGTGATTGGCGGAACCTCAGCTGAAAGCACGCTGAAGACCGTCAAACTGGCCTCAACCAAATACTACGACGGCCTGCCAACCGAAGGTAACGAACACGGTCAGGCGTTCCGCGACGTGCAGCTTGAGCAGGAGCTGCTGGAAGAAGCGCGTAATCTGGGACTCGGGGCGCAGTTTGGCGGTAAGTACTTCGCCCACGACGTGCGCGTGATCCGTCTTCCGCGCCACGGTGCCTCCTGTCCGGTCGGGATGGGCGTCTCCTGCTCTGCGGATCGCAACATCAAGGCCAAGATCAACCGCGAAGGCGTGTGGATCGAAAAGCTGGAAAATAACCCGGGCAAATACATCCCGGAAGCGCTGCGTAAAGCGGGTGAGGGGGAAGCGGTTCGCGTTGACCTGAACCGTCCGATGAAAGAGATTCTGGCGCAGCTTTCTCAGTATCCGGTCTCGACCCGTCTCTCCCTGAACGGCACGATCATCGTGGGCCGCGACATTGCGCATGCGAAGCTGAAGGAGCGTCTGGACAACGGCGAAGGGCTGCCGCAGTACATTAAAGATCACCCGATCTACTACGCGGGCCCGGCGAAAACGCCTGAAGGCTATGCCTCCGGCTCGTTAGGCCCAACCACGGCAGGGCGTATGGACTCGTACGTTGATCAGTTGCAGGCCAACGGCGGCAGCATGATCATGCTCGCTAAAGGCAACCGCAGCCAGCAGGTGACGGACGCGTGCCACAAGCACGGCGGCTTCTACCTCGGCAGCATCGGCGGCCCGGCGGCAGTACTGGCGCAGGGCAGCATCAAGAGCCTGGAGTGCGTGGAATACCCGGAGCTGGGTATGGAAGCGATCTGGAAAATCGAAGTGGAAGACTTCCCGGCGTTTATCCTGGTGGATGACAAAGGTAACGACTTCTTCAAGCAGATCCAGTCGTCCCAGTGTTCGGCGTGCGTGAAGTAAATTGAAAAAAACGGGTGGCGCAGCCGCCACCCGACATCAAAAAGAGCGCACAAAGCGCCATACCGTTTCTCAGAAGTCATCAATACTTATCCCTTAAGCATGTGAGCAATCCCTCTTTTGTTATCAAGGAGAAAGTAATGACCACGGTACGCCATGAGAAAGACTCGATGGGCGCCATCGACGTCCCGGCCGACAAGCTATGGGGCGCGCAAACCCAGCGTTCGCTGGAGCACTTCCGTATTTCGACCGAAAAAATGCCCGTCTCGCTGATTCAGGCGCTGGCGCTGACCAAACGCGCCGCCGCGAAAGTGAACCAGGGTTTGGGCCTGCTGGACACCGATAAAGCCACCGCCATTATCAACGCCGCAGACGAAGTGCTGGCGGGCAAGCATCCTGACGAATTTCCCCTCGCTATCTGGCAGACCGGTTCCGGTACCCAGAGCAACATGAACATGAACGAAGTGCTGGCGAACCGGGCGAGCGAGCTGCTGGGCGGCGTGCGCGGCATGGAACGTAAGGTCCACCCGAACGATGACGTCAACAAAAGCCAGAGCTCTAACGACGTTTTCCCGACGGCGATGCACGTGGCGGCGGTAATCGCCATTCGCGAGCAGCTTATCCCGCAGCTCAACGTGCTCAAATCCACGCTTAACGAGAAAGCGCAGGCCTTCCGCGACATCGTCAAGATTGGCCGTACGCACCTTCAGGACGCCACGCCTTTGACGCTCGGCCAGGAGATTTCCGGCTGGGTGGCGATGCTGGAACACAACCTGAAGCATATCGAGAACAGCCTGCCGCACCTGGCGGAGCTGGCGCTCGGTGGGACGGCGGTCGGTACCGGGTTAAACACCCATCCAGAATACGCGGTGCGCGTGGCGGAGGAGCTTGCTGCCATCACCGGACAGCCGTTCGTCACGGCGCCCAATAAGTTCGAAGCGCTGGCGACCTGCGATGCGCTGGTCCACACCCACGGCGCGCTGAAGGGGCTGGCGGCCTCGCTGATGAAAATTGCTAACGATGTGCGCTGGCTGGCCTCGGGCCCGCGCTGCGGCATCGGTGAAATCAGCATCCCGGAAAACGAGCCGGGCAGCTCCATCATGCCGGGTAAAGTGAACCCGACCCAGTGCGAAGCCATGACCATGCTTTGCTGCCAGGTGATGGGCAACGACGTGGCCGTCAACATGGGCGGTGCGTCCGGCAACTTCGAGCTGAACGTCTATCGCCCAATGGTGATCCACAACGTGCTGCAATCTGTTCGTCTGCTGGCGGACGGGATGGAGAGCTTTAACGAGCATTGCGCGGTGGGGATTGAGCCCAATCGCGAACGCATCAGCCAGCTGCTCAATGAATCTCTGATGCTGGTCACCGCGCTCAATACCCATATTGGCTACGACAAGGCCGCCGAGATCGCCAAAAAAGCGCATAAAGAGGGGCTGACGCTGAAAGCCTCCGCCCTGGCGCTGGGCTATCTCACGGAGGCGGAGTTTGACGCCTGGGTTCGCCCGGAAGCGATGGTCGGTAGCCTGAAATAATCATCCCGCCACGTACAGGTGCAGCCGAGGAATAATCAGCTGTAGCGGCTGCGCCTGAGGTCTGTAACGGTGCTGAACATTGTCAGCATCGTAATTCAGCAGTTCCCCAATATCGGGTACCACCGCGCCCTGATCGGCATCGTAAAGCGCAATCAGCGGCGTCGGGCAGGCATATTGCACCTGCTTTTGCTGACCGGAATACCAGACGCGAGCGATAGGCTGCACCTTCACCGGGCGCTTTATCTTCAGGCGCGCATCCACCGGCAGCGAGGCGATGCTGTGGTACTCCTGCTCCAGGCGCTCAATCCACTGCTCCCGCGACCACGGCGCGACGGTGCGCGGCGTCTTCAGGCTTTTTTCCAGCTGGGCCAGAATCTCATCCCGGGTGAAGTTTTTAATGATGTGCTTATTCGCCCAGCCGAAGCGCAGCGTAGCGGGGTGACGCAGTACCGTCAGCGTCCGATAGGCGTTCAGGGTAATCAGCCCCGGAAGCTGGCGGTGCACCCACTCGAACCGCGCGGCAGGCGCGAGGCCGGACTCTTCGGTGATGATCTTTTCAAAGGCCGCTTTCAGGGTGTTGATATGCGCAATCTGGCTTTCCAGCGCTTCGCGCGATGTCGCATCGGTTTGCAGGCAGATGACCCCCGGCAGGCGCACGGCGGCCTTGCTGCTTCGGTTTTCTGACTGCTGCTGGATAAACAGGCGACGATAGTGTTTTAGCGCCTGCTCAAGGGCCGCGCTGCCGATGTGCTGTTCGACCTCGATGGTGTCCAGCGGATCGTGCTCGGCTCCCTTAGCCACATCCGGCAGGGTAAAGACGCGCGCGGCCAGCAGGCGGCAGGCCTGCAAACGCTCGGTCAGGGTCAGGAGTTCGTGTTCTATTTCCCGAAACGTGCCGTTAAGCCGTTCGATGAGATCGTAGTTCGCCATAAACACCCTCATTAGTTACAACATACTTATCATATAGCACAGCACGCCGGGTCAGGCCAGCGTGCGGTTGAGGTCAGGCAGGAACGGGAAGGGCGATGTTATGGTACACCGGCCAGCTAAAGCAGAAGCGCGCGCCGCCGAGCTCGCTCTCCTCGCAATGCACCGTGCCGCCCATCGCCTGCGCGATAGAGTAGACAATCGCCAACCCCAGGCCGCATCCGCCGGTGGCGCGATCGCGGCTGGGATCGAGGCGGACAAACGGTTCAAACACGGTTTCTCGCGCTTCCGGGGCAATTCCCGGTCCGTCGTCCTCCACCGTCAGGCTGGCCCGGTTGCCCTGCAAATCCAGGCCAATCTGGAGTGTACTTTCGCTGTAGCGCATGGCGTTGTTCATCAGGTTGTCCAGCACGCGCTCCATCAGGCGCATATCGAGCGCGCCGTAGTCACCCGGCGTGACGCGCGTCAACAGCGTGCGCTGCGGATTTACGCTCTGAACGTCATCAATGTGGGTTTGCAGCCAGGCGGGCAGATCCGGCGTGGTGAGGTTCAGCTCGTTTTGCGGGCGGTCGAGACGCGCGTAGGTCAGCAGCTCCTCAATCAGCGCTTCAAGCTGGCCAATGTCGCGGTTAAGCGCCTGATTCTCTGCCTCGGTCAGATTCTCGCTCATCTCCAGACGGTAGCGCAGGCGAACCAGCGGCGTGCGCAGCTCGTGCGCAATTCCGTCGATAAGCTGCTTCTTACTGGCGATTAGGGCGTTGATGTTATCGGCCATCTGGTTAAAGGCCACGCCCAGACGCTCAAAGCTGGAACCGCTGTCGAAGTGAATGCGTTCAGTAAAATGCCCCTCGCCAAAACGCTGCGCGGCGGATTCCAGCTTCAGCATGTCCTGCCAGTGGGGCCGCATCCAGATAAAGACCGGAAATGCGAGCGAAATGGCGATAAAGGCCATCAGCGCCATGTCCAGCAGGCGCATCTGATGGAGATAATAGAGATAGGGCACCGGCCCGACGGCCAGCACATAATGGCTGCGCGGAATGCGCTGGATAAAGGTGTATTTCTCATCCAGCGCGACGATGTCCCCGTCGCGCAGACGCTGCATGGCGGGCGGGTCCAGATCGAAATCTTTTAACGGCTCAATGCGTAAATCGAATGACAGATTGAGATCCAGCTCTTTCAGGGTTTTCGCCCAGTCGTGTGGCGGGATCTCTCTCAGCTCGCTGCGCATCAAATAGAGCGAGCTTTTCATCAGATCGTCCAACGACTGCCGGCCCGCACGTTCGGCGGTGAATTTATAAACCAGGCCGACCAGCATGGTCATCACCAGGAAGCAGACAAACAGTAAAAGATAAAACTGCACAAACAGCTTTTTCATTAAATATCACCGGGACATCAAGTAATTAACTACTTTGTTTTGACCTTCAGGAGCACTTTAGGGGCATTTGCATATCCGCCAAAGCGCTGATTCAAAAATGGTACCTGATCGCTATCGAGAACATTTATCCACGCAGAGTATACATGGAAGACCATCTCTGCATTCTCATCACCCATCTGATTCGCTATAAAAGCAGGATTAGCACCTGCCGACAACATCCAGCACGCGTATGTATGACGCAGTTGATAGGGGCGTCTGCGGCGAATGCCCGATCGTTTTATCGTTCGGTAGGCCTGTCTTCTCTTTGAGTTTTGAAGCAATTTCTCGGCTGAACAAGCTTGATCATATTATTAATACCGAAACGAAAGAGGTTAGTCATTGCGCCAGCAAAATGGCCCGGTGGGAAGCTGGTGGTAGGAAACAATTTCTTCATGTGGCTCGTGAGTGGGTGATGAGCGCAGTTCAGATTTATTTGCCAGGCTTCAAATAGATAAAATTACTTCCTGTACAGGTCGCCTTGACCGGACCTTGCTCTTCCCCAGATTTCATCATCAGAGAGTGTAGTTTCTATGAGTTCAATCGGTGCGCCATTGTCATTAATCATGGCAACAAAGAAACCGTCAATGGGCTCATAGGGACCAAGAATGACTTCTTCATCTTCGATAGCTCTTAGCAGGTTGTCCACTTTGAAGGCGACGTGAGGCACAGTTTTTATCAGATTGTGGAGTGGAGAACTGTCTTTAAATCTATGCCACTGCACACGAAACTGACCTGGGTTATCAACTGTATACATCCCGGCTTTTTCGCTGTATGCACCTTCAAAAACGCCATCCTGTAACGGGATGCCGAAGTGATGAAAAGTATACTTTACATTTGATTTCATTCTTATCTCGCTAACTAATTAATGACAATGTAATTGAGCATAGGATGTAACTACTGTGGGCAATGTACTAAATATAAAAAACAAAAGAATACCATACATGAAATTCTTCCAACACGAGCGCATTTGTAAGTGGATTTAAAAGGGATATCCCTACAGCGGATAAATCACCTGCTATTCCCTTGAGTGGATAAATAGACGTTCATGACTTACATCGACAGATACATTAAACCTGTAAGGGAATCGATTTAACTGCTGGTAATTTTGAAATGTTCAATCTGATGCGAGCGTTTGTTTCTGAAGGTGTTGAATTTTTTACAAACTTATGCAGCAAGCGGTTTGGTTCAGTTTGTACGGGGGCATTACTCCTGGCACTCACCGGAAAGCTAAATGGAAAAAGAGTGACCACGCATTGGGCATGTCCGAAAACCCTTTCCGCCAGGCATCCCCTAATAATCGTAGAGGCAGATGCGTTGTAACGAGTCGTTAATAGCTTTGCGAACGGGAGAGAAGCTATAGCCTTTCCAGTAAATTGCAGATTTTCTGCACACTAAACTGCACAAACAGCTTTTTCATTGGATCTCACCGAAAAAACGCTATGTGCAGAATATACATGAAAACCCTTCGGTTTTTTCACGTCTGTCGAGCGTGTTATATGGCTTTCGCGCTGTTTTTTACCTTGGCGATGAGTTTTTCGGTCACGGCCAGGCCTTCCGCAATGTGCGTATCAATCACATCCGCCCCGTATTCGCTGATGAGATCCAGCAGTATTTCGTAATACTGGATGAGTTCCAGCAGGTCAAAGAGCGCTTTTTGATCGGTGCGTGAGGGGGAGGTGTGGTTAAGGGTTGCCTGATTAACAATCCACTCAAGATTGGTTTTTATCGCTTCTACCTGACCGTAGCTATACATAATTCATGGGCTTAAATCCTCATTTCAAGATTTCTGGGAGCGATGTCGTGAAAGCTTCACGGCGAAAATGAGTAAAACGATCGCAAGAGCGGGATGAGCTGAAGAAAGGAGAGTCGAGAAGCTAATTATGGAATAGTTTGCGTGCTTAGCAAGTTAAATGTTGCGCAAACGTAAAAATAAATGCGCGAAAGGAGGGCATTTCCGCGCAATGCCTTCAATTCGCGCAGATTATCCTATCCGACGATCAGGTTTCCCAGGCGTGTGGGGCAAACAGATAACCCTTGTTACGCACGGTTTTAATGCGGTAGGGCTCGGTGGCGTTATCCTGCAGTTTTTTGCGTAATCGCGAAATCGCCACGTCAACGCTGCGATCCATACCGTCATAGCTCACGCCACGGAGGTTTTTCAGCAGCGCGTCGCGGTCCATGATTTGCCCGGCATGCGTGGCCAGCTCCCAGAGCAGGTCAAAGTCTGCGGTAGAAAGGGCGATAAGCTCGCCGGAAAGCAGGACCTGGCGGTTAACCGGGTCAATAGACAGCGTACCGAAGCGCAACGCTTTGTGTGGCGTCAGGGACGGCGCGGGCGCTTCGCGTTCGATGCTGGCGTGCTGGCGCAAATGCAGGCGCAGGCGGGCCAGCAGGACGGCAGGCGGTGTGGTTTTCAGAATGTAATCATTGGCGCCCATCTCCAGCGACAGAATATGGTTCATATCGCTGTCCAGTGAGGTAAGCAGAACGATAGGACCGTCCCAGCGGGCGCGCAGGTCCCGGCAGAGCGTCATGCCGTCTTTGCCTGGCAGCATGATGTCCAGCAGCACTAAATCCGGGTTTTCACGGACGACCACCTCTTCGGCACGATCGCCGCGAGGCTCAACAATGACGTCCATATCATGTTTACCCAGATAGGCGGCGATCAATTGCCCGACTTCGGGTTCGTCTTCAACATATACAATCTTATTCATACAGCGTCTGTTTTCGTGAAAAAAGCCAAAATACACCGCGGAACCTTAACCTTCCATTAATCTTTCAAAATTAACGCCGCTTCCGTTATTCTGACGTTTCTTGTTATTTGATTGTTATAGGAAAAAATATGGGGCTGGTGATCAAAGCCGCGCTGGGGGCGCTGGTGGTGTTACTGATTGGCATTCTGGCAAAAACCAAAAACTACTATATTGCCGGGCTTATCCCGCTGTTCCCGACCTTTGCGCTGATTGCCCACTATATTGTGGCCTCTGAGCGGGGTACGGAAGCGCTACGCACGACCATCGTGTTTGGCATGTGGTCAATCATTCCGTACTTTCTCTACCTGCTTTCCCTGTGGTATTTCACCGGTTTTCTGCGGCTTCCCCTGGCGCTGGGCGGGGCAGTGGTCTGCTGGGGGCTCAGCGCCTGGGTGTTAATCTTCTTCTGGAGCCGCTTTCACTAGCGCAGCGGGCGGCCGCCGTCCACGGCAAAGGTTCTGCCGGTGACGTAGCAGCTGGTGAGGAGATAATCCACCAGGTCGATCACCTCTTTTTCGCCTGGGGCAATTTTCATGAGCGACTTATTCAGCGCCTGCTGGCGGTATTCCGCATCATCGTTTTCGTTAAACAAAATCATCGCCGGGGCGATGGCGTTCACCTTTACCTCGGGCGCGAGCTTGCGGGCAAAGGAGCGCGTCATGTTATCCAGCGCGGCTTTGCTGGCCGCGTAGGCGATATGCTTGTCGCTGCCGCGCTCCACCACATAATCGGTAAAGTGAATAATGTCCCCCGCCGCATGCCCGTGGCCGCGCAGCAGATCCTGCAGCGCGTGGTTAAGCAGATAAGGGGCGTTAACGTGGATCTGCAGCATGGCGGAGAGCGTATCGCTGAGGGACGTGCCGGGCTTCTCGGCACACCATGCGCTGGCGTTATGGATCACGGCACGCAACCCCGTCGCGGTGGATTTAACCTGTTCGGCAAAGGCCAGAATGCCTTCGTCGGTGGAAAAATCAGCCTGAATGCAGACCGCTCCGGCTTTGCGCAGCCCCTCAATCGACGGGTATTCCGTACGGTAGCTGACAATGACCGGATGCCGAAGGTTGAGAAAGTGATGGGCGAGGGCGAGGCCGATACGGCGGCCTCCACCGGTGATCAGTATTGGGCGAAGCGGTGCATTTCCCATCGTATTCTCCTTTACAGTTCAACAATGGGAAAGACAGTGCTATCCCATTAACATCCAGGTTGCCGGTACGGCAGCAACCAGTAACAGCCCGATTAAGGCCATTTCACGGCGTTTCAGCGCGTTCTCCAGCTGATGCGTGCGGCGGGCATAGATAAACACCAGCAGACCCGGCGCATACAGCACAACCGACAGCAGCAGATGCATCGGCCCGGAAGCATACAACAACCACAGGCCGTAAATACAGGCCCCTACGCCCACAACATAGTGCACCGGACGCGTGGCGATTTTTAACAAATACGCACCCACTAAGAAATAGGGTACCAGAATCATCTCCGAGGCGATGGTCAGCAGGGTGTTATAGTCTGAACCTGTGAGCCAGATCAGCACCAGACAGACCTGAACGCTGATGTTGGTCAGCCAGAGTGAGGCTGATGGTGCATTATTTTGGTTTTGACGGGCAAACAGGCGGGGAAACGCCTTGTGCGTCGCGGCCAGGAACGGTACTTCAGCCGCCATGATGGTCCAGCTCAGGTAAGCGCCGCAGACGGAGACGATCAGCCCTGCGGCAATCACCACGTCGCCCCACGGGCCGAGCATTTTCACCATCAGGCCTGCCATGGACGGGTTACGCATTTCGGCCAGTTCAGGACGCGCCACCACGCCCAGCGAAAGCAGGGTCACCAGCAGATACACGCCCAGCGCCGCCAGGACGGCCAGCAGCGTGGCGCGGCCCACATCGCGCTTATTACGCGCGCGGGCAGAAACCACGACGGCACCCTCAACGCCGATAAATACCCACAGGGTAATCAGCATCGTGTTTTTCACCTGCTCCCAGACCGGAACGCCCAGCGCAATGCCGCTGAAATCAAGCGAAAACACGTCAAGACGAAACGCGATAAAGGCCAGCACGATAAACAGGCCAAGCGGCACCAGCTTCGCCAGCGTCGCCACCAGGTTGATGCTGGCGGCGGTCTGGACACCGCGCAAAATCAGCCAGTGAACAATCCACAGCAGCACCGAGGCGCCGACGATAGACTGCCAGGTATTACCGTCGCCAAACAGGCGCAGCTCAGGGGTATCGGTAAAGAAACTGAGCGCCGAGAAGACAATTACCAGATAAGAGACGTTGGCGATGACCGCGCACAGCCAGTAGCCCCAGGCAGAACAGAAGCCGATCAGCTCGCCGAAACCTTCACGTGCATAGGTGAAAATGCCGCCGTCCAGATCCGGGCGAATGCGCGTCAGCAACAGCATGGCAAACGCCAGCAGCAATATCCCGACACCGGTAATGCCCCAGCCAATGAGCAGGGCGGCAGGGCTTGCGACGGCCGCCATGTTCTGCGGTAAACTGAATACGCCCGCGCCCAGCATTGAGCTCAATACAAGTGCAGTTAAAGCACTCAGGCCAAGTTTCTTTTCCATTGGCTTCCTGTTATGAAAAGTCCCAATCCAGAATAATTATTTCGCTAAGGCGCATAAAAATGGTGGATCACACTAAGGCGCGGGATTTTACGGAGTGTAACGAAAGCATGCAATGATGTGTGGCAGATTTTCAAAAAAAGTAACAAAAAAGGCGGCATTGCGCCGCCTTTCGTCAACGGTTTTGTTACTTGTACAGATCGGCGCTGATGGTCACGTTGTTACCACGTTCCTGCCACTGGCGGGTGATGTGGTAATACTTCGCCCCTTTCTTCGCCGCACGCTTCGCGACCTGATAAGAGACTTCCGTCATATTGCCGTAGTTGCCGGTAAACTTGATGCTGTCGAACGGCACCATCTGCGCGGCAGTGGCTTTGTTCAGCTCTTCAATTTTGGTGCCGTCCGGCAGCGTCACGGAGTAACGGCCACCTTTCGTGGACTGCGTTTCAAAGAAACGGCCCACTTCAGCGCTTGGCGCCGCAGAGGTGGCTACGCCCGGAATTTCAACTTTCTTCGCTTCTTCGCCGCCTTTGGCTATCGCCGCGCGACCCGCTTCAGAATCCGCAGGGATGGCATCCGGGCTCTGCAGAACGCGTTTTTTCGCATCTTCTTTGTAGATGAATGCGGTAATGCGCTGGTTGCCGCCCTGGTTAGCATCCACCTGACGCACGATAAAGAAAGAGTAGGCACCTTTCTCTTTCGCGGCTTTGGTGATGGCATCGTTCACTTCTGGCTGGCTGCGATAGAAGCCCTGAACGGTAACGGTGTCGTAAGGTTCCAGCTCAATGGCCTGGTCTTTCGGCAGCTCAACGATACCGTTGATCACGCGATTTTTCGGCGCGTCAGCCTTTGGTGCATTATCTTTATACAGCGCAATGGTCACGCGCTGGTTACCGCTGTTGCCGTAATCGGACTGGTCAACTACGTAAAACGAGGCCGCCCCGTTTTTATCCGCGGCTTTTGATGCGGCGGCGACGGCATCGCCAATAGAATTATAACGACCCACAATGACCGTATGGTCAAAAGGTTTTAACGCTGCCGCTTGCTCTGGCGTTAACTCTGTTGCGGCATTCGCAGACAGGGCGGTCGCACAGAGAAGTGCGGACGCCAGGAGTGTGTTCTTAAGCTTCATAAAAATAATCCTTCGCCTTGCGCAAACCATGTACTGGTATTGTTGTTTATTTGAGACGGCCCCGATTATGGCATTTAAAACCCGTCGCTGTCTGCGCCATTTTTCACTGCCTGTGCTCACTCAATTACCGAATTCGATAACATTTAGTGATATGTTAAAAAAACAGGCGTTTGACAAGCAAAACTGATAAAGCATATGACTTTTACAAGTTAATTTAATGTTAATAACTTGTTCTCTTATGGCGCTATATCATGTTTTTACCGCTTCGCTTGCGCGATTTATCGGTTCTGGCGATGAATTTAAGGTAAATATCACTGTCAGTGACGCCGATCGCTTATTTTTCACAGATAAAGTAAGAAATAGTGTTTTCTGGCGGTAGATCACAAGCGCTATTTTCAGTAGGTTATAGACAGTTTGTTACTGTTTTATTTTGCGGGGTTACTCATTTCTCGTCGCTATCATGCTGGCGAAAATTGATACAAACCGCGGGCATTTATCGACAAACCATCATCAAAAACCGATGGAAGGGAAAACTATGCGTATTGGGGTACCAAAAGAACGGTTAGCCAATGAAACCCGCGTAGCGGCAACACCGAAAACGGTGGAGCAACTGCTTAAGCTGGGTTTTACCGTCGCGGTTGAAAGCGGCGCAGGCAAGCTGGCGAGTTTCGATGACGAAGCCTTTATTCAGGCTGGCGCGGAAGTGGTGGACGGTGCTGAAGTCTGGCAGTCGCCCGTGATTCTGAAGGTCAACGCGCCGGAAGAGAGTGAGATTGCGCTGCTGAATCCAGGCACCACGCTGGTGAGCTTCGTCTGGCCTGCACAAAATCCTGAACTGATGGAGAAGCTGGCGGCCCGTGGCGTGACCGTGATGGCGATGGACTCCGTGCCGCGTATTTCGCGCGCGCAGTCGCTGGATGCGCTGAGCTCCATGGCAAACATTGCCGGCTACCGCGCCATTGTTGAAGCCGCTCACGAATTTGGACGCTTCTTTACCGGCCAGATCACCGCGGCGGGGAAAGTCCCACCGGCGAAAGTGATGGTAATTGGCGCGGGCGTGGCGGGTCTTGCCGCAATCGGTGCGGCAAACAGCCTGGGCGCTATCGTGCGCGCGTTCGACACCCGTCCCGAAGTGAAGGAACAGGTCCAGAGCATGGGGGCCGAATTCCTTGAGCTGGACTTTAAGGAAGAAGCGGGCAGCGGTGATGGTTACGCGAAGGTGATGTCCGAAGCCTTTATCAAAGCCGAAATGGAACTTTTTGCCGCGCAGGCGAAAGACGTCGACATTATTGTTACCACCGCGCTTATTCCGGGTAAACCGGCGCCGAAGCTGATCACCCGCGAGATGGTCGACTCCATGAAGCCGGGCAGCGTGATTGTCGACCTGGCGGCGCAAAACGGCGGTAACTGCGAGTATACCGTTGCCAATCAGGTGACCACGACCGCTAACGGCGTGAAGGTGATCGGCTATACCGACCTGCCTGGTCGCCTGCCAACCCAGTCGTCTCAGCTGTACGGCACCAACCTGGTTAACCTGCTGAAGCTGCTCTGCAAAGAGAAAGACGGCAACATCACCGTCGATTTTGACGATGTGGTGGTGCGCGGCGTCACCGTCGTTCGCGAAGGTGAAATTACCTGGCCTGCGCCGCCTATTCAGGTTTCAGCCCAGCCCCAGGCAGCGCCGAAAGCGGCACCCGAGCCAAAAGAACCGGCAAAACCGGCTTCTCCGTGGCGCAAATACGCCATCATGGCGCTGGTCATTATTCTGTTCGGCTGGCTGGCTGACGTCGCGCCGAAAGAGTTCCTCGGCCACTTTACCGTCTTCGCACTCTCGTGCGTTGTGGGTTACTACGTGGTGTGGAACGTCTCCCATGCGCTGCATACGCCGCTGATGTCGGTGACCAACGCTATCTCCGGGATCATCGTGGTAGGGGCGTTGCTGCAGATTGGACACGGCGGCTGGATCAGCTTCCTGAGCTTTATCGCGGTGCTGATCGCCAGTATCAATATTTTCGGTGGCTTCACCGTGACTCAGCGCATGCTGAAAATGTTTCGTAAAGGCTAAGGGGTAGCATATGTCTGGAGGATTAGTTACAGCCGCATACATTGTTGCTGCAATCCTGTTTATTTTCAGTCTGGCGGGGCTTTCCAAACACGAAACGTCTCAGCAGGGAAATAACTTTGGTATCGCCGGGATGGCGATTGCGCTGATTGCCACCATCTTCGGGCCGGATACCGGCAACGTGGCGTGGATCCTGGTGGCGATGATCATCGGCGGCGCGATTGGTATTCGCCTGGCGAAGCGCGTGGAAATGACCGAGATGCCGGAGCTGGTGGCGATTCTGCACAGCTTCGTGGGCCTGGCGGCGGTGCTGGTGGGCTTCAACAGCTACCTGTATCACGAACCGGGCATGGAGCCGATTCTGGTCAACATTCATCTGACCGAAGTGTTCCTCGGTATCTTCATCGGTGCAGTAACCTTCACCGGTTCTATCGTGGCGTTTGGCAAGCTGCGCGGTAAGATCTCTTCTAAACCGCTGATGCTGCCTAACCGTCACAAGCTGAACCTGGCGGCGCTGGTGGTGTCGTTTGTGCTCCTGGTGGTCTTCGTGCGTACCGAAAGCGTGGGCCTGCAGGTACTGGCGTTGCTGGTGATGACCATCATCGCGCTGGCGTTTGGCTGGCATCTGGTGGCGTCCATCGGCGGTGCGGATATGCCGGTGGTTGTCTCGATGCTGAACTCCTACTCCGGTTGGGCAGCGGCGGCTGCGGGCTTTATGCTGAGCAACGACCTGCTGATCGTCACCGGTGCGCTGGTCGGTTCTTCCGGTGCCATCCTGTCTTACATCATGTGTAAGGCGATGAACCGTTCGTTCATCAGCGTTATCGCCGGTGGCTTCGGTTCTGACGGTTCTTCTACCGGCTCTGACGAAGAAGTGGGTGAACACCGTGAGATCAGCGCGGAAGACACCGCGGAAATGCTGAAAAACTCGCATTCTGTGATCATCACCCCAGGCTACGGTATGGCGGTGGCGCAGGCGCAGTATCCGGTGGCGGAAATCACCGAGAAGCTGCGCGCGCGCGGTATCAAAGTTCGCTTTGGTATTCACCCGGTGGCCGGACGTCTGCCGGGCCACATGAACGTACTGCTGGCGGAAGCGAAGGTGCCATACGACATCGTGCTGGAGATGGACGAGATCAATGATGATTTCGCCGACACCGACACCGTGCTGGTTATTGGTGCTAACGACACCGTTAACCCGGCGGCACAGGACGATCCGCGCAGCCCAATCGCCGGGATGCCGGTTCTGGAAGTGTGGAAGGCGCAGAACGTCATTGTCTTCAAACGCTCGATGAACACCGGCTATGCTGGCGTGCAGAACCCGCTGTTCTTCAAAGAGAATACCCATATGCTGTTTGGCGACGCCAAAGCCAGCGTGGATGCGATTCTGAAAGCGCTGTAATTCGCTTTCTCCTGACAAACCGCCTTTCGGGGCGGTTTTCCTATTTCTGCGGCCAGCGTTTCTCCTCTGTCTATACTTTACCCTTTGTGTAATACGAGGAGGTGTAATGCAATTTCTGTCCCGCTTCGACATCATCGCGCTGATGATGACGCCGACATTCTGGATAGGCGCCGCCACGGTTGTCTTTGTGACGCTGCTGGTGTACTGGCTGCTAACGCGCCTGATCGCGTTCGTTAAGAAAGGCATCACCACCTGGGGCGACAAGCACCCGACCACCAACCGGATGCGTTTTATCCTGACCGATATGCTTAACCGCACCAGCCGCTTCCTGCTGTTTGTGGTGGCGCTGCTCTTCAGCCTGCGTTTCGTTGACTTGCCGGATCATCTCTTTGGCACCGTGAGCCACGCCTGGTTCCTGGTTTTCGCCATCCAGGTGGCGCTGTGGATGGATCAGGGGGTGGTGTCGTGGCTTCGTCACGTCATGCTGGCGCCCGGAAGCCATAAAAACCCGGTCACGCTGGTGATCACGGGGCTTATTCTCCGTGCCATCGTCTGGTCAGTGATGCTGCTGTCTATCCTTGCTAACGCGGGCGTCAACATCACTGCTCTGGTTGCCAGCCTTGGGGTAGGGGGTATTGCCATCGCCCTCGCCGTACAAACGATCCTCAGCGACGTGTTTGCCTCGCTCTCTATCGGCTTTGATAAGCCGTTTGAAATTGGCGATTTTGTGGTGTTCAACGACGTGGCGGGGACGGTAGAGCACATTGGCCTGAAAACGACCCGTATCCGCAGCCTGAGCGGGGAGCAGATCGTCTGCGGTAACGCCATTTTGCTTCAGCAGACGCTTCACAACTACAAACGCATGCAGACGCGTCGCATCGTCTTTACCTTTGGCGTTGCCAGCGACACGCCGCCCGATAAGTTGCGCTACGTGGGGGATATGGTCAGGCAGATCATTACCGATGTCGGCGAGACAAAATTCGATCGTGCCCATTTTCTGGGATTTGACCGCGACCGCCTGACGTTCGAAGTCGTCCATATCGTTAATACCGCGGATTACAACAAATACATGGACATCCAGCAGGAGATCAATATCCGTATTCTTGAAGGGCTGAACGCCCAGGGGATTAAGCTGGCGCTGCCCAGCATGGTATTGCACGCGCCGTGGATGCAGGATGAGTCAGGTGAACAGCCGAAGCCGGTAATGGAGAGCTGATGAGAAAAGCCCGCCGGAGCGGCGGGCTTTGATGTTTACGTTAATCGTCTTCCGGGTCGTCCAGCTCAATCGGCGTCTGATACTCATCCGGCTTGATGACCAGCAGGTCGCAGCGCAGATGGTCGATCACCTGTTCGGCGGTATTGCCGAGGAAGGCAGCAGAGATACCGGTCCGGCCAATGGTGCCCAGCACCACAATCCCGGCCTGCAGATGTTCGGCTAAATCCGGGATCACCTCTTCAGGCAGCCCTTTTTCCACGTGCGTCATGTTCTCGTCAATGCTGAACTTCTGGCGCAGCGCTTTCATCGCCAGCAGGTGCTGACCGCGGATCGCGTCGTTATAGACGCTTGGGTCAAATTCCGGCAGCTCAATGGCGATATTGATCGGGGTAACCGGATAGGCGCCCACCAGATGCACTTCGGTATGGTTAACCTGATCGGCAAGCTGGATGGTCTCCTTCACCAGCTTCTCGTTGAGCGAATTGTGATAATCCTCTTCGCTCGCGAGATTCACCGCCACAACGGCTTTCCCGCCTTCAGGCCACGGCTGGTCTTTCACCATCCAGACCGGGCAAGGGCATTTACGCAACAAATGCCAGTCGGTCGGAGTGAAGATTACGGACTCCAGCTTGTCGTGCTGGTGCGCCATCTTCAGCAGCAGGTCGTGCCCACCGGCAACCACTTCCTGGATAATGGCCTCAAAAGGTCGGTTATGCCAGACCACTTTAATATCAATAGGCACGCCCGCTTCCAGGTAATACTTCGCCTGTTCACGGATCCACGCGGTACGCTGGCTGATGACGCCCTGACGCATAGCGGTGCGCTCGTCAGGCGACAGAAGGGTGGTCATCTCATACGAGAAGTCATAGATCGGCAAAAACGCTTTGATTTTGCCACCAATCCGTTGATGTAAATACACAGCACGTCGTAATGCCGGCTGATCGTCCTGATTCGGATCGATAGCTACCAGCATGTTTTGATACTTGGCCATACAGGTCTCCTTACTACTGTCACCACAGTCTGTAATTAAAAGAGTAACCTATATATCCTGAATGAAACAGAGGGGAGCTTTTGCCAGATCAATAATTCATGAAAATTTATCAGAGGAAAAGCACGGTGGATGTCACCGCGATAAACGCAATGAACAGCAGCACCATCACCGCTATCGCAAAGGTCGTGGAATCCTGAACGTAGGTTTTTTCTTCCCCCTTCATCGGACCGACAAGCATGATCCAGATGAATATAAAGGTCACTGAGGCGATCACGACTGAAACGAAAAACAAACTTTCTCTCAATTCATAACCTCAACGACAACCTTTCAGGCGCTGTATGGGGACGTGCTACGATGAAAATGTCTTAAAGCGGAAGCGATGATACCAGACCAATAAATCACGTGAATTTATCAGTCTGGTTATCAACATGCGGAGAGTTACGCCACGTTGCGGGCGTGTCCGGCAAGAACGGCCAGCGCTTCGCCGTTTTCGATAGTGATGTATTTACCCTTAACGGCCAGCATTCCGCTCTTCTGGAAACGACCCAGCAGACGGCTTATGGTCTCAACGGTCAGGCCCAGGTAGTTACCGATATCGCCACGGGTCATGGTCAGACGGAACTCACGCGGCGAGAAACCGCGTTCGGCGAAGCGGCGGGAGAGGTTGTAGATAAACGCGGCCAGGCGCTCTTCTGCGTTCTTTTTGGAAAGTAGCAGAATCATGTCCTGATCGCCTTTGATCTCACCGCTCATCAGACGCATCATCTGCTGACGCAGGTTAGGCATCTTACCGGACAGATCGTCCAGGGTTTCAAACGGAATTTCGCAAACCATCGAGGTTTCGAGTGCCTGAGCAAAGCTCGGGTGGTGACCAGTGCCGATGGCATCAAAGCCCACCAGATCGCCTGCCAGGTGGAAGCCGGTGATCTGCTCGTCACCCTGTTCGGTGATGGTGTAGCTCTTGATGGTGCCAGAGCGGATAGCATAGAGCGATTTCAGTTCGTCTCCCGCTTTAAACAGCGTCTGCCCTTTCTGAATCGGCTTTTTGCGCTCGATGATATTATCAAGCTGATCGAGTTCATGCTCATTCAGGGTAAACGGGATACAGAGCTGGCTGATGCTGCAATCCTGGCAATGGATAGCACAACCGCCAGACTGAATGCGTCGTATAATTCGCTTTTCCGGGATCATAGGTTTGCTCAAGCCTTAATTGATATTGGTCAATTTTAACATCTTTTTGGTAAGTACGTAAGCCTGACAAACCCTCAATAAGGACAAGAGACGGCAACGTGTTGCCATCTTCTTGAAATTCCACAGCTTGATTATGGATTTTTAGCCTAACCGGTAGAAAATTAAGCACAAAAAGCCTGGGAACTACAGCAAGAGATACCCTTCGTGACGCAGTAACCACTCCTTGCGCTGCACGCCGCCGGCATAGCCGGTCATGGTGCCGTTACGGCCAATGACCCGATGGCAGGGCACCACAATGCTGACCGGATTAGAGCCATTGGCGGCACCCACCGCGCGTGCGGCGCCTGCGCGGCCTAGCTGCTCCGCGAGCTGGCCGTAATGCATGACCTGCCCGCACGGAATCGACCGCAGCGCCTGCCACACTTCGCGCTGAAAAGGGGTACCTGCCGTGGCGGTTGGCAGAGTGTCAATGATGCTGAGATCGCCTTCAAAATACGCCGCCAGCTTGTCGCTCAGCCCGCCCGGGTTGGTGGCGCTGATGCGTTCATAACCCTGTGCGCGGTAATGAATATCAAGCAGTTCCTCCATGCGGTCGCTGTGCTCTTCCCACTCAACGGCGCGCAGGCAGAACTGCTCGTCCGCGATCACCCACAGCGGCCCGAGCGGCGTCGCAATTTTATCTTCGAGTAATCTCAGCATTTTCAATCCTTTAATTTAGCCTCGGGTATATCCCCGGCCCAATCGGCAGGCCGACAAGATACCATGCCACCAGCATCACCAGCCATACCCCTAAAAAGATAAGCGGGTAGGGTAAAACCAGCGAATAGTAGGTACCCAGTCTGGCCTCGGGCTTATAGCGCTGCAGGAAGCCTAAAAACAGCGGAACGAAAGGTGAGACGGGCGCCAGCGGGATCACCGAGGAGTCCGCGATGCGGAACAGGATCTGGGCAAACGCCGGGTGGAACCCGAGCATCATGAACATCGGCACGAAGATCGGCGCCAGAATTGACCAGATGGCGGAGCCGCTGGCAATAAACATGCACAGCAGGGATGACAGCAGCGCCAGCCCGACAAACGCCGGTACACCGCTTAATCCGGCAGCCTCCAGCGCGTCGGTCAGGCCCACGGCCATAAACTTGCCCATGTTGCTCCAGTTAAACATCGCCACAAACTGCGCCAGCGGGAATACCATCACGATAAAGCCCGCCATCTCTTTCATCGGCTCGATCATCAGCTGCGGCAGATCGCCCTGACGGCGGATTTTGCCGGTAGCGATACCGTAGGCGAGCGAAACGACAAAGAAGAAGAGAATAATCAGCGGCACGATGCCCTGAATAAACGGCGACGGCAGGACGGTATGCTTAACCGGATCGCGCAGTATGCCGTTTTCCGGCACCACCATCAGCGCCACCAGCGCGATAAACGCCAGCGAGACCAGCCCGGCCACGCGCAGGCCGAAGCGCTGCTCTTTGCTCAGCGTCTCCAGCTTTTCATCGCTACGGCCTTCCCATTTGCCCAGACGCGGCTCGACGATCTTATCGGTAATCAGCCCGCCGACAATCGTCAGGACAATCACCGAGCTGGCCATAAAGTACCAGTTGTCGATCACGCTGACGTGCATGGCCGCATCAATGGTTTTCGCTGCCTCCGTGCTGATGCCCGAGAGCAGCACGTCGGTGGTGACGATCAGCAGGTTGGCGGTAAAGCCGCAGCCCACGCCCGCAATGGCCGACAGCAGACCCGCCACGGGATGGCGCCCGACGGCGAGGAAGATCAGCGCCCCCATCGGCGGCATAATCACCAGCGCGGCATCGGATGAAATGTGGCTGAAGAAGGCGATAAACAGCACCATGTAGCTGGCGTAGCGCGCGCTGACGTGGGACGCCATTTTTACCATCAGTGCGGGTAACAAGCCCACGCGTTCAGCCAGCCCGGCGCCCAGCACCAGCGCCAAAATGGCCCCCAGCGGAGCGAAACCGCTGAAGTTTTTGATCACGTTCGGTAAAAACCAGTGCAGCCCGTCAATGCTGAGCAGGTTTTTCACCGCCACCAGGCTGCCGTCTGCCGGGCTGCGCACGCTGACGTCAAAGGCCGAGAGCACGGCGGTGGCAACCATCAAAATTACAATCAGATAGATAAACAGCAGGAAAGGGTGCGGCACTTTATTGCCGATCCTTTCAACCCAGCCATAGAGCTTACCGGATGGGGAATGCGAAGGTATGGATGACATACTCATGGGCGTTCCTCGGGAGTGTTGTGTTGTTGTGTTGTGTTTTTTTATTTTAAAGGTGACGGTGTCACGCCCGGTGGGATCGGACACGCGTACGGTTTTTCTTCTATTTGTTGTTCGAACTCTTCACGGCATGTTTTCAGCAGGTCTGCATCCTGCAGCAGATTGAGCGCGGTTGCGCCCATCACTTTCCCGGCCAGCAGCATGCCTTTGTGGGCGATGGAGGTTCGTCCTTGCGCCACCAGTTGCCAGGTGTGCAGCGGCGTGCCGACGGTAAAGCAGGGGCTGAAGCACTGGGCGACCGGCATTTTCCAGCTGACGTCACCCACGTCCGTTGAACCCGCCAGCACGTTATCGGTGATGGCATAGGGCGCGACTTCATCCACCAGCAGCGTCTCCTGATGGCGGCGGGCAAAGGCTTTGCCTGCTTCTCCCCCCGTGGCGGCAATATTTTTCAGGCTGTTCTGCAGATCGTTTGGCGTCAGCGTGGCGCGGATTTCGCGGGCAAAGTCGCGCTCTTCATCGGTCCACTCCGGCGTGCCGTAGTGCTGCAACGCGCGGTACATCGCAGCCTCAAGCGTGCGGTTCGGCAGGTAGCTGGAGCAGGCTTTATCAAAGCGGCATTCGACGGTGGTTTCGGTCATCATTGCCGCGCCCTGGGCAATTTTTTCGATGCGTTGGTAGATCTGCTGCGCGTCGGCCATCTCCGGGGCGCGGATCAGGTACAGCACTTCAGCCTGCGCCTGCACCACGTTGGGCGAAATCCCGCCGGTGTCGGTGATGGCGTAATGGACGCGCGCTTTCTCTATGATGTGCTCGTTAAGGAAGTTGGTGCCGGTAGTCATCAGCGTCACGGCGTCCAGCGCGCTGCGCCCTAAATGGGGCGAGTTGGCTGCATGTGCCGCCACGCCGTGAAAACGCCAGGCCGCCTGAATGTTGGCGAGCGTGCTGACGTTAAACATCCCGGCAAAGGCCTCCGGGTGCCAGGTGACGGCGGCATCAACGTCATCAAACAGACCTTCACGTACCATAAAGGTTTTCACGGAGCCGCCTTCCTCACCGGGACAGCCGTAAAAACGCACCGTTCCGCTGCCGCCGTGCTGCTCCAGCCAGCTTTTTACCGCCACCGCGCCCGCAAGCGCCGCGGTACCCAGCAGGTTATGCCCGCAGCCGTGGCCGTTCGCCCCCGGCGTGGCGGATTGCGCCGTCGCGCAGTGCGCCTGCTGGCTTAGCCCGGCCAGCGCGTCGTACTCGCCCAGCAGAGCGATAACCGGTTTTCCGCTGCCGAAGCTGGCGATAAAGGCATTTGGGATACCGCCTGCCTCGCGGGTCAGCGTAAAGCCCTCGGCTTCCAGCTCGTCAGCGAGCCGTCTGGAGGACCAGAACTCTTCAAAGCGGGTTTCGGGATGATCCCAAATCGCGTCGGCAATATCGGTTAGCGTCTGACATCGCGTGTCGATGGCATCGGCAATAAAAGCGTAGTTCTCCTGCATTACACACCTCGCGTCCACGGGAAATTGAGCGCAGTTCGCGCCAGCGTTTCAATGGCGACAGCCATGATCTGCTCATCGAAGTCGAATTTTTCGTTGTGATGTCCGGCGCTCAAATCCGTGCCGAACACCATATACGATGCCATGCCGCCGTTCTGCTGCACGCGGGCCATCATCAGCGTGGCGTCTTCAGAGCCTGCTGGCGCTTTCACCTTATCGATTGCGTGCACAATTCCCGATACCTGGCTCGCCTGTTCACGCAGGTAATCAACCCAGGCCGGCGTCGGCGCGCTGGAGGTGGCTGCCCCCATCAGGCGCATCTCCGCGCTCACGCCATAGAGCGCGGCCGCGCCGGTAATGACAGCCTTCGCGCGTTCAAAGACATACTGGTTTATTGCTTCGCTTTCGCCGCGGGTTTCAACCTTAATCAGTGCATTTGCGGGCACCACGTTGCGGCCGCTACCCGCCTGCATCACGCCGACGTTGACGCGGGAAGCGCCTTCGCTGTGCGGGGCGATGCTGTGCAGGGCGAGGGCGGCCTGCGCGGCGGCAAGCAGGGCGTTACGTCCATCCTCCGGTTTGCCGCCCGCGTGTGCGGCAACGCCGGTAAAGTTCACGTCGAACTTGGTGGTTGCCATAAAGTTATCGCTGCCGCAGATCGCCGTTCCGGCGGGGACGCCGGTACCAATATGGATGGCGGTAAAATAGTCCACGCCGTCCAGCGCCCCGGCGGCGACCATGGCGCGCGCGCCGCGGGTGCCTTCCTCGGCAGGCTGGAAGATCAGCTTGACGGTACCGTTGAGCTGCGCTTCGTTCTGCTTAAGCACCTTTGCCAGCCCCAGGCCAATGGTGGTGTGGCCGTCGTGCGCGCAGGCGTGCATCATTCCCGCGTTGCAGGAGGCAAAACCGTCGCGGAACGGGCGATGGCTGTCGTCGAGCGCTTCGCTTAAATCAAGGGCATCCATGTCGACGCGAAACGCCAGCGTCGGGCCCGGTCGTCCGGTATTCAGGGTCGCCACAATGCCGGTAAATCCGCCTTCAAACGGTGCCAGCCATTTCTCAGGCGCGCCCTGTGACCGCGCACGGGCAAACTCTCGCGAAAGGGTAGCGTCATCGGGCAGCCCCATACGGCTTTCGGCATCGATCACGTCGCGACCCATCGCCAGTTCGTAGCCCAGGGAGTCAAGAATTTCCGCGACCTTTGCGGCGGTACGGAACTCTACCCAGCCGGATTCCGCAAAATGGTGAAAATCGCGACGCCATGCGATCAGCTGGGGGGCTAATGTCTGGATGTACTGCGCCAGTGTGTCCATATCTGTTCCTGTCATCATTAAAAAATGTGAACTGCTTCACGCTGTGATAGTTTTTACTTATCACTAACCGTTTTTTCACAGTTTTAACCGTTCAGGAATTACCCTCGCACATCCCTTTCCATTAAAGTAGATGACAGTTTCTTTACTCTGATAAACAACGGTTATCGGTTGGGCTATGTCATTTCAGATTAAATTTCATCAAATCCGGGCGTTTGTTGAAGTGGCGCGTCAGGGCAGCATTCGCGGTGCCAGCCGGACGCTGAATCTCTCGCAGCCGGCGCTGACCAAATCCATCAAAGAGCTGGAGGAGGGCATGGCGGCGCAGCTTTTTGTTCGCCGGAGTAAAGGCGTTGCGCTGACCGAGTGCGGGGAAGGATTTTACCAGCGCGCCATGCTGATTCTGGAAGAGCTGCGTGCGGCGCAGGATGACATTCGCCAGCGGCAGGGGGATCTGGCCGGGCAGATCAATATCGGGATGGGGGCCAGCGTGTCACGCAGCCTGATGCCCGCCGTCATCACCCGTTTTCACGCCCAGCACCCGCAGGTTAAAGTGCGAATTATGGAAGGGCAGCTGGTGTCGATGATCAATGAATTACGCCAGGGCGAACTGGACTTCACCATCAACACCTATTATCAGGGGCCTTACGACCATGAGTTTACGTTTGAAAAACTCTTCGAAAAACCGTTTGCGGTATTTTGCCGGGAAGGGCATCCGGCGACAGGGGCAACATCCATTAACGATCTGCTGCATTATAACTGGACAATGCCAACGCCGCGGGGAAGTTATTATAAGCAATTAGAAGATCTATTTAGCCACCGCTCGCAAATACCGCGGATTGGCGTAGTGTGCGAAACCTTTTCTTCCTGCATTAGCCTTGTTGCGCAAAGTGATTTTTTAAGTATCCTTCCACAGGAGTTAGGCTGTGATCCGCTGCTGGCGCACCGTCTGGTGATTCTGCCGGTTGCCGAGTCGCTTCCAAAAGCCGCATATTATTTAATTCAGCGCCGGGATTCTCGTCAAACTCCGCTTGCCGAATCATTAATTACGCAATTCAGAAGGGAGGCGAGGAAAATAGTTTCAGAGTGAATGTCGCATAATAAAAAAACAGAGTCTGCCCGACATCAGACAGACCCTATAGTACACACAGCAGTGCGTCCTTTCGCAAGTCCTGGGTATTATATCCATGAGGCAGGTAAATTTAGTTATAACACCTTTCCCGAAAAATGAAAGGAAGGTGAATGACTGATTTTAGAAAAATTTAACGCAAATCACCTATTTTACCGTTGCTGGGGTTTTAGTTAAGTCAGGTTTAAGTGCATTTTATAATGACTATATATATTCATCGGGTTAATATTTATCTCGTGCCTCATCTTCTAAGGGTTATTGAGACACCTGTCTGGCGCAGGTATAGTACAAGCCCAGATGTAGCCGGAGGATTTCCATGAACCCTGACGACAAATCCCTTTTTCTTGACGCCATGGAGGATGTCCAGCCCCTGAAACGCTGCACCGATATCCACTGGCAGCAAAGCCGTAATACCCGGGCTCGCCAGGACATCGATACCGAACAGCTCGACAACTTTCTGACCCTGGGTTTCCTTGAGCTATTGCCGCTTGACGAGCCGCTGGCGTTCCAGCGCGAAGGCGTCCAGCAGGGCGTTATTGATAAGCTGCGTTCGGGTAAATACTCCCGACAGGCCAGCTTAAATCTGTTGCGTCAGCCCGCTGAACGCTGCCGCCAGATGCTGTATTCCTTTATTCGCCAGGCCAGTCGTGACGGATTACGTAACCTCATCATCATCCACGGGAAAGGGCGCGAGCAAAATTCGCATCCTAATGTGGTGCGTAGCTATCTGGCACGCTGGTTAACCGAGTTCGAGGAAGTACAGGCGTTCTGCGTGGCGCTGCCGCATCACGGCGGCAGCGGGGCTTGCTATGTTTCCCTGCGAAAATCCGACGACGCGAAGCAGGAGAACTGGGAACGGCACGCCAAGCGCAGCCGTTAGCGGGCGATATCTTCGCCCGCCTGAGGCTTAGAAGGTTTCCCAGTTACTGTCGGAGGTGGCGTTAGCAGTTGCCGGACGCAGCAGTTGCGGTGTTTTAACGTTGGCCGGGCGTGGGGCGGTGGCGTTTGCTTTACCGTTCAGACGAAACGCGGCCACGGCCTGACGCAGCTGTTCGGACTGATCTTCCAGCGCCGCTGCCGCCGTGGCGGACTGCTGCACCAGCGCGGCGTTTTGCTGCGTCACGCTGTCCATCTGCGACACGGCCAGGCTCACCTGCTCAATTCCGCGGCTCTGCTCATCCGATGCGGACGAAATCTCGCCCATGATATCGGTGACGCGGGTGACGGCGGCGACAATCTCCTTCATAGTCGCGCCCGCTTCGCTGACCTGCTCAGAACCGGTGTTCACCCGGCTGACGGAGTTCTCAATAAGCCCTTTGATCTCTTTCGCCGCCTGCGCGCTGCGGCTGGCCAGCGTACGAACTTCACCGGCGACAACCGCAAACCCGCGGCCTTGCTCGCCTGCGCGTGCGGCTTCCACCGCGGCGTTAAGCGCCAGAATGTTGGTCTGGAACGCAATGCTGTCAATCACGCCGGTAATATGAGCGATTTGCTGCGAACTGTCGGCAATTTCGTTCATGGTGCGCACCACGTTATCCACGACGTGGCCGCCGCGAGCCGCTGTTTCAGAGGCATTCTTCGCCAGCAGCGTCGCCTGACGGGCGTTATCGGAGTTCTGTTTAACCGTTGCGGTCAGCTCTTCCATGCTGGCGGCTGTCTCTTCGAGCGAGGAGGCCTGCTCTTCGGTGCGGGCGGAGAGATCGTTGCTCCCTGCGGCAATTTCACCCGCGCCGGTGTAGATGGAGTCGGTGCTGCCGCGTACGGCGCTGACGGTCGTCACCAGCGACTGCTGCATCTCGTGCAGGCCAGCCGCCAGTTGGCCCATCTCATTGCGGCCAGAGAGGGTGATATCCTGCGTCAGATCGCCTCCCGCAATGGCGCGAATATGGTTCATGATGGCGTTGAGCGGTTTTAACAGCAGGTGCTGTAAACCCTGCCAGATCACCACCAGCACGGCGATAACGGCCAGGAAAATGGCTGCCAGCGTCCACTGCATCTGCGTGAAGCTGCTTTGGTTCTCTTCGGTTGCCGCCTTCAGCAGCGTGTTGTTCTCGGCGCGCCAGCGGTTATAGACCGCTTCCATGTCGTCCTGGGCCTGCTGAGCGTCCAGATCGCCATAGGCCTGGTAGTTGTCGGCACGCAGATACTCAATCGACAAACGCATCACCTCGTGCATCTGATTCCATGACTTCTGCATCTCGTCGGTTAACGCCGCATTCTGGCCGTTAACCTGCGGCATTTTCTGCCATTCTTTGTTATAGGCTTCAGCTTTAGCCAGCGAGTCGCCTGCGGTGCCGAGCAGTTTGTTAATCGCGGCAAGGGATGCCGGGTCGCGCTGGTTCTTCAGGTAGCGGATTGCCACGCGGGTGACGGTAACGCGCGTTTTCACCAGCGTGTTCACGCTGTCGCTCAGGCTTTCCTGCTGGGCATTCAGCACGCCGGAGTTCTGGAAGTTATGGCGATCGTTGCTGACGGCAGAGTAGAACAACCCTCCCGTGACAACTTGCAGCAGACAGAATATGGTGAGGGCAAAGATAATTCCGGTAATCACGTGCAGATTTTTCAGCATAGCGGTCGTCCGTTAGAAAAGATGCAGAGGTACACCCATACTATCGTCGTATAGAATTTAAACTTTAATTTAACTCGCGCTTAACTTAGGGCTTCGGTCAGGAACCTGTTGTAAATCCGGATCATTTTATGAGGAAGGTTAACATGAGCAGCATTGATAAAAGCGGGACGTACGCGCTCGGAACGCGAACGGTGAAACGACTGGGCTACGGGGCAATGCAGCTTGCCGGGCCGGGCGTATTTGGCCCGCCGAAGGATAAACAGGCCGCGCTGGACGTGCTGCGCGAAGCCGTGGCGGCGGGTGTGAATCATATCGATACCAGCGATTTTTACGGCCCGCATGTGACGAACCAGCTGATCCGCGAGGCGCTTCATCCTTACCGGGACGATCTCACCCTCGTCACTAAGATCGGTGCCCGTCGCGATGACAAAGGGGCCTGGCTGCCGGCCTTTTCCGCGCAGGAGCTGACCCAGGCGGTGCATGACAACCTGCGCAACCTGAAGCTGGATGTGCTGGACGTGGTGAACCTGCGGATCATGTTTAGCGCACACGGCCCGGCAGAAGGATCGATTGCTGAACCGCTTTCCACCCTCGCAGAATTACAGCAGCAGGGGCTGGTACGCCACATTGGTCTGAGCAACGTCACGGCCACGCAGGTGGCGGAAGCGCGGAAGATGGTGCAGGTCGTCTGCGTGCAGAACATGTACAACATTGTGAACCGCGGCGACGATGCGCTGGTGGATTTACTGGCGCAGCAGGGGATTGCGTATGTGCCGTTCTTCCCGTTGGGAGGCTTCACGCCACTGCAGTCCACCGGCCTGCAGGCCGTCGCGGATTCCCTGGGCGCAACGGCGATGCAGGTTGCGCTGGCATGGCTGCTGCAACGGTCGCCGAACATCCTGCTGATCCCCGGCACGTCATCCGTGGCGCATCTGCGGCAAAACCTCGCGGCGGGAGAGGTGCAATTGCCGCCTGAAGCACTTGAAAAACTGAATGCGCTGATGGGTTAATCACAGCATGGGCAAAGCCGGAAGGACACTTCCAGGCTTTGCCTGCTCAGACTCCGCATTGACTTTTTTGTCTGTGAAGCGCTAACGCTTCTGCCACAATTTCCTGCTTGCTTTTTCGCGTCTCAAAGGCGGTGATTCTGATGTATTCCATCAGGTCAGGCTCAATGCGGGCGCTCAACATCCTGAGATCGGCCTCCTTTGCTAAACCGCGGGCAACTCGCTTGTCGGGATAGTCACGGGCTGGCATAGAAAACGTCCTCCAAAAGTCTTGATAATTCGTGCCCTAAAATATGCGTTATTCTGATGTGTAAGTCAATTGATAGTGTTTCTATAGTGATTTAATGATCTTTTTTATATGAAGTGATTTTAAAAGTGTTCGCTAATGACTTTTTTATGACTTTTGGTTGGCCCATCTGCGATCGCCAGCAGGAGAGGTTGCTAAATTAAATCCGCTCAAACTTCAACGCGTTTGCGGTCTTTGTCGGAAATGACCTTGATCCTGTGCCGTAATCCGTAATACTGTGTTTATATACAGTATCTGGCGGGAAAGGCATTTATGGACACTCTCTTTTCTTATCATCCAAAGCAACTTATTGAATTACCTCTATATCTTGAGCGTGTTGCCTGTGGCTTTCCAAGCCCTGCGCAGGATTATGTGGAGGATCGTCTCGATCTTAACCGGCTGGCGGTCAGGCACCCCAGTGCGACCTACTTTATCAAAGTGAGCGGGGACTCCATGATCGGCGCAGGGATTAGCGACGGCGATCTGCTGGTGGTAGACCGCTCGTTAAATGCCGAGCACGGGGACATTGTTGTGGCGTCGGTCGGCGGCGAGTTTACGGTGAAAGAGCTACAGACCCGCCCTGTTCTGCGGCTGCTGCCGCGTAATGCCCGCTATCAGCCGATCGCCTTTCAGTCCGAAGAGGAGCTGCAAATCTTCGGTGTCGTCACTCATACGCTCAAAACGCATAAACATGTTCGCGCTGGTTGATGTGAATAGCTTCTATGCCTCCTGCGAGAGGGTGTTTCGCCCCGATCTGGTGGGTAAGCCCATCGTGGTGGTGTCCAATAACGACGGCTGTATTATTTCGCTGTCGCGGGAGGCAAAGCAGTTCGGCATAAAAATGGGGGAGCCCTATTTTAAATTCAAAGAGAAGGGGTATCCGTCGCGGGTTTACGTCTTTAGCTCCAACTATGCGCTGTATGCCGATCTCAGCAGCCGGGTGATGCAGACGCTGACCGATCTCGCGCCGGCCATTGAGATCTACTCCATCGATGAAGCATTTGTGAACGTTTCGGGTGTCAGCAACTGCATCTCGCTGGAAGCATTCGGTCATCAGATGCGTACGCAGGTCTTTAAAAACACAGGCTTAAGCGTGGGCGTCGGGATTGCGCCGACTAAAACGCTGGCGAAGCTGGCCAACTATGCGGCGAAGCGGTGGTCAGCCACCGGTGGCGTGGTCGATCTCTCGGATCGTGGACGGCAGCGTAAGCTGCTGGCAAAGGTTCCGGTGGAGGAGGTGTGGGGCGTAGGACGACGCATCACGAAAAAGCTTAACGCGATGGGGATAACCACGGCGCTGGAGCTGGCGGAAGCGTCATCCTGGGTCATCCGCAAACATTTTAACGTGGTAATGGAGCGCACGGCGCGCGAGCTTCGAGGTGAGCCCTGCCTCGATCTGGAAGAGTTTACTCCTACGAAGCAGCAAATTATCTGTAGTCGTTCGTTTGGACACCGTATTACGCAGTACGAGGAGATGCACCAGGCCATTTGCGCCTATGCAGAACGTGCTGCGGAAAAACTGCGTGGCGAGCATCAGTATTGCCGCTTTATCAGCGTGTTTGTGCGCACCAGCCCGCATGCCGACAACGAAATTTATTACGGCAATCAGGCTTCCGTCACCCTGATGACGCCCACCAATGATTCGCGCGATATCATCCGTGCCGCCACTGAGGCGCTGGGTCGTATCTGGCTTGACGGATATCGCTATATGAAAGCGGGGGTGATGCTGGCAGACTTTTTCAGCAGCGGCGTTGCCCAGCTGAATTTGTTTGACGATAACCGCCCGAGCGCCAACAGCGCGGCGCTGATGGAAACCATCGACAGCTTAAATCATTCCGGCAAAGGGAAAATATGGTTTGCCGGGCAGGGGATTGAGAAAGCCTGGGCGATGAAGCGCGAGATGCTGTCACCGGCCTATACGACGCGGTACGCGGATTTACCGGTGGCGAGGTAAAAGGCGGCTATGTGTGACAAAGAGCCGAAGACGGTTTACGGACGCCGCTCCTGTGCAGCGTCCATAGCATCAGGGTTAAGGGCTTACTCAACCGTTAACGCATCGACAACCTCGACCACGCTTCTCACGCTGCGGATATTCCCGATCCCCGTGCCGAGCGCGATATAACCTTCATCGGTGTTATTTTCCAGCATGCCCAGGCGCAGGCCCCGCAATCCTCCCATCGCCTTGCCCAGCGCTTCATTGCTTGCGCCAGCTTTATCCATCGCCGCCAGTTTTTCCGCCAGCTTGCCGGGCAGAGAACGATAGTAGTGAGGGACGGTGCGGAAAAGCAGCAGGTCCAGGCCGTTGGCGGCAACAATTTTCTCTTTGACCTCCTGCGGCACGCGGCTTTCTACGGTACTGATAAAGACCGAACCGGCAAACACGCCTTCCGCACCTAACGCATGCGCCGCTCTGGCGGTGCGGCGATCGGTAATACCGCCCGCCGCCATCACCGGAACATGCTCCACGGCATCGGCAATCAGCGGCACGATGGAAAAGGTGCCAAGCGCCGTTGCGGGTAAGGTACCGCCTTCATCAAAACCGGTGGCCACAATAATGTCAGCCCCTGCGTCTTCCGCGAGACGGGTGTTTTCCGGGGTGGGATTAATGTCGCGGTAGATAATGGCAATACCCGCCTCTTTTAATTCACTGAACAGCGCAGGAATAATGCTGCCTTCACCATAGCCCGTATACACCACGGCCCTGACGCCTTCCTCTTTTATCACCTTAAGAATTGGCCCGGTCCAGACGTCATTAACGGCGGTGGGGATCAGGTTCACGCCGAAGGGTTTTTCGGTCAGCCGTTTGGTTTTGCGAATTTCTTCCCGCATTTTTTCGGCGGTTTCTTCCGGCGTGGAGACCGCGGTATCGGCGGTTAACCCTGCGTTGGGGCCGAGCACGCCGAGTCCTCCTGCATTGCTGACCGCGGCCACTAAACGGGCATCAGTAAGCCAGGATAACGGTCCCTGAATAACAGGCTTTTCGATCCCCAGGATCTGACAGATACGGTTATTTTTCATAGCAGAATATTCCTCACGTTTGAATGGAGGAGAGTGTAGGGCGGAAGATTGTTAGGAAAAATAGCCAAAAAGATTCATCACTGTTATAAAATAAGTAATAATCCTGACATTCCTGTGACGGCAAAAGAGACAACCAATGCAACTAAATCTCTTTGAATCAATTAGAGTTTTCATTGAAATTGTCGAGTC
This sequence comes from Enterobacter sp. 22499, assembly GCF_052044815.1. NCBI lineage: Bacteria > Pseudomonadati > Pseudomonadota > Gammaproteobacteria > Enterobacterales > Enterobacteriaceae > Enterobacter > Enterobacter sp. 22499. The sequence goes on along the minus strand of NZ_JBQENR010000001.1, from coordinate 410,080 downwards.
GGGCAGCCTGACCCAGGCGGCGGAAAATCTGCAGATCCACCGTCCGGCGGTCACCAAAGCGTTACAGCATCTGGAGCAGCACAGCGGCACGCGTTTGCTGCAGAGAACAACGCGGCGGATTAGCCTGACGCCGGACGGCGAGGCGTTTTATCGCCGAAGTAAACCCCTGCTGGCGCAGGCGGACGATTTACTGGAGTCGTTTGGCACTGGCCGGGCAATACACGGTCAGTTGCGGGTGGATATGCCCATCGCTTTTGCGGCGCTGAGGGTCATACCCAACCTGCCGGATTTTTATCGGCAGCATCCTGAAATCGACATCATACTGAGCAGCTCTGACCGCCGTCGGGATATGCTACGCGATGGCCTGGACTGCGTGCTGCGAGTGGGGGAGCTGGACGATGGTGACTATGTCGCGCGCAAAATCGGGAACATTAAAATCACGACCTGTGCCAGCCCGGCCTGGCTGGCAAAACACGGTACGCCAGAAACGCTGGATGATTTATACAAACATCAGGCCATCAACTGGATTAATAACAACAGCAGAAAAATTCAACCCTGGACGTTTACTACGCCAGAAGGCATTGCGGAAATAACGTTGCCCGGCAAGCTGGTCGTGGATAACTCCGAAGCCTACATCGCGGCGGGCCTGGCCGGGTTAGGGTTAATACAGGGGATGAATCTTTTTCTGCAGCCCTATATTGACCGCGGCCAACTGGTTGAAGTGTTACCGGAGCATCGCTCCCCGGATCGTAAATTGTCGCTTCTCTATCCACACCGCCATCTCTCCCGCAAGGTGCGGGCCTTTACCGAGTGGCTGGAAAGTTTAGTGTAAAACCGCCACCGGAGAGGAGCCCGCCAGTTCATGACACCGCGCGCCAATCTGTTCCATGGCATTCAGCAGGTGAGGCGTGGGTTCGTTTGCGCAGTTTAGCCGCAGCAGCTGACGGAGGTTGAGATCCCCCGGATCCTGAGGAACCGTTTTGCGCTGACTGCTGTGTAATCTGCCGGGGAATGATTGAGCCTCAGCTCACCTTTCTTCTGCGGCTTTGCGCTGAGTGCCCCACTGTAACAGCAGGCTAAACGACGCGGGTAATACGGTCAGCGTTACCAGCGTCGCGACCAGCAGCCCGCCGATAATCGCATAGGCCATTGGCCCCCAGAATACCTGATGAGAGATCGGGATCATGCCCAGAATGGCGGCGCAGGCGGTCAGACAGATGGGTCTGGCCCGATGCTCCGCGGCCGCCACAATCGCGGCATCGTTTGTCATCCCCTGAGCAAGATTACTGTCTACCTCGCTAATCAGTATCACCGCGTTACGCACGATCATCCCCGCCAGGGCGATGACGCCCAGCAGCGCGACAAATCCCATCGGCGTGCCGCCGGGCAGCATAGCCAGCACGATCCCCGGTAAACCAAACGGGGCCATCAGAAGCGCCAGCAGCATCCGGGAATATCGGCGCAGCTGAAGCATCAGCAGCATCAACATGATGACAAGCGTCACCGGAAGAACGCTAAAAACGGAGCTGTTCCCCTTATCTGATTCGGCAACCGCGCCGCCTTCTTCTATGCTGTAACCGGCAGGCAGCTCCGCGCGCAGCGTGTCGATCGCCGGACGCAGCGCCGCCGATACCGCTTCGGCCCTCAGCCCCGGCGCGAGGTCAGTTTGCACCGTAATAAAAGGCAACCGCTGTCGACGCCAGATGACCGGATCGTCCACGCTCCAGACCAGCGTCGCGACGGCGCTGAGCGGAATTTTTTTACCGTCATTCCCCTGAACGGTCAGCGAGGAGAAGGTGGCGGTGCTGTGACGTTCATTGTCCGTGGCCCGTAGCACCACGTCGACAAGGCGATCGTTATCCCTGACCGAGGTGACAACGCTGCCGGACCAGAGGGTATTCAAGGTGCGGGCGAGAGCTTCTGACGATATTCCTGCCGCCCTGGCCGCCGTCTGATTCACCTTCAGAGTAATGATCCTCTCCGGCTCTCCGGCCGTCTGGTTAACCTCGCGCGACAGCGGCGATTGGCCAATCGCGTCGGCCAGACGGTTCGCAAGCGCCCGGACCTGCAGATAATCAGGCCCACTCACCCGGTATTTGATTGGCCAGCCGACGGGCGGCCCAAGCTCCAGGGGCGACACGCGCGTGATGATGTCGCTAAACTGCGCCGCCAGCAGCCTGTTCAACTGCCCATGCAGACGATCCCGCGCCTGAAGATCCTTCGCCACCACCACAATCTGGGCGATGTTTTCATTTTCCAGCAGCACGTCCATCGGCAGGTAAAAACGGATGGCTCCTGACCCGACGTACGTCGAGTAGCGCTCGACATTGCTGTTGCCGGCCAGCGCGTGTTCCAGCTTTTCCACCTCTCTTAACGTTTCGGGCTGCGACGCGTTGGCCGGAAGCGTCAGGCTGACCAGCAGCTCAGGCCGGTCCGACGCCGGGAAGAACTCACCCTGCATAAACGTCGTGCCGTACACGGACAGCCCCAGCGCGGAAAGCGCAATCAGCACGGTGGCGAGCCGGTGACGTAGCGCCAGCCCTAAAAGCCGCCCGTACCCGCGCGCGATCCTTCCTGGGCCTGCCGCGCGATGTCTGACCTTCTCCGGCAGCAGCCACGTGCCCGTCAGCGGCGAAAACAGGATCGCGACAACCCAGGAGCAGAGCAGGGCAATCAGCACTACCGCAAACAGGGAAAAACAATATTCACCGGCGCTGGAGGCCGCAAAACCAACGGGAATAAACCCGGCAATCATCACCAGGGTTCCGGTGAGCATCGGGAAGGCCGTCGTTTTGAATGCATGGGTGGCCGCATGCCGACGGGAATCCCCGGCTTCCAGTCGGGAGACCATCGTTTCGACGGCGATCATGGCGTCATCCACCAGCAGACCCAGCGCAATGATCAGCGCCCCAAGCGAGATACGCTGAAGCCCGATGCCGGCGAGCATCATGCCGGCAAACGTCATGGCGAGCACCAGCGGAATGGCCGCAGCCACCACCAGCCCCGCCCGCAAACCCAGCGAGACAAATGAAACCGCCAGCACGATAACAACAGCTTCAATAAGCACCCGGACAAAACCACTTACCGCGTCACTGACCACCGCCGACTGATCGGCAACTTTCACCATCTCAATACCGTGCGGCAGCCCGGCGCTGAGGACTGTCATTCTGGCGTTCAGCGCGGCGCCAAAACGCAGCATGTTGCCCGTTGGCGCCATTGACACCGCCAGCCCGATGGCCGGTTTGCCGTTTACCCGGTACGCGGGGGCCGGCGGCTCGGCGGCTTCCCGGGTGACGGTGGCGATATCGGTCAGCGGAATATAGCGATTGTTAATGTGCAGCGTGACGGCGCGTAAACTCTCTTCGGACGTGAGCGCCCCGCTGACCTTGAGCGCGATGTTCTCCTGCCCGGTACGCATAACGCCAGCCGGGACAACCGCGTTTTGCGCCCGCAGCGCATCGGCGACTGCCTGAATATCCAGTCCCATACCCGCCAGACGGGCCGGAGAAAAGGCGAGAACCATCTGATCCTGCTGTTCGCCCAGCAGGGTGGTTTTGCCGATATCTGGCAAGGAGGCGAGCTCACGACGTATTGTCTCAACGCGATCCCGCACTTCCCGTAAGGTGTAGCCGTCGGGAATAAAGCCGTAAATCGTGCCGAACGTATCGTCAAATTCGTCGTTCACGGCCGGGCCCTGAACGCCTTCCGGTAAAGACGGCGCGATGTCCTGCATTTTTTTGCGGATCTGATACCAAATGTCCTGCACCTTTTGCGGCGGGGTATTGTCACGGAGATTCACATGGATAACCACGCTCCCGGCGCGGGTTTCACTTTCGAGATAATCAAGCCAGGGCGTTTCCTGCAGCTTTTTTTCAAGCGTATCGGTCAGCAGACGGGTGGTGTCCGTTACGGACGCGCCCGGCCACTGCGCGGAGACGACCGCCGTTTTAATGGTAAAAACCGGATCTTCATTACGCGGCAGTTTTTCATAGCAGAACACGCCCATCGCCACGATCAGCAGCATGAAGAAACTGACCATCTGCTGATGGTTAAGCGCCCATGCGGACAGGTTAAATTTCGCTTCCGGTTTCGTGTTCATGGCTGAACCTCCCCGGGTACCACCGGCTCTCCGGAACGGAGTTTGCTCACGCCAGCCGTAATCACCCGGTCGCCTGGCTCAAGGCCGGAGGCGATAATCACCGAGGAGGCCGTATAGCAGGCAGGCACCACCGCGCGCAGCTGCGCCTGCGAATGCGGGTTAATCACGAACACCGCCGGTCTATCCCCTGTTCGGCTCAGCGCCGATGCGGGAATGACGTAACCTCGCGGGCCAGTCGAGGGCAGGGTGACGGTGACGCTGGCACCCAGCGCTATCGCCGCTGGCGGGTTTATCAGGGTGGCTCTGACGCGCCAGGTGCGGGTCTGAGGATCGGCCTGCGGGGTGATATCCCGCAGCACGGCAGATGCCTGTACCGACGGGTCGCTGAGCAGGGAAACCCGCAATTCCGCCTTATCCAGCGGCGGTATCGCATCGGGCGTGGCGATATCAAACGCTACGTCGCGGGCTTCGCCGGTTGCCAGCGTAAGCACCGTCTGCCCCGCGCTGACAACCTGGCCCGCAGAGGCGCTCACCTCGGTGATCGTGCCGGTTTGTGGAGCGATAAGGCGCGTCCAGCCAAGGCTTTCGCGGGCGTTACGCCACGCGGCCTCGCTGCTTTTTAATCGCGCGCGGGCGACAAGCCAGTCCGCGCGGGCGCTGTCGAGTTGCGTGCGGGCTATTGCGCCCGTCGGCATGAGCTTTTGCATTCGGCTGACGTTAAGCGCGGCAACCTGCGCTGAGGCTGTGGCCCCTTCATAGTCGGCCGTTGCGCTGTCGAGCTGATTTTGTCCGGTGGTATTTTCAAGTGTGGCCAGCAGCTGTCCGGCATTAACCCGATCGCCAATATCAACGCTGCGCGTCAGTATTCGCCCCCCGGTTTGAAAGCTCAGCGTCGTTTCATCGCGGGCATGGACCTCACCGGTCCTTTCCAGCGCGGGGAGGGTTTGGGCTGTACGTACGACGACGTAGCGCACCGTACGCACTGGGGCAGGCTTATTTTCCTGTTTGTCACCGCAGCCGGTGAGCGGAAAAATCACCAGCGCGAGCAGGACCAGAGGGAGAAAATTTACCCAGGAAAGAGTGCGCGCCACGCCGTACAGATGGTGCAGGCAGTGGCGGAGGGAGAGAACAAATTCGTCTGACATAACGCCGCTCCATAAAGATGAGGGCGTTATTAAATGCGCGCTACGTCGAGAAAGATTCGATGTTCTGTCAAGGGTTTATCAAGAGTGGATATTTTCATTACCGGACGGCTGCCAGGGTAACAAAATACGCACAGCAAGGGCGCCCGTTTCCGGTAATGAGGCCTCGATCGTGCCCCCATGGGCCTGACAAATCGCCCGGGCGATAGACAAACCGAGGCCGCTGCCGCCGGAATGCCGCGCGCGGGACTGCTCCTCACGGCTAAAGCGCTTAAACATGTCCGGTAAGAACTGGGGGGATACGCCCGGTCCGTCATCGTGAAATTCAATAGCGTAATGCCCGCTGGCGTAGTGCAGCGCCACCTCAAGATGGCCGCCTTCGCGCCCGTAGCGTAGTGCATTTTCCATAAGGATAGTAAATACCTGCCCCATGCGGAACGCATCGCCTCTGAACGGGCACGTACGCGGGTTACGCAGCGTAATCGTAAAATGATGCGCTTCGGCCTGCGGCATGATCCAGGCCGCCCGCTCCTGAATAAGCTCATCCAGAGAAAAGGCCTGCTCTTCCAGCACCAGATTTCCCGCGTCCGCTAACGAGAGAAGGTGGAGCTCATCGGTCAGGCGATTAAGATGCTGAAGCTGTTTCATCACCATTCCCAGCTGCACCGGGCTGGCATCAAACACACCGTCCAACATGCCCTGCAGACGACCAATGGCGGCCGTCAGGGGCGAACGCAGCTCGTGCGCCATCGCGACGTGCGAGGCGCGGAGCTCTTTTTCATAGCGGGCGAGTTGCCCCGTCATGGAGTTAAAGTCGTTTGCAAAGCTGACCATTTCCGCTGGCGCATCCTTGACCAGTTCAGCCTGACGGCCAAACTGCCCGTCGGCGACATCTTTGGCGGCATCGCGAAGACGGCTGAACTGCAGCGCCAGCGGTCGGGCGTGTTTTAACCCCATCACCACAATAAACGGGATCATCACCAGCACCAGCAGGGCCACCGTAACCCAGTCCGCAGAGGCGATGGATGGCGTGGAATAACTCAGCCCCCACCAGGTATCCACAATGCTGTGGAAGCGGGCCGGATCGGCCTGTGGGTTCTGGCTGAGCGTCAGAAATTCCTGCCGGACCGCCGCTGGCATTCTGCCCATTATCCAGTAGTTCTGTACCGCATAACGTAGCCACATGCAGGTGGCAATGACGATCACGCTGCCGATGGCCAGTGCCAGGATACGCGCGCAAATCCAGCGCCAGAGAGAGGAGTGCCGGTTTTTTATCATGGTTGTCTGAACCTGTATCCCACGCCGCGAACGTTAATCAACACGCCGGAAATACCCGCCGCTTCGAGTTTTTTACGCAGGTTATAAATATGGGTGTCCACCACGCGCTCCAGCGCCTCGCTTTCCGGCAGACAGTGTTCCAGCAGGTACTGACGGGAAAAGGGGCGAGCGGGAGAGCGCAGCAGCGTTGCCAGAAGCGAGAATTCCGTTGGCGTAAGATCGAGCATCACGGGCGCGTCGCCGCCGTTATCCACGCTCGCCACAATGGCGGCCACATCCACCTCCAGCGTTTGCCAGCGAAGGATCTCGTCGTCTGTCTCTTTTTTACTGCTGCGTCGCAGCACCGCCTGTACGCGAGCCACGACTTCTCCCGGATGATAGGGTTTCACAACATAATCATCGGCACCGTACCGCAGGGCACCAATGCGATCGGGGGTGTCGCCCATGGCGGTGACCATGATCACCGGTACATCGCTTTTACGACGCAGTCCGGCCAGCACTTCGGTGCCGTTAAGCCCGGGCAGCATCACGTCCAGCAGGATGAGGTCGGGTTTCCACCGCTGCGCCATATCCAGCCCGGAAAGACCGTCTCCGGTAATGGTGACATCGTAATTTTCACGACGTAAATAAGCTTCAAGCACGCCAGCCGCATCGGCGTCATCTTCAATAATCAGCACTCTTCTGGACAACATCCGTTCACCTTGACCGTTTCTTAACACTATCCCGACGATTCATTGATTTAGCCAAACCATACTGCGCCAACATTGTGTGGCAGACCCTGAATCAGCAGACGCCAGCGTCTGCGTGGAGAACAGTATGATAGCGATAAAAAAAGGCCTGTATATGACCGTTCCGCTTCTGATGACCGTTGCCTCAGGTGTGCAGGCGGATGATGACGCCGCTTCCGGCTCTTTAACCGTCGGGCTGGGCGGTCACTATGCCCCCCGTTATTCAGGCTCAGACAAGCAGGTGTGGCAGGTGGTTCCTGTGCTGCAGGGGCGCAAGGGTGCTTTCTTTATTGATGCACAAAAAGGAGTGGGATATGACCTGCAAAACGACAGCGGTTGGTACCTGGAACATACGCTGGGTTACGACCTCGGGAGGGCAGAGAAAAATTCTGGCTGGCGTGAGGGCGCAAACAATCTGAAAGGGATGGGGGACATTGATGCCACCCTGAATACCGGCCTGGCCGTCGGCTGGCAGGCTGCGTCCTGGCTAAGCGTTGAGGGTAAGGCGACGCTACCGTTAACGGACAGCCAGGGCGTAAGTTATCAGGCGTCCGTTACGTTGATTCCCCTACAAAACAGCGAGGACACGATCGCCCTTCAGTCTGCGGCTCTGTTTGGCGACAGCCGTTATCTGAATACCTGGTATGGGGTCAGCGAGCAGCAGAGCCGCCGCACCGGCTATCGCCGCTATTCAGCGCCGGGGGGATTTTATGGCGTCGACACCAGCCTGACCTGGAGCCATCAGTTCGATGCTCACTGGGGAACGGTCCTGAGCGCGGACTATACCTGGCTTGGCGACCATGCGAATGAAAGCCCAATAGTGATGCGGCGTAATGAGGGGTCTGCAACCGCCGCTATCACCTGGACATTTTAAAATCGCGGAGCACGAGCGGACGAGAAGATTATTTCTTCTTATCCATCATCGCTTTTAAATCGGCAAACGGGTTAAACGTGGCGACACCCACGTCTTTTTGCGCGTCTTCACCGGCGACCACGGTGGTGCCGTACTGATCCGCTTCGGTGTATTTCGAATGCTCGTGATCGTGACAAAACAGGCACAACAGCTCCCAGTTGCTGCCATCTTCCGGGTTGTTAGTATGGTCATGATCGATATGGTGAACCGTCAATTCACGCAGGTTGGAATAGACGAACTCCCGCGAGCAGCGTCCGCAGACCCAGGGATAGATTTTTAATGCTTTCTCGCGATAGCCGCTTTCCAGTCGCGCGTAGTTTTTAGGGATCAGAGCCATTGCCGGTTTTACCTGCCATGAAAAAAGTGGGGGGTATTATATCCATTATGGAGCGGAATGACGAACCGCTCTATTCCGTCAATTTATTTGATGCTTTCCGTTAAATAAACGGCATTTATTCTTACCGGGTAATGCGTAAAGTGGACAGAACGCAACGCATTATCAGGACACAGGGTTATGAAAAAGATCGGTTTTTTATCGTTTGGTCACTGGACGCCTTCTCCGCAGTCCGGCACGCGCTCGGCGGCAGACACGCTGCTGCAGTCCATCGACCTGGCCGTGGCCGCTGAAGAGCTGGGCGCGGACGGCGCCTATTTCCGGGTGCACCACTTCGCCCGTCAGCTTAGCTCGCCGTTCCCTCTGCTGGCGGCAATAGGCGCGAAAACGAAAACCATTGAAATCGGTACGGGCGTGATTGATATGCGCTATGAAAACCCGATGTATATGGCCGAGGATGCGGGCGCGGCAGATCTGATCTCCGGCGGCCGTTTGCAGCTTGGCATCAGCCGCGGCTCCCCGGAGCAGGTCATTGATGGATGGCGTCATTTCGGCTATGTACCGCAGGAAGGAGAAAACGAAGCGGACATGGCGCGCCGTCATACCGAGGTGCTGCTTGAGGTGCTGCGCGGCGAAGGGTTTGCAAAGCCGAATCCACAGCCGATGTTCCCCAATCCGCCTGGGCTGCTGCGCCTGGAACCGTATTCTGAAGGGCTGCGGGAGCGTATCTGGTGGGGCGCCGGTTCGAATGCGACGGCGGTATGGGCCGCTAAGCTCGGCATGAACCTGCAAAGCTCAACCCTGAAAGACGACGAAACCGGCGAACCGTTCCATATTCAGCAGGCAAAACAGATCCGCGCCTATCGTCAGGCGTGGAAAGAGGCAGGGCATGCGCGCGAGCCGCGCGTCTCGGTCAGCCGCAGTATTTTTGCCCTGATGGACGACCGCGACCGGATGTACTTCGGCGCCAGCCGCAACGACAGCGATAGCGTGGGATATCTTGATGAAAAAACGCGCGCGATCTTCGGGCGCAGCTATGCCGCGGAGCCTGACAGGCTGATTGAACAGTTGAAGAAGGACGAGGCGATTGCCGAGGCTGATACGTTATTACTGACCGTACCGAACCAGCTCGGTGTGGATTACAATGCGCACGTGATTGAGTCCATTCTCAAACATGTCGCACCGGCAATGGGCTGGCGCGATTAAGTATTCCGCCGTCAGCCGTGAGATCGTAATGGAAAATCTGGCCCTCTGGTATCGCCGTTTTGGCGAGCCAGAATCTGTTCTGCAACCTGAAACCGCGCCGCCGGGCGCGCTTGCGCCGGGATACCTCCGCGTGCAAATGCTGTATGCGCCGGTGAACGCGTCCGATCTCATTCCGATTACCGGCGCTTACCGCCACAGAACCCCGCTGCCCGCCGTCGCGGGGTATGAAGGCGTCGGCGTTGTCATTCAGGCACCCGCGTCTTTTGCATATCTGCAGGGTAAACGCGTTCTGCCGCTGCGCGGGCAGGGCACCTGGCAGCGCTATGCGGATTGCCCGGCAGAGTATGCGATACCCGTGCCGGATGATGTCGATTCACGCCTGGCCGCGCGGGCCTATATCAACCCGCTGGCGGCGCAGATGATGTTGAGCCACTATCCACCGCGGGGAAAGCGGGTGCTGCTCACGGCCGCCGGTTCGGATTGCGCCATTCTGCTCGGGCAGTGGGCGCGTCTGGCGGGGGCAGAGGCGGTGTACGGTATTCATCGTTCGCCCGCTCACGCTGAACGGCTGGCGGCGATGGGGATCGTTCCTGTCGCACAGCATGACATGCAGCGGATTCTCTCCGTTGCCGCGCGTGCCGACGTCGTTTACGATGCAACCGGCGGGGCGCTGGCGGAAGCGATCCTGAGCGTGCTGCCGGAGCAGGGCATATTTGTCTGCTACGGGCTGCTCTCCGGGCAGACCTTCCGCCAGCAACGGCCCCTGCCGCGCGTGGCGTGGTTCCATATTCGTAACTATCTGGATGGGCTCAGCGCAGAGGCGTGGCGCGCGGAGTTCGATCAAATCTGGCCCCGGATGCGCGCCAGCGCGTACAGCCCCGGAACGGTGTACCCTCTGACGGACTGGCAGAGGGCGCTCAGGGCTTACCGTGAAGGAGGAAGGGCAAACAAGCCCCTCATGTCGATGGCGGAATGACGGCTATTGATGGCTCATATCGCTCAGCAGCACGGCGATGCTTTGCCCACCCGCCGTCTGTTCCAGACCAATCTTCACGATGATGGTCAGCGGAACAGAGAGCAGCATGCCTACGGGACCGAGCAGCCAGCCCCAGAAAATCAGGGACAAAAAGACCACCAGCGTCGAAAGCCCCAGCCCGCGCCCCATCATTCGTGGTTCAAGAATATTCCCGAACACCAGGTTAATCGCCAGATAGCCGGCCAGCAGAATCAGCGCATCATAAAATCCACTGAACACCAGCACCTGAAGAATAGGGGGGATTGCCGCCAGCACGGAGCCGATGTTAGGAATGTAGTTGAGCGCAAATGCCAGTAACCCCCAGACGAACGCAAAGCGGACGTCCAGCGCCACCAGCATTCCCCAGACCACCACCCCGGTGACCAGGCTGATGACGGTTTTCAGTACCAGATAGCGTGAAACGCTGTCCAGCGCGCGCTGAATAGCTCCCATTCCTTCAACCGGACGAACCATGATTTGCTGTAACTTTGCGGGCAGCTGTGGCACCTCCAGCAGCATGAACACCACCGTTAAAAACAGCAGGAAAATGGAGGTCATGGCATTGGAAAGCTGCGTCAGCAGGCCTGTGACGATGGTCATGGCCGCATTAGGGTCGATATATTTAAGAAGCTCCTCAACCGAGACTTCTATTCCCGCGCGCTGAAGCCAGGGCTCAAGCTGCAGCAGCGGTATCGCCAGCGAGGAACGGTATTTCGGCAGCGTTCGCGCCAGTTCGTTCAGCGAGGTACCCAGATACGCAACCAGTAACACCATGGCGAAAATAATGACGCTAATTAGCAGGGTAATTGCCAGCACGCGCGGGATGCGCAGCCGCGTCATGCGCCGGACCAGTGGGTTAAGGATCACCGCAACAAACAGGGCCAGAATAAAGGGCACAATGATGTCGGCGGCAAAACGAACGCCCGTGAGTATGATCACCAGCATGCCCAGCATGATGACAATTTTTAACCCGTTGAGGGTAATAATGGGTTTAGCCATGGTGACTCCAAAAAAAGCTTTTTATTTATAATAGAGGGTAAACGTCCTGCAATAAACTAACCAAAATCAAACGGGATGGGTAAAGAATTGAAAAGACTTTGAGTAAAATCTTCAGTTATGGTACAAATTTGGCGTGTTCAACTACCGAGGACAATTTTCATCCGCAAAGACGAGAAGCAACAACGCGGATAATTGTAATTTTATGGACAATTTGTTCAGGACCTATTCTTCAAACAACGCTGCTCTATTTTCTACCTCCTTCTGCCTGATTGCTGGTGAGCAACACTGGCGCACCGCACTATAGTCACCTCTTCTGCCTGAGCTGGCGCTACGCGCTTAGCCGTCTGATTTAATTTCATATTTTTTTGGTTTGCTGCATGCAGCGGGCCACGATGGATTATATTCTCAAGCAGGAGAAAAACATGTTTTACTGGATCTTATTAGCCCTGGCTATCCTCGCTGAAATTACCGGCACGCTGTCAATGAAATGGGCAAGCGTCAGCGAGGGCAATACCGGTTTTATTTTAATGCTGGTGATGATATCCCTTTCCTATATTTTCCTCTCATTTGCGGTGAAGAAAATTGCGCTGGGTGTGGCCTATGCGCTGTGGGAAGGGATCGGTATTTTATTGATTACGCTGTTCAGCGTTCTGATATTCGACGAAACATTAACAACAATGAAGGTCGCCGGGTTAACGACGCTGGTCGCGGGTATCGTGCTGATTAAATCAGGTACCCGTAAACCGACAAAACAGCAGAAGGAGCAGAACCATGCAACAGTTTGAATGGGTTCATGCGGCCTGGCTGGGCTTCGCCATCGTGCTGGAAATTCTGGCGAACGTTCTGCTGAAATTCTCTGACGGTTTTCGCCGTAAGGTTTATGGCCTGATGTCGATTGCCGCAGTGCTGGGGGCGTTCAGCGCCCTGTCACAGGCGGTCAAAGGTATCGATCTGTCCGTGGCCTATGCGCTGTGGGGCGGTTTTGGTATCGCCGCCACCCTGGCCGCAGGGTGGGTGCTTTTCGGGCAGCGTTTAAATAATAAAGGCTGGATAGGACTGATCTTGCTGCTGGCGGGCATGATCATGATAAAACTCGCCTGATCAATCGGTAACCCTGATTCACAGACAGCCGCGCTGGCTTACTCTTTAGCCAGCGCTTCCAGCTTATCGCGAAAACCGGTGACGGATAAGGCCCGGTTATCGGCTCGCCAGCGGTCTTTCGCCGCCGGGGCGGAGCTTTGAACCCCAATCAACTGCCAGCCGTTATCGGTTTTCAGCATCAGCGGTGAACCGCTGTCGCCCGGCAACGTATCGCACTGATGGGAAAGCACGCTGGTCTGCGCCCAGCCCGTCACGATACAGTCCGTGTGGGTGTAAAGCGCATCCAGATGATCGACCGGGTAGCCTGACTGCGTTACCTTGCGGTCGGCAGCTTTCAGCGCGGCGGTGAGCGCCGCTTTATCGCCGTCAAATAACGGCAGCGGCGTAATGCCTGAAGGCGGGTAGCGCAAAATAATCAGGCCAAAATCCCACGAGGCTGCCGCGGGCGGCACAATCCAGCCGTCTCCATCCGGTTTAAGACGTTTCCCAAGAGAAGCATCAACCCGGCCTTCAATGCCGTGGATTTCATAGCGCCAGATCCCTTTTTGCGACACAAATCGTAAGACAACCGCTTTGTCTGGCTTACCGTTGGGTGGCGTCAACAGGCAGTGGCCCGCCGTCAGCGCTAATTGCGGGGTGATTAACGTCGCGGTACACAGGTTGCCGCTGGCGGTTTCCAGTTGGCCTATAGCGTCCCAGGGAGCCTGGGTAGGATCGGTGACGCGAGTACGATCGTCATGACCGAAAAAAAGCGTCTTTAGCTCTTTCGCGCTAATGGCGTTATCACCGCCATCATCCGCCTGTGAAAATCCAGAAAAAAGGCCAAACGTTCCCAGCAACAACACAACAGATTTACGCATATCACACTCTGGTGGGGGTAATTATGATTATTAAAAGTGAACCCTATGAAAATACTATAGACGGGACGGCGCTAAAGTGGGAGTAAAATCAGCGTGCTACAGTCAGGAAAGATAAAAGCGGCTGGCGATGAGCGCGCATAAAATAAGCAGGATAAGAATCAGCTCAAACCGATAGCGTCGCAGCATACGCCCTCCGGATAAAAAAAACGGCGCAGAACCTTTTCCGGTTCAGCGCCGGTTTACCAACGTGCCCCGCAGGGCACGGTTAAGCTTGTACGCTTACGCAGCTGGCTGTGCAGCTGGTTTAGCAGCTTCGTGTTTTACTGCTTTTTTGTGATGCTTTTTCGCAGCCTGGGCTTTCTGCTCTACGGCTGGTTTAGCGGCTTTCTTGTGGTGCTTTTTCGCAGCCTGGGCTTTCTGCTCTACGGCTGGTTTAGCGGCTTTTTTGTGGTGCTTTTTAGCTGCCTGCGCTTTTTGCTCTGCAGCCGGTTTAGCGGCTTTGTGGTGTTTCTTGTGATGTACGGTTTTTGCTGGCGCCGCGGTGGTCGTTGCAGCAGGCGCCGCAGCAGCTGGTGCAGCAGTGGTTTCAGCAGCAAACGCAGCAGAAGACAGACCCATAGCAGCGGCAACAACCAGAGCTAATACTTTTTTCATGTTCATACCCTCGAATTTGGTTTTTCATTTAACCCCACTGCGGGGCCGTTGAAATAACTATATCCCTGTAAATTCGGGGTTTCCGTGAGTGATTGGTATCGGCGTGTAACCATATGTACAAGGCCGGGGAAGAACCCCGGCCTTATCATTACAGGTAGCGTGAGGTCAGGTGTTCGCGGAAGTAGCGGATATTCAGATCTTCCCCCGTCGCCTGGGTGATTAACTGCGACGTGCTAAAGCGGCTACCGTGCTGCCAGATGTTCTGACGCAGCCACTCAAAGAGGGCGGAAAAATCCCCTTCAGCGATGGAGGACGCCAGTCCCGGAAGCGCGGTCTTTGCAGCATGGAACAGCTGCGCGGCATACATCGCGCCCAGCGTGTACGACGGGAAGTAACCAAACCCGCCGTCGGTCCAGTGGATATCCTGCATGCAGCCGTTGCGGTAGTTATCTTTGGTGGATAATCCGAGCCAGGCCTGCATTTTCTCATCCCACAGGGCGGGGATATCGTCCACCTCAATCTCGCCGTTGATCAGCGCCCGCTCAATCTCATAGCGCAGCACCACGTGTGCCGGGTAGCTCACTTCGTCGGCATCGACGCGGATATAGCCCGGCTTCACGCGCTGGTTCCAGGCGATAAAGTTCTTTTCGCTGAACGCCGCCTGGCTGCCAAAGCGGGCGTGAACGGCAGGGAGGAGGTGCTTGAGGAAGGCTTCGCTGCGTCCCAACTGCATCTCAAAGAACAGGCTCTGGGATTCATGGATCGCGGTTGAGCGTGCCAGGGCAATAGGCTGGCCTGCCCACGCGCGCGGCAGGTTTTGTTCGTAGCGCGCGTGTCCGGTTTCGTGGATCACGCCAAACAGCGCGCTGAGCAGCTCGTCCTCATCATAGCGCGTGGTAATGCGCACGTCTTCCGGTACGCCGCCGCAGAACGGGTGCGCACTTACGTCGAGGCGACCGCCGTTAAAATCGAAGCCGAGCATCTTCATGGCTTCCAGACCCAGTTCGCGCTGGGTTGCCGTCGGGAAGGGGCCCTGCGGCGGAACGAACGACCGCTGAGCCTGTTTCTCCACCGCGCTTGCCAGCAGGTCCGGCAGCCAGGTTTTCATATCACCAAACAGCACGTCCAGGCGCGCGCTGGTCATGTCCGGTTCAAAAATATCCAGCAGCGCGTCGTATGGCGTACAGCCTTTGGCTTCTGCGCGCAGGCGGGCTTCTTCACGGCTGAGTTTCACCACTTCTTTCAGGTTGGCGGAAAAGCCCTGCCAGTCGTTCGCGGGACGCTGCGTACGCCAGGCGTGCTCGCACCTGCTGCCCGCGAGAGATTTGGCTTCCACCAGCGATTCCGGCAGCAGGGTAGCCTGCTGAAACTGTCGCGTCATTTCCCGCAGGTTGGCCTGTTCGTCGTCATTCAGATCTTCCCCTGCTGCGGCCGCTAACAGGTCGCCGACTTTTTTATCGGTCAGGATCTGATGTTGCAGGACGCTCATCTCTGCCAGCGCTTCACCGCGCGCGGCGCTGCCGCCTGGCGGCATCATGGTGAACATGTCCCAGCTGGCGATCGAGGTAAGGTGCGAGAAGCGGGAGAGGCGCTGGAAGGTTTTCACAAGTGACTGATAGGCTGATGTTTTTTGCAATTCTTATTTCCTCATGCCGGGGATGTGTTTCAGGGAGCATACAATGAAACAGACCAAATTCCCCAACATTTCCCACACGGAGGAAATCTGTGCCGATCTCCTCCGTTGAAACCGTCCCCGGCATTCCGGGTGACGGTTTTCGGTGGGCACTCAGGACTTATCACGCATGACCTGCTGCAGGATCGCCAGCGCCTGGTTGAACTGGGCATCCGGAATGGTCAGCGGATAAAGGAAGCGGATCACGTTGCCGTACTGGCCGCAGATCAATAACAGCAGGCCCTGGGCGAGCGCCTTTTGCTGTATCGCCTGCGCGATGGCGGCCGAAGGCTCACGGCTCTCGGGATCAAAAAACTCCGCCGCAATCATCGATCCTCTCCCCCTTATCGCCACGAGCGCAGGGAAGGTGCCCTGAATCTCCTCCAGCGTGGCTTTCAGTCGATCTCCCAGATGGCAGGCGCGGGCGCACAGTGACTCGTTGTCGATAATCTTCAGCACCGCGTGCGCGGCGGCCACCGCAAGCGGGTTGCCTGCATAGGTCCCCCCCAGACCGCCGGGAGCCGGCGCGTCCATGATTTCGGCGCGACCCACCACGCCAGACAGCGGCATTCCGCCTGCCAGGCTTTTCGCCATCGTCATCAGGTCGGGCTTGTCCGCGTAGTGTTCCATGGCAAACAGTTTACCCGTACGGGCGAAGCCGCTCTGCACTTCGTCGGCAATCATCACGATCCCGTGCTCATCACAGATTCGGCGGATGGCGGCCACCAGCTCTGGCGGGGCGACGTTGAATCCGCCTTCACCCTGAATGGGTTCAAAAATAATCGCCGCAACCTGTTTCGCCTCAATATCCGCTTTGAACAGGCGTTCTATCGCCGTGATGGCATCCTGCGTCGTGATGCCGTGCAGCTCGGAGGGATACGGTACGTGATAAACCGACCCCGGGAAGGGGCCAAATCCCAGCTTATAAGGCGCGACCTTGCCGGTTAAGGCCATGGTCATATAGGTTCGGCCGTGGAAGCCTCCGCCGAAGGCAATCACGCCGGGTCTGCCGGTGTGGGCCCGGGCGATTTTAATGGCGTTTTCCACCGCTTCTGCGCCCGTGGTGAAGAACGCCGTTTTGGCCGGGCTCTGGACCGGGGCCAGCTCGTTAAGTTTCTCGGCTAATGAAACATAGCTTTCATACGGCACAATCTGGTAGGCCGTGTGGGTGAACTGGTGAAGCTGTTTTTCCACTGCGGCCACCAGTTCAGGATGACGATGGCCGGTATTCAGCACCGCGATCCCGGCGGCGAAATCAATATAGTCGTTGCCTTCCACGTCGGTAAGCGTGGCATTCTCCGCCGAGCGGGCAAAGAAATTACACATTACGCCTACGCCGCGCGGGGTGGCAGAAAGTCTGCGCTGATGAAATTCCTGGTTACTCATGTCAGATACCCTTTTGTCGAAACGATCATACGCCAAGACGATCGCGCAGGCTGTAGTACGCCGCGCCCATCGCCGTGAATGGAATCCGCAGGCTACGGCCGCCCGGGAAGGGGTAGTGCGGGAGGTTAGCAAACGCATCAAAGCGCTCAGCGTCACCGCGCAACAGTTCCGAGATCAGCCGTCCGGCCAGGTGGGTGCAGGTCACGCCGTGGCCGCTGTAGCCCTGCATGTAATAGATGTTTTTATCCAGACGACCAAACTGCGGCATACGGGACAGGGTCAGCAGGAAATTGCCCGTCCAGCGGTAGTCGATTTTGACGCCTGCCAGCTGAGGGAAGGTTTTCAGCAGCTTTGGCATCACCAGGCGTTCGACATCGTCCGGATCGCGCGCGCCATAGACGACGCCACCGCCGTACAGCAGGCGGTTGTCTGCGGTGAGGCGGTAGTAATCCAGCAGATAATTGCAATCTTCCACGCAGTAGTTATTGGGGATCAGCGTGCGGGCGACCTCTTCCGGCAGCGGAGCGGTGGTCACCACCTGGGTGCCGCAGGGCATGCTGCGTTTTGCCAGCTCCGGTTCTATCTTATCGCCCAGATAGGCATTCCCGGCGACGATCACGTAGCGGGCCGTGACCTGGCCATGCTGCGTGCTTACTACTGCCGGGCTGGTGTGCTGAATGGCGGTCACCGGAGACTGTTCATATACACGCCCACCGTTCAGGCGAATGGCGTCCGCTTCGCCGATCGCCAGGTTCAGCGGATGAATGTGCCCCCCGCTGCGGTCCAGCAGCGCGCCGGTATAGCGGTCGCTGTCGACTTCCCGGCGGATGGCGCTGGCGTCCAGCAGCTCCAGCTGGGTGTTGCCGTAGCGTTCCCAGTTGGCCTTTTGCTCCTCCAGCGTCTCCAGCTGCTTATGGTTTAGCGCCACAAACAGCCCGCCGGGACGATAGTCGCACTGGATCTGATAGCGCTGGATACGCTCCCGAATAATTTCCCCGCCTTCAAACATCATGCTCCCGAGCATTCTGGCGGCATCGGGACCGTAGTTTTTCTCGATCACGTCGATATCGCGGCTGTAGGAGTTAACCAGCTGGCCGCCGTTGCGTCCGCTGGCGCCGAAGCCGATGCGCGCCCCTTCAAGGAGCACCACGTCGTAGCCCATTTCGGCGAGATGCAGCGCGGAGGAGAGGCCGGTATAGCCGCCGCCCACCACGCACACGTCACAGCTGATCGACTCGTTAAGCGTCGGGAAAGGTTCATAAGCATTCGCGCTGGCCGCGTAGTAGCTGGTGGTATGTTCGGTCATGATTGAGGCTCCAGGGCAATCCAGATGGTTTTCAGTTCGGTAAATTTTTCCAGCGCGTGCAGGGACTTATCGCGACCGTTGCCGCTCTGCTTATAGCCGCCAAAGGGGACGGTCATATCACCGTCGTTGTAGTTATTGACGAAGACCGAGCCTGCTTTCAGGCGGCGGCTCATGCGGTGCGCCCGGGAGAGATCGCGGGTCCATACCGCCGCGCCAAGCCCGTATTCACTGTCGTTGGCCAGCGTCAAGGCTTCCTCTTCGGTTTTAAAACGGGTGACAACCAGCACCGGCCCGAAAATCTCTTCCCGGCACAGCGGGGAGGCAGGGTCGATGTCGACAAAAATGGTGGGACCGACTGCGGAAGGCCATGATTGTTCCCGCCCGTCCAGCAGCAGCGTACCTTTCCGGGTTCCTTCGCGAATAAACGTGTGGACGGTATCGGCGTGCGCAGCGTCGATGAGCATGCCCATCGTGCTGTCAGGGTCGAGCGGATCGCCCGGCTGCCAGTGACGGGCCTGCGCTTTCAGCCTTGCCAGGAAGTCATCGGCGATGCTGTCTTCGAGCAGCAGGCGGGTACCGGCGATACAGACTTGCCCCTGGTTGTAAAAAATCCCGGCGGCGGTCGCGCTCACGGCCTTGTCCAGGTCCGGACAGTCGGCAAAGATAATGTTGGCGCTCTTGCCGCCTGCCTCCAGCCAGACGCGCTTCATGTTGCTTTCTCCCGCGTCCTTCAACAGCTGCTTGCCGGTACGGGTAGAGCCGGTAAACGTCAGCACTTCGACCTCCGGGTGCAGTGCCAGCGCCTGGCCCGCTTCGTGGCCGTAACCGCTTATCACATTCAGCACGCCGTCCGGCAGGCCCGCCTCTTTCGCCAGTCCGGCCAGGCGCAGGGTGGTGAGCGGTGATTTCTCCGACGGTTTTAATACCACGCTATTGCCCGCGATCAGCGCCGGGCCCAGCTTCCAGCAGGCCAGCAGCAGCGGGAAGTTCCAGGGGACGATGGCCGCGACAACCCCGATCGGCTCGCGCACGATCATCGCCAGCTCGCCCGGACCCGTAGGCGCCACTTCGCCGTAGACTTTATCCGCCGCTTCGGCGTACCAGCGAATGGCGCGAGCCGCGCCGGGAATATCGTCGCGCAGGCTGTGGCGGATGGGTTTACCGGTGTCCAGCGTTTCCAGTAAGGCCAGCTCTTCGCCGTGGCGCTCCATCAAATCGGCGAGCTTATTCAGCACGGCCTTGCGCTGCGCCGGAGACGCCTGTGACCAGTCGCCGCGCTCAAATACCTCACGTGCGGCCTGAACCGCGCGGTCCACGTCAGCCTGCTTGCCCCGGGCCACGTTCGCCAGCGTCTGTTGGGTAGCGGGATTGACGGTTTCAAACGTGGCATTATCGGCGGCGTCACAATAGGCACCGTTAATAAATAACCGGGTCTCAATGGCGCTGTTTTTTGCTTTATCCTGCCAGTAAGTCAGGTGCTGAAAATGCATATTCACTCCTTTCTTTCGCAATCAGATAAATAAAGGCATGGCCGTTTCAGGCAATACGAAGCCGTGGGGCATCCCGGGAATTAACCCGTTGAATGCCGACATTGATCGTTTTTATTTGTCCCGGCGTAAGCGCGCTTACGCCGGGACTGAGTGGTAATTAGAACGTGGTGGGGGTGTGGGCACTGATAATGCGGCAGATGCCTGCCGAGGTATTGCTGAAGCTGTGCGGTATGCCGGTATTGATGGCATAGCTCTGCCCTGCAACCAGGTGATAAGGCTGGCCATTAATTGTCAGCACTATTTCACCTTCCAGTATCGTACCGATCTCCTCACCCTGATGTTTGATCCTCTCTCCGGTCGTGGTTCCAGGCTGGTAAGTTTCAAAAATCATCGCCAGCGTACGGTTCGGATTTCCGTTATGAACCAGCTTCATCGAAACCCCCTGACTGCCTATTTCGATAAGGTCTTCCTGATTAATAACCACCTGCGGTTCATCAGGTTTTTCCGGTTCCGAAAAGAATTCCGAGAGCGACAGCCCATAGACTTTCAGCAGCTTTTGCAGCGTACTGATGGCAGGACTCACTTTGTCCTGCTCAATGGTGCTGATGGCACTGTGTGTTAACCCAGACAGTTCGGCGGCACGCCGCTGCGAGAGACCCAATTGCTGGCGGATCTCAGACAGACGTTTCCCTGGCGCCAGTCCGTCATCGCTCATAGTTGCATTTCCTTTACGGTAGTGGTCAAAGCCGTTGCTTCTCGGCAATGTGGCTTTGACAGGCGGTGATAAAACCATCAAACAACATACGTGAGAGGGCGTACTCGCTGCTGTTCCATTCGGGGTGCCATTGCACGCCGAGGGCAAAAGGGTGGTCATGAACGCTGACCGCTTCCACCAGCCCGTCCGTCGAGCGGGCCTCCACGCGAAGCCGTGGTCCTAACGTTCGTGCACCTTGCCCGTGTAACGAGTTTACCCAAAATGTGTTACAGCCTGGTATTAATTGAGACAGCAGTCCTCCCTCCTGAACCTGAACCTCATGAGAAGGGGCGTATTGTAGCTCAACCGGCAGTTCAGGATCTTCCCGGTGTTCAAGCAGGTCGTTCTGCTCGAACAGGCGGCGATACAGCGTTCCTCCCGTCGCAACAACCAGTTCCTGCAGCCCCCGGCAGATGGCGAAAATGGGGATGCGCCTTTCGAGCGCGGCGGCAATCAGCGCCATACTCAGAAGATCTCGCCCGGGATCGGCGTCAGGCTCATCGCCGTTTTCACCATAAAGGTGCGGCTGCACGTTACTTGGGCTGCCCGGCAGGTAAATCCCGTCCAGGGTTGGCAGCAGAGCGGTAAGTAGCTCTGGCTCTGCCAGCGCATGGGGTAAGGCAATCGGTAAGCCCCCCGCGTTAATAATGGCATTCAGGTACTTTTCTTGCAGGGTCTGGGTCTCATGACCCTTAAGCCTGTTTCTGCACATCACTACGCCAATAACTGGCTTGTTCATTATATTTTCCATGATCGCCCTCACAAAGTGGACTAAATTTAGGCCATTCTCGCCTGTGAAACGGCCTTTTCGTTCAATATTTTCTCAATCTAGCAACGGGATCTGCCTTTTGCAAACTTAATTTAACATTTGACAAACAATTTGTTTGCATACAGATTCGATAGGGTGGACATTATATTTGACAGTCCAGAGCAGCGAACGCAAATCCCAAAAACGGTGGTAAATCATGGAAACCAATATCGTAGAAGTTGAGAACTTTGTGCAGCACACGGATGAGAGGCGGGGCAGCGCCTTTACGCAGGAAGTGAAGCGCTATTTAGAAAAGTATCCTGACACCCAGTTTATTGATGTCCTTCTGACCGACCTGAACGGCTGTTTTCGCGGCAAGCGCATCCCGGTTGCCGGACTGAGCAAGCTTGAAAAAGGCTGCTATTTCCCGGCATCGGTTTTCGCCATGGACATTCTGGGTAACGTCGTGGAAGAGGCGGGCCTGGGGCAGGAGCTCGGCGAGCCGGACTGTATCTGCGTGCCGGTACCGGGCACCCTGACGCCGTCCGCCGCCGACCCGGAATACATTGGTCAGGTGCAGCTCACCATGGTCGATGAAGATGGCGCTCCCTTTGACGTTGAGCCGCGGAACGTACTCAACCGACTCTGGCAGCAGCTGCGCCAGCGCGGTCTGTTCCCCGTGGTAGCGGTAGAGCTGGAGTTCTATTTACTTGACCGTAAGCGCGATGCCGACGGCTATCTGCAGCCACCCTGCGCGCCGGGCACCGACGTACGTAACACGCAGAGTCAGGTCTACTCGGTTGATAACCTGAACCACTTTGCTGACGTGCTGAACGACATTGACGAACTGGCGCAGCTGCAGCTGATCCCCGCTGACGGAGCTGTGGCTGAGGCCTCCCCGGGCCAGTTTGAAATTAACCTGCACCATACGGAAAACGTGCTCGACGCCTGCGATGATGCGCTGGCGCTGAAACGTCTCGTCAGGCAGATGGCGGAAAAACATAAGATGCACGCCACGTTTATGGCAAAGCCGTATGAAGAGCATGCGGGCAGCGGGATGCATATTCACATTAGCATGCAAAACAACCGAGGCGAAAACGTGCTCGCAGACGCCAGCGGCGAGGATTCCGCGCTGCTGAAACGCGCGCTGGCCGGAATGATCGATCTGATGCCCGCGTCCATGGCGCTGCTGGCGCCGAACGTCAACTCCTACCGCCGCTTCCAGCCGGGAATGTACGTACCGACGCAGGCGTCATGGGGACACAATAATCGCACCGTTGCCCTGCGTATCCCCTGCGGCGATCGCCATAACCATCGGGTCGAATACCGTGTGGCGGGAGCAGACGCGAACCCGTATCTGGTGATGGCGGCGATTTTTGCCGGCATTCTACACGGGCTGGATAACGATTTACCCCTGCAGGAAGAAGTGGAAGGCAACGGTCTGGAGCAGGACGGACTGCCGTTCCCGATTCGTCAGAGCGATGCGCTGTGGGAATTTATGCAAAACGATCATCTTCGCGAGCGTCTGGGCGAACGTTTCTGCCACGTCTATCACGCCTGTAAAAACGATGAATTACTGCAGTTTGAACGCCTGATTACCGAAACAGAAATTGAGTGGATGCTGAAAAACGCCTGATGACGTGCCCCGGTTAGGGGCCGCTTTGTTTCATCGCATACGTATCACCAAACGGCCTGCGCGGAGCCTGGCCGAAACGTTCGCTGGCACGCCAGCTATCTCCCGGGAGTCGCGTTATGGAGCGCAGGCGGCACAGGGACTTTCTTAACGACACTGTGTGACGAGGTAGGAAATGATGCAGATGTTCAACTATCCGCAGGGCGAAGGGGGCCAGTCAGGCGCCTGCTGTGAGTGCGAGCGAGAGACGCTGCGCTGGTACGATCGCGTATGTTCTTTACAACTTCCCCCTTTGCTAAGCAGGTTTGCGTTACGGTCAACGCGATTGCAAACCACGGTAAGCATGGGGGGGACGGTTTATGGCGACTAACACCTCTCTTGACTCGCCGCGCATGGCCGGAAGAACCCGGCTGCGCAGTTCCCTCAAGCTCTGGCAGGTGGTCATGATGGGGCTGGCTTACCTCACTCCCATGACCGTGTTTGATACCTTCGGCATTGTGTCCGGTATCAGCAATGGCCACGTGCCCGCCTCGTATCTCCTGGCGCTGGCGGGCGTCATGTTTACCGCCATCAGCTACGGCAAACTGGTGCGACAGTTCCCGGAAGCGGGCTCTGCTTACACCTACACGCAGAAATCGATCGGCCCTCACTTAGGCTTTATGGTTGGCTGGTCATCGCTGCTGGACTATCTCTTCCTGCCGATGATCAACGTGCTGCTGGCGAAGATCTACCTTTCCGCGTTGTTCCCTGAAGTCCCGCCCTGGGTCTGGGTGGTGGGTTTTGTAACGATCCTGACGCTGGCGAACCTGAAAAGCGTTAACCTGGTCGCCAACTTTAACACCCTGTTTGTGCTGGTGCAGGTCGCCATCATGGTGGTCTTTGTCATACTCGTAGTGCATGGACTGCACAAGGGGGAGGGGGTCGGCACCGTCTGGTCGCTCCAGCCGTTTATCAGCGAGAACGCGCACCTGATTCCGATTATTACCGGCGCGACTATCGTCTGCTTCTCTTTCCTCGGCTTTGACGCGGTCACCACGCTGTCGGAAGAGACGCCAAACGCGGCGCGGGTTATTCCCAAAGCCATTTTCCTGACCGCACTGTATGGCGGGCTGATATTTATTGTTGCCTCGTTTTTCATGCAGCTCTTTTTCCCGACGATCGCTCGCTTCAAGAACCCGGACGCCGCGCTGCCGGAAATTGCGCTGTACGTGGGCGGCAAGCTCTTCCAGTCGGTGTTTCTGTGTACCACGTTTGTGAATACGCTCGCTTCAGGCCTGGCCTCGCACGCCAGCGTCTCACGCTTATTGTATGTGATGGGGCGTGACAACGTCTTTCCTGAGCGGGTGTTTGGCTACGTGCATCCGAAATGGCGCACTCCGGCCCTGAACGTGATTATGGTAGGGATAGTGGCGCTGTCGGCCCTGTACTTTGATCTGGTGACCGCGACGGCGCTGATCAACTTTGGCGCGCTGGTGGCGTTTACGTTTGTTAATCTCTCGGTGTACAACCATTTCTGGCGGCGTAAGGGGCTGAACAAAACGTGGAGAGATCGGCTCCACTATTTCCTGCTGCCACTCATTGGTGCCGCAACGGTCGGCGTGCTGTGGATCAACCTCGAAGCGACGTCCCTGACGCTTGGCCTCATCTGGGCGGCACTGGGTGTCCTTTACCTGACCTGGCTCACGCGCCGCTTCCGAAAACCGCCTCCGCAGTTTGAAGCCGGTAAGATAGAGCAGGCCTGGGATTCCTGAACGTGAAACGGCACCAGTAAGCTGGTGCCGTTTATCTGGATCGGGCATCAGCCCGCAGGATGCTTATCTCAGGCGTTTATGAAGGCTTGCGCCCACCAGCAGTGCGGCACAGAGCATCAGCGCGATAAACCCGCCCACGCCGTTCCAGCCGTAGTGATGCCAGAATACGCCGCCCAGCGTCCCGGCGATGCTTGAGCCCAGATAATAGCTAAACAGATACAGCGACGATGCCTGGCCTTTGGCGCGACGCGCGCGCGGGCCAATCCAGCTGCTGGCGACGGAGTGAGCGGCGAAGAACCCTGCGGAGAAGAGCAGCATCCCGGCAAAGATAAGCCACAGGGAAGAGAAGAGCGTCAGCAGCAGGCCGAGCAGCATCACCGCGGTAAACACCAGCATCACCGGCCCGCGGCCAAAGCGTGCCGTCATCGCCCCGGCTTTCGGCGAACTCCACGTACCGGTGAGATAGGCCACGGAAAGCAAACCCACAACAGCCTGATTCAGATGCCACGGCGAGAGCATCAGCCGGTAGCCAATATAGTTAAACAGCGTCACGAAGGAACCCATCAGCAGGAATCCCATCAGAAACAGTCGCGGTAAACCTTTGTCACGCCAGTGCAGGCGGAAGTTGATAAACAGCGTTTTCGGACGCAGAGACGTCGGGCGAAAATGGCGCGATTCTGGCAGGATTTTCCAGAACATCAGGGCCGATGCCAGCGCAAAACACCCGATCACCGCCAGCGCAATGCGCCAGCTAAAGAAGTCCGTGAATACCCCGCTCAGCAGACGCCCGCTCATGCCGCCAATCGAGTTCCCGCTGATGTACAGCCCCATCGAAAAGGCAACGAAGCTCGGGTGGATCTCCTCGCTGAGATAGGTCATCCCGACTGCCGCCACGCCGCTGAGCGAGAGCCCGATCAGCGCGCGCATCATCAAAATGCCGTGCCAGCTGGTCATCATGGTCGAGAGTAACGTACAGACCGAGGCCAGCATCAGGGCGGTTACCATCACCTGTTTACGGCCAATGGCGTCGGAGAGCGGGCCGGTAAAAAGCAGGCCAATTGCCAGCATCCCGGTTGAAATGGAAAGCGAAACGCTGCTGCTGGCAGGAGATACGTCAAACTCGTGGGAGAGAACGGGCAGGATCGGCTGAACGCAGTAGAGCAGGGCAAACGTTGCCAGACCGGCGGAAAAGAGCGCCAGCGTGACGCGCATAAACTGCGGGGTACCACGTTTGATGAACTGAACCGGCTGCGATGCTACAGGCAAATCATTAATATCTCTGGCCGGCTCGATATCAATGGTAGAAGTACGACTCACACAGTTTCCTTGCTTAAACATCCCCGTGATTTCTGGTGACGGGTATGACCACACCTTCAGGGTAGGAAAATGTAAATATTCTGTCTAATATATTAATAATCTCAAATGATACTTTAAAAATATGAATGTCGAGCTGCGTCATCTTCGCTACTTTGTCGCCGTCGCTGAGGAACTGCATTTTGGCCGCGCGGCGGCACGGCTGAACATTTCTCAGCCGCCTTTAAGCCAGCAGATTCAAATCCTCGAACAGCAGGTCGGGGCGCGTCTTCTGGCCCGCACCAACCGCAGCGTGAGCCTGACGGCAGCGGGTAAGCAGTTTCTGATCGACAGCCGACAAATTCTGAGCATGGTCGACGACGCCGCTGCCCGGGCGGAACGGCTCTATCTTGGGGAAGCCGGAGAGCTGCGGATCGGGTTTACCTCGTCCGCGCCGTTTATCAGCGCCGTCTCGCAGACGCTTTCGTCATTCCGCCGTCATTTTCCGGACGTGAATATTCAGACGCGCGAAATTAATACCCGCGAGCAGATTGCGCCGCTTAACGAAGGTGCGCTCGATCTGGGGCTGATGCGTAATACCCAGCTGCCGGACACGCTGGCGTGGGAGGTTATCCTGCGCGAACCGCTGATGGCCATGATTCCGAACGATCACGCGCTGGCGTCGCGTCCGGCGGTTTCGCTGGCGGAGCTGGCAAAAGAGCCGTTTGTCTTTTTTGACCCGCAGGTCGGGACGGGGCTGTATGACGATATTCTGGGGCTGATGCGCCGCTACGATCTGGCGCCGGTCATTACCCAGGAAGTGGGAGAGGCGATGACCATTATCGGCCTGGTCGCCGCCGGGCTGGGCGTGTCGATACTCCCGGCCTCCTTTAAGCGGGTACAGCTGCGCGAGATGCGCTGGGTTGCTATCGCCGAGGAGGATGCCGTTTCAGAGATGTGGCTGGTGTGGTCAAAACATCGCGAACAGAGTCATGCTGCCCAGCGCTTCAAACAGCGATTAATCCAGGCTTCCGCGGTCTGATATTTCCCTGGAAAACGGGTAAAAATGTGCGGTAAATCACAAGGCTAAGTAAATATTTGACGACACCCATGGAAGTGCTTCACCATAGCCAACAGTTTATTTCGAAGCTCGAAAATAAGGGAGTACGAGGTGGTTGCTGATAGTCAGCCAGGGCATATTGATCAGATTAAGCAGACCAATGCTGGCGCGGTGTATCGCCTGATTGATCAGCTTGGTCCGGTTTCGCGTATCGATCTGTCGCGCCTGGCACAGCTGGCACCTGCCAGTATCACCAAAATTGTCCGCGAAATGCTGGAAGCGCACCTGGTCCAGGAGACGGAAATTCAGGAGCCGGGCAGCCGTGGTCGTCCGGCGGTCGGCCTGGTGGTCGAGACGGAAGCCTGGCACTACCTCTCGCTGCGCATCAGCCGCGGAGAGATCTTCCTTGCGCTGCGCGATCTGAGCAGCAAGCTGGTGGTGGAAGACCGGCTTGAGCTGCCGCTCAACGCCGAGGAACCACTTCTCGATGCGATTGTCTCCCATATCGATCGCTTCTTTATTCGCCATCAGCAGCGGCTTGAACGCTTAACGGCGATTGCCATCACCATGCCCGGCATTATTGATACCGAAAATGGTATTGTTCACCGCATGCCGTTTTACGACGATGTTAAAGAGATGCCGCTGGGCGAAGTGCTGGAAAACCATACCGGCGTGCCGGTCTATATTCAGCACGACATCAGCGCCTGGACGATGGCGGAAGCGCTGTTTGGCGCGTCGCGCGGTGCGCGGGATGTCATTCAGGTGGTCATCGACCATAACGTCGGGGCGGGGGTGATCACCGACGGACGGCTTCTCCACGCCGGGAGCAGCAGCCTGGTGGAAATTGGTCATACCCAGGTCGACCCGTACGGTAAACGCTGCTACTGCGGGAACCATGGCTGTCTGGAGACGATCGCCAGCGTGGAAAGCGTGCTCGAACTGGCGCAGGTGAGGCTCAGTCAGTCCATGAGCTCCTCGCTTCACGGCCAACCCTTAACGGTGGATTCCCTCTGCGCCGCCGCGCGTCAGGGGGATCTGCTGGCGAAGGACATTATTACCGGGGTGGGTAATAACGTAGGCCGCATTCTGGCGATTATGGTGAACCTCTTCAATCCGCAAAAAATCCTGATCGGCTCACCGCTCAGCCAGGCGGCGGAGATCCTTTTTCCGGCGATTACGGCCTGTATTCAGCAGCAGTCGCTTCCCGCCTACAGCAGAAATATTGCGGTAGAAAGTACCCAGTTTTCCAACCAGGGCACGATGGCCGGCGCGGCGCTGGTCAAAGATGCCATGTACAATGGCTCGCTGCTTATCCGCCTGTTACAGGGTTAACTCTTTTCCGCAGATGTAAGAAAAATTGCGCTATCTCAAGCCGGATAGCGCACGCATCCCGTAGACTTCCTCCACTGAATTATTTACCTGGTTGATATTTTCGAAGCATACCCAAGAGGTGGAGTGAGTCATGCTTAAGCGTTTCTTTGTTACTGGTACAGATACCTCTGTCGGCAAGACCGTTGTATCCCGCGCATTGCTGCAGGCTCTGACAGCAAGCGGTAAACGCGTCGCTGGGTACAAACCGGTCGCAAAAGGGAGTAAAGAGACGCCAGAGGGATTGCGAAATAAAGACGCCCTGGTGCTGCAAAGCGTCTCGTCGCTGGAACTGCCTTACCACGCGGTCAATCCTATTGCGTTAAGCGAAGATGAAAGCAGCGTGGCGCACAGTGGCCCGATCAATTATTCCCTGTTATCCGACGGGCTGGCGAACCTGAGTGAGCAGGTCGATCACGTAGTCGTCGAAGGAACGGGCGGCTGGCGCAGCCTGATGAATGATTTACGCCCGCTGTCTGAATGGGTCGTGCAGGAGCAGCTGCCGGTAGTGATGGTAGTGGGGATCCAGGAAGGGTGTATCAACCACGCGCTGCTGACGGCGCAGGCGATTGCCAATGACGGCCTGCCGCTGGCTGGCTGGGTGGCAAACCGTATTAATCCAGGCCTCGCGCACTACGCGGAGATCATCGACGTACTGAGCACCAAACTGCCTGGCCCGCTGGTGGGCGAGCTGCCTTATCTGCCTCGCGCCGAGCAGCGCGAGCTAGCGCAGTACATCGATCTCTCTGCCCTCGGTGGCGTGTTGACCGTAGATCGAGTCGTGGCGTAACGTCCGCGACAGTACGGACGCTATCACGCAGGCGACCAGTAAACCGGGCAGTAAAAAATACTGCCCGGTCATTTCACAGACCATCAGCGCCGACATAATGGGCGCATGCGTGGTCGCAGCGAGCAGCGTTGCCATCCCGGCCAGCCCCAGCAACATGGCCGTCTCAGAACCCGGCAGCCACAGCGCGAAAAACTGCGCGAACAGCATCCCCGTAGCCATACCGACAAACAGGGTAGGCGTAAATACCCCGCCCGGCGCACCCGAACCGCTGCTTGCCAGCACCGCCAGCAATTTACAGATGAACACGCCGGCAATCACCGACAGCAGCGGCGGGGCGAGCAGAAAAGCCTGAACCACGCTGTAGCCGTTCCCCCAAACCTTCGGCGTCAAAAGAGACAGCAGCCCGACAATCAAGCCGCCGAGTGCCAGCTGCCACGGCGGCGAAAGCCTGAGACGCAGGAAAAGCCCGTGGCTGAACGCCATTAGCCACATCAGCAGCGGTCCGCAGAGACCTGCCAGCAGCCCCATCGCGACCAGCAGGGCATAATCTGCCGCGGTGAGAATGCCGCTCAGATGGACCTCGTAGAGCGTACCGGCACCCGGTGCCAGGAGTTGCGTCGTAAGAAGCGCCACCACCGCCGCAATCACCACGGGGCCGAGCGAGGCCAGCATCAGCGTGCCAAACAGAATCTCTGCAATAAACAGGCTTCCCGCTAACGGAGCATGGTAGGCGCTGGCCATCCCGGCGGCGGCGCCACAGGCGATCCAAAGCTTCCATTCCGATTTGGGCGTAAAGCGCCGGGCAAAAAAGGAGGCGGCGAGGGCGGCAAGCAGGATCATGGCCCCTTCGCGGCCGATGGCGCTTCCGCTGGCAACGACCAGCAGCGAAGCAAGAGATTTAACGAGGCTCGCGCCGTAATCAAACTGACCGTCGCCGGTCTCCAGCGCTTCCATATAATCGGTCGGCGCGTGGGGACGCTGGGCGTTCAGGCGCTGCCATCCCCAGAGCAACAGCCCGGCAGCCAGCCCGCCCAACGCGGGTGTCAGCGCGCGCCTCCAGGGGGAGAGCGACGCGGCGGCATTCACCAGGCTGCCGCTGTCATTGCTCAGAAGCAGCCACTCCAGCAGGTACATGCTGTGGCGGAACACCGCAACGGCCAGCGCGGCCAGCACGCCGGTGACGGTGGCAATCAGGAGTCGGCGAAACATTGCGCGGATGTCGGGGTACGTATGAAGACGTTGCATGGGTCGCGAGTAAACGGGGACGATGTCCTATTGTGGTTGGAACTCAACCAGTATGCAAATGAGCTTTTATAGGGTGTTCTATATATATTATTTATTTTTCTTTGTCATTTATTTGATTATTAAATATTAACCAAAAGTGCTGAATAAATCTGGTGAACTCGTCTTCATAGTAAAATTGCTTTTTTATTTACAGGAAGGAAAAGGAAATTCTTTATGAGTAACGAACTCACTAATTACCGGAGCGTAATGCATGGGTTACCGTACCGATAATTATGGTCGGGGGCAGGCGCTTGAGAATGATAAAACGACTACCGGTGCCAGGTGTATTGCGTCTATAACGGACAGCACCGAATTTGGCCGCAGGATACTCAGGGTAGGTGATAAAACCACTCCCTGCCCCAAATGCGGGAAACAGGGCGTCATTGTATCAGGTGAAGAACGCGTGACATTTCACGGGGTGCCCGCAGCCGTTCACGGTTCAAAAGTACACTGTGATTGCCCGCCGGGTTCGAACCGGGTGATTGCTCCGGCAGGTCAGTGGCTGGGACGGGGACGGGACCCGGTTGAGGTTGCCAGGGAAGAACACGCTGCCAGGCTGGTTGCAGAAAAGCAAGCCGAAGAAAAACGCAGAGAGGAAGAAAGGGAGCGTAACCGGGTATTCGCAAAATCCTGCCTGCGCGGTGAGGGGTGTAATGATGCCGGTGACCAGCGCGAGCCTCACACCAATTTTGCTGATATGGCTTTTTTTCAGGCCATGCCCGCCAGCGACCCTGCAACCGATTCAGACACCCCGCAGCACGCCCGGACCGCAAAAAAGAAAAAGCCAGACGATATCCCCAAACCGAAAAAGCGCAGCGCCCCGTATCGCTGGTGGAACGGCAACCATGAGGAGATGGATTATCAGGCCGCCGTTGCTGCCGCAGCTGCAGCTTCACGTGCACAGACGGCCACGGCAGGCGCAAGCCTGCTGGAGCTGATAAGCGGCAGGGCGCTGACCTACGGCACCTGGGCGGTACGTGGTGCCGCCGGGCTGGGTGAGACAGCCGCCGCCGGAGCGGGTGCCTCAGTGGCCGGGCTGCTGGTGGGAATGATGCCCGGCAGGCTGAACGACGGCGAACAGGATTTTATCGACCGTATGCGCCTGGAGCAGATGCGTGAAGCCCCGAGCCGGGTGCGCTATACGTGGGAGAATGACAGCAGCGGGAACGCGGTCCCGCGTGGCTGGCACACGCCACCCGGCCGGGACAGTGTTCGCGTCAGAAAAATGGAGTATGACAGCAGCGCGCAGGCGTACACCTTCACCACGGAAGAAGAACCGCACATCACCATTGTGTGGACGCCTGACCGGACAGACGAGAATAAACCCTGGAATACCGGCAACCAGGCGCGGCCGGTGCTGCCGAACCCGGTGGTTGTTGACCCGCTGCCGGATAACACAGGCATAACGGCGACCACCAGCCCGGCGCCAGAGGAAAAGCGTTTCGCGGATTACATTCTGATCCTGCCGTTCCCCGACCTGCCGCCGATTTATATTTACCTGAGCAAACCGCCGGTGGAGTTTCTGGAGGTTGAGTTATACAGTGATTTCAAACGCCGTTCTCGACAGGGGATTTACGAGGCTGATCACATGCCGTCGAGGGCTGCCGTTGATGCATATCTAAAAGCTAATTATCCGTTGCTAGATGATGACGAGATATTTGCACTGACTGATAAAGTTGCAGCCATCGTGATCCCGAAAGATATTCATCAAAAAATAAGCGAGACATATGGTGGACGTAATACGCCTACACATATTGATCTTGACTCAAGGAACCTCAGGGCAGCAGTGGATCGCAATCTGGATGCCATAAAACCG
This sequence comes from Enterobacter sp. 22499, assembly GCF_052044815.1. Lineage (NCBI taxonomy): Bacteria > Pseudomonadati > Pseudomonadota > Gammaproteobacteria > Enterobacterales > Enterobacteriaceae > Enterobacter > Enterobacter sp. 22499. The sequence goes on along the minus strand of NZ_JBQENR010000001.1, from coordinate 377,400 downwards.
GCATTGAAAGAGCATGGAGCGACCGAAATCCAGATCGAAGCAGCAAGGGTGAAAATACATACAATTAACAGTGAAGCGGGGCTTTACAAATGACGATAGACGTTGAGGCGCTGATATATAGTCTTGGTAAGTCTTATCAATATATGCTTGGTAAGGACTTAATTCCGTATAAGTCTCCTCCAAAGGGATCTTCTGGAACACCGACCCTCAACCTCGAAATGGCTCAGGAAGGGATTTTTCTTTCTTTTTGGCGAGAGGGGCGGATTTTGAAATCTGTCACACTCAGAATTCAGCACGAACCTGCGTCCAGTTGGACATTTCCTAATGAACTACCAGCACCCTTGCAGGCGTCTATGTCTCGTAAATGGGTTAATGAAACTCTTGGTGAGCCGCTAAGAAGTGCGCCGCCTTACACTGTGATGAATAAGGATTATGGTTGGACAGACCTTTATGAGGTAAAGGATCACGATATTCCTACGAGCATGCAGATTAACTATGACCTAGAGGATCGCGTGAGGTCTGTAACCTTCATGCCAACCTCAGAGCTTCGCTGGTAATGCGCAACACAAGCCCCGGGAGGGGCTTTTTGTGCTCGCGTGCAATAAAGCCACCATTAAAAAAGCATGGTGCGACGGAAAGTCAGATTGAAGCTGCAAAGGTTAAAATTCACGAATTGAATCGTAATGTGGGGTTATACGAATGACCGTAAATTTAGAAGCACTGAGCCGTAATCTGGGCAGGAGCTAAAAAGAATTAGTGGACAATGAAATAATCACTTATAAAACTGACACTAAAGAGGCAGTAAGTTGTGGAATGGTAACGATGAGGAGGTGGATTATCAGGCTGCCGCAGCTGCGGCTAAAAGGCGAGTAGATGAAGCCTGCCGACCAATCCAGAAAGGTTGAAAAAAGAAGATTGTCTAAGCTATTGATATTTATAGTAAAGAAACAGAAATCTTGCTTTTCGAGATAGAAATTCCATCTGAAAAAGCACATGTAATGGCAGATATTTTGGGATTAAATGCGAGAGACCGAGAAGAATTTATGTGTGGAATTGGAGTGTACAACTTGACAAAAAACCAGGCTCACGAGTTTGAATTATTGGTAGGTAAAACGTTTTATTCAGATGATGTGACCTTGCAAATTTCTGGTGGAGAAATATGAGGGCCGGGTTCTTCAACCCACCAGCGAATTGTTGCTGGTGGGTTGAAATTGCCGGGAAGAAATTACGTTGTCTCTTCAGCGTGATGACGTAAAGGGATGAGGCTTCACGAATGAACTCCCTACACAGCTCTAGCCGAACCTGTCTCGCGCATGGATTCAAAAATATAATTCTCAGCTCTCGCTATGAATATTCAGCGCCCGGCGCGTACGCCCTGAACTCAGATACTCGGCAATATAATCCTGAGAAATCTCGCCGTTGTAGCGCCCGTCCTCATCCACGATCGGCATCCAGCTGGTGTTGCTCTCATACAGGCGTGACAGCACCACGCGCAGGTTGTCTTCGGCTTTGCCAGTCATGCGGAACGGATGCAGGATGTCGGCGCATGTCCCGCTGGCGTTACGCGCTTCGCGACGCTTCACAAAGCCCAGCGGCTTGCCGTGCTCGTCAACCACGGTAATCGCGCGAATATCGTTATCATCCATGGTTGCAAAGGCTTCCGGGAGCGGAGTCGAACCCCGTACCGTAATGGTCGGCTGCTGGTCGGTGACGTCGCCGGCCGAGACCAGCAGCAGGCGCTTCAGCGTGCGGTCCTGACCGACAAACGAGCCGACAAACTCGTTCGCCGGTTTCGCCAGCAGTTCATCCGGGCTGGCACACTGGACGATTTTTCCCTGACGGAATACCGCAATGCGGTCCCCGAGCTTAAGGGCTTCGTCGATATCGTGGCTCACCAGCATGACGGTTTTTTTCAGCTTGCGCTGCATCTCGAGGAACTGGTTCTGGATCACCTCACGGTTGATCGGGTCCACCGCACCGAACGGTTCATCCATCAGCAGTACCGGAGGATCCGCCGCCAGGGCGCGAATAACGCCAATACGCTGCTGCTGGCCGCCGGACATCTCGCGCGGATAACGGTGGAGGAACTTGTGCGGATCCATTGCCACCATATCCATCAGCTCTTCGGCGCGGGCTTTGCAGCGCGCTTTATCCCAGCCCAGCATGCGCGGCACGACGGTGATGTTCTCTTCAATGGTCATGTTCGGGAACAGGCCAATCTGCTGGATCACGTAGCCGATGTTGCGGCGCAGGGTCACGGTGTCCATCCCGTTGGTGTCCTCGCCATTAATCAGGATGTTTCCGCTGCTTGGGGTGATGAGGCGGTTAATCATCTTCAGGGTGGTGGTCTTTCCGCAGCCAGACGGGCCGAGCAGGACGCACATTTCCCCTTCGGGCACGTTCAGGTTGACGTTATCGACGGCCTTAAAGGTCTGGCCGTGCTTCTGTGAAAATTGTTTGGTGAGGTTTTCCAGTTTTATCATTATCGAATCCCCTTTGGAGTCAGAACCACCTGCAGACGGTGCAGCAGCCAGTCGAGCACAATCGCTAAAAGACAGATCATCAGCGCGCCCGCAATCAACATACGAATATCGCTTCCGCCGATGCCGTTAAGCAGCAGCAGGCCAAGTCCGCCCGCGCCAATCACGGCGGCAATCGCCATCACGCCGATGTTCATCACCACGGCGGTGCGGATCCCGCCGAAAATCACCGGCAGCGCCATCGGAATTTCCACCCAGCGCAGACGCTGCCAGAACGTCATGCCGATGCCGCGTCCGGCTTCGCGCAGGCCCGGCGGCAGGCTGTCGAGCGCCGTGTGGGTGTTACGCACGATCGGCAGCAGCGAGTAGAGAAACACTGCCGTGATTGCGGGCAGGGCGCCAATCCCCTGACCGATCAGCGAAAACAGCGGGATCATCAGGCCAAACAGGGCAATGGACGGGATGGTCAACACGATGGTGGCAATCCCCAGCACCGGCGTCGCCAGCCACTTGTGGCGCACAATCAAAATGCCCAGCGGGACGCCGATGATAATCGCTAAGCCCACGGCCAGCGCCACCAGCCACAGATGCTGCAGCGTCAGGGTTAACAGATAGTCCCAGTTGTCCAGAATGTAGTGAACGGTATCCATAGCGCCTCCTACAGCAGCTGTTTGCTACGCAGGAAATCGCGGGCGACCTGCTGCGGTGACTGATGGTCAATATCCACTTTCTTGTTCAGCTCGGTGATAACGTCGTTGTTGAGCTGGGCCGAGAGGGTATTGAGCGCCTCTTCCAGACCGGGATTGGCCTCCAGGGTGTCCTTGCGCACCACCGGGGTGACCGCGTAGCTCGGGAAGAAGCCTTTATCATCTTCCAGCACTTTGAGATCAAAGCCCTTCACGCGCCCGTCGGTGGTATAAACCAGCCCGGCGTCGACGAAGCCGTCGCGCACAGCGTTATAGACCAGACCCGGGTCCATCTGGCGGATTTGCGGACGGTCCAGATCCATCTTATAGGCCTCCTGCAGTGGCTTCATGCCGTCGCTGCGCCCGGCAAATTCAAGGTCTAAGCCCAGCAGCCAGTTTTTGTCCGGGTTGGTTTTGCGAACCTGTTCAATTTTCGCCACCATCTCCGACATGGTGTTGATATGCTCCGCCTCGGCGCGCTTGCGCTGCATGGCGAAAGCGTAGGTGTTGTTCATGTCGGCGGGTTTGAGCCACACCAGACCGTGCTTCGCATCCAGGCGCTTCACCGTCTTCCAGGACTCCTGCGGCGACATGCGCTTGTTGATGTGGTTGAAGATGATCAGCGACGTGCCGGTGTACTCCCAGGTCATATCAATCTGCTTGTTGATCATCGCGTTGCGGGAGATCACCGTGGCGATATTGGTTTTTGGCTGCACCTGAAAACCTTTCTTTTGCAGGTACTGTACGGTCATCGCCGAGAGAATGTGCTGCTCGGTAAAGCTCTTGGTCGCCAGAATCAGCGGGGCTGCCATCGCCTGGCCGGTGAACAGCGCCGCGGCACACAGCGCCGTCAGGCTGGAAAACAGTCTCATAAAAGCTCCTTGTTATTGTTATCGAGCGAGATGGGGACTCATCACGCGACCCAGCGCCGCCAGCAGGGTGTCGAGGATCAGGGCGAACAGGGCGGTGGCCGCCGCGCCGAGGATCAGGGTCGGGAAATCGTTCAGGTAAATACCCGGGAAAATCAGCTCGCCGTAGCTGCTGGCGCCAATCAGAAACGCCAGCGGCGCGGTACCGACGTTAATGGCGGTGGCGATGCGGATCCCCGAGAGCATAACCGGCCAGGCGTTGGGCAGCTCAACCTGGCACAGGCGCTGCCATTTGGTCATCCCAATCCCGTTTGCCGCTTCCAGCAGCGACGACGGGACCGAGCACAGCCCGGCGTAGGTATTGCGCACAATCGGCAGCAGCGAGGCGAGGAACAGGGCGATGATGGCGGGCGTATCGCCGATACCAATCACCACCATCGCCAGCGCCAGCACGGCCAGCGGCGGCAGGGTGTTGCCGACATTAAAGATTTGCATCACGTATTCGGCGACGCCCCGCGCGGCCGGACGGCTCAGCAGAATACCGGCCGGAATGCCCACCAGCAGGGCAAAAAACATCGACGAGAAAACCAGAATCATGTGCTGTTGCCCGAGGTAGACCAGGTCAACCTGACGCGCCTTGATTGTCTCAAGCCCGATTCCCCAGACGAGGAGGGCGAGGACCACGAGAATGGAGCCGACAAATAGCAGCGAGCGTTTGAGTAATGGGTGCATTGCGGTGTGTCTCCCTGTGCGCATGCGTTATAGCAACCACCGGTTGCCTGTTGTTATGCCATGTTTCGGCAGGGGTAATTGACCTATAGCAAGCGTTTGGGAAGGGTTCCAGCGAAGGGGGGAAATCAGTAACCCTATGAAATTAGTGACAACCTTAATTAAAGCCTTATGGCGTAAGGGCTGGTTGCGTGCCGGGCAGAATAGTCCTAAAGCGAATTTTCAATAGTGACAGTGTCACATATCAAAGGGCGCCCTTACGCCGAGAGTCGTTCGTTATTTAGATAGAGGCACGAACCCGGCGAACGCGGACCGAGATGCTAATGATAGAAAAAATGGCAACAATCGCGAGCAGCAGCCCAAGCGCCAGCATGGCGTTAAACCCAATCCATCTAAACAGCAGCAGCCCAGCAATCCCTCCGCTCATAAACGAGAAAATAGTGGTTAAGTGAGTTTTTAGCTGACTTTTTTGTGCCGCGGTATCCTTCGAGTAATCCCTGCGAAGCATCGCCACCAGCACGGAGGCCAGTGATATGCCTGCATCCGTTAGCGTGCCGGTAATGTGCGTCGATCTCACCCGCCCTCCGGAGAGCTGCGTGGAGGTTGAATTATGAATACCCATCAGGCCGCACAGAAAAATAATAATCTCGCGGTTGCTCGTGAGGGCGTGGAAATACATCTCGTAGAGAGAGATGCCGGTCAATAGTACCCCCTCGACAAAAAGGATTTGGCAAAAAACCAGCCTGATATTGTGGATAATGCCCCAGAGTACAATAAGACGAGCAAGGATGGCGCCGGTGACAAAAGAGAGAATAATCGAGCCAAAGAAAATCATATCGCTCAGATCGGTGGAGGAGACTTCGCTGGATAATTGTGAGGTATTGCCGGTCATGTGAGAGGGGAAAAAGCCAAATGCCCCAAGGGCGATGGCGTTAAGCAAACCTGCCGAGGTCGCCAGCCAGAGGGCAAGCCGACGATCCTCCTTATGCGTTCGTTCTTTCTTGAGTCTAATCAGCAAGAATACCTCCGGGTTGAGCTTTGCCTGAATAGTCAGGCTAGCAAAGCGGTGCAACGGGCTGTCCAGGATATGGCTTAATTATTATTCCCTCTGACGCCATTCAGGGTTTAGTAATTAAATAAAATATCCTTGCTCAAGGTGGGGGCGTAAATAATTTATATCATGCCGTTATTGCCGTGACGCAAAAACGCGGGGCGCTGGTTGAGGCGCTCATACCAGGCCTCAATCGCCGGCACGTCGGGCTTGTCAAACGGCGTCATCTTCCAGCGATTCACCGACAGCCCAAGCACCACGTCCGCAAGGGTAAACGTCTCTCCCGCCGCAAAGGCCCCGGTGCGCTGCAGTTGGTTTTCCAGAATGGTGATGCAGTGGTTCCACTCTTTTATTCCCGCCGCAATGCGCGCAGGGTCGTTAAAGTCCGGGTTTTTTCGTCCCAGCGCCGGGAAGACATAGCGCCAGGCGTTATTGAATTCAGTTGCCTGCCAGTCCATCCAGCGCTCAACGTTGGCGCAGGCCTGCGGCTCTGCAGGCAGCAGATCGTGACGTCCGGCCTTGCGCACCAGATAGCGGCAGATGGCGTTGGACTCCCACAGCACGAAATCGTCATCCATCAGCACCGGCACCATGGCGTTGGGGTTCAGCGCGCGGAAGTCATCCGTTTCTGTTGAGGCAAAACCGCTGCCGTAGTCTTCCTGCAGGTAAGGGATGCCCGCTTCTTCACAGGTCCAGAGCACTTTACGAACGTTGATGGAGGTGGTTTTACCGAGGATGTTAATCATGACGCCGCTTCTCTTCAGGGGGGTTAATCATTTAAAAACAATACACCCTTTGCGCGAAGAGGGAGGGATAATATTGAGTGAGGAGTGCTTTGTACGGGCAGGTCAGCGCGTTTTAAGCGGAAACGTTACGTCTTCAGGGTGCGTAATGGCGGTTATTCCGCGCCGTTTTCTCCAGAGGCGCCTGCTTGCTTAATGCCTGGAAAAAATTTAGGCTAACCTCAGAGATATGCTTGCTCATTAAAGGCTTAGAAATGGAAAAAATAACCCCTGAATATACGTCCGTTGACTTATCTCGTTGGGCAAGGAAGGAACATTTTGAGATTTTTCAGGGGTTCGCTCAGTCGACGTTTAACCAGACGGTTTTAATCGATATTACTGCGCTGTTAAAACATATCAAAGCGGTCGGCTGGAAATTTTACCCGACTATTATTTTTCTCATTTCTAAGATCGTCAACAGTCATCCTGAGTTCCGTATGGCCATGAAAGACAATGAGCTTATTATATGGAACGAAGTTCATCCAAATTATACCATTTTCCATAATGAAACAGAGACCTTTTCATCATTATGGAGCCATTATGATGGCAATATTCAGCACTTCCAGAAGACCTACGCTGAAGACATTGCGCGCTACGGTAATAATTTTGCTTATTGGCCTAAGGACGAATCCAGGGAAAATATCTTTTTCATATCGGGTATTCCCTGGGTGAGTTTTACCAGCTTTAACGTCAACGTTGCGCACATGAAGAACTTTTTTGCCCCTATGTTTACGCTTGGAAAATACTATGAACAAGATGGCAAAGTATTATTGCCCCTTGCCGTTCAGGTTCATCATTCCGTGTGCGATGGTTTCCATGTGGCAAGACTGTACAATGAATTACAAGAGATGATTGATGCCTTGCCGCAATCCGGCGCGTGACGTTAATAAAAAAGCCGCAAGCAGCATGCTGCTTGCGGCGTCAGGCTCGGTGACGATGTGGCAATCAGGCAGCTTTTACCGCTCTGATTTTTTTACTGTCAGCCGCAGGGGCATCGAGAGCAGGGAGCTTGCTGGTGCGCAGAATATGCTGCACGGTATCTTTCTGCTCGGCGAGATACAGACCAAGATTTTCAGCCTGCGTTTCATCCATCTGCATTCCGCTTTGCAACAGCCAGTCGGTGAACGCGTCTGCCATATCGAGCAGCTTGTCGTGAGCGTCAGCCTCTTTCTTACTGGCAAATGTCATTTTCTCTTCACCTTTTCTTACGACAACATATTTTATTTCAACAGCCATCACGCACCTCTCATACTGTATTTATATACAGTATAACAGCTTCGGGATGATGTTGCAGTAAAAAGTGAGCTACTGGTGCATCGGCTGCGTTTCTCGGCCGCCGATACTGCGTCGCCATGCGCCAGGTGCCTGACCGAATTGGCGCTTAAAGCTGCGGTTGAACGACTGCTGAGAGTCAAACCCGAGCGCGATTGCCACGTTCAGGATGGGCTCATCGCTGTGGGCTAAGCGCTCAACCGATTTTTGCAGCTTTTGCGCGCGAATATAGCCGGCGAGGGGATAGCCCGTGTGCTCTTTAAACAGGCGCTGGAGGTGCCATTTCGAGTAGCCGGAGCGCCTGGAGACGGTCTCAATGTCCAGACGACTGTCGAGGTTGTTATCAATCCAGTCGAGTAAATCATGCATAAATGCGCCAGTGTTCATCAGGTTTCCCCCACGCAGCGATAGAAAGGTATCTTTGTCTGTTGCATTTTAAGGTGGCCTGGTTTCACGATAATTGCAAGTTTTATTGTTGCATTTAAATCCTTGCCCGAAACGGGCCTTTTAACGCCGCCTCAAATAGCACATAAAGTGCAACAATTATTCTTGCACTTAGTTAGGCGCATTCCTACAATCGCCGCGATAGTGTATTCGAAACTGTTACAGTTTTGTGGCGATGAACGACACAAATGGCCTTAAGCCAGCCCGGACAAAGGAAGTGGCGCGGCACCTCCCGCTGCGTCTTGCCCGGCGGCTACAATTACCGGAATAAAAATAATGAGCCTGCAAAAAACCTGGGGAAACTATCATCTGAATGCGCTGGGAGCGATGATGCTCTCCGTGCTGCTCGTCGGATGTGATGACAGCGTCGCGCAAAACGCCGCGCCGCCCGCGCCCGCCGTTAATGCTGCAGACGTGGTTGTGAAATCCATTAGCCAGTGGGATAGCTTTAACGGCCGGATTGAAGCCGTGGAAAGCGTGCAGCTTCGTCCCCGTGTCTCTGGCTACATCGACAAAGTGAATTTCACCGACGGCCAGGAGGTGAAAAAGGGTGAGGTGCTGTTCACGATTGATGACCGAACCTATCGCGCCGCGCTGGAGCAGGCGCAGGCGACGCTGGAGAGAGCCAAAACGCAGGCCAGCCTGGCGCGAAGCGAGGCTAACCGTACCGATAAACTCATTAATACCAACCTGGTATCCCGTGAAGAGTGGGAGCAGCGCCGTTCGGCCGCCATTCAGGCACAGGCCGATATTCGCGCGGCCCAGGCTGCGGTAGACGCCGCGCAGCTCAATCTCGACTTCACCAAAGTGACGGCTCCTATTGATGGCCGCGCCAGCCGGGCGTTAATCACCAGCGGCAATCTGGTCTCCGCGGGCGACAGCGCCAGCGTGCTCACCACCCTGGTCTCGCAGAAGACGGTTTACGTCTACTTTGACGTGGATGAGTCAACCTATCTTCACTATCAAAATCTCGCCCGCAACGGGCAGGGGGCGTCCAGCCACCATACGGCGCTACCGGTTGAGATCGGCCTTGCCGGCGAGGAGGGCTACCCCCATCAGGGTAAAGTGGATTTCCTTGATAATCAGCTCACGCCGAGTACCGGTACGATCCGCATGCGCGCGCTGCTGGATAACGCGCAGCGTCAGTTCACGCCTGGACTCTTTGCCCGCGTGCGCCTGCCGGGCAGCGCGGAATTCCAGGCCATGCTTATTGACGACAAAGCGGTACTGACTGACCAGGATCGCAAGTATGTCTATATCGTGGATAAAGAGGGTAAAGCGCAGCGTCGCGATATTACGCCGGGGCGTCTGGCCGACGGTTTACGCATCGTGCAGCAGGGGCTGAAACCTGGCGATAAGGTCATCGTTGACGGTCTACAGAAAGTGTTCATGCCGGGTATGCCGGTGAACGCGAAAACCGTCGCCATGACCGCCAGCACCGTCCTCAATTGATCACTTGACCTGAGAATCCTTCCCATGGACTTTTCCCGCTTTTTCATCGACAGGCCGATTTTCGCTGCCGTACTGTCGATTCTGATTTTTATCACAGGATTAATCGCCATCCCGCTTCTACCGGTGAGTGAATATCCTGACGTCGTACCGCCAAGCGTACAGGTGCGCGCGGAGTATCCGGGCGCCAACCCGAAAGTGATTGCCGAGACCGTGGCGACGCCGCTGGAAGAGGCGATCAACGGCGTCGAGAACATGATGTACATGAAATCCGTTGCCGGCTCGGACGGCGTGCTGGTTACTACCGTCACGTTCCGTCCGGGTACCGATCCGGATCAGGCGCAGGTGCAGGTGCAAAACCGCGTCGCGCAGGCCGAGGCGCGTCTGCCGGAAGACGTGCGGCGCCTGGGCATCACGACGCAGAAGCAGTCGCCAACGCTGACGCTGGTGGTGCATCTGTTCTCGCCCAACGGTAAGTACGATTCACTGTATATGCGCAACTACGCCACGCTGAAGGTGAAGGACGAGCTGGCGCGTCTGCCCGGCGTCGGCCAGATTCAGATTTTCGGCTCCGGTGAATACGCGATGCGCATCTGGCTGGATCCGAACAAGGTCGCGGCCCGCGGGCTGACCGCCTCGGACGTGGTCACGGCAATGCAGGAGCAGAACGTGCAGGTCTCCGCCGGCCAGCTTGGCGCCGAGCCGCTGCCGAAAGAGAGCGATTTCCTGATCTCCATTAACGCCCAGGGCCGTCTGCATACCGAAGAAGAGTTTGGCAATATTGTCCTGAAAACGTCGGAGGACGGTTCGGTCGTCCGCCTGCGCGACGTGGCGCGGATTGAAATGGGTTCCGGCAGCTATGCGCTGCGTTCCCAGCTTAACAATAAAGACGCGGTAGGGATTGGTATCTTCCAGTCACCCGGGGCGAACGCCATCGATTTGTCTAACGCGGTGCGCGCCAAAATGGACGAGCTGTCCACCCGTTTCCCGGAAGATATGAAGTGGGCGGCACCTTACGATCCGACGGTTTTCGTGCGCGACTCCATCCGTGCGGTGGTGCAAACCCTGCTGGAAGCGGTGGTGCTGGTTGTACTGGTGGTGATCCTGTTCCTGCAAACCTGGCGCGCGTCGATCATTCCGCTGATCGCGGTGCCGGTGTCGGTGGTGGGGACGTTCAGCATTCTCTATCTGCTGGGCTTTTCGCTTAACACCCTGAGTTTATTCGGTCTGGTGCTGGCGATTGGTATCGTGGTGGACGATGCCATCGTGGTGGTGGAAAACGTCGAGCGAAACATTGAAGAGGGGCTTGCGCCGCTTGCGGCGGCGCATCAGGCGATGCGTGAAGTCTCCGGGCCCATTATCGCAATTGCGCTGGTGCTGTGCGCGGTGTTCGTGCCGATGGCGTTCCTCTCCGGCGTAACCGGTCAGTTCTACAAGCAGTTTGCGGTGACGATAGCGATTTCCACGGTGATCTCCGCCATCAACTCGCTAACGCTCTCTCCGGCGCTGGCCGCGCTGCTGTTAAAACCGCACGGCGCGCCGAAAGACTTCCCGACCCGGCTTATCGATCGCCTGTTCGGCTGGATTTTCCGTCCGTTTAACCGCTTTTTCCATCGTAGCTCTAACGGCTATCAGGGGCTGGTGGGCAAAACGCTTGGCCGACGCGGCGCGGTGTTTGTGGTGTATCTGCTGCTGCTGTGTGCCGCGGGCGTCATGTTTAAAGCGGTACCCGGCGGGTTTATTCCGACACAGGATAAGCTCTACCTGATTGGCGGCGTGAAGATGCCGGAAGGCTCGTCGCTGGCGCGCACCGACGCGGTGATCCGCAAAATGAGCGAAATCGGCATGAATACCGAAGGCGTGGACTACGCGGTAGCTTTCCCGGGGCTGAACGCGCTGCAGTTTACCAACACGCCGAATACCGGGACGGTGTTTTTTGGCCTGAAGCCGTTTGACCAGCGCAAGCACTCTGCGGCGGAAATTAACGCGGAGATCAACGCGAAAATCGCGCAAATCCAGCAGGGCTTTGGTTTCTCCATTCTGCCGCCGCCGATTCTGGGGCTGGGTCAGGGGTCTGGCTACTCGCTGTATATTCAGGATCGCGCGGGTCTGGGCTATGGCGCGCTGCAAAACGCGGTGAACACTATGTCCGGTGCGATTATGCAGACGCCGGGAATGCACTTCCCGATCTCAACCTATCAGGCTAACGTTCCGCAGCTGGACGTGCAGGTTGACCGCGATAAGGCGAAAGCGCAGGGCGTGTCGCTGACCGATCTGTTCGGTACGCTGCAAACCTATCTGGGCTCGTCGTACGTGAACGACTTCAACCAGTTCGGGCGCACCTGGCGCGTGATGGCGCAGGCAGACGGGCAGTTCCGCGACAGCGTGGAAGATATTGCGAATTTACGCACCCGGAATAGCCAGGGCGAAATGGTGCCGATTGGCAGTATGGTGAAAATCACGACCACCTACGGACCGGATCCGGTGATCCGCTACAATGGCTACCCGGCGGCGGATCTGATTGGCGATGCCGACCCGCGCGTGCTCTCGTCCGCGCAGGCGATGACGCAGCTGGACGCGATGTCTAAGCAGATCCTGCCGAACGGAATGAACATTGAATGGACGGATCTGAGCTTCCAGCAGGCCACGCAGGGCAATACGGCGCTGATCGTTTTCCCGGTCGCGGTACTGCTGGCGTTCCTGGTGCTGGCGGCGCTGTATGAGAGCTGGACGCTGCCGCTGGCGGTGATCCTCATCGTTCCGATGACCATGCTTTCCGCGCTGTTTGGCGTCTGGCTGACCGGGGGCGATAACAACGTCTTCGTGCAGGTGGGGCTGGTGGTGCTGATGGGGCTGGCCTGTAAAAACGCGATTCTTATCGTGGAGTTTGCCCGCGAGCTGGAAATTCAGGGTAAAGGCATCATGGAAGCAGCGCTGGAAGCGTGCCGCCTGCGTTTACGTCCGATTGTGATGACATCCATCGCCTTTATCGCCGGGACCATTCCGCTGATCCTCGGCCACGGCGCGGGCGCAGAAGTGCGCGGCGTCACCGGGATTACGGTCTTCTCCGGGATGCTGGGCGTGACGCTGTTTGGTCTGTTCCTGACGCCGGTCTTTTACGTGACGCTGCGTAAGTTCGTGACGCGCGGCAAAGTGGAAAGAGAGGTTCTGCCTGCGTAGGGATATCGCAGATAACAAAAAACCGCACTCACTATGAGGGCGGTTTTTTTTGCGTAAATTACTGGGCTTTTTTGTACTGGGCAATCAGTTCAGGTAAAGGATCGCACCCGCTGGTATCGGCTTTTTTGACCTCGTCCAGCGCGCTTGCCACGGTGTGGCGCGCTAATACCGCGAGCGAGGCCTGCTCTGCTTCTTCGGAAATAGATTTGAAGTACCAGCAGGCGTTCGCGCTGACCACGCAGCGGGCCGGCACGTCCGGGCGCGACGCCCAGAGTTTTTTATCTTCGGTGACTGAAAGGTAGATATCGCGCAGCGTAATCTCTTCCGGCGGACGTCCAAGATGAATTGAGCCGTTGCGGCCAAGCGTTGAGACGATAATGCCGTCACGCGTGAGTGGAACCATCAATTTGCGGATAAAGCTCGGGTTGGCTTCCAGGCCGTAGGCCAGAATCGCACTCGTCGAACGTTCACCTAGTTGCTCCGCCATCGCTACGCTGAGAACCATCTGCAAAGCTGTCGGGAAGCGGTAATCTAACATTTCTCTTTCCTGGGTTGCGGTGAATCTTGTTCTTTTTGGCACCGCGGAGGTGAATAAGCAATAAACAACAATATAACAAATACGGTAATTTTTTTGAAGCAATCTGCGGCATTTGCGATCAAACACCCTGTTCCGGTTTAGCTATATGTGCGGTTCGGGAAGTCAACCGTCACCAGCAGGCCACCTTCTGCGGAAGTACTCAGGTTTACGCTGCTGCCGTGTTGCTGTGCAACGGCTTTGACAATGGCAAGCCCCAGTCCGCTCCCGCTTTGCAGCTGATTGGGATCGCGGAAAAACCGGTCGAATACGCGCTCGCGCAATTCAACCGGGATACCCGGCCCCCGATCGGAGACGCGTAGCTGGGCTGATTTATCTGCTGAGCATACCTCTACCTGAATCCGCCCGCCCTCAGGACTGTACTTCACGGCGTTTTCAATGAGATTGTCTATAAGCGACATCAGACGCTCCCTGACGCCAGCGATCCAGATTTCATCCTCAGCGAAGAATTCCAGCTCAATCTTGCGCCCGGACGCTAGCGGCTCCAGCGCAGCCATCCGCTCTTGTATGAGCGAGGTTAGCGGCACGGGCTCCATCGCGGTGTCAATGCGCGCTTCACTGTGCATCATCAGCAGCAGCTGGTTGACAAGACGGGCCGCCCGGCTATTGCTGCGCACAATCCCTGCAAGCAGTTGCCGCTGGCTCTCGCTGCTCACCCAGGACTGCAGCGCCTCCACGTTGATGCGCATCGCGGCCAGCGGCGTACGCAGCTCGTGCGCGGCGTCCGCAATGAATACCCGTTCGCGTTCAGCGCTTTCCCGCACTCTGGCAAGAAAGTCATTAATCGCGTCCACCATCTGGCGGAGTTCCTTATGCCCGGGAACGGCCTTTAAAGGGGAGAGATCGTCAGGCGAACGTAATGAAATCTCATTAACCACCTTGCTCCAGGGGCGCATCGCAATGCGGATTGACAGCCACGCAGGAAAAAGAAGAAAAGGAATGCACACCAGCAGCGGCATAATGTAGTAGCCCCGCGAGTTCAGGTAGATAAAGAAGTTCCAGCTTCCGGCAGGGGTGAAAAGGGTAACCTCCACGTTGGAGTGGGGGGATTTAAGCGTGCGGCTCGTCCAGGCGTGACCTTCACTCTGAACGCGCTGCATTTCGCCCAGTCTGGTGTTTTTTACCCCCGTAGGTGCACCATCAGAAGAGAAAATAACCTCGTTGTTTTTGCGAACGATCAGGTTAATCGACAACTCCGGATCTTCACCGCCGCCATAGCCTTCCCGCAACGCTTTGCTGAATGCTTCCAGGACATCATTACGATCCTGCGGGCGCTCGTCACTGAGATCAACCAGAGTAAAAATGGTTTCGTAAGTCTTACTTCCCGTGAGTATCGGAGGGCTACGCAGGTCTTCCAATAAAATAAAGGTTAAAAAAAGACACCACAGCAGGGTAAGCAGCAGCATCTGGGCGATGATAATTCGCCGTACCAGCGTTGGGCGCCTCAGTTGGTGCCAGACATTTCGCATTAATCTGTCACCTTCTGGATAGCGACGGTATCAATGACATACCCGACGCCCCGCACCGTTCGTACATAGCCGTCACCAATTTTTCGCCGCAAATTCCCCATATGCACGTCGAGTGCATTGCTGAGATTTTCCTTCGCGCCAAATATCCTCTCTTCCAGGAACCGCCGCGTGATCACCCGGTCAGCGCGCAGCATCAATGTTTCAAGCAGCGCATATTCACTGGCCGTCAACTCAACGTGACGCGCGTTCACCGTTACGCGACGCGTCGGGATATGAAGCGATAAGCTCCTGATTTCTATCGCTTCATTTTCAAAACCGTAGCTGCGTCGCGCAAGGGCTCTGACTCGCGCCAGCAGTTCGGCGAGAACGAAGGGTTTGACAAGATAGTCGTCTGCGCCAGCATCCAGCCCGCACAGGCGATCCTGCAGGGTGCCTCGCGCCGTCAGGATAATGACGGGGATCCCCTTAAGCTGCTGGCGCAAACGCGTCATCAGGCTCATGCCGTCGCCGTCGGGCAGCCCCAGGTCGAGCAGAATAAGTTCCGGCACGCCGACCTCAAGCTGATGCAGCGCATCCTCTTTACGGCGAACCCATATGACATCAAATCCTTGATCTGAAAGGGCGATACGTACGCCATTGCCGAGATCCAGGTCGTCTTCGATTAGTAAGATTTTCACATTGGTAACTGTATCAACAGTGAATGAAGAACAACTTAAGAAAAAAACGGTAGCAGGAAATCCGTCCGGTTGACAGCGCCCGCACGCGCTTCAGTCTTTCTTCATTTTCGGCTCATAAGAACCTCAGGGTGAGTATTCAGAATGAGTGCTCTGGCGTGTAAACCGCTTGCATCGCAATCATTTGAATCCAAAGGACTTCTTCAATGAGTAACATCGAACTGCGTCATTCTTTCCCCTATTTACTTCCGAGCCGCAGACTGAAAAACATCGTGCCGGGCGTTATTCTGGCGTTACTGGCTACCCCGGTACTGGCGGCAGAGCAGAAACAGGGCAATGTCATAACCCTGGGGGGAGGCGTGGACGTCGCGCCACGCTACTCGGGTTCGGATAAAAGCCGGGTCTCGGCAGCTCAGGTAGTAGATTATTCCATGGCAAATGGTTTCTTTATCAGCACCACGCGGGGTATCGGTTACGGAAACAACATTGGCAACCTGGATTACAACGCCGCAGTGAGCTACCGAACAGGCCGTAAAGATAAAGACGTGAGCAGTGATTCGATCAGCTCCGGCAGCGACTACCTGCGGGGGATGGGCGATATCAAGGGTTCCGCTATCGTGGTGCCGGGTCTGGGGTATAAGGTGACCGACTGGCTCAATCTGCAGCTGCAGGCTGAGATCCCGGTTTCTGAGAGAGACAACGGTGAGGCGGTGCATTTCGGCATTTCCAGCCCGCTCTATACATCGTCGAAAAATGCGGTGACGCTGGGGCTGACGGGCAGCTGGGGTTCCGGCAAGTACATGCAAACGTACTATGGGGTTAATGCTGCCCAGTCCGCCGCATCGGGATTTGCCCGACATGACGCCGGAGCGGGAATTTACGCCTGGTCGATGAACCTTGACTGGACCTACAGGCTCACCTCGCGCTGGAGCGTTCTCACCTCCGCGGGCGTAACGCAGTTGACGGGGGATGCGGGTGATAGCCCGATCGTGCAACGTAAAACGTCGCCAACGGGAAGCCTGAAGGTGACGTACAGTTTCTGATTGCAGGTTGCTTATAGATATGAGCGCGCAATAGCGACGAATTTGAACCGCCCCGGAAAGATGATGGGGCGGTAGTTTTTAAATGATGTTTAACAGCAGTCAGAATAATGAGTTGACTGACGTTTTATTAAGAACTGAGAGGCATCGACCTGACTCCGGAGCATTTGGAAACCATAACCTCACTGAGAAGTGTGTCAATATTACGTGGCTATAATCCCTGTCCGGAGAATAAAGTGCTCGGAAAATTATTGTTAAAGTACATGCCAGGGTTACAAAATTTGTTAGCCTACGATAAAAGCTGGCTAAAACATGATGTTAAAGCTGGATTATCCGTCGCGGCTGTAGCGCTACCAGTTGCTATTGCTTATGCTGAATTGGCGGGTGTTGGGGCAATAGTGGGGCTCTATTCCTGCGTTTTACCGATGATAGCTTATGCACTGTTTGGTTCTTCACGTCAGCTTATTGTTGGCCCTGATGCAACGACCTGCGCCGTGATTGCAGCCGTCGTGTTTCCTCTTTCTGCAGGCAATCCTGAACTGCACTGGCAACTGACGATCGTCATGACATTGATGATGGGCGGGTGGTGCCTGCTTGCCAGTAAATTCCATCTGGGTGCACTTGCCGATCTCCTTTCTCATCCCATTCTTACAGGGTTGCTTAATGGCGTAGCCGTGACGATTATTGTCGGGCAATTAGGCAAGGTTTTGGGGATCAAGCTCGATGAAGCGCAGGTTATTGAGAAAATACTGGCCTTGCCAGGCCGACTTTTAGACAGCCATGTATTAACAATAGGGATATCACTTTTAACGTTAATTATTTTAATGGTTATCAAAACGTATCGCAGCAACTGGCCAGCACCTCTGATTGCCATTGTGATAACAACGATACTGGTATGGGGAACATCTGCGCAACAGTATGGTATTGCCACGATTGGGGGGGATGGCTTCCAGCCTGGTTTACCCGTCGTTAACTGGGGGGCGTTCCAGCCCGGTCCGATGCGAGAATTAGTGATCCCGGCGCTGAACCTGGCTTTAGTAAGTTTTGTCAGTCTGATGCTGACCGCCCGCAGTTTCGCCGCGAAAAATGGCTATGAAATTAATGCTGATGCAGAGTTCCGGGCACTGGGTATTGCGAACATTATGTCTGGGTTATCTCAGGGATTTGCCATCAGTGGAGCCGATTCCCGGACCGCGGTTAATGATTCCGTTGGGGGGAAAAGTCAGCTGGTTTCCATAGTCGCAGCCTTACTGATAGGTTTAGTGGTGGTATTTTTCACGCAGCCATTACAATTTATTCCGGTATCTGCATTAGGTATTGTTCTAATGTATGCATCGTGGTCATTAATTGATTTACGTGGTTTATGGAACCTGAGGCGAAGAAATAAACAGGCATTTCGCCTGGCCTTCTTCACGTTTGGCTGTGTTTTAATCATCGGTGTAATCCAGGGGATCGGCCTTGCGGTGTTGCTTGGCCTGTTACAGTTCCTGCGTACGGTATTTCGTCCCTCTGAGCACTTACTCGGGACTGACGAAAATGGAATGATCCACTCATTAGGTAATACAACCGATATTAAAATGGTCCCGGGCGTGCTGATGTATCGATTTAACTCACCGTTGACCTATTTTAATGTGGCTTATTTTAAACGTCGGGTATTGAACCTGGTTGATGGTGCAGCAGTACAACCTAAATGGGTGGTTATTGATGCCGTGGCTTGCTTCACCTATTCAGATATCAGTGTCCTGGCAACCATTAATGAGTTAAAGCGTGACCTGAAAGCCCGACAGATTATGTTAATCCTTGCGGGCAGGAAAACGGAATTAACACGTTGGTTTAAAGAAAGTCGGCCAACGATGAATGATGATGACATGATTCTGGCGCCAGACCTCTATTTGGCACTCCGGTTCATTCAAAGCAAAGAAAGTGTGAGTGAATCAGGTGGTGATGCACAACCAAACCCTGGTTAAAGGCTTGCTCGCCACCCGCGAGCAAGCCATATCCCTTAGCGGTACAACGTCTTTTCCGCAACCGGAACAACCAACGCCGATCGCCAGTCCGCCAGCGTCAGCTGCGCAAGCCTGCCGAGCGCGATATAGAACGGATGCCCGGCGTTGTCGACAAACACCGACAGAAAGCGGGTGCTCCACGGCAGCAGATGCCACGCCAGAAGCCGATCGCACTCCGACTCGCGGCCATTCTCGGCCAGCCATGCCGCCAGCAGCAGCAGGGTGCCGAAATGATCTTCCGGTTCATTTTGCTGCATCTGAAACGCGATATTGTTTTCCCGCATCCACTGGCGCAGCGCGAGGGTCGAATCGCCAAACAGCACGGATTCACGGTCCAGCCAGACGGAACCCCACGGCGGAGCGGGCAGGGCATAAGGACCAATAAACAGCCGTTGCCAGGCATCCGTCAGCGGCTCATCGGAAGATGAGGCAAAGGTTTCGGCAACGGGCAGCAGCGTTTCCGGCGCCACGGGCCAGTCCTCTATCCATTCGCCAGCGGTAAGTGCCTGCACCAGCGGGGCTGTCTGCTCGCTGTCTGGCGCGAAGTAAAACAGCGCGCCCAATACGCGGGCGCTGAACGCGAACGAGTCACGGTGTGAGACGTCTTTCATTAAACCTTCCTTGCTCGCGCGGTTATGTCCGCGCGACGTGGTTAACCATTAATACAGACCAAAGCATAAACCAGGGTCATAGAATTCACCCCTTACACCTTCTCAATCTGCACCAGATTGGTGTGCTGCGGGTTGCCTTTTGCCAGCGGTGACGGGCGGTGCGTGGTCAGGGTGTTGATACACGAGCCGTGGTCGATACGATCGCCATTCATATTGGCATCGTGCCAGGCTCCCTGGCCCATGGCGCTTACGCCTGGCATGATGCGCGGCGTGACTTTCGCTTCTATTCTCACCTCACCGCGATCGTTAAAGACGCGCACCGTATCGCCGTTCTTAATGCCACGTTTCGCGGCATCAACGGGATTCAGCCAGACTTCCTGGCGGCAGGCCGCTTGCAGCACGTCGACGTTACCGTAGCTCGAGTGGGTGCGGGCTTTAAAATGGAAGCCAAACAGCTGCAGCGGGAACTGCGCGCGCTCGGGCGCATCCCAGCCGTCAAAGGTGGATGCGTAGACGGGCAGCGGGCTGATCGTCTCATCTTTTGCCAGCTCCCAGGTCGCCGCAATATCCGCCAGCTTGCTGGAATAAATTTCAATCTTGCCTGAGGGCGTTTTCAGCGGGTTGGCTTCCGGGTTCTCGCGGAATTTTTTATAGGCCACAAAGTGTCCGTTCGGATCTTTGCGCTTATAGATGCCCATTTTTTTCAGCTCGTCATAGGACGGCAGTGTGGGATCTTTAGCGAGCATTTTGGCATACAGATACTGCAGCCACTCTTCCTGCGTTCGTCCTTCGGTAAATTTCTGATGGATATCCGGTCCGAGGCGTTTCGCCACTTCGCTCATGATCCAGTAGATAGGCTTGCGCTCAAACTTCGGCGCGGTCACGGGCTGGAGAAAAATCAGGTAACCCATGTTCCCGGCGTAATCGTTAGGGATAATGTCTTCCTGCTCGACGGTCATTAAATCTGGCAGCAGGATATCGGCGTATTTCGCCGATGAGGTCATAAAGTTGTCGATCACCACGATGGTTTCGCACTTGCTTTCGTCCTGCAGAATATCGTGGGTTTTATTGATATCGGAGTGCTGGTTAATAATGGTGTTGCCCGCGTAGTTCCAGATGAACTTAATCGGTACGTCCAGCTTATCTTTACCGCGCACCCCGTCGCGCAGAGCGGTCATTTCCGGGCCACGGGCGATGGCGTCCGTCCAGCTGAAGCAGGAAATTTGCGTTTTGACCGGGTTTTCCGGCAGCGGCATACGTTCGATAGTGATGGTGTAGGTCGACTCACGGGCGCCGCTGTTGCCGCCGTTGATCCCCACGTTGCCGGTCAGAATCGGCAGCATCGCGATGGCGCGGGAGGTCAGTTCACCGTTCGCCTGACGCTGTGGTCCCCAGCCCTGGCAGATATAGGCCGGCTTCGCGGATCCAATCTCGCGGGCCAGTTTAATGATGCGTTCTGCAGGAATGCCGGTGATGCGCGAGGCCCACTCCGGCGTTTTCGCCGTGTTGTCCTCACCCTGGCCGAGAATGTACGCTTTGTAGTGACCGTTAGCGGGGGTACCTTCCGGCAGCGTTTTCTCATCGTAGCCAACGCAGTATTTGTCCAGGAACGGCTGGTCAACCAGGTTTTCGTCGATCAATACCCAGGCAATCCCCGCCACCAGGGCGGCATCGGTACCCGGACGGATCGGGATCCACTCGTCTTCGCGTCCGGCTGCCGTATCGGTGTAGCGCGGGTCGATGACAATCATGCGTGCGTTAGAACGCTCGCGGGCCTGCTCCAGATAGTAAGTAATCCCGCCGCCGCTCATGCGCGTTTCCGCCGGGTTATTGCCGAACATCACCACCAGTTTGGTATTTTCGATATCCGAGGTGCTGTTGCCGTCGTTGCTGCCGTAGGTATAAGGCATCGCGCAGGCGATTTGCGCCGTGCTGTAGGTGCCGTAGTGGCTCAGGAAACCGCCGTAGCAGTTCATCAGGCGCGCCACCAGCGAAGCGTAAGGGGAGGAGCGGGTGATATTGCCGCCGACAATCCCGGAGGAGTAATTAATATACACCGCTTCGTTGCCGTACTTGCTGACCACGTCTTTCAGACTGGCGGTGATGGCGTTCAGCGCTTCGTCCCAGCTGATGCGCTCGAACTTGCCTTCACCCCGCTTACCCACGCGTTTCATCGGGTAGTTCAGACGGTCAGGGTGGTTGATGCGGCGGCGAATGGAGCGCCCGCGCAGGCAGGCCCGGACCTGGTGATTGCCGTAGATATCCTCACCGGTGTTATCCGTTTCGACCCAGTACACTTCGTCATCGCGGACGTGCAGACGCAGCGCACAGCGGCTGCCGCAGTTGACCGAACAGGCGCCCCAGACCACTTTATCTTCTGCCGGTTTCATTGCATTTTGTACCGCGGCTGCGGCGCTTTTCAGTCCAAAAGGCAACGAAATTCCGCCAGCGGCAAGCGCCAGAGAACCTATCGCCGTAGATTTCACGAGTGTTCGACGGCTAATCCCGCCGTGATGTTCGATATCGGACATGGCTCACCCCACCATTGTGATTACGTATTATTTTTCCCGAAACGATAACCGGGCTAATGATGGGGTGAGTGTTACTTATTTGGAGGTATTAAATATTAATCCTTGTCAAATCAAAGGGGATTGACGGTGATTTACTGAGGTTCAGCCGGCGCATTATCCTGATTGCCGGACGCCGCCCCGCTGCCCGTACGGGTGTACAAAATTTTAAAGGTGTCGTTGGCACAGTGGCCCACCACCTGAGCATCCGGCTGGTCAGCCTGATCGTTCGGCACAATGTTCAGCGTAAAACCTGACTCCGGCACGCCGTTGTTGATGATCTTCTGCTGAATGTCGCTTTTCACGCGCTCGCAGGAGTCCGGTGCCGCCAGCGCGGCCGTTGAGGCACTCATTAACAGCAGGGCGGTAATCCAGGGTAACCGTTTCATCTGTAGCTCCTTTTCTCTGTGTAGAGATTAATTTTAGCAGGCTTCGTGTAAACAACTGTATTTGCTAATATGATTGGGAATAATCTCTCTGTATTGGTAAAGAATGTGAAGAAATATGCAGCGATAACGCTCCTGGCAGCTACTCTCGCAGGGTGTGATAACAACTCCGCGCCGCTGTCGTTTACGCCCGAGATGGCGAGTTTTTCGAACGAATTCGATTTCGACCCTCTTCGCGGCCCGGTCAAGGATTTTACCCAGACGCTGTTCAACGAGAAGGGTGAAGTGTCCAAACGGGTCACCGGCACCGTGTCGGCGGAAGGGTGTTTCGATACTCTGGAGCTGCACGACCTGGAGGCTAACACGGGCGTAGCGCTGGTGCTGGATGCCAACTACTACATCGATGCAGAAACCCAGCAGCGTAAGGTGAAGCTGCAGGGCAAATGCCAGCTGGCCGAACTGCCTTCAGCTGGGGTGACGTGGGATACCGACGACAACGGCTTTGTGGTGGCCGCACATGGTAAAGAGATGGAGGTGAAGTACCGCTACGATGCGGATGGCTACCCGCTTGGCAAAACCACCGTCTCCGGAGATCAGCATTTATCGGTACAGTCGACGCCGTCTAAGGATCTGCGCAAAAGAATGGATTACTCGGCCGTGAGCCTGTTAAACGATAAGCCGCTGGGCAACGTGACGCAGAGCTGCGACTACGATCGCCACAATAACCCGGTGAGCTGCGATCTGACGATCACGGACGACAGCGTCAAACCCGCCGTTGAGCGCAAGTACACCATCAAAAACACGATTGAGTATTACTGAGAATGAAACCGCGCAGGCTACTGCGCGGTTGGTTTCAGCAGGCTGGCACCTGACGGCTTGTGACCGGCCAGATGCTGATGCTGGAAAATGCACATGCGGATGGTATTGCGGTATTCACCGTTGATAAAGAACTCATGAATCAGCTCGCCTTCTACCATAAAGCCCAGTTTGCGGTAGATATGGATCGCTTTTTCGTTCTCTTTATCCACGATCAGATAAAGCTTGTAGAGATTCAGGACGTTGAATCCGTAATCCATCGCCAGCTTCGCCGCCCGGGAGGCCAGGCCTTTCCCCTGGTGCTCCGGCGAAATAATGATCTGGAACTCCGCCCGGCGGTGAACGTGGTTGATCTCAACCAGCTCCACCAGCCCGGCTTTGTCGCCTTCACACTCCACCACAAAACGACGCTCGCTCTGATCGTGAATGTGCTTGTCGTAAAGATCCGACAGCTCGACAAAGGCCTCGTACGGCTCTTCGAACCAGTAGCGCATCACGCTGGCGTTATTGTCGAGCTGGTGAACAAAGCGCAGGTCTTCACGCTCCAGCGGCCGGAGTTTTACGTCACAGGGTGCCGACATTATGGGGCTACCGTACGACCAGTGCGGCGATCCAGGCAGCGCAGGGTGTTCGGCTCCCAGTAGGCATTGACGTTCGCACTTTGCTGACACTTATCGCGTGCGTCAAAGGCGACATCTTCTTTGTCCCACTCTTTTTCAGCACGTTTGTTGACCTTCTGACGAAGGCTGCGGGTGTCATTCCATTGTTCTTTGTCCATCGCGGCGTTCTGGCGGCTTTGCGCGCTGTCACCAGACTCAATAATGAGCTTGCTGGTTTCCGCTGTCGCAGAGGCGGCAAAGGCGAACGATGACAGCGCCAGCAGGGCTGTCAGACAAAGGCGTTTGCTTAATGTAGTCATAGCGTTTCCTTTTAAATGGGTGCAGATGAGCAAGTTTCCCCGTTCAGATTCTACACCAAAGAGCAATAACGGCATACCCGCGACACGGGTATGGAAAAGTAAAAGATATCTTCAGGTACGCTGCCTAAATGAATCGTCACCTGAAGTGAAACAGGCACAAAATGATGGGTTTTAGGGGGACGAGCAGGCGACCGTTTTTGTGATCGTTAGCCGATTTTATGATCATCATACTTGTATGGTAGTTATGTGAGTGGGTAAATTTCCGTCATCACAACGAACGATGTAAGGAAAGGAATTATGAAGATTGTCGCGGCTGACGTGTTTGTTACCTGCCCGGGGCGGAACTTTGTCACCCTTAAAATCACTACCGATGAAGGGATCGTTGGCCTCGGTGATGCCACGCTGAACGGGCGTGAACTCTCCGTTGCTTCCTACCTGAAAGATCACCTCTGCCCGCAGCTGATTGGCCGCGACGCGCACCGTATCGAAGATATCTGGCAATTCTTCTATAAGGGCGCCTACTGGCGCCGCGGGCCGGTCACCATGTCGGCCATCTCCGCCGTGGATATGGCGCTCTGGGACATCAAAGCCAAAGCGGCCAATATGCCGCTCTACCAGCTGCTGGGCGGCGCATCCCGTGAGGGCGTAATGGTCTACTGCCACACCACCGGGCACACCATTGACGACGTGCTGGAAGATTACGCCCGCCATAAGGAGATGGGCTTTAAGGCGATCCGCGTCCAGTGCGGCGTGCCGGGCATGAAAACCACCTACGGCATGGCTAAAGGGAAGGGGTTGGCCTACGAGCCCGCCACCAAAGGCGACTGGCCGGAAGAGCAGCTTTGGTCCACCGAGAAATACCTCGATTTCACGCCAAAACTGTTTGACGCGGTGCGCAGTAAATTTGGCTTCAATGAGCATCTCCTGCACGACATGCACCACCGCCTGACGCCCATCGAAGCGGCGCGCTTCGGCAAGAGTATCGAAGCGTTCCGCATGTTCTGGATGGAAGACCCAACACCTGCGGAAAACCAGGAGTGCTTCCGCCTGATCCGCCAGCATACCGTCACGCCAATTGCGGTGGGCGAGGTGTTCAACAGCATCTGGGACTGCAAGCAGCTTATCGAAGAGCAGCTTATCGACTATATCCGCACCACTATCACCCATGCGGGGGGGATCACCGGGATGCGCCGCATCGCGGACTTCGCGTCGCTCTATCAGGTGCGTACCGGCTCGCACGGCCCGTCCGATCTGTCGCCGATCTGCCACGCAGCCGCGCTGCATTTCGACCTCTGGGTGCCGAACTTCGGCGTGCAGGAATATATGGGATACTCCGAACAGATGCTGGAAGTCTTCCCGCACAGCTGGCGCTTTGATAACGGCTATATGCATCCGGGCGAGAAGCCGGGGCTGGGCATTGAGTTTGATGAAAAGCTGGCGGCGAAATACCCGTACGATCCGGCCTATCTGCCGGTGGCCCGTCTCGAAGACGGCACGCTGTGGAACTGGTAACCGAGGAGCAAACGATGAAAAGCGTAGTGATTCAACAGCCGAACCAGCTGGTAATTGAAGAGCGTCCGCGCCCGGAGCCAGGCGCAGGGGAAGTCCGCGTCAAAATCAAGCTGGCCGGGATCTGCGGGTCAGACAGCCACATCTACCGCGGGCATAATCCGTTTGCAAAATATCCGCGCGTGATTGGCCACGAGTTTTTTGGCACGATCGACGCCGTGGGCGAGGGCGTAGAACCGTCCCGGTTAGGGGAGCGCGTTTCGGTGGATCCGGTGATCAACTGCGGGCACTGCTACCCGTGTTCCGTCGGCAAGCCTAACGTCTGCACCTCGCTGGTGGTGCTGGGAGTCCACCGCGACGGCGGATTCAGCGAATATGCCGCCGTGCCCGCTAAAAATGCCTGGCGCATCCCGGATGCGATCCCGGATAAACACGCCGTGATGGTTGAACCTTTCACCATTGCCGCCAACGTGACGGGGCAGGCTAGCCCTACCGAACAGGACGTTGCGCTGATCTACGGTGCAGGGCCGATGGGACTGGTCACCGTACAGGCACTGAAGGGCGTCTACAACGTGAAGCAGGTTATCGTCGTCGACAGAATCAATGAGCGTCTGGCCATGGCCCAGCGCAGCGGCGCGGACTGGGTCTTTAATAACGGCGAAACGTCGCTGCAGGCCGCGCTGGACGAAAAAGGCATCAAGCCGACGCTGATTATTGATGCCGCCTGTCATCCGTCGATTTTGCAGGAGGCGGTCACCCTGGCTTCCCCGGCGGCGCGCATCGTGCTGATGGGCTTCTCCAGCGAGCCGAGCCAGATAGTCCAGCAGGGGATTACCGGTAAAGAGCTGGCGATCTTCTCCTCGCGCCTCAATGCCAACAAATTCCCGGTCGTCATCGACTGGCTTGAAAAAGGGCTGATCGATCCGGAAAAACTGATCACCCATACCTTTGACTATCACCATGTAACAGACGCCATCGAACTGTTTGAAAAAGACCAGCGGCAGTGCTGCAAGGTTTTACTGACGTTCGGGCAATAACCCTACACGCGGTTAAGAGCCCGCGAAGACGGGCTCTCAGTGGTACGCATCTTACCTTTAGAGATAGCCATTATGACGCAAGCACAACCTCAAAGAACTACCTCAGATCTGGTGAAAGCCGCCGTCTCCGGCTGGCTGGGCACCGCGCTGGAGTTTATGGATTTCCAGCTCTACTCGCTGGGGGCGGCGCTGGTATTTCATGAAATCTTCTTCCCGGAACAGTCGGCCGCGATGGCGCTGATTCTGGCGATGGGAACCTACGGCGCGGGCTACATCGCGCGTATCGTCGGGGCCTTTATCTTCGGCAGAATGGGCGACAGCATTGGCCGTAAAAAGGTGCTGTTTATCACCATCACCATGATGGGGATCTGCACCACGCTGATTGGCGTGCTGCCGACCTACGCGCAGATCGGCATTTTTGCGCCCGTACTGCTGGTGATGCTGCGTATCATTCAGGGGCTGGGCGCAGGGGCGGAGATCTCCGGGGCCGGGACCATGCTGGCGGAGTACGCCCCGAAAGGGAAACGCGGCATCATCTCCTCGCTGGTGGCGATGGGGACTAACTGCGGGACGCTGAGCGCCACGGCGATCTGGGCCATTATGTTCTTCGCCCTCGATCGTGAACAGCTGCTCGCCTGGGGCTGGCGCGTGCCGTTCCTTGCCAGCGTCGTGGTGATGATCTTTGCCATCTGGCTGCGAATGAACCTCAAGGAGAGCCCGGTCTTTGAGAAAGTAAACGATGCAGAAACCGTGCAGCCGGACACCTCGCTGGGTTCAATGGTGAAAAGTAAATCCTTCTGGCTGGCGACCGGCCTGCGTTTCGGTCAGGCGGGCAACTCCGGGCTGATCCAGACCTTCCTCGCGGGTTATCTGGTCCAGACGCTGCTGTTCGATAAAGCGATTCCCACCGACGCGCTGATGATAAGTTCTATTCTCGGGTTTATCTCCATCCCGCTGCTGGGCTGGCTTTCCGACAAAGTGGGGCGCAGGCTGCCGTACATTATCCTCAATATCTCCGCCATTATTCTGGCGTACCCGATGCTGTCGATTATCGTCGATAAGAGCTATGCGCCGGGGACAATCATGCTCTCGATCATCGTTATCCATAACTTCGCCGTGCTGGGGCTGTTTGCGCTGGAAAATATCACCATGGCGGAGATGTTTGGCTCGCGAAATCGCTTTACCCGTATGGCTATCTCCAAGGAGGCGGGCGGTCTGGTGGCGGTGGGTTTTGGCCCGGTACTGGCGGGGATTTTCTGCAATATGACGGGTTCCTGGTGGCCGATTGTAGCCATGCTGGTGGCCTATTCCGTGATTGGGCTGGTTTCGGCGTTCCTGATGCCGGAAGTCCGCGACCGCGACCTCAGCGCGGCTGAAGATGCCGCCGAGGCCGCGCCGAAAGAGCGCGTGGGTTACGGCGCGGTCTCCACGCGACGCTAGCGGTTTACATCTTTCGTGACTTATCACACAACTTTTTGTTTATGTCACACCACCTGAGCAAAAGTTAATATAAATCAAAAACTCAAACGGCAGTATCAGTATGGTTGATGGCAGTAATTTTTTACCCCGACTGCCATTCTAGTTGGTGTAGTCAGCAGGCGCTGCTGCTCTGGACTAGGGGCGGCAGCGATCCACAGCTTTCTAATTAGCGAGTCTTAATCATGGAAAACACCTTATTACAGGCCAACGCGACGCTGCCTCAGTACGATCGCGACAGCCTTAAAGCACGCATTGTACATTTAGGCTTCGGCGCATTTCACCGCGCGCATCAGGCGGTGTATGCGGACATCCTCGCGGCTGAACACGGCAGCGACTGGGGGTACTGTGAGGTTAACCTGATTGGCGGCGAGCAGCAGATTGCCGACCTGAAGGCGCAGGATAACCTCTACACCGTAGCGGAAATGTCTGCCGATGCCTGGACGTCCCGCGTGGTTGGCGTAGTCAAAAAGGCCCTGCACGCGCAGGTCGACGGGCTGGAAAGCGTGCTGGCGGCAATGTGTGAACCGCAGGTGGCGATTGTCTCGCTGACCATCACCGAAAAAGGCTACTGCCACTCTCCGGCAACCGGGCAACTGATGCTCGATCATCCTTTCATCGTTGCCGACCTGCAAAACCCGCATCAGCCGAAATCCGCGCCGGGCGTGGTGGTGGAAGCGCTGTCGCGCCGTAAAGCGGCGGGGCTGCCCGCGTTTAGCGTGATGTCCTGCGACAACATGCCGGAGAACGGTCACGTGATGCGCAATGTCACCTGCTCTTACGCCCGGGCGGTAGACGGCGAGCTGGCGGACTGGATCGAGGCTAACGTCACCTTCCCGTCAACCATGGTGGACCGCATCGTGCCGGCGGTCACACCCGATACGCTGGATAAAATCGCGCAGCTGACCGGCGTACGCGATCCGGCGGCGGTGGCCTGCGAGCCGTTCCGCCAGTGGGTTATCGAGGATAACTTTGTGGCCGGGCGTCCGGAATGGGAAAAAGCCGGAGCCGAACTGGTTTCAGACGTGATCCCGTTTGAAGAGATGAAGCTACGCATGCTCAACGGCAGCCACTCTTTCCTGGCCTACCTGGGCTATCTGGCCGGTTATCAGCACATCAATGAGTGTATGGAAGACGAACACTATCGCGTCGCCGCGCACGCGCTGATGCTTAACGAGCAGGCGCCGACCCTGAAAGTGAAGGGCGTCGATTTAGAACGCTACGCTGACCTGCTGATCGCCCGTTACAGTAACCCGGCCCTGCGCCACCGTACCTGGCAAATTGCGATGGACGGCAGCCAGAAGCTTCCGCAGCGGATGCTGGATCCCGCGCGCTGGCACCTGGTGCACCAGACGCCTTTCCCACTGCTGGCGCTGGGCGTGGCTGGGTGGATGCGCTATGTCGGCGGCGTGGATGAGCAGGGTAACGCTATCGACGTGAGCGATCCGCAGCTGGCGGTGATTCAGGCGGCGGTGAAGGGAAGTGCCGAAGGGGAAAACCGGGTTAACGCGCTGCTCGGCATTGAGGCCATTTTTGGGAAAGAGTTGCCGCGAGAAAAAGCCTTCACAGATGCCGTGATGAGCGCGTATCAGACGCTGCTGCAGAAGGGGGCAAAGACCACGGTGGCGGAGTACGTGTCGCACCTGTAATTCAACACATGCCGCCGTTCGCGGCGGCATGTCGGCGCACAATTTAGTGCATACCCAGACGAATCAGTTCAATTGGTTCGAACTTACCTTCGCATCCTTCCACTTCCACCGTTTTGCCACGGCGCACCTGCGCGGCATCCAGCCCGTCGCTGTGGATCGCCTTAATCACGCCGGTTTTGCCGGTGCCGCTAATCATGACGCGGCTGCCGGTGGTGATTGCATTGCGGTTACGGTCGTATGTCATCATGGTATTTTCTCCTCTCTAAACTATCCGTTACGGCGCTATTTCAGGTTTTGCCGTTCACGGGGCACTATAAATACGCCTGTCTGCCAGTCATGTTTTTGTTTTTGATCAAACTCACACTTTTTTCTTTATTACATGGGGCGTTGACGCTTCATGACGGTAATTTACAAAGCAGACCGTTATTTTCACTTATTGATAGTTTCTACGGGGAAGCGTTGAGGATTGGTTTATATTCCCGATGCCATTCTGGTTGCAGGAAATAACCCTTCATCGGAATAAGGAGTCAGGCTTATGTATAAGAAGATTTTGATGCCTGTTGACGTGTTTGAAATGGATTTAAGCGACAAAGCGGTTCGCCACGCGGCTAACCTCGCGAAGGCCGAGGGCGCGTCGATTACCCTGGTCAATATTCTGCCTGCCAGCAGCCGGTCTCTGCTGCGCGGATTCAACGCCGATATTAAAAAGTTTGAAGAGTATATGAGCGCAGAATCCGGGAAGAAAATGAACGAGTTAAAACGACTGTTCGATATCTCCCCGGAGAATATTCACACTCTGGTTCGTTTTGGCAGCGTCCGCGATGAAATTATCAAGCTGAGCAAAGAAGGGGAATATGACGTGATTGTCATCGGGTCAAAAAATCCGGGCATCACCACCCATCTGTTGGGGTCAAATGCGGAGTCTATTCTGCGCTACGCCACAATTCCGGTGTTAGTCGTTCGCTAATTACGGCGCCGCCCGCGAAAAGGGCGGCAAATATCACTCTTCGCTAAACCACTCGCTATTTTCCTGACGAATAAGCTGCACGGATTCGCCTATCTCCTGCAGATGCAGGGTCATCGCTTTTTCCACGCCGTCCGGGTCGCGTTTTTCCAGCGCGCTGAAAATATCGTGATGCTGGCGGAGCAGCATTTCCGGCGGGGAGACGTGATCGAGGCTCATGTAGCGCACCCGGTCAATTGTGGCCTTGATATTCTCGATGGTATCCCAGGCCAACTGGCAGTCTGCAATTTGCGCCAGCTTCTGGTGAAACTCATCATCAAGCTGGAAGAAATCGTTGAGCTGTTTACGGTCAATCGCAATGCGCTGCTGATGCAGGTTTTGCTCCAGCAGGTAACACTGGTTGTCATTAATGAGCGTCGCGGCACGGCGCACCACCGCGCATTCAATTGCCTGGCGTACGAAACAGCCGTTGCGCACCTGTGAGAGTGAAATTTTGTTCACGTAGCTGCCGCGCTGCGGGCGGATCTGAATCAGGCCGTTCTCCGCAAGCTTAATAAATGCTTCACGTACCGGCTGACGGGACACGTCAAATCGCACGGAGACCTCTTTTTCAGAAAGCGGTGTTCCCGGTGGGATCAGGCAATGGACAATATCACGTCGCAAAATGCGATAGATTTGCTGGTTTACGGGCTGGGTGGGATTGAGTTGCGATTCAGCGGCCATGAGTTGTCATTTCTCAGAGAGTTAGCCCGAACATACTACCATTCTTTTATGACCCGAAACAGACCCGGCCCGCGGGCCGGGAAGGGCTTATTTAGCCACGATGGACGCTAAGTCCGGCAAAACTCTGGCTGACCGGCATCATTTCCACGGTATTGATGTTGACGTGTTTTGGCAGCGTTGCGACCCACCAGACCGTTTCGGTGACGTCTTCCGGCGTCAGGGCGTTGGCGTTTTCGTAGGTTTTATCCGCTTTCGCGTCATCGCCCTTGAAGCGCACGTTGGAGAATTCGGTGCCGCCTACCAGCCCCGGCTCGATATCGGTGACGCGAATGGCGGTGCCGTGCAGGTCGGTGCGCAGGTTCAGGCTGAACTGGCGCACAAACGCTTTGGTCGCGCCGTAGACATTACCGCCCGCGTAAGGCCAGCTCCCGGCGGTAGAACCGATGTTGATAATGTGGCCGCGGTTGCGCTCGACCATGCCCGGCAGCACCGCGCGGGTCATGTACACCAGCCCTTTGTTGTTGGTGTCGATCATGTTTTCCCAGTCTTCAACGCTGGCTTTGTGGGCAGGCTCCATGCCCAGCGCCAGACCGGCGTTGTTGACCAGCACGTCGATGGCACGCCACTCTGCCGGCAGGCTGGCAATCATCTCTTCAATGGCCGCACGGTTACGCACGTCCAGCTGCGCGGTCAGGATGCTGTCACCTAAATCGTCCTTCAGCTCCTGCAGGCGCTCCTGACGACGGCCCGTTGCAATCACCTTATGCCCGTTGGCGACGAAGCGACGCGTGATGCTTTCACCAAAACCTGCCGTTGCCCCGGTAACTAAAATAATCATCTCACTGTTCCTCAACGCTTTTTGTGTGGTACTAACATAGCACGCCCGCAGAGGGTGCGTTAAGGCAACATTTGTATGACGGCGTTGCAGGCGATGGCGGCCTGGCCTACTCTGGGAAGATATTCGTTCGGAGGAGTGAAAGATGACGGCCACCAACCCCTTTTTTGACATTAGCCTGCTGCCTTACCAGGCCCCCCATTTTGATACCATCAAAGACGAGCATTATCGTCCGGCCTTCGATGAAGCGCTTCGCCAGAAGCGGGCGGACATAGAGGCGATAGTCACTCACACCGCTGCGCCAGACTTCACTAACACCGTGCTGGCGCTGGAGAAAAGCGGCATCATGCTCGCGCGCGTCAGCAGCGTTTTCTTCGCCATGACCTCCGCGCACACTAATGCGTACCTGCAGGAACTGGAGGAGCAACTCTCCACCGAACTTGCCGCGCTGGCGAACGACATCTGGCTGAACGACACTCTTTTCGCCCGCGTCGAGAGCGTCTGGCAGGACCGCGCCGCGCTGGATGCCGAATCCCGTCGGCTGGTCGAGGAGACGTACCAGCGCTTTATTCTGGCCGGCGCGCGCCTGAATGAAGCGGAAAAAGCCGAGCTGAAGGCGCTGAATACCGAGGCCGCGTCCCTGACCAGCCAGTTTAACCAGCGCCTGCTGGCCGCTAACAACGCGGGCGGGCTGGTGGTGGATTACGCGCACCAGCTTGAAGGCCTTAGCGCCGAAGAGATTTCTGCTGCGGCGCAGGCCGCCGCGGAAAAAGGGCTTAACGACCGCTGGCTGATCCCGCTCCTGAATACGACACAGCAGCCTGCGCTAGCCGCGCTGCGCAATCGGCAGACGCGCGAAAACCTGTTCAACGCCGGCTGGACGCGCACCCAGAAAGGGGATGAAAACGACACCCGCACGCTGATCCTGCGCCTTACGGCGCTGCGGGCGCGCCAGGCCCGTCTGCTCGGCTTTGAGGATTACGCCAGCTGGAGCATCGCCGACCAGATGGCGAAAACCCCGGCCGCCGCGCTGGAATTTATGCGCGGCATTGTGCCTGCCGCCCGCGCCCGCGCGGAACGCGAGCAGGCCGATATTCAGAAGGTCATCGACGACGAGCAGGGTGGCTTCACCGTGCAGGCCTGGGACTGGGCCTTTTATGCTGAGCGCGTGCGCCAGGCGAAATACGCCCTCGATGAATCGCAGATTCGACCCTATTTTGCGCTCAATACCGTATTGCAGGATGGCGTATTCTGGGCGGCCAGCCAGCTGTTTGGCATTCGTTTTGTGGAGCGTTTCGACATTCCGGTTTATCACCCTGACGTCCGCGTATGGGAAATTTTTGACCACACCGGTGAGGGCATGGCGCTGTTTTACGGCGACTTCTTCGCCCGCGATTCCAAGCAGGGCGGGGCCTGGATGGGCAATTTCATCGAGCAGTCCTTTGAGCTTGCTGCCCGCCCGGTGATCTACAACGTCTGCAACTACCAAAAGCCGGGTAACGGCGGCGTCGCGCTTCTCTCCTGGGATGACGTGATAACCCTGTTCCACGAGTTTGGCCATACCCTGCACGGTCTGTTTGCCAGCCAGCGCTTCGCCACGCTGTCCGGTACCAATACGCCGCGTGATTTCGTTGAATTCCCGTCGCAAATCAATGAGCACTGGGCCAGCCATCCTCAGGTGTTTAGCCACTATGCCCGTCATTACGAAACCGGTGACACCATGCCGGACGCGCTGCGGGAAAGCATGCTTAACGCGACCCATTTCAACAAGGGTTATGACATGACGGAGCTGCTGAGTGCGGCGCTGCTGGACATGAACTGGCACGGCATCAGCGAGGCCGTGTCGAGCGTTGAAGAATTCGAAGCCGCCGCGTTGAAAAAAGAGGGGCTGGATCTGCCCGCTGTACCGCCGCGCTATCGCAGCAGCTACTTTGCCCATATCTTCGGCGGCGGCTACGCTGCGGGATATTACGCCTACCTGTGGACGCAAATGCTGGCGGACGATGGCTATCAGTGGTTCGTGGAGCAGGGTGGATTGACGCGTGAAAACGGGCAGAAATTCCGCGAGGCGATTTTGTCCCGTGGTAACAGTACGGACTTGGCTGAACTGTATCGCAGCTGGCGCGGGCACGATCCGAAGATTGAACCGATGCTGGAGAATCGCGGGTTGAGCGCATAAAGTCACTTTTAGCTAAGAAGATAACCGGGCCCCGCGCCCGGTTTTTTTTTAAGGTCTGAAAGCCCGAAAATGGTCAAAAAAAGAGCTAAAATTTACATTTGTTAACGGTTTGAAATATATTTATATTAAATGTGCTTAAATTTAGGCGCTTTTACCAATCTCAAATTTATAATGCTCGCAAGTTTATTTAATTATTTATGCTGACTGAAGCATGGCCGTTTATTGCATATAAGAATCATCGCAAAAAGATGATTATAATATTTTTATCCCAGTCTAAAGTATTAATTTTCTCTGCCGATTAGCATGGGTGTGGTCGTGGTGGAAACCCATTTCCATTAACCACAAAAAATAAGCCGTTATTAAAATTCATCTCCAGAAGATGAACCTATGCTAATTATTAAGGAAGAGTCATGTTTAAAAATCTCAACATCGGCACCCGGCTTACCATAGCATTTGGCGCAATTGTGGTTTTAATGTCAGTCGTCTGCGGGCTGCTCTATTTGAGCTTTGACAGAGTGACTGCCGTCAGCAAGCTCAACGTTCATAGCTATAAAGTGGTCGATAACCTTCGCTCCGTAACCGAAAACCTGATCAACATGGAAACCGGCATTCGCGGTTTTGCGCTCACCGGCAATCAGGACGTTCTTCAACCCTTCACGCAGGGGGATGAGAGGTTTAAAAGCAAAGTTGACGAAATTGCAGGGCTTACGCGTGATAACCCGTCGCAGCAGCAAAAATTAACCACCCTCTCCAGGCTTGAAGAAGAATGGAAAAGATCATTTGCGCTGCCGTTAATCCAGCGAAGAGAGAGTGTATCCCGCGGGGGCGAAGAGATGGATGCGTTCATCAGTAGCCTGGAGCGTAATACCGGAAAAGAGCAAATGGACGCCATGCGGGGTGTTATTCAGCAAGCGCTGAGCGACGAATACCGCATTATGGCTGAACGTCAAACCCGACTGGCTGAAGAACGCTTCCGTACGCGCATGATGATAATCCTGGGAATGATTGCGGCGGTTGTCACCGCGCTGCTGACGGGTATTTTGCTGTCGCGCAGTATTCTCCGACCGCTAAAGCAGGCCGTGAATACGGCGAACACCATTGCCGCTGGCGATCTCACCTCAACCATACGTATTACCCGGATGGATGAAACCGGCACGCTGCTTGCGGCTCTGGACAACATGCAGACCCAGTTGAAAACCCTTGTCACTGAAATCAAAGAGGCCGCGACGTCGGTGGATCTGGCTGCCGGTGAGATCGAGCAGGGCAATATGGAGTTATCGTCTCGTACCGAGGAGCAGGCGGCGGCGTTGCAGCAGACTGCCGCCAGCATGGAACAGCTGACGATGACCGTTCGGAACAATACCGAGGTCGCGGAGCATACGGCAACGTCAGCAAGAAAGACGGAAGCACTGGCACGTGAAGGTGAGTCTGCCGTGGGCGAAATGAGCGAAACGATGCAGAATATCTCGGCTAACGCCCTGAAGATAAAGGAAATCACCAGCGTTATAGAAGGGATTGCTTTCCAGACTAATATTCTGGCGCTGAATGCGGCGGTCGAGGCTGCACGTGCCGGTGAGCATGGTCGTGGCTTCGCCGTGGTGGCGACGGAAGTCAGAAATCTCGCTCAGCGCAGCGCAACGGCGTCCAAAGAAATTGGGGCGCTGATTGAGCATGCCGTTGAGGATGTCGATAACGGTGTGTCGGTGGCATCCAGAACGGCAGAGACGATTTTGCGGGCTGCGAGCAACGTGGCTACGCTTGCTGAAACTATGGACAGTCTTTCAATGGCCTCGGTTGAGCAAATGCAGGGCATCATGCAAATCAGCGCTGCTGTCACCCAGATGGATGGCGTGACGCAGGGTAATGCGGCGCTCGTTGAGCAGTCCGCAGCGGCATCGCAGGCGCTGACCGAGCAGTCCAGGGCACTGAAGCAGATGACGGAAAACTTTGCTATTTGAGCAGCAAAAGCATAATCAAAAGGTAAAGCTCCGGCGTTTTAAACGCGAATTTTAATCAAACCAGCACGGGGGCGCTAATAAAAAGGGGCGTCCCCGTGAATAATGAAGAAAATAGCCGAGCGTCAGTGACAATTTAAAAATACTGACTAGGATTTCGTTAAACGAAAATTTAAAAGGAGTTTCTGATGGCGATTGCTGTGGTGACAGTTTTACTCTTCGTGTTGATGTTCCCGGCGGCTATTCACATTTTGCTACAGCTCGTTGGAGGCTGGTGTGACGCGTAGCCTCCCCGGTTAATCCGGTCTTTTGGGCCGTCATCTGATTTTCAATAAGCAGCGCTACGCTACATTTTAAATTTTATTGTACGATCGTCTGGACGCGGGTCATCGCGAAACGCGAGCCGGATAATTTACAGGCAGGAAGTATGTCTCTTCGTTCGCTGCGGGCGTTATGCCTGACAAGTTTTTTCATTGCGGATGTCCGTGATGGCCTTGGTCCTTTTCTCGGTATCTTTCTGACAGAACGCCACTGGAGCCCCGATGATATCGGCATTCTGATGACTGCCGGTGGGCTGGCGGGATTGCTGGCTACGCTCCCGGCGGGGGTAATTACTGACACTTCGCGGAACAAACGCGCCGTGCTGGCGCTGCTCTGCACTTTGATCACCCTGAGTACGCTGCTGCTCTGGTTTAGCCAGCAGACCAGCGTTGTTGCCGTCTCACAAATGGTCACCGGCATCTGCGCGGCGTTTGTCGGGCCGCTCATCGCCGGGATTACGCTGGGCCTGACCGGCCAGCGCGGGTTCAGCGCGCAGATGGGCAAAAATGAGGCGTTCAATCACGGCGGTAATTTTGTCACCGCAGTGATAGCAGGCGGTATTGCCTGGTACTGGGGCGTCGGGGGGATTTTCCTGCTGATGACCAGCACGACGCTGCTGACGCTCTGCGCGCTGCTTGCCATCCGCAATGGGGATATTGATAACGATGCGGCGCGAGGGCTTTCATCCTCAGGTAGCGTTCCTGTCCCCGGCTTCGCGGTGCTGATTAAAAACCGGGCGCTGTTTGTGACCGGGCTGACGCTACTGCTTTTCCACCTGGCGAATGCCGCACTGCTGCCGATGCTGAGCATGAGGGTGGCCGCGGCACCCGCCTCGATCAACCCTGGCCTGTACGCGGCAGGCACCGTCATCATCTCGCAGGCGGTGATGATCCCCGTTGCCATCTGGGTTGCAGGCCGAATAGAACGCTACGGCTACTGGCGCTTGATTATGCTGGCGCTGCTGGTTATGCCGGTGCGTGCGGCGCTGGCGGCATCGACAGACGCGCCGTTAATGATGATCCCGGTACAAATTCTCGACGGTCTCGCCGCCGGGATCCTGGGTGTCGTCGTACCGTCGTTTATTGTGGTGCTGCTGCGCGGAAGCGGGCACGTTAATGCCGGGCAGAGTGTGGTGATGCTTATGCAGGGAGTGGGGGCAGCCATGAGCCCTGCGTTAACCGGGACGATCGCCGGTCATTACTCGTTTGCGACGGCATTCAGTGTCCTGAGCGCGATTGCGCTGGCCGCCGTCCTGCTCTGGTGGCGCGTTGCTCACCGAAGCTGGGAAACAAACGCGCCGGATGAAGCTTAGCCCCACCCGGCGTAGCATTTAAGCCAGTTCGTTAGGGCACGGTTCACCCTTTTCTAACTGCTGAAGATTCCCCAGCGTGGTTTCCGAAATGCTGATCAGCGCTTCGGCAGTCAGAAACGCCTGGTGGCCGGTAAACAGGACGTTATGGCAGGCAGACAGACGGCGGAACACGTCGTCCTGGATTACATCGTTGGACTTGTCTTCAAAGAACAGATCGCGCTCGTTCTCATACACGTCCATCCCCAGCGCGCCAATTTTCTGGGTTTTCAGCGCTTCAATAGCAGCCTGAGAGTCAACCAGACCGCCGCGGCTGGTGTTGATGATCATCACGCCGTCTTTCATCTGGTCAAACGCCGCCTGGTTAAGCAGGTGGTAGTTTTCCGGCGTCAGCGGGCAGTGCAGGGAGATCACGTCGGACTGCGAGAACAGCGTCGGCAGGTCAACGTACTCCACGCCCAGATCCAGCGCTGCGGCGCTCGGGTACGGATCGAATGCCAGCAGACGCATGCCGAAGCCTTTCAGAATGCGCAGGGCAGCCACGCCAATTTTACCGGTGCCGATCACGCCCGCGGTTTTGCCGTACATGGTAAAGCCGGTCAGCCCTTCCAGCGAGAAGTTGGCGTCACGGGTGCGCTGATAAGCGCGGTGAATACGACGGTTGAGCGACATCATCATGCCAATCGCATGTTCTGCTACCGCTTCCGGGGAGTACGCCGGGACGCGAACCACCTTCAGACCCAGCTCTTTTGCCGCGTCGAGATCCACGTTGTTGAAGCCGGCGCAGCGCAGGGCGATATACTTCACTCCCTGCCTTTTCAACTCTTCCAGCACCGGACGACTGCCGTCATCGTTAACAAAAATGCAGACGCCTTCACAGCCGTGCGCCGTTTTGGCGGTTTTTTCGGACAGCAGAAAGTCGAAAAATTCAAGCTCAAACCCGTAAGCTTCGTTAACATGTTGCAGATACTTTTTGTCGTACTGCTTTGTGCTATATACCGCGAGTTTCATAAGACTTTCTCCAGTGATTTTGCATTCACGTTAGCATGATTAAAATTATCTTACAATTTCTAAAATATTATTGAATTCAATAAGTTCTATCAATTATTCTAGAGCATATATACACCCTAACTCCATGATATTCTTAGTACGAGAAATCTTCGGCGCGACTCGGTTCAAATCAGGTTGGGCAAAACGGAGTGGGTAACGGGTGCGAAAAACGCATATCGGTATTACTTGAAAGAATGGCAATAGGGTATGAAAACTGCAATCCTTCCGGATGTGATGGGACGATATTAGGAACCGGATGAGTTTCTGAAAAGAGGGAGAATGATGCATGTCGCAACAAGTGGAGTTATCCTTATCTGCGCCGATGTTGCCTGTTTTGTACTATTTTATAGCATCTATTGCGGTTTTCTTCTTACTGTTGATTGGAAAACTCAAGGTCAATAGGCTCCGTAAATATCCATTGTTCATTGCCTATACGCTGTTTGTGATAGCGATTGCAGCCATCCAGATTAATGTTTTTGCCAACGGCTATGAGTTTGTTCGCGGTTTTTTACATATCGATTTTGATCCATGGCGGTACGATTCAGTGTATTGGGGGTCGTTGATATTCGCCATGCTCTACCTATTGGCAATGCTCAGGAACAGGTATTAGTTACGCAGTGTTTTCCCGTTTTTACGTCTGAGATAATGCGTAACCCACTGAATCTAAAATGTGTTCTGTAGGTTACGCATAGCAAAAAAGTTTTCTCATACTCTTTACAGCATCTATCCTTTATCTTGGGGTTAACTTCAACTCAACCGCCAAACATGCGACAATACTCGGCATTGCCGGCTTAATTCTTTAGAAAAATCAGGACATTAACTGCCCATGAAGGGTAAATACAAAGCCGCCATTGCGGTTTTACTGCTGTTGATTTTGGTGCCGCTGACGCTGCTGATGACGCTCGCCCAGTGGGTGCCGACGCTCGCCGGGATCTGGCTCCCCGTCGGGACGCGCATTGCTTTCGAAGAAAGCCCAAAACTGACTCGCCACGCGCTGGTGATCCCCGATCTTCGCTATCTGGTGGAAGACTGCGAAATTGCCCGCATCGATAACGTGACGCTGTCACATCCGAGCCGCTGGAAACTGGATATCGGCGCGCTGGATCTTAACACCGTCTGCCTGAGCAAAATTCCCCAGTCTGCGCCCTCAACGGTCGCCCCCAAAACGCTGGCCCAGTGGCAGGCTGTGTTGCCCAATACCTGGCTCACCATTCACCGTCTGACGCTCTCGCCCTGGCAGCAGTGGCAGGGCGAGCTTAATGCGTCACTGACGCCCTCCAGCCAGGAGATCGCTTACAGAGGCGAACAGGTCAGCATCAAAGGCACGCTTCGCGGCCAGACGCTCTCGGTCAGCCAGTTCGATGTTCAGCTCCCTGACCAGCCGCAGCCGGTTAAGCTGGTGGGCGAGTTCACTTTGCCGCTGGTGCCGGACGGCGTGCCGGTGAAAGGCCACGCGGTCGCGACCTTTAACGTGCCACAGTTAACGTCTCTGGTCGATGCCGATCTCGACTGGGAAGACAATCAGGGACAACTGGTGGTGATGGCGCGGGATAACCCCGATCCGCTTCTCGACCTGCCGTGGCAGATCACGGCGGAACAGCTGAACATCAGCGACGGGCGCTGGAACTGGGATCTTTCGGGTATGCCGCTGCGCGGGCGGGTGTCCCTTCGCGCCGACAACTGGCAGCAGGGGCTGGAGAAAGCCACCCTGACCGGACGACTGAACGTGTTGACGCAAGGCGATGCGGGTAAAGGTAACGCGGTACTGAACATTGGGCCCGGCAGGCTCAGCATGGAAAACAGCAACATGCCGCTGCATCTGAGCGGCGAGGCGAAGCAAAACGATCTCATTCTTTACGCCAAATTGCCCGCCACACTGACCGGCAGCCTGTATGAACCGCAGCTTGCTTTTGAGCCCGGCGCGCTGCTCCGCTCGCGCGGGCGCATTATTGACTCACTCGATATCGATGAAATCCGCTGGCCGCTGGCGGGCGTGAAGCTCACCCAGAAGGGCGTGGACGGGCGTCTGCAGGCTATTCTGCGTGCCCATGAAAACGAGATGGGCGGTTTTGAACTCCACCTGGACGGTCAGGCCAACGACTTTTTACCTGATAACGGCCTGTGGCAGTGGCGCTACTGGGGAAAAGGCGGCTTTACGCCGATGCATGCCCGCTGGGATGTCGCCGGGAAAGGCGAGTGGCGAGACAACCTTATTGAGCTGACGGCGCTCTCCACCGGTTTTGACAAGCTTCAGTATGGCACCATGGAGGTCAGCAAGCCGCGTCTGGTGCTGGATCGGCCTGTACGCTGGCTGCGCGATGCCGAAAAACCCGCATTCAGCGGCGCGCTGTCGCTGAATGCCGGGCAAACC
Source organism: Enterobacter sp. 22499 (assembly GCF_052044815.1). Taxonomy (NCBI): domain Bacteria; kingdom Pseudomonadati; phylum Pseudomonadota; class Gammaproteobacteria; order Enterobacterales; family Enterobacteriaceae; genus Enterobacter; species Enterobacter sp. 22499. The sequence goes on along the minus strand of NZ_JBQENR010000001.1, from coordinate 335,997 downwards.
CGGTTCTCCGGCGGCAGCGTATTGCCGCCTTCGGTCCTGACCTTCAGCGTCGACGGTACCGACCCGACTGTTTTTCAGTTTAAGGGCGACCTCCATGCGGACAACATCGGCCCGGTACAGGTGAACGGACGCTGGGATGGCGTGCGCCTTCGCGGGCAGGCCTGGTGGCCGAAACAGTCGCTCACCGTCTTCCAGCCGCTGGTTCCGCCGGACTGGAAAATGACGCTGCGTGATGGAGAACTCTATGCGCAGGTTGCCTTCTCGGCGGCCCCCGATCAGGGCTTTGAGGCGGGCGGACACGGCGTGCTGAAATCCGGCAGCGCCTGGATGCCGGACAACCAGATCAACGGTGTCGATTTTGTGCTGCCGTTCCGCTTCAGCGAGGGCACCTGGTCACTGGGCACGCGCGGCCCGGTCACGTTGCGCATTGGCGAAGTGGAAAACCTGGTGACCGCGCGCAACATTACCGCGGACCTGCAGGGGAATTACCCCTGGACGGAGGACAACCCGCTGCTGCTCACCAACGTTAAGGTGGAAACGCTCGGCGGGAAGATCACCATGCAGCAGCTGCGGATGCCGCAGCACGATCCGGCCCTGCTGCGCGTGGACAATATCTCCTCAAGCGAGCTGATCAGCGCCGTCAACCCGAAGCAGTTTACCCTGTCGGGCCCGGTGAGCGGGGCGCTGCCGTTCTGGCTGGACAATGAAAAATGGATCATTAAAGATGGCTGGCTGACCAACCCGGGGCCAATGACGCTGCGCATCGACAAAGATACGGCAGACGCCATCGTGAAGGATAATATGGTCGCGGGCGCAGCGATTAACTGGCTCCGCTACATGGAAATTTCGCAGTCGTGGACGAGAATCAATTTAGATAACCTGGGTGAATTAACCATGCAGGCGACCATCAAGGGGACCAGCCGCGTGGACGGCAAAAGCAGCTCCGTCAATCTGAACTACACCCATGACGAGAATGTCTTTACCCTGTGGCGCAGCCTGCGTTTTGGCGACAACCTGCAAACCTGGTTTGAGCAACACGCGGCGATTCCCGGTCTCCGCAGTTCGACTGGCAAGGAAAGTGAGGAACAACAATGAAAAAGATGGCTGGTGCGCTCACCGTTGCCGCGCTACTGACCGGCTGTACGCCGCGCATTGAAGTCGCTGCGCCAAAGGAGCCGATTACCATCAATATGAATGTCAAAATCGAACACGAGATCCACATCAAGGTCGATAAAGACGTTGAAGCCCTGCTGAAATCGCGCAGCGATCTGTTCTGAGGATGCCATGAAACGATTAGCGTTGATTTTACTGGCCCTGAGTATAAACGTGCAGGCGGCTGCGCTGACCTTAAACGATGCCCGCGCGCAGGGGCGCGTGGGGGAAACCCTGAGCGGCTATCTTGCTCCGATCCAACAGGATGCCGAAACGCTGGAGCTGGTGAATCGCATTAACGCGGCGCGCACGGAGAGCTATCAGAAGCTGGCCGACAGCAATAATTTGCCGGTTGATGAAGTGGCGAAAATGGCGGGGCAAAAGCTGGTGGCCCGCGCGCAGCCGGGCGAGTACGTGAAGGGCATTAACGGTAAGTGGCTGAAAAAATAGCTAGCGGTAGCGCTTGCGGTATTCACCCGGCGAGACGCCAAAACGCTGCTTAAAGGCCGTTGAAAAGTGGCTATGGTCGGTGAATCCCCAGCTGTAGCCAATGCCCGCCAGCTTTTCATCGTCGCCGGTTGACTGCAATTCCTGCGCGCAGAGATCCAGACGACGGTTTTTAATGTACTGCGCCACCACCAGCCCCTTCTCGGCAAACATGCGGTAGAGGCTGCGCACGGACATTCCGCTCTCGGCGGCAATCCATTCCGGACGCAGCGATTCAGACTGAATATGGTTGTCAATCAGCGCCACAACGTGCTGGAACTGGCGCTCCTTGCGCGGCTGAATCACGTCGCGCTGCTGGAACGCGGGGCGCAGCAGGCAGACCATCGCCTCAAGCGCCGCTTCACTCTCCCGGTCACTCAGGTCGCGGTTGTTCATACTTTCCATCAGCAGGCGATGGCTCAGCTGTACCGTGGGTAAGGTGCGGGAAAGGGCGAGCGCGCAGCTTATTTCCTGAAAGCGGCACTGCTGCTCGATAATCTGACGGGGAACCAGCAGCGAAATCTGGCGGGACTTTTCCTGCCAGTTGATCGAGCAGGGACGAGAGGCGTCAATCAGCGTGATATCCCCGGTTCTGAGCACCGCGCGACGCTCATCCTGCTCAATTTGCGCGCTGCCTTCAAGCTGGAAGACGGTGTAGAACCAGGCATCATTACTCTGTGCGATCTCCCGTCGGGAGCGGAACAGGTTAACGCCGCCGGCGGTGACGGTACTGAGCTTCAGGCTGCGCGCGTAGCTGGTTTCCAGCTCGCCGAAGAATTTGCCTTCGGTGGGCTGCGCGTTGAAACGCCCGCAAACCTGGTTAATCTGCGCCAGCCACTGCTGATACTGTTCCTGCTCGCTTGCACACGCCATCGTTTCTCTCGCTGCACCGTCAACGTTTTCGCATTGTTGCATTTGTGTTGCATTTTGTCAGAGCTATGAGGCTGACTATAGGAAAGAACACTCACCGGTAACAGCGATATAAGCGGCGATTATCGCGATTTGCGGCACCTGTCACAGGTGGCAAAGCGAATGTCACAGAGACAAAAGCGAGAATGCAAAACCCCACATAGACTGGATGAACACCCTGCGAAGAATAACGAAGGAGTATCCTATGTCTGAATCACCGGTGGCTGTTCTGCCTGCCGTGCAGCAGTTTTTAGACCGACACCACGGCCTGTGGATTGAAGGGCGTCAGGCCGCGTCGGACAGCGAAAAACGGCTGAACGTCTACAACCCGGCCACGGGCGAGGTGATTGCCTCGACCGCCGATGCCAGCGTCGATGACGTTGACCGGGCCGTTATGTCCGGCTGGCGCGCCTTTGTGGCCCGCACCTGGGCCGGAAAATTACCGGCGGAGCGCGAGCGGATCCTGCTCCATTTCGCCGATCTGGTCGAACAGCACGGCGAGGAGCTGGCCCAGCTTGAAACGCTGGAGCAGGGCAAATCAATTAACATCTCCCGGGCTTTTGAAGTGGGCTGCACCCTTAACTGGATGCGCTATACCGCCGGGCTGACCACCAAAATTGCGGGCAAAACCCTCGATCTTTCAATCCCGCTGCCGCAGGGTGCGCGCTATCAGGCGTGGACGCGTAAAGAGCCGGTTGGTGTGGTGGCCGGGATTGTGGCCTGGAACTTCCCGCTGATGATCGGTATGTGGAAAGTGATGCCTGCGCTGGCCGCGGGCTGCTCAATTGTCATTAAGCCGTCTGAAACCACGCCGCTGACCATGCTGCGCGTGGCGGAGCTGGCCAGTGAAGCGGGCATCCCGGACGGGGTGTTCAACGTAGTAACAGGGAGCGGCGCAGTGTGTGGCGCGGCGCTAACCTCACACCCGCATATTGCAAAGGTGAGCTTCACCGGCTCGACGGCAACGGGTAAGCAAATTGCCCGTGCGGCGGCGGACACGCTAACCGGAGTGACCCTGGAGCTGGGGGGGAAAAACCCGGCAATTGTACTCAAGGATGCGGACCCCGCGTGGGTGATAGAAGGATTAATGACCGGCAGCTTCCTGAACCAGGGGCAGGTGTGCGCGGCGAGCTCACGCATCTACATTGAAGCGCCGCTGTTTGACACGCTGGTGAGCGGGTTCGAACAGGCGGTGAAATCCCTGAGCGTCGGGCCGGGCATGTCGCCGGAGGCGTTTATCAACCCGCTGGTGTCGCGCGCCCACTGCGATAAGGTGCAGACCTTCCTCGACGAGGCGACGTCGCGCAATGCGGAGCTGATCGTCGGTAACCGCGGCCCGGAGGGCAAAGGCTATTACGTGTCGCCTACGCTGGTGGTGAACCCGGATGCCGCGCTGCGGTTAACCCGAGAAGAGGTGTTTGGTCCGGTGGTCAACCTGGTGCGGGTATCCGACGGAGAAGAGGCGCTCCAACTGGCAAACGACACCGAATATGGCCTGACGGCCAGCGTCTGGACGCAGAATATCAGCAAGGCGCTGGAGTACACCGACCGGCTGCAGGCGGGCACCGTCTGGGTGAACAGCCATACGTTGATTGACGCCAACCTGCCGTTCGGTGGCATGAAGCAGTCCGGTACAGGACGTGATTTTGGCCCGGACTGGCTGGACGGCTGGTGCGAAACCAAGTCGGTTTGCGTGCGGTATTAAAAAACAAGCCGGGTAAGGCGTAGCCGCCACCCGGCGTTATTCAAAGCGACCACCGATCCCGCCCGGCCTCTTTCGCCCGGTACAGCGCCGCATCGGCGCGGGCAATAATCTCGGTACCCGCAAGCCCCTCGACCATACCCGCAATCCCCATACTCACGGTGACACGATCGCTGACGGATGACGCGCTGTGCGGTATCGACTCCGCGCGCAGGCCGTCCTGAATGCGTACCGCAACTTTTTCCGCGATATTTTCCGGGCAGTTAAACAGGATCACCACAAACTCCTCGCCGCCGTAACGTGACACCACATCGTCGGGCGTTCGCACTGACTGCTTCAGCACCCGCGCCACGCGCGTCAGACAGTCGTCACCCGCCTGGTGACCGTAGGTGTCGTTGTAGCGTTTGAAATAGTCAATATCCAGCATAATCAGCGAGAACGGTTTCTTCTGCTCAACCGCGTTCTCCAGCACCACCTCCATCTTCCGGCGGTTGGCGGTTGTGGTTAACGGATCCTGATGCGCCAGCGCATCCAGTCGTGAGATCAGCAGCTGGTTTTGCTGGTTACGTCGCCAGGCCTCGTCAAACCAGCTTAAGAGGATGAATCGCCCGCAGATCAGGATCAGCGAAAAGACGCTCCAGATGATAACGAAGTGAAGATTAAGGCCATCATTCAGTACCCAGCTTGCAATCGGCAAGGTTATCCAGAGCGGGAGCACGAAGGCGAGCAAACCCACAGGGTAAAAGTAGAGGGCCGTTAACCCTGCGAGTAATAAAATAACGCACAGCGGCCAGACGTGGGGCAGCAGTAAATCGGTGATAAACCAGAAGCATGATATCGACCAGATAGCGCTACAGATACACAGCACTACGCTGATACCGGCGATGCGCCGCCAGCCCATAAGGATCAGTGCAGCCGAGAGGATAATAATGCCGAGCATCGATGCGTCGACCATTTTCATCATATGCGGCAAGTGGGGATAAAGGGGATCGCTGGCGTTAAGCAGAACATGGCGCAGCAGAATCATCAAGGCGAAGCTGATGTTGACGAAAGCCAGCCAGGGCAGGTTCATCGCCAGCCCGTGCATAACCATGGCGTGGCGCGTCGGCCAGGTTGCTCGTTCCAGCGTCGGTTTTTTTCTTTTTTCCATAAAGCCCTTTCCCGTCCGGGGGAAAAATCATGCAGGTGAGATATCAGTAACTATAAGCAAGCCAGGACAATCCTCAAACGCCAGGGCAAAAAAAACCGGGCAATTGCCCGGCGGATGGTTATTTTTCGTCTTTTTTCTTCCCGAGCGTTGGCGTCTCGTCGAAGAAGTTCCACGGTTTAAGCAGGGTATGCACCCATTCCGTCGGCATGATCGGCCACTCTTCCGCGCGTGCGACGTGGGTGGTGCCAGTGGTCATCCACACCACGTCGTCCTGATCGTTGAGCGACTCGTTATCCTTGCTGTACTGGCCCAGACCCGTATCGTGGATAGAGCGGTTCGGGAATTTCCCTTCCGGATACAGCTCGTCCGGGTGGTAACGCGTCACCCACAGCTGTTTATCCATAAAGCTCAGACGATGGTAGATCCACTCGTCCGGGGCAAATTTCGCGCCGGTCGCCACTGGATGGGTACCGCCCGCGTAAGGGATAATCTGGTACGAGACCGGGTTGCCCATGCGGTTCTCCTTGCTGGTGTTGCTCAGCAGTCGGATGGTGCCTGGGTCAAACTTCTGCGCCGCCTGCTGTTCGGTATCAATATCGTACTGATTGACCTGCATGGTGCTGGTGCGCGGGCCGCCGGCGGTATTCGGCTTCACTTCCGGGTCCATCGCCACCAGCTTGTTGTTGATGCCGTCCACGTCCATATCAAGACGGAAGTTATAGATGTGCTGGTGCGTGGTGCCCACGATATTATGATCGATCAGCGTGCCGTACTTTGTGTCGTCTTTGGCGGTGGCATCATGCATGGTTTTCGCCTGCACGCCTTTCACCGCCTCGATACCCGTTGCACCGGCGTCAATGCCGATGGTGCCGTTTTCGTGGAACACCCAGTCGAAGATGTAATCGTAGTTGCCCACGGTACTCACCCAGCGCACCACCAGCTCGCGGCGTTCGGCGCTGACGTTCGGCTTGCCCATCTCCTGATGTTTATATTCTGGCCCCGCGTAGCGTTCGAAAATGGCGATCGCGCGCGGGATCTCCATCGGCGTGCCGGTGTAGTCCGGGATGGTTTCGTTGAGCATCACGGCGTTGGACGGCACGTCTTTACCGCGCACCAGCGGCGAGGTCAGGGTGCCCATGCCGTAGTCGCCGGAGTCGAGATAGGCCTTGAAGTACCAGCCCACGTCCGGATCGCCGTAAGGGACAATCATGCCGCCGAGCGATCCCTGATACATCACCTGACGCTTTTTCCCGTTGTCGTTGTAAGTGACGGTCGAAATCATCGGGCCGACGCGGGAATCCAGGCTCAGGTGGAAATCCCAGTTCTGCCAGTGCACCATGTCGCCGGTAATGGTGTAGTTCTTGCCTTCCGGCTCAATGATGTCCAGCGGCTTTTTCGGCGTCTCGACACGGTCGCGGCCGTCATAGGGGCGCGGAGTCATCGGAACCGGCACAACGGCACCTTCTTCAATCTTCTGAATTTTTTTCTGCTCAAGATCGACCACGGCCACGAGGTTCTCGATCGGGTGCGCCCAGTAGTTGCCGTCGCCGACGTCCAGATAGCTCACCACCTTAAGCAGGCGGTCTTCCTGCTTCAGGCCGTCTTTACCGTCGAAGTAGCCGACGGTAAGCGGCGTGGTGATCACTTTTTTCGGGTCGGTGATGCCGTGTTTTTTAAGCACCTCGGCAAACTCCGAGCTCTCGTTAATGATCTGCTGAACCGCGGTGAAATCATCCAGCAGCACCATGCCGTGCGCGTCCTTCACCGGCTCCCAGCGCAGGATTTTTTTATCCTTCAGGTCCACTACGCTTTCGATAACCTGCTTGCCGTCGAGCATGACGATCTTCGCCTGGCGAGGGGCGTCCACTGCCGTACCGTTGAGCACAAAGTCCCACACTTTGGCTTTCTCTGGTTCCGCAAGGGCGATCTGGGTAAAGCGGGTATTGGGTTTAAAATCCGCAGAGGCTTTCACAACCCCGACAGCCTGCTTAATTTCGTCCGCCGTGAGCGCGTTTAGCGGGTGAGGGCGTTTTTCAACCTGGAAGGTCTGGTCAAGACCAGACTGGAAAACATCGTTGATGAAGGTCTCCGAGATAAAGGCTTTTTTGTCCTTCATCACTACCGGCACTTCAAGCTTGAGGGGGTGACCGTTGACGATGGCCGTCTTTGCGCCCGGTTTGACCTTCACGAAGGCGCCGTCTTTCGCAATGGTGAACATCTGTGCGTAATCATCCCACTGAACGTCCGCGCCAAAATCCTGCAGTGTTTTGTCCATCGGGACCATATGCGCCTCGCTGCCGTGGGCGAAAGCAGGGGATTGCCAGGCGCAACACAGCGCAACGGCCATGGCCAGTGCCGTTCTACGGGCAGAAAAAGAAGAATTGCTTCCCATCGTAGACCTCATCTTGTTGTGTTTTTAGGGTTTATTGTGTTGTGACAGCCTTATCCTGACAGGCGCCTGAGAAAAGCGTTTGCCTGCATCTGCCAGGTTATTTGTTGGTCTTGCCAGGTTAAAAAAGGCGCTGAGATAAATCACAGGTCGTGCAGAGCAATCTCCTCTCCCCGTTGGGGAGAGGGGCAGGATGAGGGCGAACGTTAGCTGAAATCACCCCGCTGGCGCGCCACCAGCGTCAGAATGGAGTAGAGCGCCACGGCCTGCTGGTGCTGGTTGAAAATCTCTACCGCCCATTCCACCACGCCGGTCGGTTTTTCCTCGGCGGTACGCTGTTTCTTCAGCGTTTTGCGCTTGCAGGTCAGACGCACCTGGATGGTGTCGCCCGGCTTGACCGGCTCGATAAAGCGCAGGTTTTCCATGCCGTAGTTGGCAATCACCGGCCCGACGCCTGCATCAACGAACAGTCCCGCCGCGGCGGAGATCAGGAAGTAGCCGTGAACCACACGCTCGCCAAAGATCGACTCTGCCGCCCCGATCTTGTCCATATGGGCGTAGAAGTGGTCACCGCTCAGGCAGGCAAAATTGACGATGTCCGCCTCCGTCAGCGTGCGGCGCGGCGTCAGCAGGCTGTCGCCCGGCTGCAGTTCCTCAAAGTATTTACGGAACGGATGGACGCGATCTTCCTGCACCGCTGCGCCACGCACCCACTGCTTGCCGATGGCGGCCAGCATCGTCGGGCTGCCTTGAATCGCGGTGCGCTGCAGGTAGTGCTTCACCGCGCGCAGGCCGCCCAGCTCTTCGCCGCCGCCCGCGCGGCCAGGGCCGCCGTGCATTAGCTGAGGAAGCGGGGAGCCGTGGCCGGTAGATTCTTTTGATGATTCTTCGTTAAGGATCTGAATTCGCCCGTGGGCGCGTGCCGCGCCGGCAATAAACTGGCGGGCAATGTTCAGGTCTGCGGTGACAAGCGTCCCCGCCAGGCTGCCGCCGCCCGCGCGGGCAAGCTGCATGGCGTGCTCTGCACTGCGATACGGCATCAGCGTGGCGACCGGGCCGAAGGCTTCGGTATCGTGCACCGCCGGGGTTTCATCCGGCTGCGGGCAGAACAGCAGGGTCGGCGGGAAGAACGCCCCCGCGGCCTGCAAATCCGCTTTGCCGCCCAGACGGATCTGGCAGCCTGCGGCGACCAGCCGATCCACTTTCTCCTGCACGTCTGCGCGCTGTTCAGCGTTGACCAGTGCTCCCATCTTCACCCCTTCCTGCGCCGGGTCGCCCATTACCACCTTTTCCAGACGGGCAATCAGCGCCTGGCTGACGGCATCAACCTGGCTTTGCGGGACGATAATCCGGCGAATGGCGGTACATTTCTGCCCGGCCTTGGCGGTCATTTCGCGGACCACCTCCCGAATGAACAGGGCAAACTCCGGCTGCTCCGGCGTGACGTCTTCACCCAACACGCAGCAGTTCAGGGAGTCGGCTTCCATGGTGAACGGAATCGAATTCGCCACAATATTAGGGTGCACGCGCAGGCTTTGCCCGGTGCTGGCGGAGCCGGTAAAGGTCACCACGTCCTGGCTGTCGAGCTGGTCGAGCAGATCGCCCGCGCCGCCGCAAATCAGGCTGATGGCGCCGTCCGGCACCAGTCCGCTGTCCACGATGGATTTGACCATCGCCTGCGTCACCTGCGCGGTAGCGGTGGCGGGCTTGATGATGGCGGGCATCCCGGCAAGCCAGGTCGGCGCGAGTTTTTCCAGCATTCCCCAGCAGGGGAAGTTGAAGGCGTTGATGTGTACCGCCACGCCGGATTTCGAGGTCAGAACGTGGCGCGCCGCAAAGCCGCCTTCTTTCGACAGGGGGATGAGCTCATCTTCCGGCCACAGCGTGTCGTCCGGCAGCTCGCGGCTGCCCAGGCTGGCATAAGTGAAGAGGGTGCCGATGCCGCCTTCAATATCGACCCAGCTGTCCGCCTTCGTCGCGCCCGTCTGGGCGGACAGGGCATAAAACGCCTCTTTTTCGCCGAGCAGGTGTTTCGCCACCGCTTTCAGCATGGCGGCACGTTCAATAAAGGTCATGGCGCGCAATGCCTCGCCACCATGCTCAATGGCATAGCGACGGGCGGCCGCCATGTCCAGCCCTTCGCTGGTCACTTCCCAGAGTGCTTCGCCGCTGATGGCGTGATGAATCGCGCGTTCGCGGCCCCGGCCAGACTGCCAGGTACCGGACAAGAAGCTGGCTAACTGCTGCATCGCTTATCTCCAAATGTTTCGTGATTTCACTATTAATAGTTTGATCGCGAATCATAAAAATCAAGCTGTGTTTTTAATGAATTGTTAACGTTGTGATCTGGCTGGACGAATCGCATCGCGTAAAGGCGCTTTATAAAAGGCCTGGCGTAAAAGCCTTGCGAGCAGCATCACAAAACCGGGAAACAATTCTTGGGGTTATATTTAACCTTTGTGTAACTTTTAAAAAACAAAGTGATTCAACATTTCGCTTTAATTTGCAAACTAACGAATCATTAAGGTGATGACGTGACGCAAGAACAACGGTTTGAGCAGCGCATAGCGCAGGAGACGGCGATTGAGCCTCAGGACTGGATGCCGGAAGCCTACCGTAAAACGCTGATCCGCCAGATTGGTCAGCACGCGCACTCCGAAATTGTCGGCATGCTCCCGGAAGGGAACTGGATAGCCCGCGCGCCGACGCTGCGCCGAAAAGCGATCCTGCTGGCGAAAGTGCAGGACGAAGCCGGACACGGGCTTTACCTCTACAGCGCGGCGGAAACGCTGGGCTGCGCGCGGGAAGACATCTACCAGAAGATGCTCGACGGCAAGATGAAATACTCCTCCATCTTCAACTATCCGACCCTGAGCTGGGCCGATATCGGCGTGATCGGCTGGCTGGTGGACGGGGCGGCCATCGTCAACCAGGTGGCGCTGTGCCGGACCTCCTACGGCCCGTATGCCCGGGCGATGGTGAAAATCTGTAAAGAAGAGAGCTTCCACCAGCGTCAGGGCTTTGAGGCCTGCATGGCGCTGGCGCAGGGCAGTGAGGCCCAGCGTCAGATGCTGCAGGACGCCATCAACCGCTTCTGGTGGCCGGCGCTGATGATGTTCGGGCCGAACGACGACAACTCGCCTAACAGCGCCCGCAGCCTGGCCTGGAAAATCAAACGCTTCGGTAACGATGAGCTGCGCCAGCGCTTTGTCGACAACACGGTGCCGCAGGTGGAGATGCTCGGCATGACGGTGCCGGATCCGGACCTGCGTTTCGATGAAGAGAGCGGTCACTACCGCTTCGGCGAGATCGACTGGCAGGAGTTTGACGAGGTCATTAACGGGCGCGGCATCTGTAACCACGAACGTCTGGCCGCGAAACGCAAAGCCTGGGACGACGGGGCGTGGGTGCGGGAAGCCGCGCTGGTGCACGCCGAAAAACAACGTACCCGTCAGGCCGCATAAGAGGAAATAACCATGAGCAATGTCTACTGGCCGCTGTACGAAGTGTTCGTACGCAGCAAACAAGGGTTATCCCACCGTCATGTGGGCAGCCTGCATGCCGCCGACGATCGCATGGCGCTGGAAAATGCCCGTGATGCCTACACCCGCCGCAGCGAAGGGTGTTCTATCTGGGTGGTGAAGGCGAGTGAAATTGTGGCCTCCCAGCCGGAAGAGAGCGGCGAGTTCTTCGACCCGGCGGAAAGCAAGGTTTACCGCCATCCGACGTTCTACACCATCCCTGACGGCATCGAGCATATGTGAGGCAAAGAATGAACTCAGTGACTGCCTATGCCCTGCGTCTGGGCGACAACGGTCTGGTGCTCTCCCAGCGTCTCGGCGCCTGGTGCGGCCACGCGCCTGAACTGGAAATTGACCTCGCGCTCGCCAATATCGGCCTCGACCTGCTGGGGCAGGCGCGCAATTTCCTGACCTATGCCGCGGAATTAGAAGGCCAGGGCGATGAAGACACGCTGGCGTTTGGCCGCGACGAGCGCCAGTTCCGCAACGTCCTGCTGGTGGAGCAGCCGAACGGCAGCTTCGCCGACACGATTGCACGCCAGTACCTGATGGATGCCTGGAACGTGGCGCTGTTCGAACGCCTGACACAGAGCAGCGACGGCCAGCTTGCTGCCATCGCCGCCAAAGCGATCAAAGAGGCGCGCTACCACCTGCGCTTCAGCCGCGGCTGGCTGGTGCGGCTGGGCGACGGGACCGAAACCTCCGCGCAAAAAATGCAGCAGGCCATCGACAGCCTGTGGCGGTTTACGGCGGAGCTGTTTGACGCCGATGAGGTCGAGCTTGATCTGATTGACGCCGGCGTGGCGGTGGATCCGCGAACCCTGCGCCAGCCGTGGGAAAGCGAAGTGTTTGCTGGTCTGAAAGAAGCCTGTCTGCAGGTTCCCGCAGAGGTGGCGTACCGCACCGGGGGCAAGAAGGGGCTTCATACCGAACATCTGGGTCCGATGCTGGCGGAAATGCAGTATCTCCAGCGCGCGTATCCCGGTCAGCAGTGGTAAAGGAGAACGCTATGCAACGCCTCGTCGACATCGCGCCTGCGCAAATTCCGCAGATCTGGTCGCTGTTAAGCCAGATCCCCGATCCGGAAGTGCCTGTGTTAACCATCACCGATTTAGGCATGGTGCGCAGCGTGAAGGCGCAGGGGGAAGGCTGGGTGATTGGCTTCACGCCAACCTACTCGGGCTGCCCGGCAACGGAACACCTGCTGGGGGCGATCCGCGAGGCGATGACCGCGCACGGCTTCACCCCCGTGCACATCGTGCTCCAGCTTGAACCTGCCTGGACCACCGACTGGATGACCGCCGACGCGCGCGAGCGCCTGCGGGCGTACGGCATCAGCCCACCCGTGGGGCATAGCTGTCACGCGCACGCCCCTGCAGAGGTGAGGTGCCCGCGCTGCGCCAGCACCGACACCTCCCTTATCAGTGAATTTGGCTCGACGGCCTGCAAAGCGCTCTACCGCTGCAATACCTGCCGTGAGCCCTTCGACTATTTCAAATGTATTTGAGGCTGCCATGACAACGTTTCATTCATTAACAGTGGCAAAAGTGGAACCCGAAACCCGCGACGCGGTAACCATCACCTTCGCGGTGCCGCAGGCGTTGCAGGAGGCCTACCGCTTCCGCCCCGGCCAGCACCTGACCCTGAAAACGACGCTGGGCGAAGACGAGCTGCGCCGCTGCTACTCCATCTGCCGCAGCACCGCGCCGGGTGAGATCAGCGTGGCGGTCAAAGCGATTGAGGGCGGGCGCTTCTCCCGCTATGCCCGGGATGAGATCAAAGCGGGCATGGCGCTGGAGGTGATGGTTCCTCAAGGGCAGTTTGGCTACCAGCCGCAGCCTGAACGTGAAGGCCACTACCTGGCAATTGCCGCAGGCTCCGGGATCACCCCGATGCTGGCGATTATTTCCGCCACGCTTTCGATCGAATCCAACAGCCATTTCACCCTGATCTACGGCAACCGCAGCAGCCAGAGCATGATGTTCCGCCAGGCGCTGGCGGACCTGAAGGACAAATACCCGCAGCGGCTGCAGCTGGTCTCCATCTTCAGCCAGGAGCGGCTGGACAGCGACCTGCTCTTTGGCCGCATCGACGGGGAAAAGCTGCAGGCGCTGGCGAAAACCCTGATCAACTTCCGCCAGTATGACGAGGCCTTTATCTGCGGCCCGTCGGCGATGATGGACGACGCCGAAGCGACGCTGAAAGCGCTGGGGATGCCGGAAAAATCCATTCACCTTGAGCGCTTTAACACCTCCGGAATCACCGTTAAGCGCGCGGTGCACGTGCAGGCGGAAGGTCAAAAAGTGACCGTGCGCCAGGACGGGCGCGACCGTGAAATCACCCTGACGGCGGACGACGAAAGCATTCTTGATGCTGCCCTGCGTCAGGGAGCGGATCTGCCGTATGCCTGCAAGGGCGGCGTGTGCGCCACCTGCAAATGCAAAGTGCTGCGCGGCAAGGTGGACATGGCAACCAACTACAGCCTGGAGCCGGACGAGCTGGCCGCCGGGTACGTACTGAGCTGTCAGTCGCTGCCGTTAACCGCCGACGTGATTGTCGACTTTGACGCGAAGGGGATGGCATGAGCGAGCTGATTGTTACCCGTCATGGCCGCGTGCTGCAGCTGACGCTGAACCGTCCGGCGGCGCGCAACGCCCTTAACAATGCGCTGCTGGCGCAGCTTGCGGAACAGCTTGAGGCCGCGGCCGTGGATGCCGATATCGCCGTCTGCGTAATTTACGGTAGCGAGCGCTGCTTTGCCGCCGGGGCCGATCTCAACGAAATGGCGGAGAAGGACCTGCCCGCCACCCTGAACGATATCCGCCCGCAGCTATGGGCGCGCATTAACGCGTTTAACAAACCGCTGATTGCCGCCGTGAACGGCTTCGCGCTGGGCGCAGGCTGCGAGCTGGCGCTGCTGTGCGACGTGATCATTGCTGGCGATAACGCCCGTTTCGGCCTGCCGGAAATCACGCTGGGCATCATGCCCGGCGCGGGTGGCACCCAGCGACTGATCCGCAGCGTCGGTAAATCCCTGGCCAGCAAAATGGTGCTGACCGGCGAGAGCATTACCGCAGAGCAGGCGCTGGGCGCCGGGCTGGTGAGCGATCTCTTCCCGGCGTCTCTGACACTGGAGTACGCCCTGAAGCAGGCGGCGCTGATGGCGCGCCACTCTCCGCTGGCGCTGCAGGCGGCGAAGCAGGCGCTGCGCCAGTCCCAGGAGGTGCCGCTACAGGCCGGTCTGGCCCAAGAGCGCCAGCTGTTTACGCTGCTTTCCGCCACCGAAGACCGCCGGGAAGGTATCGACGCCTTCTTACAAAAACGCACCCCCGACTTTAAAGGACGCTAATTGTGGAATTTATTCTCAGTCACGTAGAACAGGGCGTAATGACCATTACGCTGAACCGTCCGGAGCGTCTGAACAGCTTTAACGACGTGATGCACCAGCAGCTTGCCGAGTGCCTGAAGCAGGCCGAGCGCGATGATGCCATCCGCTGCCTGCTGATCACCGGGGCAGGACGCGGGTTCTGCGCCGGTCAGGATCTGAACGACCGTAACGTCGACCCCAACGGCCCGGCGCCGGATCTGGGGATGTCTGTCGAAACCTTCTACAACCCGCTGGTGCGGCGCCTGGCAAAGCTGCCGAAGCCGGTCATCTGCGCGGTTAACGGGGTGGCGGCTGGCGCGGGAGCTACGCTGGCGCTCGGCTGTGACATGGTGATTGCCGCCCGGTCGGCCAACTTCGTGATGGCCTTCAGCAAGCTCGGCCTGGTGCCGGACTGCGGCGGCACGTGGCTGCTGCCGCGCGTGGCCGGACGGGCCCGCGCCATGGGGTTGGCGCTGCTCGGGGACAAACTCAGCGCCGAGCAGGCGCAGGCGTGGGGGATGATCTGGCAGGTGGTGGACGACGACCAGCTCTCCGCCACTGCGCAGCAGATGGCGCTGCACTTTGCCTCGCAGCCGACCTTCGGCCTGGGCCTGATCAAGCAGGCGATCAATGCTGCGGAAACCAACACCCTCGATGCGCAGCTTGACCTGGAGCGCGACTATCAGCGTCTGGCCGGTCGCAGCGACGACTACCGCGAGGGCGTCAGCGCTTTCCTCGCGAAGCGCGCGCCTAACTTTACGGGGAAATAAGATGCTCAACATACGGACTGTCGCCGTGATTGGCAGCGGCACGATGGGCGCGGGGATTGCAGAAGTGGCGGCCAGCCACGGGCATCAGGTGCTGCTCTACGATATTTCCAGCGATGCGATATCCCGCGCTATCGAGGGGATTCGCCAGCGTCTGGCCTCCCGGGTGACGCGCGGAAAACTCTCCGCCGATGCCGGGAGCCAGATCCTCGCCCGGCTGCTTCCCGTCACGGATATCGACGCGCTCTCCGCGGCCGAACTGGTGATTGAAGCGGCCTCGGAACGGCTGGAAGTGAAAAAGGCGCTGTTTTCGCAGCTGGCGGAAATCTGCCCGCCGCAGACGGTGCTGACGAGCAATACCTCTTCGATCTCCGTCACGGCGATTGCTGCGGATATCCACCATCCGGAGCGCGTCGCCGGGCTGCACTTCTTCAACCCGGCGCCGGTTATGAAGCTGGTGGAGGTGGTCAGCGGGCTGGCGACCTCCCCGGAAGTGGCCGACGCGCTGTGCGAGCTGGCGCTGAACTGGGGCAAGCAGCCCGTGCGCTGCCAGTCGACGCCGGGGTTCATCGTCAACCGCGTCGCGCGTCCGTTCTATTCGGAGGCCTGGCGCGCGCTGGAGGAGCAGGTAGCCGCGCCGGAGGTGATTGACGCCGCCCTGCGCGAAGGCGGCGGCTTCCCGATGGGCCCGCTGGAGCTGACCGACATGATTGGTCAGGACGTGAACTTCGCGGTGACCTGCTCGGTATTTAACGCCTTCTGGCAGGAGCGTCGTTTTCTGCCCTCGCTGGTGCAGCAGGAGCTGGTGCTGGCTGGCAGGCTGGGCAAAAAAAGCGGGAAGGGCGTTTATGACTGGCAGGGCGACAGGCCCGGGGTGCGCTGGGCTGATACCGTGAACGACAGCTATAGCCCGATGCGCGTGGAAAAAATACGTGACGGTGTCACGGAAATTGATGATGTGTACCTGATTGAAACGCAGGGCGAAACCGCGCAGGCCCTGGCGCTGCGGCTCAACGGGCCGGTGGTTGTAGTAGACCGCATCGAGCGCGACGTCGCGATCATCGCCGCAGCCGCCAGCAACCCGCATACCGCGACGCAAAAGGCCATCCGCTACCTGCAGCAGCAGGGGCTTCGGGTGGTGCAGATTGCCGATTATCCCGGCCTGCTGGTCTGGCGCACGGTGGCGATGATTGCCAACGAAGCGCTGGATGCTCTGCAAAAAGGGGTCGCCAGCGAGAAGGACATCGATACCGCCATGCGCCTGGGCGTGAATTACCCGAGCGGGCCGATCGCCTGGGGCGAGCGCCTGGGCTGGCAGCGCCTGCTGACGCTGCTGGAGAACCTGCAGCGTCATTACGGCGAAGAACGCTATCGCCCCTGTTCCCTGCTGCGCCAGCGCGCGCTTCTGGAGAGTAGCTATGAGTCATAACGCCTGGCACAACGCCCGCGCCATGTATGAACGGGACGCCTGCGCGCAGGCGATGGGGATGGACATTGTCGATATGGACGACGGCTACGCGGTGGTGTCCATGACCATCACCCCGCAGATGCTCAACGGCCACCAAACCTGCCACGGCGGACAGCTGTTTTCGCTGGCAGACACCGCCTTTGCCTACGCCTGCAACAGTCAGGGGCTGGCGGCGGTGGCCTCCGGCTGTTCGATTGATTTTCTGCGTCCGGGCTTTGCCGGGGACACGCTCACCGCCACCGCGCGGGTGAAGCATCAGGGCAGGCTGACCGGCGTGTACGACATTGAAATTCAGAACCAGCAACAGAAAACCGTCGCCCTTTTTCGCGGAAAATCTCACCGCATCGGCGGCAATGTGACAGGAGAGGCCTGATGCGTGACGCATTTATTTGTGATGGCGTTCGAACCCCGGTTGGGCGCTACGGCGGGGCGCTTTCCGCCGTTCGGACTGACGATCTCGGCGCCGTGCCGCTGCGCGCGCTGCTGGCCCGCTATCCGCAGCTCGATCTGGAGCGGATTGACGACGTGATCTTCGGCTGCGCGAACCAGGCGGGTGAAGATAACCGCAACGTGGCGCGTATGTCGTCGCTGCTGGCCGGGCTGCCGCAGACGGTGTCCGGAACCACCATTAACCGCCTGTGCGGGTCGGGGCTGGACGCGATTGGTTTTGCCGCACGCGCCATTAAGGCGGGCGACGGCGACCTGCTGATTGCGGGCGGCGTGGAGTCCATGTCCCGCGCGCCGTTTGTGATGGGCAAAGCCACCGCCGCGTTCCAGCGACAGGCGGAGATCTTTGATACCACCATCGGCTGGCGATTTGTGAATCCGCTCATGCATCAGCAATTCGGAACTGACAGCATGCCGGAAACGGCAGAGAATGTAGCTGAATTGTTAAATATCAGCCGTGCCGATCAGGACGCGTTCGCGCTGCGCAGCCAGCAGCGTACCGCGCAGGCGCAGCAGAATGGCATTCTGGCGCAGGAGATTGTGTCGGTGCAGGTGCCGGGGAAAAAAGGGGCGGTCAACGAGTTCAGCGAGGATGAACATCCCCGCGCGGACACCACGCTTGAGCAGCTTGCCGGGCTAAAAACGCCGTTCCGCAGGAACGGGGTGGTCACGGCGGGAAATGCCTCCGGGGTCAACGACGGCGCAGCGGCGCTGATCGTCGCCAGCGAGCAGATGGCGCTGGCGCAGGGGCTGGTCCCGCGCACGCGGATCGTGGCGATGGCGACGGCAGGCGTGGAGCCACGTCTGATGGGACTCGGCCCGGTACCGGCCACGCGCAAGGTTCTGGAGCGCGCCGGACTCAGCATTAACGAGATGGACGTGATCGAGCTTAACGAAGCTTTCGCCGCGCAGGCGCTGGGTGTGCTGCGTCAGCTGGGATTGCCGGATGATGCCGCGCACGTCAACCCGAACGGTGGCGCGATAGCGATTGGTCACCCGCTGGGGATGAGCGGCGCCAGACTGGCGCTGGCCGCGAGTAATGAACTGCACCGACGCGGCGGGCGCTACGCGCTGTGTACGATGTGCATCGGTGTGGGTCAAGGCATTGCCATGATCCTTGAGCGTGTTTGAGCATAAAAACAATGTGAGTACCCTGCGATGACAAATACAACAAAGCTTGATCCGATTGAAACGGCCTCCCTTGACGAACTGCAGGCGCTGCAGACCGCGCGTCTGAAATGGACGCTGCACCACGCCTATAACAACGTGCCGATGTACAAACGCAAGTTTGACGCTGCGGGCGTTCACCCTGACGATTTCAACGAGCTGGCGGATATTCGCAAATTCCCGTGCACCACCAAGCAGGACCTGCGGGATAACTACCCGTTTGATACCTTTGCCGTGCCGATGGAGCAGGTGGTGCGCATTCACGCGTCATCCGGCACCACCGGCAAACCGACGGTTGTCGGCTACACGCAGGGCGACATCGACAACTGGGCCAACCTGGTGGCGCGCTCCCTACGCGCGGCGGGCGGCAGCGCGAAGGACAAAATTCACGTGGCCTATGGCTATGGCCTGTTTACCGGCGGGCTGGGCGCACACTACGGCGCCGAGCGTTTGGGGGCGACGGTGATCCCGATGTCCGGCGGCCAGACAGAG
The DNA here is from genome assembly GCF_052044815.1 of Enterobacter sp. 22499. Lineage (NCBI taxonomy): Bacteria > Pseudomonadati > Pseudomonadota > Gammaproteobacteria > Enterobacterales > Enterobacteriaceae > Enterobacter > Enterobacter sp. 22499. The sequence goes on along the minus strand of NZ_JBQENR010000001.1, from coordinate 316,980 downwards.
AAACAGGCGCAGCTGATCCGTGATTTCCAGCCGGACATGATCATGGTGACGCCATCCTACTGTCTCAACCTGATCGAGGAGCTGGAGCGCCAGATGGGCGGCGACGCCAGCACCTGCTCACTGCGCGTGGGCGTTTTCGGCGCGGAGCCGTGGACGCAGGCCATGCGTCGCGAAATCGAAAAACGCTTAGGCATTACGGCGCTGGATATTTATGGCCTCTCCGAGGTGATGGGGCCGGGCGTGGCGATGGAGTGTATCGAAACCGCCGACGGCCCAACCATCTGGGAAGATCATTTCTACCCGGAGATCGTCAACCCGAACGACGGCACGCCGCTGGATGACGGCCAGCAGGGCGAACTGCTGTTCACCACGCTGACCAAAGAGGCGCTGCCGGTGATCCGCTACCGCACCCGCGACCTGACGCGTCTGCTGCCAGCAACCGCGCGCAGTATGCGCCGTATGGACCGGATCGGCGGCCGCAGCGACGATATGCTGATCATCCGCGGCGTCAACGTTTTCCCGTCGCAGCTGGAAGAGGAGATCGTGAAGTTCGAACACCTTTCTCCGCACTATCAGCTGGAGGTGAATCGTCGTGGGCATCTTGATTCACTTTCCGTGAAGGTGGAGCTGAAAGAGAGCAGCTTAACGCTGACGCACGAACAGCGTTGCCAGGTGTGCCACCAGCTGCGCCACCGCATAAAGTCGATGGTCGGGATTTCCACCGACGTGATGATTGTGAACTGCGGCAGCATCCCGCGCTCGGAGGGGAAAGCCTGCCGGGTGTTTGATCTGCGTAAAGCGGCGGCGAACGGTTAAAACACCTGGCCCTCTCCCCTTTAGGGAGAGGGCCAGGGTGAGGGGCTTATGCTATGATTCATCCAGGACAAAAATAACAAAAGAATGAATCACATGAATAAACTCGACGCCTTTATCCAGCACGCGGTCAGCTCGGTTCCCGTCAGCGGAACGTCGCTTATCTCCTCGTTATACGGTGACGCGCTTTCCCACCGCGGCGGCGAGATTTGGCTCGGCAGCCTGGCCGCCTTACTGGAAGGCATGGGATTTGGCGAGCGCTTCGTGCGCACCGCGCTGTTTCGCCTCAACAAAGAGGGCTGGCTGGACGTCTCCCGCATCGGGCGGCGCAGCTTTTACCGCCTGAGCGATAAGGGGCTACGGCTGACGCGTCGCGCGGAGAATAAGATTTATCGCTCAGAGCTGCCCGCCTGGGACGGCAAATGGCTGCTTCTGCTCTCCGAAGGGCTGGATAAAACTACGCTCGCGGATGTGAAAAAACAGCTCATCTGGCAAGGATTTGGCACGCTGGCACCGAGCCTGATGGCCTCGCCGTCGCAGCATCTGGCGGACGTGCAGTCCCTGCTTCACGATGCCGGCGTGGCGGAAAACGTGATCTTCTTCGAAGCCCACTCGCCGCTGGCGCTCTCCCGCGCCGCGCTGCGTTCGCGGGTGGAAGAGTGCTGGCAGTTAACCGAGCAAAACGCGATGTACGAGTCGTTTATCAACTCGTTCCGCCCGCTGCTGCCGCTGCTGAAGGAGGCCGCGCCGGAGGAGCTGACGCCGGAGCGCTGCTTCCAGATCCAGCTGCTGCTGATTCACTTTTATCGCCGCGTGGTGCTGAAAGACCCACTGCTGCCGGAGGAGTTACTGCCCGCGCACTGGGCGGGGCAAAGCGCCCGACAGCTCTGCATTAATATCTATCAGCGTGTCGCGCCGGGGGCGCTGGCGTTTGTCAGCGAGAAGGGCGAAACCTCCGTGGGCGAACTGCCCGTGCCCGGCACGCTCTACTATCAACGCTTTGGTGGTCTTACAAGCGCATAAGGAGTGAAGATGCCAGTTTATCAAATTGACGGTCTGACGCCGGTGGTACCTGACGAGAGCTATGTTCACCCAACGGCGGTGCTGATTGGCGACGTAATTCTGGGTAAAGGCGTTTATGTTGGCCCTAATGCCAGCCTGCGCGGTGATTTTGGCCGTATCGTGGTGAAAGATGGCGCGAACATTCAGGATAATTGCGTGATGCACGGTTTCCCGGAGCAGGACACGGTGGTGGAAGAGGACGGACATATCGGCCACAGCGCCATCCTGCACGGCTGCATCATCCGCCGCAACGCGCTGGTGGGTATGAACGCGGTGGTGATGGACGGGGCAGTGATTGGTGAAAACAGCATCGTCGGCGCGGCGGCGTTCGTGAAGGCGAAAGCGGAGATGCCTGCCAACCACTTGATTATCGGCAGCCCGGCCAAAGCGATTCGCGAGCTGAGCGAGCAGGAGATGGCGTGGAAGCGGCAGGGCACCCGGGAGTATCAAGTGCTGGTGGAGCGCTGCAAGCTAACTATGCACCAGGTTGAGCCGCTGCGCGAGGCTGAGCCTGACCGGAAACGGCTGGCGTTTGACGAGAACTTAAGGCCGAAGTCGGCGATGTAGGGGTAAGGCCGTCTTTTTTCGCCATATCCATCAGTAGCGCGATGCCAATATAGTTGCTCCAGTTAAAGATATTTTGCAGCACCACCACCGCATTGCCTTTCTCTTTGTCATAGCCGATGAAGCTGGAGTAGCCGCCGATATAGCCGACCTGATAGGTGATTTTTTCCAGACCGATAAAGTCGGTGGTCCAGGCAATGCCCTGCACCCCGTCGGGGCGTTGAATATCGGTATTTCTGACTTCGTCAAAGACGCTGTCCAGCAAGGGATTGTGGGTCGTAGAGACGTGATAGCGGGCATAGGCCGCCAGATCTTCGGCGTTACTGTACAGGCTTGCCGCCGCCACCATGTTGTTGGAAAAATGCCAGTCTGGCGTCAGTTGCCCGCGCGGGATGAATTTTGGCTGATCGCCCGCGTGGCCGAGCGCCCGCTGGGGGTATCCTTTGAGCTTCTGGGGCGTAAAGCTGCTGTTAGCCATATGCAGCGGACGGAAAATATAGCGTGACGCTAAACTTTGTATATCTTCGCCGGTTTTGTGCTTCAGGATATAGCCAATCAGGGCGTAGCCGGTATTGGAATATTGCGGCGTTTTATCTCTCGGCGCGCGCCAGTTCGCCAGATAACGCAGCACGTTATCGCTGTCCAGTTCACCGTAGAAATTATCACCCGTGCCTAAGTAGCGGATGAATTTTCCGAGCATCGGAACGTCCATATTCTGGCGCGGAAGGCCGGAGGTGTGGGTTACCAGCTCCAGCAGGGTGATTTTTTGTGCATCCTTACTTAGCGGCGTTCCCGGCGGTAGCAATGTCGCCAGGCTGTCGTTCCAGTTCAGTTGCCCCTCACTCACCAGACAGGCCACCACTTCCGCTGTGATCCCTTTGCTGAGCGAGCCGAGCGCAAACAGGGTATCGGGCCTGACCGGGTAGCGGTTGACCGCATCGGTAACGCCCCAGGTGTAAAACTGAGGCGAGCCGTGATTATGGATCACCGCGACCGTCATTCCTGGAACGGACTTTTGCGCCATGTAGTGACGCACCACGCTGTCAACGTCGCCATCCAGCGATTCATGGGTGAGGAGTTCCTGGGTACCTTCCGGGGAGGACATTTGCGAGAGCGTGCCACAACCGCTGAGGAATGGGATAGCAAGCAGAAGCCAGCGAATTTTTTTTGTGATGTTCTGCATACCTGATAGCGAGTGTGGTGGTCATTGGCGCGGCGGGAATGTATCACACTTAGCCTGTTTGAATGTAAACTTTCTGTACGGAGGCCGCCGCGTGGGTGGTCATAGCAGCTTTTCGGCCTGCTTTGAGGATTTCAGCATGACACGCTTTCATCAGCTTACCGCCACCCGCCTGGATGGCAGTCTCATCTCAATGGCCGACTATGCGGGGAAGGTGGTTTTGGTCGTCAATACCGCCAGCCAGTGCGGCTTTACGCCCCAATATGCGGGTCTCGAAGCGCTATACAAGAAATACGCCGAACAAGGGTTAGTGGTGCTGGGCTTCCCCTGCAACCAGTTCGGTAAGCAGGAACCCGGCGACGCCGATGAAATCTCAAAGACCTGTTACATTAACTACGGCGTCAGTTTTCCCATGTTCGGGAAAGTTGAGGTCAATGGCTCCGCAGCACACCCGATTTTTCGTTATCTGAAAAACGAATTGCCTGGCGTGCTGGGTGGGCGGATCAAGTGGAACTTTACTAAGTTTCTGATCGGACGCGACGGTAAGCCGCTCAAGCGTTTTGCACCGATGACGACGCCAGAGAAAATGGAGGGGGCAATTGTTGCGGCACTGGGAAGGTGAGTGTTTTTGTCGCCAGAGCCATCCATTTGCCGGGTATAGCCGAAATTCATATTGTCCGCTCTGTGCCAGGAGCGGACGTTGGTACAGGTAGCCCAGTAGTCGCCGCGATGGATGGGTTTACTGGAGCAGCATCGCCAGTAGCACCAGGCACAGCAGTATTACATAGATTCGTGCGTGCCATATGTCAGGTAAAGCAGGTATAACCCGACGGCTAAAAACTATTCCAGCCCAGCCCGTCAGTACCAACAGACCTAAAATTTTCAGGCTGATAAAACCGAGAAATCCGCTCACCGGAATATTTTGCCAACCAATGACTGCATACGTCACGGCACCACACAGCGCGACAGGCAGAGAAAGCGGGTTAGAAGCGCTAATACATTCACCCATCGCATAGCCGTGTCGCCGTAATAATGGCACTGTCATCACGCTGCCACCCACGCCCAGCAATGCGGCTATCATGCCGATGATCACTCCGCCGCCCGTTACCACAGAAAGTGACAAGCGACGCGGGGAACTGCAGCTAAAAAAACCTTTGCGCAACAAACAATCGCCAATGGTTACCAGCATATAAAGAATGAACAGTGCGCGAACAATATTCTCGCTGAAGACTCCCGCCAGACAGGAACCCACGACAGCCCCGATGGCGATAAACCATAATAATGGGAACAATGTCTGCGCTGAAAGTTTGCCGGCGCGCCAGTTTCGATAGCTGACCCAGCCCGCGTTAAATATCATCACCGCCGTTGAGGTAGCAACCGCGATATGCATGGCGTTTCCTGCCAGCTCAGACTGCCGCAGCATCAATTGATAAACAAATGGCACCACGACAAAACCGCCCCCAAAACCAAAGAGCACCGTGGTGATACCGGTAGTAAAGCCTGCCAGTGCAATAATTGCGGTATCGTTCAAGAGAATATCCCCGACCTGAAAATGAGCGAGCAGCTTATACCGGTAGCATCCTGCTTCCCATTTGCGCAGCGCTCAATTACCTTTGTAAATCGTTCAGATGGAGACCGGTGTGCGCAACGTAAAAATTGAAGATGTCGATAAGCTCGATCGTGAAGTGGTGGCGTTAGGCAATGACTATGCGCAGGGATTTATACTGCCACAACACCAACATCGCCGCGCGCAGCTGCTGTATGGCGCAACGGGTCTCATGTACGTCTCAACCTGTAACGGAGAGTGGGTTGTTCCCCCACAACATGCAGTATGGATCCCACCCGAAACCCCTCACGCTGTCCGGTTTGTAGGTGTGACTACGCGTAGCTTATATATTGAACCAACATGCGTGACGGGATCGATTAAGTATCGACACTGTAAGGTGATCAGCGTATCGCCATTGTTACGTCAGTTGTTGCTTGATGCCGTGGATTTGCCGCTGATGTATGACAGCGCACGCGATCGTGCGCTGGTAAATCTGCTGTTACTGGAACTGGCGGAAATGCCGGTTCGCGAATTCGATATTCCGCTGCCACAACATCCGGCACTGTTGGCTCTTTGTCAGGCGTTTTTACTCAACCCCTCAATCCATGACCCTGCTGAGCGCTGGGCCAGTACGCTGTTTATGAGCGCCAGTACCTTTCGTCGACTTTTCTTACGGCAAACCGGCATGTCATTTTCTGCATGGCGACAGCGAGCCTGTGTCGTCAGTGCACTGACGTTGCTGATAACAGGTAAACCGGTGAATGAAGTGGCACTCACTCTCGGATACGACAATGCATCATCTTTCGCCACGATGTTCCGCCGTGTCACGGGACAGCCGCCTTCGTATTATCGGCTTGATTTCAAAAGCTTCACAGGGCACCGTTCATAACGTCAGTTATGTGACCACAGCGGACGTTCTGAGCTGTGTTAGCGTTAATCAGGTTATCTTGTGCTGAGTGCAAGTTTAGCCGCAAAGCACAAAAACAATCCTCCTGTAGCTCTGTCCATTCCCCTGACAACACTGCTTTTCTTCAGTATGGCTGATGCAAAGTGCGTGGATAAAATGAGCGTGACTGACCACATTGTCCCTATTGCAACATGAATGCTGACAAGTATAAAAGTCCATACAAAGGGGGAATGTCCGGCAGGTATGAATTGAGGTAAAAAAGAGACATAGAAAATACCCATTTTAGGATTGAGTACATTTCCCAGCATTCCTTTTATAAACCAGTTCCCCGCTGAAGGATTAACGCCATCGCCGTGATTGAAAGATGAACGTGGCCGCCTCAGCAGTTGCAAACCCAGCCAGCAAAGGTAAGCTGCCCCACACATTTTCAGTATGGTATAAGCGAGCTCTGACACCGCCAGCAGCGCTCCCAGTCCCAGCGCAACGAGTGCGCCCCAGATAAAACAGCCAGTATCGATTCCAAGAGCTGCCTGAAAAGCCTTCTTTCCACCTTCAGCACATGCCGTTCGTAGAATGAGTGCCGTATCCAGGCCCGGAGTGAGGGTGAGCAGTAGTGCAGCGAGAGAGAAGGCAAGGAGAGAATCAGTAACAGACATTTTCTTTATCCGAAAGAGTGGATGTTACCCCCTTACTTTGCGCCAATCAATTAGACAAAGGCAGTTATGTGAATAAATTGTAAATTGCTTTAATGAGGCAAGCCCTGCTGGCATACCGGGCTACAACTCAGGACGCTTTCTCATGCACTGTCATGATGAATACCAATGGGTTCTTCTCCCGGTTTTCATAGAAATGAGGAAGGTCCGTTCTGGCAGTTGCCGAACAGCCAGTTTTTATCTGATACACGTGATCCTGTACGCCGAGTGTGAGCGTGCCCGACTGAACATAAAACAGTTCAAGCGTTCCTTCCGCGTGGCCGGGTGACGCAAACTTTTCCCCGGGCTGCATTTCCCACATCCAGAGCTCGGTCATATCAGGGCCACCCGACCCTGCGAGCAATCTCGCTCTCCCGCCTGTTTCACCTTGCCACAATTCTGGGATCTCATCTTCAGCAATGAGATGCACGGTCGGTTTGGCACTGACATCCACAAAATCAGCCACCGAAACCCCCATCGCGGCAGCCAGGCGACATAACAGGGCAATGCTGGGATTCGCCCGGCATCCCTCTATCTCAACCAACGCTCCCTTACTTACACCCGCCTGACGCGAGAGTTCATCCAGGGAGATTTTCTTTTGCTTACGATACAGTTTAATTCGCTGCGAAACGGCTTCATTCACGGAGCTGGCGATCGAATTTGCATCGGTCATTAAATTGACTTTTTTGGTCATTGGTCATTATCATGGAATAAATTGGTCATTACAGGATTATCACGTGTTAACAGTATCTCCGTCAATTTCTCCTGAAATTTATCGTATTGCTCCCGGTTTTCGGGCGCTCAGTATCCGCGTAAAAGCTGCGCCAGTGCTTAATCCCGGCACTGGAGAAACGGCGCTGCGAGAAGCCTGTGAGGCGGTTCTGGCCGGTGAGCCTGCCTGGGCGGAATCTCATCTGGCGGCATGGGCCGACGTTTTTCAAAAATTTGGGGCTAAACCTAAACGCACCCCTTGCTCAGCGGATGCGTTACGCAAGCGCGTCTTACGTGACGGAACGATGCCAGCGCTCGATCCTGTCGTTGATCTTTATAATGCCGTCAGTCTCCGCTATGCCGTTCCGGTTGGTGGAGAGGATCTCTCTGCCTATCAGGGGGCGCCGCGTCTGACTGTGGCCAAAGGAAGAGAGCCTTTTGATACGGTCAAAGAGGGAGAGACCACCGTTGAGTATCCTTCACAAGGTGAGGTTATCTGGTGTGATGATATCGGCGTGACCTGCCGTCGCTGGAACTGGCGACAGGGGATCAGAACCCGCTTAGGCGTGGAAGCGCAGCAAATGTGGTTCATTCTGGAGAGTCTCCCGCAGATGCCGCTGGAGACGCTTCACGAAGCCGGAAAAATGCTGACCGACGGCCTGGAAAAAATGATGCCCGGTCTGTGGTTTGACGTTGCTCTCATAGAAGAACAACAGCAGTAATATCCTTCAGGAGAAACATGTATGTTTACCGGCTTGTCGGCATTTCCATTAACCCCAGTCACCGCCAGCGGCGTGGATGAAAAGGGTTTCAGCCATATCCTTTCCCGTCTTACAGACGCTCGGGTTGATTCTATGGGCATCCTGGGGTCAACCGGAAGCTACGCCTATCTGACCCGGGAGCAGCGCAAGCGCGTAGCAACGCTGGCCAAACAGCATGCAGGGAACATCCCCGTGATGGTGTGTGTGGGAGCGGTCAGTACCGATGCCATTCTGCATCTGGCAGATGATGCACAGGCCGCTGGTGCAAATGCGCTGTTACTCCCGGCGGTCAGCTACCAGCCACTCCGTGACGAAGAAGTCTTCTCACTCTTTGAGACCGTTACCCGGCACGTGTCTGTACCGGTGTGTATCTATGATAATCCGGGCACGACGCATTTTACCTTTACGGATGAACTCCACGGTCGTCTCTCATCACTTGAGGGTGTTCGCTCGGTCAAGATCCCTGGCGTCCCGAATAGCCCCGCTGCAGCAACTGAGCGGGTGAAGGGGTTACGTCAACATCTGCATCCTGGCGTAACAATCGGTATCAGTGGCGACGCTTATGCGGGACTGGGATTAAACGCCGGTTGTGAAGTGTGGTATTCCGTGTGTGGAGGTCTGTTCCCTGAGATGGCGAAACAAATCACTGAAGCCGCGGCGGCAAACGATCGTCAACGCGTTACAGCCCTGACAACCCGCCTTGAGCCATTGTGGTCGCTGTTCCGTAAACATGGCGGAAGTATTCGCGTTATTGCCGCTGCGGCTGGCGTGCTTGGTCTTACCGACATGGATTGCCTGCCTCGACCTCTGCAACCATTGTCAGCTGGCGACATCGCGGATATTTCCCATGTAATAAGCACGCTGGAGCTGAAGTGATCTCCGCAGGACTGGGTGTCTACCGGTCCTTACAGCAAAATTTTATTATTGAAGTGACTCTTCTTCGCCTGATAGCTTATCTGCATCAGGAGAATAATGCTGGCAAACGCACGCCAGTTTATGCCCGTCAGGATCGCGCAGATAGGCAACATAAAAGTCGGGGCCGTAGGCGGTTCGTGTACCGGGCACGCCTTCATTTTTCCCACCCGCACGGAGGCCCGCTGCATGGAAGCGTCTGACAATGTCCGCGTTATCTGCTCTGAAAGCGAACATTGTCCCGTTTCCCGCCGTCGCGGGTTGCTGGTCAAAAGGAGGACAAATGCAGAAGCTAAATTCGTCATCCGGATGATTTTCGTTTCCCCACATTGCCCAGCTATCAGTCCAGGCGGGCAGACGTGTATAGCCCAGCACGTTAAAAATAGCGTCATAAAAGTTCACGGCGCGCTGAAAGTCATTTGTCCCAATCGTGATATAAGCCAGCACTTTAAACATCCTCTTTTCCGTCAGTCTGAACAGAGATTATCTCAAAGTAGCTATCTTCATCACCACCCAGGCCAGGATCATCGGCATGCCTCAGCTGGACGCCTCGGCGATAAAAAATGTTGGCTGACGTCATCGTGTGCCGATAATACAAAAACTGTATGATTACACCTTCCAAAAAGGGAATGTATGTCTTTACCGCCACTGTATGCGCTGCGCGCGTTCGAAGTTGCCGCACGGCTGAACTCGTTCAGCAAAGCGGCTGAAGTCCTGAATATCACGCCGGGGGCGGTCAGCAGGCATGTCCGCACGCTTGAGATGTGGTTCGACTGCGAGCTGTTTAAACGGCAGGGACCGAGAGTGGAGGTCAGCGACGCCGGGCGTATTCTGGCCGGGCAGCTTAGCGAAAGTTTCTCGAATATTGAGTGGGCCTGTCGCGCATTCAAAAGTGAAAACCATCTTCTGCGCCTCAAAGCCCCCAGCACCCTGACGATGCGATGGCTTCTCAATGTGCTTAAATCCTTTCGGGAGAATCATGCGAAGCCGAAAATCGAAATCGCCAGCGTCTGGATGGACTTCGACACGGTTGACTTCAGCCGCGAGCCCTACGATTGTGCGATCCTCCTCGGTAACGGCTATTTTGGCGAGTCAACGGAGAGCAGGCTGCTGTTCAGCGAATGGCTTATTCCGGTTTGTACGCCGTCTTTGCTGGAGCCTGCCCGGCATCAGCTTCCAGAATGCGATCTTATTCATCCGTCACCGGACCGACGGGACTGGAAGCGCTGGCTGAAAAGGACGGGCTTATTCCCCGGCCTCGACATGAGCGGCGGGATCGTGTTCGACACCCTGGAGCAGGGAAGCCTTGCGGCCATGCACGGACACGGCGTGGCGATGGCCGATCTCCGGCTCACGCTCGACGCGCTGAAAAGCGGCTTGCTCGCGCTGCCCTTCCGGGAGGCGATAGCAACAGGGGACGGATACTATCTTGTCTGGCCGAAAAATTCGCTCAGAGGACAGAGTATTGAACGGTTGCTGGCCTGGCTTAACCTCAATTCGCCGGTCGTTCCTTCGCTGGATATCGTCTGCCTTGAGTATAATGAAAAGCGGCTGTCTTAAATCAAACAGGATATTCCTTACGGACTATCCTGTTTAATAAGTTTACGCGTAGGGTATATTAGCCATCTTCTTATATCTTTCCGGCAGTGCGCTATTCAGGTTAAGTAATTTATCCAGAATATAAAGCGCTGGCGTCCCCTTTGCGCGCTCTTCGTCGATCAGCGAAGAACGTAGCACATTGGCAGCCGAGGTCATTTTACGAAAATACTCTTCTGATTCCGGCGTCTGTACTTCACCGGACTCGGCGTAACGCACCCGTGGCCAGTCCGCGAAGTCAGGCCGGGGGCAGAGTCCGTCGTCTTTTGTAATATGTGCTGAGAGTAGCTCCTCGGCATTGCCAGGAGCGTTCTGGGCAAATGAGAGCAGGTGCAGTCGATGTATAAATGGCGAAAGCGCTTCTGAACGATGACTTTCTGAGGAAAGTAAGGTGATTAGCGCAGGTATTTTTTCATCAGCGGTGCTTTTTTCTGGTGAGAGGGTTTTCAATAAATGGAATAAAACATCGAGTGTCATAGGTGCTCCATATCCGCACATTATTATTTATTGTTTTTACGTCGCTATCTGTTTTTGACAGCGGTATACCAGGGGTAAATGGATGGTATTTCAGTGCGGTTATGTTTGAAAAACGATAAATAGTTGGCATTAATGTGAGTTTTACTCAATGTGGTGCTCTGGGCTCCAACATTGCAGATCCTCTCACGGCAGCGTTTTGTTTCACAAATGCCTTAGCTTATCGGCTTTTCAGGATGGTATAACGTCGTGCAGCAATCGGCTTGCCGTTAATCGCCACATTCTCAAAGGCTTATATGAAACAAATTACTTTTAGTGACCTGCAGCAGCAAAGCGAGCAGGCCGCACATTCTCCTCGCTTACGCGCACACCGTAATTTACACCCTGACCTGAGCGATCCGGTGCAGCGCCTGGCCATTGCAATGGAACCCGGTACCTATGTCCGCCCCCATCGCCATCCGCACACGTTTGAACTGCTGACGGCGCTGAGCGGCCGCTTTCTGGTGCTGAATTTTGACGACAGCGGAAACGTGACCCGGCGCGTGGTGTTAGGCGAAGAGTGTAAAGTCCTGGAGATGGATGCCGGAACCTGGCATGCCGTGCTGTCGCTGGATAAAGGCGGCGTCATTTTTGAGGTAAAACACGGGGCGTATCAGCCCGTGCCTGAGCACGATACCGCCCCGTGGTCGCCTGCTGAGAACGCGCCAGGTACTGTAGAGTTGATGAAATGGTACGCCCAGGCGCAGGTGGGTGATAGGCGTTTTACCCTGTAATTTTCCTGTAGTGTTCCCGGCGCGCAGAAAAGCGCGCCAGCACCGTATGGTTTACTGGATGTCGCCGAGTCTTTGCAGGAATTCCTCAACCTGCTCAGGCGTAGCCGTGTCTGCCTGGTAAAGGATTTCGAGCTTAACGTTCTTCAACCCGCAGAAGCCAAATACCCCTTCGATTATCTGTGTCTGAATCGCCGTCGAATAGCCGTGTTTATCGAACCCGGTAAGATCGCTACCGCCGGTGGCAATCAGGCGGACGGGAACATCACGTAAATTGCCCACAATCCGGCCGTCGTCGGCCACCTTGTACGCCCAGTTCAGGGTTAACACGCGATCGAACCAGCCTTTCAACAGCGCGGGAACCGACCACCAGTACACCGGGAAGACGAATACCAGCATATCCGCGCGCTCGACGCGCTTTTGCTCGCGCAGAATATCATCGGGGAGGGCGCTCGGATCGCCACGATACAAATCGAGATCGGCGCGGGTCATCGCCGGATTAAACCCTTCAGCATGCAGATCGGCGATCTCAATCTGCGTACCTTCCTCGCGTAATTTCCCGGCAATACGGGCTGCCAGCGTATGGGATAACGAATTGTCGATCGGGTGTGCCGTCACGATCAGCGCGTTTTTAATGGCATGGGTTGCAGACATAGCGACCTCCAGATGGGGGAGAAGTGATGCCTATATTACTATTGGTAACTTAGGTGTCAATCCGCCCCCGGCGATCATTTTGTGCTATTCGCGTAGGTCTCCAGCACCCCGGTCATGACGCCGCTGAGCATATCTTCCGCTACATTCCGGGCGAGCACGCCGTTGCCCGCCGAGGTGCTGAGGGCCTCCGCCGCGCCAATGATGGCCGTCAGTACCGCTTCTCCCTGAACGCCTTTTAAGACGATAAAAGGAGAGAGCGCGGTGCGCAGGCAGTCGGCGCATTCGGCCACGCATGCTTCCCGAAACGTCTGGAGCGCCCGGGAACCGGACAGCGCCGCGGCGATTGGCCCGGTTTCAGGCCCGGCGGCAATGGCACAGTCGATATAGGCGGCGCTGAAAAAGCGGATCGTCTTCTCCAGCGTTTTGCTGTCCACCGCCAGCGTCTCCCTGAATTTCGCCAGCTGCCGATCGCTATAGTCCTGATACAGTGCCATCAGCAGCCCCTCACGATCGCCAAAGTGGTCGTAGGGGATAGGCTTGGTCACGTTGGCCCGTTCTGCCAGATAGCCAAGGGTCAACGCCTCCGTGCCTTGCTGACGCACGATCCCTCGCGCAACCTCCAGCAGCTGCACGCGGCGGTCCTCTTTTCTTAAGCGCTTAACAACCATGCTTGCCTCAGGTCAGTTATCTACTGATGGTAGTTTACACGTTTTCCGTGGCATGCTGCACACGTTGTTCAGCCGGGCGGATCCGGAACCAGATCGCATACATCGCGGGCAGGAAGACGAGCGTAATGATCGTCCCGCCCAGCGTCCCGCCGATCAGCGTCCAGGCCAGCGTGCCCCAGAATACCGAATGCGTCAGGGGAATGAACGCCAGCACGGCCGCCATGGCGGTGAGTAAGACCGGCCGCGCTCGCTGTATCGTCGCCTCGACCACCGCCTGGAACGGATCGAGGCCGTCCCTCTGGTTATGATCGATTTGACCGATCAGGATCAGCGTATTGCGCATCAGAATGCCAGAAAGGGCGATCAGGCCGACCAGCGCGTTGATGCCAAACGGCTGATTAAATATCAGCAGGGTCGGCACAACGCCAATCAGCCCCAGCGGCGCGGTTAAGAACACCATGACCATCGCGGAGAGTGAGCGCACCTGCAAAATGATGATCAGCAGCGTCAGGGCAATCATGATCGGGAACAGCGGTAACATGGCCTGCGTGGCTTTGCCCGACTCCTCAATCGACCCCGCCATGTCAATGCGGTAGCCGGCCGGCAGCGTATCAACGATCGGCTGGAGCTGCTTCATGATGGCGACCGACACATCCGGCGGCTGAAGATTGTCGGCGATATCGCCCCGTACGGTAATCGTGGGGGTGCGATCGCGACGGCGAAGGACCGGGTCTTCCATGCCGACCTCTATCTTGCCAATTTGAGACAGTGGCACGCGCTGTCCCGCATTGCCGACCAGGGTAAATCCTTCGATTTTTGCCGGGTCAAGGCGGATATCACCCGCCGCGCGGGCAACGACCTCTACCGATCGAATATCTTCCCGCACGGATGTGACAGGCACGCCTGAGAGCAGGAACTGAAGCTGCCCGGCAACGGCGCTGGAAGTTAAGCCGGTCGCCTGCAGGCGGTTCTGATCGAGGGTGAAATGGAGCACCGGAACGCGCGAGCCCCAGTCGGTGTTAACGGTTCGCATCATCGGGCTTGCCTGAAGCACGGCTTTCACCCGTTCGGCGATGTCCTGCACCTGTTTGACATCCGGCCCTGACACGCGCCAGGCAACCGGGAAAGGTGAGTAGGGGCCAAACACCAGCTGCGTCACTCGCACGCGGGCTTCGGGCGCAAGGCCGCTGGCGACGGCCTCCCTGAGCCTGAACTTGAGCGCCTCGCGTGACGTCTCGCTGTCCGTCAGGATCACGATTTTCGCAAAAGAGGGATCGGGCAGCTCGGGGGCCATTGCCAGATAGAAACGGGGCGAGCCTTGACCAATATAGGCCGTGACGATTTTGGCTTCTGGCTGCTTGCCCAGCCACGCTTCTATTTTTGCAGTAGCGGCGCTGGTTTGCGCAATCGAGGTACCATAAGGCATCTGTACTTCAACCAGCACTTCCGGGCGATCGGAGGTCGGGAAGAACTGTTTTTTTACCAGCCCCATGCCGAGCACGGCCAGAATGAAAATGGCGACCACGGACCCGGCCACACGCCATTTTCTGGCGATAACGCGGCCAAGCAGCTGGCGAAAACGGTTATAGCGAGGCGTGTTATAGATGGCGGCATGGCCGCCTTCCACTTTGGGGATCGCCGGCAGGATCTTCACCCCCAGATACGGCGTGAACACCACCGCAACAAACCATGAGGCAATCAGGGCGAGGCCGACAATCCAGAACATATTGCTGGTGTATTCCCCGGCGGTCGACTGGGCAAACCCATTCGGCATAAAGCCAATCGCCGTCACCAGGGTACCGGCCAGCATCGGCGCGGCGGTGTGGCTCCAGGCGTAGGCTGAGGCTTTGATTCTGTCGTAACCTTCCTCCATCTTCACCACCATCATTTCGATGGCGATAATGGCATCGTCAACCAGCAGGCCGAGGGCGAGGATCAGGGAGCCCAGCGTGACGCGGTCAAAGTTTATTCCCGCGGCCTCCATCACCACGAAGACGACCGCCAGCGTCAGCGGGACCGCCGCCGCGACCACCACCCCCACGCGCCAGCCCATGCTGATAAAACAGACCACCATAACCACGAGCAGGGCGACGAAGAATTTGATCATAAACTCATCGACCGACGAGCGGATATTCACGGACTGGTCGGTGACCTTGGTCAGGGTCATGCCAAGCGGCAGGCTATCATTGATTTTCGCCGTCTCCGCATCCAGCGCTTTACCCAGCGCCAGGCCGTTCCAGCCCTCACGCATGACAACACCCAGCAGCAGGGCGGGTTCATGCTGATTGCGTATCAGCATCGTCGGGGGATCTTCATAGCCTCGTTCAACCGTTGCCACATCCGACAGCGTGAGCGTTTTGCCCTGAGCGACTAAAGGCGTATCGCGGATTTTCTGCAGTTCATCGAACGCGCCGTCCAGGCGGATAAAAATCTGCGCGCCCCGGGTCTCAATGGCGCCCGCCGCGGCCAGGGCATTCTGGTCGTTGAGGGCATTGAAAATATCCTGCGGTGAGAGGCCCATCGTCGCCAGACGGTCATGGGAGAAGGCGATATAAATCCGCTCGGCCTGTTCACCGATGATATTCACTTTTTTGACTCCTGGAACGTGCAGAAGCTGCTGGCGCAGGCCTTCGGCATCGCGTACCAGCTGCCGCTGCGGTTCGCCTTTTGCTTTCAGAGCAAAGAGGGCAAAGGTGACATCCGAGAATTCGTCATTGATCATCGGGCCGATGACGCCCGCCGGGAGACGCTGGGATTCATCCCCAAGCTTTTTACGCGCCTGATAGAACTCCTTCTGCACCTCAGAAGGCGGGGTTTTGTCCTGCAGTGACAGGGTGATAAACGCCATGCCGGGGCGGGTATAGGTTTCCGTACGGTCATACCATTTGAGTTCCTGCAGGCGCTTTTCCAGCGGTTCGGCCACCTGATCCTGGATCTCCTGCGCGGTTGCGCCCGGCCAGACGGCAATCGCCGTCATCTGCTTCACGGTGAAGGGCGGATCTTCCGCGCGTCCCAGTCCAAAAAAAGCGTAAATACCGGCAATGGTCACCAGAACGATCAGAAACAGCGTGACGGAACGCTCGCGGACGGCCAGCGCGGACAGGTTGAAGCGACTTTGGCTCATGGCGCGTTCTCCGCCGGAGCGGCATGGCGTTGTTCTGCCAGCCTGACAACTTCACCTTCGTGCAGAAGATGGGCGCCTAACGCAACAATCTTCTCCCCGGGCTTCACGCCGCCCGTGACCTGGACCGCATCTTCGCCCACGCTCAGCACCTTAACCGGCGTCCATGTGACCTTTGCCGGTTGGGCGGAAATGCGCCAGACGCCGGGCCCTTTACCCGCATCGTAGAGTGAGGCCAGCGGGACCTGCATGGCCTGACCTTCCGCTTTCGGGTCTTCAAGGCTGAGCGTGACGGTCGCCCCCAGCGGCGCGTTCGCCAGCTGGCCAGCCAGCACGTAGCGTGCTTCATACGTCCGGGTTGTGGCATCCGCGGAGTCAGACAGCAGGCGCAACGTGGCAGTGACCGGGTGTTGTTCACGGCCATAAAGCGTGGCTCGTGCTTCGCTACCGACGGCAGGGCGCAGCGTCTCCGGAAGCTGCACGAGCGCTTCGCGCTGTCCCGCTCTGGCAAGGCGGATCGCCACCTGCCCGGCGCTGACCACCTGACCGGGTTCGGCAAGCGTCTCCATCACCACGCCGTCTGAATCCGCCAGCAGGACGGCATAGCCCGTGGCGTTTTGCGCCACGTTGGCCTGCGCCCGGGCGGCGCTGAGCTCCGCCCTGGCCGTATCGGCCGCCGCTTTAATCTGATCGTACTCCGCGGCGGACACCGCGCCGGATGCCACCAGACCGCGATAACGCGCCTCATCGCTGGTGGCTTTTCTCGCCCGCGCCTGGGCAGCATCCACCGCGCGCTGCTGCGCCTGAGCCTGTAATTTCAGGTCAACCGGATCCAGGCGCAGTAAGGGCTGGCCCTGTTTGACAGTCTGCCCGGTATCCACCAGACGTTCGAGGATTTTACCCTGAACCCTGAAGCCCAGGTCGCTTTGCGTTCTTGCCACCACCACGCCCGTAAAGGTGCGAGCGGCTGGATTCGCCATCTCGACGGAGGCGGATCTGACAAGCGGTGGCCTGGTGCGTGGATCGTCACTAGCGGAAATATCGCCGCATGCCGCGAGGGCAAACGGCAGAAGACATATGGCAAGGCGGGCTGAAGTGAGCCTGAGCATGGGAAACCCTTTTGAAGTAACAGGACAGTTTCCGCATTCTGTGATTAGTGACCAATAAAGTCAATGGTCACTAATCAGGGGGCCAGGCTTCTTAAAATCAGTGAGGAGAGGAGTACCGCTGCCGTTGGGGCAGTTTCAAGGTTGTACTGCAGCTGAACGGGGTTAATGTAAGGGCACATCACCATGTAAACGGCGCAAGTGACCTCATCCAGCGGCGTCTTCCTTTCGAACTCTCCAGCCTGTCTGCCTTCGATAATGATGCTCTCAATCAGCTTCAGGAGGCTTTCGGTATACCTTTCCGTCGAAGGCCACTTCTCCCGTGACGCGACGGCGGCGATGTCGTAGAGCTTGCGATCGTGGAAAAACAGCTCGCTTCCGGCCTCGGTAAGTGCTTTGAAGAGACGGCGGATTTTTTCGCTGGCTGACGGCGCATCCGCAATGGCGGAAAGCACGGCCGTCATGATCAGCTCCAGGCGGTTAGCGCAGATCACCTCGCCGATAGCTTGCTTGGAATCGAAGAACTTATAAATGTAGGATTTTGAAAAACCGATAGATTTCGCCAGCTCGGCGACGGTGGTTTTTTCATAGCCGTAGTGACCGAAGTGCTCAAAGGCCGCTTCGACGATTTGCTCTCTGACAGAATGGTCAAGTGGACCACGTATTGATGGGGCGTTCATAGTTTTAGTCATTATGTAAGCTTAGCGTGACGAGCTACGATTGACAACGAGTGACCATTTCGTATTTTGGTTACATCCGTTTTCGTCGTGAGCCGTTCAGACGGGACGATCAACCAGGTGGGGTAAGTGTATCACTGTTTTTCGCGCGCTATGGCATCTATCTGTCTGCGGGGACGAGGAGGCCGCAATAGCGATGCGGCCTTGTCTGTCAGGCAGCCAGTTCAGGCATTTGCTCCTTTACGAAATTCAACACCTTCTTCGCGTCCAGAGACGCGTAGGGAAGACTCTCAATGATGGCGATTGAACGTGTATTGCCCACCGTTGCGTGTATCTCGTCGAGTTTGTACTGAATGTGCGGCGCGATAAGAAAACCGTCGAAAGCGGGGGCGACGCTGGCGAAGTTATCCAGCCCAACGGCGCTAATCATCAGTGGATAGCCTTCTTGTTCTGCCAGGGGCTGCATTTTTTTGGCAAGAGCGTTTGCGGTATTACCGAACAAACAACATATCAGAAGCTTTTTCATATTTTGTTCCTCCTGAAAACCGCTCATAGGGTAGTCCTGAGGTGGTCACCGAAATGCGCGCTATCTCTGATTTTGGTGACAAAACTATAACCCCAGATCGCTCAATGAGGGATGATCGTCCGGGCGTCTACCCAACGGCCAGTGGAACAGTCGCTCGGATTCTTTTATCGGCATATCGTTAACGCAGGCAAAACGGCGCTTCATCAGTCCGTCCGGTTCAAACTCCCAGTTTTCATTGCCGTACGAGCGGAACCAGTTGCCGGAATCATCATGCCATTCATAGGCATAGCGAACGGCGATGCGGTTATCCGTAAACGCCCAAAGCTCTTTAATCAAACGATAATCGAGCTCTTTTTTCCATTTCCGCTCCAGAAACGCCTGCGCCTCTTCACGGTTGGTGGCGAACTCCGCGCGGTTGCGCCATTGAGTATCCTGCGTATAGGCCAGCGCGACCTTCGCCGGGTCGCGGCTATTCCAGCCGTCTTCTGCCAGTCTGACTTTTTTGATCGCGCTTTCACGGGTGAAGGGCGGTAAGGGTGGGCGTGTGTTCATGGCGATTACCTCTGTATGATGAAGTAGACAGGTCTGTCTACTTGCGCTAATCTATGCCTGAAAAATAACGCTGTCAACATCCGTTTTGAGGCTACCGAAAAGTGAAAACCGAGCACGCAGGCAACGAAGCAAAAATCAGCGTCAGGGATAAAATATTACTGACGGCGCACGATCTTTTTTATTCCAATGGCTTCAGGGCGACGGGGGTGGATACGCTGATTAAAGAGGCGAAGGTGACCAAGGTGACGTTTTATCGCCATTTTCCGAGTAAAAGTTTACTGATTCTCGCCTACCTGCACTATCGACATGAAATATGGATCAGCTGGTTTGAGACCACGCTGCGTCGACATCTTGATGAAGGCGAAATACCTTCTGATGCGATATCTGCAACCCTTTATGAATGGTTTATTTCGCCCGAGTTCCACGGCTGCGCGTTTATTAATGCCAGCGCAGAAGCCAAATCCGAAGATATAGAAAGCGAAATAAAAGCGATATGCCGCGGTCATAAAATCGAAACTAAGAATATGATTGCGTTGCTGACGAAGATCGCTGATGAGCGCGTCGTCAATGAAATCATGCTGCTTATTGACGGCGCCATTATTCATGCACAGATGGGCATGGATTCAGAGACGGTAATAAATGTGCTAAAAAGGGGATTAGAGGCGTTGACCGGTCAGAAATAAGTCCTGAATCTGCCGCAAGTATTACGGTAGCTGGAATATCGACTCACCGAATCGGTAAGCTATTTATCCAAAGGAAACGAAAAATATGAGAACGCAGAAACGATGCCTGGGATGCGTGGCTATCGTGGTTGATGACTACGATCGCGCCATTGAATACTACACCGACAGGCTGGGTTTTACCCTCGTAGAGGATACGCCCCAACCGGGGAAACGCTGGGTCGTCGTCTCACCCAACCCGGAAAGCGACTGCAATATCCTGCTGGCTCGTGCCTCCAACGAAAGGCAGGAAGGTTTTATCGGTAATCAAAGCGGTGGAAGAGTTTTCCTGTTCCTTCAGACGGATGACTTTTGGCGCGATTACCATGCCATGAAAGCAAAAGGCGTTCATTTCTGCGAAGAACCGCGTGAGGAAGAGTACGGTACGGTGGTGGTGTTTGAAGATATTTACGGCAACCGCTGGGATCTTTATCAGAATGCGCAACCGTGAATATCACCATAAATGATGTGTCATTCGCCTTTCGTCGTGCACGCTTCCCAGCAGAGCGTACTCAACATTATGGGGACGTCTGGCTCTCGTCCCGCTGTGCAAGCGACAGCGCGCTGGCGCTGGCAGGATCGAACAGCGAGATGCTCTCAATCTGATTAAGCAAAATCACCTTGCGGAATGACATGGCGCTGCGGGGTTCAGAGTCGAGCGTAATGTCATGCTCCGCATACCACCTGCTGTAATTATTCTCGATACGCAGATTCATCGTCTTCTCATCCCGGTACCCGCTCAACATTGGGATCAGCACGATATTGGCCGTTTTTTCATATTCCAGCGTCGCGGTGTGGATCATGCCGACGTAAATCCGCCGCGACCGGAGTGTGACCTGCGCCAGCTCGCCTTGCTCCATACACTGATAGAGCAGTTGTTCAATCCCGCTCGCCTGCGCAAGCCGTTTGTAGAGCTTTTTCCGACTCTCGCCGTCCAGCCTGGCGCTTCCTGCCCAGTTAGAGCGGTAGAGGCAAAACAGGATAGCAAACGCCAGCATCACCACCACCGGCGCCTGAATGCCTAAAAAACTCCAGTTCATAAAGTCGATTTGCCAGTCGGTGTATTTCGGTGAGGCAAAGTGAAAAGCGTTGTTGGCGGCGGAAAGGGCGAACAGCAGCAGCCAGAGCAATCCCGTGGCGATCACGCCCTGCAAAACGAAAATACAGCCGTAAAGCGCGACGAGAAAATAGACGTCCCAGCCGAAGGAACGCTTGATTTTAAAGCGGGTCGACAGGTCGCGGCTGGTGTACCAGTAACCGCAGACCATCAGCACCATAAATATCGCCGTTCCCATATCAGGCCCTCTTCAGCGTGTTGACGTGACGCAGAAAGTCCTGCCGCACCTCGTTGCTCTTGTAGTTCACCGAGGCGTTCCCGTCCTGGTCGATAATGATGCGATCGCCATCTTCCACGGCTTCAATAATTTCCTGCTGACTCATCACCTGCAGTAAGGATTCCGGGCTTGAGAATAGGGAGAGAAAGAAACGTTTCATGTCAGGCATCCTTATGAATAAAAAGGATAAGCCTGGAAGATGACGGCTGAATTTGCCTTAAGGATAACCTGAAAGTGAAAGCCGGGTGGCGGCTACATCTTACCCGGCCTACAAAACCGTCAAGTGATTGTGTTTTCAAATTGTTGATATTTATGGGTAATAAAAAATAAATTTGCACAAACTTGGACAAATAACGTTAATTGTGTAAGTTTTAATTATGCGATTACGCCACGTTGTTTACAGCCAGGATGTGACCCATGAGCACTTTGCCCTCTGTCGTGAGTCGGTTTATTGAGTACTACGCCGCACTGGATAGCCAGCCGCCGACCGCGCTGGTCGGGCTTTACCATTCGAATGCCACCCTTATCGATCCGTTCGGCGAGCACAACGGTATTTTCGCGCTTCAGCGCTATTTCACCCATCTGCTGGCAAACGTCGAGAAGTGCCGTTTTGTCATCGATCCGCCGCTCTGCAGCGGGAACCGGTTTGTTGTCACCTGGGTAATGCACTGGTCGCATCCGCGCATTGCCGGGGGCGAGCCGCTTGAACTGCCCGGATGTTCGGTGGTGGACACCGAAAACAATCTCATCACGCGTCAGCGGGACTTCTACGATGCGGGAGAGATGATCTACGAACACCTCCCTCTGCTGGGCTGGGCTGTACGCGGCGTGAAGCGGAGGGTCAAATCATGAAGACGGTGCTGATTACCGGCGCAAGCTCGGGCATCGGCGCGGGGCTGGCGAAGTCCTTTGCAGCTGACGGCTACCACGTGATTGCCTGCGGGCGCGATCCGGCGCGGCTTGAAGCGCTACATCAGACCTGCCCCAATCTCACCGTTCGCCCGTTCGATATGACAGACAGGGACGCCTGTCGCCAGGCGCTCAGCAGCGTTTACGCCGATCTGGTTATTCTCTGCGCCGGTACCTGCGAATATCTCGACGGCGGCGTGGTGGATGCGGCGCTGGTGGAGCGGGTCATGACCACCAATTTTCTCGGGCCGGTGAACTGCCTGGCCGCGCTGCAGCCGCAGCTGGTTGCCGGTAACCGCGTGGTGCTGGTGAGCTCGATGGCCCACTGGCTTCCCTTCCCGCGGGCAGAGGCCTACGGCGCGTCCAAATCGGCGCTGAGCTGGTTTGCCGACAGCCTGCGTCTGGACTGGGAGCCAAAGGGGATTGCCGTGACGGTCGTCTCTCCGGGATTTGTCGATACCCCGCTGACGCGCAAAAACGATTTTGCCATGCCGGGTAGGGTGAGCGTTGACGAAGCGGTCAAGGCGATCCGTACCGGGCTGGCAAAGGGCAAAATGCATATCGCGTTTCCGGCCGGGTTTGGCCTTATTTTGCGGCTGCTCTCCGTGCTGCCCGCGTTTTTGCAGCGCACGCTGCTGCGCAGGATGGTGCGCTCATGAACATTGCAATTATCGGCAGCGGCATCGCCGGGTTGACCTGCGCCTGGCGGCTGGCAGGGCATCATCAGGTAACCCTGTTTGAAGCGGGCACCACGCCCGGCGGCCATACCGCGACGGTTGACGTCTCAACGCCCCAGGGCACATACGCGATCGATACCGGGTTTATTGTCTACAACGACCGCACCTATCCGCGCTTTATGGGTCTGCTCAGCGAGCTCGGCATCAGCGGGCAAAAAACGCAGATGAGCTTTTCAGTACACAATCCCGAGACGGGGCTTGAGTACAACGGACACACGCCGACGTCGCTGTTTGCCCAGCGCCGAAACCTGGTAAATCCGGCATTCTGGCGGCTGCTCGGTGACATCGTCCGCTTTAACCGCCTGGCGAAACAGGCGCTTGAAGGGGAAGTCGATCCGAACGCCACGCTGCAGACGTTTCTGGACCAGCACGGCTTCACGCCGTTTTTTGCGCGCCACTACATTCTGCCGATGGGGGCCGCGATCTGGTCGTCGTCGCTGCAGGAGATGAAGCGTTTCCCGCTGCCGCTCTTCCTGCGCTTCTTTCATCACCACGGCCTGCTGGATATCACCCAGCGTCCGCAGTGGTACGTGGTGCCGGGCGGCTCGCGGGAGTATATCCGCGCCATGCTGGAAAAACTGGGCGACCGCCTGACGCTGCGCCTGAACGCGCCTGTTCTGCGGGCGAGCCGCCACGCGCACGGGGTCACGCTCCAGCTTGAAAACGGCAGCCACACCTTCGACCAGGTGATATTTGCCTGCCACTCCGCCCAGGCGCTGGCCATGCTTGACGACCCAACCGCCTCAGAGCGCGAAGTGCTGGGCGATATCGGCTGGCAGCGCAACGAGGTTGTTTTGCACAGCGATCCGCGCTGGCTGCCGGTGCGGCAGCGCGCCTGGGCCAGCTGGAACTACCGCCTGAGCGCGCAGGAGCAGGCCAGCGCCTGCGTCACCTACAACATGAACATTCTGCAGGGTCTGCCTGCGGGCAGCCCACTGTTCTGCGTCACCCTGAACCCGGACGCGCCGGTGGATGAACGCTTCGTTCTGCAACGCTTTGTCTATGAACATCCGCTGTTTAACCCGCAAAGCTGGCGTGCGCAGGCGCGCCGTGGGGAGATCAACGGTCATCACCGGAGCTGGTTCTGCGGCGCTTACTGGTACAACGGTTTTCATGAAGACGGCGTGCGCAGCGCGCTGGACGTGGTCAATGAAATAGCCGCCGGGGAGGGGAACTGACATGAACAGCTGCCTCTATCACGGCGTATTGCGCCACCGCCGCCTTCAGCCGAAAACGCATGAATTCAGCTACGGCGTTTTTATGGCCTGGCTGGATCTTGATGAACTGCCGCTGCTGGCGTCCGTCGGCGTGCGGCGCAACCGCTTTGCCGCCGCCGCGTTCCATGACGCGGACTATCCGCTCGGCACGCCGCTTAAAGAGAACGTGCTGAACAGGCTGGAGAGCCTGACCGGGGAACGTCCCGCAGGGCGGGTCATGCTTCTGACGCAGTTGCGCTACTTCGGGTTTCATTTCAATCCGGTCAATTTTTACTACTGCTATGACCAGGAAAATACGCTTCGCTGGGTGTTGGCGGAGGTGCGCAACACGCCGTGGAACGAGCGCCATTATTACGCGGTCGACGGGCAAAATGCCCGGCCCACGGAAAAAGCGTTTCACGTTTCCCCCTTCAACCCGATGGACATGGTCTACCACTGGCGCTTCAACAACCCGGACAACACGTTGCATATGCATATTGAAAATCATCAGGAAGCGAAGGTCTTTGACGCCACGCTGGCCCTGCGCCGGGAGCCTCTGACCCGCCCGGCGCTGCGCGCGCTGCTGCTGCGCATCCCACTGATGACTCTGAAAACCGTTTTCGCCATTTACTGGCAGGCGCTGAGGCTGTGGCTCAAGCGCGTGCCGCTGTATAACCATCCCGTCAGCAGGAGTGAACGCTCATGACCGATCCCGTCTTTGCGCTAGAACCCGATATCCCGCGCAACGTCCGCATCGCGCGATGGCTGCTGTTTCGTCTGTTAAGCGGCATTCGCGGCGGCTCACTCACCCTGCGTGAAGGGGCGCAGACCTTCCATTTTGGCGAGACATCCTCCGCGCTGCACGCCGACGTGCAGATCCTCACGCCCGGCGTCTACTGGCGCGTCTTAACGGGCGGGAGCCTTGCCGCCGCAGAAGCCTGGATGGACGGCGAATGGGAGACTGCGCAGCTTACGCCGCTTCTGCAAATTCTGGCCCTCAACGGCGAAGTGCTTGGTCGTCTGGAGAACGGGTTCCGGCTGCTTGGCCGACCGCTGGAGCGGCTGCGCCACTGGACGCGGCGCAACTCTCGCGCCCAGGCCCGCGAAAATATTGCCGCCCATTACGATCTGGGCAACGCTTTCTATGCCCATTTTCTGGATAAAGAACTGCTTTACTCCAGCGCGCTGTTTACCGCGGACGAGCAGGATCTGACGGCGGCTCAGCAGGCCAAAATGGCTCGCCTGTGCGAGCAGCTGGCGCTAAACCCGGGTGATCACCTGCTGGAAATTGGCACCGGCTGGGGGGCGATGGCGGAATACGCCGCCCGTCACTACGGCTGTCGGGTGACCACTACCACGCTGTCGCAGGAGCAATATATCTGGGCGACCGAGCGCATTGCCCGCGCCGGGCTGCAGGATCGGGTTGAGGTACTGCTCTGCGACTATCGCGACCTCACCGGGCAGTACGACAAGCTGGTCTCGATAGAGATGATTGAAGCCGTCGGGCAACGCTATCTGCCTACGTTCTTCCGTACCTGTCAGGCGCGGCTGCGCCCCGGTGGACGGATGGCGATTCAGGCCATCACCATTCAGGACCAGCGCTACCGCGACTACAGCAAAAGCGTCGATTTTATCCAGCGCTACATTTTCCCCGGCGGCTTCCTGCCGAGCATTACGGCGATGAACGAGCTGATGACGCGCCACACCGATTTCGTGGTGCGCAATCTCTTCGACATGGGACCGGACTACGCCCGCACGCTGGCCCACTGGCGGCAGCGCTTTGTCCACGCCTGGCAGGAGATTGAAAAGCTCGGCTTTGATGAACGGTTCCGCCGCATGTGGCTGTACTACTTCGGCTACTGCGAAGCCGGGTTTAACGCCCGCACCATCAGCGTGGTGCAGCTGACCGCCGAGCGCGTATGAGACGCTACCTTCAGGTCTTTCTGCTGGCCGTCGCGTTCGATCTCTACTGGGCGCTGGTAGTGCTGTTTCGCGAACAGGGCCTGATTATCTGGCTCGGGCTGGCGATCCTGGCGTGCCTGCTCTTGCCGTCAGCATACCGTCTTTACGCCATTGGGCTGGCCGCGGCGGGCTGCCTGCTGGATGCGCTCTGGGCGCTGACGGGGCTGATTGCCTTCACGGGCGACTCCCTGATGCCGCTATGGATGGTGGCATTGTGGCTGATGTTCGCCGTGGTCTGGACGCAGCTTGCGCGTACCACCACATTACCCGGCTGGCTGCTGACCCTGCTGGCGGCCGTGGGAGGCCCGGTGGCCTACCTGATTGGCGAGCGGTTGGGCGCCATCACGTTTCTGGAGCCAACCTTTATCGTCGTCAGCTGGATGGCGCCGGGCTGGCTGGTGCTGATGCTGTTTTTCCACCTGCTAATGGGGAGACAAAAATGAGGGCTGCGGTTCTGCTGTTTTGGCTCATGCTGGTTGTTCCTGGTGCTCAGGCCGCCGACTGGCTGGCCTGGCGCAAGCTGGGCGACGCCACGCTGACCTGGGGGCCGTTCACGGTCTATACCTCTCAGCTCCGCACGCCGGATGGCCGTTACAGCCGGGACGATCAGGATCAGGCGCTGATTATTACCTACGCGCGCGACATAGATCGCGATGAACTGGTTGAGGCGACCCGCGACCAGTGGCAGGCGCAGGGGATCCTGACGCAGGAACCGCAAAGTGAAGCCTGGCTAAGGATGCTTCAGTCCCTGTGGCCGGATGTCCGACCGGGTTCACAGCTGGCGTTTGTTCTCAACGATAAGCAGGGGCAGTTCTGGTACCGCGCGTCGTCGGCGCAAAAATCTTTTATTCCGCTCGGTCCGCGCCAGTCAGAAGCGTTCAGCACCCGCTTTCTGGCCATCTGGCTCGATCCCCGCACGCAATATCCTGAGCTGCGTCAGCAGCTAATCGGAGGCAAAAAATGAAACGAATCCTGACGCTGGCGCTGGCATTCACGATGCTGCTGGCCGGCTGCAGTACGGAGGTGTCCGAGTATCGCCAGCAGCAGCCGCGGCTTGATATCTTCCACTACTTCCAGGGCAAAACCGAAGCGTGGGGCATGGTGCAGGATCGCAGCGGCAAGCAGATCCGCCGCTTTCACGTTGAGATTGCCGGGGACGTCATCGGCGATACGCTGACGCTGAACGAGCGTTTCGTTTACGACGACGGCGAGAAGCAGCAGCGGGTATGGCACATCCGTCGCGTGGGGAACGACCGCTACGAGGGAACGGCAGGTGATATTGAAGGGGTTGCCACCGGGCAGGCCGCAGGGAACGCCTTTAACTGGCATTACAGCATGAACGTGAAGGCCAACGGCAAAACGTGGCTGCTGAACTTTGATGACTGGATGTACCTGCAGGATGAGACGCATCTGTTCAATAAAACCGAGATGAAGAAATTTGGCGTCACCGTCGCCACGGTGACGCTGTTCTTTACCCGGAATACGGAAGCTTAGTCGCGAACATCGCCGGTTTTGCTGCTGGAGTAAATGAAGTACAGGGCAATCCCCAGGCACACCACCGCGCCCAGACGGCTCGGTGAAAACGGAATAGCGGGATTGTTCAACCAGCCAAAGTTATCTATCAGCATGCTCATGGCGAGCTGGCCGAATATCACCGCCACCGTGGCGACGGCGGTGCCGATGCGCTGCACGGCAAGCACCATGATCACAATGTAGGGCACGCCGAACATCGCCCCGAGGAGCTGCCATTTCGGCACGTCCAGCAGCGTGACCGTCTGCTTAGGCTCAAAGAAGAAAATGAGCAGGGCGGTCACCAGCGCGCCGACGGAAAACGTCAGAAACGCGCTCTTGAAAACGCCCACGCTGCTGCCGAGCTGTCCGTTAATTGCGGCCTGTATGCTCAGCGTCGCCCCGCCGCAGATGGCCAGAATTATCATCATCAGTGTCATGTGTTTACCCCTTTGCGACCAGTACCAGTGCGGCAATAATAAAAACCAGCGCCACGATGCGTCTTGCGTTTATCTTCCTGTGCGGCGTACCCAGCAGGCCAAAGTGGTCAATGATCAGGCTCTTAAAAACCTGACCTGCCAGAATGCCGATCATCGTCAGAGCGATGCCGATAGCGGGGGTGGCGATAGTCAGAATGACAACGTAAACAGGACCCAGCACGCCGCCAAGCAGCTGCCAGCCGGGCTGTGCGAAAAACGACGGACCGTTGCGCGGGCTGAAAAACAGCATCAGCAGAAAGGTCAGCGCAGCGCCGACCCCGAAAATGCTGAACGTGGCCCATAAATCGCCTACTTCTCCCCCTAACGGCCCCAGCAAACCCGCCTCGACGGAGAGGCCCATCCCGCCGGCAATCACCAGTAAAATCAATACAAACTGCATTATGCTTCCTCCGTTTTCAGGCGAAGAAGATTACGTCGGTAGACATGTGAGAAAAATGCCATAATGCAGGAAACACCTTTGCAGGAAATGCATTAATGTCAGATGCCGGAAGCATGAACCTTCGCTCACTGCTGCTGTTTATTGCCGTCTATGAAACGCAGAACTTTTCCGTCGTTGCGCGACGGGAGGGAATTTCTGCCTCGCAGGTGTCGCGGATTATTCATCAGCTTGAGGACGCGCTCGGCCAGCAGCTGTTCTATCGCAATACCCGGGCGGTGATCCCCACGGAAAACGGGCATCTTTTTATCCGCTATGCCCGGGCGATGGTCGATAACTTCGAAGAGGCGCGTCGGGAGCTGGATGAACGTTCGACCGAACCCTCCGGCACGATACGCATTAACGGGCCGGTATTTTTTGGACAGAGGCACGTTGCACCCGGCCTGGCAGGCCTGGCCGAGCGTTATCCACGGTTAACCATAGAGCTGACGCTGACCGATGACTTTATCGACCCGCACCGGGATGCCGCCGACCTCATTTTTCGCATCGGCACGCTGACGGACTCGACGTTTCACGCCCGCATCTTCGGGCAGCAGCGCTACCATCTTGCCGCGTCGCCCGCGTATCTGCGTCAACACGGCGTACCGGCCGACCCGGCCGAGCTGAGCCAGCATAAATGCCTGGTGTATCGCGGTTCGTCTGGCCCTAATCGCTGGCTTGTGCGACGCAAGGGGGAAAATTGGGTGCACTATCCCGTCGCGCCGCTGATGACGTCCAATAATGCGGAATCGCTGCTCATTGCCGCGCTGGGTGGAATGGGGATCGTCCTGTTTCCGGACTGGCTGATTGGCGACAGGCTGCAGCGGGGGGAGCTGGTCGCTCTTATGCCGGAAATGGCGTGCGCTATCAATACGGAGCCGCTGAATATTGCGGCGATCTATCCTCACGCACGTCATCCGCCCCTGAACGTCAGGGCGGTGATTGATTATTACGTGGCGTTTTTCGGCTCGCCGCCGTACTGGCAAACGTAAGGCAATTACGCGCCGAGTTCCTTGCGGATAATTTCTGCGCCGGCGCTGAGCGCTTTCAGCTTACCGTTAGCCACCTGACGGGAAAGGGGAGCCATGCCGCAGTTGGTTGAGGGGTAAAGCTTGTCGGCGTCGACGAACTGCAGCGCTTTACGCAGGGTGTCGGCGACCTCTTCTGGCGTTTCGACGGTGTTGGTTGCCACGTCAATCGCCCCAACCATCACCTTTTTACCGCGAATCAGCTCCAGCAGATCCATCGGTACGCGGGAGTTGTGGCACTCCAGGGAGATGATGTCGATGTTAGAGGTTTGCAGCTTAGGGAAGGCCTCTTCATACTGGCGCCATTCTGAGCCGAGCGTCTTTTTCCAGTCGGTATTGGCCTTGATGCCGTAGCCGTAGCAGATGTGTACCGCGGTTTCGCATTTCAGACCCTCAATGGCGCGCTCGAGCGCGGCGATACCCCAGTCGTTGACCTCATCAAAAAAGACGTTAAACGCCGGCTCGTCGAACTGGATAATATCCACGCCCGCGGCTTCTAATTCACGCGCTTCCTGGTTGAGGATTTTGGCGAATTCCCAGGCCAGCTTTTCGCGGCTTTTATAATGCGCGTCGTAAAGGGTGTCGATCATGGTCATTGGCCCAGGCAGGGCCCATTTGATCGGCTTGTCCGTGAGCTGGCGCAGGTATTTTGCATCGTCCACGAATACCGGCTTCTGACGCGCAACGGCAGAAACCACGGTCGGCACGCTGGCGTCGTAGCGGTTACGAATGCGCACGGTTTGGCGATTTTCAAAATCGACGCCGCTCAGGTGTTCAATAAAGGTGGTGACGAAGTGCTGACGGGTCTGTTCCCCGTCGCTGACAATATCGATTCCCGCACGGATCTGCTCGTCAAGGGACAGGCGCAGTGCATCCTGTTTACCTGCCAGTAATTCCTGATCCTGCAATTTCCACGGAGACCAGAGCGTTTCAGGTTGCGCAAGCCAGGTCGGCTTAGGCAGGCTGCCAGCCGTAGACGTCGGGAGCAATGTTTTCATAATAAAAGACCTTTTTTGATGAATTAAAGCGTGTAGTTATCAGACCACTGCTCGAGAATGTGTTTATAAGGCTTAATGAAATATTCTTCGGTAAATCGACCCTGTTCAATCGCCAACCGGCTTCGCTCTTCGCGGTCATAAACAATTTTGGTTAATGAATGATCCTGCTGGTTCAGGTCCGGGCGATAAAACAGTCCCGCCGCCGAGTTCGCGTTATAAATTTCCGGGCGATAGATTTTCTGGAACGTTTCCATCGTGCTGATGGTGCCGATCAGTTCCAGATCGGTGTAATCGCTCAGCAAGTCTCCGGTAAAGAAGAACGCGAAAGGCGCCACGCTGTTCTCAGGCATGAAGTAGCGGACCTTCAGGCCCATTTTGGCGAAGTACAGTTCCGTTAAAGATTCGCCATCCGGCGCGTACTCAATACCCAGAACAGGGTGCTGGTTACCGGTGCGGCGATAGGTGTCTTTGCTCGAGACGCTCAGGCAGATCACCGGGCCCTTTCTGAAGTTCTCTTTGTATTCCGGCGAGTTCACAAAATGGCGGAAAATATTGCCGTGCAGTTCGCCAAACTTTTCCGGAATACTGAAGTGCTGCTGGTTCTTGTTGTGCTCCAGCAGCAGGACGCTGAAATCATAATCCCGCACGTAAGAGGAGAAGTTATTCCCGACAATGCCTGCGATACGCTGGTTATTTTTTTTGTCGACAATATACGTCTGCAAAATCTCGATGGCCGGGAACGGCTTTTCCGCGCCAATGTTCAAATCGACAGAGATGATTTCAAGCTCAACCGCGTAGCGATCGGCGGTCGGGTTATCCCAACGCGCCAGGGCGTTAAAGCGGTTGTTGATCATCACCAGCGTATTGCGCAGGTTTTCCTGACGTTTTTCCCCACGCGCCAGGTTGGCAAAGTTGGTGGTCGTACGCGTATTTTCTGACGGATTGTAATTCTCATCGAAGCAACTGCGCTTAAGGGTATATGTGAAAGCTTTGCTCATTGTGGTTATGCATCCTAAGTTCATGTTGCTAAGAAGTTACTAATGCATAATTTATGCCTGAGCCCGCGGCGCAGGGGAAGTGACTTAATTTCAATGCAACATGAGGGAAGTTCATGAACAGGGAGACGCTGAGTGGAAACTTCAGATTGCTTCAGGCAGGGAAGTGAAAGAGTAAGGGGCATCGGGCCCCTTTGGGCTATGCTGTAGGACGTTCGTCCCAGGCGTCGCTGTGCATGATGTTCCCAGCGGCGATGCGCCAGGTAATTTTTTCATACTGCAGGCTTACGCTTTCAACCACGCTTTATTCGGGGCGAACCAACCGCGTTTTGAGGGTGCCAGGAATGAAATAACTCTTTAGCTGAGCGGGTAGCAAAGCAGGCATTGCTATTGTTCTTCCTTCCTCGTCGCAAAATTCGACAAGATAGCCCAGTGTCGGGGTATCGAAAACCATAACAATCGTACCAACAGCCCCTTTTACCAGTCCTTCATCAGGTAAATCCTCGTCTAAAACCACAACGTCTAATTCGGCTCTTTTCATTTTTGTTTTCTCATTTAACGAATAGGGTTGTCAGGCGAGGAACTAGCGCGTCAGTTTCATACATCCAGCCTGTACGCACGATCGCTGTTTCACCGTTGACGCCTAAAATGGGCATATCGACAGCCATTGTTTGACCGTAATTGTTGGCCTGCAACACTTTTGCTGGGACCGATAATACGCCTTCCTGAATTCTTGCTGCTAAAACATCTGCATTAGTTGGGTTGTATCCCAGCGCTGACTCAAACACCCTGGCTTTGTGCCCACCTGTAGGATGTGTTGAATCTAAAGCATAGGTGGCGAGCTTTTTCGGATCGATAATGGCGTGTTCAGCGTTCACTAACGTACCGCTTTCAGATGTGAAACCTTTTACATATGGGCTTTCAAACGTTGGTATTTTACTGAGACCCGATATTTCATCTATCTCGCTTAGAGGATTCAACCTGCCCATTGTTAATCCTGCTGCAATAGAGGCACCCGTAATAATTAACCCTTTGTTATTCATCACTTGATCGTAACCCGCTGGAGCATCCCCGCCAAGCTGCTGCGCGGTTTCATGAAACCCTTCAATGTTGCCGTTATATACACCGCCAGCGGCCAGCAGGCGGCCAACGGTTTTACTGTTCAGCGTTTTCCCCGATCGTGCAGTTGTTGGTCCGTAATAATCATAATGTATCCGTTGAGTGGGGGCAGGCTTCCTGCCTTGCCGATCGGCAATAACGTGCCGGTAGGCACTCATGATTTCGTCCTTATACCATGCATGCCAGGATGAGGCTGTTGGAGTAAACATCAGATCGCCGTTGTCGTCGATGTAAAATGGATTCCGGTCGCTGCTCCAGCGCCTGGAGGTATCTACACCAACAAGCCAGCCAATTTGCAGCTCTTGCTCAACTTCATCATAAATCGGATCTGCGTAGCCGCGACCTTTTCGCTCATACGGCCTTTTATATGGGAACACGCTGTATATTTTTTTGGGAAGACCAAAAGAGAGGCTTTGACCGTTCGCTTCATAAGACAGATCATAATGTATACATGCCTCTTTCAGCGAACCTGCTGGCGTGAGAATGTATTGAAAATCTCCAGGGCTTAATTGCCGTGTTAAATCATGTGACCGGTAGAGTCGGAACATGCCGAATCCTTATCGTTAAGCAACATTGTTTCTTTCAAGGGCATATTTTTTCATTCTTTAATAAGAAAAAGCAGCCTACGCCTGAAGCGAACACAGATATTCAACCCACATCATATTTATGAACTGCTCATTTTTTTTAAGAAAATAACCTGGCAATTTTTAACCATTTTTTTAGGCGTTAGCGTGAGTATATGTTGAATCAATAATGAACCAGATTCAGGCAGCTAAACGCCATATCTGCTTCTCTGGTACACCATCCCCAATTCCCGCTATAATCCCCAAAATTTCCAACCGGTTTAGAAACGATCATGACAAAACTCACCTTACAAGAGCAGATGCTGAAAGCGGGCCTGGTCAGCAGCAAGAAAGCGGCGAAAGTGCAGCGCACGGCAAAGAAATCACGCGTTCAGGCACGTGAGGCTCGGGAAGCGGTAGAAGAGAACAAGAAGGCGCAGATCGAGCGTGACAAGCTGCTGAGCGAGCAGCAGAAGCAGGCCGTACTCGCTAAAGAGTTTAAAGCGCAGGTGAAGCAGCTGATCGAGATGAACCGCATCACCGTGGCGAAGGGCAACATCACCTTTAACTTCACCGACGGTAATCTGATCAAAAAAATTGAGGTCGACAAGCAGACGCAAACCCAGCTGATCAACGGCCGTCTGGCCATTGCGCGCCTGGTGCTCAATGCAAACGGCGACTGTGAATACGCGATCATTCCGGCGGTGGTGGCTGATAAAATTGCCCAGCGCGATGCCGACAGCATCGTGTTAAACAGCGCGCTCAGTCAGGAAGAGCAGGACGAAGACGATCCGTACGCGGACTTCAAAATTCCTGACGATTTGATGTGGTAAACCGCGTTCAAAACGGGGCGGCGTGGCGGGCGTTAACCGGCTCTCCGCTCACGGGATGAATAAAATTCAGCTCGCTGGCATGCAGCATCAGCCGGGGCGTTTCCTTAGCCCCCGGCGCGTCAAGACCGCCATACAGATCGCAGCCCAGAATAGGGTGCCCCAGCTGTTGGCAGTGGATGCGCAGCTGGTGGGTTCGCCCGGTTTCCGGCGTCAGTTCCACCCGCGTTAACGGCACTCCTGTCCCCCGAAAAAAACGTTTCACCACCCGATAACGGGAACGGGCGGGTTTACCGTTGATGGCGCAGATCGACATCAGCGGGAACAGCGCCGGGTCTTTGGCAATGGGCGCGTCTATTATTCCCTCGTCGTTTCCCAGATGTCCATAAAGCAGGGCGCTGTAGACTTTCTCCACGCTGCGCTGGCTGAACTGCTGGCAAAGCGCCGCATTGATGGCCTTATTGCGCGCAACCACCATCAGCCCGGACGTGCCGAAATCCAGACGGTGTACCAGCGTGCAGCCGGGGAACGTCTGCACCAGACGATAATGGACAGAATCGAGGTTTTGCGGGTTTTTGCCCGAGAGGCTGAGCAGGCCGGAAGGCTTATTAATCAGCAGCAGATGTTCATCCTGCCAGAGGATCTCAATGTCGTCGTGACACGGTGGGGCAATAAAAGAATCGATAATCGCAGACATCAGGCCGCCCGGCTGGAGAGTGGATGCGGATGATAGCGAAATGCGGGGAAAAGAAAAACCCTCCCACCGGGCGGTGAGAGGGGGAAATCTTACGCGGCTACCAGGCTGTCGATGGCGGCTTTCGCGTCGGTCTGCGCTTTGGTCGCCACTTCCGGACCGTAAGCGATGCCTTCCGCGAACACGAAGTTCACGTCAGTGATGCCGATGAAGCCGAGGAACAGGCTCAGGTACGGCGCAACCAGGTCAGTTGGGGTATCTTTATGGATACCGCCACGGCTGGTCAGGACGATCGCACGCTTGCCTTTTACCAGACCTTCCGGGCCGTTCTCGGTGTAGCGGAAGGTTACGCCAGCGCGCGCCACCAGGTCGAAGTAGTTCTTCAGCTGGGTAGGAATGTTGAAGTTGTACATTGGAGCGTTGATGACGATAACGTCGTGCGCCTGCAGCTCAGCAATCAGCTCGTCGGACAGGGCCAGGGCTTCCTGCTGACGCGGGGACAGCGGCGCATCGCTTGGGCGCAGTGCGCCAACCAGCTCGCCGTCCAGGACAGGAATAGGGTTTGCTGCCAGGTCACGCACGGTGATTTCGTCCGCAGAATGCTGTTCACGCCACTGTTCAACGAAGTAATCAGACAGCTGACCAGACTGAGAGTACCCTGCCAGAATACTGGATTTCAAAACTAATACTTTGCTCATGGGTGATTCCTGTTGTTGCATTTGATTGAAGGGGGGTGCCCCGTTGCTTGTTGACACTTTATTCACAATCCTGCCACAGAGATAGCGCAATATATCGAAGCCTATGTTCGAATTTTTTGAATAAGGCGCTAAAAGCGTCAATGTGGTACTCTATAGCAATCATTAAAAAGAGATTTTATCCGGCAGAGCACTGCCCGTTAACGCTATGACAGAACAACCCAAAATCACCTTCCCGATGCTCCTGCAACAGCTTGATTCCCTGATGCTGCGCGATAAACAGCGGTTTTCCCGCCGGCTGCACGGCGTGAAGAAGGTTAAAAATCCTGATGCACAACAGGCCATTTACCAGGAGATGGCCAAAGAGATTGAACAGGCGGCAGGGAAGGTTGTGCTGCGCGAAGCCGCGCGTCCGGCGATCACCTACCCGGAAAACCTGCCTGTCAGCCAGAAGAAACAGGACATCCTTGAGGCCGTCCGCGACCACCAGGTGGTGATTGTCGCCGGGGAAACCGGTTCAGGCAAAACCACCCAACTGCCGAAAATCTGTATGGAGCTGGGCCGCGGGGTGAAGGGGCTGATTGGCCACACCCAGCCGCGTCGTCTGGCGGCGCGCACCGTGGCGAACCGTATTGCCGAAGAGCTGCAGACGGAGCCGGGCGGCTGCATCGGCTACAAGGTGCGATTCAGCGACCATGTCAGCGACAACACCATGGTCAAGCTGAT
Organism: Enterobacter sp. 22499; assembly: GCF_052044815.1. Classification (NCBI taxonomy): domain Bacteria; kingdom Pseudomonadati; phylum Pseudomonadota; class Gammaproteobacteria; order Enterobacterales; family Enterobacteriaceae; genus Enterobacter; species Enterobacter sp. 22499. The sequence continues at coordinate 280,759 of NZ_JBQENR010000001.1, read as the reverse complement.
GACGGACGGTATCCTGCTGGCGGAAATACAGCAGGACCGCCTGCTGATGCAGTACGACACCATCATCATCGATGAAGCGCACGAGCGCAGCCTGAACATCGACTTCCTGCTTGGCTATCTTAAAGAGCTGCTGCCGCGTCGCCCTGATCTGAAAATCATCATTACCTCCGCGACCATCGACCCGGAGCGCTTCTCAAAACACTTCAACAATGCGCCGATTATTGAAGTGTCGGGCCGCACCTATCCGGTGGAAGTGCGCTATCGCCCGATTGTGGAAGAGGCGGACGATACCGAGCGCGACCAGCTGCAGGCCATCTTCGACGCTGTTGACGAGCTGGGCAACGAGAGCGCGGGCGACATCCTGATCTTCATGAGCGGCGAGCGCGAAATTCGCGATACCGCCGATGCGCTCAGCAAGCGCGACCTGCGCCACACCGAGATCCTGCCGCTGTATGCGCGCCTGTCCAACAGCGAACAGAACCGCGTCTTCCAGCCACACAGCGGACGCCGCATCGTGCTGGCGACCAACGTGGCGGAGACCTCGCTGACCGTACCGGGGATTAAATACGTTATCGACCCGGGCACGGCGCGCATCAGCCGCTACAGCTACCGCACCAAGGTTCAGCGCCTGCCGATTGAGCCGGTCTCCCAGGCTTCCGCTAACCAGCGTAAGGGCCGCTGCGGCCGCGTGTCGGAAGGGATCTGTATTCGTCTTTATTCCGAAGACGATTTCCTGTCTCGCCCGGAGTTTACCGACCCGGAAATTCTGCGCACCAACCTGGCATCCGTTATCCTGCAGATGACCGCGCTGGGGCTGGGCGACATCGCGGCATTCCCGTTTGTGGAAGCGCCGGACAAGCGCAACATTCAGGACGGCGTGCGTCTGCTGGAAGAACTCGGGGCGATTACCACCGACGAGCAGGCGAGCATCTATAAGCTGACACCGCTGGGCCGCCAGCTCAGCCAGCTGCCGGTCGACCCGCGCCTGGCGCGCATGGTGCTGGAAGCGCAAAAGCACGGTTGCGTGCGCGAGGCGATGATCATCACCTCGGCGCTCTCCATTCAGGACCCACGCGAGCGTCCGATGGACAAACAGCAGGCGTCGGACGAAAAGCACCGCCGCTTCCACGACAAAGAGTCCGATTTCCTCGCCTTTGTGAACCTGTGGAACTACCTCGGCGAGCAGCAGAAAGCGCTCTCCTCGAACCAGTTCCGCCGCCAGTGCCGCGTGGATTTCCTTAACTACCTGCGCGTGCGTGAATGGCAGGATATCTACACCCAGCTGCGCCAGGTGGTGAAAGAGCTGGGCATTCCGGTGAACAGTGAACCGGCGGAGTACCGCGAAATTCACATCGCGTTGCTGACCGGCCTGCTGTCCCATATCGGGATGAAGGATGCGGATAAGCAGGAATATACCGGCGCGCGTAACGCGCGTTTCTCCATCTTCCCGGGTTCCGGCTTGTTCAAGAAGCCGCCGAAGTGGACCATGGTCGCGGAGCTTGTGGAAACCAGCCGCCTGTGGGGGCGCATTGCCGCGCGCATCGACCCGGAATGGGTTGAGCCGGTGGCTCAGCACCTGCTGAAACGCTCGTACAGCGAGCCGCACTGGGAGCGCGCGCAGGGCGCGGTGATGGCGACCGAAAAAGTGACCGTTTACGGCCTGCCGGTGGTCGCCGCGCGTAAGGTCAACTACAGCCAGATCGATCCGGCGCTCAGCCGCGAGCTGTTTATCCGCCACGCGCTGGTGGAGGGGGACTGGCAGACGCGCCACGCGTTCTTCCGTGAAAACCTGAAGCTGCGCGCCGAGGTGGAAGAGCTTGAGCACAAGTCCCGACGCCGCGACATTCTGGTGGACGATGAGGCGCTGTTTGAGTTTTACGACCAGCGCATCAACCATGATGTGATCTCCGCCCGCCACTTTGACAGCTGGTGGAAGAAGGCCAGCAAAGCGACGCCGGACCTGCTCAACTTCGAAAAGAGCATGCTGATTAAAGAGGGGGCGGAGTCGGTCAGCAAGCTCGACTACCCGAACTTCTGGCATCAGGGCAACCTCAAGTTGCGTCTGACCTACCAGTTTGAACCGGGCACCGACGCGGACGGCGTAACCGTCCACATTCCGCTGCCGCTGTTAAACCAGGTCGACGAGAGCGGGTTTGAGTGGCAAATTCCCGGCCTGCGCCGCGAGCTGGTGATTGCGCTGATCAAATCCCTGCCGAAACCGGTGCGGCGCAATTTTGTGCCAGCGCCAAATTATGCGGAAGCGTTTCTGGGCCGCGTCACGCCGCTGGAACTGCCGCTACTGGACGCGCTGGAGCGTGAGTTCCGCCGCATGACCGGCACCACCATCGACCGCGAAGACTGGAACTGGGATCAGGTGCCCGATCACCTGAAAATCAGCTTCCGCGTGGTGGATGATAAAAACAAAAAGCTGCTGGAAGGGCGTTCCCTCAGCGAGCTGAAAGAGGCGCTGAAAGGCAAAGTTCAGGAGACGCTTTCTGCGGTGGCGGACGACGGCATCGAGCAGAGCGGGCTGCATATCTGGAGCTTTGGCCAGCTTCCGGAAAGCTACGAGCAGAAGCGCGGCAACTATAAGGTCAAAGCCTGGCCGGCGCTGGTGGACGAACGTGACAGCGTGGCGATCAAACTGTTTGATAACCCGCAGGAACAGCAGCAGATGATGTGGCGCGGGCTGCGCCGCCTGCTGCTGCTCAACATCCCGTCGCCGATCAAGTATCTGCACGAGAAGCTGCCGAACAAAGCCAAGCTGGGGCTCTACTTTAACCCGTACGGCAAGGTGCTGGATCTGATTGACGACTGCATCTCCTGCGGCGTGGACAAGCTGATCCACGAGGCGGGCGGCCCGGTCTGGACGGAAGAAGGTTTTGCGAAGCTGCATGACAAGGTTCGCGCCGAGCTGAACGACACAGTGGTGGAGATAGCCAAACAAGTCGAGCAGATCCTCACCGCCGTGTTCAATATCAACAAGCGCCTGAAGGGGCGCGTGGATATGACCATGGCGCTGGGGCTGTCGGACGTGAAGGCGCAGATGGCGGGGCTGGTGTACCGCGGCTTTGTCACAGGCAACGGCTTTAAGCGTCTGGGAGATACGCTGCGCTATCTGCAGGCGATTGAAAAACGTCTGGAGAAAATGGCGATCGATCCGCACCGCGATCGCGCGCAGATGCTGAAGGTCGAAAGCGTGCAGCAGGCGTGGCAGCAGTGGTTAAACAAGCTGCCGCCGGCGCGCCGCGACGATGAAGATGTGCAGGAGATCCGCTGGATGATCGAGGAGCTGCGTGTCAGCTTCTTTGCTCAACAGCTCGGTACGCCGTATCCGATTTCGGATAAGCGTATATTGCAGGCGATGGAGCAGATTTCCGCTTAACGTCCTTGCCCGGTTTTCTCCCTCTCCCACAGGGAGAGGGTCGGGCTGATGCCTTCACCCATTCACAATCGCCAGCGTAAACCCATCCCATCCCTTAACCCCCACCGTTTGCAGCGCGGTGGCGGTTAAGCGCGGGTTATCCCCCGTCATCTCGATAAAACGCCGCACGCCCAGCACGCGCGCGTCGTCGCTTTGCCCGTTAATGACCTCGCCGTCGCGGACCACGTTATCGCCGATGATCACCGTGCCGGGACGGGAATAGTGCAGCGCCCACTCCAGATAGCCGGGATTGTTTGGCTTATCGGCATCAATAAAGATCAGGTCGAACGGCGGAACGTCACCGAAATTCTCCAGCGAGTTCAGCGCCGGGCCTTCTATTAATTCAATACGATCGTTCAGCCCCGCGAGGCGAATATTCTGGCGGGCAACATCGGCATGCGTTGGGTCCGCCTCGAGCGTAATCAGCTTTCCGTCCGGCGGCAGGGCGCGCGCCATCCAGATAGAGCTATAGGCACCCAGCGTACCGATCTCAAGAATGCGTCTTGCCTGCGTCATGCGCACGAACAGCGCCAGCAGCTGTCCCTGATTGGCCGCAACATCGTGTTCGGGTAGCCCGGCGCGTTTGTTGTTTTCAAGAACCTTCTGAAGAACCTCATCCTCAGGGATAAGCGAAGAAATCATGTAATTATCTACTGCAGACCATTGTTGTTGCATAGATTGACTCCTTAAGAGGGATTGCCGGGTGGCGGCTACGCCTTACCCGGCCTACGGGTGCGAAATGCAGGTCCGGTAAGCAAAGCGCCACCGGGCAGGTTTTCAGGCACTGACCCATCCTCCGCCCAGTGCTTTATACAAATCAATCTGCGCCAGCAGCAGGTTATTTTTGACCTGCACCACGTTGGTCTGGACCGAGTACAGCGTGCGCTGCGCGTCCAGCACGTCAAGATAGGATGAATAACCGTTGCGATAGCGGTTCTGCGCAATGCGCAGCGTCTCCCGGGCCACATCCTGCTGGGCAAGCAGTTCCGTCAGCTGTTCCTGATAGCGCGTAATGGCATCAAGGCTGTTGTTCACTTCGGCAAACGCGTTACGCACGGTTTTTTCATACGCATACAGCGCCTGGTTACGCTGGGACTGGGAAATATCCACCTGCGCGTTCAGCGCCTGGCGGTTCAGCAGCGGGGCGAGAATACTGCCGCCTGCGCTCCAGAGCTGGAGCGGGTTATCCAGCAGGCCGGAAAGGGTGCGATCCTGGATCGATCCGGTTGCGGTCAGGTTGATCGACGGCAACAGGCTGGCGCGTGACGCGGCAAGCGAGGCATCAGCCGCGACCAGCTGTCGCTCGGCCTGCACGATATCCGGCCGACGATTCAGGAGCGTGGAGGGCAGCTGTGACGGCAGCGTGAGCGGCGTCAGCGCCGCAAAGCTTTCGCTACGCGCTACCGCACCGGGATTGCTTCCCAGCAGCAGGCTCAGGGCATTCTCCTGCTGCGCAATCTGATGCCGCAGCACGGGCACCTGCGCTCGCGTTGAGCGAAGCTCGGAATCAGACTGCATCAGCTCCAGGCGCGAACTGTAGCCCGTCTCAAGCTGGCGTTTGGCAAGATTAAACGCCTCTTCGCGTGATTTCAGCGTGGATTCGGTCACGCGCAGCTGTTCATCAAGCGAGAGCAGGGTGACGTACCCGGAGGCAACGGACGAGGCGACGGTGAGATCCGCAGCCGCGGCGGCGGCTTTTTGCGCCTCCAGCGAGGCTTCGGCGGCATTGGCCGTGCTGCGGTTGACGCCCCAGATATCAACATCATAGCTCGCCGTCAGGCTGCCTCTGTACAGCGTGCTGTAGACCGGCAACCCGGTGGCGGCGGATTGCGAACGGGCGCGCGTCCCGGTTACGCCCGCGTCGAGCGAAGGAAACAGGCTGCCGTCGGCGGCAAAGACCCGCGCCTGATATTCGTTAATTCGTTCCCGCGCGATCAGCACGTCGCTGTTGTTTTTTAGCGCCTGGTCCACATTGCGGTTGAGGTTGTTGTCATGAAAATTGCGCCACCAGAGCTGTTCCGTCGGGCTGGTTGGCCCTGAGACGGCGCGCCATTGAGCCGGAATTTGCAGGGTCGGCTGCGCCGGCTTGACGTCAACGGACTGGCATCCGGCCAGCATGAGCGCCCCCACCAGCGCGGCTATCGGGCGAAGGATCATGGCTTCGCCTCCCGCGTATCAATCGTCACCTGGACCGACATACCCGGACGCAGCAGCGCAGACTCTTCAGGCTTACCGAGCACCTCAATGCGCACCGGAATACGCTGGGCGATTTTGACAAAGTTGCCGGTGGCGTTGTCCGGCGTGATAGCGCTGAATTCAACCCCGGTCGCCGGCGAGATGCTCTCTACGCGGCCCTGATACGCTTTGTTGTTTAAGGCATCGACGGTAAACTTCACCGGCTGACCGACGCGCAGCTCCGCCAGCTGGGTCTCTTTGATGTTGGCAATCACCCAGTGCTGCGGCGGTACCAGCGTAGTGAGGTGCGTTCCGGCGGTCACGTACGCGCCGAGACGCACGGCAATCTGGCCGAGCTGGCCGTCGCGCGGGGCGATAATGCGGGTGTTTTGCAGGTCAATCTGCGCCAGCTCCAGCGCCGCTTTGGCGTTTTCAACATCTGCCTCCAGCGCGCCGCGGTTCACAATCACCGTCTGCAGATCCTGACGCGACATCTCAAGCGTGGCTTTCGCCTGGTCGATATCCGCGCTGCCCTGAGCCGCACTGGCCAGCGCGGCATCGCGCTCGCGAATGGAAAGCGACCCATCCGCCGTCAGATCCTTCACGCGCTTTAAATCCGCCTGGGTTTTCAGGCTCTGGGCGCGGGCATTTTTCAGCGCGGCTTCATTTTTGGCAATGGTCGCTTCGGCGCTTTTCCGCTGCTGCAGGTTGTTATTCAGCGCGGCAATTTTCATCGCCAGCTGCGCCTCGGCCTGATGCACGCGCTGACGATAGATGCGGTCATCGATCTGCAACAGCAGATCGCCTTTTTTGACCTGCACAAAGTCCTGAACCTTCACCTCGGTGATATAGCCGTTAACCTGGGGGCTGATGAACGTCGTCTGGCCGCGCACGTAGGCGTTGTCGGTAAACTGCGCGTGGCGGGTAAACGGCGGCAGCTGCCAGGCGTAAAGAATGACCAGCACGCCGACAATACCGATGGCAGCGGCGGTGAAAACGGAAACAATGCGCACATTTTTGCGGGTGTTGGCCTGCTCTTTGGCGGCATCCTGCTGACTCATAAACTCTCCAGAAATATTACAATTATTTGTTGCCGGTGGCGTTCTTCAGCGCCATACGGGCAGTAATGCGCAGGCGCAGCAAGCGCCATAAAATCCAGACCAGCGTGGCGGCAGCGATGCTTGCCGTCAGCAGATAAGTATCGTTGTAGGCCAGAATATTTGCCTCAAGGGTGGTCACCGTCTGTAGCTGGGTAATGGCCTGCGTTCCCAGCAGCGTACTGTCGCCAATCAGGCTTTTATACATCTGGGTATAAAGCTGAATCCGCTCGTTGACCAGCGGGTTAAGCGTGGTGAGCTGATCCGCCAGCAGGCTGGAGTGGTATTTCTCGCGCCAGGTCTGGAAGGTGCCGAGAATCGCCGATCCCAGCAGGCCGCCGAGGTTCTGGCTCATGCCAAACATGACCGAAAAGCTGACCAGGTTACGCGGGTCGGCAATTACCCCGCCAATGGCGGCCAGCATGGCGGGCGCCAGGAAGAAGGCGCTGCCGAAGCCCAGCAGGAACTGGCTGACCATCAGCTGATCCGGGCGGGTCAGGTTATTGGACTGGCTGTCCAGCAGCGAGGCAACAATCATCAGCGCCAGAGAGGTGATAATCGGCCACGCCAGCTTTGTGGGCTTGATGGTGAGGCAACTGGTGACGATCCCGCAGACGATCCCGGCGAAAATGGACCACGCCAGATGGGTCATCTGCTCATTCTGTAACCCCACGTACTGCAGCCAGCCGATGACGCCGGTATTTTGCTCCGCCAGCACGATGCGGATCAGCAGCATGATCAGCCCCAGGCGAACGATGCTGCCGCTCGACAGCCAGCGGGTGTTCAGCAGCGGGTTGGCGCGGTTATGTTCAAACACGATGGCGGAAACAATCAGCACCAGCGATAGCGCCAGCGACCAGCCGATCCACGGCGCCTCAAACCACCAGTCAAGACGGCCTAAAGAGAGCACGGCGCAGAGCAGGGCCATTCCGGGAGCCAGTAAAAAGAAGGTGACAAAGTCTTTCTTCTCGAAGACCTTGCGTCGGTCACCCGGCGGCAGTTTTAAGGCGATTACGCAGGCCAGGGAGATCAGCGCCAGCCCCAGTTCAAAGAAATAGAGCCCGCGCCACTCGTCCAGCTGGAGAAGCTCAGTGGAAAACAGACGCGCCAGCGGAATAGCGAGTGACGATCCGGTGATCCCGATGGTAAGCGCCTTCAGGCGATGCTTCGCAGGCCAGGCCTGGATTTGGTAGTAAATCCCCAGCGAGCTGAGCGCGGCGGCCACCATCCCGTGCGCGGCGCGTACCATCAGCGCGGAGCTGAGGTCGTTAACGAACAGGTGGAAAAAGGTGACCAGCACGTACAGTACCAGAAAACCTTCCGTAAAGGCGCGCAGGCCGTACTGTTGACGAAATTTGACCAGCAGCAGGTTAATGGAGATGTTGGTCATCACATAGACTGCGGGCAGCCAGGCGATTTCGGTCGACCAGGCCCCGAAGGTCCCCTGCAGGTTTTGCAGGTTGGCGGTGACCACCGCATTGCCCAGTGCCCCCGTCAGGCAAACCAGCAGCCCAACGACGCCATAGGCGACGCGTTTTGGCGTACTGTGCTCGGGAGTGGAAGGCGAACCCAGCAGGGCGGGTTTCTCATGTGGCTGCCACTCGCGAGGAGCATAAGGGTCGCGTTCGGGCAGGCGCATAACGTCATTACCTTAGAAATAATTGAATAATTAGCGGGCTAGCGATTCTACGTCTGCCGCAAATGATAATTCAAGTGAATATGATTTGCGCATGTTAATCAAATGTACGAGAGAAATTTAAGGAAAAAGAGCGGCCCGATGTCGCCGTTGTGTTGAGAACCTGAACTCGCTACCCTGAAGGGATAGCGAGAAGGAGTTCATCATGGAACAGACCCATTTTCCCATCCTGCCGGATGCCACGCTGGCGGCCATTAATACTGTCGGTGAATGGCTGGCGCAGGACGACCTGAGCGGCAGCCGCCAGCCCCCGGACGTCGATGCGGTAATTCTGGCAGGGAACGCGGTGATCCCGACCATTGAGGCAGCCTGCCGTATTGCCGCGCAGCGAGAAATCCCGCTCCTGATTAGCGGCGGTATTGGTCATTCAACCGCGTTTTTATATTCAGCTATCGGCAATCATCCGCGTTATCACACCTTACAAGTCGAAGGGCGGGCCGAAGCGAGCATTCTCGCCGACATTGCGCGGGCGTTCTGGCAGATCCCCGAGGCGCGCGTGTGGGTTGAAGATCGCTCCACCAACTGCGGTGAAAACGCGCGCTTTAGCTGGAACATGCTAAAAGAGCGTCAGCGGACAAGCGGGCGCGTGCTGGTGGTGCAGGACCCAACGATGCAGCGCCGCACGATGGCGACGTTTGCCCGCGTGTGCTGCGATGAACCCGCATCACCGCAGTGGATCAGCCATCCCGGGTTTACGCCAGCGCTGCAAAACGGCACAGAGGGCGTGGAGTTTAGTGGGGTCAACGCCGGGCTGTGGCCCGTTGACCGTTATCTTTCACTGGTTATGGGGGAACTGCCGCGTCTGTATGATGACGCCAACGGCTATGGCCCGGCCGGGCGGGATTTTATCGCCCACGTTGAATTCCCTGAAACCGTCACCGCCGCATGGAGACAGCTTCAACAGGACCCAGTCCTGAAGGTGGCGCGTAAAATCATCTAATCCCCTCGCCCCATTGGGGAGAGGGTTAGGGTGAGGGGAGAATCACAGCGCCGCAAACTTATCCAGCGTCCGCACCAGCTGCGTCACAAACCCATACTCGTTGTCATACCAGGCAACGGCTTTCACCAGCTGCAGGTCTCCCGCTTCTGACACCTCCGTCTGCGTGGCGTCAAACACCGAACCATAGTGCGAGCCAATCACATCTGACGACACAATCTCGTCATCGGTATACCCGAACGATTTATTCCCCTGGGTCGCCTTTTTCAACGCGGCGTTGATCTCCTCGACCGTCACCTTTTTACCCAGAATCGCTACCAGCTCGGTTACCGATCCGGTTTTCACCGGCACGCGCTGGGCGTGACCCTTTAGTTTGCCGCTGAGCGCGGGGATCACCAGGCCGATGGCTTTCGCCGCACCGGTGGTATGCGGAATAATATTTTCTGCCGCCGCCCGCGAGGCACGCAGATCTTTCCCGCGCGGGCCATCCACCAGCGCCTGGGTGCCGGTATAGGCATGAATGGTGGTCATGGTGCCCACTTTAATTTCAAACGCGTCGTTCAGGGCTTTTGCCAGCGGGGCGAGGCAGTTGGTGGTGCAGGACGCGACGGAAATAATGGTATCACTGGCGTCAATGGTATCGTCATTCACGCTATAGACGATGGTCTTCATCTCACCCGCGGGCGCCGAAATCAGAACTTTCTTCGCACCGGCGTCCAGGTGCGCCCGCGATTTTTCTTCTGAGGTATAAAAGCCGGTGCACTCCACGACGATATCCACGCCCGCGGCTTTCCACGGAATGTGCTTTGCCTCTTTTTCGGCGTACACCGCGATGGTTTTACCGTCGACAATCAGCGCATCCTCGGTGAAGTCCACGCTCCAGGGGAAGCCACCGTAGTTGGAATCATGCCTGAGCAGGTAGGCCAGGACTTTCGGGGAGGTGAGGTCGTTGATGGCGACGACGGTATTACTGTCCTGGGTTTCAAGAAGGCGGCGCAGCACAAGGCGTCCAATGCGTCCAAATCCGTTAATGCCAATTTTACTCATGGTGTTCTCCTGTGAACGTGTCGATACGACAGTTTGAACTCATCCAGGCTTAGACCATCACGGGCAGGGCAGCAATTGAAGATGCTTCATGCGAGGGGAAGTATTTGAAAAACCATACAGAAAAGTTAATGAATTTTTAAGGAAAGGAGATTATGTTGGCGCGGTGACTGTTTTTTTTCAGGAAATCCCATGCGCACTAAATATACAAGCCTGCAAATCACGATTCACTGGCTGGTGTTTTTGTTAATCGTCGTCGCCTACTGCGCGATGGAATTCAGAGGCTTTTTCCCGCGTTCCGATCGACCGCTTATTAACATGATCCACGTCTCCTGCGGCATCTCGGTTCTGGTGCTAATGGTGGCGAGATTGCTGATCCGCCTGAAGTTTCCCGCACCGCCCATTCAGCCTAAACCCAAAGCGATGATTACCGGTATGTCCCACCTTGGGCATCTGATCGTCTATCTGCTGTTTATTGCGCTGCCGCTGATTGGCATTGTAATGATGTATAACCGTGGAAACGACTGGTTCGCCTTTGGTCTGGCGATGCCTCACGCGGCGGAGGGGAATTTTGACCTGGTGGATGTGCTGAAGGAGTGGCACGTTACGCTGGCAAACCTGGGCTATTTCGTGATTGGTCTGCACGCCTTTGCGGCGCTGATGCACCACTATTTCTGGAAAGATAATACTCTTTTGCGCATGATGCCGAATAAGCGTCAGTAGTCTTTAACGCGTGCCGGGCGGCGCAGCGCCACCCGGCTTGTTTTTTAACCCAGAAGAACACGCTCTTCATCAGTTAACGCCAGCGTCTGCGTTGACCCCGTCTCTGACGATTTCACCGCCGCTTCCAGAACAGCCATGACCGCTAACGCCTCGACAGGATGAACGAGATTGGCGATCTTCCCGAGCATCGCATCCCGCACGTTGATGTAGTACTGCCGCTGATCGCCCTTTGGCGTGGCAATCGTTTGGGGTTCACCATCAGCTCCGAAGAACACCATGCTGTCGTCGTCTTCGCCCCAGGCGTCGCTGCCGGGGATTACGCCAGCCAGCAGCTGCGCTTCCTGCTGATCGATTCTGGCTTTCACCACGCTGCCTTTGTCCCCGTGAACGGTAAAGCGCGCCGTACCGCCAGCCACCAGCATGCTGGCGTGCAGAACCACCTTATGAGCCGGGTAATTGAGGACCACGTGCGCCCAGTCGTTAACCTCTGCGCCGTCGCGCAGCGTGGCGATATTTCCCTGAACAGACTCTGGCAGGCCAAACAGCTGAAGCGTCTGGTCGATCAGGTGAGGGCCCAGGTCAAACCACAGACCGCTGCCGGGGACGTTCTGCTCGCGCCAGCGCACGCGCACTTCCGGGCGGAAGCGGTCAATATGCGACTCCAGATGCTTAACCTTGCCAACCGTGCCTTGCTCAATAATCTGCTTAATGCCGAGGAAATCGCTGTCCCAGCGGCGGTTGTGGAAAACGGAGAGCAGAAGCTGCTTTTCATCCGCCAGGGCAATCAGGTCCCGGGCTTCCTGCATATCCAGAGTGAAAGGCTTATCCACGACTACGTGTTTTCCCGAGTTCAGGGCCAGCGTCGCCAGCGGCGCGTGGGTGGCGTTAGGGGAGGCAATGACCACCAGGTCGACATCAGGATGTTGAATGGCTTCTTCGGGCGTGGCTACCACCAGCACATCCGGAAGATCGCGCTTCACTTTTTCTTCATCACGGGAAGAGACCACCGCCAGCTTGAGCCCGTCCACGGACTGGATCAGCGGGGCATGGAAGGTTTTACCGACAAAACCATACCCGATCAGCGCAATGTTGATTGTTTGAACTTTACTCATGACCTTCTCCACGTTATTGCGCGCACACCGTGACCCGTAATGCGCCAGGGTCCCCAAGCTCAGGCCAGGGACGATCTAAAAAGAGTTGATGAATATCGGTTAGCCCGGAGACCAGATACGGCTCGCAGCGGTTAACTTTCAGGTGATCGGCAACAATCCAGTGCGCATGGCTTGCGGCGAGCATCGCGCGTTTCACCTCGGCATCCGCTTCTTTACCGGCACTCAAACCGAGTTCGGCATGAAGGGCGCACGCACCGAGAATGGCGATATCGGCCCGATAGCGTGACAGCAGGGACAACGTGGCGCTGCCGGCAAACAGGCGCTGCTTCGGGTCCCATTTTCCACCGAGCAGAATAAGCTCAATGTCTTCCCGGTCGCTAAAATGCTGGGCGATATCCAGCGAGGTAGTGATCACGGTGTGAGGTCCCTGCAGATAAGTGGCGACGGCCATCACCGTACTGCCGGCATCCAGAAACAGGGTGGAACCCGGCGGAACCGCCTGCGCAACCTGTTTCCCCAGGCGCTGCTTGGTTTCCGGCAGCAGGGTATTGCGGCCCTGACGATTCATGGCCGAAAGATTCAGAGCAATAGCCCCGCCGTGATTCTTCTGGGCAAGCCCCTGATTTTCCAGATCGGTCAGATCCCGACGAACGGTATCCGCCGAAACCTGCAGCTTTTCTGCCAGTTCGGTGATGCTGGCCTGACCTTGTTCACTGAGAATATCAAGGACATAGCGTTGACGTGCGGTTTTGTGCATGGGCAGCAATCCTGCAAAATGTCGCAATAAATCGCATAATACAGCATTTTGACGCAGAAGGAAGGGGCATCATAAACCAGGTTGATGTTTGATTATTGGAATTATATTAAGCGGATATCATTAAGCCGTTCTGAATGTTAACCACAGTGTTAATGTTATGTTTTAATCAACGATTTGGGTTATGTAACCAACGCATTGTCATTAATTGGTGGAATGTGCTGGTATGAAATTAAAATAAAGCATTTAATGTCTGATTTATGTTTTTTATTAGAATTATTTTTCAACAAATCGATGGCTCTTACTTAAGTTGACACTTCTTTGAAAATCTTTGTGTCTGACCCGCTCAGAAATTAACGCAAAAATGTGCGCAGAGGAGATTAAGAATTTTCCTTAAATTACAGTGTGTTTTGATGTTTCATCTGAAAGGCTACTTTCGGAGTTTTGTCCAGAAACCCCATGTTTTTTCTTATATGTAACACCGCATTAACATTGCGGGTGTAGTGGCCTATACCACATTTTGTTATGCTGCAAATCAACTTATGAAATAAGTAATTTCTTAAATTTAATAAGACAAAGGCGGATCTCATCTCCATCGGAAATGGGTATGGGGAGCTTTACCTGAAATTTAGCGAGGAAGCTAAATAAGATATTTGTCTAATTATCTGTACCTCTTTTTGGGTAATTGCTTGAGTATCACTCAGAGTCAGGGAGATAAAATGACGATATTACGCAAGCCTGTTTCACGCCAATTTATAGCTACGCTGGCGTTAATTTCATTAGCCCTAAATACGGCTTATGCCAATAGTGGCGCGGTAGGTATTGCCCCGATGGCAACGACGACCTTAAAGGAAAGTATTCTTTTCGCTATCGATCGCGATCCGTCAATTAGCCAGCAGGCCGCGCAGTTAGGTATTGGTCAGGCGCAAATAGACGAGGCGCGCAGCGGCTGGATGCCGCAAATAGCGTTGAACGGGAGTACGGGGCATAGCCAGACTACCGATTCCAGCGGTTCGCTGAAGAACTCTGCGGCCTGGGGAGTGAGCCTGACCCAGCTGATATACGATTTTGGCAAGACCAACAATAGCATCAGTCAGTCTTCCGCCCAGCGCGATAGCTACCGCTACCAGCTGATGAGCACGCTTTCTGACGTGGCGGAAAAAACGGCGCTCGGCTACGTGGAGGTCAAACGTTATTCCGACCTGCTACAGGCGGCAAAAGAGAATGTTCAGGCACTGAAAAGCGTGGAGCAGCTGGCCAAGCTGCGCGCCGATGCGGGCGTGAGTTCCACCTCCGATGAACTCCAGACCCGCACGCGTATTGCCGGCATGCAGGCGACGGTGGCGCAGTATAACGCCGCATTGAACAGCGCCCGCGCAAGGCTCGCGGTATTAACCGGAATGCAGGCAGATCATTATTCGCCGGTACCCGCAAACCTCGCCGTTGAGCCGGATTCGCTTAACCGCATTGATTATTCGTTAATACCGGCGGTAATGGCCGCGCAGAATATGGAACGTTCGGCCCAGTATGGCGTTGAAACGGCGAAGTCCCAGCACTGGCCAACCCTGAGCCTGAAGGGGGGACGCACGCGTTACGAGTCGGACAACCGCTCATACTGGGACGACCAGATCCAGCTCAATATTGACGCACCGCTTTATCAGGGCGGCGCGGTATCCGCACGCGTGCGTCAGGCTGAGGGTGCACGGGCGATGGCGTCCTCTCAGGTCGATCAGGCGCGTTTCGACGTGCTGCAAAAGGCCTCCGTCGCGCAAGCTGACTGGACCGGCGCACGGGGAAGAATGGAGGCCGGGAAGCGGCAGCTGGAAAATGCGCTGCGGGCCCGCGAGGTTTATAAAAATGAATACACCCTGAGCAAGCGGAGCATTAATGATTTGCTCAGCGTTGAGCAGGATGTCTGGCAGGCCACGTCGGCGAAAATAATCGCCGAGTATGATGGCTGGAGTTCGGCAATTAATTATGCTTCCGCGGTTGATAATTTAATGCCGCTTATTGGAATAGAGAAAAACGCTGCCGCAAAATTACCCGATTTGAGTTAACAAAAGCCACGCATAGCTGCACGAAATAAGTCTGAAAATAATGGGTGTTTTTTCCCAGGGATAGCTACATCCGTCTGGTGGATATATCCACAGGGATCCGTACACCTGCAAGGAGAGGAATATGAGTAACGTAAAGGTTGTTGATGTCATCATTCGCAAAACGGCGGAGAAAACGAAATTAACCGGCGAAGGAAATCTGTCGGTCTCTATTTCATCGCCGAGCGTGATTGAAATTCAGGGCTCTGCTCAGGACGTGGTGCGTTATGTCCGCCAGGGTAAAGACCTTCTCATTTATATGAAGGACGGCAGCGTTATTCGCTGCAATAACTATTTTGTTGAAGATCCTGAAACCCAACATCAGTCAGAGCTGGTGTTCAACGACGGGCAGGAACTGACTCATCTCTCTTTTGCCGATGCCGGGGAAGCGTCAGGCGTTGCCGCTACTGAATTAACCGCGCAGGCCACACCCATTAGCAGCATTGAACCTTTCCTGGAGCAGGGAAGCGTCTTAAGCGATGCCCCGTGGGGCTGGATTGCAGGGGCGGCGTTAGGCGGCGGTGCTATCGGCGCACTGCTGGCCCACGGCGGTGACGGCGAAACCAAAACGAAAGTCATTGATAACACCAAAGAAGTGGAAAGCGCCACGCCGACCTTCCTGCTGTCGGACAAGGTTGGCGACAAGCAGGGAGTGCTGAGCGCAAACGCCCTCACGGACGATAACGCGCCGACCTTCAGTGGTACCGGTCAGCCGGGCGCGACCATCCAGATTAAAGACGGCAGCGGCAGCACCATCGCCAGCGCGATGGTCGGTAAAGACGGCACCTGGACGGTAAAACTCCCGACCCAGGCCGACGGAGAGCACACCTGGTCGGTGGTGCAGATCGACGGCAGTAAAACCACGTCAGCGGGCAACATCACCGTGACCGTTTCTACGTCCGAGGCCACGCTTACGCTGGTGACAACGGCGGGTGACAACGTGATTAACGCCAGCGAACAGTCCGCAGGCTTTACGCTGTCCGGCAGCAGCCAGCATCTGGCGCAGGGAACCGACGTTTCCGTAACGCTGAACGGCAAAGCCTACACCGCTCAGGTGGGAGCAGACGGCGCGTGGAGCGTTAAC
The DNA here is from genome assembly GCF_052044815.1 of Enterobacter sp. 22499. Taxonomy (NCBI): domain Bacteria; kingdom Pseudomonadati; phylum Pseudomonadota; class Gammaproteobacteria; order Enterobacterales; family Enterobacteriaceae; genus Enterobacter; species Enterobacter sp. 22499. The sequence continues at coordinate 264,620 of NZ_JBQENR010000001.1, read as the reverse complement.
GTGCCTGCGGCAGACGCGCAGGCGCTCAGCGACGGTACCTGGACCGTCAGCGTCAGCGGCAAAGACGCGGCGGGTAACACCGTGAGCGGAAGCCAGACGATTGGCGTGGATACCGCTGCGCCAACGCTCTCCGTCGATACGCTCGCGCAGGACAACATCATTAATGCCGCTGAGCACAACCAGCCGCTGACGCTGAGTGGTAAAACCAACGCGGAAGCCGGGCAGATTGTGACGGTGACGCTGAACGGCAAAAATTATAACGCCACGGTGGGCAGCGACGGCACCTGGTCCGTCACGCTGGCGGCCAGCGAGGTGCAGGCCCTTAATGAGGGTCACCACACCCTGACGGTGAACGTCAGCGACAAAGCAGGCAACGGCTCGTCCGTAACCGCGGATTTCACGGTAGATACCAACGCGCCGGTCGTCACCATCAACACCGTCGCGGGCGACGATATCCTCAACACCAGCGAGCAGGGACAGGCGCAGATTATTTCCGGGCAGGCGAGCGGCGCGGCGGCAGGCGATGTCGTCACCGTGACCGTTGGCGGCCAGACCTTCACCGGCGTCGTACAGGCAGACGGCAGCTGGAGCGTGGGCGTTCCTGCCTCCGTCGTCGGCGCGCTGGGTGAGGGCAACCACACCCTTGCCGTCTCCGTCACCGACGCAGCGGGGAACACCGGTAGCGCCACGCACGGCATTGCGCTGAGCGGCAACCCGCCGGAATTTACGATTGACGCCATCAGCCAGGACAACGTGCTGAATGCACGGGAGGCGATGCAGCCGCTGAGCCTGAGCGGCACCAGCAACCTGACGGACGGCAGCGCCGTTACCGTGACGCTGAATAACGTCAGCTATCAGGCGACCGTCGAAAACGGTATCTGGGCGGTTCAGGTGCCGGTATCCGACGTCCTGAATCTGGCGAACACCCTTTATAGCGTCAGCGTCAGCGGCACCGACAGCGTGGGTAACAGCGGCTCCGCAGAGGCGAATCTGCTGGTCGATACCGTGCTGCCGAAGGTGATCATTAACACCTTTGCGGGAGATAACCTGGTTAATAACGCCGAAGCGGGCGTTGACCAAACCCTCAGTGGCCGCGTTACCGGCGCGGCGGCGGGCGATACGGTGTCTGTTACCGTTGGCGGTAAGAGTTACAGCGCCACGGTGGGCAGCGATCTGACCTGGAACGTCACAATCCCTTCAGCGGATCTTCAGGCGTTTGGCGACGGGGATTTGACCTTTACCGCCTCCGTGACCAACGGGCACGGTAATACCGGCACCGGCGAGCGCGATATCAATATCAACGCGGAACTGCCGGGTCTGCGCGTAAACACCATTTCCGGCGATGACGTAATCAACGCCATCGAGCAACAGCAGGATCTGACCGTCACCGGCGCCAGCACCCATCTGGCCGCAGGTACGCCGATTGTCGTCACCATTAACAGCGTCGACTATCACGCCGTGGTGACCGCCAGCGGCGGCTGGAGCATTGGCGTTCCTGCTGCGGATCTGCAGGCCTGGACGGCCGGAGGTATGACGGTCAGCGTCAGCGCGGAAGATGCCTGGGGCAACACCGTTGCGGCTGAACACCCGATTGAACTCGATCTCAACGCCGTGGCGGTCACCATTGATACCGTCTCCGGCGATGACCTGCTGAACGCGGCAGAAAAAGGGAGCGATTTAACCCTTTCCGGCCAGACGCAGGGCGTGGAGGCGGGGCAAACCGTGGTGGTGAAATTTGCCGACCAGACTTTTACCGCGCAGGTGCAGCAGGACGGTTCCTGGAGCCTGACCGTGCCTGCCAGCGCTATGGAAACGCTGATTGACGGGCGGGCGCAGGTAAGCGTCAGCGTGACCAACGTCAGCGGCAACAGCGCGGACGCCTCACGCGTGGTGGCCGTCGATACGCAGCCGCCAGCCATTACGCTCGATAATCTGACCGACAACAACATCATCAATGCGGCAGAAGCGCAGCAGGATCTGGTGCTCAGCGGCAGCACAACCGCTGAAGCGGGCCAGACGGTCACCGTGACGCTGAACGGCAAAAACTATCAAACTACCGTGCAAGCTGACGGCACCTGGACGCTGAACGTGCCTGCCGCCGACGTTGGCGCGCTGGCAGACGGCACTGTCACCGTGACGGCCTCCGTCAGCGACGTGGCAGGTAACAGCAGCAGTGCGGACCGCGTTGGTCTGGTGGATGCCACCGTGCCGCAGGTGACCATTAATGACTTTGTCACCGACACCAACACCGTTAACCAGCTGGCCCATTCTCAGGCGCAGATCCTGAGCGGCTCCGTCACTGGCGCTGCGGCGGGCGATTTGGTCACCATCACTATTAATAACGTGGACTACACCACCGCGGTGGACGCGGCGGGCAACTGGAGCCTCGGCCTGCCTGCATCCGTCGTTCAGGGGCTGACGGACGGCACATGGACCATTAACGTCTCCGTGACCGATCGGTCCGGCAACACCGGCAGCAGTTCTCTGGATGTGGTGGTGAATACCGTGACGCCTGTTATCGGTATTAACACCCTGGCCGTAGATGACGTGATCAATGCGGCAGAGAAGGGCAAAGATCTGCTGCTTTCCGGTACCAGCAACCAGCCGGAAGGGACCACCATCACCGTAAACCTGAACGGTATCAACTACACCACCACCACTAACGCCAGCGGCAGCTGGAGCGTCACCGTGCCCGCCTCTGCGGTGAGCGCGCTGGGCGAAGCCAATTACACCGTGACGGCGAGCGTTACCGATAATGTGGGCAACAGCGCCTCAACCTCGCACGATGTGCTGGTGGACAGCGCGTTGCCGGTCGTCACTATCAACACTTTCGCGACAGACAATATCGTCAACGCGGCGGAAGTCACCGCAGGGCAAACCCTGACCGGGAAGGTCTCTAACGCGGCATCGGGCGATACCGTCACGATTATCCTCGGCGGGCAGACATACACCGCTACCGTGCAGGACGATCTCTCATGGAGCCTGCCGTTAACCGAGAGCCAGTTAACCGCGCTCGGCAACGGCGAACTGACCGTATCGGCCAGCGTTACCAACGCGCACGGTAATACCGGTTCGTCTTCGCTGGACTTCACCATCGACGCCCAACTGCCGGGCCTGCGTATTGATACCGTGGCGGGTGATGACGTCATTAACGTCATTGAGCACGCTCAGAACCTGATTGTTTCCGGTTCAAGCACCGATCTGGCAGCGGGCAGCACCGTCACGGTGACCATTAACGGCAAGATCTATTCCGCAACCGTACTGGCGGACGGTACCTGGCAGGCGGCGGTTCCGGCAGCGGACGTGTCCCAGTGGGCGGACGGTTCGCTGGATATCAAGGCAAGCGCGCAGGATCCTTCCGGCAACCCGGTGACTATCGGCACCATCGTGGACGTCGATCTCGCGCCGGTCGCCGTCAGCATCAACAGCGTGACCGCGGACAACGTGCTCAACGCGGCAGAAAAAGGTCAGGATCTGGTGCTTTCCGGCTCCTCCGCGAACGTAGAAGCGGGCCAGACCGTCACCATCACCTTTGCGGGTAAAACCTACACCACGACGGTGAACGCCAACGGCGACTGGACGTACACCGTACCGGCAGCCGATTTGAGCGGCCTGAAGGACGGCGACGCCAGCGTGAAGGTCAGCGTGAGCAATCTGAACGGCAACGCGGCGTCGTCTGCGCAGGAGTTCAGCGTCGATACCGCCGCGCCAACGGTGACCATCAATACCATCAGCGGCGACAACATGCTGAATGCGGCTGAGGCAGCGCAGGATCTGACCCTGAGCGGGACGTCCACTGCCGAAGCAGGCCAGACGGTCAGCGTAACCTTCAACGGCAACCAGTACACCGCGCAGGTGCAGGCTGACGGTAGCTGGACGCTGGACGTGCCGGCAGCCGATCTGGCGGGCATTACCGACGGTAACGCCACGGTCACGGCTTCCGTATCCGACAAAGCCGGCAACCCGGCCAGCGCGGATGCCTCCGTGCTGGTGGATACCACCGTGCCGCAGATTAGTTTTAACATCGTTGCGGGCGACGACATCGTGAATATTGCCGAGCACGGCCAGGCGCTGATCGTCTCCGGCAAGGTCACGGGCGCGCAGGCGGGTGACGTCATTACCGTCACCCTGAACGGCAAAGACTACACCGCGATGCTGGACGCGTCCGGAAGCTGGAGCGTGGGCGTTCCGGCGGCAGACGTGGGCGCGCTGGCTAACGGCGAGCAGACGATTTCCGCGACCCTCACCGACAAAGCGGGTAACAGCACCACCGCCACGCATGAATTTGACGTCTCCCTGGCTGCGCCGGAGATTGCCATCAATACCCTGGCGCTTGACGACGTGATTAACGCGGTCGAGAAAGGCCAGGACCTGCTGATTTCGGGCACCAGCAACCAGCCGGAAGGTACAGCCATTACGGTGATCCTGAACGGCATCAGCTACGCCGCGAACACCAACGCCAGCGGCGGCTGGAGCGTGACCGTTCCGGCGGCGAACGTCTCTGCGCTGGGCGAAGCGAGCTATACCGTCACGGCAAGCGTGACCGATAGCGCAGGCAACGGCGCGAACGCCAGCCATAGCGTGCTGGTCGACAGCGCGTTGCCGCAGGTCACCATTAACGCAATCGCCATCGATGACGTGATTAACGCGGCGGAAGTCGCTTCCGGACAAACCCTGAGCGGGAAGGTGAGCGGCGCGGCGAGCGGTGACACTGTCACCCTTTCAATCGGCGGCAATACGTATACCGCGACGGTTCAGGACGATCTGAGTTGGTCGGTCAACGTGCCGTCCACGGTCTTAACCGCCATCGGTAACGGCGAACTGACGGTGTCAGCCAGCGTCACCAACGGCCACGGCAACACCGGAACCGGCGAGCGCGAAATCGTTATAGACGCCAACCTGCCGGGCCTGCGCGTCGATGCCGTGGCGGGCGACGATGTGATCAACAGCATTGAGCACGCGCAAAACCTGATTATTACCGGCTCCAGCGACGGCCTGGCAGCGGGCGCGGCGCTGAGCGTGATCGTCAACGGCAAAACCTACGCGGCCACTGTGCTGGCAGACGGTACCTGGACGGCGGCCATTCCGGCGGCAGACGTCAGCGCGCTCGGCGCAGGCACGGTCACCGTGAAGGTCGAGGGAAATAGCGCGGCAGGCAACCCGGTCTCCATCAGCCACGACGTGAAGGTCGATCTGGCGACGGTTGCTATCAGCATTGACGCGATTGCGACCGACGACGTGATTAATGCGGCAGAAAAAGGCGCAGATCTGGTGCTTTCAGGTTCCACCAGCAACGTGGAAGAGAACCAGACGGTTTACATCACGTTCGGCGGCAAGTCCTACACGGCGAAAGTGGATGCCAGCGGCAACTGGACGGCGACCGTGCCGTCGGCAGATCTGGCTGGCCTGAAGGATGGCGACGCCAGCGTGCAGGTGAGCGTCACCAACGTGAACGGCAACAGCGCCTCGGCGGGACGCGAGTACGGCGTGGACGCCACCGCGCCGACGGTCTCCATCGAAATCGTCAGCGACAACAACATCATCAATGCCGCCGAAGCGCAGCAGGATCTGGTCGTCAACGGCGTCTCTAACGCCGAAGCGGGCCAGACCGTGACCGTCACGCTGAACGGCGTGGATTACACCACCACCGTGCAGGCAAACGGCAGCTGGAGCGTGACCGTGCCTTCTGCGGATCTGGGCGCGATTACCGACGGGAACTATACCATCAGCGCCGCCGTGTCGGACAAAGCGGGCAACCCGGCCTCTGCGGCTCGCGATGTGCTGGTCGATACCACCGTGCCACAGCTGACCATCAACACCGTTTCCGATGACGACGTGATCAACAGCGCCGAGCACGGGCAGGCTCTGATCGTTACCGGCTCAGTGACCGGCGCGGCGGCGGGCGACGTGGTGACCGTCACCATCAATAACAAAGATTACACGGCGACGCTGGATGCTTCCGGCAACTGGAGCGTGGGCGTGCCTGCGGCGGACGTCGGTGCCCTGACCGCCGGGGATTACACCATCACCGCGGCGCTGACCGACAAAGCCGGAAACAGCAACAGCGCGACGCGCGAGGTGGAAGTCAACCTGAGCGCGCCGGTGCTGACCATTGACACCGTCTCCGGTGACGATGTGATCAACAGCAGCGAGAAAACGCAGGATCTGACCATCAACGGTACGGCTTCCGGACTGGCGGCGGGCGCGGTGGTGACCGTGATGCTCAACGGCAAAGCCTACAGCGCCACGGTTGAGGCCAACGGTAAATGGTCCACGACCGTTCCGGCGAGCGAAGTAGGTCAACTGGGTGAAGCGCTTTACACCGTCACTGCCTCCGCAACGGACAGCGTCGGCAACAGCACCAGCACCTCGCACACCGTCAACGTGGAGTCCGTTCTGCCGGGCGTCACGATCAACACCGTGGCAGGCGATGACGTCATCAACGCGGCAGAAGTGGCCGCAGGCCAGACTATTAGCGGCACCGTGGTGAATGCCGAAGCGGGCAACACCGTGACCGTAACGATTGGCGGCAACAGCTACACCGCAACGGTACAGAGCGATCTGACCTGGTCCGTCGATGTACCGGAATCGGTCCTGACGGCGCTGGGCAACGGCGATCTGACTGTAACCGCCAGCGTGACGAACGGCGTAGGCAACAGCGGCAGCGGCGAGCGTGAGATCGCGATAGACGCCAGCCTGCCGGGTCTGCGCGTGGACACCGTGGCGGGCGACGACGTGATCAACAGCATCGAGCACGGACAGAACCTGATTATTACCGGTTCCAGCAATGGCCTGAGCGCAGGCACGGCGCTGACCGTTACCGTCAACGGCAAAACCTATCCCGCGACGGTACTGGCGGACGGTACATGGAGCGCGGCTCTCCCTTCTGCGGACGTAAGTGCCCTGGCAGCGGGCACGGTCACCGTGACCGTTGAAGGCCAGAGCAGCGCGGGCAATCCGGTTTCCATCAGCCACGATGTGACGGTGGATCTGGCGAACGTCGCTATCAGCATCGACGCCATTGCCACCGACGACGTGATTAACGCGGCGGAGAAAGGGGCGGATCTGGTGCTCTCCGGCACCACCTCAAACGTGGAGGAAAATCAAACCGTCACCATCACCTTCGGCGGCAAGAACTACACCGCCACGGTGGACGCTGAGGGTAAATGGACCGCCACGGTGCCAGCGGCAGATCTGGCGGGCCTGAAGGACGGTGACGCCAGCGTGCAGGTAAGCGTCACCAACGTGAACGGCAACAGCGCCTCGGCGGGCCGCGAGTACAGCGTGGATGCCACCGCGCCATCCGTCACCATTAATACGATTGCGACTGACGACATCCTGAACGCCACGGAAGCGCAGTCTGACCTGACGATTTCCGGCAGCAGCACCGCCGAAGCGGGCCAGACCGTGACCGTGTCGCTGAACGGCAAAGACTACACCACAACCGTCAGCGCGGACGGCAGCTGGACGCTGAACGTTCCGGCGGCGGATCTGGCGGCGCTCAGCGACGGCAGCGTGACCGTAACCGCGAGCGTGAGCGACAAGGCGGGCAACCCGGCATCCGTAAACCATAACCTGACGGTGGACGTGACCGTCCCTGCGGTCACCATCAACACCGTGGCGGGCGACGACGTGATTAACGTCGCCGAGCACGGTCAGGCGCAGATTATCAGCGGCACCGCCACCGGCGCGGCAGCGGGCGATAAGGTCACCGTTACCATCGGCGGCCAGACTTACACCACCGTGCTGGACGCGGCAGGTAACTGGAGCGTGGGCGTCCCGGCCAGCGTGATTTCCGGCCTCAGCGACGGCACCGTGACCGTCACTGCGTCTGTTACCGACGCGGCGGGCAACACCGGCAGCGGCACCCATAACGTGACCGTTGATACCGGGCTGCCGTCCGTGGGCTTTAACGCCATCAGCGGCGATAACGTTCTGAATGCGGTGGAAAAAGGTCAGGATCTGAGCGTCAGCGGCACCAGCGCCAACCTGGCGGAAGGCACCGTGGTAACCGTGACCCTCAACGGTAAAAACTACACCGCAACGACCGCTGCGGACGGCACCTGGAGCCTGACGGTTCCGGCTGCGGATCTGGCCGGTCTCGGTCAGGCCAGTTACACCCTCAATGTGGCCGCCACCAACGGCGTGGGCAACAGCGTGAGCAGCGCTGCGAACCTGCTGGTCGACACCGCGCTGCCGACCGTCACCATCAACACCGTGGCGGGCGATAACGTTATCAACGCGGCGGAAGTGGCGGCAGGCCAGACCCTGAGCGGTACCGTGGCGAATGCCGAAGCGGGCAACACCGTAACCGTGACCATTGGCGGCAACAGCTATACCGCAACGGTGCAGAACGATCTGAGCTGGTCCGTGAACGTGCCGTCTGATGTGCTGACCGCACTCGGCAACGGCAGCCTGAGCGTGACGGCAACCGTCACCAACGGCCACGGCAACACCGGCAGCGGCGAGCGTGAGATCGCGATCGACGCTAACCTGCCGGGCCTGCGCGTGAACACCGTGGCGGGCGACGACGTGGTCAACAGCATTGAGCATGCGCAGAACCTGATCGTTTCCGGCTCCAGCGACGGGCTGGCGGCGGGCACGGCGCTGACCGTTACCGTGAACGGCAAAGACTATGCGGCGACGGTGCTGGCGGACGGCACCTGGAGCGCGGCGGTTCCGTCTGCGGACGTGAGCGCGTGGCCGGAAGGCACAGTAAAAATCAGCGTCACCGGCGACAGCGCGGCGGGTAATGCGATTACCATCAGCCACGACGTGACCGTGGATCTGGCTACCGTTGCCATCAGCATCAACGCCATTGCCACCGACGACGTGATCAACGCGGCGGAGAAAGGGGCGGATCTGGTGCTGTCCGGCGCGACCACCAACGTGGAAGCCGGGCAGACCGTCACCCTGAGCCTGAACGGTAAAATCTACACCACTACCGTAGAAGCAGACGGCAACTGGACCTATACCGTGCCGGCTGCGGATCTGGCGAGCCTCAAGGACGGCGACGCCCGCCTGCAGGTGAGCGTCACCAACGTGAACGGCAACAGCGCTTCGGCGGGCCGCGAGTACAGCGTGGATGCCACTGCGCCGTCCGTCACCATCAATACGATGGCGACTGACGACATCCTGAACGCCACGGAAGCGCAGTCTGACCTGACGGTTTCCGGCACCAGCACCGCCGAAGCGGGCCAGACCGTGACCGTGTCGCTGAACGGCAAGGACTACACCACAACCGTCAGCGCTAACGGCAGCTGGACGCTGGACGTTCCGGCGGCGGATCTGGCGTCGCTCAGCGACGGCAGCGTCGCCGTGACCGCGAGCGTAAGCGACAAGGCGGGCAACCCGGCATCCGTAAACCATAACCTGACGGTGGACGTGACCGTGCCTGCGGTGACCATCAACACCGTGGCGGGCGACGACGTGATTAACCTCGCTGAGCACGCGCAGGCGCAAATCATTAGCGGCACCGCCACCGGCGCAGCAGCGGGCGATAAGGTCACCGTGACCATCGGCGGCCAGACTTACACCACCGTGCTGGACGCGGCGGGGAACTGGAGCGTGGGCGTTCCGGCGAGCGTGATTTCCGGCCTCAGCGACGGCACCGTGACCGTCATTGCGTCTGTTACCGACGCGGCGGGCAACACCGGCAGCGGCAGCCATAACGTCACCGTGGACACCGGGCTGCCGTCCGTGGGCTTTAACGCCATCAGCGGCGATAATGTCCTGAACGCGGTGGAAAAAGGTCAGGATCTGAGCGTCAGCGGCACCAGCGCCAACCTCGCGGAAGGCACCCTGGTGACCGTGACCCTCAACGGAAAAAACTACACTGCAACTACCGCCGCAGACGGCACCTGGAGCCTGACGGTTCCGGCGGTGGATCTGGCGGGTCTGGGCGAAGCGAATTACACCCTGAGCGCAGCCGCGACCAACGGCGTGGGCAATAGCGTCAGCAATACGGCGAACCTGCTGGTCGACACCGCGCTGCCGACCGTCACCATCAACACCGTGGCGGGTGATAACGTCATCAACGCGGCAGAAGTGGCGGCAGGCCAGACCATCACCGGTAAGGTGGCGAACGCGGAAGCCGGTAACACGGTGACGGTGAACATCGGCGGCAACAGCTACACCGCGACGGTGCAGAGCGATCTGACCTGGTCCGTGAGCGTGCCGGAGTCCGTCCTGACGGCCTTGGGCAACGGCGATTTGACCGTGTCGGCGACCGTCACCAACGGCCACGGCAATACCGGCGCGGGCGAGCGCGAAATCGTTATAGACGCCAGCCTGCCGGGTCTGCGTATCAATACCGTGGCGGGCGATGATGTGATCAACAGCATCGAGCACGGACAGAACCTGATCGTCACCGGCTCCAGCGACGGGCTGGCGGCGGGCACCACGCTCACCGTGACCGTTAACGGCAAAACCTATGCGGCCTCCGTGCTGGCGAACGGTACCTGGAGCGCGGCGATCCCGGCCGCAGACGTGGGTGCCCTGGCAGCAGGCGCGGTGACCGTCACCGTGGCAGGCCAGAGCAGCGCGGGCAACCCGGTCTCCATCAGTCACGACGTCACCGTCGATCTGGCGGCTGTGGCTATCAGCATCGATGCGATCGCCACCGACGACGTGATTAACGCGGCGGAGAAAGGCGCGGATCTGGTGCTCTCGGGCAGCACCTCGAACGTGGAGGAAAACCAGACCGTCACAATCGCCTTCGGCGGAAAAACCTACACCGCGAAAGTGGATGCCGACGGCAACTGGACGGCCACCGTGCCTTCCGCGGATCTCGCGGGCCTGAAGGACGGCGACGCCAGCGTGCAGGTGAGCGTCACCAACGTGCACGGCAACAGCGCGACGGCAGGCCGCGAGTACAGCGTGGATGCGACCGCGCCGACCGTGACGATTGATACGGTGGCAGGTGATAACGTGATTAACGGCAGCGAAGCGGCTGCGGGCGTGACCATCTCCGGCACCACCACAGCGGAAGCCGGGCAGACGGTCACCGTGACGCTGGGCGGCAAGAGCTATAGCGCTCAGGTGCAGCAGGGCGGTATCTGGAGCGTCAACGTGCCGGGCACTGACCTCTCCGCACTGGCCGATAACGGCTACACCGTGCAGGTCAGCGTGAGCGACGCCGCGGGTAACCCGGGCAGCGCGGGCAAAGCGATTACGCTTGATACCACACCGCCGTCCGTCAGCTTTAAGGCTGTGGCGGGCGATGACGTCATCAACAGCGTGGAGCACGGGCAGGCGCAGATCGTGAGCGGCACGGCAACCGGCGCGAGCGTCGGCGATAAGCTGGTCATCACCATCGGTTCAAACCAGTACACCACCACCGTTGACGCCAGCGGCAACTGGAGCGTGGGCGTTCCGGCCAGCGTGATTTCTGCCCTGACCGACGGCACCGTGACCATTAGCGCGACCATTACCGACAGCGCGGGCAACAGCAGCACCCAGACTCACGATGTGGTGGTGAATACGGCTTCCGTGGCGCTGACGGTGAACACCCTCAGCGGTGACGACGTCATCAACGCGGCAGAAGCGGGTAGTTCGCTGGTGATTAACGGCTCCAGCGCCCAGTTCGCCAGCGGGACGCAGGTCACCGTGACGCTGAACGGCAAGACCTATACGGCCACCATCCAGAACGACGGCAGCTGGACGACCACCGTTCCGGCCGCAGACGTGGGTGCCCTGGCCGATGGCGCGAGCTATCAGGTATCCGTGTCGGCGCAGGACAGCGCGGGCAACAGCGCCTCGGCGACGCACGGCATCAGCGTGGATACCACCGCGCCTGTCGTGAGCATTGCGACACTGTCGGGTGACGACATGCTGAACGCGCTGGAAGCGCAGCAGCCGCTGACGGTACACGGATCGTCCAGCGCGGAGGCGGGCCAGACCGTCACCGTGACGCTGGGCGGCAAAACCTACACTGCGCTTGTGGGCAGCGACGGCACCTGGACGCTCGATGTGCCGGCGGCAGATCTGGCTACTCTGAGCCAGGGGGCGCTGACGGTCACCGCGTCGGTCAACGACAAAGCCGGTAACGGCGGCCAGACCACGCACACCTTAACGGTGGATACCGCTGCGCCGACCGTGACCATCAGCACCGTGGCGGATGACGATATCGTCAACAACGCGGAGCAGCTGGCGGGTCAGACCATCCGCGGCACCACCACGGCAGAACAGGGCCAGACGGTAACCGTTTCCTTCAGCGGGCACAGCTATCAGGCGACCGTCGGGGCGGACGGAACGTGGTCGGTCTTCGTGCCGGGGCGTGATTTCCTCGGCCTGAGCGACGGGGATTACACCATTACCGCGTCGGTAAGCGACAGGGCGGGCAACCCGGGTAGCGCAACCCATGACGTGACGCTGAACGGCGATGTCCCAACCATCACCATTAACACCTTTGCGCAGGACGATATCGTCAATGCGGCCGAACACGGCACGCCGCTGGTTGTCAGCGGCACCACCGACGCGCCTGCGGGCCAGACGGTGACCATCACCCTGAACGGCAAAACCTACGCGGCGACCGTGCAGAATGACGGCACCTGGAGCTACACGGTGGGCAGCGCAGACGTCACCGCGCTGGCAGACGGCGGTTCGTACGTGATTAAGGCGCAGGTCAGCAACGCCATCGGCAACAGCGCCAGCGATAACCACACCGTCACCGTCGATCTCACCGCGCCGTCGATGGGCATCAGCATTGATTCGCTGCAAAACGACACCGGCCTGAGCGCGACGGATTTCATCACCAACGATAAGCAGGTAGTGGTCAACGGCTCCCTGACCGCGCAGCTCGGCAATAACGAGAAGGCGCAGATCAGCCTCGACGGCGGCACCACCTGGATTGACCTGACGGTGACCGGCACCACGTGGCGCTACACCGATGGTCGCACCCTGACGGACGGTACGTATCAGTACCAGGTGCGGGTGATCGATAGCGCGGGCAACGTGGGGGCAACGGACAGCCAGGACGTGGTGATTGACCTGACGAAGCCTGCGGCAACGACCATTACCGTGGATTCCGTTACCCAGGATACCGGCCTGTCCGGCAGCGACTTTATCACCAGCGACAACCAGATCAGCCTGAAAGGGACGCTCGGCGCGGCGCTGGGCAGCGGCGACCACGCGCAGATCAGCCTCGACGGCGGCGTCACCTGGACCGACGTCAGCGTGAGCGGCCTGACCTGGACCTACGTGGACGGTCGTACGCTGGCCGACGGGGATTACAACTACCAGCTGCGCGTGATTGACGACGCAGGCAACATCAGCGCCACCGCCAGCCAGGTCGTGACGATTGATACGGTTGCGCCGGACGCCAGCAAAACGATCGCTATCGACAGCATCAGCGACGATACCGGCCTGAGCAGCAGCGACTTTATCACCAACGATACGTCCCTGACGCTGCACGGCTCGCTCGGCGCGACGCTGGCCGACGGCGAGTATGCCCAGATCAGCATCGACGGCGGCGTCACCTGGCAGAACGTGATTGTCACCGGCAACAGCTGGTACTACGTGGACGGACGTACGCTGGGTAACCAGACCTATGACTACTACGTGCGCGTGGTGGATGCGGCGGGCAACGTGGGCGCCAGCGCCCATCAGCAGGTGACCGTCGATACGGTCGCCCCGGATGCGGCGATTACGGTGACGGTGGATAACATCACCGTGGATACCGGCTTCGACAATAACGACTTCCTGACCAGTTCGACCTCGTACACCCTGCATGGCACGCTTGGCGCAGAGTTAGGGGCGGGTGAGTACGTGCAGGTGAGCATGGACGGCGGCAGCACCTGGGTGTATGCCACGGTAAGCGGTACCCAGTGGCGCTATAACGACACGCGCACCCTGGCCGACGGCGATTACAGCTATCAGGTGCGGGTAGTCGATCAGGCGGGCAACGTCGGTGCCACTACCACCCAGACCGTGACGGTGGATACCCAGGCGCCGCAGTACGGCATCACCATCGACAGCATCAGCGATGATACCGGGCAGTCCGGGAGTGATTTCATCACTATGGACACCACCCTGACCATCAACGGCTCGCTGGGCAGCGCGCTGGCGAGCGACGAACGGGTGCAGATCAGCCTCGACGGCGGAAACACCTGGGTTGATGCCACGGTCATCAACCAGCGCTGGAGCTACACCGATACCCGTGTTCTGCCTGACGGAGACTACACCTGGCAGGTGCGGATTATCGACCAGGCGGGCAACGTCGGCTCCACCGCCTCTCAGGTGGTGACGGTGGACACCACGCCGCCAGCTACGGTAGGCACGGTAGTGAGCTATACCGACGGTGAAGGCGAGCGTCAGGGCACCTTTGGCAGTGCGGTAGCCACGGACGATAACGCGCCGCTGATCAACGGTACGCTCAACCGCGCTCCTGAAGACGGCGAGATCGTCCAGCTATACCGCGACGGCGTTCTGCTCGGTCAGGTGACCATGAACGGCAGCGCAAGCTGGTCCTTCCAGGATAACGGCCTGAGCGATGGCAACCACACGTACATCGTGCGCGTGACCGACAAAGCCGGTAACTACACGGAATCGGACGGCTTCGTGCTGAACGTTGATACCAGTATCCCGACCACCACGGCGGCGATTACCGCCCAGACCACGTCGGATACCACCCCAATCGTCAGCGGTACCGTCTCCGCCGACCTGGTGAACGGTGAATACCTGGTGGTGACGGTGAACGGGAAAACCTACACCTCCCAGACGGGTGGTGCCGTGGTAGTCGACCCGGATCACAATACCTGGTACCTGCAGATCCCGGACGGCGATGCCCTGAGCGTGGCGGGCTACAGCGTGACGGCGCAGGTGAAGAGCAGCGCGGGGAACGGCAATACCACCGGTACGGCGACCGGCAGCCTGGTGATTGATACCACCACGGTGAATACCGACTGGGCGACCACGGCGGGGAACAGCAACAACTCCACCATGACCTTCGGCATGAACAGCAGCGGTCTGTGGAATATCATTGCGAACACTCAGGCTTACTCCAGCAGCGATAGCTCGACCTATGCCGGCAATACGCTGACCAACACCCGCGGCTACTACGTGGTGAGCCAGACTGCCGCCGACTTTGACCGTAACGGCACGCAGGATATCTTCGCGACCGAGAATACCTACGCCGGGTCTACTCAGGTGATGTGGACCTACGATGGCAGCACCTATAACGCCAGCCAGCTGGCGATGGGGACCACCATCTGGTACGGCGGCGTGATTGCGTACGATAAAACCGGCGATGGCTATCTGGATCTGGCGTACGGCGATGCCGGTATGGACTCACTGACCTACCTGGTGAACAACAACGGCGTTCTGTCGCCGGACGGCACCGGCGGGGAGGGCGGTTTCTACGGTCAGTTCGATTCCGGACGTGAAATCTCCGGCGTCGACCTGAACAACGACGGTACGGTGGATATCGTTCAGCACACCAACCGCAGTGGCGCGTACTCGTTAACCGTGATCAACAACAACGGCAACGGCACGCTCTCCATCGGCCAGAACCTGACCAACGTGTTTGTGGTAAACGCCGCGAATACCACCACGGCGGCGTCTATGACGTGGGCGGATTTCAACGGTGATGGCTACATGGATCTGTACCTGGGCAGCAGCTACAACAACAACGGCGGGGTGATCTACTACAACGACGGTACCGGGAAGCTCTCGACCACCAAGAGCGCGGTGGAAGCCTCTAACGCCACGGCGGGGTATCTCTCGGTGGCGGTGGACTGGAACGGGGACGGGCAGATGGACATCATCAAGCTCAGCACCTACGGCGGTTCACAGACGGCGACGCTGTTCACCAACAACGGTTACGGTTCCAGCTGGACCGCCAGCCAGCTTAAGACTGGTCTGGCCTAAGCCACCGGCGTGGCGGCAGTGGACTACAACTGGGACGGCGCGAAGGATCTGCTGGTGTCGCAGCAGAACGGCAAGGTGGTGCTGGTGCAAAACAGCGCCAAAATTGCTGACGGTACCGCGATGCACCTGCACATTGTCGACAGCGAGGGCATCAACGCCTTCTACGGCAACACGGTCAATCTGTACAACGCCGCGGGCGTGTTGGTGGCTTCGCAGATCATCAACGCCCAGTCTGGTATTGGTTCGAACGATACCTCTGCGCTGGTGAGCTTCTACGGGCTGGATCCGAATGAAACCTATTCGGCCGAGATCCTGAAGATCACCAACGGCGTGTCGGATAACGTCACCTGGAGCGGTCTGGAGGCGGGCAACGGCAAAGAGGGCTACGTCCTGACGGCCGAAGCAGCTACAGGCGGCCACAGCGGGACCCTCACCGGGACCGGGTATAACGACACCTTTATCGCAGAGGATGGCACCTATACCTACAACGGCTCCGGCGGCTGGAATACCCATTCCGACTACGACACCTGGAGCAACACCGGCGGGATGGACGTGGTGGATTACCGCAATGCGACCTCCGGCGTAACCGTTGATTTGCGTCTCTCTACCGCGCAGGACACCGGGTTCGGTACGTCACGACTGCTCAACATTGAGGGCATCAACGGCTCGAACTTCGACGACGTCATTACCGGCAACAGCGGTGATAACCAGTTCGAAGGCCGCGGCGGGAACGACACCTTCAACATCGGCAGCGGCGGTCACGATACGTTGCTCTACAAGCTGATCAACGCGTCGGACGCGACGGGCGGTAACGGTCACGACGTGGTGAACGGCTTCACCGTCGGCACCTGGGAAGGGACTGCGGACACGGATCGTATTGACCTGCGCGATCTGCTCTCTGGCAGCGGCTATACCGGCACGGGCTCGGCGAGCTACGTGAACGGCGTGGCCACGCTGGACAGCAGCGCGGGCAACATCACCGATTACGTCCGCGTGGTGCAGAACGGCAGCAATACCGAAATCCAGGTGGATCTGGACGGTACCGGCGGCCAGTTCTCGCCAACCACCCTGGTGACGCTGAACGGCGTGCAGACGGACCTGGCGACGCTGCTGGCGAATCATCAGCTGTTAATTGCGTAAACCAACGCCGCGGGGAGCAATCCTCGCGGCCTTTTGGCGTTTCTTTACACGAATGGCGTTAACCCGGAGATTATGAAGACACATCCACAGTACGAACCCTGGCTGCAGGGCATGCTCATCATCGCGAAGCACTACCGGCTGGACTTTTCGGTGGAGCACGTTCGGGTCACGATTAACCATGAAAGTCAGTCTCCGCGCCAGCTGGTGCTGGAGGAGATGGCGCGCCAGCTAGGGCTGGGAATGCGCGTGGCGACGGATGCAACATCTCTCGATCCGTGGCGCCTGCCGCTGCTGGCGGAATTCACTGGCGGTCAAATCGCGGTCATTAACCGCATGGACAACGAAGGCAACGTCAGCCTGCAGTTCAGCGGCGACGGCGGGCTGGAGACGACGCTAACGCGGGACGCGCTCGGCTCACGGTTGAAAACGCTGCTGGTGCTGCGCCCGCTTGAGTCTACGCCGGATGCCCGCGTGGACGACTACATCAAACCGTATGAGAAAAACTGGTTCTGGCAGCTGGCGCTGAAGGACTGGCGCCGCTACAGCGACATCATGCTGGTGGCGCTGGTCGCTAACGTGCTGGCGCTCTCCGGCATGGTCTTCTCCATGCAGGTGTACGACAGGGTGGTACCGTCGCAGTCGGAGGCCACGCTGTGGGTGCTGTTTGGCGGCGTCATGCTCGCCATCGTGTTTGAATTCATCATGCGCATGCTGCGCGTGCATATTTCGGACGTGGTGGGGAAACGCGCCGACCTGCGCATCTCAGAACGCGTCTTTGCCCACGCGCTGCGAATTAAAAACGGGGCGCGCTCCAAATCAACCGGATCGTTTATCGCCCAGATCCGCGAGCTGGAGTCGGTGCGCGAGCTCATCACCTCGACCACCATTGCGGCGATCTCCGACCTGCCGTTCTTCCTTCTGTTCGTCTTTATTCTGTGGATGATTGGCGGCCCACTGGTGCTGGTAGTCCTGCTCGCCGTGCCGCTGCTGCTTATTCCGGGCCTGCTGGTGCAGCGCCCGCTGGGGAAACTCTCCAGCGAAGGGATGCGTGAATCCGCCATTCGTAACGCGACGCTGGTGGAGGCGGTGCAGGGCATTGAAGACATCAAGCTGATGCGCGCCGAGCAGCGTTTCCAGAACCAGTGGAACAACACCAACGACGTGGCCGCCAGCGTCGGCATGAAGCAGCGCTGGCTGACGGGGCTGCTGTTGACCTGGACCCAGGAGGTGCAGTCCATCGTCTATGCGGTGGTCCTGCTGGTGGGCTGTTACCTGGTCATCAGCGGCGACATGACCACCGGTGCGCTGGTGGGAACCTCGATTCTGGCATCGCGTACCATCGCGCCGCTGTCGCAGATCTCTGGCGTGCTCTCGCGCTGGCAGTCGGCAAAAGTGGCCCGCAAGGGGCTGGACGACCTGATGCAGCGCCCGATTGACGATCCGCAGCACGGCAAGAAGGTGCACAAAGCGCACCTGCGCGGGGATTACCGGCTGGAAGACGTCGGCTTCTACTATGACGAGGAAGAGAAACTCACCGTGCTGAACATCAGCAAACTGCAGATTCGCGCCGGTGAGCGCGTGGCGGTGCTCGGGCGTAACGGCTCCGGTAAAAGCACGCTGCTGCAGCTTCTGGCGGGCATGCAGGAGCCGCAGCAGGGGAGCATTCTGCTGGACGATATTGCTCTCAATCATCTGGACCCGGCCGACCTGCGTCGCGACATGCAGCTGCTTAGCCAGCAGGCGCGGCTGTTCTTTGGCTCCGTGCGGGACAATATCCTGATGGGGAACCCGCTCGCCACCGACGATGAAATTCATCAGGCGCTGGTCAATAGCGGCGCGCTGGAGTACGTGCGTAAGCAGAAAATGGGGCTGAACACCATCATCAACGAGGGCGGAACGGGCCTCTCCGGCGGACAGCGTCAGGCGCTGCTGCTGGCGCGCGCGCTGATCACTGCCCCGAATATCCTGCTGCTGGATGAGCCTACCGCCTGGCTGGACGAGATGAGCGAGAAGCAGTTTATTCAGCATCTTCACAAATGGCTGGGCAAGCGCCGGACGCTGGTGGTAGCAACCCATCGCCTGCCGATTCTGGATTTGGTCGACCGCATTATTGTACTGGAAAACGGCAAGGTGGTGATGGACGGTCCGCGCGACGCGATCCTGCATCAGCACGGGCTGGCGCCGCAAAAGGCGGCACAGCGCACCGTGACCATGAAGCCGGCGGCTGTAGCAGAGGAGGGTGCGGCATGAACGATTTCTCCCGTTATAACAGCCGTCTGAAAGAGCCGCGCCTGCCGCGATCCTCGCTGGTGGCATGGTCGCTGTTCGCCCTGCTGGCGGTGTTTATCGCATGGGCGAGCCTGTTCCAGCTGGACGAAGTCACGACCGGCAGCGGCAAGGTGATACCGTCCTCCCATGAGCAGGTGATTCAGTCCCTGGAAGGGGGGATTATCCACAGCCTGCTGGTTCGCGAAGGCGATATCGTTGAGCGCGGTCAGCAGTTGGCACAGCTTGACCGGACTAAAACCGAGTCCAGCGTGCTGGAGAGCGAGTCTCGTCTGAACGCGGCGCTGGCAACGGCTGCGCGACTGAAGGCCGAAGTTAACGACACGGAACTCGCGTTTCCCGAGGAACTGGACGATGACGTTGAGCTGGTCAAACAGGAAACGGCGCTCTATCAGTCCCATCGCGAGAGCCTTGAAAAAGGGCTGGCCGGCTTACGTCAGGGCGCCGAGCTGGTGCAGCGCGAGCTGTCGTTGACCCGTCCGCTGGTGACCCAAGGGGCGGCCAGCAAGGTTGAGGTGTTACGTCTTGAGCGTCAAAAAAATGAGCTTGAGAATAAAATCACCGAGATGAAAAATCA
This sequence comes from Enterobacter sp. 22499, assembly GCF_052044815.1. Taxonomy (NCBI): domain Bacteria; kingdom Pseudomonadati; phylum Pseudomonadota; class Gammaproteobacteria; order Enterobacterales; family Enterobacteriaceae; genus Enterobacter; species Enterobacter sp. 22499. The sequence goes on along the minus strand of NZ_JBQENR010000001.1, from coordinate 244,750 downwards.
GTATTACGTCCGCGCCCGTGAAGAGCTGGCGAAAGCCAACGCGGAGATTGAAGCCCAGCGTTCGGTGATGAAAGGGCGTGAGGACTCCCTGACCCGGCTGACCTTCAACGCGCCGGTGCGTGGGATTGTGAAGGATATTGACGTGACGACCGTGGGCGGCGTTATTCCCCCGAACGGCAAGCTGATGAGCCTGGTCCCGCTGGACGACCAGATGGTGGTTGAGGCGAAAATCTCGCCGCGCGATGTCGCGTTTATCCACCCCGGCCAGAAAGCGCTGGTGAAAATTACGGCCTATGACTACTCCATCTATGGCGGGCTGGAGGGCGAGGTGACCATGATTTCGCCGGACACCCTGCAGGACGAGGTGAAAAGAGATGTCTACTACTACCGCGTCTATATCCGCACCGACAGTAACCACCTGACCAATAAGCAGGGCAAAGACTTTCCGGTCTTTCCAGGGATGATTGCAACGGTAGATATTAAAACCGGCAGCAAAACCATCCTGGATTATCTGTTGAAACCGCTGAACAAGGCAAAAGAGGCGCTGCGCGAAAGATAAAGATTGGCGTTCGGGATACCGAACGCCATTTGTATTATACCGTTGACGTTACGTTGTTTGGGTGGCGTCGCTCCTTCGGCACCACGTTAATGTAATGAGTAACATAGGCGAAATATAATCCGGCATAGTTTTCGACCAGTTCGAAAAACGCCGGATACACCGACAGACGACCGTCACCGCGATCTTTAAGATAACCTGCCTCATGCGCTGATTTGATAATCCGGTTGACGTGGATCCGGGAGACAAAGAATTCTTTAGCGAGCGTGCTGGCGGAATATTGAATAACCGCGCCATGGGCGGATTTGTTTTTTATGGCCTGCAGGTAAAGATACAGCATAATCATGCGGCCTCCATCCTTATCAATAAATAACCCTACTTCCGGTAAAACTTTTCTGAACGTTAATCCCCGGAAAAGATATTCTGCCGCGCGGCGGAAGAAATTATTTCTCAATGTGTCATTATCCAGCAGATTTACATCAATATTAAACGTCGGGTAAAGAATGCTGACGGGTAAAAATGCACCGGACATATAGCGTTTGAGTTCATTCAATCCTTTTTCGGTTGGGGCAATTCTCGTTTTTCGCCGGTCTTCCGTACAGCGCCAGGTCCTGATGCGTCCCGTGGTTCTGAGTAACGTAATGATCGCAATAACGCTGTTGGGGCTGGCTATTTTATAGCGGGAACATAACTCTTTTATCTCTGAGACGGATTCGGCCTGATTGCCAAATATAAAACAACACATGGAAAGAATAATGTTAAACCGTGATTCCTGAAGCATTGTCTTGTAGAACAAAGGTTGTTTTTTGTAGATGGCGTCATTGATTGTGTAGTGCTCTAATATTGCCTCACTAAACCGCGGGTTGCTTTTTATAACATCCCTTCGATGTAGCAAGGCCCTGGATGAGATGTGATTATCCATAGCATTTTTCTCGTATTTGATGAGCCGATAGATGAAGTATCCAGCCTTCTTTTTCGGAATTTTCATTATACCTGAGAAAAAGTGGCTTGCGGTCGGTATTTTAAAAGAAATATAGAGTTATATTTATGCATGGGAAAAGGGTGATTAACGCAAAGATGTTACAGTGCATGGCGTTGATAACAGTATCTTAACCTGATGGTGTATAGTAAAATTATTATAGACACCGCTGTTGGTTTACATACTCATAATAATAATGGCGCTTTCGTGCCCAGGAGCAGGTTATGACCCACCCAATTTCTCTCAGGAATGATGCGCGCAACGAGCAAAGATTTGTTATTTCAACCTGCGGCTTTACGTTTCAGGGATATCACCTGCTGCTCAAAAAGTACGGCATAGAGACTGCGCATATTCACTTTGATGGAGATGAGTTATCTGATCCTGACAAGGAAAATATCCTTATTCATCAAAACGCTCACATCGTAGTGTTCCTGGGAAAAGGTACGGTAGCTCTCCTGGAGAGCCTGACGCGACTGGCATCCGTACTCAATTCACTTCCTGTTATTCGTCGTGTTACCCTGTATGGTGATATACCGGACAGCTGGCTGTATCGAACCCTGGGTAGTCTTCTAAATAATAGTCATCAATTATCATTGATTCGCATAGCCAGCGTATCTGATGTAATAACCTGTTTCCACACCCACAATAATGGCTTTAAAGACCGCTCGCGCTTATTACGCGATTACTATCTGGACTGTTCTTCGTCAGAAAAGCTCAAATGGCTGACAAGAAGAGAAGTTGATGTTTTATTGAACTTCTATCGCGGCATGTCTATAAAAGACCAGTGCGACAAACTGAGGCTTTCTAATAAAACGGTTTACACCCATCGTAAAGAAGGTCTGCAGAAATTACATTGTATCAAGCGATGGTTGAATGAACCGCGCAATGTAAAAGTGGAAAGGCGGATTAAAAGCCAAAATCAAAGAGTGGACTTCACGGATAAAGAAGCGGAAGTTTTTAATGCGCTGGTGAAAAGGGAGATATTTCCCGCCTACCAGATCATTACCGATCGTGATAAGAAAGGGGTGGGGTTTGAGATACTTATTCGCTGGAATAAGAACGGTAAAATAGTAAAGCCAGCGCGTTTTCTGAATGATATCGCTAATTATGAAGTATGGCTAAAGATTACGGCTATGGTGATCCACGCCGCCGTGTCCGGGATTAATAAATATAACGGTAAATTCTATTTTTCCGTTAATATTCCGCCTCGCCTGGCGTCCGGGAACGCGCTGCCAGAGATGGCCAGGAAAGCCATCGGCATGCTGCTTAACCCCCAGTGGGCGGAAAAGCTGGTCTTTGAATTCGCGGAAGATATTGATGTAACGAAAGATAAAAGCATCCCAGAAACCATGCGGCACCTGCGTAATACGGGGTGCAAACTGTTTCTTGACGACTGCTTCTCAAGCCATCATGCCATGTTCCCCGTGAGGCAGGTGCATTTTGATGGGCTGAAACTGGATCGGGACATCGTCGATCATTTTGTGGCGAACGACAACGATTATAATCTGATTAAAGCGATACAGATTTACAGCGACATGACCGGAACAGCTTGTATTGCAGAGGGCGTTGACAGTGAGGAGAAGTTTGAAAAATTAGTCGAGCTGGGTGTGAAAAACTTTCAGGGATATTATCTCTCGCGCGCCGTGAAAGAGGAGGAATTAGACCGCATGGTGAGATTGTTCAGCTAAAAAATAAAGCCCCGAAGGGCCTTGTTTATTTGCGTCCCAGCAACAGGCCAAGCACAATACCAACCGCACCCGCGGCGATAAGACCGGTGAGCGGGTTATTTCTGACCGCTTCAGTCACGTCAGAGACAGCATCGCTGGCCTGTGCGGCATATTTTTTCGCAGCACCTTTTACCTGATGCTTCGGTGAATCAACGAATTCACCGAACTGCTGCTGGGCTGAACCTGAAAGTTCATCAAATTTATTTTTTGCTTTGTCTTCAGCAAACTGGGTGTTTTTATCAGTACCGAAATCAGACATTTTTGCCTCCTTTTGTTGATAGTTAAAGGATAGCCTCTCTTTGAAAAGATGAGAGGCGGAACGCTAAATTTCGGAGAGAATTGGCCGGTTTTCAGATATATCTACACCAGAAGAGGGCGTTATTTTTCGTTCTCATCCTGGCCGTAATACAGTTTGCCAATGCGGATAAGCGGGCGGCCCTGAGACTTGCGGTGCAGGTTGCTGTCCCGAAGGGAATACACGCAGCCGCAATATTCCTGCTGGTAAAACTGTTCCCGCTTGCTGATCTCAATCATGCGTGATGAGCCGCCCTGTTTGCGCCAGTTGTAGTCCCAGTAGACCATCCCCGGATAGCGCGCTGCCGCACGCTGGCCGCAGTCATTGATCTGCTGCATATTCTTCCAGCGAGAGATCCCCAGCGAGCTGCTGATAACGCTGAAACCATTTTCCGCCGCGAAGAGCGCCGTACGCTCGAAGCGCATATCGAAGCACATGGTGCAGCGGACGCCGCGCTCGGGCTCCCACTCCATGCCTTTGGCACGCTCGAACCAGTTATCAGTGTCGTAATCGGCATCAACAAACGGCACGCCGTGTTTTTCTGCAAAACGAATGTTTTCTTCCTTACGGATGAGGTATTCCTTTTGCGGATGGATGTTGGGGTTATAGAAGAAAATGGTGTAGTCAATGCCCGAGGCCTGGATAGCTTCCATGACTTCACCGGAGCAGGGGGCGCAGCAGGAGTGGAGCAGAAGTTTATCGGCGCCGTTTGGCAGGGTGAGCTGCGGGCGGATGAAGGGGGTTGTACTCATGTTGTTCTACAATATGTTAATGAAATTTATATGATTGTAACACAACTTTTAACGCGCTTCAGACGGTACTGGCGGGAACGGGGGTTAGCGCGCGGGCTTGACTTCGTACTGAGTGGCGCCGTTAATCAGTAAGTTGCTGTGCAGTAATAGCCCGATGGAACTGAGTGAATTCCACCGGGACGTTGCTGAGAAGCTAAGGCTGTAAAACCTGTTTGATATCAGTATGCCGGTATATTCATTGCCACTTTAAACATCATTTTTCATCGCCTTCGAATAGTGCCATCGAATATACCCATGATGGCATCGCATTGATTTTTTCTTCATACGAATGACTTGTGTCAAAACAACGATTTTTAACGTTATATCTGAAGCTTGTTAGTCCGGAATTAATTAAATATTTATCAATAAGAGATGAAACGCAAAAATAGGGTTGATTATTCGCTTCCTGAGCAAGTTTTTCTAAGTTTTTATCATTGCCCGCAGCGACAAACACCGGGACATCGCCGTAATCTGTCGGTTTGATATCCCATTTAAATACAAAATCATTGTCATTTTCACCTGTTTTGCTGAAAAGATTGGGTGGCAGAACATTCCTGTTCATGAAAAATTTATTCAGTGCAGGCTTATGATCGCCATAAACAACAACAACGGCATTCGGATCTATTTCTTTTACTTCCTTGTAGAAGTCAACAAAGCGGTCAACTGCTTGTTTCAATTCGAAGGTATAGATGTACTCGCCTGAGTCGTTCTCATGAGGGTACGGGCCATGTGTTGACATGGTAATTAAATTCATGAAAATGTTCTTTCCGTCAGCTTTTTTTAAATGTTCAATGGCTGACTTGTAAAGCAGGTAATCATCGGGTTGCCATTGCCATTTTTTTCTGCCTGCCACAATTTGGTCAGGCAGGCTTATAGTCGACATTTCATAAAGGCCATCGAAGCGTTCAAAGCCAAATTTTTTATAAACAGTATCCCTGTGCCAAAACTCTTTTAAATAATTGTGTGCGGCATAGGTGATAAAGCCTTTATCGCCCAGAGCGCTGGCAATGGAATCGGTATGCGATTTGAACTGTGTCGCATATTCTTGATAAATTATGCCAGATAATACCCTTGAATTACTGGGGAAGCCGGTGAGCATTTCAAATTCAACATTCGCAGTACCTCCGCCATAAACGGGTGAAGTTGCTCGAAACGTAACAAAACCTTCATTTAATATTGGGGTGATAATTTCTTTGAAGTTGGCATTGTCATACCAGCATGATTCGCACAGGACGTAAATAACTGTTTTATGTTTTGGTAATTCCGCACTCCCTGCGCGCTTTTCAAGATTGTACGTATCTTTATTGTTTTTACTGGCTAAAGGTGCAGATTTTCGAGAACTGGTCATCACGACATGCATTGCCATTCCATTATCCTGCAGGTTTTCAGGCCAATTCCAGGATTTATAAGTGACATTCATTTCCTTAGCTAATAATATCATTTTCCGGGAGAAAATGCTATCTTCGCCAAAGAGAGAGCTGAAGTGAGTATAAAAGGAAAATGGTAATATGATGATAAAACTGATGGCAAGTACAATGGTGTTTTTCTTTGTTGTGTAAAATGTCCTACTGATAAAATATAAAATAACACACAATGAAATTGCGAGGAAAAGCAAGAGTACTGGCCAGGCTGTCAGGTAATGTTTTGCAATGGTTATGTTGGATTGAGAAAACAAATCATTCCAGGACAGCACTTCACCCGTGAGTGATAGCTTGATGCCACTGATGTATTCAAGCAGTTTTAAGAGTAAAAAAACAACATAGGCTGAAACGAATGATGGTAGTTTTACCAATCGGAGAAAGATATAGGCTAAAGGCAGTGGACTGGCAAGCCATAGATAATGTATTAAAGAATATAAATAATTTGGTAATGGTGCGGGGTTTTTAATTTCAGCGATAGCTAATATGAAAAAAACAATAATGAAAAAGAAATCGAGTAATGATGACGTGAATTTTTTGCGATAGTTATTTGAGATGAGAGACGTAGTTTTAAAGAGCACGTTCATGCTGGGGCCTTAAAATGAATAATTCTGATTATATCATGCAATTCTTAGATGTGTCATTACCTGGCGGGGGGGACCGTATGGGGAGTTAACGTCGCTTTATGTCCAACACAGCCTGTTGAACATGTTTATCACCCTTGTAAACATAATGTTTACAGATTAAGAATAAAAATGTTACTATACCCCCCTACAGTATCAGGAGGGCATATGCCGCACTCACCCGAAGATAAAAAACGTATTCTGACGCGCGTCCGCCGCATTCGGGGCCAGGTTGATGCCCTTGAACGCGCGCTGGAGTCGGGCGACCCCTGTCTGGCCATCCTGCAGCAAATTGCCGCCGTGCGCGGCGCTGCCAATGGCCTGATGGGCGAAATGGTTGAAATACATCTCAAAGACGAGCTGGTGACGGGAGACACAACGCCGGATCAGCGAGCCGTACGCATGGCGGAAGTCGGCCATTTGCTGCGCTCTTATCTAAAATAAATCCACACACCTGACAAAAAGGGAAGACATGATGAAATCTCGCGCAGCTGTTGCATTTGGCCCCGGCCAGCCGCTGAAAATCGTCGACATCGACGTCGCACCGCCGAAAAAAGGCGAAGTGCTGATCAAAATCACCCATACCGGCGTGTGCCATACCGATGCATTTACTCTCTCCGGTGACGATCCGGAAGGCGTCTTCCCGGCGGTGCTGGGTCATGAAGGCGGCGGGATTGTGGTGGAAGTGGGCGAGGGCGTGACCAGCCTGAAGCCAGGCGATCACGTTATCCCGCTGTACACGGCGGAATGCGGCGAGTGTAAGTTCTGTAAATCCGGCAAAACTAACCTCTGCCAGGCCGTGCGCGCCACTCAGGGGAAAGGGCTGATGCCGGACGGCACCACCCGTTTCTCCTACAACGGTGAGCCAATCTATCACTACATGGGTACCAGTACCTTCAGCGAATACACCGTTTGCGCGGAGATCTCGCTGGCGAAGGTCAACCCGCAGGCGCCGCTGGATAAAGTCTGCCTGCTGGGCTGCGGCGTAACCACCGGCATTGGCGCGGTGCATAACACGGCAAAAGTCAAAGAGGGCGACACCGTGGCGGTGTTTGGTCTCGGCGGCATTGGTCTGGCAGTGATTCAGGGTGCGGTGCAGGCGAAGGCCGGGCGTATCATCGCGGTCGATACCAACCCGGAAAAATTCAAGCTGGCGGGTGAAATGGGCGTGACCGATTTCGTGAACCCGAAAGATCACGAGAAACCGATTCAGGACGTCATCGTTGAGATGACCGACGGCGGCGTGGACTTCAGCTTCGAGTGTATCGGCAACGTCAACGTAATGCGTTCTGCGCTGGAATGCTGCCACAAGGGCTGGGGTGAGAGCATCATCATCGGCGTGGCCGGGGCAGGACAGGAGATCAAAACCCGTCCATTCCAGCTGGTGACCGGACGCGTCTGGCGCGGCTCCGCGTTTGGCGGCGTGAAGGGGCGTACCCAGCTTCCCGGCATGGTGGAAGACGCGATGGTCGGTAAAATACAGCTCGACCCGTTCATTACCCACCGTTTGCCACTGGAGCAGATCAACGAGGCGTTCGATCTGATGCACGAAGGAAAATCCATCCGCACCGTCATTCATTTCGGCGACAAGTAACTCTTCTGCCAGCGGTTTTTAGCCGCTGGCATTTCTTTAATAATCTTCTCTAAAGTGTGACCAGTGCGGCGTTTTTAGCCGTAATCTAAATCTCTGCCGTGCCGATGACTATCTAACAGGCGTGTTTTTGCGCATCTTACCTATAAGAGAGTCGACGGTCATGGACAACACTTCTTCGATGCAGGCGCAGCGCAAGCTGAGCTTCCTGCATCACATCAGGCTGGTTCCGCTGTTTTCCTCCATTCTCGGTGGCATTATTCTGCTGTTTGCCTTGAGTTCGGGTCTGGCGGGGTATTTCCTGCTACAGGCCGACAACGATCAGCAGGACGTTACGTCCGAAATTCAGGTGCGTATGGGGCTGTCGAACAGCTCAAACCATCTGCGCACCGCGCGTATAAATATGATCCACGCCGGCGCGGCAAGCCGTATCGCGGAGATGGAGGCCATGAAGCAGAACATCCGTGAGGCGGAAACGCGCATTAAGCAGTCCCAGGATAGCTTTACCGCCTATATGCATCGTTCCGTCCGTAGCGCTGCGGACGAAGCGCTGGATGCAGACCTGAAGGCACGCTACGACGCCTATATCGCGGGCCTCCAGCCGATGGTCAAATTTGCCAAAAACGGCATGTTCGAGGCGATCATCAACCACGAAAATGAGACCGCGCGCCCGCTGGACGACGCTTACAACACCGTTCTGCTGAAGGCGATTAAGATCCGCACCGACCGCGCCAATGCGCTGACGGCGCAGGCGCACAGCCGCACGCAGCTGGGCCTGATGTTTATGGTGGGCGCGTTTGCGCTGGCGCTGGTGCTGACCGCGATGACCTTCGTCGTGCTCCGCCGCACGGTCATTAATCCGCTGCAGCGTGCAGCGAAACGTATCGAGAATATCGCCAAAGGCGACCTGACGATGCCGGACGACTTGGCCGGACGCAGCGAAATTGGCCGCCTGACGCGCGATCTGCAAACCATGCAGCACTCCCTTGAAACAACGGTCGGCACCGTCCGTCAGGGAGCGGAGGAGATCTACCGGGGTACAAGCGAGATCTCTGCCGGTAACACCGATCTCTCATCACGCACCGAGCAGCAGGCCGCGGCGATTGAGCAGACTGCCGCCAGCATGGAGCAGCTGACCGCGACGGTGAAGCAGAACGCCGATAACGCCCATCATGCCAGCAAGCTGGCGGAAGATGCCTCCGGGAAAGCCAGCCGCGGCGGCCAGATGGTCTCCGGTGTGGTCAAAACTATGGGCAATATCTCAAGCAGTTCGAAGAAAATCTCTGAGATTACCGCGGTGATCAACAGCATCGCCTTCCAGACCAACATCCTGGCGCTTAACGCGGCGGTAGAAGCGGCGCGGGCGGGCGAGCAGGGACGCGGGTTCGCCGTGGTGGCCAGTGAAGTTCGTACCCTTGCAAGCCGCAGCGCCAACGCCGCAAAAGAGATCGAAAGCCTGATCAACGAATCGGTCTCGCTGATAGACCAGGGTTCCGGTGAAGTCGTTGCCGCAGGCAATACCATGAATGAGATCGTCGAGGCGGTGAAGCGCGTCACCGACATTATGCTGGAGATTGCCGCTGCGTCTGACGAGCAGAGCCGCGGTATCGTGCAGGTCAGCCAGGCTATTTCGGAGATGGATAAAGTGACCCAGCAGAACGCCTCGCTGGTGGAAGAGGCCTCCGCGGCGGCCGCGTCGCTGGAGGAACAGGGCGCGCGTCTGACAGAGGCGGTCGGGGCGTTTCGTCTGAGCGGTAAGGCTCAGGGGCGTACTCAACAGCAGAACTCTGCGGCAGTAAAACCTGCTGCACTACGTCCGGCGGTAGCGAATAACGGTGATAACTGGGAAACGTTCTGAGTCGCCGGCCGTGTCGGGTGGCGCTTCGCTTACCCGACCGACAAAAAAGGGACCTTTCGGTCCCTTTTTTCATCCGTTACTGCTTATCGGGTAACGCGTACGCGATAACGTAATCACCGCGATCCGGCGACTGGCGAGCGCCCCCGGCGTTAATGACGATGTACTGCTTACCGGTTTTCGGCGAGACGTAGGTCATCGGGCCGGACTGGCTGCCGACCGGCAGGCGGTCCTTCCAGATCTCTTTCCCGGTGGCGGTATCATACGCGCGCAGGTAGAAATCCTGGGTGCCGGCGAAGAACAGCAGGCCGGACTGGGTTGACAACGACGCGCCCAGCGTTGGCATCCCGATTGGGATTGGCATGTGCATGCGAATGCCCAGCGGGCCGGTATCTTCCACGGTACCAACCGGTACCTGCCACACCAGCTTGCCGGTTTTCAGGTCAACGGCCGACATGGTTCCGAACGGCGGCTTCTGGCACGGAATGCCCAGCGGCGACAGGAAGCGCTCGCGCATTGCGCCGAACGGCGTGCCGTCCATCGGGACAATCCCCATCTCAATGCCGCTGGCGTTTTTCGCGACGTTCGCGCGCGGCACCATGTAGTTTGCCAGCCCCAGACGCATATCGTTGACGAACATCAGGCTGTTGTTCGGGTCAACGGAGACGCTGCCCCAGTTCATCCCGCCGAGCGAGCCGGGGAACTGCAGGGAACGGTCGAGACCCGGCGGGGTGAAGACGCCCTGATGACGCATCTCTTTAAACTGAATGCGGCACAGAAGCAGGTCGACAGGCGTCGCCCCCCACATGTCGGACTCGGTTAACGTCTGGTTGCCAATCATCGGCATGCCCACGGAGTACGGCTGGGTCGGAGAGTAGCGTTCACCTTCAACGTTACCCGCCGGAACTGGACGTTCCTCGACCTTCGCCACCGGCTTGCCGGTTTCACGGTTGAGCATAAAGATCATGCCCTGCTTGCTGGTCTGCACCAGTACAGGCGTGGTGCCGCCTTTGCCGTCCGGCAGGTCGTACAGCAGTGGCTGGGAAGGCAGGTCGAAGTCCCACAGGTCGTGGTGGGTGGTCTGGAAATGCCAGCGCACCTGTCCGGTGGCGGCGTCGACGGCGACGATGGAGGAGCTGTATTTATCGTCCAGTAGGGTACGCTCGCCCGCCCAGAAGTCGGGGGTGGCGTTGCCGGTTGGCAGGTAGATCAGGTTCAGCTTAGCGTCGTAAGACATCGCAGACCAGACGTTCGGCGTGCCGCGCGTGTAGGTCTGACCTTCCGGCGGCAGGCCGGTCAGGTTCGGGTTACCCGGATCCCACGCCCAGGCGAGCTTACCGGTATGAACGTCGTAGGCGCGCACCACGCCCGGCGGCTCGCCGGTAGAGTAGTTATCCGCGACGCGACCGCCGACGACAACAACGTTTCCGGCCACCAGCGGCGTGGAGGTCTGCTGATAATAGCCCGGCTTGATCTCACCCATGCCGATGCTCAGGTCAACGGTGCCATGGTCGCCAAAGTCGTCGCAGAGCTTGCCATTATCCGCATTAATGGCAATCAGACGGGCATCGGTGGTCGGCAGGAACAGGCGGCGAGGGCATGCCGCTGGCGACGTCCCGGTCTGTGACGCTGTCACGTTTGCATGATCTTCAAAGTAGCCCAGACCACGGCAACGCTGCCAGTTCGGGGCGGTGGCTTTCGAATCATAACGCCATTTTTCTTTCCCGGAATCCACGTCCAGCGCCAGCACTTTACTGTACGGCGTGCAGACATAGAGCGTGTCGCCAATCTGCAATGGCGTGTTCTGATCTTCTGCACCGGAGCCATTGCTCTGCGGAATATCCCCGGTGTGCGCCACCCAGGCGACTTTCAGATCGCTGATGTTTTGCTTGTTAATCTGGTCCAGCGCGGCGAAGCGGTCGCCGTGGGTGGTGTTGCCCCAGTGTTCCCAGTTTTTCTGCTGTTCGCCGGGAGCAACGGGTTTCACCGGAACGGGCTCGTTCGCCGCCACGAGGGTTTGCGGCTTAAACATCCAGCCGAGGCTGACCAGCATCGCCAGTGCGAGAACCGCCGCAACGCCATAAGCCGGGGCTTTATTCGCTGCGCCGCGGTTGGCCGCGCGCAGGAACGGCCAGACGATGGCGCAGAGGAAGGCCAGTACGGCAAAGGTGAACAGGCGCGAGAAGAGCGGCCAGAAATCCCAGCCCGCATCGCTTACCGCCCAGAACAGCGAGGCAATAAACGCGATGCCGTAAAGCACGATCCCGCTGCTGCGATTGAGGAAAATCAGTAGCGCGGCAATGACCATCACCACGCCCATTATCACGAAGTAAAAACTTCCGCCTACGGCGGCGAGCTTGAAGCCCAACCCGCCGACCGCCAGACCGATGAGCAACATCAGTCCGGCAAGGAGCCACTGCAAAATACGAGGTATCCCGCGCGGCGCGCTGCCAAATGCCATTTCTGTCTCCTTTGAATCTCTCCGCATTGCCGGGTGTGTACCATCTGGATAATAAATGCGGGGAGAGCAATGATTAAAACGAGTGAATTCTTGTTTATATAACGATTCGCGAACCAAATGGTGAATCCGCCGTTATGATAAAACTGTTAATTTGTTTTACGCAATTGTTAATGGATCATTCCGCATTATTTGATTAACGCACAGCCCAGTTCCCTCTCCCACAGGGAGAGGGAACTGGGTGAGGGTTGAAGGGAATCAGACAGGCATAGATTTACGGATAGCGCTCAGCAGCGTTTGTGCGCCCGTGGAAAGGGGAGTATCTACCCGGGTCAAAATACCGATGGGTTCACCCGCCCCCGGGGAGGCGATCGGCAGGGCGGTCAGCGTGCCCTGACGCAAATCATCTTTTACCGCACCGGAGGGGACGAACCAGACGTAGTCATAATCCAGGGTAAGCTGGCGCGAAAGAGAAGCCGAAAGCGTTTCGATGCACCCTGAGGGTAGCGTACACCCCTGCATCTGCAGCAAGGTTTCGGCGGCCTGGCGCGGGACGGTCCCTTTCGGGCAAACCACCACCGGCCACTCCATCACCCGGCTTAACGTCACCGTGTCCTGCAGCAGGGGATGATCGGGTCGAACCACCAGCTTCAGGGATTCCAGGAACAGCAGTTCATAATTGAGACCGCCCATCAGCTCGGGGTCGGACATTCGACCGATACCGAGATCAAGCTCACCCGATTTCAGCCCCGCGAGCAGCATGGTGTTATTCATGGTGGCAACCTGAATAGTGGTATTTCGCTGCTGCTTGTGGAACTGACCAATAACGGGCGGTAGGATCCCCAGCGCCGCGGTTGGCAGGGCGCCGACGCGCACCACCTCGCTGGTGTGCTCTTCTTTTCGGTGCAGGGACTGGCCTGCGGTGTTGAGCGCATCAAGAACCTTCACGGCGTGCGTCAGGAACTGTTCGCCCACCAGAGTCAGCTGTGCCCCCAGCCGACCGCGGTCAAATAGACGGGCGCCGGTCAGCTGTTCCAGCTCGTTAAGGGTTTTTGAGAGCGCGGGCTGGCTCAGGTTAAGAGTTTCAGCCGCGCGCCCCAGCGTTCCCTGTTGAGCGACGGCCACAAATGTATGCAAATGGCGCAAGCGTATGCGCTGACTGAACAGACCATTTTTTTCCATAGGCGATGTTAAAAACAGAGCGATGCGGGTGACAAGTTAAGTTGTTTAATTTTGATAACTTGATAGCAAAATATTTTTAACATTTGATCTGTTTGAGTTACAACATGTTTTTCAGGCGAGGTGGGTGATGAACGTCCTTGTTCATTTATTGCTCACTGCGGAGGGATAAACTTCAAACCGGTTTAGATCACGCCGTCGCCGCCGTCAGAACACCATACCTGACCGGAGGTAAAGGAACACTCATTCGAGGCCAGCGTGACGTACAGCGGGGCAATCTCGACGGGCTGTCCCGGACGACCCAGCGGGGTATCCCCCCCGAACTCCTTCACTTTCTCCATCGGCTGGCCGCCGCTGGACTGGAGTACCGTCCAGTACGGGCCGGGGGCGACCGCGTTGACGCGAATGCCTTTCGGACCCAACTGTTTGGCTAAGGATTTGGTAAACACCGCCAGACAGGCCTTCGTCTGGGCGTAGTCCAGCAGTACGGGGCTGGGCTTCACCGCCTGAACGGAGGAAGTGTTAATGATCACGGACGACGCTTTCAGGTGGCGCAGGGCGGCCTTGGTGATCCAGAAGGGGGCGTAAACGTTGGTTTTAAACGTCGCGTCAAAATCTTCGGTGGTCAGCTCTTCAAGGGATTCCCGGAACTGCTGACGGCCTGCGTTGTTGACCAGAATATCCAGTCCGCCCAGCTTCGAAACGGCTTCTTCGACCAGATTCTGGCAAAAGGTTTCGTCCCGGACGTCTCCGGGCAGCGCGATGGCCTTGCGGCCTTCCGCTTTGATCAGGTCGATGACCTCGGCGGCATCTTTCTCTTCTTCAGGCAGATAGTTGATGGCGACGTCTGCCCCTTCACGGGCGTAGGCGATAGCCACTGCGCGACCAATCCCGGAGTCACCACCGGTGATCAGCGCTTTTTTGCCGGCAAGGCGGCCATGCCCTTTATAGCTTGTTTCACCGTGGTCGGGTACAGGCTGCATTTCAGACGCCAGTCCCGGCGGCGTTTGCGGCTGTTCCGGGAACGGAGGTTTCGGGTAAGCGTTCGTACGTTGTGTAGTATCACTCATAGCTGACTCCTTAAGCCAAGGGGTGAGATTTGATGGATAGTTGCAGCGTTAACGCTTCGCTGAATTATTTCTGCAAACGATCAACACGAACGACGGCAGGCGATGATTTTTTATCAAGCGAACCGTTGATACTGATCATCTGATCGGGTTTTACCGTTCTGCCGTCGAAGACTGCCTGGGGAATAATAACGTCGATTTTTCCGGTTTTATCCTGGAATACAAACTTATCGCCGCTACCGTCAATAAGATTACCGCGCAATGAAATTGTCGCGCCATCGTGCAATTGTTTTGCCTGATCGATGGTCATAATACGCGCGTCGTCGGTTCCACGATATCCGCTGTCCAGCGCGTGGGGCGGTGGCGGTGCTTCACCTTTTTGTAACCCGCCGTTATTATCTGCCCATGCAGCTGGAACCAGAAATATCAAAAAAGCGGAAATAAGTGATAATTTCATCTGATATCCTTCATTTTGGAGTGTCTTGACATATTAAGTATTGTTGCTATTCCTTTATGTGGCAAATGTGATAAGTCTTAAAAACATTCTCTTTGGAAATCAAAACTATCTTGAAATAAGCGAAACGGTGACAACGACTATGAAGCATGAAAATGAAAAGTTACCCGGGATAGATGAGAGTTATCGCTTGTTGAGGTTTGAATATTCATTTCGCCAGGTGGGTTTTGTGGTCCTCCTGGCTATTATCATCGCAGCGGTTGCTGGTCTGTTTTCCAGCGGGATGGTGAGCGATACGGCCAAAACCAATTCCGCTAACTCATTGAGCATAAACTATGAACGCTTCGGCCGGCGGGAGACGGAGTCAAGAATGCAGGTCACCTTCCCGGTGAAGACGGAGGGCAGCTATACCCTCAGCCTGACCACCGACAGCAGCGACGTGTACGAGCCCGGCAGCGTCTGGCCGCAGCCAGACAAAATGTATAGCCACGGCAAAACCCTCTATTTGGTCTATGACGACCTGCAAAAATCAGACAACTTCTCTGTTTTATACTTCACGACACCTTCCAGAGCCGGTAAATGGAACACCGTCATCCGCGTCAACAACGAGCCGGAGATTAACCTTTGGCAATTTATTTATCCCTAGGAGGCTGATATGGATATGGTCTTTCGCGCGCTGGCGATTTATCTGTTTCTCGTGGTGGTATTTAAAGTGGCAGGGCGACGGGCGCTGCTGCAGATGACCAGCTTTGATCTCATCCTCCTCTTAATTATTAGTGAGGCGACGCAACAGGCGCTTTTGGGGCAGGATTTCTCCGTTACCGGTGCAATGATTACCATTACCACGCTGGTGGTCGTTGACATTATATTTGGCCTGATGAAGAAATATTTTTCCCCGGTGGAGAATATTCTTGATGGGACCCCTGTGATTCTGGTTGAGAATGGCGTTCCATTAGCGGATAAGCTAAAAAAAGTCGACGTATCTTGTGATGATATTCTGGTGTCAGCGCGTCAAAATAATGGCATTACAGAACTTAGCGAAATTAAATATGCCATACTTGAGCGCAATGGACATATTTCAATCATTCCTGTTGAAAAATAAGAGGCGGCAAGATGAGCAATCTTTTACACGACAGTCATTATACCGTGAGTGAACTCACCAAAAAGCTGGCGAGTAAATTAACCGATGCCGGGCTGCGCTTAACCACCGCGGAATCCTGCACGGGAGGAAAGCTCTCGGTGGCGCTGTGTGCAGAGGAAAACACGGCCGATTTTTATGACGTCGGGCTGGTTGTGTTCAGCGATGAAGCCAAATCGCGGATCCTCGGCGTGCGTCAGGAGACGCTGGCGCGCTATACCGCCGTCAGTGAACAGACGGTGACCGAGATGGCCGCCAGCATCCGCGACATTGCCCAGGCGGATATCAGCATCGCCATCAGCGGCTACGCGGGCCCGGAAGGAGGCGATGACGGCACGGCGGCGGGAACGGTCTGCTTTGCCTGGAATATCTGCGGTGAGACGAAAACCCGCACCGTCCTTTTCTCCGGCGACTGCCAGGATGTGGTGGAAAAAGCGGTGCAATTTTCGCTCGCTGAACTGGTGACAACATTGTCGGACGGCAATAACGGCTAAATTCACGCGGAGGTTCTATGGCGGTCATAGTGATTACCGGCGGGACGGCGGGCGTGGGAAAAGCCACGGCGCTGAAATTTGCAAAGGCAGGTTACGATGTGGGGCTTATCGCCCGCGATGAAGCCAGCCTGCACTCCACCCAGGAAGAGCTGCGCCGCTTCGGCGTTAATGCCCACGCGGTGCAGGCGGACGTCGCCGACAGCCAGGCGGTGGTGGATGCGGCTAACGAGATCGAGTATCGCCTCGGGGCGATTGATGTCTGGGTCAACAATGCGATGGGGGCCGTGCTGGCGCCGTTTCGTACCCTGACGCCGGATGAGTTTCGTCGCGTGACAGATGTTACCTATCTCGGATTTGTTAACGGCACCCGCGCCGCGCTGGAGCTGATGGTACCCCGCGACAGGGGGGTGATTATTCAGGTGGGGTCCGCACTGGCCTACCGTTCCATCCCTTTGCAGTCGGCCTACTGCGGGGCCAAAGCGGCGATCCGCGGATTCACCGATGCGGTGCGCACGGAGCTGATGCACGAGAACAGCCGGGTTCAGCTTTCCATGGTGCAGATGCCGGGACTCAATACGCCGCAGTTCGAATGGGCAAGGAATAAGTTCGCCTGGGCGATGCGACCGGTGCCGCCGGTCTTTGAGCCTGAAGTGGCCGCCAGCGCCATCTTTAAGGTTGCGCAGAAACCGGTGCGCGAGCTGTGGGTGGGCAGCAGCACTATCCAGTCCATCGTTGGGCAATTCTTCTTTCCGGGCTACCTTGACCGTCTGATGGTAAAAAAAGCCTGGGAAGGCCAGATGACCGACGATCTGAACGCAGCGGATCGGCGGGACTATCTCGACCAGCCGATTGACGACCTGCACAAAATCCATGGTCGTTTTACCGACGAAGCGAAGAACCGCGCTACTTCCGTCACCTCAGGTATGCCGGGCAAGGTGGCGCTGGGGGCCCTCGCGGTGGCGGGGATTATGCTGACGCGTCTGATAACCTGCCGGAAACGCTAATCAGCGCAGCGCGCTGCGGTGCGTCCAGAACCAGCGGTAGCCGTAGGCGCCAATACTGAGTTCGACGGTTTTGCCGCAAACCAGCGCGTCGTCGTAGCGTTTGTCCGCGAGGCAGGCGGTCCAGGTGGCGTTGCGGATCCCTCTGGCGGTGAACTGCACCGGCTGGTCGCTGAAGTTTACGAAGGTCAGAATGCTGCGCTCGTCGGTCTCGTAATAGATCCCCAGCACCGCGTCATGATTGAGGGTGATGAGGCGAAAGGGCGCCACGGCAATTTCGGGGAACTCCGAGCGGGTATTGGCAATATCAATAATCCGGTGCAGGAGTGAGTTGCGGTGGAGCAGCGAATCGGCGACGTTGATTTTCTGATAGCGGTAGGGCCCGTGGTCGATTATCGGCGCAATAAATTTTTCAGGATCGGCCGCCGAAAAACCACCGCCCTGTGAACCCGCCCACTGCATTGGGGTGCGAACGGCGTAGCGCTCCTCCAGTTCAAGGTCATCACCCATGCCGATCTCATCCCCGTAGCGCATCACCGGGACGCCCGGCAGGGAAAAGAGCACCGCGTGGCAGAACGCCAGCCGCTTTGGATCGCCATTCAGCATCGGGGCCAGACGTCGGCGGATCCCACGCTGATAGACGTTCATCTCCTCGTCAGGGGCGAAGGTGTCGAGCACGAACTGTTTATCTTTCTGGCTAATCCCTTCCAGATCCAGCTCGTCATGGTTGCGCAGCCAGTTGGCAAAACAGCATGAATCTGGCGGGACGATCATCTTCTTCACCGCGTTGCGCAGCGGGCGGGCGCTTTTTCTGGCCAGGCTGACGTAGAAATACTTGTTGAGCCAGAAGTTGAGCACCAGATGCAGGCGGTCGTTATTGCCGAAATAGTCTTTATAAACCTCAACGTCTACGTCCACTTCGCCGAGCAGGATCGCGTCCGGATTACGCTGTTCGATAAGACGGCGCATGTGCTCCAGGATCCACAGGCCCTTTTTCTCGTCACCGCTGCCCGCCTGCTTCGTGAGGTGTGATGCGGCATCCAGCCGAAATCCCGATACCCCCAGCTTGAGCCAGAAGAGGATAATATTCTCAATCTCCTTAAGCACGGCGGGCGAGGTCAGGTTCAGGTCCGGCTCGTGGCGGTAGAACATGTGTCGGTAATACTGTCCCGCCTCGTCGTCCCAGCTCCAGACGCTCTTTTCCACGCCGGGAAACATGGGGGGCGTATCGTCGTCGTCGTTATCCGACCAGATATAGTAATCGCGATAGGGCGAGGCGGGGCTGCGGCGGGCCTGCTGGAACCAGGGATGGGCGTCCGAGGTGTGCTGGATCAGCAGCTCAATAATAACCTGCATGCCCAGCTCCCGGGCCTGTTCGATAAAGGCGATGATATCGGCCAGTTTTCCGAAGCGGGGATCCACCTGCAGATGGTCGCTGACGTCGTAGCCCTCATCGAGAAAGGGCGTGAGGTAAAACGGGGTGATCCAGATAACCGTCGCCCCCATGCGACGAATATAGCGCAGCTTGGACGCGATCCCGGCGATGTCCCCGCAGCCATCGCCGTTCATATCGTAAAAAAGCGCGGTATCAATCTGGTAGATAATGGCCCGTGTATGCCAGTCCGTCATAGCGTTCCTCAGTGATAGCCTTCAGTATCCGAAACCTTGCCCCGGAAGACGTAGTAGCTCCAGGCGGTGTACACCAGAATCACCGGAATTATCAGCAGGGTCCCGACCAGCATAAACAGCTGGCTGGCGGGGGGCGCCGCGGCTTCCCACAGGGTGATGCGCGGCGGAATAATGTTTGGCCACAGGCTGATACCCAGGCCGCTAAATCCGAGGAAGATCAGCCCCAGCGTCAGCAGGAAGGGGCGCGAGTGGCTGGCCGGGTTGCGGGTCAGCCGCCAGATCAGCACGCTAAACAGGCCTACCAGCAGGGGAACCGGCAGGAACCAGAAGAAGTTGGGCAGGGTAAACCAACGGTCGGCCACGTACTGCCAGCCGAGCGGCGTCCAGACGCTGACAACCGCGATCACCACCATCAGGGCCAGCAGCACGTGGCGGGTTAGCTCGCGCATGCGGCGTTGCAGGGCGCCTTCACTTTTCATGATAAGCCAGGTGGTGCCCAGCAGCGTGTAGGCGACCACCAGGCCGATACCGCAGAAAAGGTTAAAGGGCGTCAGCCAGTCAAGCGGCGAGCCCACAAAGCGTCTGCCCTCAACCTCAAAGCCGTTGATCACCGCCCCCACGACGATCCCCTGGCTGAAGGTGGCGAGCAGAGAGCCACCGGCGAAGGAGTAGTCCCAGAACTTGCGGTGCGAAGGCGTCGCTTTAAAACGAAACTCAAAGGCGACGCCGCGAAAGATGAGACCGATCAGCATCGCGGTAAGGGGGATAGTGAGCGCATCAATGATCACCGCGTAAGCCAGCGGGAACGCGCCGAACAGCCCCGCGCCGCCGAGCACCAGCCAGGTCTCGTTGCCGTCCCATACGGGCGCTACGCTGTTGACCATCACATCGCGCTCTTTCGCATCGCCCACGAAGTTAAACAGCAGGCCGATGCCCAAATCAAAGCCATCCATAATGATGTACATCAGCGTGGCAAAGACGATGATGGCAAACCAGATAACAGAGATATCGACGCCCATCAGTTTCTCTCCTGTTCCGGAACAGACTCCGCGGCAGACAGTGGACGGGCGGGGGTGCCCGACGTGTTTGACGTCAGCGTATCGACGGGCTGCGGGCCTTTCTTAATCAGCCGGATGAGGTACACATAGCCCACGCCAAACACCGACGAGTAGACAACGAAGAACGCCAGCAGGCTGATGCTCATCTGCAGGGTGCTGTGCAGGGAGACCGCGTCAATCGTGCGCAGATAACCGTAAACCACCCACGGCTGGCGGCCCACTTCGGTGGTCACCCAACCGGCGAGCAGCGCCACCAGACCCGCGGGCCCCATGCAGAGGGCAAACCACTGAAACGGACGCGAGTGGTAGAGCCGGTGGCGATAGCGTAGCCAGAGGCTGACCAGACCGAGGGTAATCATCAGCAGGCCCATTCCGACCATGATGCGAAACGACCAGAAGACGATGGTCGAGTTTGGGCGATCCTCTTTCGGGAAGTCCTTCAGCGCCGGGACCTGCTTATCGAGGCTGTGCGTCAGGATAAGGCTGCCGAGCGCGGGAATTTCAAGACCGTATTTGGTGCGCTCCTCGTCCATATCGGGCAGGCCAAACAGCAGCAGCGGCGTGGCCTCGCCGGGCGGATTTTCCCAGTGCCCCTCTATGGCGGCAATTTTGGCTGGCTGATGCTCAAGCGTGTTCAGACCGTGCATATCGCCCACGACGGCCTGAATGGGGGCAACCAGCAGCGCCATCCACATCGCCATGGAGAACATGGTGCGTATGGCAGGGGTATCGTTACCGCGCAGCAGGTGCCATGCGCCCGACGCGCCGACAAACAGCGCGCTGCTCAGAAATGCGGCGATGGCCATATGAATCAGGCGGTAAGGGAAGGAGGGGTTAAAGATAATCGCCAGCCAGTCCTGCGGAATGACCTGCCCGTTCTCGATAGTAAAACCCTGCGGGGTGTGCATCCAGCTGTTTGAGGCGAGGATCCAGAAGGTCGACATCAGCGTGCCGAGCGCCACCATGCAGGTTGAAAAGAAGTGCAGCCCAGGGCCGACCTTGTTCCAGCCGAACATCATTACGCCAAGAAAGCCAGCTTCCAGGAAGAAGGCGGTTAACACCTCGTAGGTCAGCAGGGGACCGGTAATACTGCCTGCGAACTGGGAGAACCCGCTCCAGTTGGTGCCGAACTGATACGCCATGACCAGCCCGGAAACGACACCCATCCCGAAGTTAACGGCAAATATCTTGAGCCAGAAGTGGTACAGCGAGCGCCAGACGTCGTTTTTGGTGCGCAGCCACATGCCTTCAAGCACGACCAGATAGCTGGCAAGACCGATGGTGATCGCCGGGAAAAGAATGTGAAACGAGACGGTAAATGCGAACTGAATTCTGGCGAGATGAAATGCATCAAGTTCGAACATGGTCCGTACCTCTGAAGCGATGGGGCACGAGAATTGCCGGGCAGGTCAGGATGCCCGGCAAAACCGATTACGGTTTACTCTTTCCGGCACCCAGCTCGGCACCGGTCAGCGGGTCGGAATGGGGATCGGACTTGGTGCGGGCAGACATCGCCTTAACCAGGGTTGCCTGTTCAGCTGTGAGCGTCACGCTGGCGCTACCGTCTCCGCCATCAACCGCAGGCTGGGGGGACTCAACGTAATCAAAGTGCTTATCGCTGTTCCAGCTTCCGCGAACCTCTCCACCTTCAGACATATTGTAGTACTTGTTGGTGAATTCCTCGATTGGCGGCAGTTTTCCCGGCGGGAAATTGTTACGAATGGACTGCAGCGCCTTCTCAAAGGAGAGCTGATGCGCCGCCTCACGCGTCATCAGAAACGCCAGCGCGTCCTTCACTCCGGGATCGTCAGTGACGTTAATCAGCCGTTCATAGATGATTTTCGCCCTGGCCTCTGCCGCCACGTTCGAGCGCAGATCCGCCGTCGGCTCGCCGATGGTATCGACGTAGGCTGCCGTCCAGGGCACGCCCGCCGAGTTAGTGAGCGGGGTACCGCCGCCGTAGAGCAGGGAGGTGATGTGGCTGTCGTTACCGTTTTCGGTCATGGACCGATACAGTTCAGCCTCATTTTCCACCCCTTCCGCCAGCGCGCCTTTGGCACCTTTGTTCAGCATACCAACCAGCGTACCGATGATTTCGAGGTGGCTTAGCTCCTCGGTGGCGATATCCATCAGCATATCCTTGCGGCCCGGATCGTCATCGCTCAGGCCCTGAGTGAAGTAACGGCAGGCGGCAGCCAGTTCGCCCTGCGGCCCGCCAAACTGTTCCAGTAAAAGGTTAGCAAGACCGGGGTTGGGTTCGGCGACGCGAACCGTATATTGCAGCTGTTTGACGTGTCGAAACATAGGCACTCTCCTGTGGATTATTTTTTCGCTTCGACACCGTCTGCGTCTGAACGCAGCAGGAACTGTTCCGTCGTTTGCGGGATATGGCGAATCAGCCAGTCGGCCATTTCGCGCTCTTCTGCGAGGATCGTCTCAATGGCAGGCACAGAGGCGGTATCGCCCGCTTTTTTCGCCGCAGCGAGCAGGGAGGTGTAGCAGGCGATTTCAAACTGTTCGAAGACATAGCCGCTGATCGAGCCCTTAACGATCTCATCGGACGGGAACATACCGCCGATAGATTGACCCAGGGCCGCCATTTTGCTCATCGAGTCTTTTAAGACCGAACGAGAAATATCATTACGGTCGAGGATTTCCTCCAGCAATGTAATTTGCCGTTTTGTCTCATTAATATGTTGCTCAATTCTGGCGCGAACATCAGGATAATTATCAATACGGCTGGCCATGGACTCCAGCATAGATTCGGCTTGCTTTTCCATTGCATGGGCATCGCGTAGCCAGTCATGGTAGTGTTCTACGTGATTCATCATTGTATCCTCATTAGGGGTTCGCTTATTTGGTCTCACTTTCAGCAGCCTGATCGGCACGTGCGGCACTGTAGCCAGATAAGTGGCCGACAATATTGGCGTAAATGCTGATGATAATGACCCATAGTACGCTATTCTTCCACCATATTACGGAAGGGATAGCGAGAATGAACCATATTATTGCTGCCGCTAAATGGCACCGTTTAATTGTCCTGGGACTGATGCTCATTTTATTTAACCTGTCTTATCGCGTCATTTCTGCGCTTTTTGGTTAATATTGCCAACGGCCAGGTCGGTGAGTTTAAGGTCGGTCTCTTTCTCTTCTTCCAGCGTTTCGGCAAGAAGTTTAACGGCTTTTTTGTAGCCCAGTTGTTCTGCGAGGGTCGCAAGGGTACCGTAGCTGGCTATTTCGTAATGCTCCACTTTTTGCGCAGCGGCAATTAACGCGGCATCACGCACTTCATTTTTTTCCGTACTTTCGATAACTTCGTTGGCTTCTTCAATTAAGCCTTCCATTGCCACGCACTTCATGCGCTTGAGCTTAATACCGTCTTCCTGTTCGACGATCTGGTCAATACGTTCAATCTGACCCTGCGTCTCCTCCAGGTGCGCGGTGAAGGCGGCGCTCAGCTTCTCGCTGGAGGCGGCACGAGCGAGTTTGCTTAACGCTCGGGTAAGTTGTTTTTCAGCGCTGTAGGTATCGGACAGAAGATGAATAAATACATCCTCAACACTTTTCATATTCATAATAATTACGCTCCGGTAAAATAAGGAAAGGGTACTGCGAGCTTTTCAGCCCGCAGCATGCTCTCAGGTTTTATTAAAAGAGTACTAAATAAGATCAGGAGTTATCAGATTTACGGCCTCCGCCGTGACTGTTCTGTCCCCCTTTCTTACCCGCTTCAGATGCGCGTTGCGGATCGTTTTTGAAATTACCACCGCTGTGCTGGCCGCCTTTACGTCCAGCTTCTGATGCTTTTTCACGGTCTTCAGCGAAATTACCGGAACCACCACGATGCTCTGCCATATTAAACCTCATAGTCATATATTGGTTATGTCAGTACGATACGAAAATATTCCGTATCACTCGTCGTTCGAGTAATAACTCTAGTCGCTGTGAGGCATACGTCAAATTCGTTTCGCCATTAGCGGTTGCGTTATATTTAATTATTGCTGCGTTTGCGCTTCGCTTGGTTTGGAAATATGGAAGTGTGGGAAGGACTTGTAAACAAATGATCGGATTAGTCCTAAGTTTCATTTAAAAAGCGGAAGGTTGATGCCAATAATAATGGCTTAGCAAAAACGAATAATTTGCAAGCGGTGATTAGGAGAAAATTACCCCTTAAGGGCTAGAAAAAATAGCCGATACGAATCATAAGGAAAATCCTGGAAAAAGATGACGAGGCGGCTGACAGGGGGCGGTAGCACACGGTTTAACCACTGGCGTCTTAAGATCACAAATCAGAAATTCTTCCCCCCGGAAGGAACGGCCTTCTCTACACTCCAGGTAATATTCACTGGAGGCATGACATCATGGCGAACACCATCACGGCTGATGATATTCGGGAACATTTTTCGCAGGCTATGTCGGCGATGTACCAGCAGGAAGTTCCGCAGTACGGCACCTTGCTTGAGCTGGTCGCGGACGTAAACCTGGCGGTTCTGGAAAATAATCCACTATTACATGAACAACTGGCGAACGCCGACGAGCTGGCGCGCCTGAACGTGGAGCGTCACGGGGCGATCCGCGTCGGTACGGCACAAGAGCTTTCCACCCTGCGTCGTATGTTTGCCATCATGGGCATGTTCCCGGTCAGCTATTACGATCTTTCTCAGGCGGGGGTACCGGTCCACTCAACGGCGTTTCGTCCGGTTGACGATGCGGCGCTGTGCCGCAATCCGTTTCGTATCTTTACCTCACTGCTGCGCCTTGAGCTGATTGAAAACGTGGCGTTACGCGAGCGGGCGGCAGAAATTCTCTCTCAGCGGAACATCTTTACGCCGCGCTGTCTGGAACTTATTGACCTCTATGAGTCGGAAGGGCACTTTACCGAAGCGCAGGCGCACGAGTTTGTGCAGGAAGCGTTAGAAACATTCCGCTGGCACCGTCATGCAACGGTCGACCAGGAGACCTACCTGGCGTTGAGTAACGAGCACCGCCTGATAGCTGACGTGGTCTGCTTCCCGGGGTGCCATATCAACCACCTCACGCCGCGCACGCTGGACATTGACCGGGTGCAGGAGCTGATGCCGAAGTACGGGATTGAGCCCAAAATTCTGATCGAAGGGCCGCCGCGTCGTGAAGTGCCGATCCTGCTGCGTCAGACCAGCTTTAAAGCCCTCGAAGAGCCGGTGCTTTTCGCCGGGGAACATAAAGGCACCCACACCGCGCGCTTCGGTGAAATTGAACAGCGCGGCGTGGCACTGACCCCGAAAGGCCGTGAACTGTACGATAGCCTGCTGGCCCAGGCCGGAACCGGAAAAGATAACCTCACGCACCAGCTGCATTTGCGGGAGATTTTCAGCGCCTTCCCGGACAGCGAAATGTTCCTGCGCCGTCAGGAGCTGGCGTATTTTCGCTATCGCCTGACCCCGGCGGGAGAGGCCCATCGTCACGCGTTTCGTCCGGGGGATGACGCGCAGCCGCTGATCGAGCGCGGGTGGGTGGTGGCCCAGCCGATAATTTACGAAGATTTCCTTCCGGTCAGCGCGGCGGGGATTTTCCAGTCCAATCTCGGGAATGAAACCCAGGCGCGCAGCCACGGGAATGCCAGCCGCAATGCGTTTGAAGCCGCGCTCGGCTGCCCGGTGTATGACGAATTTACGCTCTACGAGGAGGCGGAAAAGCGCAGCAAACAGCGTTGCGGTTTGCTCTGAAATCGTTACTCTTCAGGGGTGTGATGGAAAAAATAAGGTCGTTATGCAAAATCCTTCCGCCCCTGTGGTTGAAACGCGCCAGGGCGCACTGTCTGGTTTAACCGATGAAAACGTTCACCTCTGGCGCGGTATTCCCTATGCCGCACCGCCCGTTGGCGACTGGCGCTGGCGCTCACCCCGGCCGCCGGAACGCTGGGATGGCGTGCGTGCAGCTACCGACTTTTCGCCCTCAAGCTGGCAAAGCAGTGAATATTGTCAGGAGCTGGGCGGGGGCGATCCCGGCCAGTTTTCTGAAGACTGCCTCTATCTGAACGTCTGGTCCCCTATCGACCGTACCGGGCCGCTGCCGGTCATGGTCTGGCTGCACGGGGGTGGGTTTACGATCGGTGCCGGAAGCCTGCCGCCGTATAACGGCAAAGCCCTGGCATCCCGCGGGGTGGTTGTCGTCACGATTAACTACCGTCTCGGCCATCTCGGCTTCTTCGCCCATCCCGCTCTGGAAGGGGAAGAGGAGCGGGTGGTGCATAATTTTGCCCTGCTGGACCAGATCGCCGCGCTCGAATGGGTGCGGGATAATATTGCCGCGTTTGGTGGCGACCCGAATAACGTGACCCTGTTTGGTGAATCCGCCGGCGCGCGCAGCGTGCTGTCGCTGCTGGCCTCGCCGCTGGCGAAAGGACTATTCCATAAGGCGATAGTGCAAAGCGGGTACACTTTGCCGGATACGCCGCGCGCGCAGGCCCTGCAAAAAGGGGAAGCGCTGGCCGCCCACTTCGGGTTGGAAAATGCGACGGCAGAGCAGCTGCGCGCGATCCCGCCCGAGGCGTTCTGGCCGCTGACCGCGCCGCTGAACGTCGCCCCGGCCCCTATCGTTGGGGATTGCGTTCTGCCGGAGGCGATGCTGGACGTCTTTTTCGCCGCCCGCCAGCATCCCGTGCCGGTGATGATTGGCTCCAACAGCGATGAAGCCAGCGTGATGGCGGTGTTTGGTGTCGATCTCGCCGGGCAGATCCAGAAGCTTCGCCGGGAGCGCCGCTTCGGGCTGGGGCTCATCAAGCTGCTTTATCCGGGCGTGAAGGGCGACGAGGAGCTCGGCAGGCAGGTGTGCCGCGACATGGCCTTCACCACTATGGGCTACGTGGTGATGCAGGCCCAGCAGCGCGTCGGCGGGCTTTGCTGGCGCTACTGGTTCGACTATGTGGCCGAAGCGGAACACGCCACCTATATCAACGGTGCCTGGCACGGCAATGAGGTGCCGTACGCGTTCGATACCCTCGGGCAGGTAGAGCCTTCGCGCCAGTACGTTAACGAACGGGATCTGGCGTTTGCCGCCCAGGTGGCTGATTACTGGGTGAGCTTTGCGCGCGATGCCGGAACGCATGACAGCCTTCACGGGCCGACGCGCTGGCCCGCCTGCCGCAAAGGGCGGGACGTGCTGTTACGTATTGGTGTGAATAAACATGCAGGTTTCAGGCTTGAAAACCGCTTTATGCGCGCCCGCATGAGCCTCTTCAAGCGCGTAATGAAGCACCACGTCAGCCTCGATTAAGCAAACAGGCGCGAAACGCCGCCAGACCATTCTCCTGACAAGGCGTTTCGCGCAGCACCAGCCGGTAGCTCGCGCCGGTTTTAATGCTGGTCTCATAGGGCCGCATTAGCCTTCCGGCGCGGATATCTTCTGCCACCAGCGTTTCGTCGGCAATGGCTATGCCCAGCCCCTGAATGGCGGCGGTAATGGCGAGATCCATCGTATCGAAGTGTTGATTTTTGTGCATAGCAAAGCCCGAACCTTCCTGATTTGCCAGCCACAGTGACCAGTCTGTCTTATCCCTTGTCGGATGAAGAAACGTCAGCGAACCCAGCGCGGCACCCGCTCGCACGGGGCTGAACACCGGCGTCAGCGCCTCTTCGAACAGCAGATCGCCTGCGCTCATGTGCGTGCCGAAGACGATGGCGGCATCGTAAGATTCGGTTTTGAAATTGACGTTATGATCGGTCGTGGTGGTGAGCGCGATCTGCAGATCCGGCTGCTCGCGCTCCACTTCCAGCAGGCGTGGCACCAGCCAGCGCATCGCGCAGGTGGGGGCCTTGAGGCGGATCACCGTGTGCTGGCTGCGGGCCTGGTCGGCCACGCTCAGCAGCTGTTCGAAGGAGGACTGCAGTTCGGGAAGCAGGGCGCTGCCCTGCGGGGAGAGGCGCAACCCGCGCGCGTGGCGCTCAAACAGCGGAAAGCCAAACCAGGCTTCAAGGGAGGCAATCTTACGGCTCACGGCCCCCTGCGTCAGGCAGAGTTCCGCTGCGGCATGGGTAAGATTCAGATGACGCGCGGTGACTAAAAATGCGTCGATGGCATTGAGCGGGAGCGAACGGCGTGACATTGAAACACCTCAGCTATGCATTTTTCTCATGGCTATTATGACAACAATTCGATTGTCCCGGCAACGGAGTTGTTGTTTGAATAGTTATGCAATATCCATGAGAAGGGAAAGAGGATGACTTTACGAACGCCGGTGCAAACGCGCTCCAAGCTGCCAGACGTGGGGACCACCATTTTTACCGTTATCGGCCAGCTTTCGGCCCAGCATAACGCCATCAACCTTTCTCAGGGGGCACCGAATTTTTCCTGCGACCCGAAGCTGATCGCCGGCGTTACCCGTGCGATGGAAGCAGGGCATAACCAGTATGCGTCGATGACCGGCCTGCAGCCGCTCAAAGAACGCATCGCCGATAAGATTGCCGCGCTATACGGCACGCAGTATAACCCTGCCAGCGAGGTGCTGGTCACCGCCAGCGCCAGCGAAGGGCTCTATTCGGCGATAAGCGGGCTGGTGCACCCTGGCGATGAGGTGATCTACTTTGAGCCGTCGTTTGACAGCTACGCGCCGATTGTTCGTCTGCAGGGGGCAACGCCTGTCGCCATCAAGCTCACGGTGCCGGATTTTGCCGTCAACTGGGATGAGGTCCGTGCGGCAATCACCCCGCGCACGCGCATGATCATCATCAATACGCCGCACAACCCGAGCGGCCAGGTCTTCTCCGCTAATGACCTGCAGCATCTGGCGGCGCTGACGCGCAATACCGACATCATTATTTTGTCTGACGAAGTGTATGAACACGTCGTGTTTGATGGGGAACCGCACCACGGGATGGCCACGCACCCGCAGCTGGCGGAACGTAGCGTGATTATTTCTTCTTTCGGAAAAACCTATCACGTCACCGGCTGGCGCGTGGGTTATTGTGTGGCGCCCGCAGAGCTGATGGACGAGATATGTAAAGTCCATCAATTTTTGATGTTCTCTGCCGATACGCCAATGCAATACGCGTTTGCAGAACACATGACCGATCCGCAAACCTGGCTGTCGCTGTCGGCGTTTTACCAGCGTAAGCGCGATCTGCTGCACGGCCTGCTGGCCGATTCGCCGTTTACCCTGCTGCCGAGCGCCGGGTCGTTCTTTATGCTGGCGGACTACAGCCAGTTTAGCGACGAGCGCGACAGCGAGCTGGTGAAGCGGCTGATTGTTGAGTACGGTGTTGCCACCATTCCGCTGTCGGCGTTTTATGCCGACGGCACGGATAATAAATTGATTCGCCTCTCTTTTGCGAAAGATGAGGCGACGTTACGGGCAGGTGCCCAGGCCCTGTGTCGGGTTAAACCACGCTAAGGAGTATGAAATGAAATTACGCGCGTTAGTTGTCGGCATGGGATTGCTGTGTACCTTTTCCTCCTTCGCGGCCACCGAGCTGCGCTACGGTCTGGAAGCGGAATATCCGCCGTTTGAAAGCCGTAATGCGGCAGGCGAACTGGAAGGGTTTGACGTTGAGCTGGGAAATGCCATCTGCAAAGCGGCAGCGCTGAAGTGCAGCTGGGTCGAAACCTCGTTTGACGCGCTGATCCCGGGGCTGGTGGCGAAGAAGTTTGACGCCATCAATTCGGCGATGAACATTACCGAGCAGCGCCGCAAGAGCATCGATTTTACCCAGCCGATCTACCGCATTCCGTCTCAGCTGGTCGGCAAGGCCGGTACGGCGGTCGAAGCGACGCCTGAAGGGCTGAAGGGGAAAACCATCGGCGTGCTGCAGGGGTCGATTCAGGAAACCTATGCCAAAGAGCACTGGGAAAAGCAGGGTGTCACCGTGGTGTCCTATAAAGATCAGAATATGGCCTGGGGTGACCTGCTGAATGGCCGCATTGACGCCTCGCTGGTCATGTCCGCGGCCGGGCAGGCGGGTTTCCTCAGCAAGCCGCAGGGAAAAGGGTTTGGCTTCATCGGCAAACCGGTGTCTGACGACACAATCCTCGGCAGTGGGATCGGCTTTGGGTTGCGCAAAGGTGACGAGGCCACCAAAAAGCAGCTTGATGCCGCCATTGATAAAGTACGTGCCGACGGCACGATCGCCAAACTCGCTGATAAGTACTTCCCGGGTATCGATGTCAGCGTAAAATAACCGCCTCATTGGCCCCGTCAGCTGATGTCCTGACGGGGCATTTTTCTACACATTTTCCAGGCTTTCTTTACACCACTTTCGGGCCGTTCTGGTCGACAGAAAATATTTCTCACTTTGTTCAGATAATCACCGGCCAACAATTGGATTCTTAACCATTTTTGTTTAGGCTGTGCGTTCTTTCTTGCCGTCATTTCGCCGAGCGCGAAACACATTCACACGACCATAAGGACGTTTTTCCAGGCATGAATCGCAGACGTTTTCTAAAAGGCTCGCTGGCTGTGGCAGCCCTGAGCGGCACCTCCGGCCTTGCTTCCCTGTTTTCCAAAGCGGCATATGCGGCTGACTCTGACATCGCTGACGGTCAGAGCCGTCGGTTTGACTTCTCCGTACTGCAATCCATGGCGCATGACCTGGCGAAAACCCCGTGGGGTGGCGCGCCGCGTCCGCTGCCGGAGACGCTGGCGACCATGACGCCGCAGGCGTATAACGCCATCCGCTACGATGAAAAACAGTCTCTGTGGAACAACATTGAAGGGCGTCAGCTGGACGTGCAGTTCTTCCATATGGGAATGGGGTTCCGCCGCCGCGTGCGGATGTTCTCGCTGGACCAGTCTACTTCTATGGCGCGCGAGATCCACTTCCGCCCTGAGCTGTTCAGCTACGGTGACACGGGTGTCGATACCAAACAGCTGGAAGGGCAAAGCGATCTCGGCTTCGCGGGCTTCCGCGCCTTTAAAGCGCCTGAGCTGGCGCGCCGCGATATTGTCTCTTTCCTCGGGGCGAGCTATTTCCGCGCGGTGGACGACACCTACCAGTACGGGCTTTCCGCGCGCGGTCTGGCGGTAGATACCTTTACCGACACCCCGGAAGAGTTCCCGGACTTCACCTCCTTCTGGTTTGAAACCGTCAAGCCTGGCGATACCACCTTTACCGTCTATACGCTGCTGGACAGCCCGAGCGTCACCGGTGCCTATAAATTCGTGATCCACTGCGAGAAGAGCCAGGTGATCATGGAGGTGGAAAACCACCTCTACGCACGTAAGGACATTAAGCAGCTGGGCATCGCGCCGATGACCAGCATGTTCAGTTGCGGCAACAACGAACGCCGCATGTGCGACACCATTCACCCGCAAATCCACGACTCCGACCGCCTGGCAATGTGGCGCGGCAACGGGGAGTGGATCTGCCGTCCGCTCAATAACCCGCAGAAGCTGCAGTTTAATGCCTATCTGGACAAAAACCCGAAAGGGTTCGGCCTGCTGCAGCTCGATCGCGATTTCTCCCACTATCAGGACGTGATGGGCTGGTATAACAAGCGCCCGAGCCTGTGGGTTGAGCCGCGCAACGACTGGGGGAAAGGATCTATCGCGCTGATGGAGATCCCAACCACTGGTGAAACGCTGGATAACGTGGTCTGCTTCTGGCAGCCGGAAAAACCGGTGAAAGCGGGCGACGAACTGGACTTTAAATATCGTCTCTACTGGAGCGCGCAGCCGCCGGTGCGTTCCCCGCTGGCCAACGTTTACGCGACCCGCACCGGCATGGGCGGATTCCCGGAGGGCTGGGCGCCGGGCGAACACTATCCGAAAGTGTGGGCCCGTCGCTTTGCGATTGATTTCGTCGGCGGCGACCTGAAGGCCGCTGCGCCAAAAGGCATTGAGCCGGTGATTACGCTCTCCAGCGGTGAAGCGAAGCAGGTTGAGATCCTTTATGTTGAGCCGTTTGACGGGTATCGCATTCTGTTTGACTGGTACCCAACGTCGGATTCGACGGAGCCGGTGGATATGCGCCTGTTCCTGCGCTGCCAGGGCGATGCCATCAGCGAAACCTGGCTGTATCAGTATTTCCCGCCAGCGCCGGATAAACGTCATTACGTTGATGACCGGGTAATGCGTTAACGATCGATTCCCTCTCCCTGTGGGAGAGGGTTAGGGTGAGGGGCAATGACCGCAACACAATCCGAAACTATTCCCGTATCTGACGCGCTCGAGCTTCGCGCCGTCGAAGAGCGTTACACCGCCGAACTGCATAACCTCGTCGTCAAAAACAGAGCCTATCTGCAAACCGCCTTTGACTGGGCGCAGCACGTGGGCAGCGAGGACGATACCCGACGCAACGTGCAGAGTAACCAGATGCTGCACCAGCGCGGCTACGCCAAAATGTTTTTGATCTTCAGGGAGGATGCGCTGGTCGGCGTACTGTCGTTTAATGCGATTGAGCCTGCCAACAAAGCCGCGTACATCGGCTACTGGCTGGATGAAGCACACCAGGGGCAGGGGATCCTCTCGCAGTCGCTGCAGGCGTTTATGCGCTACTACGCTGAGAGCGGTGAGATCCGCCGTTTTGTGATCAAGTGTCGGGTGGCGAATCAGCACAGCAACAGCGTGGCCCTGCGCAACGGTTTTACGCTGGAAGGGTGCCTGCGGGAAGCGGAATACCTCAATGGCGTCTATGACGATGTGAACATCTACGGCAAAATTTATACCCTATAGCGCCCCCAGCAGCGGCGTGCGGGTGATGCGCTGGTCGCCGTTGATCACCTTTTCACCGCGCAGGTGAATGCTCTCACCAGCAAAGGCCTCTATCACCGCATCGTCGGTGATTTCTACCCGATGCTCAATCAGCACGTCGCCGCTGATCCGCGCGCGTCCCTGAATCACCACTTTATCATCCAGCATGATCGGCCCGCCGCGCAGCCATGCCTGACCGCCGATCAGGACGTGGTGCTTGATGATGCAGTTTCCTTCCACCACGGCGTTCTCGGCAATCTGAGAGCTGTAGCGCAGGGTAGGGATGGCGTCATCGTCGAAACCGGCTATCACGCGGGCGTTGCCGTACACTTTGGCGCAGTCGCACACCCAGACGTTGTTGAGTTCGTTACCTTCGAGGATCGCGCAGTCGAACACTTCGGCGCGGTGCTCAACAAACGCGTTATTCACCATCGCCTCGCCGTATATTTGTGCCTGATGCACAATGCGCGATCGGCTTACCGTCGCCTTGCCGTAGATTTGCAGGATCTGGTCGTGGTCCGGCGTGAGTCCTTTAGCGGCAATGATGACGCTGTTGTGCAGCACGCGCGCATCGCCGTAGAGATGGCACTCACCCCGCACGCAGGAGTGCTGAATAGTGACGTTGTCACTTATTCGCGCCCCGTGGCTGACCTCTGCGGCGTCAAGCCAGCAGTTATCGCCGATATGCGCGTCATGGCTGACGGTGCACGGCAGGGTCAGGCGCGCGTTCCCGGACACGGTTGCGCCAGCGAATACCACGCTGTTTTCATCGTAGATCCAGCAGTCTCCGTCCTGCGCAAGGGCGCGCTCATCGTCAATCCAGCCGCCTTTCGTGCCGGCCTTCACATCGTTAAAGTCCACCGTAGCGATAATCTGCCGCAGCGTCGTTGAGTGGGATGTTTCGCCATTTTTCCATTGCCAGAGCCGGGTTTCATCGCTGAGCCGATACTTATTCATCGTGGGGTCCCTGATATGCGTCTTCACTAAACGTAGCAAACTTTCGGCTTTCCGTTGTGCTGGCATCCGTTGCTGAAACCCCTTAAAATGGCATTTAAAATACATTTTAAAAATTCAAATTAATGGATAAATTAAACAAACCTGAACAGGCGCTTAACCTTCCCGCAGGCTATTTTGGCATGGTGCTGGGCATCATCGGCATGGGTTTCGCCTGGCGATACGCCAGCACCCTGTGGCCGGTGACGCGCTGGCCGGGTGAGATTCTGGTCGCTCTCGCAGTTGCCTGCTGGTTTTTACTGACGACGGCGTTTATTACCCGTGCGATCCGTTTCCCGCACAGCGTGCTGGCAGAGATGCGCCACCCGGTAATGAGCAGCTTCGTCAGCCTTTTTCCGGCTACCACCATGCTGGTCGCCATCGGTTTTGTGCCCTGGTTCCGCCCGGTATCGCTGGCGCTGTTCGGCGTGGGCGTGGTGTTACAGCTTGCTTATTCCGCCTGGCAAAGCGCCGGGCTCTGGCGAGGCAGGCACCCGCAGGAGGCTACCACGCCCGGATTGTATCTGCCGACGGTGGCGAATAATTTCATCAGCGCGATGGCGTGCGGTGCTCTGGGGTTCAACGATGCAGGGCTCGTTTTTCTCGGCGCGGGCGTCTTTTCCTGGCTCAGCCTGGAGCCGGTGATCCTCCAGCGTCTTCGCAGCGCCGGGGAGCTTCCCACCGCGCAGCGCACCGCTTTAGGCATTCAGCTGGCGCCCGCGCTGGTGGCGTGCAGCGCCTGGTTTAGCGTCAACGGTGGGGAAGCCGACACCTTCGCCAAAATGCTGTTCGGCTACGGCCTGTTGCAGTTGCTCTTTATGCTGCGCCTGCTGCCGTGGTATGTGTCTCAGCCGTTTAATGCCTCCTTCTGGAGTTTCTCGTTTGGCGTGTCGGCTCTGGCTACCACCGGGCTGCATCTGGGTCACGGCAGTTCGTCTGGATTCTTCCACGCCATTGCCGTGCCGCTGTTTATCTTTACCAATCTCATCATTGGGATGCTGTTGGTCCGTACGTTTATTCTGCTGATTCAGGGCAAACTTCTGGTGCGCACTGATAAGGCACTGCTTATGCAATCTGAGGAAAAATAATGGCTGTCGATGAAAATTACTTTACAGAGAAATATGGCTTAACCCGTACGCATTCAGAGGTGCTGTACAGCGCGGGGATCGTAAAGCCCGGCAAGACATTGGATCTGGGCTGCGGAAATGGCCGCAACAGCCTTTACCTGGCGGCCAACGGCCACGAGGTGACCGCCTGGGATAAAAACCCGATGAGCGTTGATAACATTGAGCGTATCAAGGCGGCAGAAGGGATTGAGAATCTGCACACTGCCGTCAAAGATCTTAACAGCCTGAGCTTTGACGGCGAGTACGACTTTATTCTCTCCACCGTGGTGCTGATGTTCCTGGAGGCGAAAACCATCCCGGGCCTTATCGCCAACATGCAGCGCTGCACCAAACCCGGCGGCTACAACCTGATCGTTGCCGCGATGGACACGGCGGATTACCCGTGCACCGTCGGCTTCCCGTTTGCGTTCAAAAGCGGTGAGCTGAGCAGCTACTACGAAGGCTGGGAGCTGCTCAAATACAACGAAGAGGTTGGCGAACTGCATCGCACCGATGAAAACGGCAACCGCATCAAGCTGCGCTTTGCCACCATGCTGGCGCGCAAGCCCGCTTAACGGGCGGCCAGCAGGCAGATCTGCAGGGCAGTCTTGTAAGACGCCTCGAACGACGACAGCGGCAGGAACTCAAACTTCGAGTGGAAATTATGCGCGCCGGTGAAGAAGTTCGGGGTGAGTAGCCCTTTTGCCGACAGCGCCGCACCGTCCGTGCCGCCGCGCATAGGGATCGGTTTTGGGGTGATGCCGAGCGATTCCATCGCCTCAAACATCAGGTCGATGGCGCGCCGGTCTTCACCAATCGCATTGCTGATGTTGCTGTAGGTATCTTCAATGCGATAGTCGACCTTCGCCGTCGGGTGTTGGGCGGCAATCAGCGCGGCGACGTCCGCAATCTGCTGCTTGCGGGCGTCAAAGCTGGCTTTATCAAAATCGCGAATATTAGCCTTTAGCACGGCGTCGTTCTGTCCGGCCTGAATGCCGTTAAACCAGATATAGCCCTCGCGGCCCTCGGTGCACTCCGGGGTTTGCTGGCGGTCGAAATGGCTGATGAAGTCGGTCGCCATCAATAACGGGTTCACCAGTACCCCTTTGGCGGACATCGGGTGCGCCGTCACGCCGGTGAAGTGGATCTCTGCCGCTGCCGCGTTAAAATTCTCGTAAACAATTTCTCCCAGCTCACAGCAGTCGATGGTCCAGGCAAAGTCCACGTCGAAGCGTTTCAGATCCAACGCCTTGGCGCCGTTCAGGCCAATCTCTTCGTCGGGCACAAACGCGACCACAATGTCGCCATGCTGATGCGCAGCGGTGAGGTTTTCCAGTACGGTCATTACCACCGTCACCGCCGCTTTATTGTCTGCGCCCAATACGCTGGTACCGTCGCTGAAAATAATCTCCTCATTCGGATAAGCCAAAATTTCCGGGTGTTCGTTCACGCGCAGCCAGATGTCTTTTTCCTTATTCAGACAGAGATCTTCACCATTAAACGTTAATATTTGTGGATGAATATTCGGTGATAAACCGACGTCTACCGTATCAATGTGGGTAATAAAGCCGATGCGCGGTGCGCCGGGCACGTTGCCCTTTTTCACTGCCGTCACGGTCGCGAATTCGTCAATCACGATGTCGTCTAAACCCAGCTGCGCCAGCTCCTGCGCCAGCTCTCGCGCCATGTCGTGCTGGCCCGGCGTCGAGGGCAGAGTTTTTACTTTCGGATCGCTCTGGCTGGTAATCGCAAGATAGCGGAAAAAACGGTGCGTTAATTGTCTGGAAAGCGGCGAGCCCATAGTGTTTTCTTCCTTATTTATTTTTCGGGTGTTTGCCACTTCACTTTAATGTTATTTATGAAATGGCAAAAGAATTAATTAGCCGTCGAATTAAAAAGACAGGAATAAATGATGACAAGCAAACGCACAACGTTAACGCTGGCACTCGCTGCGCTCACGGTCAGTTCCACCGTAGCCGCGAAAACGCTGGTGTATTGCTCCGAAGGGTCACCGGAAAACTTTAATCCCCAGTTATACACCTCGGGCACCAGCGTGGATGCCAGCGCAGTGCCGGTTTACAACCGGCTGGTCGATTTCAAACCCGGCACCACGGAGCTGGTGCCGAGCCTGGCAGAGCGCTGGGAGGTGAGCGACGACGGCAAGGTTTATACCTTCCATCTGCGTAAAGGGGTGAAGTTTCAGAGCAATAAATTCTTCACGCCGACCCGCGATTTTAACGCAGATGACGTGATCTTCTCGTTTATGCGCCAGAAGGACGTGAACCATCCCTATCACAACGTCTCAAACGGCAGCTATTCCAACTTCGAAAGCCTGGAGTTTGGCAGCCTGATTACCGCTATTGATAAAGTCGATGACCATACGGTGCGCTTTACCCTGGCGCACCCTGAAGCGCCGTTTGTTGCGGATCTGGCATGGTATTTTGCCTCGATCCTCTCCGCGGAGTATGCCGATGCAATGTTGAAAGCGGGCACGCCGGAGAAGGTGGATATGCAGCCCATTGGCACCGGGCCGTTTAAGCTGGCGCAGTATCAGAAGGATTCCCGCATTCTGTTCACGGCGTTTGCCGACTACTGGCAGGGGAAATCAAAGCTGGACAGGCTTGTCTTTACCATCACCCCGGATCCTTCCGTGCGTTTTGCCAAAATTGAGAAAAACGAATGCCAGGTGATGCCGTTCCCGAACCCGGCGGATCTGCCGCGTATGAAGGCTAATAATGATATTACGCTGATGAGCAAGGCCGGGCTGAACACGGGTTTCCTGGCGTTTAATACCCAAAAACCGCCGCTGGATAACGTGAAGGTTCGCCAGGCGCTGGCGATGGCGATCAATAA
Organism: Enterobacter sp. 22499; assembly: GCF_052044815.1. Lineage (NCBI taxonomy): Bacteria > Pseudomonadati > Pseudomonadota > Gammaproteobacteria > Enterobacterales > Enterobacteriaceae > Enterobacter > Enterobacter sp. 22499. The sequence continues at coordinate 206,824 of NZ_JBQENR010000001.1, read as the reverse complement.
GCCGGCCATTATCGACGCGGTGTTCCACGGCACCGGCACCGCGGCGAAAAACCTGCTGCCGCCGGGCGTCTGGAGCGCTGACAGCGAGCTGAAGGATTACGATTACGATCCTGAAAAAGCGAAAGCGTTGCTGAAAGAGGCCGGTTTAGCCGGCGGCATGAGTATTGACCTGTGGGCGATGCCCGTCCAGCGGCCCTATAACCCGAACGCCAGACGGATGGCGGAGATGATTCAGGCTGACTGGGCGAAGGTGGGGGTGCAGACCAAAATTGTTACCTACGAATGGGGCGAATATCTCAAGCGCGTGAAGGACGGTGAACATCAGGCTGCCCTGATGGGCTGGACGACCGCAACGGGCGACCCGGATAACTTCTTTGGCCCGCTGTTTACCTGCACCTCGGCCAACGGCGGTTCGAATTCGGCGAAGTGGTGCTATAAGCCGTTTGATAAAATTATCGCGGAAGCAAAATCAACTACCGATCGCGACAAGCGCGTGGCGCTGTATAAAGAGGCGCAGCAGATCATGCATGACCAGATGCCGGCGGTTATGATTGCGCATTCAACGATCTTCGAACCGGTGCGCAAAGAGGTGACAGGTTACGAAATCGATCCGTTTGGTAAACATTTGTTCTGGCAGGTGGATATTAATCAGTAATTTTCTCTGCCCGGTACGCTGCCGGGCATTCTTTTCGCAATTTGTGCTCCCCACGTCATTTTTTGTCACAACAAACCCGCCGAACTTTTGCTATAACTTCAAATGCATACTTGCAGATTACATGGAAAACTATCATGCGTACTCAAACTTTTTTTAAAGTTGCAGTGCTTACGGGTTTATTGGCAGTGGCGGGCTGTTCTTCAAAAGTCGCGGCTCCAGAACAATATTCAGGCTTTTTAAAAGATTATTCCGGCTTGCAGCAGACGACGTCTGCAACGGGTAAACCAACGCTGCGTTGGGTTGACCCTTCCTATAACGAAGCCAACTATGACAGCATTATCTGGACGCCAATCACCTATTATCCAACGCCAAAACCGACGACTCAGATCGGGAAACAAACCCTTGATGAGCTGCTGAATTACACCAATAACAAAATGAAAACGGCTATTGGTACCCGTAAGCCGATTGTGACCACGCCGGGTAAACACAGCCTGATTTTCCGCGGTGCTATCACCGGGGTGAGTTCGCAGAAAGAAGGCCTGCAGTTCTATGAAGTGGTGCCGGTCGCGCTGGTGGTAGCAGGTACGCAGATGGCTACCGGCCATCGCACCATGGATACCCATCTCTACTTTGAAGGTGAGCTGATCGACGCGGCCACCAATAAACCGGTGATGAAGGTGGTTCGTAAAGGTGAAGGCAAAGAGCTGAATAACGAAAGTACGCCGATGACCTTTGCGACGCTGAAGCAGGTTGTTGACGACATGGCGACGGACGCCACCATGTTTGACGTGCATAAAACAGCGAAATAACGTTAAGCGGCCTGCATTGCGCAGGCCGTTTTTTTTACGCCGTACGCAGGCGCCTGAACCAGGTCTCTGGTTTCGTGAACATCACCATATTCCCGCCAAGAATCAGCAGCAAACCGACGATACCGTTAATGTGCCAGACGTAGCCTTCATACACCGTTGAGATAGAGAGCGCCACCAGCGGGAAGAGCAGCGTACTGTAGGCCGCTTTCCCGGGGCCGATACGTCCCACCAGCGTGAAGTAGGCACCAAAGGCAATCACCGAGCCGAAGAGGGCCAGATAGAGCAGCGCGCCCATATAGGTGACCGTCCATTCCGGGGTAAAACTGTCGCCTCTGAAGAGCGCAATACCCCCCATCACCAGCGTGCCGTAAAGCATAGCCCAGGCGTTGGTGGTCATGGTTTCCAGACCTCTGCGCTGATGGCGCATGCTGATCATATTGCCCAGCGAGAAGCCGTACGTGCCGAGCGCGGAAAGGCCAATGCCCGTCAGGAGCGATACGCTCCAGCCGCTGGCCAGCAGGTCGTCCCAGAAAAGGGTCACGATCCCCACAAGACCCAGCGCCGCCGCCGTCCAGAAACGCGCGGGCGGGCGCTGTCCAAAGAAAATAAAACAGTTAATAGCGTTGTAGAGCACCGCCATGGAGAAGATCACCGATTCCAGCCCGGTGTTGATGTGTGCCGCCGCGGTATAAAAACACCAGAAGTTAAAGCAGAAGACGCAGCATCCCTGAAGCATGCAGAACAGATGATCCCGCAGCGCCAGCTTACGCAACCGGCGCAGGGCAAGTAACACCACCATCATCGTGGCGCTGGCCACCGCGAAACGCCAGAAAATAGAGACGGGGGCGGGTACGGGACCCTGCTGCAGGAAAATGGCAATCCAGGTGGTTCCCCAGATGATCACCACCAGTCCGTATAATAACGCGTTCATATTTTTTCTCTTCTCAAACCACGGAAGCCCGCAGTATGGCGCTGTCATCGCTCTGGGGCTTTCACCGGCTTGCGGTAGACTTGCAAAATCTTGCGCTTTTTTCTTTTCCGGGGGCTGGCAACGGGGAACAACAGTTCTTAGACTGACAGTTCACTCAATAACGCGCTAACGGTTATGTCTCACGCTTACGATACCTTTGAAACGCTTCGCCAGCAGAATGCGGTCCTGCGGGAAACGGTCGCGCTCAATTCCGGCATTCAGCTGGCGGCGTGGTACAACAAGCACGATACGATAACGGTCAAAAGCAATCATCATACCCTTAGTCTGTACGTCGCCGACGGTTACGAGAGCTATCAAAAGACGCCGGGCGGCTGGAAGAACGGCGGGGGACCGGACCGTTTCTGTCTGATGCCGAAAGAGAGCGAATCGACGTGGGATATCCGCGATGACCTGTCGTTTGTCCATCTCTACTGCACCGATGAACACCTGCGCGATGTGGGCGAAAAAATCTGGGACAAGCGGCCCCTGTCGCTGACTCTGGACGAGCGCATTTTTGGCAGCGACCCGAAGATCACCGCGCTGTACCGCCAGTTTCTGCTCGGCTGCGACTGGCAGCAGCAGGCCAACCAACTCACCCTGAGCACGGCCTCTACGCTGCTGTTGACCCACCTGCTGCAAAACTACGCCAACGTTCAGTGGAAGCTCCCGGTCGTTACCGGCGGGCTATCGCCGTTTGTTCTGCGCAACGTGCTGGCTTTTATTGAAGAAAACCTCGGACAGCCCCTGACGCTGGCCGATCTGGCGGCGCAGGCCGCACTCAGCGAATACCATTTTGCCCGCATGTTCCGCCAGTCGACGGGGCTGGCGCCGCATCAGTACGTTATGCAACGGCGCATGGAAAAAGCGAAAAACCTGGTGCAGCATACCTCGACGCCGCTGACGGATATCGCGCTGGCCTGCGGGTTTAACTCCGCCAGCCACTTCAGTAACCGTTTTCGCAGCGTCATGGGCATCACGCCGTCACAGCTGCGCGCGGCGAGCGCGTGAAAACAGGGCATAGCTTACACCGCCCAGCACCAGCCCCCAGAATGCCGAGCCGATGCCCAGGATCGTGACGCCGCTTGCGGTCATCAGAAACGTGACGATAGCCGCGTCGCGCTCCGCTTCATGATTCAGCGCCTGATATAAACTCCCGCTGATGGTACCCAGCAGCGCCAGACCGGCCAGCGTCTGGATCCAGCTGAGCGGCAGCGCTGCCATTATCCCGGTGATGGATCCGCCGAACACTCCCGCCAGCAGATAAAACCCGCCGGCCGCGATGGCCGCCAGCCAGCGTTTACCGGCATCGGGATGGGCATCCGGGCTTTGACAGATAGCGGCGGTAATGGCGGCTATGCAGATGGAAAAGACGCCGAAGGGGGACAACAGCAGCGCCAGCCCGCCGGTTAAAATAATGAGCGGTGAGACCGCCAGCGGATAGCCGGACGCTTTCATGGTCGCGAAACCGGGCGCATTTTGCGAGGCCATGGTCACCAGGAAGAAGGGCAAGCCGATGCTCACCAGGCTGGTGAAGGTGAACGTGGGCGCAATAAACTCAGGTATCACGAAGGAAATGGTGATTTTATCGGTGACAACGTCACCTCCCGCCCACGCCACGATCCCGCCCACCAGCAGCGTAACGACGATTGCATAGCGCGGTGCCAGCGCTTTCGCCAGCAGCCACGCGGCAATCATGCTGCCGCACAGCAGAAAGTGCCCGTCCAGATGGGCAAACGCATGCAGCCCAAACTGCAGGAGTACGCCTGCCAGCATGGCCGCAGCCAGTGAATGTGGGATCAGCTTCATCAGGCGGGCGAAAAGCCCGGTCATGCCGCAGAGTAAAATGAGCGCGTTGGCGAAGATAAACACGCCGATTGTCTCGGCCAGCGTCACGCCGTGCAGGCTGGTGGCGAGTAGCGCCGCGCCGGGCGTAGACCAGGCGGTCAGCACCGGAGCTTTATACCACCAGGAGAGCGCCAGCGTGCTGACGCCCATCCCAACCCCCAGCGCGGTCATCCAGCCCGCAATCTGCTGCGCGCTGGCGCCTGCCGCCGCGGCGGCCTGCCAGATGATGGCTGCCGAACTGGCGTAACCGACCAGAACGGCGACAAATCCAGCCAGTACGACTGGAACGAGATGAGAGGTAGGGCGCATAGAAACTCCGCTGTGCGTTATAACGTCCGCGATAAGGTAACACTGTGCGCTATAGCGTACAAGTGGTATGCTCAGGGCCATCAGGAGGGAGCATGGACATTACACAACATCTTGCAGCAACGCTGAAAACGCTGCGCCAGGCGCGCGGCTGGAGTTTGTCGAAGCTGGCGGACGAAACGGGCGTGTCGAAAGCGATGCTCGGGCAAATCGAGCGCAATGAGTCCAGCCCGACGGTGTCGACGCTGTGGAAAATTGCCACCGGGCTGAACGTCCCGTTTTCCGCTTTCATTACGCCAGAGGCGGACAGGCCAGCTGTGTTTGATTCACAGCAGCAGGCGATGGTGGTCAAACCGCTCTTTCCCTGGGATGAGACGCTCCGGTTCGATCATTTCTCCATCACGCTGGCACCGGGGGCCCTGAGCGAGTCCACGCCGCATGAGGCAGGCGTGATTGAACATGTGGTGGTCATCAGCGGCGAGCTGGAGATGAACATCAACGACGAGTGGCAGACGGTTCATGCCGATTCTGGCGTCCGTTTTGCCGGCGATAAACCGCACGCCTACCGCAACAGCAGCGACAGGCCGGTGCATTTTCACTCTCTGATCCATTATCCCCGCTGAGGCTACGCAAAACTGTTTCGCTGGCGCATACTTCTGACTACAATAGCCGCCATTTTGACCATAACGGATAACGACGAAGTATGCGCCTGCAATCCCATCATCTTGAACTTTTAAGCCCGGCCCGCGACGCCGCCATTGCCCGTGAAGCGATCCTTCATGGCGCTGACGCCGTCTACATCGGCGGCCCTGGCTTCGGTGCCCGCCATAACGCCAGCAACAGCCTGCGCGATATTGCCGATCTGGTGCCGTTCGCCCACCGTTTCGGGGCGAAAGTGTTCGTGACCCTGAACACCATTCTTCATGATGATGAGCTGGAGCCCGCGCAGCGTCTGATTACCGATCTCTACCAGACCGGCGTCGATGCCCTGATTGTTCAGGATATGGGCGTGCTTGAGCTGGATATTCCGCCTATCGAACTGCATGCCAGCACCCAGTGCGATATCCGCACGGTTGAGAAGGCGAAGTTTCTCTCCGACGTGGGCTTTTCGCAGATCGTTCTGGCCCGCGAGCTGAACCTCAATCAGATCCGCGATATTCACCAGGCAACCGACGCGACGATCGAATTCTTTATCCACGGCGCGCTGTGCGTGGCCTATTCCGGCCAGTGCAACATTTCCCACGCCCAGACGGGCCGCAGCGCCAACCGCGGCGACTGCTCGCAGGCCTGCCGTCTGCCGTATACCCTGAAAGACGACCAGGGTCGCGTGGTGGCGTTCGAAAAACACCTGCTTTCCATGAAGGATAACGATCAGACCGCCAACCTGGGCGCGCTGATCGACGCGGGCGTGCGTTCCTTTAAGATTGAAGGGCGCTACAAAGATATGAGCTACGTGAAGAACATCACCGCGCACTATCGCCAGATGCTGGACGCCATCATCGAAGATCGCGGTGACCTGGCGCGCGCCTCGGCCGGTCGTACCGAACATTTCTTTATTCCGTCAACGGACAAAACCTTCCACCGCGGCAGCACGGACTATTTCGTGAACGCCCGCAAAGGGGATATCGGCGCGTTTGACTCACCGAAGTTTATCGGTTTACCGGTCGGTGAAGTGTTGAAAGTGGCGAAAGATCATCTGGACGTTGAAGTGACCGAGCCGCTGGCGAACGGCGACGGCCTGAACGTGATGATTAAGCGTGAAGTGGTGGGCTTCCGCGCCAACACGGTCGAAAAAACCGGCGAGAACCGCTACCGCGTCTGGCCGAATGAAATGCCTGCCGATCTCTACAAGGCAAGGCCGAACGCGCCGCTCAACCGTAACCTGGATCATAACTGGCAGCAGGCGTTGCTGAAAACCTCCAGCGAGCGTCGCATCGCGGTGGACATTGAGCTGGGCGGCTGGGAAGAGCAGCTGATCCTGACCATGACCTGCGAAGACGGCATCAGCGTAACGCATACGCTTGATGGTCTGTTCGAGGTGGCAAACAACGCGGATAAAGCGCTTAACAGCCTGAAGGACGGCGTAGCGAAGCTGGGCCAGACGATTTACTACGCGCGCGCCATCGAGGTTAATCTGCCGGACGCGCTGTTCGTGCCGAATAGCCTGCTGAACCAGTTCCGCCGCGAAACGGCAGAGATGCTGGATGCCGCACGCCTGGCGCAGTATCCGCGCGGCAGCCGTAAGGCCGAATCCGTTCCTGCGCCTGTGTATCCGGACACCCATTTATCGTTCCTGGCCAACGTTTACAACCATAAAGCGCGTGAATTTTATCATCGCCACGGCGTGCAGCTTATCGACGCGGCCTATGAAGCGCACGAAGAGAAGGGCGATGTGCCGGTGATGATCACCAAGCACTGCCTGCGCTTTGCTTTTAACCTGTGCCCGAAACAGGCGAAAGGGAATATTAAAAGCTGGAAGGCCACCCCCATGCAGCTGGTCAACGGTGACGAAGTTCTGACCCTGAAGTTTGACTGCCGTCCTTGCGAAATGCATGTTATCGGAAAAATGAAAAACCACATTTTCAAAATGCCACCGCCGGGCAGCATCGTTGCGTCCGTGAGCCCCGACGATCTGATGAAAACCCTTCCGAAACGCAAGGGCAGTTAATTACCTTACGTGCGTGTCCGGTTTGCGCGATTTCTGCCACAGGTGGTGTTCGCGCAAACCCTCCGCTGACTCTTCCGCTACACTGCGTAACTCGTCACTGTCGGCCTCATGCCGCAGCTGATGCTCCACATTCTTTACCCAAACATATTCATGGCCTTTGTGCCCGGCCATCAGCTGGCCGGAAAAGAGGGCACAAATAAGCATGATAAAAGATAGCCCTTTTTTGAACATAAATTCACCGAATAAGAACAGCGCGGGGAAATCATGCCAATTATTGTTTAGGGTTATTATTCAAAATTTCAAAATAGCGCAAAGAAAATGTCAAATAACGTGGGTTCATAATACCGATTAGGATTTTTCTTAAAATATATGTGCGTTTTTGTAAACCTCCTATTTCTGGTCCATAGTTGGATGTTCGCTTTAAGGATAAATCCTATATAATAGTGAATCTCTGGCTAAGGAATGGGTCATTCATAAATGAAAAAAATAATAGCGTTTTCGCTTCTGGCTGTTGCGGTAGGTGCCGTTGCAGCGATTCGTTATGCAGGTAATGACGAACCAGAATATATTCAGTCCGCTGAAATTCGCGTTGGTTCCTATTTAACCAGCGACTATGGACGCGTAGCCTGCACTAGTAAAAGAGTAAATGAACAGCGCTGGGAATTAGACTGCACCCATCCGGCACGGGGAAAAACATTCCAGTTTGCGGTATATCCCTCTGAAAAGGCTCCCTATGGCGTATCGCGATCGTTTTATCTCGAGGCCCTTAACGATGATGCCAGGCAGAGCGCTGAGCAGGGCCTGATGCGCTATTTACAAATCAACACCAGCGCGAGTTAATCAGGCTGTTTAGCTTTCGTTGAGACAGCCAGTGTTAGTTTGTATGAGATCCGCTGCCCGACCATGGAGCGTCGGGGACGTAGAGACCAAAATACAAATCTATCCATGCAAGCATTTACCGCCAGATAATGGCGGTTTTTTTTGCGCTTTTGCCGCTAGCGGGCAGTATCAGAACGTGAAAATTGTTTGCGATACTGAGCCGGGGAAAGCGCAAACTGCTGACGAAAATGATGACGCAGCGTCGACGCCTGACCAAACCCGGTCTGTTCCGCGATGCTGTCGATGCTTAAACGGCTGCTCTCCAGATAATCTTTTGCTCTCAGCAGGCGTTCATTAAGCAGCCAGCGTGCGGGCGTCGTGCCCGTTGCCGCCTCGAAGCGACGAAGAAAGGTGCGCTGGCTCATGCCGACCCGACGCGCCAGCGAGTCGACGCTGTGCGGCTCGACAAGGTGCGTGTGCAGAAAATCAAACAGCTGGCCCAGGCGCTGACTCTCACGCAGCTGCGCCACCGGGCGGCTCAACTGCTGCGGCTGTGAACCATCCCGGTGAGGGGGGATCACCAGCCGACGCGCCACGCTGTTGGCGGTTTCCATGCCATAGTCCCGCCGGACGATGTGCAGACAGAGATCGATTCCCGCCGCGCTGCCCGCGGAGGTCAGGATATCGCCCTCGTCCTGGTAGAGCACATCCTCAACCACCTCGATGTCAGGGTAGCGAACCTTAAGCGCGTCAATGTAGCGCCAGTGCGTCGTGGCTTTACGTCCGTTCAGCAGCCCCGTAGCGGCCAGCACGAACACGCCCGAGCAGATGGACAGAAGCTGACATCCGCGCGCGCTGGCCTGGCGCAGCGCCTCGCAGAGCGCCGGAGGAACCGGTGAGTCCAGCCCCCGCCAGCCGGGAACCACGATCAGGTCCGCCGACGCAAGCAGGCTCAAGTCCCCATCGGTAACGATGCGGATCCCGCCGGTCGCCCGCAGTTCTCCGCTATCCACGCTCGCCACCGCAAAACGATACCAGTCGTCGCCCAGCTCCGGACGCGGCAGGCCAAAAATCTCAACCGCCACGCCAAACTCAAAGGTACATAGCCCGTCATACGCCAGCACCACCACCTGCGGGCGGGTAACCTGTCTTAAGTTTGTCATCTTTTTGCTGTTTTCTGGCATAAGCGAGCGCATTCACGGGCTGAATTTGTGGATAGAGTAGTGTTAACACAAACGCCAAAGATGAGGAAGGATCATGAGCTATGTTACTGAATTTCCGGCTGCCGAGCCGCAGGAAGCCGTTACCCATTTTCTGCGTCGCCTGAGCGTCGAAACCGACTGCGCCGACGTGCATCACGCCATCGCCAATAATGAGCAGGACTTCGTGCTGCTGCACGTGGTGGGGAGCCCGGAACAGTTTGCCCGCCGCCATGTGCCGGGCGCACTGCATATGCCGTGGAGCCAGATGACCGCTGAGCGCATGGCCCAATGGCCGGAAGGGACGCTGTTTGTCGTCTACTGCGCCGGACCGCACTGTAACGGCGCTGACAGAGCCGCGCTGAAGCTGGCGCGTCTCGGGCTGCCGGTCAAAATCATGCTCGGCGGCATCACCGGCTGGGAAGATGAACGCTACGCCTTTGCCAGCCAGGCGCACGCTGACGCGCTGTGAAGATGAATTTTTTTCAACACCCGTGAAATTTTCTCGTTTGCCGGAAACGGTAAGGTATGACATCTTTTTTGGACATTTAGACATCCAGAAGTCTAAAGATTTGAATAATGAATTATCACTGCGGGCAATTAATACCGGCAGACTGAGGAGATTTCCATGCAACGACAGCACGCCCCATACCGCGCCGACGTAGTCGGCAGCTTTTTACGCCCGGATACCATCAAGCAGGCTCGCCTGAAGTTCGCCAGCGGCGAGATTGATGCCGGACAGCTTCGCGCGGTGGAGGACGAGGCTATTCGCCACGTCGTCGAGCAGCAGTGCGCGTGCGGCCTGCATGTGGTGACCGACGGTGAATTTCGCCGTGCCTGGTGGCACTTCGATTTCTTCGACGGTCTTCAGGGCGTTGAGCGTTACGATTCACAGCAGGGGATTCAGTTCAACGGAGTACAAACCAAAGCCCACGGCGTGCGCGTGACCGGCAAGCTGGGCTTTGGCGATCACCCGATGCTGGAAGACTTCCGCTATCTGAAAAGCATCAGCGGCAATGCCCAGCCGAAGATGACCATTCCCAGCCCAAGCGTGCTCCATTTCCGCGGCGGGCGCAAAGACATCGACGCGACGGTGTACCCGGATCTGAACGACTATTTCGACGATCTGGCAACCACCTGGCGCGACGCCATCCGCGCATTCTACGACGCGGGCTGCCGTTATCTGCAGTTGGACGACACCGTCTGGGCCTACCTCTGCTCGGACGACCAGCGCCGTCAGATCCGCGAGCGCGGCGACGATGCCGATGAGCTGGCGCAAATCTATGCCCGCGTACTGAACAAGGCCCTGGAAGGCAAGCCGGAGGATCTGACCATCGGGCTGCACGTCTGCCGCGGTAACTTCCGTTCAACCTGGATTTCCGAAGGCGGCTACGAGCCGGTGGCGGAAGTGCTGTTCGGGACGGTCAACGTTGACGCATTCTTCCTGGAATACGATAACGACCGCAGCGGGGATTTCGCGCCGCTGCGCTTCGTTCGCCCGGGCAAGCAGCAGGTGGTGCTGGGCCTGATCACCACGAAAAACGGTGAGCTGGAGAACCCGGAAGGCGTGAAGGCCCGTCTGGAAGAGGCGGCGAAATACGTGGCGAAAGAGCAAATCTGCCTCAGCCCGCAGTGCGGTTTTGCCTCCACCGAAGAGGGCAACAGCCTGAGCGAGTCCCAGCAGTGGGATAAGGTCCGTCTGGTGACGCAGATCGCCAGCGAAGTCTGGTAAAAGCGCTTCCTCAGCGCTGCATTATAAAAGTGCAGCGCTGTGCCATTCTGAGTCGTTCTCTTTACATCCTGCCGTCTGTCTCCTGCAATAGCGCTTCCTCCATTCTGGCATCCTTTTTGCTCCTGCTTCGCTGACACCTTTATTTCCGCGTCCATGCCGTAACGGACGTTTTCGCACAGCGTTCTTTTTCAGGAGTGAAAATATGCAGCGTCGTACCTTATTAAAAGCCTTTGCGTTATCCGCGTCCGTCGTGGCGATGGGAATGAGTTTTGGCGTGCAGGCGGCCGACACCATCAAAGTGGGGATCATGCACTCTCTGTCCGGCACGATGGCCATCTCCGAAACCCCGCTGAAGGACGTCGCCCTGATGACCATCGACGAGATCAACGCCAAAGGCGGCGTGCTGGGTAAGAAACTGGAGCCTGTGGTGGTGGATCCAGCCTCAAACTGGCCGCTGTTTGCCGAGAAGGCACGCCAGCTGCTGAGCCAGGATAAAGTGGCGGTGGTGTTCGGCTGCTGGACGTCGGTTTCGCGCAAATCCGTGCTGCCGGTGTTTGAGGAGCTGAACGGCCTGCTGTTCTATCCGGTGCAGTATGAAGGCGAAGAGATGTCGCCAAACGTCTTCTATACCGGCGCGGCGCCGAACCAGCAGGCCATCCCGGCGGTGGAATACCTGATGAGCGAGGACGGCGGCGGGGCGAAGCGCTTCTTCCTGCTGGGTACCGACTACGTTTACCCGCGCACCACCAACAAGATCCTGCGCGCGTTCCTGCATTCGAAAGGGGTGGAGGATAAGGACATCGAAGAGGTTTACACCCCGTTTGGTCACAGCGACTACCAGACCATCGTCGCCAGCATCAAGAAATTCTCCGCCGGCGGCAAAACCGCCGTGGTGTCGACCATCAACGGCGACTCCAACGTGCCGTTCTACAAAGAGCTGGCTAACCAGGGGCTGAAGGCCACCGACGTGCCGGTGGTGGCATTCTCCGTCGGCGAAGAAGAGCTACGCGGAATCGACACCAAACCGCTGGTGGGTAACCTGGCGGCGTGGAACTACTTTGAGTCCGTGGATAATCCAACCAACCAGGCGTTCGTCGCGGATTACAAAGCCTATGCGAAGGCGCACAAGCTGCCGAATGCCGATACCGTGGTGACCAACGACCCGATGGAGGCGACTTACGTGGGGATCCATATGTGGGCACAGGCGGTGGAAAAAGCAGGCACCACCGACGTGGATAAGGTGCGCGCGGCGATGGCCGGTCAGTCATTTAAGGCGCCGTCTGGCTTTACGCTCACCATGGATGCTACCAACCATCATCTGCATAAGCCGGTCATGATCGGTGAAATTGAAGGCAACGGCCAGTTCAACGTGGTCTGGCAGACGGAACAGCCGGTGCGCGCCCAGCCGTGGAGTCCGTTCATCGCCGGGAATGACAAAAAGCCCGACCAGCCGATGAAAACCGCCAGCAACTAGGCCATTGCCTCAGGGAGAAACGTCATGAACGCCATGCGCATGTTCATCGCTCTTGTATGGCTTTCCGGACTGCTGCCAGGGATGGCGCAGGCATCGGATGCCGATCGTTTTGTTGCCGCCAGCCGCGGCCAGCAGGCGGAGCTCCTCACGCAGTGGGCCGCCGCGCCGGATGCCGCCAGGCTTCCGCTGCTTCAGTCCCTGCAAAAGGAAAACCTGTATACCGACAGCCAAAAGCACGCCTTTGCGAAGCGTAATGGCGAAATGGTTTCGCTCGGTGACGCCCGCGCGGCAGTAGGGCAAACCAAAGCCGTACGCCTGACGAACCGGCTGCGCGTGCTGGCTGCAACGGCCATTGCCACGCATCAGCTTGTTAGTGACAGTGTCACCGAAAGGCGGGCTGCAGCCCGTCAGCTCCAGCGGGATGCTCAGCTCGACATGCTCGCTTTTCTGGAAAAGCGCGCCGGGGATGAAGCGGACGCTGTGGCGCGGCAGGCGCTCCTGCTGGCGGTAGCGAATCTCCAGCTGGCGAGCCCGCAGCCGGAGGTGCGCCGCAGGGCCGTCGAACTGCTGGGCCAGTCAGACGATCCGGACGTACAGTCCAGACTCACGCCGTTTACCCAGGCGCAGACCGAGCCGGACGCCGGCGTGCGCGCGGCCGCAGAAGAGAGCCTTAGCCAGATTACGCATCGCCTGATGTGGGGCGATCTGCTGGGCCAGGCGTTTATGGGGCTTTCTCTGGGGTCGGTGTTGCTGCTGGCCGCGCTGGGGCTCGCGATCACCTACGGCCTGCTGGGCGTCATTAACATGGCCCACGGCGAGATGCTGATGCTGGGGGCGTACGCCACGTGGATGGTGCAGCAGGCAATGACCGGGCTTGCGCCTCAGTGGCTGGCGCTCTATCCCGTTATCGCCTTGCCGGTAGCGTTCTGCCTGACGGCGGGCATTGGAATGGTGCTGGAGCGCACCGTGATCCGTCACCTGTACGGTCGTCCGCTGGAAACGCTGCTGGCGACCTGGGGGATCAGCCTGATGCTCATCCAGCTGGTGCGCATGACCTTTGGTGCCCAGAACCTCGAGGTGGCAAACCCGGCATGGCTTTCCGGCGGGGTACAGGTTTTTGCTAACCTTACCCTGCCGTGGAACCGCATTGTGGTGCTGGGCTTCGTGCTGCTGGTGCTGTTCTTCACCTGGCTGATTCTGAATAAAACCCGTCTTGGTCTGAACGTGCGCGCGGTGACGCAAAACCGCAGCATGGCCGCCTGCTGCGGGGTACCGACCGGGCGCGTCGATATGCTGGCGTTTGGGCTGGGCTCAGGGATCGCCGGGTTAGGCGGCGTGGCGTTATCCCAGCTGGGTAACGTCGGGCCGGAGCTTGGTCAGGGGTACATCATCGACTCGTTCCTCGTAGTCGTTCTCGGTGGCGTAGGCCAGCTGGCAGGCAGCGTGGCTGCCGCGTTCGGGCTGGGCATTTTCAATAAAATCCTTGAGCCGCAGATGGGGGCGGTGCTGGGCAAGATCGTGATTCTGGTGGCGATCGTCCTGTTTATCCAGAAGCGCCCTCAGGGGCTGTTTGCGCTGAAAGGGAGGGTGATTGACTGATGAGCCAGCCGCTGACCTTAACGCTGGCGCGTAAAGCGCCGCGCACGACACAGATTGCAGGCAGCCTGCTGGTGGCGTGTCTGCTGATTTTACCGTTTTTCGCCTTGCTGCCCGCCACGCATCCGCTGGCGCTGTCGACCTGGATGCTGACGCTCATCGGCAAGATCCTCTGCTATGCCATCGTTGCGGTGGCGCTGGATCTGGTGTGGGGCTACGCCGGCATGCTCTCTCTTGGACACGGCATCTTCTTCGCCCTGGGCGGCTATGCGATGGGCATGTACCTGATGCGCCAGGCGTCAGGCGACGGCCTGCCCGCGTTTATGTCGTTTCTCTCCTGGAGCGAGCTGCCGTGGTTCTGGTGGGGCACCCAGCACTTTGCCTGGGCACTGGTGCTGATCGTGATGGTGCCGGGTTTGCTGGCGCTGGTGTTTGGCTGGTTTGCCTTCCGCTCGAAGATCAAAGGGGTTTACTTCTCGATTATGACCCAGGCGCTGACCTACGCGGGCATGCTGCTGTTCTTTCGCAACGAAACCGGCTTCGGCGGCAATAACGGCTTTACCGGCTTCACCACGCTGCTCGGGTTTTCGGTGACGGAAACGACCACCCGCATCGCGCTGTTCCTGGCGACGGTGCTGTTGCTGCTTCTGGCGTTGGGCACCGGATTTGCGCTGGCGAAGAGCAAGTTTGGCCGCATCCTGACCGCCGTGCGCGACGCGGAAAACCGCCTGACGTTCTGCGGGTACGATCCGCGCGGGTTCAAGCTGCTGGTGTGGACGCTCTCCGCCGTGCTGTGCGGCCTGGCGGGGGCGCTGTACGTTCCGCAGGTGGGCATTATTAACCCCGGTGAAATGTCGCCGACCAACTCGATAGAAGCCGCCATCTGGGTGGCGCTGGGCGGGCGCGGCACCCTGGTGGGGCCGGTGATTGGCGCGGCGCTGGTGAACGGGGCGAAAAGCTTCTTTACCGTTGCCATGCCGGAGTACTGGCAGCTGTTTCTGGGGCTGATTTTTATCGCCGTCACGCTGTTCCTGCCGCGCGGCGTCTACGGTCTGTTGCGTAAGGGAGAGAAATAATGCAGCCAACGGAAGAGTTATTTACCCGCCAGTTGCCCGGCGATCGCTACCGGGACCAGACTGACCCGGTGCTTCAGCTTGAGGCCATTAACGTCAGTTTCGACGGCTTCCAGGCGCTGACCGATCTCTCCCTGAATATCGGCGTGGGCGAGTTGCGCTGCGTGATTGGCCCCAACGGGGCGGGTAAAACCACGCTGATGGACGTGATCACCGGCAAAACCCGACCCAAAAGCGGGAGAGCGATTTACGACCAGTCCATCGACCTGACCGGGCTGGAGCCTGCGGCCATTGCCCGTCAGGGGATTGGCCGAAAATTCCAGAAACCCACGGTCTTTGAAGCGCTGACGGTGTGGGAGAACCTTGAGATCGCCATGAAAACCGATAAATCCGTCTGGGCGAGCCTGCGGGCAAAACTCAACGGCGAGCAGCGGGACCGCATTGACGAGATGCTGGTTCTTCTGCGCCTTGGCAGCGAGCGGGACCGTCGCGCCGGGCTGCTTTCGCACGGGCAGAAACAGTTCCTGGAGATCGGCATGCTGCTGGTGCAGGACCCGCACCTGCTGCTGCTGGATGAACCCGCCGCCGGGATGACCGATGCGGAAACGGAATACACCGCCGAGCTGTTCAAAACCCTGGCGGGCAAGCATTCCCTGATGGTGGTGGAGCACGACATGGGCTTTGTTGAAACGATTGCCGACCACGTCACGGTGCTGCATCAGGGGCGCGTGCTGGCGGAAGGCTCGCTTCGCGAGGTGCAGGCCAACGAGCAGGTGATTGAGGTCTATCTGGGCCGCTAAGGAGCGATGATGTTACAGGTTAACGAACTGAATCAGTACTACGGCGGCAGCCATATCCTGCGCGGCGTGAGCTTCGAAGCCGCTCCCGGTGAAGTCACCTGTCTGCTGGGACGCAACGGCGTCGGGAAAACCACGCTGCTGAAGTGCCTGATGGGGTTGATCCCGGCGAAAACCGGGGAGGTCATCTGGCAGGGTAAAACGATCACCCACAGCAGGCCGCACCAGCGGGTGCAGTCCGGCGTGGCGTATGTCCCGCAGGGCCGCGAGATTTTCCCGCGCCTGACCGTGGAAGAGAACCTTTTGCTTGGGCTGTCGCGTTTTTCCGCCCGCGAGGCAAAGCAGGTTCCTGACGAGATCTGGCAGCTGTTTCCGGTTCTCAAAGAGATGAAGCACCGCCGCGGGGGCGATCTCTCCGGCGGGCAGCAGCAGCAGCTGGCGATTGGTCGCGCGCTGGCGAGCCGTCCGCAGCTGCTGATTCTGGACGAACCGACGGAAGGCATACAGCCTTCCGTCATCAAAGAGATTGGCCAGGTGATCCGCACCCTGGCAAACAGAGGCGATATGGCAATCCTGCTCGTCGAGCAGTTTTACGACTTTGCCGCCGAGCTGGCCGACAGCTATCTCCTGATGTCCCGCGGCACTATCATTCAGCGCGGGAGGGGCGAAAATATGGAGCAGGAGGGCGTTCGCGGGCTGGTTGCGATCTGAAATGTTATAATATAACATCCTCATTCTTATAAAACGGAATGAGGGCGTTACTTTGGCTGCACATATTGGAAAATTTGCCATGACTCTGGGGGCGCTGCTGGTCAGTGGCCAGCTGTTTGCTCACTCGCACGGCCATCAGATGACCGAAGCAGAACAGAAAGCGGCGAACGGCGTGTTTGAGGATAAAGACGTGAAGGACAGAACGCTGTCCGACTGGGACGGCACCTGGCAGTCGGTGTATCCGTTCCTGCTGGACGGTTCGCTGGATCCGGTCTTCAAACAGAAAGCGCAGAAGGATAAAAGCAAAACCTTTGACGAGGTGAAAGCGTACTACCGCAAGGGATATGCCACGGACGTGGATGCCATCGGCATTGAAAATAACGTAATGGAATTCCACAGAGGCAAGGCGGTCAGCAGCTGTCAGTATGACTACAGTGGCTACAAAATTCTGACCTACGCATCGGGCAAAAAAGGCGTTCGCTATCTGTTTGAGTGTAAGGATGCCGACAGCAAGGCGCCGAAGTTCGTGCAGTTCAGCGACCATATCATCGGACCGAAAGCCTCATCGCACTTCCATATTTTTATGGGCAATACCTCCCACGAGGCGCTGCTGAAAGAGATGGACAACTGGCCGACCTATTATCCAAACGAGATGTACAAAGAGCAGGTGGTCGAGGAGATGCTGCACCACTGATGCGTTATTGCCGGGGGGCGGCTTCGCCTTACCCGGCCACTATTTTTTACGCCGCTTTGGGGGATTCGTTCCACGCCTTCACGCTCATTCCCCGCAAAATCATCAGCCAGGCAACGACGATGGCAACCATCATGATTGCAAACAGCGACCAGTGTGGCAGGTTGGTCAGGATAATGCCGGTGATCATCGGGTTTGCCGCCGCGCCGAGCCAGCCCAGCGCCTGCGCGGAAAAATAGCTCGCCTTCATCCCCGGCGGGGCGATGTTGTCGATCAGCATGTATTCACCCGGTGCGTAGATAATCTCACCCAGCGTAAAGATGGCGGCGGCGATGCCCCAGTAAATCAGGTTCTCCCCGGAGAGCATAAAGCCTCCCAGACCCAGGATAAAAAACAGCGTTGCGGCGGTCATTAAAGGCCGAATATTGCTGGCGGAGATCTTCCGCCCCAGCGCGTACTGCAGCGTCACCACCACGGCGGCGTTAACGGGCAGCACCACGGCGACCACCTTCTGGGCAAAATCGCTGTCGGCATTGGCGGCCAGTACGTATTGCGAAATGCAGCTGGCGAACGATCCGCCCACGTAAGACGCGAGCAGGCCGGAGAGGGTGAACCAGAACAGGGCGCGATCTTTCAGCAGCACCGACGGCTGCCAGGGCATCTTCTCCTCGGCGGTATCCAGCGCGACGCTTTTTTGCACGAAGAAATGAATAAACCCGAGCGGCAGCGCAGCGCAGAAGGCCGCCAGCCAGAACGGCAGCTGCAGGCTGTACATCACCAGCAGGGTGCCAATCGGCGGCCCAATCGTCCAGCCAATGTTCAGAAAGCTGTAGTTGAGCGAGAAGACGCGCGCTTTCTGGCTGGAGGTCAGCACGTCCGAGAACCAGGCTTTCAGCACCGTCGAAAAGACGGAATAAGCGCAGTTAATCAGGGAAAAGAACAGCACTACCAGGGTGACGTTATCCACCAGCGGAATCGCGACAAAACCGGCGATAAAAGCCACGATCGCGATCAGCATATAGCGTTTTTTATCAAACTTATCGGCCAGAATACCAAATCCCAGGCTGAACACCACGCCAACGGTCAGCGCAATCGTCAGGGCATAACCAATATTCTCGACGCTCATATTAAACACGCGCGTGAGATAAATGGTCATGAACGGCAGCGTTGCCCCCCGACCGATGGTTAATAACAATGACGATGCCAGCAGCGCTGCGGTTGAGCGCCTGAGAGATGGTTTCATATTCCTTCCCGACGGTTGCTTATGCTTTTTTTAGACGAGTGTTAACAGGATTACCATGACATAAGGGGCTTGTATAGCACCCGATTTATCCCTAAGTGCTTCAGCTGCCTGCCAGAAATAATGATCTTCTCGCGGCACACTTTTTTCTGTTACCTTGAAGTGTTAACAAATTATTAATAATTCAGGGGCAGGGTATGACGCGTAAAGACGGACTGCTGGCGTTGCTGGTGGTCGTGGTATGGGGACTCAATTTTGTGGTCATCAAGCTGGGATTGCACAACATGCCCCCGCTGATGCTGGCCGGTTTGCGTTTTATGCTGGTGGCGTTCCCGGCGCTCTTTTTCGTCGCCCGTCCGAAAATCCCGTTAAAACTGCTGCTGGGCTACGGTCTGACCATCAGCTTTGGCCAGTTCGCGTTTCTCTTCTGCGCCATCAAGTTCGGCATGCCGGCCGGTCTGGCCTCGCTGGTTTTACAGGCGCAGGCGTTCTTTACCATTATTCTCGGCGCGTTCGTGTTTGGCGAACGCCTGCAGGGCAAGCAGCTGGCGGGGATAACGCTGGCGGTATTTGGCGTGCTGGTGCTGATTGAAGCCAGCCTGAACGGTCAGGATGTGGCGCTGCTCGGGTTTATGCTCACGCTGGCGGCGGGGCTGAGCTGGGCGTGCGGCAATATTTTCAACAAGCTGATTATGCAGCACGAGGCGAGGCCTCAGGTGATGTCCCTGGTGGTCTGGAGCGCATTGATTCCGATAATCCCGTTTCTGGTGGCGTCGTTTATTCTGGATGGCCCGGAGGTGATGCTGAACAGCCTGGTCGAGATCGATCTGACCACGATCCTTTCTCTTATCTATCTGGCGTTTGTCGCCACCATCGTGGGCTACGGGATCTGGGGTTCGCTGCTGGGGCGCTATGAGACCTGGCGCGTCGCGCCGCTGTCTTTGCTGGTTCCGGTAGTGGGGCTTGCCAGTGCGGCGATACTGCTGGATGAAACGCTGAGCGCGCTGCAGCTGCTCGGTGCCGTGCTGATCATGGCCGGGCTGTACATCAACGTGTTTGGCCTGCGGGTTCGCCGGGCGGCGCGGGTAAGGGGATAGGGCATAAAAAAGCCCCGCGGCTGCGGGGCAAAAACGAATCAGAGGCCGTGCTGATTATAATAAGGCACGCCTAATTCGTCGGATTTGTCGCTACCAGCACCCATGTGGTTGAAATCATAAGGCGACTGGTCATGTGCTGACGGCAAAATCATCGTGTCATGATTATTTTGCTGCGTTGCACCTGGGGTTTGCTCCGCGAAGGTCTGGCTGGAAAACAGCACCAGCAAGGCGAGGGCGGCGGAGGCGGTAACTTTCATTTTTTCCTCGGTTACGTCTTTTACAGGCGATGATTAACTACAGTGTTTTAACGGATACAGGTAACGGGATTCACCCGGCACACTGGTAATTCGGTACTTATGAGGCGGCACGTCAAAATAGTTCTTGAACGTACGCGTGAGGGTTTGCTGTGATTCAAATCCGTAACGCTCCGCCAGATAAAGGATCGGTTCATTGCTTTCTTTCAGTTTCTGGGCAATTTCCGTCAGCTTGCGGCTGCGAATATATTGACCTAATGAATGACCGGTCTCTTTTTTGAACATCCGTTGCAGGTGCCATTTGGAGTAACCTGAACGCTCAGACACTTTTTCAAGGGAGAGCGGCGATTCCAGGTTATCTTCGATCCAGTCCAAAATGCTATGAATAGTGATAGCGTCAGTATTGCGTCTGGACATCGTCATACCTCTTTTTCTGTTTACGGCAGTATTTTCTTCAGCAAAAGCTCAAGGGTAGCCACTTCATCTGCCGTTAAGTTTTTTGTTAATTCCTGATGCAGTGTTTGTCCTACTAATTGATGACATTGCTCGCACATAGCCGCACCATCGCTGGTGAGCCTGACCAGTACGCCGCGTTTGTCATTCGGGTTAGGGCTTCGTTCTACCCATCCTTTGCAGACGAGACGATCGAGCATGCGGGTTAACGCACCCAGATCGACAGAGAGCACCTTTTTCAGCTCAACCGGCGTGATACACACTTCGCAGCGAATGGAACACAGCACTTTGAACTGTGTTGCGGTGATATCCAGCGGTGACAGGTAGTCATTGAGCAGGCGATCTTTTTTCTGGTTAACCATATGAATAAGACGACCCAGCGGAACAATGTCGTTAAAGATATCACTGGTGCTTTTCACAATGGTTGCCCTGGCAAGTAGTTTAATCACGGCAGATATTATTGCTCAGGCAAGTATAAGTCAACTGAATGAATCAGCCGATGCCACGAATTGCTAAAACGTTTCATGAACGATTTTTGCAACCTTTCAAATCAGGAAGATAACAAACGGGTATCGTTCCCAAAGGAAAACTATCGTTACGTTGTGCCGATGGCTGAACGTCACACTTTCACCCTATAATTGCGATGTTAAATGTGGATAAGGACAATGACGCACTATGTTGGATTTGGTTAAAGCAATTGGTCTCGGGCTGGTGGTACTGCTGCCGTTAGCTAACCCGTTAACGACGGTGGCGCTGTTCCTGGGGCTGGCAGGGAATATGAACAGCGCCGAGCGCAACCATCAGTCGATGATGGCTTCGGTGTATGTGTTTGCCATTATGATGGTGGCCTACTACGCCGGACAGCTGGTGATGAACACCTTCGGGATTTCAATTCCCGGGCTGCGTATAGCGGGCGGGCTGATTGTGGCCTTTATTGGCTTCCGCATGCTGTTCCCGGCGCAGAAAGCGCACGAGTCTCCGGAGGCAACCAGCAAATCTGAAGAGCTGGAGTCCGAACCGAGCGCGAATATTGCTTTTGTACCGCTGGCCATGCCGAGTACGGCCGGGCCGGGTACCATCGCGATGATCATCAGTTCTGCATCGACGGTGCGCGACAGCTCTACCTTCCCGGACTGGGTACTGACCGTTGCGCCACCGCTAATTTTTGCGCTTATTGGGGTTATCGTGTGGGCGTCTCTGCGCAGTTCCGGTGCGATCATGCGCTGGGTGGGCAAGGGCGGTATCGAGGCGATTTCCCGTCTGATGGGCTTCTTACTGGTCTGTATGGGCGTGCAGTTTATTATTAACGGCGTGCTGGAGATTATTAAGACCTACCACTGATGTCAGTGCCGGGTGGCGGCTACGCCTTGCCCGGCACAAACGCACCTCACCCGTGCTGCCCCTGTTCCTCCAGCGCCACCGGCCACTTACGGAAGATGAGTACCGACCAGACGAGCGCGACGAGCGCCGGAATCGCCCCCAGATAGCCAATCGCCGACATCGATACGTGCAGGCTAATCTGATTGCCCACCAGCGCCCCTGCACCAATCCCCAGATTGAATATCCCCGAGAACAGCGACATCGCCACGTCCGTGGCATCCGGCGCCAGGGCCAGGACTTTCACCTGCATGCCGAGACCAATAATCATGATCGCCACGCCCCAGAACAGGCTCAGGATCGCCAGCTGGCTTTCGCTGCCTGACGCAGGCAGCAGCAGCACCAGGCACGCCAGCAGCAGGCCGATGGCGCTGCTCACCAGCAAGGAGGCATGCTGGTTACCCAGTTTACCAAACAGCACGCTGCCAATAATGCCCGCGCCGCCGAGAATGAGCAGTAAGAGG
The DNA here is from genome assembly GCF_052044815.1 of Enterobacter sp. 22499. Taxonomy (NCBI): domain Bacteria; kingdom Pseudomonadati; phylum Pseudomonadota; class Gammaproteobacteria; order Enterobacterales; family Enterobacteriaceae; genus Enterobacter; species Enterobacter sp. 22499. The sequence continues at coordinate 184,594 of NZ_JBQENR010000001.1, read as the reverse complement.
GTGGCAAAGTTTGCGCTAAAGCCCGCGACCACCTGCACAAACGGTTCAATGTAGCTGTACGCCGTGTAATGCGCGGTGACCACGATAACGGTAAGCAGGTAGATACTCAGCAGCGCCGGGCGACGCATCAGCAGCGGCAGGCTTTTCAGCGAGCCGGAGTGTTCGCTTGGCAGCGCGGGCAGCAGCTTAATCAGACACACCAGCGTCACCAGCGCGCCCATGCTGATGGCAAAGAAGGTGGTACGCCAGCCGAAGTACTGTCCTACGATGCGGCCAATGGGCAGCCCCAGCACCATCGCCAGCGCGGTACCGGTGGCAATCAGGCTCAAGGCCTGGGCGCGTTTACCCGCCGGCGCGAGCCGAATAGCCAGCGACGCGGTGATCGACCAGAATACCGCGTGGGCAAAGGCAATGCCGATGCGGCTAATGACCAGCACCGTAAAATTCCACGCCATAAACGACAGGACATGGCTGGCAATGAACAGGGCAAACAGGCCGATCAACAGCCTGCGCCGCTCCATCTGGCTGGTCAGCAACATAAACGGCAAAGACATCAGCGCCACCACCCAGGCGTAGATAGTTAACATAATCCCCACCTGCGCCGTTTCCATCTGGAAGCTTTCTGCTATGTCAGACAACAGCCCAACCGGAACAAATTCTGTGGTGTTAAAAATAAATGCGGCAATGGCCAGCGTGACCACGCGTAGCCACGCGACCCTGCGGGAAACTGTGTTCGTTGTCATAGGGATGTCGGAGATTCGTTGCTGGAAAGATGAGAAGGCGATCTTAAAACGTCATACGGCGAAAACTCAACCATTATGTGACGCAGATCTCAATATTTACCTTATGAAAGCGGTAGCCGGGGGCGTTGTTTTCATTGAATATAAAAGTACGACACAGCAAAAACAGGCGGTAAGACAATGCAGGAGATTGATTTTTATCTGGTAGATGCATTCAGCAATACCTCGTTCGGCGGCAATCCGGCAGCGGTTTGCCCGCTGAACGAATGGCTGCCGGATGAAACGTTACTGAAAATGGCGCAGCAGCATAATCAGTCGGAAACCGCATTTTTCGTCTGCACTAAGGGCGGCATTGAGCTACGCTGGTTTACCACGCTCACTGAAGTCAATCTCTGCGGTCACGCCACTCTGGCCGCCGCGTACGTTCTGTTTAATGAACTCGATTACCCCGACTCGCGGATCCACTTTGATACCGCCTCTGGCCGACTGACGGTCAGCCGGGAGGGCGAGTGGATGACGCTGGACTTCCCGGCGTGCCCGACCCGTGAAGAGACGCCGCCGCCGGAGCTGCTCGCGGCGCTCGGTATCCGCCATTACGTTGAAGCCCGTAAAGGCCGCGCCTGGGTGATTGTGCTGGAAAATCCACGGCAGGTTGAAGCGCTTGCGCCGCGCTTTTCGGCGATGACGCCGGGCGAGCATAAAGTGAGCGTGACGGCACCGGGTGAAGGGGAATATGACTTTGTCAGCCGCTTCTTCTCACCGGGCGTTGCCGTTCCGGAAGATCCGGTGACTGGATCCGCGCACACGATGCTGATCCCCTACTGGAGCGAAAAGCTGGGGAAAACGGCAATGTTTGCCCGTCAGGTTTCGGCGCGCGGCGGGGATGTGCGCTGCGAGCTGAAAGGGGAGCGCGTATTGATGAGCGGTCAGGCGTCGTGCTACCTGAAAGGCACTGTGTATCTGCGCTAAAACTGATAACAAAAGAGGAAGAGACAATGCGGGAAATTGATTTTTATCTGGTGGATGCCTTCAGCGACAAAACCTTTGGCGGCAACGCGGCAGCGGTATGTCCTCTGGAAGAGTGGCTGCCGGACGAGACGCTTCTCAAAATGGCACAGCAGCATAACCAGTCGGAAACCGCGTTTTTTGTGCGTACCGACGGCGGATTTGAACTGCGCTGGTTCACCACGCTGCATGAAATTAATCTCTGCGGCCATGCGACCCTCGCGGCATCACACGTCATTTTTGAGTATCTGGACTATCCGCATACGGAAATCCACTTTACCACGCGCTTCGTAGGGGAGCTGACGGTCAAACGCAGCGGCGACTGGCTGACGCTGAATTTCCCCGCATGGTCCACGGAGGTCGTCGATAACCCACCGCCTGCACTGTTTAGCGCGCTGGGCATCCCGGCGGCAAAAGAGGTGCGCGTCGGGCGAGACTACCTCGTGGTGCTGGAGAGCCAGCAGCAGGTGGAGGCATTAATGCCGGATATTGGCGCGATGGTTCCGCTGGGCAAAATGGTCTGCGTAACCGCGCCGGGCGAAGGGGAATATGACTTCGTCAGCCGCTTTTTCTGCCCGGGCGAAGGGGTGCCGGAAGATCCGGTTACCGGGTCCACGCACAGCATGCTGATCCCCTACTGGAGTGAAAGGCTGGGTAAGACGTCGCTCAACGCCCGCCAGGTGTCGTACCGCGGCGGGGATCTTCGCTGCGAGCTGAAGGGCGACCGCGTACTCATTGCTGGTCAGGCCACCCTGTACCTGAAAGGGCGGATCTTTTTACGCTAGCGGCTGCGCGATAAGTTAATACTATGAAGCAGCCTGGCAGGCCTGCGCTATGTTGACATTGAGTTTCACAAATAAAGCAAGGAGCCTGCCATGTATTCCATTACCTCTGAATCTGCACGTCACCCGGACATTCTTATGCTGATTGCGGCCCTCGACCGTTATCAGAGCGAACTCTATCCCGCCGAAAGCAACCATCTGCTCGATCTTTCAGAACTGCCCGCGACATCCCTTATCCTGATGATCGTCCGCGACCCGCAGCTTCAGGCCGTTGGCTGTGGAGCTATCGTGCTCAATGGCGACGGAACGGGGGAGATGAAGCGGGTTTATATCGATCCGGCCCATCGCGGGCAACATCTGGCTGAGAAGCTGCTGGCCGCGCTGGAAGATGAGGCCCTGAGCCGTCACTGCCATACCGTACGGCTGGAAACGGGCATCAAACAGCATGCCGCGATTCGTCTTTATGAACGAAGCGGCTACGATCGGCGTCCGGCGTTTGCCCCGTATGTGGGCGATCCGCTCAGCCTGTTTATGGAGAAGGCGCTGGTTGAAGACGTTCGTTTAGCAGCGCTATAAACGCTTCCAGCTGGCGGGTCATCGCCCCGCGTCGCCACACCAGCCAGGTAGTGAGCCAGCGCCAGTTTTCCGCCAGCGGCCAGGCTTCAACCTGATGGTGTCCCGGCATACTTTCCAGCATTGAGCGCGGCATCAGCGCGATGCCCGCGCCCGCGATGACGCAGGCGAGCATGCCGTGATAGGACTCCATCTCATGAATGCGTCCCGGCGCGGCTCTGTCTGCATGAAACCAGCTCTCCAGGTGTCGGCGATACGAGCAGTTTGCGCGAAAGGCATAAACATCTCTGCCGCTCACCTGCGCAGCGCGCGTTACCTCCGTCTGCCCGGCAGGGGTGACCAGCATCATCTCTTCCCGGTAGACCGGCATCCCCTCCAGCTCCGGGTGCGACAGCGGCCCGTCGACAAAGGCGGCGCTCAGGGTTCCCTCCAGTACGCCATCAATCATCGTCCCGGACGGTCCGGTAGAAAGGGCAAACTGGATGCGCGGATAGCGCTGGTTAAACTGCGCCAGCGTCTCAGGGATGCGTACGGCGGCGGTGCTCTCCAGCGCGCCGAGGGCAAATAGCCCCTGCGGCTCATCGCCCGCGACGACCATGCGCGCTTCATCCACCAGCGCCAGGATCTGCCTGCTGTAGCGCAGGAAGTTATGCCCGGCGGGAGATAAGCGCAAACGCTGGTTCTCACGGATAAACAGCTCCACGCCAAGATCGGCCTCCAGCTGGCGGATGCGGGTCGTCAGATTCGAAGGTACGCGATGCACCTTCTGCGCCGCCTGGGTGATGCTGCCCGTCAGCGCGACGGCGTTAAACATTTCAAGCTGGGTTAAGTCCATAGCATTCTCGTTTCGTGAATAAGGTGGTCAGTATTATTCATTTTTAAGAAATAGCAGAGTGAGCCACACTTAATCAACCGAAATGCGTGGAGAACATCATGAAATATTCATCTGCTACACATGCTCTGTCCGTTAACCCTGCAACGGGCGAAACGCTCGCCTCGTATCCGTGGGCGACGCAGGAAGAGGTTGAACGTGCCATCGCGCTGGCTGATGCGGGCTTTCGTCACTGGCGGTGCGAAAGCGTAGCCCACCGGGCGCAGAAGCTGCGCGATCTCGGCACCGCGCTGCGCGGTCGCGCGGAAGAGATGGCCCGGATGATGTCCCGCGAGATGGGAAAACCCATTCAGCAGGCGCGTGCGGAAGTGGCGAAATCAGCGGGCCTCTGCGACTGGTATGCCGAACATGGCCCGGCGATGCTGAATGCTGAACCCACGCAGGTCGAGAATAACAACGCGGTCATCGAGTATCGTCCGCTGGGGCCAATTCTGGCGGTGATGCCGTGGAACTTCCCGCTCTGGCAGGTGCTGCGCGGCGCGGTGCCGATCCTGCTGGCAGGTAACAGCTATCTGCTCAAACACGCGCCCAATGTGCTCGGCTCGGCGGAACTTATCGCGCAGATTTTTGCGGACGCCGGCTTCCCTGAAGGGGTATTCGGCTGGGTGAACGCCACCAATGACGGCGTAAGCCAGGCGATTAACGATCGTCGCATTGCGGCGGTAACCGTCACCGGCAGCGTGCGCGCCGGGGCAGCCATTGGCGCGCAGGCGGGGGCGGCGCTGAAAAAATGCGTTCTTGAGCTGGGGGGGTCTGACCCGTTCATCGTTCTCAACGATGCCGACCTGGATCTTGCCGTGAAGGCGGCGGTAGCAGGGCGCTACCAGAATACCGGGCAGGTGTGCGCGGCGGCCAAACGGTTCATTGTGGAAGAGGGTATTGCAGACACCTTTACCCGACGCTTCGTTGACGCCGTCTCCGCGTTAAAGATGGGCTCGCCGGATGAAGAAGAGAACTACCTTGGCCCGATGGCGCGCTATGATCTGCGCGATGAACTGCATCAGCAGGTGCAGGCGAGCCTGGCAGAAGGGGCAACGCTGCTGCTGGGGGGAGAGAAAATCAGCGGTGAGGGGAATTATTACGCGCCAACCGTGCTGGCGAACGTCACCCCGTCGATGACGGCCTTCCGCCAGGAGCTGTTTGGTCCGGTCGCGGCCATTACCGTTGCGAAAGACGCGGCGCACGCCCTGACGCTTGCCAATGACAGCGACTTTGGCCTGTCTGCCACGGTCTTCACCGCCGACGCAGCGCTTGCGGATAAATTCTCTCGCGAGCTGGAGTGCGGTGGGGTGTTTATCAACGGATACAGCGCCAGCGACGCGCGCGTGGCCTTTGGTGGCGTGAAGAAAAGTGGCTTTGGCCGCGAGCTCTCCCATTTTGGTTTGCACGAGTTCTGTAATGTGCAGACGGTGTGGAAGGATCGCGTGTAATTTATTTGGCCCTCATCACGAGGGCCGTTGTCATTTATCTGCAATGGTTCTGTCATTTTCGTTTCGTAGACTCGCACGCGTCTAACGTCTTGTTACTGAAGAAAATTATGAACCTAACGCAAATTTTTCGCCGTATTGCGCAGCGTCTTATCCCTCGCCAGTTTGGCCTGCTGACGGGTATCTTTTGTATTATTGGCCTTTTCTCCGCGCTGCAGCTCTCCTCATCCTTTCTGCTGAACGCCTCCCTGAAGGAAGCTCAGCGCAATGAACGGCAAAACCTGCTGGCGTATCAGCAGCAGAGCAAGCTGGATCTGGCGCGCGTCTCCCTGCTGGCGGCGAGCGATCTGCTCAACCGCTCCGGCGTCTGGTTTATGCAGGATAAAGAAACCGGCTCGGAAGGAAGCTGGCACAGCCTGATGGACGACGCACAAAAGTCGCTGGCGGTTTCTCAGCAGGCATGGAAGGCCTGGCTGGCGCTCAGCCCGCCAAAAGATGAGGCGCTGATTAACAGTTACCAGCTTTTCTACGATGCCATTAAGGAGCAATCGGAAGCGCTTGTCAGAACCAACTCGATTGATGCCTTTTTTGCCGTGCCAGCACAGGCTTTTCAGACCGACTTTAACGACAACTACGCGCGCTATCAGCAGGCCAGCGAGAAGCAGGCCATGCAGGGGCGTCAGGCTTTAATGGCGCAGCTCTCCGGTCTGCAAACGTTGTTCCTGCTGGCGCCGGTTCTGCTGCTCGCCATCGCCGCAGCCGTCTGGTTCGGCATGTCCAGGTGGGTGATTACGCCGTTGCGTCGGCTTATTACACATATTAACCGGCTGGCCGCAGGAGATCTCTCCGGCACGCCGCCAAACGTGATGCGCTTTAACCGGGAGACGGGGCAGCTTAGCGACAGCGTTGCCACCATGCAGCGCGGCCTGCAGCAGCTGGTGACGCAGGTCAGCCACGCCACAGCCACGATGGTAGAGAACATTGGCTCCCTCGCGGAGGGAAACCAGAAGCTGTACCAGCAGTCGGCGCGTCAGGCAAAGGAGCTGGAGGAGGTCACAGCGCATATCGCGACGCTGGAAACCCACGTGGAAGGGAATACCGGCTATGCCCGCCTCGCCAGCTCGCGCGCGGATGAAGCGCGTCAGGCTGCCGTAGGAGGCGACCAGATGATGTCGACCGTGAATGCCTCCATGCAGGCGATCGTCGAGCGATCGTCCGAGATGCGCGGGATCGTGGCGATGATCGACAGCGTGGCGTTTCAGACTAACATTCTGGCGCTCAACGCCGCCATTGAGGCCGCCCATGCAGGAAACCAGGGGCGCGGGTTTGCCGTCGTCGCCCGGGAAGTCGGGCTCCTGGCGCGAAAGAGCAGCCACTCGACGCAGACCATTCAGGAGTTGATCAACCGCTCCGTGCAGGGCATTGAAGACGGCTCCCGCGCCGTGAATCTGATGGAAGAGAACCTGCAGCAGGTCACCGGTCTGGTGGGCAATTTAAGCAGTTTGCTGAATGAAATCTCGACCGCCACGCTCAGTCAGGGAGAAAGTATTCACCAGATGACGCGCCAGCTACAGGCGCTGAATCAGGTTTCACGCCAGACGGATATGCTGGTTTCTGACGCCTCGGAGGCCTCTGAACGCCTGCAAAAGCAGTCCGATCTTTTATTGCTGGCCGTTTCGCGTTTTCGTCTTAGCGCCTGACGCAATACATTAGCCTCTGTTATACTCGCAGCCCGTTTTAGCCTGAGGGCAAGGAGCAAAGAGTGGCTGCGGTCATCCATAATGAGATGCTGGACGAGATTCTGGCGCAGGTTCGTCCGTTATTGGGAAAGGGGAAGGTGGCCGACTACATTCCGGCCCTTGCCTCGGTGAGCGGGAATAAGCTGGGCATCGCTATCTGTACCATAGACGGACAGCGATACCAGGCAGGCGATGCCACTGAACGCTTTTCTATTCAGTCTATTTCTAAAGTGCTGAGTCTGGTCGCGGCGATGCGCCAGTATGAGGAAGAAGAGATCTGGCAGCGCGTGGGAAAAGATCCGTCCGGCCAGCCCTTTAACTCACTGCTTCAGCTCGAAATCGAACAGGGTAAACCGCGTAACCCCTTTATCAACGCCGGGGCGCTGGTGGTCTGCGATATGCTGCAAAGCCGCCTCAGCGCACCGCGTCAGCGAATGCTTGAGATTGTTCGTCAGCTTTCTGGCGTGGACGACATTGCCTATGATTCAGTGGTGGCGCGCTCGGAGTTTGAACACTCCGCCCGCAACGCGGCTATCGCCTGGCTGATGAAATCCTTTGGTAACTTCCACAACGACGTGGCGACCGTGCTGCAAAACTACTTCCATTATTGCGCCCTGAAGATGAACTGCGTTGAGCTGGCTCAGACGTTTCTGTTCCTTGCGCACCAGGGGCACGCGCCGCATCTCGATCAGGAGGTGGTTTCCCCGCTTCAGGCCCGTCAGGTTAACGCCCTGATGGCTACCAGCGGCATGTATCAGAACGCCGGGGAGTTTGCCTGGCGGGTTGGCCTTCCGGCCAAATCGGGCGTTGGCGGCGGGGTGGTGGCGATTGTGCCACATGAAATGGCGATTGCCGTCTGGAGCCCGGAGCTGGATGAAACGGGAAATTCACTTGCCGGCGTGGCGGTTCTGGAGAAGCTGACCCAGCGCCTGGGACGTTCTGTATACTGATGTCTGACCTGGATCCCCTTTTTTCCCGCCTGGCGCGATCGACGTTTCGCTCGCGCTTCCGCTTAGGCAATAAGGAACGACAGTACTGCTGGGACAAAGGCCCCGAAACCATTGACCAGCATGCCGCCGATTTTGTCGCTAAACGCCTTGCACCCGCGCAACCCGCAAACGACGGCAAGCAGACGCCCATGCGTGGCCACCCGGTGTTTATCGCCCAGCATGCCACCGCGACCTGCTGCCGGGGCTGTCTGGCAAAATGGCATAACATTCCCCAGGGCGTGCAGCTGAGCGCGCAGCAGCAACATTATATCGTCAGCGTGATCCACCGCTGGCTGGTGATACAGATGAACGCCCAAAAATGATATTTAATGCGTTCTGCGCTTACCGCCTGCAGCCTCGTACCCGGCTGGCGGACGAGCAAATCGTCATAACGCATTGACGTGAAATGGATAGCGGCTTAACAGGACGTCGAACGCTGACAATGTCTCGGTTTAAGCTACGCTTTGAGTAACGCTTTACGTCAGGAGACATTATGAAAGCACCTGCAACACCTGAAAATGAAATTGACAGACTTAACGCGCTGCGCGAATCGGGTCTGCTTGAGATTGACAGTTCCCCGGCGTTTGACCGCTTAACGCGTCTGGCAAAACGCTTTTTCCAGGTACCGCTGGCCATGGTCAACCTTATTGATGAGCATACGCTGATCGTTAAGTCGGCGGATGGGCAGGCCCCCGATTCCGTTCCGCGCAACATCTCTTTTTGTGGCCATACCATCCTCACCGAAGCACCGCTGATCGTCGGGGATATGCTTCAGGACGATCGTTTTGCGGATAACCCGCTGGTGGCCGGCGAACCTCGCGTGCGGTTTTACGCAGGCTTTCCGCTGCGCTTACGTAACGGCGCAAGCGTTGGCTCGCTTTGCCTGATTGACTACGCACCGCGGGAGTTCTCAGCGACCGATCTCGCCGTGTTGGGGGATTTGGGCGCGCTGGCTGAAGATGAGTTTGCGGCAATCAGCGCGGCGACCACGGATGAATTGACCGGATTATTCAACCGACGGGGCTTTAACCAGCTCGTGCGGTTCACGCTCTCCATCGCCCGTCGCCGGGCGGAGCCGTTAACGCTCGGCTGGCTGGATCTGGATCGTTTCAAGGAGATTAACGATCGCTACGGGCACGAAGAGGGGGATAAGGCGTTAAAGACCATGGCGCAGCTGATGCGCGCCTCTTTCCGCGAAGCGGATATGCTGGTTCGTTTTGGTGGCGATGAGTTTGCCGTGCTGTTTGCTGATACGGATGAGAAGGGCGCGTGGATTGCCATGCAGTATCTCGCCGAGCAGGTCGAAAACTACAATGCACGCAAGCTACATCCGTGGTCGCTTCTGTTCTCCTGGGGGCTGAGCGAATTCGATCATAACGGCAACGACCTGCAGCAGTGGCTCAAAGATGCCGATGAAAAAATGTATGCCATGAAGCAGCAGCGGCAGCGGGCCAGATGACATAACAAAAGCGTATGACCGTTCCGTTTGCGTTAATGAAATGTTAAATGCAAAGTGAGGGTATTCAACGTAAGGACAAAAAATGAATACCTCACTGCAAATCAAAAACCTCACCCGCGACGACATTCTCACCCATCTTGATGCGCTGGCCGGGATCCTCGAAAACTGCGTAAACGGCGGCGCATCCGTCAGCTTTATGCTGCCCTTTAACCTGGAGAAGGCCCGTTCATTCTGGCTCGGCATAGCTGACAGCGTAGGGCGCAACGAGCGCGTGGTGCTGGCCAGTATTGATCCGCAGGAGGGCGTCATCGGCACGGTGCAACTGATTACCGACCAGCCGGAAAACCAGCCGCACCGTGCGGACGTGGCAAAGCTGCTGGTTCATGAAAAAGCGCGTCGAAAAGGGGCCGCAATGGCGCTGATGGAAGCGCTGGAAGCTGAGGCCCGGGCCAGAAACATTTCGGTTCTGGTGCTCGATACCTCCACCGGCAGCGGCGCCGAAACCTTCTACCAGCGTGCCGGCTGGCAAAAGGTCGGTGAGATCCCGCGCTACGCCCTGATGCCGGACGGCGCTATGACGGCCACGTCGGTGTTCTATAAATTCTTATAATTTTTTCACAACCACGCCGGGGATTGATCGAAACAGGGTATCTGGTCGTAAAGTTTTGATAAGTTATCGTACCAATCTTATCAGGCTGTATGACTAATCATAAAAGGAACCCTCTTGTGAACACGCTCAACCGTCGTGATTTTCCCGGTGCGCAGTATCCCGAACGCATTATTCAGTTTGGCGAAGGCAATTTCCTGCGTGCGTTTGTCGACTGGCAAATTGACCTTTTGAATGAACATACCGATCTCAACGCCGGTGTGGTTATCGTTCGTCCTATTCAGAGCGACTTCCCGCCGTCGCTGAACACGCAGGATGGGTTGTACACCACCATCATTCGTGGCCTGAATGAGCAGGACGAAGAGGTGAGTGAAGCCCGACTTATCCGCTCTGTTAACCGTGAAATCAGCGTCTACGACGATTACGACGCCTTTCTGAAACTGGCACACAGTCCGGATATGCGCTTTGTTTTCTCGAACACCACCGAAGCCGGAATCAGCTATCACGCGGGGGATAAATTCGACGATGCGCCAGCCGTCAGCTACCCGGCGAAGCTAACGCGCCTGCTGTTTGAGCGCTTTAGCCACTTTAACGGCGCGCCTGACAAGGGCTGGGTTATCATTCCGTGTGAACTGATTGACTACAACGGTGACGCATTGCGTGAACTTGTGTTGCGCTATGCCCAGGAGTGGGCGCTGCCTGCCGCCTTTATCCAGTGGCTGAACGAGGCAAACCACTTCTGCTCAACGCTGGTTGACCGTATCGTAACCGGTTACCCGCGCGATGAAGTGGACACGCTTGAGGCCGAGCTGGGTTATCACGATGGGTTCCTGGACACGGCTGAACACTTTTATCTGTTTGTCATTCAGGGGCCAGCCTCGCTGGCTGGTGAACTGCGCCTGGATAAGTACCCGTTAAACGTGTTGATTGTCGACGACATCAAGCCCTATAAAGAGCGTAAAGTCGCCATTCTTAACGGTGCGCACACGGCGCTGGTACCGGTGGCCTATCAGGCCGGGCTGGACACGGTTGGCGAGGCGATGAATGATGAAGACGTGTGCGCTTTCGTCGAAAAAGCAATTTATGAGGAAATTATTCCGGTTCTCGATTTGCCCCGCGACGAACTGGAGTCGTTCGCCAGCGCGGTAACAGGGCGTTTTCGAAATCCCTACATCAGACACCAGCTGCTTTCCATCGCGCTCAACGGCATGACCAAGTATCGCACGCGTATTCTTCCGCAGCTGCTGGCAGGGCAGAAGGCCTCAGGTCAACTGCCAGCGCGTCTGACGTTTGCGTTAGCGGCACTGATCGCATTTTATCGCGCGGAGCGTAACGGAGAGAACTATCCGGTTCAGGATGATGCGTTCTGGCTGGAACGTTATCAACAGCTATGTGCGCAGCATCGTGATAATCAGCTCGCTACCCGCGAACTGGTGCACGCCGTGCTGAGCGTAGAAGCGCACTGGGAGCAGGACCTGACGAAGGTGGACGGTCTGGTTGACCAGGTGACGCGGGATCTTGATGCCATTCTGCTGAAGGGCATACGCGCAGCGGTGAAGCCGCTTTGCTAATTACGTGACCCGGCTTCGGCCGGGTTTAAACAGGCATTATTTTAGTTACAACATACTATTTACCCTGTTTTTAAAATCAAATGCAGCACCGTGCGGTTTTCATTCTTCAGGTGAGAGAATGCAATGTTCCGTTAACATGCTTGCAACCGTGATGGGGATCACGTTTAATAGCCACGCTCTTTTCTTGCCTGAAACTCACTATGATTGTTCGTCCTAAACAGCACTGGCTACAACTGATTTTTGTCTGGCACGGTTCGGTACTCCCCAAAATCTATACCCGACTGCTGCTCAACTTCCTGCTTTCTATCGCCGTTATCCTGATGCTGCCGTGGTATACCTCGCTGGGCATCAAATTTACCGTGGCGCCATTTAGCATTCTCGGCGTGGCGATCGCAATCTTTCTTGGTTTCAGAAACAACGCCTGCTATTCACGCTACGTTGAAGCTCGCCAGCTGTGGGGGCAACTGATGATAGCGGCACGCTCGCTGTTTCGCGAGGTAAAAAACACCTTGCCGGACGATAAGCACCTGGGGGAATTTGTCCGCCTGCAGATCGCCTTTGCCAACTGCCTGCGCATGACCCTGCGCCGGGAAATGAACGCTGACCAGCTCTCTCGCTATCTTGCCCCGGACGTTTTAGCTCAGATAATGGGCGCCAACTCGCCGGCGAACCGTATTTTGCTGGTCATGGGGGAGTGGCTGGCCGTGCGGCGGCGTAACGGGCAGCTTTCGGACATCCTGTTCCACAGCCTTAACAACCGCCTGAACGATATGTCCATCGTCCTTTCCGGCTGTGAACGGATTGCGACAACGCCAGTGCCGTTTGCCTATACGCTGATTTTGCACCGCACGGTGTATCTGTTCTGCATCATGCTGCCGTTCGCGCTGGTTGTGGATCTGCACTACATGACGCCGTTTGTCTCGGCGCTGATCTCATACACCTTTATCTCGCTGGACACCCTGGCGGAAGAGCTGGAAGACCCGTTTGGCACAGAAGATAACGACCTTCCGCTGGACGCCATCTGCAACATGATGGAACGCGATCTGCTGCAGATGAACGATGAAGAGAACATTCCGGAGAGGCTGATGCCGGATAAGTACTATCAGCTGACCTGATGGGCGTTCCACTCGTCGCGGGTGATCTCCCACAGTTCGGAGTCCAATATCCCGCTGACGTAGGCTTTCTTTTCTGTTCTGATGAGCCGCATGCCGCTGCTGTCTGAAATACGACGGGAGCGGCTGTTCGCGGCGGCCTTCGGCGCCCGCAAAACGGGTTTGTTGAGCGTATTAAACCAGTAATCCGTCGCTGCAATGCTGGCCTCACGCATATATCCCTGTCCCTGAAACTCCGGCGCCAGCCAGAATCCGCGGTTATTATCGTCAACATCGTACAGACAGATAATCCCCATCAACGCATCCGGCACCTCACGACGGCGGATGCTCCAGATCCAGGCTATCCCTTTTGCCATATCCGGCAGCGCGACGTTATTCACATAGTTTTCCGCGCCATTATCCGGGTAGGGCCAGGGCACGGAAGAAACCAAATAGCGGACGATCTCCCAGCGCGGATACAGCTTTTGAATCTGAACCGCATCTTCGGCGACCAGCGGTTTCAGCAGGAGACGTTCTGTCGTGAGGGTCGGTATTGTCATCTGCGGATCTCCTTATTTAAGCGTTATGTTTTTGTTTGCGTTCTGGTATTTTCATCTCTATCACATTCTGGTGAGGCGTGCTGTGGTTATTCACTACCAAAAATGGGCAACGTCTCTTTCATGGCGAAATATTGAAGAGGTGATATGACGTTACGAACTGCTCATGCACAGGAAGCCGAAATACTCTGGAATATACGCAATCAGGCGATTCGTCACGGCTGCAAAACCAGCTACGACGCTGACGTGATTGCACGCTGGACGCCGGATCTTATGCCCGAGCATTACCGTCAAATGGTCATTGATTACCCTTTTTACGTGGTGGAAGACGAGAAGGGCGTCATTGCGGCTACCGGCTATCTGGATCTCGATACCCATTGCCTGGAGGCCATATTCACCTTGCCTTCAGCCACCGGAAAAGGTATGGCGACCCGAATTATCGAGGCGCTTACACACGAGGCGCGCAGCCGGGGGATACCCCGCCTGAGGCTGGATGCAACACCTAACGCCCACGCCTTTTATCAGAAGCTGGGGTTTGTGACGTTGCGCGAAAACTATCATCACTCGCGTATGGCGGGGGCTGATTTACGCTGTTTTGAAATGGCAATCGACTTGTAATGTGAGGAACGCATGGCTGTCACGGTAAGACCTCTACGCGAAGAAGACTATCCCCAGTGGCGACCGCTGTGGGATGGCTATACCCATTTTTATGATTGCTACCTCGAGGAGTCCGTTACCGCATCGACATGGGAAAGGGCGCTTTCAGCGCATTCACCGATGTTCTGCCGCGTGGTAGAGAAAGACGCAAAGGTCATCGGTTTCGCAATGTGTGTTCTGCACGAAGGAACCTGGTCAACCGCGCCCATCTGCTACCTGGAAGATCTGTTTGTTGATGCAGCCGAGCGCGGCGCGGGAGCGGGTAAGGCGCTTATTGATGCCTTGATAGCGGAAGGCAAGCGCGAAGGGTGGTCAAAGCTCTACTGGGTTACCCGGGAGAACAATCCGGCACGTAAACTCTACGATCGATACGGTGATGCTGACGATTATGTCCGCTATCGTCTCTCCCTTTAAGGCAAAAACGCCTGTGTTTGTATCACACTGTATCCGTGTTCCAGATACATACACAGGCTTGCAATAAACGCGTTTCCGCACATATCCGCTATACATTGAACTGTTGTTATATCCCCGTGAATTGTACTCAACCGGAGATACCAACATGTTCAGCAAACTCGCTTATTCAACGCTTGCTCTCACCGTTTCCCTTGGCACCGTCATGTCATGTCAGGCCGAAGTCACCGGCACTAACTTAGCGGCGGCTTTCGATCGTCCACAGCAAATTAACGCCGGCGATCTTAACGTCGGGTATGTCGACATTGGTCCTAAAGACGGCCAACCGGTCATTCTGTTACACGGCTGGCCCTACGATATTCACAGCTACGCTGAAGTCGCGCCTGCGCTGGCGGCAAAAGGCTATCGCGTGATTGTGCCTTCTCTGCGCGGCTACGGCACTACGCGCTTCCTGTCGGCAAAAACGCCGCGCAACGGCCAGCCTTCCGCGATGGCGAAAGATATCGTGAATCTGATGGACGCCCTGAATATCAAGCAGGCGGTGTTTGCAGGCTATGACTGGGGTGCCCGTACGGCCGATATCGTTGCGGCGCTGTGGCCAGAGCGCGTTAAGTCGCTCGTTTCGGTAAGCGGTTATCTCATCAGCAGCCAGCAGATTGGTAAACAGCCGTTGCCGCCAAAAGCGGAGCAGCAATGGTGGTATCAGTTCTATTTCGCTACCGAGCGCGGCGCTGAAGGCTATGCCAAAAACACGCATGACTTCGCTCGTTTGATCTGGTCTCAGGCCTCACCTGACTGGAAATTTAGCGACGCTGTCTTTAACGCCAGCGCCAAATCCCTTGATAACCCGGATCACGTTGCGGTAACGCTCAGCAACTATCGCTGGCGCTTAGGTCTGGAAAAAGGCGAGCGCAAATACGACGCCTACGAGCAAAAACTGGCCACGCTGCCGAATATCACCGTTCCGACGATCACCATCGAAGGCGGAAACAACGGGGCGCCGCATCTGGCACCGCAGACCTACGCGGGTAAATTCACCGGTAAGTATGAACACCGTACCTTCGGCGCAACCGTGGGGCACAATCCGCCTCAGGAAGATCCGCAGGATTTCGTCAAGGCAGTTGTTGACGCTGACAAACTCTGAAATGTGCTATTTTCAGTACGTTACCCTTCGGTCTGGAGATTTCGGTGGAGCATATTGATCATATCCTTGTCGTCGATGACGACAGGGATATTCGTGAACTGATTATCGACTATCTCGTTAAGTCCGGTTATCGCGCCTCTGGCGCGGCAAACGGCAAAGAGATGCGCGTCGTGCTGGACAAGCAGCATATCGACCTGGTGGTGCTGGACGTTATGATGCCCGGCGACGACGGGCTTACGCTGTGCCGGCAATTACGCGTCGGGAAATATAAAGATCTGCCCATCCTGATGCTGACGGCGCGCAACGAGGAGACGGACAGGATCCTGGGTCTGGAGATGGGAGCCGACGATTACGTCGTAAAGCCTTTCGTCGCGCGAGAATTGCTGGCGCGTATCAAAGCGATTTTACGCCGTTTTCGCACGATGCCGCCCAATTTACAGGTGACGGAAGCAGGGCGGCTGGTGACGTTCGGCGAATGGCAGCTCGATACCGTTGCCCGCCACCTGATCGACCCGGAAGGGGTGATTGTGGCGCTCAGCGGGGCGGAGTATCGCCTGCTGCGCGTTTTCCTTGACCACCCGCAGCGGGTGCTGACCCGCGATCAGCTGCTGAACCTGACGCAGGGGCGTGACGCCGAGCTTTTTGAACGCTCAATCGACCTGCTGGTTAGCCGGGTTCGCCAGCGTCTGAATGAAGATGCCCGTACGCCCGCGTATATTAAAACCGTGCGCAGCGAGGGCTATGTGTTTACCATGCCGGTCACCATCATAGAGGCTAACGAATGACGCTCTGGCCTCGCTCGCTGCTGGCCCGCTTGCTGGTCGTCGTGCTGCCCGGCCTGTTGCTCGCCAATGCCCTGAGCCTGACGCTGGTCATGATAGAGCGAATGCACAGCGCCCGAACGGTGATGCTCGGTAATCTGGAATACGATGTCGCGACCAGCGTGGCTATTTTAGACCGCTTACCCGCCAGCGAGCGCGCGGCCTGGCTGCCGCGACTTGAACGGGGTAACTATCGCTATATTCTGGGGCCGGGAGAGCCCGGGAACGCGCCGACGGACAAGCGCTCCCGGGACGCCATCCGAACCTTAAAAGCGACGCTTGCGGAACAGTACCCGCTCAGCTTCACCGCCGTTCCCGGCGCCATTTCACATATCCAGGCGCATCTCACGCTACATGATGGCGCACCGCTGACCATTGACCTGATCCCTCGGATGCCGCCGGTCGCCAGCTGGCTGCCCGTTGTTCTTATTCTGCAGTTGCTCGTGCTGGCTGCCTGCTCCTGGATCGCCGTACGCCAGGTGATACGGCCTTTTTCACAGTTTACCCGCGCGGTAGACTCCCTGGACCCGGCTGCCAATTCGCCAATGACGGAAAAGGGGCCGATCGAGGTGCAGCGGGCAGCACATGCCTTCAACGCGATGCAGGCGCGCATTCAGTCCTATCTCAGGGAGCGGGCGCAGATCCTGGCATCCATATCGCACGATCTCCAGACGCCCATTACCCGCATGAAGCTTCGTGTTGAAATGGCGGATCAGCCTGACCTGCGCGACAAGCTCTTAAACGACCTTGATAACATGTCGCGTCTGGTGCGGGAGGGTATTGCATATGCCCGGTCATCAGAATCACTGGAAGAGACCTCGCTGAAGCTGGAGCTGAACGCCTGGATAAACAGCATCGCCTGCGATTATCAGGACATCGGTAAAAACGTGCAGTTTCAGGCAGGCGAAAACCGTTTGCCCATCGTCACGCGTCCACAGGCGCTGCGCCGGGTGATGACCAACCTGCTGGATAACGCCCTGAAATTTGGCGACTACGCCACCATTAGCATTGATGACTCAGCTGCCGGAGAGGTGGTGATTCACATCATGGACGGCGGGCCGGGGATACCGGATGCCGAGCTGGAGGCGGTATTACAGCCGTTTTATCGGGTAGAAACATCACGCAACCGTGACACCGGCGGGACAGGACTCGGCCTGGCGATCGCAGCGCAGCTCACCGCTCAGCTGGACGGAAAGCTAAAGCTGGAGAACCGCGCAGAGGGAGGGCTGGACGTTTCGATTACTCTCCCGCGCCTTTAATTGTACGGTTCTGTATCTCCCCGCGAGGCCGATACAGAGCCAGACAAAAACCCACGCTTTTACACATATCCTGAACACAACCGCACGATGAAATAGCCTCACTGCAGCATCGCAGGACTTGTATTGTGAGGTGTCTATGTTTCTGATAATTGCTTTCCTGGGCGGGATGATAAGCTTGCTCAGTCCATGTACGCTCCCGGTAATTCCTCTCCTGTTCGCCGGTTTTCAGGGGCAGCGGCGACATATTCTGGCGCTGCTCGCGGGGATGATCGTCATGTTCACCCTGGTGGCGATGGTCGTCACCGTCGCCAGCGAGTGGATAGCAGAGGCAACTATCGTCGGGCGCTGGATCGCGCTTATCGTCCTGGCTACGGCCGCGCTGGCCTTAATTTTTCCGGCCTTTGCCCAGCGTATCGCCGGGCCGGCAGTCAGCGCGGGAAATGTCCTTAACACCCGAAGCGGGCAAACGCGTGGAATGGCATCGGCTTTTCTGGCCGGTCTTGCCGTCGGGCTGCTCTGGTCTCCCTGCGCGGGACCGATTCTGGGCGCCATTTTCAGCATCAATATTGCCGGACACTCGGCCATTGCCACAGGAGCCTTGCTGGCCGCCTATGGTAGCGGCTGCGCGCTGATGCTGGGCCTGCTCGTTTTCGGAGGCCGCACGCTGATGACGCCGCTGAGAGCAAGATCGGCGCTGATGGAAAAATTACGTCAGGGGGCAGGCGTGGTGATGTTAGCGGCAGTCGTCTTCAACGCAACGGGGATGACGTCTGTTCTGCAAGGCGCAAACGGCGTCGCGAATCGTCTTGAAACCGCGCTGCTGAATCTGGCAAAGCCCGCCGCGCAACCGGCGAAGCTTCAACCGGTCGTCATGACCGAGCCCAGCAGCCAGCTGCCTTCATTAAGCGGTGGGACAGGGTGGGTAAATGGTGACACTGTCACGTCTGAATCGTTGCGCGGGAAGGTGGTTCTGATCGATTTCTGGACCTGGGACTGCATTAACTGCCAGCATACGCTTCCGCACGTGCGCGACTGGGCAACAAAATACCAGTCTCAGGGCCTGGTCGTCATAGGGGTACACACGCCTGAATACCCCTGGGAGAAACCGATCGCCTCGGTGAAAAACGCGGTAAATAAATGGCAACTGCCGTACCGGGTTGTGACGGACAACAACTATCAGATCTGGAACGCTTTCGGCAACCAGTACTGGCCCGCGCACTACTATTTCGATGCTAAAGGTCAGCTACGCTATACCTCGTTTGGCGAAGGGAATTATGAGCAGCAGGAAAAGGTTATCCAGCAGCTGCTCAAAGAGGCCCGTTCATAGCGCCGTTCAGGGCTGACGCTGGGCAACCATAAACAGTCGAGGAAACGCCAGCAGTATCTGCCCGTTTTCCTGGAGCGGATACTGCTCTTCCAGCAGTTCATGGTAGCGTTTCAGGAAACGTTGCTGCTCGCTCTCGTTCAGTTCCTGGAGCCACGGGCGCAAACCGGTCGCGCTGACCCAGTCAATAATAGCCTGGTGCGAACTCATTTTATGGAAATAGGTTGTCCGCCAGATATCCACATCGCAGCCGGCCTCCGACAGGATATCGTAATACGCATGCACGCCAGGCAGCGGCTCGCGGCCACGGTCCGGGTAGCCTTGCTCCAGCGCCACTTCACGCATCGCTACATGCGTGGGCTCAAGCCAGTTATCCGGCATCTGGATCGCCAGCACGCCATTGAGCGCGAGCAGTGACGCCAGATGCGGCAGGAGATCGTAATGGTCAGGTATCCACTGTAGGGATGCGTTCGCATAGATGAGGTTCAACGGCTGGCCTGGCCTGAACTGGCGGATATCGGCCTCAACGAACTGACAGTCGGGCAGTGCGCTGCGCGCCTCTTCCAGCATAGCCGGTGAGTTATCGACGCCGACAATCTGCGCTTTTGGCCAGCGATGCTGCAACAGCGCGGTGCTGTTTCCCGGCCCGCAGCCCAAATCGGCAATGGTGGCAACGTCACTCAGGGGAATTCTGGCAAGCAGCTCGGCGGCAGGGCGCGTTCGTTCAGCGCCGTATTGCAGATAAAGCGAAGGGTTCCAGTCGGCCATCTTCAGATCTCCGTTTTGCGTGTTTCAGCAAGGATAGCACAGGCCGACACCTGCACCGGGACAGGCGTCGGGCGAGCGGCAGGTTACAGAATGCCTTTCAGTGCAATATGGTAGAGCAGCATGATGGTTTTTCCGTCGACGATTTTGCCCGTATCAATTCCCCGCAAGGCCTCTTCAAAGGGCATTTCCAACACGTCGATATCTTCTCCCTCCGCTTTGATACCGCCGCCTGCGCTGGTTTTGTCCTTCGGCTGATACTCGGCAATATAGAAATAGAGTTTCTCCGTGACGGAGCCTGGGCTCATGTAGGCTTCAAAGATTTTCTGCACGCTCGACACGTTAAACCCGGTCTCTTCTTCCGCCTCTGCTCTAATGCGTCTTTCCGGATCCATGTTATCAAGCAGGCCGGCCGCCGCCTCAATCAGATTGTCCTCATGGCCATTAATAAAGACCGGGAAGCGGAACTGGCGGGTCAGAATCACCGTTTTTTGGTCACGGTTGTAGAGCAGGATCGTGGCGCCGTTCCCCCGGTCATATACTTCACGCGTTTGCCGCTGCCATTCGCCATCGCGTCTTTGCAGGTCAAAGGTATATTTTTTAAGTAAGTACCAGTTATCGGACAGGGTTTCACTGTCAATGATGCGCACATCTGCACGTTTTGATTGCACGTTTCGTCCTCCTTACGTAGAGTAACTATCAATACCAGCATTATCGTGCATTATCAAGATTAAACATGCAACATCAGGAATACATCATGCTCACCAGCCAGCGAAAACAGTTGATCCTTGAAAAGCTCGGCGCCGAAGGACAGGTCCAGTCAAAAGCGCTTAGCGTTCTCTTCGACGTCTCTGAAGACACCATCCGACGCGATTTGCGCGAGCTGGCGGCAGAAGGGCGTTTACAGCGGGTTCACGGCGGCGCGCTGCCGTCGTCTTCCGCTACTGTGCCTTTCGCGGAACGACAGTCCGTTAAAATGGATGCCAAAAGAAAGGTGGCGCAGAAGGGGGCGCAGCTTATTTCTTCGGGCCAGGTGGTGATCGTTGACGGTGGAACGACCACCTCAGAATTGATCGCCTTTGTACCGCGTGACCTGCGTATTACCGTGGTGACGCACAGTCCGAGCATTGCCCTGGGGCTTGTTAATCATCCTTCCATCGAGGTGATTCTGATCGGCGGCCGTTTGTATAAACACTCGATTGTCGCCGTCGGCGCGGCGGCCATCGAAGGTATCGAAAACATTCATGCGGATCTGTTCTTTATGGGCGTGACCGGTATCCATCCGGAAGCAGGGCTGACGACCGGAGATTTCGAAGAGGCGTGCATCAAACGTGCATTTTCCGGCAGAGCCGCCGAGACGGTTGTCCTGGCGTCGCCGGAAAAAATAAATACGGCGTCATCATTTGTTATTGGCGATGTGGCGCTGGCGAATACGATTGTCGTCGAAGGCGATACCGACCGCGACTGGGTCAATGCGGTATCGGAAAAAGGGGTATCGGTCGTATTGGCCTGAGCGTGAGCCAGCCAGAAAACTGGCTGGCGCGGGTACTCGCAAGCGGGTGAAATTAAGTTATCTTTCTTCGGGGGCATGGCATACCGCTTCGATATTATGACCATCAGGGGCAATGACAAATGCGGCATAGTAATTTTTACCGTAGGAGCGCAATCCCGGTGCGCCATTGTCGCGTCCGCCTGCGCGCAGCGCGGCATGGTAAAAGTCATCAACCTGTTGGCGTGTCGTGGCCACAAAGGCCAGATGAAGCGGAGCGGGTTTATCATTCGACTGAAAAAGGCAAAGAGAAACATCGCCGGAACTCATTTCGACGCCATAGTCAGGAGAGCCTTCATCGACGAGTTCGACACCGAGCGGTTGAAGCGACATGAGGAAGAAGGTTTTACTTTTCTCATAATCGCTGACGCCGAATTTTACATGATCAAACATTATGGACTCCTCAAAAGTGATGGTGAAATGAGAAGTATAGAAAGAGAGTGGAGTCCAATACGATCAAGGGGTTGTGAATGTGACCGATATCAATACTCGCTACACAGCAGACCGTTTACTCCCTACGAATGTCCAACGCAGATAATCATAGAGCCAGTTAAAAAGCATCGTGTATGGCAGGAAAAACAGTACAAGGCCAATCTCAACAAAAAATGCCTCCGCGATCGTTAAATTCAGCATAAACATGGCCACAGGGATTAAGGAGATGATAAGGCCCGTTTCAAACCCAACTGCATGGATGGCGCGAACGAGAAACGTTCGTTGAAACTGATGTTTTTTCTGCAGGGCGTCAAAGAACTTATTGAAGACAAAATTCCAGACCGTTGCGGTAAGCGCAGATATCACCGACAACGAACCCGACTGGAGTACCGAAACGTTCATCAGCCACGCAAGAGACAGAGCGATGATAACGTTGGCCGTCACTTCAAAAATGACAGCGTGGAAAATCCTTTCTTTAAAGCTTTTATTGAGTTCGATTTCCATAAGTCTACAGCAGCGGTGGTCAAAGCCAGGAGTATATCAAACGTCTTTTAACATTGGATAAACGTAGAGGTTGGGATTTCACAAGCTATCAATGACCAGGGGCAATCACGACCGTAGAAAGGCAGATTTTGACTGGTATTACGTTGGTGCGCATAATGTATATTATGTTAAATAAGAATATTGCCGTGCCTCAGGAGGTATCCCTCCTCAGTCTTGAGGATTCACCGTTGGCCACGCAGTTTGTATGTAAAACCCACTGACGATTACGCCCATCTGTGAAAAAAACTCACAACACCATTCGATGGCGCATGCTGGTTCCCTTCATGTCAGTGCAATACCCTTTCACATACAGAATTGCTGGCAATAAAAGAAGGAACACAGAATGAAGTATGTGAATCTGGGTCGTAGCGGTTTGCAAGTCTCCCGTCTTTGTCTCGGTTGTATGAGCTATGGTGAACCTGAACGCTTGCCTCAACCCTGGTCCCTGGATGAAAAGGCGTCACGTCCGCTCATTCGTCAGGCGCTTGAAGCGGGCATTAATTTTTTTGATACCGCGAATATCTACTCGGGCGGAAGTTCTGAAGAGATCACTGGAAAAGCGCTGAGAGAAATGGCCAGACGCGATGAGATCGTTGTGGCGACAAAGACCTTCTTTCCGTGGCGCAACTCACCCAATACCGGGTTTCTTTCCCGCAAGGCCATTTTTCAATCTATTGACGATAGCCTGATGCGCTTAGGCATGGATTACGTGGATCTCTTTCAGATTCACCGCTTTGACCACTCCACGCCTGTTGAAGAGACCATGGAGGCTCTGCATGACCTCGTTAAATCAGGAAAAGTACGTTACATCGGCGCATCATCTATGGAAGCCTGGCGCTTTGCAAAAATGCAGCATACGGCAGAGCGTAACGGCTGGACCCGATTTATTACGATGCAACCGCAATACAACCTGCTTTACCGGGAAGAAGAGCGCGAGATGCTGCCCCTGTGTGAAGACCAGGGCGTTGGTGTGATCCCCTGGAGTCCGATGGCACGCGGCAGGCTCACGCGCGACTGGAGTGTCACGTCCCGACGAACGCAAAACGATGCCTTTGCGTTAAAAATGTATGAGAACGCAGCCCTTCTGGATAAGCCCGTTATTGATGTTGTTGCCAGCATTGCTGAAAAGCACCATGTGCCAAGAGCCCATGTTGCAATTGCCTGGTTGCTATCAAAAACGGTCATCACAGCACCGATCATCGGCGCGACGAAACCAGAACATCTTTCCACGGCTATCAGCGCGCTGGACTTTTCACTTAGCGATGCCGAAATCATGGAACTCGAGGCACGCTATCTGCCGCACCCCGTCGACGGGATCATTCCCCCGCTACCGGATACGCCACCTTCACTCACGCCGCCTTCAGCAATACAGGACTGTTAATGCCCTACCCTGGCCCGGCGTTGGTTCGGTTCCGCTGTTGGTGACAATGAACAACTCTTGATGTCCGGGTCGGATCACCAGACAGGGAGACTTTACCTACAGTCTCCCTGTGACAGTAAGTATAAAGGTGGCCATCACCGTTTAACTTTTATCAAACTGACTTTCGGTAAACGGATCTGCGCGACCGCCCTGCAATGGGATCCTGGCAAGCGCCGCATCGATTTCGCGTAACTCGCTGTCCGTCAACCGGACTTGCGGTGCACCGCTATTTTCTATCAGGTGCGGATATTGCGTCGTACCCGGGATGGGGACAATCCATGGCCGTTGTGCCATAACCCAGGCCAGCGCGAACTGAACCGGAGTGGTGTTTTTGCGGCGGGCCCACGATTGCGCAAATTCAAGCAGTACCATGTTTTTGGCCAGGGCATCGGGCTGGAAACGTGGCAGGTTATGCCGCCGATCTGTGCTGTCGAACCGCTGATCTGGATTGACTGCCCCGGCAAGGAAACTCCGGGCGGTCGGGCAGTAAGGTACAAAGCCGATACCCAGCTCTTCGAGCGTTGGAAATATCCGCGTCTCCGGTTCACGCCACCACATGGCATACTCACTCTGTACTGCAGTCACAGGGAGTACCGCATGTGCGCGGCGGATTGTCCTGGCACTCGCTTCCGACAATCCCCAGTGTTTCACTTTACCCTCCTGGATCAACGCCTTCACGGTTTCCGCCACATCCTCGATCGGCACATTCGGATCGGGGCGATGTTGATAAAGAAGATCGATGTGGTCCGTTTTCAGACGCTTTAGCGAGCCCTCTACGGCGCGGCGGATATGGTCAGGATGGCTGTTGAGGGAGGTTGGCTTCCCCTCCTCCACGCCGAAACCGAACTTAGTGGCAATCACCACACGATCGCGAACGGGGGCCAGTGCTTCCCCGACAAATTCTTCACTGAGATGGGGACCATACACCTCGGCAGTATCAAAGAACGTAATGCCTTGTTCGAAGGCGGCCCGGATGAGCGAAACCATGGCTTTGCGATCGCGCGGACCACCGCCGTAATACCCCACCATGGGCAGACACCCCAGTCCCATGCTGGAAACCTCCAGCGAGCCGAGTTTACGCGTGGTTAAGGTCTCCTTCTGGACGGGAACAGCATCCGAAGGGGCGTTCGACGAGTCCTGACCAGCCGGGTTCGCCATCACTGCACCGCTCCTGCCAAGGGTGGTAGCGGCCAACGCCAGACCGGCGCCGGCGATCAGAAAATTGCGACGATCCCGGGAAGCGGGTACGGAAGCAGAATGCTGGTCATGCATCATCTTGCTCATAAACTGGAACTCCCTATAGCGAAGAAAGGATTCATTAATTTGGTCATTACCAGGCATAAGCCTGGGGCGCTTCTCCCCCGGGTCCGGGCCAGATTTCGTCGAGACAGCTCATGGTGTCGTCTGATAGCGTGATTGTCGTTGCGTGAAGCGCCTCCCGGAGTTGTTCGACCGTACGAGGCCCGATAAGTGGAGCAGTAACCACAGGATTCTGCAGGAGCCAGGCAAGCGCCACATCGGAAGGGGTTTCGCCGAGGTCCTCACATAATCCTTCGTAGGCTTCCAGCTGCGGACGATACTGTTCGATTAGACGGGCAAACGCAGGCCTTGCACGGCGCCCGCTTGCCATCTTTTTCAGTACGCCGCCAAGCAACCCTCCGGCAAGTGGGCTCCAGGGAATCAGTCCCAGGCCAAAATGACGGCATGCGGGAATGACCTCCAGCTCAACGGTTCGGGCAGTCAAATTGTAGAGACTTTGCTCAGCAACCAGGCCCAGGGAATGACGGGTCGTGGCAACTGACTGCGCAGTCGCAATGTCCCAGCCTGCGAAATTGCTGCTACCGATATAAAGCACTTTTCCCTGCTGAACAAGGAGTTCCATGGCCTGCCAGACCTCTTCCCATGGTGTATAACGATCGATGTGATGCATCTGATAGACGTCAATATGGTCGGTCTTAAGCCGTCGCAAACTGTCCTCGCAGGCCTTGCGAATATGGTAAGCAGAAAGACGGCGATCGTTCGGACCCGGTCCCATAGGCTGATAGGCTTTCGTCGCCAGAACGATACGGTCACGGCGGCCACCCTGCTGGAGCCAGCGACCAATAATCTCTTCAGACAGCCCCGAACCTTGCTGGATATCGGGTGATTGCTCGGTGCCATACACGTCTGCTGTATCAATGAAATTGATACCCGCCTCAAGCGCTTCATCCAGAATGCTGGCGCTGGTTTTCTCGTCGGTGACGTCACCAAAATTCATGGTTCCGAGACAAAGGCGGCTGACTTTCAGGCCGGTGCGGCCAAGATGCGTATAGTTCATACACGGCTCCGTTAGGTGAATGTTCCGCCCTGACCGACGGCCAGAGCGCATAATTTTCAAGAATAACGAAGCACAATGTGTTCAGTGAGAGGCGATGGGTGGATGGACTTGTGAAAAAAATTCAGCAACGGATTAGCCCTGGTCAGTCTATGGTGTATATCATTTCCGTATCAACGCATTCGGTCCTTAACGCACAAGGAAAACGATTCTGTATGCAAATAAACAGAGCTGATGTCGCCGATCTCATTTATTTCATGGCTATTGCACGTCATCGCAGTTTCAGCCGTGCGGCGATTGAATTAGGTGTCAGTGCATCAGCGCTTAGTCATGCCCTGAAGGGACTGGAAACCCGGCTCGGGGTTCGCCTGCTTAATCGCACGACCAAGAGCGTTACCCCTACGGCTGCAGGTGAAGAACTGGTTCAGTCTGTCCTTCAGCCTTTCGACAAGATAGAAGGCGCGCTTGAATCGCTTAACCGGTATCGTAATACGCCTACCGGGCGTATCCGCATCAATGCTGCCGTTGAAGCGGCCAATCTTTTGCTTGCGCCGGTTATGCCCGCGTTTATGGATCGCTATCCTGATATTGAAATCGATATTGTGGCCAGTAACCGTATGGTTGACGTCACTGATGCGGGCTTCGATGCCGGTATCCGCTATGGTGGCACCGTCCCGGAAGACATGGTTGCCCGGCGTTTATCTGCCGATATTCGCTGGGTTATCGCAGCATCCCCCGACTACCTGGAACGTTACGGAACGCCTGAACATCCGGATGATTTGTTACACCATCGCTGTATAAGCAATCGTCTCGGCGACGATCGGATTTATCGCTGGGAACTTGAGCGAGATGGCGAAACGTACCAAATCACTGTGCCTGGCTCAGTGACGGTCAACCAGGCTGAAACGGGTCTTGTGGCCGTATTAGGCGGGGCCGGCCTGATGTATTTTCCGGAGCCTCTTGTTGCACCCTATGTGAAGGATGGAGGGCTCCGCCTGGTGCTTACGGAATGGTCCCCGCTGGAGGAAGGTTTTTATATCTATTATTCAAGCCGCCGGCAACTGCCGACCGGGCTTCGCCTTCTGATTGAGTTCATACAGGAGGCCAGGCCGCTGGGGTTGTGAAATAGCGCTTCCATACGGGACGAGGCGTTATCGTCTTTATCGCCCCGTAGCGGATATCAGAAAATCAATCAGGGCCTTCACTCTTTTCGTTTTGCCCGCGTTTTTGGGGTAATAGAGATACACTGGCGGGTAGGTTTTCCAGTAGCTCTCCATCACGGGTATAAAGCGCTCCCTGTCCGGCTGTAACTGCCAGATGGGTTCAAACAAACGTCCAATTCCCAGGCCGTTACGTATCCCGTCTGCCATAACGTCAATATCGTTGCTGATTAACTGTCCGGGCATCTCAACCGTCAACTGCTCTCCGCGATCGTTCAGAATCAACGGAAGGATGCGGTTGTTAGTAATAAAACGGTAGCCAATCAGCTTGTGTTGACTGAGATCTGACGGCACCTCAGGCGTTCCATGCTCGCGGAGATAGGCTGAGGATGCATATAACCCTTCACGAAAGGGTTTCATTAACGGCCGCGCTACCACCCCACCCTCGAGGATATCGCCAAAACGGATCCCAAGATCAAAACGCTCTTCGATAACATTCACAGTACCGTCGTAAACCGAAATTTCCAGCTGTATACCCGGATATTGCTGACAGAATTTCGCCATTGCAGGCTTAAGAATTAACAGATAGGCAAAACGCGAGAGCGTGATTCGCACGATACCAGAGGGCTCCTGATTCTGGTCGCGAATGCTTTCAAGCGAATTTTCCAGCGACTCCACCGCCGCAGCGGTCTGTTCCAGCAACAGTTGCCCGGTTTCCGTCAGCTCAATACGGCGGGTCGTACGCACAAAAAGCGGATGGCCAATATGATCTTCCAGCAGCTTAAGCGCATTGCTGACGGAGGGGGGCGTAATTTCCAGTTTTCTTGCGGCTGCCGAAATATTGCCCTCACGTGCAATGCTCTGAAAGATCCGTATCTGGTTATACAGGGCGTTATTCATAATGTGTTCCTTAAGCAATCACTGCTTAATTGTTAACTACAGCCTAAAGATGCTTAAGTCAATAATATCCCTTTAGTTCGTTTTTACTGATGCTGCGATCCACTGTTAACCACGTATTTTGAAATACACCTGTACTCATTCAGATGACATTCACTGCACAGAATGGATGCCAATAGGCGTAAGACATTAAGGTATTGATGTTTTTTAACTATTGTTTAGTGCGGGATAGTCAGTGTAGCCCACCGCATCGTTCTGTCCCGGCGCATAGAAGGTTGCAGGGTCCGGAACGTTGAGATCGCTGCCGCACGCAAATCTTGCGGGTAAATCGGGATTGGCAATAAATGGAACACCATAGGCGATGAGATCGGCCTCACCCTTGTTAATTGCATCCTCACCGGTCTGAGCATCATATCCACCATTCAGAATAAAAGTTCGCGAGAAACACTGACGAAGATAAGGTGCAATCCGCTGTGAACCTGCGACCGGAGCATCGGGCCCGGCAATACCTTCGGTAACGTGAAGGTAGGCGATGCCAATAGCGTCGAGTTGAGTCGCTAAATAACTGAATGTTTCAACCGGCGAAGAATCAGACATACCATGTAGCGACATGTTTGGACCAACCCTGAAACCAACGCGATCGGCGCCGAGCACTTCGCTCACAGCACTGACGACCTCCAGAGGAAAACGTGCACGGTTTATAATAGTCCCACCATAATGATCTTCTCGTTTGTTAGAACCGTCACGAAGGAACTGGTCAAGGAGATATCCTGAACTACCATGTATTTCTACTCCATCGAAACCGGCTTCAGAAGCTTTTTCAGCACCCTGACGAAACTGTGAGACGACATCGGCGATTTCACTTGTTAAAAGCGCGCGAGGGACAGGTGTTTGTGCTATTCCATTAGACGTAAAAACGTCTGCCTCTGCATTAATTGCAGATGGGGCAACCGGAAGGACACCATCATGGAACTCAGGATGCGAAACGCGTCCGACATGCCACAGTTGCGCAAAAATAATTCCCCCGGCTTCATGAACTGCATCTGTTACGCGACGCCATGCCTCAACCTGAGCGAGGGAATATATTCCCGGTGTTCTTATATATCCGGTACCTTGACGGCTAACCTGCGTAGCTTCAGATATTATCAACCCTGCCTGCGCCCGCTGCGCATAGTAAACAGGAGCCAGAGGGTTAGGTACATTACCGGTAACGGCCCGACTGCGGGTCATTGGGGCCATTACCATTCTATTTTTTAGTGTCAATTCCCCGATGTTATATGGGGATAAAAGCGTAAGGGGTGCATTTTTCAAGGAGCAGTACCTTTATTCTCAGTAAGAAACGAGTCGTTTTGTTTTGTAACCAGGGCTATATTACATACCGTTATTTTACCCGCAAGAAGGCACATTCATGATACCGTCAGATAAACGGACAGCACCCACCTGCAATATTTTCACCCGCGAATTGCTCAGTCGGATTGGTGATAAGTGGAGTATCTTAATCATTGCTCATCTTTCCGAGGGACCTTTGCGGTTTAATATACTCAGACGTACCATCGGTCAGGTCTCTCAGAGAATGCTGACGTTAACACTGAGAAGTCTTGAACGAGACGGGTTAGTATCGCGGACGGTATTCCCTTCGATCCCGCCACGTGTTGAATATGAGCTAACTCCACTTGGACGGACATTAATGGGGCCAGTTATGACACTTATAGACTGGTCCTTGATTCATCAGGGCGAGGTTGAAAAGGCACGTTCTGAATATGAAAGCCAGCCCGAGTTTTCGACTGATTAAGCCAGACTATTCATATACAGATGCAGGAACAGACATGTCTGGCATAGATTTACCCTGTCGCACTCCTCACCTGATTATTAAGTACAGACTAAATATGCTTAAGCCAATGGCCACCTAATCTTCTCAAAATGGCGCTCATATACTCTTCTCTCTTTCCCTTTAAACCTGAGAACAAGAGACACTTATGCGAATTTTATGTCTGGATATCCCCGCACCTGGAGCATCGCTGGAAAAGTATGCTCCACACCTTAACGCTGAAGCACTGCACGCCTGGGGATTGTATAAATCCGGCTTCATCCGCGACATCTACTTCCGTCAGGACAGACCTGGCGTCGCTATTTTTCTTGAATGTGACTCTGTCGATGAAGCGATGAACGTAATGGCCGAATTCCCGCTGGCAAAAGCAGGCTTATTAAGCTTTGAGTGCATTCCGCTTGGCTCCTTTATTAACTGGGAAAATCTCTTTGCCGCTGAATTTAAAAATAAAGAGTGAGGCCCGATATGAAACCTGCAGATAAACCCGTGCTGTGTGTCGTTTCCAGTCATCCGATTAAAGGCGCATCCGGTGTACCAACCGGTTTTTTCCTGGCCGAGCTGACGCATCCGCTGAAAGTACTGGAAGATGCCGGACTAAAAACGATGATCGCCAGCATTCGCGGGGGACAGCCGCCGGTGGATGGATTTGACCTCAGCGATCCTGTCAACGCCTGGTACTGGAACGAAACCGATTTTCAGCAGCGCCTGGCAACAACACCAGCGTTATCCGAGCTGAACGGTACCGATTACAGCGCCGTTTTCTTTGCGGGCGGCCATGGAACCATGTGGGATTTCCGCGACAGCCAGGATGCCCAGCGTATTATCCGCGAAGTGTATGAAAGTGATGGGATTGTCTCAGCCGTCTGCCACGGACCTGCGGCATTGGTTGACGCAAAGCTCAGCAGCGGCGAATACCTGGTGAAAGGCAAAAACGTGGCGGCCTTTACCAACAAGGAAGAGGAAGAAGTTCACGCCACAGATGTGGTTCCCTACCTGCTTGAGACTGCACTCCGCGAGCATGGCGCGCTTCATCATGAAGCCCCGAACTGGTCTGAAAATGTGGTTACTGACGGTCGCCTTATCACGGGGCAGAATCCCGCTTCAGCGCACGGTGTCGGTGTGGCGCTGTTAAATGCCCTCCGCCAGCCAACTTAATTCATTCATCTGTCTTTCATCTTTACTCACCCTCTTTGGCCGGTTTACGTCAGCAACGTTCCGGCTTTTTTCAGGAGCTGAATATGAAAACTCTTCCTCCAGTCGCGCTCGGCACATGGTCCTGGGGCACAGGCTTTGCCGGTGGCGACACCGTCTTCGGCAATCATCTTTCTGATACTCAGATGGCAGACGTGTTCACCACGGCCATGAGTAAGGGTCTGAATCTCTGGGATACCGCAGCAGTATATGGCATGGGGAGTTCCGAGGCAGCGCTGGGAGCATTAGTCCGTCAGTTCCCCCGCGAGGATATGATTTTATCCACCAAATTCACGCCGCAGATTGCGAACGAACAGTCAGCACAGCCTGTCAGCGATATGCTTGAGGCCAGCCTCGGACGCCTGGGTGTGGACGCGATTGATATCTACTG
Organism: Enterobacter sp. 22499; assembly: GCF_052044815.1. Lineage (NCBI taxonomy): Bacteria > Pseudomonadati > Pseudomonadota > Gammaproteobacteria > Enterobacterales > Enterobacteriaceae > Enterobacter > Enterobacter sp. 22499. The sequence continues at coordinate 153,056 of NZ_JBQENR010000001.1, read as the reverse complement.
GATCCACAATCCCCTCGACGTTGAGAAATGGACGCCAGGACTGATCCCACTTTTACAAAGCGGTAAGGTCAAACGCGTCGGGGTTTCCAACCACAATCTCGCACAAATCAGACGCGCCAACGAAATCCTTAACGCTTCCGGTTATTCCCTCAGTGCAGTACAGAATCACTACAGCCTGCTTTATCGCGCCTCTGAAGAGGCCGGGATCCTTGATTATTGCCGACAAAATAACATCACGTTCTTTGCTTACATGGTCCTGGAGCAAGGCGCGCTCAGTGGTCGTTATGATTCAAATCATCCCATGCCTGCCGGGAGTGGCCGGGCCGAAAGTTATAACGCAGTACTGCCGCAGATAGAAAGATTAACCGCCGCCATGAAAAAAATGGGAGCCGAAAGGAATGCCAGCGTTGCACAGATAGCCATCGCATGGGCTATTGCAAAAGGTACCCTTCCCCTCGTTGGTGCGACTAAAGTCCATCACGTTCTGGACGCCGCATACGCTTCAGACATCCAGTTACGCGATGAGGAAATCATCCTGCTGGAACAACTCGCCACAGAGACCAGAGTGGATACACGAGGCGCCTGGGAAAAACCGATGGTGTAAACCCTGTCCGGGACAGACTGTCATGAATGACACTCACGAACGGGCTGTTCCGGGCGATCCTAATCTGCATCACTTTTACTGCTTTGTATGAAGGGTGAGAATATGAAAATCATTTGCCTCGAAGAACATTATCTCGACAGCGAGTTAGGGCGAGCGTGTATGCCTGTTGCGCTTGAGCAGGCACCTTTCCTTGGCGACTGGGGGAAAACCGTCGCTGATGGTCATAATCCTGACCGAAGCCGGCCGCAGATAGAAAAGAATGCTCTGATAAACGCGAAAGGCGCTGATTTGGAAAGCCGCCGCCTCAGGGATATGGATGAAGCTGGAATTACCCTGCAGATCCTCTCTGTGGGCGGATTTCCCCAGCTGGCACCCGGGGATGAAGCGGTAACATTAAATACGGCGGCAAACGACCGCCTTGCCGGGGCGGTAAGAAATCACCCGGATCGCTTCGCGGCATTTGCCACACTTCCCTGGGCACAGCCGGAAGAGGCTGAAAAAGAGCTTGCTCGCGCAGTTGAAAAACTGGGGTTTAAGGGGGCACTTCTGAATGGCCGACCCTCTTCATGCTTTCTCGATCATCCTGACTATGACTCCCTGCTTTCCCGCTTTAATAAACTGAATGTGCCACTCTATCTTCATCCCGGATTACCGGTTAAAAGCGTGCAACAGGCCTACTTCACGGGCTTCAGCGCAGAGGTCAACGCCCGGCTCTCTATGTTTGGCTGGGGCTGGCATCACGAAGCCGGGATCCATTTGTTACGGCTGATGTTATCGGGCGCATTTGATAAATATCCCCACCTGCAGGTAATCAGTGGCCACTGGGGGGAGATGCTGCCCTTCTGGCTGCAGCGTCTTGATGACAGCCTTCCGCTGGCTGCAACGGGTCTGTCACGCACGCTAACGAGAACCTTCCAGGAACACGTTTACGTTACCCCGTCAGGTATGCTGACACTGCCGCACTTCCAGTTTATCTACGCGTTAATGGGGGCAGACAGGATCCTGTTCTCCGTTGATTACCCCTATCAGACCCTGGACGGTGTAAAAACATTTATCGACAGTCTGCCCGTCAACAAGGCTGAAAAAGAGGCCATCGCGTTTCGCAATGCAGAACGTTTACTGGGCATCATGGCGTAGTTCACGGGTTCATGATGACCGGGCACAATGAGAACAGTCGACCATTATTAGTTTTTGTCTAAAAGTGAATGAGCCTTTACTGCTCTAAAAAAAATAATGGTGTCACTTTATACTGGGTTAAAAATTCACCAGCCTCTTTAACGTATTGAAATGAAAAATATCCTTGTTATTTCAGGTCATCCTGAGCTGAACCATTCCGTCGCCAACGCCACTATCCTTGATGAAGTGGCGACCGCCCTGCCCGATGCTGAAATTCGTCGTCTGGACTGGCTCTATCCGGACGGCAAATTCAATATCGCTGCGGAGCAGGAAAGCCTGCTCAGGGCCGATGTGATTGTCTGGCAGTTTCCTTTTTCCTGGTATGGGCTGCCCGGGTTAATGAAACAATGGCTGGACGAGGTCTTTGTCCACGGCTTCGCGCATGGCTCAACGGCGAAACTGGGCGGTAAAAAGCTGATCCTCTCCTTCACTACAGGGGCGCCACAGGCGCTCTATACCGCTGACGGTTTCTTTGGCCATGCCATTGAAGAGTATCTTATTCCGTTCGAGACCACGGCAAAACTGTGCAATCTTGAGCTGCTGGCGCCGGTTTATACCTGCGGTATCAGCTATGCCGACCGGGATGCCGACAAAATCGCGCAGCAAAAAACGCTTGCCCGGGAACACGCTTCAAGGCTTGTCGATCTGCTCAATTCCGTCGTGAATAATCCAGAGGGAGAATAACGATGCAGTATACCCGGCTCGGTAAAAGTGACTTACTGGTCTCCCGCATCTGTATGGGATGTATGGGGTTTGGCGACCCGTTAACGGGCCAGCATCGCTGGACGCTGGACGAAACAGCAAGCCGGGACATCATCCGCTACGGTCTCGAAAAGGGTATCAATTTTTACGATACCGCCATCGCCTATCAGAACGGCTCCAGCGAGCGATACGTTGGCCGGGCGCTGCGGGAGATGGCAAAACGCGAGGACGTGGTGCTGGCCACCAAGTTTCTGCCGCGAACCGCCGCGCAAATTGCCGCGGGGATCGACGGAAAAGAGGCAATAGCCCGATCGCTCGACCAGAGTCTGCAGAATCTGGGGATGGACTACATCGACCTCTACATCTACCACATCTGGGATTACAACACGCCCGTTATTGAGGTGCTTGAAGCGCTTCATGCCGCCGTTACTGCGGGCAAAGTGCGCGCTATTGGTATTTCCAATTGCTATGCCTGGCAGCTTGCGAAAGCGAACGCCCTTGCCGAACGCGAAGGGCTGACGCCCTTTGTTTCCGTGCAAAGCCACTACAACCTGATTATGCGTGAAGATGAACGAGAGCTCTTCGGTCTGTGCGCTGAAGATGATATCGCCATGACCCCCTATAGCGCGCTGGCCAGCGGTCGTCTCTCCCGGAAAGAAGGCCACACGCGGCGAGCCACGGAGGATGATTATGCGCGCGGGAAATATGACAGCACGGCTGAACAGGATCGGCTCATTATTGAGCGTGTCGCCGAACTTGCCGAACGGCATCAGGTGTCCATGACGGAAATCTCACTCGCCTGGCAGCTGACAAAAGTCACGTCACCTGTCGTAGGGGCCACAAAAAAAGATCACGTTGATGGCGCGGTAAACGCCGTAAATCTTCAACTGAGCCTTGAGGAAATCCGGTTTCTGGAAGAAACCTACCAGCCGCACGTTCTGACGGGGATTATGGCGCAAAACACGCCGCAAACGAAAGACGTTAAGCAGGTCTGGACGCGGTAGCAAACAGTCATTTCAGTAAAAGGATCAACGTGAAAAAGCCCCTTATGCTTTTAATTTGCATGCTAATAAGCACCTCTGTCTTTGCAACAAAACCGGACGCACCGGATAAGGTAGTGATGAATATCTTTGAGCTCGGCGTCAGACCCGATCGGGACAAAGAGTTTGCAGACGTAGCCAGACAGACGATTTCCGCTTCGGTTGATCATGAAGCAGGTACGCTGGCGATGTACGCCCTGCAACGAAGCGACAATCCACGTAAGGCATTCATGGTCGAACTCTATGAAAACGAGAGTGCTTACCGCAAACATCTGAATGCCGAACCATACAAGGCATTCGCTGCCCGGGCACCTGACATTATCGATCGGAAAAATAAAATCACTCTGAAGCCACAGTTTCTGGGCGACAAACACATCATACCGAATGAGCGAACCATTAATAATCTGGTGATCGTCGAGGTAAAGCCTGAATTTCAGACCGAATTTAAAAACATCGTCCTTCCTGAAATGGCCGAGTCGCTCAAAGTAGAGAAAGGCGTGTTAGCCATGTATGCCGCTACAGACTCACAGAGTCCGAACCGCTGGTATTTCTATGAGATTTACGCCAGTGAGGAGGATTATCAACTGCACCGACAAACGCCGCACTTCCTGGACTATCTCAGGCAAACGGCGCATATGAGCGCCAGGAAGGACGCTATCCCGGTAAAACCGGTATTTCTTCGTAACAAAGGCGGAATCAAACAGGATCCGCACCGTTGACCAGTGAGGATTAACATGAAAAGCGTGATTGCAGCGGCGGCCATGTCGCTTGTTATTTCTGATTTTGCTAATGCTGAGGAAACAAGAGGTAAAGCTATGATGAAAATTGAACCTTCAGCGATTCCTGAAGCTGATATTCGTTCTGTCTCACCGGCTCTTGCGCGCTTTGGTCGAGAAGCGATTACTGAAGATCTGTGGACACGCGATGCCCTCTCGCCCAGGGATCGTAGTATGGTGACCGTCGCCATGCTGATTGCCCGTAACCAGCCTGCCGAGCTTAAGCACTATATTGACGTCGCTCTCGATAGCGGCGTTACGCCAGCAGAATTGTCAGATATCATTACCCATCTGGCGTTCTACTCAGGTTGGCCAAATGCAATGTCAGCCGTCAGCGTGACCAAAGCAGTATTTGAAACTCGTGGCGTCACGGCAGATGCACTTCCTGAAGCTTCTCCGGACCTGCTTCCTCTCAATCAGGAAGCAGAAAAGCAGCGTTCAGAGACAGTGGAAAAAAATGTAGGCCCAATATCTCCAGGCCTGGTTAAATTTACTGCTGACCCCCTGTTACTGGATCTCTGGCAAAGACCCGCGCTGAAACCCCGCGACAGAAGCCTGATTACGGTCAGCGCGTTAATCGCATCTGGACAGAGCGCGCAGATTGGCTATCACCTCAACAGAGCGATGGATAATGGACTTTCTGCTGAGGAAGCTGGGGAGATCGTTACCCAAGCCGCGTTTTACGCTGGCTGGCCAAACGCATTTACCGCTGCTCCTGTTGTCGGAGAGGTATTAAGCAATCGCTCATCGAGTAAAAGGTAATATTACTGAACACTAAAACCTGACGCACATCACAAAATTAGAACGAACGTTCGCGTTGAATCGGATGCGGTATCGACGCGCTTCATTCTCTCCGTGCCGAAAAAAAGTGGCCTGAGCCGTCAGCGTACAGCGCGGCACACCTCCAGCACCTTTTCTCTGAGCCAGCGATGCGCCGGGTCCTTTTCCATGCGCGGATGCCACATCTGTGACACCGTAATGCTCCGGGTTTTAAACGGCAGTTCAAAGACGTGCACGCGCTCGGTCATCGGCTGATTGAGCAGATAGAGCGCCGGCACCATGGCAACGAGATCGGAGACCATCGCCACCGATAACGCCGTCGGGAACCCTGGCACCACGCTGGCAATTTTGCGCTTCATCCCGCGTTCCGCCAGCGCCTCATCGACAAATCCGTGTAACGAGCCGTCGGGCGAGGCCACCACGTGCCCCCAGGCGACATAATCCTCAAGGCTGACTGACGACAGCGAGGCCAGCGGATGCCCCTGGCGTACCGCGCCCACAAACCGGTCCTGAAAGAGCCGTTGCAGACGAATTTCAGGCCCCATATTGCTCTGCACGCCGATCTCGAGGTCAACCAGCCCCTCACGCAGATAGCGCGACGTTTTCTCAGGTTTCGGCGAAAAGCGAATGCAGACGTCGGGCGCCACCGCCGCCACTGCGGCAATGAGCAGTGGCCCAAACGCCACCACAAAGCCGTCGTTGGCTCGGATGGTGAACAGGCGCTCCATACGCTCAACATTCAGCGTTTCCGTGGAGGGTTGCAGTACCGCCCTTGCCTCATGCACAGCGCTTCTGGCCCGGTCCCGGGTGGCTTCGGCCCAGGGCGTCAGCACCATCTGCCGACCGGCCCGCACCAGGATAGGATCGCCTGTCACCTCCCGCAGCCTGCTCAGGGTGCGGCTCATGGCGGAGGTGCTCAGGTTTAAGCGCCGCGCCGCGCCAGCCACGCTGGCTTCGGCCAGCAGAACGTCGAGCGCAACCAGAAGGTTAAAGTCAGGATCGGACACGATAGCTCCTCAGATAAGGCGTTATATGCAACGATTAAGTGCAAGCGCTGCGTCTTCCGCCCTGTATACCCCATGATTATAGTTTCGTCATCACTATTCTTATGCGGAGTAACGACGATGACGCTCTTTTCAAACCAGCCCGGCGATGAAGGCTTACCCGGTCATGAACGCGCCCGTGTGATGGCCGCCGTCATGACCACCACGCTGATGGGCGTATTTGACGGCACCATGATCAACATCGCGCTGCCCTCCATGGCAAGGGCGATGCAGGTCCCCGCGAACGTTGCGGTGTGGTTTGCCAACGGTTATCTACTATCGGCGGCAATGACGCTGGCCATCTTCGCGGCGCTGGCGGCGCGCGTGGGCTTTCGACCGGTTTTTCTTGCCGGGCTTGCCACCTTTACGTTCACCTCGCTCGGCTGCGCGCTGGCGAAAACGCCCGACATGCTGATCGGGATGCGTATTCTGCAGGGCATCGGCGGTGCGGCTACCCTGAGTATCGCCCCGGCGATCCTGCGTTCCGTTTTTCCGGGTCGACTGCTTGGGCGCATTCTGGGGCTGCACGCCCTGCTTATCGCCGCCAGCACGGCAATTGCCCCCGTGCTGGGCGGGACGATACTGGACGCGCTGAGCTGGCAGTGGCTGTTCGCCATTAACCTTGTTCCGGGCAGTATTGCCCTGTTGCTGGCATGGCGGGCGTTGCCGCGCCAGTCGGACGTTGACGGCTCCCCCTTTGATGCGCCGGGCGCCGCGCTCTCCGCCGTGCTGTTAGGTTCTGCAATCATGCTGGCCGACAGCCTTCAGCACATAACGCAAGGCATTAACCCGGCAGCCGCTGGCTGGGGGCTTCTCACGCTGGTCAGCGCTATCGCCTTCGTCTGGCGTATTCGGTGCGCGCGCAGTCCCATACTGCCGCCCGTTATGTTCAGAAACGGACGCTTCACCCTCGCCGCCCTGACCTCGCTGGCCTCGTTTGTCAGCCAGGGCATCACCTTTGTCGCGCTGCCGTTCCTGTTTCAGAGCGTGTATGGCTTCAGCCCGGTGGTTTCGGCGCTGCTGTTCACCCCGTGGCCAATTGGCATTGTGCTGATCGCACCGCACGCGGGGCGCTGGGCAGATACCCTTTCCGCGCCGCTGATCTCGACTATCGGCCTGATGATTTTTGTCGGTGGGCTGGTCCTGCTGGCGACGTTGCCGGAAAATCCGTCCGTATGGAATATCTGCCTGCGCAGTCTGGTTTGCGGGATTGGGTTTGGCTGCTTCCAGAGCCCCAATAACCGGGAAATGCTCTCTAATGTGGCACGGGAATATGCCAGCTATGCCTCAGGGGTGTTGTCTATCGTCAGGACGTTCGGGCAATGTCTGGGGGCCGCCACCGTGGGGGTGCTGCTTGCGACGACCGGATCAGACCACGATCGGGCCGTGCATCTGGCATTGTGGATCGCCGTCATCGCCTCGACGGGATCGGTTTTGTTTAGCCTGAGCAGACTGCGCCCTGGGGTTCGGGCATCAGCGTAACGCTGTGCAGCGCCTCTCGGCGCTGCTTGTTTATAACAACTACGCTGTAGGACGTTCGTTCCACGCATCAGTGTACTGTATATTTCCGTCCAGAATTTTCCATGTGATTTTTGCATATCGTAAAGATACATTTTCCATGTGACCAGTACCGGGACAATCTCTTGTATCATGCATTATTGGAGTTATTGAAATGACTTTCACGCCTTCCATCAGGATGTTGAAGTATTCCACTTCCTGACCAGCATCATTGATGTGATAGAACTTTAATTCGGCACTTTGAAGCGTCTGACCTGTAGCCACTGCTTTGTATAGATAGGGTGAAGATGAGTCAATTGCCTTTGTTAAACTGAAGGCTGAATGTTGCCTTGTACCTGTAAGTTTACCTGTTGCCTCATCTGTTGGAATGCTCAGGTTATGGATCAGATCTCTAAGCTCTATGCTTCCTTCACGGTTTGCAACATCAGAACCACCACGGATCATTGCTCCGCCATCGTCTTTCAAAAAGAGGTGTACTGGTACAGCCATTTTTAAAACTCCTTATGTTAATTAATTTCTTATTCCATTGGCTATGAGATTAATTACAGGCATGATCGCTACACCATCGGCATAGAACAGATCAGAATTAGTGAATGAATAAACCTTGCCCGTGATTTTTACATTTACCGTGTTCCCATAAGCTGAAGCTGTGACATTGCTTGTATCGGCTTCCAGGAAGGGTGATCGTTCTTCAAGGGCTTTCATAATGTTCCCACTGTTGTCTTTATCTAAATAGAAGCGGTAAACATCCGACACCGTAGCGTCTCCATCATCATACTTAGTTATGTACAGTGTGACGGTATCAGAGAGTTTCTGTTTGCTGACAAAGCTATCGTGAGGAGATGCATTAAAATAGTATTGATATGTCAGAAACCCACAAACAACGAGCAACAGAATCGTTGTGAGTAAGCAATGGAGCCGTTTAATAACCGTATTTCTTTGCATATTCTATACCTTGCCTTATCCAAAACTGATCGTGTGGATCATCCCCATAAGGCGGTTTTTGATACCAGTGCCCCCATTTCTTTTTGGAGGTTTTAGCTCTTTCCTGCGCCCATCCAGCACCCATCAATAGCGTTTCTGATGGTATCCCGGCAGCATAGCCAGCCGAACCATAATTGAAGTTCCCAAAATTTGCTAACTCCGGGTGTCCTTGCTTGTAATCCCACGGTCCCTTATTTCTTACTTTTTGATAAAACCAAAGATAGGTTGTAGGGATAGCCATGTTTCTGCTCATACCATGCGCTCTTGCAATCCTCATGTTTGCCAACACAAGAGCGATTCCTTCTTTGGGTAACAAAGGTATAACAGCCATATTAACCACCTACTTCATGTGGGTATATGGCCGCATATCGTACACCTTTGCGATGGTAAAAAAGATATCTGTTTCCAGAGAAATGACGGAAAAATATCCGACTAAGGTATTAACCGCATTAAAAATCAAAAAAATTTAGGCGGCGCTACGCTTGCGCGGGCCTACAGGAATTGTGCATTTCACAATGTAGGGCAAATAAGCGCAGCGCCACCCGACAGGAAAGACGGCGTATTTGTTTATTCCAGCGCCAGTAGCGCAAAGCTCGCCAGCCAGTGCCCGCCGCTGTAGTGGCTGCCCACCACGTGCCCGACGCTTGCCGCCAGGTGTTTCGCCACGGCATCACGCAAGGCCTGCTGGGCCGGGTGGTTTACCGGAAGCGCCCTGGCGATATGCTTCATACACCAGGCGCGGCTGAGGTTTAACCCATCCAGGTGGGCAATTTTCGGGTCGGTACGGTCGCTCACTTCCGCCGGGTTCATCAGCGCCGCAATGGAGCCGAAATTCGGCAGAAACGCGTCAAACCAGGCCGGGAAATTCTCTACGACCTTGCTCATCAGCAGCGCTTCCGTCAGCGCACCAGAGATGTACTCATCGCCACCCGGCTCGTAATGGGCCGGGTAGCGCGTGTCGGCGAGATAAAACCGCTCCGCCGCCGTCACAATCGCCTGCTCAAGCGCGGTATCTTCCACGGCTCGGGCGTAGTCCAGCCCCAGCGCGAGGGCAAACGCCGTGTTGTAGTGCGTTCCGACGCGGATCGGATAGGTTAGCTTGCGGAGGTAATCCACCAGCCGGTTGCGAATATCCTGGGTGAGCGGCTCCAGCGTCTGGTACCAGCCTGCGGCCTGCGGCAGCGACGATTGTTTCAGCTCCTGGGCCAGCGCCAGCAGCCATCCGTAGCCATACGGCCGCTCAAACGAGGCGCGGAACGGCGCGGTGAAATAGGCCAGCTCCTTCGCCACATTCTCGTCGGTCAGATGCTCGTCGAAAAGCGCGACGATGTCATTCCGACACGGTAGATCAGGATAGAGGCGCACGCAGCGCAGCAGCAGCCAGTAGCCGTGCACCGCCGAGTGCCAGTCGAAACAGCCGTAGAAAATCGGGTGCAGCTCGCGAGGCGGCAGAACGTCACCGTCATCATTCAGCAGATGCATGATGTGGTTCGGGTATTCCTGGCGCAAATAGGTTAAAGGCATGCGGGCAAACGCGTCAGCCTGATGTTGCGTCAATTCCATAACAGCTCCTTAGCGAAACACGAGGAAATACATGAGGAACACGTTCACCACCAGCAGGGTTAACGCGGTCGGGATCTGGATCTTGATCACCTGATATTTGTCTTTCAGCTCCAGCAGCGCGGCGGGAACGATATTGAAGTTCGCGGCCATCGGCGTCATCAGCGTGCCGCAGTAGCCCGCGTACATGCCGATCGCCAGCAGCGGCGCCGGGTTGCCGTGATGCACGTTGATCAGGAACGGTAAGGCGATCCCCGCGCTCAGCACCGGGAAGGCCGCAAAGGCGTTCCCCATGATCATGGTAAACAGCGCCATCCCCACGCAGTAAATGACCACCAGCATGAAGCGGCTGTCCGGGTTCACGAACAGGCTCACCACCTTCTGCACCGAATCACCGGTATTGGCCGCCACGAACACGCCGCCGAGCATGGCCAGCATCTGCGGCAGGATCACCGCCCAGCCGATGGTATCGACAAGACGACGGGACTGGCGAATGGCGTGCAGCGGCGTGCCTTTGGTCAGCCACCAGCCGGTGAGGATCGCCGCGACGCAGGCCACGCACAGCGCCGCCAGAGTGAGCTGTTTCTGGTCGAGAAGGTAAACGCCGCCAATCGACACCCCCTTCAGGAACAGCGTCCCGATTACCGTCACCACCGGGATCATCAGCGCGGGCAGGAACAGCCAGTTTTTAAGGCGGTTTGACGAGGCAATGCGCTCCTCGTCGGAGGCCATTTTATAGTGGCCTTTCCCGACCAGGCCAAAACCCGCCAGCAGCGCGATTGCGATAACGCAACCGCCAACGATCCGGTATGCCAGCGATTTGCCCAGCTCCTGAACCATCAGGTCACCGAACAGGAAGATACCGCCGAATAAAAACCAAAACAGCGCGGTGGTAAAACGCTTCGGATTAGCGCGGTCGCGCAGGGTCATGACAACCAGCAGCATCACAACAAAACCGATCAGGTAATACACCCGATTAATGGTGATAAGCGTCATCATTGCGCGGCCCCCTGCGTACCCTGCTCTGCACGCCAGGCCATGACGTCGCGGCGGATGCTGGCATCCAGGCGCAGCAGGCGCGTCATATGAATAATCAATGCCGCAATGGCGGTAGGAATGGCCCACAGGCCGATGTGCAGCGGCTCGATCCCTTCGATCCCGTTTTCCTTCAGAAACGCGTCAATCAACAGCACCGCACCGAAGGCGATAAAGATATCTTCCCCAAAGAAGACCGCGATGTTGTCACACGCCGCGGCATGGGCCTTGATTTTGTCGCGAATGTGCTGCGGCAGTTCGCCGTATTCGTTCAGCGCTGCCCCTTCGGCCATCGGAGCCAGCAGCGGGCGTACCGTCTGGGCATGGCCGCCCAGCGACATCAGCCCCAGCGCGGCGGTGCCTTCACGCGCCACGAAGTAGAGCATCAGAATACGCGCCGAGGTGGCGCTGGCGATCTTCGCCACCCAGGCCTGGGCGCGCTCTTTAAGCCCATAATATTCCAGCAGACCAATTACCGGCAGGATCAGGATGAAGGTCGCCAGCGATCGGCTATTGACGAACTTCTCGCCAAAGGTCTCCAGCAGCATCCCGAAATCCATCCCGACCAGCAGGCCCGTCGCCAGACCCGCCACCACGACGACCAGCAGCGGGTTGAAGCGCAGTGCAAAACCAATGACCACGATCGGTATCCCGATCAGCGGCAACAGCGTAGTACCGTCCATAACGTTTACCCTATCGAAAGTGAGCGTTGCGCGCCGACGGCTATTTTTTTAATTTGCGGCGAGCGATGTTGTGTTTTTCGTCAGGCTTCACAAAACCTGCGCTAAAAAGCTATATCTGAACCTCAAAAACATGTAAACAAATTATCAATAAAATGTTCTTATTTTATCGACGAGTTTACATTTCTGGCTAAGGAACGTTATGACCTCGAAAAAGAGTGCTTCACCCGATTGCAACGATATCAACGATGGCCGGATCGTCTCCTCCCGCCATCTGGTGTCGGAGCGCTGCGCGGAACTGTCAGAGCTGGAGTACGCGCTGATCATGACCGGCAACGCGTTTAACAAGTGGATGGTGCGCTGCATGGCCGCAGCCGGAGAGCCGGATATGGGCGCTTTTGACGTCTCGCTGCTGCATCACGTGAACCACCGCGACCGCAAGAAAAAGCTGGCCGATATCTGCTTTGTTCTCAACGTGGAAGATACGCATGTAGTGACCTATGCCCTGAAAAAGCTGGTCAAAGCGGGCTACGTGACGAGCGAAAAAGCGGGTAAAGAGCTCTTTTTCTCCACCACGGAGGAAGGGAAAGCGTTGTGCATGAAGTACCGGGACGTGCGCGAAGCGTGTCTGATCGCCATTCATGCGGAGAGCGGCATTTCCGGGAAATCCATCGGCGAAACCGCGCAGCTGCTACGCGCGATCTCCTCCCTGTATGACACCGCCGCCCGCGCGGCGGCATCACTCTGAATTACGGACGTCTGAACAGGGTAATGCTGCGTCCGGCCAGTTCGTACTCTACGGTTTCGGTGAACGCTGTCCCGGCGGCAGCGTCATCCGCCGTAGAAAGCTCCAGCACCCATCCCCCTTCGCCAAACTGCGGGATCTGGAACGGCACGGTGCCTTCAAACGGATTGAACAGCATCAGCACGTCGTGCCAGATGCCGTCCTCCTGCTGAAGATCCGGCCTGCTGATGGAGACCCCGAGCGTTGAGCCTTCATCCCACTGCTCGGCCTGCTGCGGACCGCCTCCGGCATTGAACCAGCGGATCTCGAGCCCGTCGCGCCAGCTCTCACGACGCAGCAGCGGCTGCTGCGCGCGCAGGGCAATGAGCCGGCGGGTGAACTCGCGCAGCGCCGCGTCGTTTTCGGACAGCCCCTTCCAGTCGATCCATGAGATCTCGCTGTCCTGGCAGTAGCCGTTGTTGTTGCCCTTCTGCGTACGGCCAAACTCGTCCCCCGCCAGCAGCATCGGCGTACCGTGGGAGAAAAGCAGCGTGGTCAGGAAATTACGCTTCTGCCGTTCGCGGGTGGCGATAATGTCCGGGTTCTCCGTCGGCCCTTCTTCGCCATAGTTGTACGACCGGTTATCGTTATGCCCGTCGTTATTGTCCTCGCCGTTGTCGGCGTTGTGCTTCTCGTTGTACGACACCAGGTCATTCAGCGTAAAGCCGTCATGGGCGGTGATAAAGTTGACGCTGGCCCACGGGCGACGCCCGCGCAGGTCGTACAGATCCCCGGAGCCCAGCAAACGCGCGGCAAAGTCCGTCGAGACGTTGTCCCCCTTCCAGTACTCGCGCACGGTATCGCGGTATTTGTCGTTCCACTCTCCCCAGCCTGGCGGGAAGCCACCGACCTGATAGCCGCCGGGGCCAATATCCCAGGGCTCGCCAATCAGCTTGAGCTTAGAGAGCACCGGATCCTGGGTAACGGCGTCGAAAAAGCCCCCGCGCGGGTCGAACCCCTCAGGCTCGCGGCCCAGAATCGTCCCCAGGTCGAAACGAAAACCGTCAATGTGCATAGATTCGGCCCAGTAGCGCAAGGAATCCATCACCATCTGCAGCACGCGCGGGTGCGAGGTATTCACCGTGTTCCCCGTCCCGGTGTCGTTAATGTAATACCGGTGCTGGTCCGGCAGCGTGCGGTAGTAGCTGTAGTTATCAATGCCCTTGAATGAAAGCGTTGGCCCCAGCTCGTTACCTTCCGCCGTGTGGTTGTAGACCACGTCCAGAATCACCTCGATGCCCGCGTCATGATAGGCGCGCACCATGTCGCGAAATCCCTGGATCCCCGCCGGGCCATAGTAGCGCGACGCCGGAGCAAAAAAGCCGAGCGTGTTATAGCCCCAGAAGTTCTTCAGGCCACGGTCGAGCAGATGCTGGTCGTCCGGGAACCAGTGAACGGGTAGCAGCTCCACCGAGGTAATGCCGAGGCTTTTGATGTAGTCGACCGAGGCTTTGTGTCCCATCCCCTCGAACGTCCCGCGCAGCTCGGGCGGAATGGCCGGGTTCATCTGGGTGAAACCCTTCACGTGGCTCTCATAGACGACGGTATGCGGCCAGGGCACGTTTGGCCGGTTGTTGTCCTGCCAGTCGAAAGCGTTCGGGTCGATAACCTTGCATTTCGGCGTGAACGGCGCGCTGTCTCGCGTATCGAAGCTAAGATCCAGTTCGTCATGCCCCAGCTCATAGCCGAAATGGGCGTCGTTCCAGTCGATATCGCCCACCAGTTCACGGGCATACGGGTCAATAAGCAGCTTATGCGGGTTAAAGCGGTGACCGTTTTCCGGATCGTAGGGGCCGTAGACGCGATAGCCGTACAGCGCACCGGGTTTCAGGTCAGGCACATAGCCGTGCCAGACCTCATGGGTATACTCCGGCAGCTCCAGCCGGGCGATTTCTGTTTTCCCGGACGGGTCAAACAGACAGAGCTCCACCCGCTCCGCGTGCGCGGAGAACAGCGCGAAGTTAACGCCCTTCCCGTCATAATTCGCCCCCAACTGCTGGCCATGACCGGCCCGAATTTCAAACGTAGTTTCCTTTGCCATTTTCGTTCTCCACGATTATTCGCAGGTAAGCAGAACCAGTACACATCCCTTTTCTGACGTTAAATCCAGCGTCTCTTGCAGAATGCGGCTTTCACCGCTGAACAGATCCCGATAGCGCTTCCCGGCCAGTTCGTCGGGTATCGCTACCGTGGTATTGCCCCACAGCTGATGATTATCGGTGATGCCAAAAACCAGACGCGGCACGGCAACGATCAGCGCCTCCTCGTCTTTAACGCGCGCATAGACAATCAGGTTCTCCTCGCGCTCACCGGAAACCTTGAGCGGCAGCCAGTCGCCGTAGCGGAAAAGCGCGTCGTAATGCGGTCGAAGCCGCAGCAGCGTGGCGGTGACAAACTGCTTTACCCTGCCGTCCCGCCAGCACGCCGGGTGTTCAAACACTGAAGCATCCGCCGCGCTGAGGTTTTGCACCAGCGCGTTGAAGTCCGGCTCCCGCCGGTTATCCGGGTCGACGAGGCTAAAGTTGAGCGCCTCGCTGCCCTGATAGATATCCGGCACGCCGGGCGCCGTCAGCTTGATGACCGTCTGGCTGAGGCTGTTCATCAGCCCGGCGCGGATAAAGGGCTGCATCGCCTCGCTGAAATCGTGCAGGAACGGGGCGTTATCCGGGGAAAGCAGATGCCGCGCATAGCTCAGCACCACGCTCTCATAGCTCTCGTTGCTGTCGATCCAGTCGGTGCGCTGCTTCGCCTCGCGAAGCGCTTTCTCAAGGAAGCCGAGGAAACGCGTCTCCAGCGATGCAAGCCCTTCGGCATCGTCAGGCGACAGCGTGGCGGGCCAGACGCCCGCCAGCGCCTGATAGATCATCCAGGTATCGGCGGCGTTCGGCGCGGTGCCGT
Source organism: Enterobacter sp. 22499 (assembly GCF_052044815.1). Lineage (NCBI taxonomy): Bacteria > Pseudomonadati > Pseudomonadota > Gammaproteobacteria > Enterobacterales > Enterobacteriaceae > Enterobacter > Enterobacter sp. 22499. The sequence continues at coordinate 137,476 of NZ_JBQENR010000001.1, read as the reverse complement.
CGTTGAGAAAACGCACCTGGGTCTGGTTCATCTGCCGCCAGCGGGCGAGATTTTCTCCCCAGCGTTCCGGCGCCTCCGTCAGGGTGTAGAGCCGCGCCCGGGCGTCTTCTCCGCGCTTGGTATCGTGCGTGGAGGTGCCCAGCAGCGCGTCGGGCTGACGGGCGAGACGAATGCGCATCTCCTGGTGAAAGCGGGATAACGAGAACGCGCGCGGCGTCGGGTCAGCGCCCACTTCATTGAGCGCAAGCTCAAGGTTAAGACGGAAAAACAGCGTATCTTCCACCGACTTCGCCATCAGCGGCCCGGTCAGCTGCTGGAAGCGGGTTCTGAAAAGCGCGGCGCAGTCGCGGCAATCTTCCGGCAGATCGCCGGTAAGAATGCGCACAATCAGGCTGAGCGCCGCTTCCGACGTCTCCACGCTGGCGACTACGCGGTTAAGCAGCGCCACGTCAGGCGGGGTTAGTCCCTCGCGAGTGCCGTAGGTGCGGTACACCGGAAAAGCGATAAGCAACTCGCGCAGCGCGTGGCGGATCTCCTCGCGCGGCAGCGCAACGTCATTGCGGCGGGCCAGATCGTCCGCAAGGTTTAGCAGCGTGGTGAACTCGCCCTCAAAATTACGATCGGTCATCAGACCCTTGGCATCGCGCAGTTCGGCGTGGCGATCGACCGTGATGCCCAGCGTCTCGTCGTGGATTGTCTCCAGGCGCGAGAGGTTATCGTCGTCGACCAGCACCTCCGCCAGCGAGGCGATAAACTCGTAGCCGGTGGTGCCGGAAACCGGCCAGTCGGTGGGGAGCTGCTCTCCCTTCGCGAGAATTTTTTCGACCGTGATGTAACAGTCAGGTCCGGCTGCCTGCCGCAGCTTCTGCAAATAACCCAGCGGATCGGCCAGGCCGTCAATATGGTCAATGCGCAGGCCGTCAACCACGCCCGCGTGAACCAGCTCAAGAATGAGACGGTGCGTATCGTCGAAGACCGCCTCGTCTTCAACCCGTACGCCTACAAGACCGGTGATCTCGAAGAAGCGCCGCCATGAGAGCTGCTTCGGCGCTTCCCGCCAGGACATCAGCCGCCAGCTCTGCGCCTCATGCAGTTCGGCGATACTTTTATCCTCGCTGTACGTGCCCGGATTAAGCGGGTACGCCGTGTCGTAATAGACCAGAGAGGCTTTATTCGTGACAGGGTCACTTTTTAACGTAATGGCACCCTTCTCCAGCTCCGCCTCAAAGGTGTCGCCGAGAAACGGCAGCGTAAGCGGGCGCGACGCGTCGATATCGAAATAGCGGAAATAGCGGCTCCGCTGGCCGTATTCAATCACGTCCCGCCACCAGGCGTTTTCCAGCGAGGTGGACATATGGTTCGGGACAATATCCAGAATCAGCCCCATGCCGGCCTGCCTTAGCGCCGCGGCCATGCGGTCAAACCCTTCCTGACCGCCAATCGCGGGGTCAATTTCATTCGGGTTGGTCACGTCATAGCCGTGGGTGGAACCCGTTGTGGCGGTAAACACGGGCGAGGCGTAGAGGTGGCTGATGCCGAGGTCTTTCAGATACGGCACCAGCTCGACAGCGCGGTCAAACGTCATGCCGTTGCGGAACTGAATACGGTACGTGGCGGAAGGGATCATAACGATGCGTCTCCATCAGCAAAGCGAACGACAATACTGTTCGGCGGCAAAACGTCGTTTACCTCCGGCCAGGCGAAGCGCGTCTCCCCTGCGAGCGCGGGCACGTCGACAGGCTTAGGGCCGATATTGAGCGCCAGAGAGAGCGTCCCGGACGGGAAGCGCCAGCTCACCGCCACCATGCCGGGTGCGGTCTCGATCGCCTTGCCTTCAACGATGCCGCCCTGATGCAGAAGCGGAACGATATAGCGATGGCGCAACGTCAGCAGGTGGCGGGTGAAGCGCAGCCACGTTTTCCCTTCGTCGGTAGCAATCTTATGCCAGTCGAGCTTTGAGCGAACGAAGGTGTTAACGTCGTTCGGGTCCGGGACGGCTTCATCGTGCCCGGCGTGGCCGGTAAACTCTTTCGCGCGCCCTTCCCGCACCGCTTTTGCCAGGTCGCCGTGAAAATCGGTGAAGAACAGGAACGGATGCGTTTCACCGAACTCCTCGCCCATAAACAGCAGCGGGATATGGGGAGAGAGCAGCAGCGCGGCAAGCAGCACCCGCGTCCTGTCGGCCCCCGCGAGGGTGATGAGCCGCTCCCCCTGGGCGCGATTCCCGGTCTGATCGTGATTTTGAATGAAATCGACGAAGAACTGCGGCGGCTGGGTACGGCACTCCACCCCGCGAGATTCCCCGGTTTGCAGCGAAATCTCGCCCTGGTAGACAAACCCTTCCGCCAGCGCACGGGCGAACTTTTTCTCCGGCTCACACGCAAAATCCTGGTAGTAGGCGTGCGTTTCGCCGGTGGCAAACACGTGGGCAGCATTGTGGAAGTCATCATTCCACTCGGCGGTGAACAGCGGCGTGTTGCCCTGTTCATCGCGCGGATGCAGGAAAATCACGTTGCGGCTGTCTTCCGTGGTCAGGTGAACGTGACGGTGCGGGATCGCCTCGCGGATCTTCGCGGCAATCTCCTCCAGAATGTGCGTCCCGGAGCTGTCTTTAATCTGGTCGATGGCATCAAAGCGCAGGCCGTCCAGACGGTACTCCGTCAGCCAGTAGAGCGGTGCGTCGGTGATGTACTGCCTCACCGGCTCGCGCTCGTAAGCGATGCCGTTGCCCCACGGCGTCATTCGATCCGCATCAAAAAACGCGGGCGACAGCAGAGGGAGATAATTCCCCTCCGGGCCGAAGTGGTTGAGCACGATATCCAGCACCACGGAAAGCCCGAGCCCGTGCGCGGCGTCGATAAACGCGTGAAAATCCTCCGGCGTACCGTAGGCAGCGTGCGGGGCATACAGCAGCACGCCGTCGTAGCCCCAGCCGCGGGTTCCGCCAAACTGGGAAACGGGCATCACTTCAAGCTGGGTGATACCGAGCTCCGCCAGATAGGGCAGCTTGTCGATGGCCGCCCGGAAGGTGCCCTCCGGGGTAAAGGTGCCGACGTGCAGCTCGTAAATGACCGTCTCTTCCCACGGCCGCCCTGCCCAGTCCCGGTTAACCGGCTGATAGCGTCGGGGATTGATAACAACCGATGGCCCATTAACGTCGCCCTTTTGCGCGCGCGATGCCGGGTCGGGTACCGCCATGCCGTCCTGCAGGACAAACTGATACTCTGCACCGTGCATGACGCCGGGGACGTCCGCCTGAAACCAGCCGTTGCCGGTTGCCGTCATCGGCACGTCGGTGGCGGCCAGACGTAGCGTAAGTTCTTTCTGTCCTTCTGCCCAGACGCGAAAACGTACCACGTCATCGGAAATAAACTCAGCACCCCACTGCTTTTGAAATGTCCTGAATTCCATTCATTGTCCTCGAATGACCCACATTTTACGCGGAACGAAGTACAAGCTTAGTTCAGGATCACAAGTGCGTGAGATCAGCGGATTTAACCGCGTCGTCTATTCTTTATGAAATAACTCACTATCGGGAATACTATGCAGATTCGAAAAGGATTAAATACGGACCTCGTCCGTCTTGAATGTTGTGACTTTTCTTTCACCATTAGCCACATTGCGCGAGAGCCCTTTATCCATTGTGATTTGCATATTGAAGCCGTCGCCGAGCCCTGGATAAAAACCTACGAACTCGACATCCAAACGCTTGAAAACCATTGCGTTAATCCGGACGCCATATTTCTTGTTGCGGAAACCGATGACGGTGAATTAGCCGGATTTATTACCGCATCAATCGGCTGGAATAAATTTATTTCAGTGGATTATATTGCCGTTGATCGCACCAGACGCAGAACCGGCGCTGCGCAAAAATTAATGGCTGCCGCGCACGTGTGGGCCCGCAGCGTAAACGCGCCGGGATTACGGCTTGAAACACAAAATGTGAACGTCTCTGCCTGTCTGTTTTACCGTAACTACGGGTTCACCCTGGGCGGGTACGATCGGTATCTCTACAACGCCTTACCGGAAAAAGACGAGGTCGCCCTGTTCTGGTATTACATGCTGGTGTAGCGCCGCTGCCTTCATATTTCTGTCATTGAACTTCATTACGCTTTCGGGATTTTAACCACGGTGTTGAGGAAAGAAGTGTGAATTCAATGGCTAAGGCATTACTGCTGGCATTACCCGTTTTGAGTGCAGCGGCGACGGCCGCTGAGCGCGAGCTGTGTGAACCCAAAGCGTACGAAATGGCGCTGCGCTATCAGCAGAAATCGGCAGAGATTCTGGCCCTTCAGCTGCAGACGTATCGGTTTGCCACCGAGCGTTTCAACGAAAAATTAAAAGATCTGAAAACTCCTGAAAATTACGCCGTGGTGATGGACCTGGATGAAACGGTGCTGGATAACACCCCTCTGCTGGTGCGCGACATGGCGCAGTGTCACGACTATACGAAATGGGATACCTGGAGCGACTGGGAAAAACAGGGAAAACCCGGCTTAATTCCGGGAGCGAAGGCGTTTCTTGACCATGTGAATCAAAGCAAGGTCCGCATCTATTATGTTTCGGACCGTATGCAGGAAAACAAAGCCGACACGCTGAAGACGTTAAACGCTCTCGGCCTGCCGCAGGTGTCTGACGAAAGCGTGCTGCTGGATACGGTCAGCAAGGAAGAGCGCCGTCAGAGCATCCTCAAAAAGCAGCAGATCGTGATGCTGTTCGGCGACAGCCTGCCGGACTTCGCCGTACAGTTCAAAAACAAAAAACCGAGCGAGCAGCAGCGTGAGCTGGTTGAAGCCAGCGCCGAACACTTCGGCAACGACTGGATTGTGCTCCCAAATGCCGCTTATGGTGCCTGGTCCAGGACCACGCTGGATAGCTGGAACGCACCGCTGAAAAAATAACGCTTTACGGGCCGGGAAAGGCTTCACCACCACCCGGCTGTTGCGCTGTGCTATTTATCTCGTTTATAGGTCCTATCATTTCTGAGCAGGTTCTTATAATTTTACGGAGCAGTAAGATGAGCACTTTCAAAGGAGACTCGTATGCTTACCGTGAAAAAACTTGCTCTTTCCACGCTGATTTCCAGTTCATTGCTGTTCTACCCTGCGCTGCAGGCCTCGGCAGAAACGCCGCAGCACGTCGTTAAACAACCGGCGGGCGGTTACAGCGTGCAGGTCGGCGACGTTCTGGTTACGTCGTTTACGGACGGGACCGTTGCGCAGGATCTGCACAAGCTGCTGCGCCGGACAACGCCGCAAAACATTGATGCACTGCTCGCGAAAAACTTTCAGACCAACCCGGCGGAAGTGTCCATCAACGCCTTCCTGATTGCGATGCCCGGACACAAAATCCTGGTGGATACCGGTTCCGGCCAGCTCTTTGGCCCCGGCAACGGCGGACGTCTGATTGAGAGCCTCGCCACCCAGGGGATCAAACCCGAGGACATCACTGAAGTTCTCCTGACCCACGCCCACTCCGACCACGCGGGTGGCCTGGTGAAAGACGGCAAGCTGGTGTTCAGCAACTCGCGCGTTTACGTTGGCAAACCGGACATCGACTTTTTCTTTAACGACGACAATCAGAAGAAAACCGGCTACGGCAAGAACTACTTCGATGTCGCACAGAAGACCTTAAAACCCTATCTTGACGCGGGTAAAGTGGTGCCGTTTAGCGGCACATCGGAGATTCTTCCGGGGCTGACCGGCACGGTTCACCCCGGACACACGCCGGGATCGGCCTTCTACACGCTGACAAGTAAAGGCGAGAAGATCACCTTTGTCGGCGACATCATTCACGCAGCGGCGGTCCAGTTCCCGCAGCCTGCGGTGACCATCACCTACGATGAAGATGAGAACAAAGCGGCAAGCGTACGCGAGCATGCGTTCGCTGACTTTGTGAAAAATAAAGACCTTATTGCCGCGCCCCATCTGCCTTTCCCGGGCATCGGCTATGTGACGAAAGGTGAGAAAGGCGGCTATGCCTGGGTCCCTGTTACCTATACCAACCGGGACGCCAGCGGCGCGAAGTAGAGTGATGTCGCGTATATCTGACATGGACATCGACCTGCTCCTGGCGCTGGACGCCCTGCTTCAGGACAGGAACATCACTCATGCGGCCACGCGGCTGGGCATCAGCCAGCCCGCGCTGTCTGCCCGCCTGGCGCGTCTGCGCACGCTGTTTGGCGAGCCGCTGTTTATTCCCTCCCCACATGGACGTGGGGTATTACCCACGCCGAGAGCGGAGGCGTTGAGGCCACAAGTTGAAAGCGTGCTACGCGGCATCCGCGCGATGTTTGCCCCCACCGCGTTTGAGGCGCACACCAGCAGCCGGACATTTGTTATCGCGCTGCATGAAAACCCGGCGCTGATGCTCGGCACCGCGCTGCTTAACCAGGTGAGTACCGATGCCCCCGGCATCCGCCTGCGCTTCGCCCTGCCGGAGATGGTAGACCTGCCGCAGCAGCTGGAAAACGGTGATGTGGATATCTACATCGGCGTGAGCGCGGGCGCCCATGACGGATGGGTGAGGCGCAAACTTCTCGACGACGCGTTTGCCACCGCCCAGCGCAAAGCTCATCCGCGTGGAACAGGTCCGTTAGATTTGGAAAGCTACTGCGCGCTTTCCCATCTGGTGGTGTCGTCGGCGGGAGATCCCTTTACCGGATTTGTCGACCAAACCCTCGCCGGGCTGGGCTATCAGCGACACGTTGCCATGTCCACCCAGAGCTACGCTATGGCGCCTGCGCTGGTTGCCGGTACCGACCTGGTATGTACCCTGCCGGAACGGATGCTGAAGCAGTTTGCCAGCACGCTGGATATTTTCCCACCGCCGCTGCCGCTCCAGCCGATTACCATCAACATGTACTGGCACCCGAAAAACAGCCAGGATCCGGCGAACGCCTGGCTGCGCGGGCAGCTGCTGCGGGCTGCCGGACGTCAGGTGTGATCGAGCGTGACCAGAAACTTTTTAAGCACTTCTGAACGAATAATCCGGTGGCAAACCAGGGTGAGTTCGCTCCCCCGCAGCCGGTCGAGGATGTCCACGTAGACGACATTCTCAACGCTCACTGCCTTTGCCGACGCGGGCAGCAGCGCCAGCCCAAATCCGGCCGCAACAAGGCTTATCACCGTGGGCACGTCGGTCGCATTTTGCACCACGTCCGGCTGAAAGCCCGCCCCGCTGCAGGCGTCATAGAAGTACTGCTCCAGCCCCATTCCCTCCGGATCGCGCAGCGAGATCCATTTTTCGTCTTTCACCGACGAAAGCGTCAGCGCGGACGATCCGGCGAGCGGATGCTGACGAGAGAGTGCCAGCACCGTTTTCTCCGAGGTGAACGGCCGGCTTTGCAGATCGTCAGGCAGCGACGGCAGCGGCGCGCGGATGATGGCCACGTCCAGCTGGTTGCTCTGCACGGCGGCGTAGAGCGTCTGCACATTTCCCGTCATCAGGGACATGGTAATGGCCGGCCAGCGGCTGTGCATCTGGCGCAGCGCGGCGGGCAGCCTGCCGTCAAACATCGCACTCGACACGCACCCCAGGTTTAACTCCCCCTGCTCGCCCCGTGCCGTTTGTCTGGCATCCAGCACCGCCTGCTCGGTCAACGAGATGGCAAGCCGGGCTTTGACCAGAAACGCTTCGCCCGCGGGCGTCAGGGTTAAGCGGCGGTTCGCCCGGCTGAAAAGCGTGACGCCTAAACGTTCTTCCAGCGCCTTTATCTGCTGGCTCAGCGCCGGTTGGGCGATGTTCAGACGCTCGGCGGCCCGGTGCATGTGGAGCTCTTCGGCTACGACAATGAAGTGGCGCATCTGACGAAACTGCACGAGACGTCTCCTTGTATTGATATAAATTTACTTATCAATTTAACAGAAATGATGAAATTGATGCTATTGGTCTTTGCCATAAAAATGGAGGTATTCAACCGAGGGAGAAAAATATGGAAAACCAAGTCAACGATCTCCGCAGCGCCATCGCCTTACTGCAGCGCCACGAAGGCCAGTATATTGAAACCGATCATCCGGTCGATCCCAACGCGGAACTGGCGGGTGTCTACCGCCATATCGGCGCAGGCGGCACGGTCAAACGTCCGACCCGCACGGGTCCGGCCATGATGTTCAACAGCGTTAAGGGCTATCCGGGCTCCCGCATTCTGGTGGGCATGCACGCCAGCCGCGAGCGCGCGGCGCTGCTGTTAGGCTGCGAACCGTCTGATCTGGCAAAACACGTTGGCCATGCGGTGAAAAAGCCGATAGCCCCCGTCGTCGTCCCGGCCTCGCAGGCGCCGTGTCAGGAGCAGGTTTTCTACGCTGACGATCCTGACTTCGATCTTCGCAAATTGCTTCCGGCACCGACCAATACGCCAATTGATGCCGGTCCGTTTTTCTGCCTGGGGCTGGTGCTGGCAAGCGATCCGGAAGACAGCTCGCTGACGGATGTCACCATTCACCGCCTCTGCGTGCAGGAGCGCGACGAGCTTTCCATGTTCCTTGCCGCCGGGCGACATATCGAAGTCTTCCGTAAAAAAGCGGAGGATGCCGGAAAACCGCTGCCGGTGACGATCAACATGGGTCTCGACCCCGCCATCTATATCGGCGCATGCTTTGAGGCCCCTACCACGCCGTTTGGCTACAACGAGCTGGGCGTCTCCGGGGCGCTGCGCCAGCAGCCGGTCGAGCTGGTGCAGGGCGTGGCGGTCAAAGAGAAAGCCATCGCACGGGCGGAAATCATCATCGAAGGCGAACTGCTTCCGGGCGTGCGCGTAAGAGAGGATCAGCATACCAACACTGGCCACGCGATGCCGGAATTCCCGGGCTACTGCGGTGAGGCGAATCCCTCCCTGCCGGTGATCAAAGTGAAAGCCGTGACCATGCGCAACCACGCGATCCTGCAGACGCTGGTGGGACCGGGGGAAGAACATACCACGCTGGCCGGACTGCCGACCGAGGCCAGCATCCGTAATGCCGTTGAAGAGGCAATTCCGGGCTTCCTGCAAAACGTCTATGCCCATACCGCGGGCGGCGGTAAGTTCCTCGGCATATTGCAGGTGAAAAAACGCCAGCCGTCAGACGAAGGACGCCAGGGCCAGGCGGCGCTCATCGCCTTAGCCACCTATTCGGAGCTGAAAAACATTATTCTTGTCGACGAAGATGTGGATATTTTCGACAGCGACGACATCCTGTGGGCGATGACGACGCGCATGCAGGGCGATGTGAGCATCACCAATATTCCGGGGATCCGCGGCCACCAGCTGGATCCGTCCCAGTCGCCGGATTACAGCACCTCGATTCGCGGCAACGGCATTTCCTGCAAGACGATCTTCGACTGCACGGTGCCGTGGGCGCTGAAGGACCGCTTCGAGCGCGCGCCATTTATGGAAGTGGATCCACGTCCGTGGGCGCCGGAGCTGTTTGCCGATAAGAAATAAAATCACGCGCGTATGGCCCGCAGATCATACGCGTATTTTCTTTTCAAGCGTGGCGATATTTTCACCCGCCACGCGTTCAACAGTGAAACGATCGACGCTCAGCAATATAAGCATCAGCCCCCTGCCGCTCTCCAGCAGCGGCGACATTTCGCAGAAACGGTCTCGCCGGGCGATCTCAAGACGCTCCTGCGGGAAGGCGTCACCCGCGTCAGTAAAAACAAGGCAGACGTCATTGCCGCGGATGGCGAACTGTACGCTAAAGACGCACGAATTATCCTCATGAAGCGCGTAGCGGATGATATTCGTTGCCACTTCACAAACGGCGAGATCGAAGGCGAAACGCCACTCGTCATCGACGGGAAGCGCGCTCAGCCTGTCTCTCAGCCAGTCGGACAGCGGCGTCAGGGACGCGATCGCCGCCGGAAATTCAGCATGCTCTGGCCTCTGCATCTACTGCCCCAGCTGCGCAAGCGCGCTATGTTTATCCGGATAGATACGGAAGATACGATCCATTCGGGTCAGGGTGAACATGTTCATGATCCCGGGGTTCAGAGAGCACAGCGCCATGTCGCCTTTCCCGTTCATCAGCTTAAACAACGACACCAGCATCCCCAGCCCGCTGCTGTCGATGAAATCCACTTTGCTAAAGTCGACGATTAAGGCTTTACGATCGCTGCCGATTTCCTCCGTCACGGACGCTTTAAACGTCGCAGCAACGGAGGCGTCCAGCCGTCGGACCGCGGGCGTGAGAATGTTGGCATGCGGTAATCGTTCGGTGTTAATTATCATTCTGTTCTCCCTGACGCTCAATCACGAGCAGTGACACGTCATCGGTTAAGGCGATCGGTTCATCACGATTTGCATTGCGCCAGCCGGTCAGGTGGTCACCGAACCGTGGCAGGAGCTGGTCAACGGGGAGCCGGGCATGCTCATGAAGCCAGCGTTCGAGACGTTGCGTGCCAAACTGCTCGCCGCTGACGTTCTCACACTCGGTAATACCGTCACTGAATAAGCATAAGCGATCCCCCGGATGGAGGGTAAACGCGACGTCTTCCCAGCTCAGATCCGGGATTAGCCCGACCGGCGGTCCGCCATCGCCCACGGACGTGACGGCGCTGTCCGCGTTCACAATGAAGGGAGTAGGATGCCCGGCCTGGCACAGCCACCCTTCACCAGTCTCTGGATCGATCACGCCGTAAATGAGCGTGAAATAACTGGTGATGTCGCTCTCTTCACTGCAAAAGCGGCTGTTCAACATCCTGACAACCTCCGCAGGTGACTGAATCCCCCCCTCTTCGGTAAACAGAAAGCGATCCACCACCCGGCCATGTAAAAACTGGCGAGCCACCGCGAGGGACATCATCGCGGCCCCCACGCCGTGACCCGATACATCAACGCAATAGAATCCCAGATGTGAATCCAGAGGGAAAATATTGAACACATCGCCCGAAACCCAGGCTGACGGCAGGAAAAGCCAGTCGGAGAAGTAGTCGCCATAGCGTAAGCGGCGTGAAGGCAGCACCGAGTGCTGGACGCGCGCAGCCAGTTCCAGATCTTTTTCAATCTGATGCAACGCTTCACTCAGGCGCTTGTTGTGCGCCGCGAGGGTCGCCTCCAGCGTCAGAATACGGACCCCGGCATGGAGCCGCGCCCGCAGTTCAGCCTGCTCAACGGGCTTACTCAAAAAATCATCCGCTCCGGCATCAAACCCCTGCGTCACGTCCCCGGCATTCTCGCGGGCCGTCAACAGGATGATATACACGTAGCGGCCAAACTGACGGTTGCGGATGGTCTGACACAGCGTCAGTCCGTCCATTTCCGGCATTTCCCAGTCGCTTATCACCATGCTGACCGGCTGGCTGGACAAGATTTCCAGCGCGTCGACACCATTTTCCGCCTCGCTCACGATATATCCCCACTGGGTGAGCATTCGGGAGAGTAACCGACGATAAATCAGCGAATCTTCAACGATTAACACGTGCAGCGCCGACATACATCCCTCCTAAAGCGGTAAGAACCAGATGAGGCTCACGGTCCCTTCCCTGAATTTTGCATTCCCGTTGCCGTGCCCCGGATAGCGCGTTCCCGCATAGTTCGCGTACTGGATGGAGAACGAACCCGGCGTATAGCCGGCATAACCGAAGCTGTAGCTGTAATCGCCGTTCCAGGGCTGCTGCTGGCTGCTGTCCGGGAACCAGAATGCCGTCGCGCGAACGAAGAAATGTTGTTTGAAGGTGTAGCCGCAGCCGCCGAGCATGACGTTTTTATTTTTGCGGATGTCATCGCTGCTGAGGTCGTAGTAGCGCGGTACCCAGCTGTACCCGACCTGGCAAATGATGGAATCCCCTTTATTAATCAGGAGCGTGTTTTCAACCGGTTTCGGTAGCGAAAACTTATAGGCCAGCGTGAAGGCGCCCTGTTCGAAATAGGTGTGTCGTCGGCTGCCCGATGTCCAGAAATGGTTATCGCCGTAGTTGCTGTAAACCAGACTCACGGTGTTGGCGTGCCAGTCATCGTAGCCGAAGCTGTAGCGAAAATCGGCGGTGTAGCGGCTGGTGTCTCTGACCGGCAGTCTGGACGTAATGTTGGCAAACCAGAAGCTGTAGGGGGAATATTGAAGGCTGAGATTCAGCGTCTGGTTAATCTTTTTCTTTTCCGTGGCGGTGTCTGAACTGTTAGGAATGCTCATCCACTGCTCTTTCAGTCCCGAGCTAAAGCTCAGCGCACCTGAGAATTTCTTGTCGTTACCCGAGAACAGGCGCCCCCAACGGCTGGTAAAAACGCCTGCCTGAACGGGTTCACCGTTCTTATCGCGCAGGGTTTCTTTATCACTGCTTTGCGCCGCCTCCGCGGCGGGTATCGCGGCGAGCAGCACGCCCGCCAGAAGCCATTTTTCGCGCATAACCGCCATCCTTAGTTAGGTATCCAGCGTGCGCCGACGTCGTATTTTGCCATCAGCCACAAAATACCCAGTGCCGCCGCATGCACTAACGTGTTCTCTATCCAGGCGTGACGCCATAAATCGAAGGTGATGAACTGACTCACCAGCAGCACCACGTAAACATGCAAAATAAAGGTATAGAGCGAGTGCTGCCCTAGCGGGATGAAGAACCATCCCAGCAGGCGGTTGAGCGGCGTCCAGCAATACGTCAGCACCAGGTAGACGGTGACCATCAGGGCGATATCGTTCAATACCCGCACCGGGCCCAGCCCATTCTTCGCCGCCCAGGTGTGATAAAACGAATTGAAGCTGTCAGGCGGGATGACGTGCATCAGCAGCGCGGGCGGCATAAACGGGTTGGTATGGTTCTGGGCGACAAATCCCAGCACCAGCGACACCATGACCAGCGCCACCACCACCCCTTTCCCCGGGGGCGTCCGGGCGAACGAGAGCAGTTCGGCTTTATACCAGCCGCTGGCCATGCCCAGCACAAAGATGAACTGCCAGGCGAGCAGCGGGAAGGCAAATTCGAATTCCGACGGCGTCAGCCGAAGCGGCCACCGCTGCCACAGGCTGTACACCAGCAGCGACAGCCCTAACAGCCACCAGACTTTTCCTTTCTGCAGCATCCCTAAAAATAGCGGACTGAGTAGCAGCAAAAAGATATACAGTCCGAGAATTTGCGTCTGGTGGGGACCGATCTGCAAATAGAGAATAATGTTGAACCAGGTCTCTTTAATTTGCGGCGTTACAGGATAAAGCGACCAGCTTTGACCCGAAAAGCGGTCGGTAAAATGGGTGACCTCAAAAACGTTAATATATGGGATATAGGCCAGCAGAATAAACGACACTATGATAATGATATTTACGCGATATATTTTCCATGCCCTGAGATAAAGCCCCCAAGAAACCGTGAGCAAAACCACTTTCTGCAGACGCGCGCGATTCAGCATACCCAGCATAAACCCCGAGAGAATGACAAAGCCTTCTGCACCTGTTGTTAACCCAAATCGTTCCCAGGAGAATATATTAAATATCGACATCACCTCCGTATGCGCCACGACCATCATGACGAGGGCAATGCCGCGCATAAAGTCAATTCTCAGGTCACGGGCACCTGCAACGGAATACCTCCATGTTATTGATTTAGCGTCATCTTCTTGCGCGATCGACGGCGCAACATGGCTCATAGGGTGTCCTTTGCCTGAAAACGAAAATTAAGGTCTAAATAAAGTAGATAGTCTAAAGGAATAGTAACTGCAATTTATCACCGGCAGATGAAACATATTAAGCATAATTAAATACAAATTAACCACCACTTCATATTAATAAAAACGACGCTGGACACTTTTATTCGGCGTTCTACACTTATCTTAAATCTTGTTTACTCGCTATTTTCATTCGCTTTTGGGCAACTGTCTGCGCAGCAGAATGGGTCTGCATTTTCACGGAATCAGGAACGCCGGAACTATGGATTTTTATTTTTCCCGTTTTGAACATCGTCGTCCTCCGGAACCGTTAACCACACCGCGTTGGGTCATGATGACCTGGCAGGTATTAGCGGTCGCGGCGCTTATTCTGGGTGCAAATTATATTTACTGGCGCTGGACCGCCTCCCTGAATACTGACGCACTATGGTATGCCATACCGCTGGTCCTCGCCGAAACGCTGGCGTGGATAGGGACCGTGCTGTTTACCATCAACTTATGGAAAGAACAGGATCCCCCCCAGTGTCCGCCCCCCGGCGAAATTAACGAATGCCTGTTTCCGGAAGAGGCCGTAGAACCTCGTCCTGTTAAAGTGGATTTGTTCATTGCCACCTACTCGGAAGACACCGAGCTGGTCAGGCTGTCCATTCGCGACGCCCTGAAGATGGCCTACCCGTACCCGATTGACTACCGGATCCACGTGCTTGATGACGGCCGCCGCCCGGAGATGAAAGCCGTCTGCGACGAGGAAGGCGTTAACTATATCAGCCGCCAGACCAACATCGGCTTTAAGGCCGGCAACCTGCGCAACGGTCTTGAGCAAACCGACGGTGATTTCATTGTTATCTGCGACGCCGATACCCGCGTATTTCCCACCCTGCTCAGCCATACGCTGGGCTATTTTCGCGATCCGGACGTGGCCTGGGTGCAGACGCCGCAGTGGTTCTTCGACCTTCCGGAAGGAGAAAATCTTTCACGCTGGGGCCAGCGAAAAGCCGGAAAAGTGGGCTACGGTCTGGGCTGGCTGATTCAAAAGTGTGTTGGCCCGGTGACCGTAGGCCGCGACCCGTTTTTTAACGATCCGCGCATGTTCTATGACGTGATCCTGCGGCGGCGCAACTGGGCGAACGCGGCTTTCTGCTGCGGCGCGGCCTCCATCCACCGGCGCGAGGCAGTCATGCAGGCCGCGCTGAGAAGCTACGTCTGGTCCGTCGAAGAGGAGATCCATCGCCACACCCGCGACATCCGCGATGACGAAACCCGCGAAGCGCTGCAGGAGGCGATGCGCCCGCACGTGGCGTTTGACACCGAGCTCACCCCCTACAAATTTCACGTCTCCGAAGATATTTACACCTCGGTGCTGCTGCACGGTGACGCCGCGCGACGCTGGCGCTCGGTCATGCATCCGCGGGTGGAGTCGAAGATGCTCTCTCCGCAGGATATGCTGACCTGGATGATCCAGCGCTTTAAATACGCCGCCGGCTCGCTGGATATTTTGTTCCATGACAATATCTTCAGCCGTCGCCGCTTCCGGCTTTCCCTCCCCCAGACGCTAATGTATGCCACTACCTTCTGGTCTTACATGGCCTGCGTGTGGAACACGGTATTTTTGATTTCGCCCATTATCTATCTGTTCACCGGCATTCCGCCGGTATCCGCATGGTCGACGCCGTTCTATCTCCACTTTCTCCCCTTTTTTATCTTCTCTGAACTGGCGTTTATGTTCGGGACATGGGGGATCTCGGCCTGGGACGGCAGGGCCTCTTACCTCTCCTTCTTTTCCATGAACCTGCGCGCGCTCAATACCGTGCTGCGGGGCGAGCAGATCAAATTTCACGTCACGCCAAAAGAGCGGCAGACGGGCCGTTTTCTCTACCTGGTGAAGCCGCAGATTGCCATTGTGGTGCTGACCCTCGCAGGGCTTATCTGGGGCGGTATTCAGGTGGCGCGTGGACAGGTGGACGACCCCTCCGGCTACGTCATCAATATTTTCTGGGGAGGGGTGAACATCGCCGCCATGCTGCCGCTGATTTTCGCGGCCATGTGGACGCCCGCCGAAGAGGATGAGGTCACCCAATGAGGATACGTGATGCCCTGCTGCCCGCGCGCAGCTACCTCACCATTTTGCTCGGGTTCCTGCTCGGCTTTGCCATTGTGGTCTGGGTGGAGAAACAGATGCCCACGCGCGTGGAAAGCAGCGGCGGCATCGCGCTCAGCAAAGACTTCCCGCCGCTGCCTGCGAAACGCGCCCTGACCTATGACGAAGCCATCTGGGCGCGGGTCGCCTGGCAATACTACGTGAATAATACCCAGCCAAACGGGCTGGCGAATGCCAGCGACGGTGAACCCTGGCTGAGCCTCTGGAGCGTGGGAAGCTACCTGTTGGCGACCGCTGCCGCAGAGCAGCTCAACATTATTTCCGCCGATGAGTTCGACGAGAGGATCGGTACGGCCCTGTTCGCGCTGGGGCAGCTGCCGCTCAACGAGCGAGGCCTCCCAGCCGCGTATTACCATGCCGACACCCTGAAAATCCTCGGCAAACCCGACGCCTCGGCAATTGGGCTGAGCCGCCTGCTGACGGCGCTTCAGACCCTCCTGTGGCGCTATCCTCAGCACGCGGCGGCTATCCACGATCTCTTCAGCCTCTGGAACACCGGCGCTCTGATTGAACATAACGTCCAAAGCCAGGCGGCCGTGCCGCTCCATCACTGGACGCTGACCGATGACGAACAGCGGGACAGCTTTGGCTACCGTCTCTATGCCAGCCATACGCTGCGCCTGATTGACAGCACGGCAGGCCTCGCGGTAACCAACCCGCCTGAAGGGCAAAAGATGATCGATCTGGACGGCGTGATGGTGCCGGATGAAGGGCTACGCACGCCCTGGGGCAAGCAAACCTCCCTGATCAGTCTCCCCTACCTATTAACCGGCCTTGAGCTGGGCTTTGACGCGCAGAGCGCTGAGATTGCGTGGCGGATTATGCAGATCCAGCAGCGACGTCATAGCCTGCGCAGCCCAAAACCCCCTGTCAGCACGGATTACGCCGAACCGGCGCCGGATTACGTCAACGATCTGCCGAACAGGCAGCCGGTACAGGCGCGCAACCTGCGCGACGAGGTGCCGGAGAAAGTGGCGATAACCTCCACCCGCACCGCGTTTGCCTGGTATGCCCTGTTCCGCAACAGCTGGAGCGAAGCGCTGCGCCAGCAGGTTCTGCCGCTTCAGGTACCGGGTAAAGGCTGGCAGCGCGGGTTAAATCTCAACAACAGCGTCAATGCCGTCGTGGACGCCGATACCAATGCCATTGTGCTGGAAAGTCTGTCTTACATCGCGCATGGTCAGATGCTCTGTCTGGCCTGCCTCTACACTTCCCCCTCAGCAGGAGCAACGCCATGAAGCCACGATCCCCGATCCTTTTCCACCTGCTCACGGGAATAACGATCTGCTGGCTGGCGTTATCGACCGTGCGTGCGGACACCGAGCTTCCTGCATCAGGTTACTCCCCGCGCAGCGGCGAGCTGACGGCCCGAGAGATGACCATCGCGAAAAACGCCTGGCAGTATTTCGTCACCAACTATCAGCCCACGACGGGCCTGGTGAATGCGGTCAACAAATTTCCCTCCACCACCATGTGGGACAGCGCCTCCTATCTGGCCGCCCTGACGGCGGCGCGCGAGCTCGGGATCATTGATAAAGCGGAATTTGACCGCCGGATGCTGAAATTTCTCGCCACGTTAAACACCCTGGTACTGTTCCGCAACGAGCTGCCCAACAAGGCCTATAACACCATCAGCGCCCAGAAGGTGGACTACACCAACAAGCCCGGCGAAATTGGCTTCTCGGCGCTGGATATCGGGCGAATGCTGGTCTGGCTGAAAATCGTCAAAGAGCGCTATCCGGAATACGGCAACAGCATTGATAACGTGGTGCTCGGCTGGGATTTCAGCCACGCGATCGACCCCTGCGGCACGCTGTACGGGGCCTATCTCGAGAACGGCCAGCCGAAGTACGTTCAGGAAGGTCGGCTGGGCTATGAAGAGTACGGCGCGGCCGGGTTCCAGCTTTGGGGGTTTAATACCTGTAAAGCCAGCCGTCCGCAGCCTTATGAGCTGGCCGAAATCTACTGCGTGCTGGTCCCGTACGATACGCGCGACCCGCGCAACACGTCGCAGCATAACTACGTGGTGACGGAATCCTACCTGCTCTACGGGCTGGAGTTCGGCTTTGATAAACCGACCGACCGGGATAACGCCCCGCGCGACTACTCCCTGACGTGGATGAAAAACTTTGCTGACCGCGTTTATCAGGCTCAGGAGAATCGCTATACCATTACCGGCGTCCTCACCGCGCGCTCCGAGCACCAGCTCGATAAGGCTCCTTACTTCGTCTATGACACCGTCTTCAGCGACGGATACAACTGGAACACCATTACCGATAAAGGCCAGTTCGTCCCCAACGCTGCCGCAATATCGCTGAAGGCGGCGCTGGGCATGTGGGTGCTGTGGAACTCCCCCTATACCGACCGCCTGCTGAATACCATTGAGAATGCCAACGAAGAGGGAAAAGGCTACTACGAAGGGCTGTATGAAAACGGTGACGGCCCGATCAAAGAGTTCACCGCGAACAATAACGGCATTATGCTGGAAGCCCTGCTGTTCAAGAAAGAGGGAAAACTGCTGGCCTTCAACACCGACAACCCAAAGAGCAAGGATTTTGCCCCCTCGCTGTGGGATCGCAAGCTGCTCGATCAGTTTGAAGAGAACAACGCGCTGCGCAGCCGTCCGTTCCTTAGCAGCACACCGGCCATAAAAAGCTGGTGCGACCGGACGGGCGTCACGCAGCGTACCAAACCCGCCTGTCAGGCCTGTCAGTGCGCGTCATGCAGCGTGGACGAGCCCGTTAAACTGCCTCCGGTGACTGCGCAATGCTTAAAACCTTAGCCAGAGGGCTCGCGGGATTACTCCTTGCAGGCGGGGTCATTTTTGCCCTGTTTGGCCATCAGGGCGCAGGCTGGCGCTGGCTAATCCACGGCGGCTGGCACTCCAGCGCGCGTATCGCCGCCCTGACGCCGGAAGAGCAGACGTGGGCGACGATCGCCTGGCGCTATTTCGTCAATAATACCCAGCCGCAAACGGGCCTGGTCAACGGGAGCGACAAACAGCCCCGCGTCACGCTCTGGCAAATGGGCGATACGCTTATCGCCCTGCTGGCGGCAAAAGAGCTGGGGCTGATTGAGGACGCCGAGTATGACGCTCGCTTAACCCGTCTCATGGGCACCCTTAACCGCCTGATGCTGACCGATGCCCGAACGCCGGGTCGACTCTATTCCAGCCAGACGGCGACGCCAGTCGACTTTAGCGGCAAGCCCAGCAAAAACGGCTGGTCCGCGCGCGACATGGCGCGTCTGATGCTCGCCCTGCGCCTTACCGCAGAGCGGGAGCCGCAGTACAGCGAATACCTGGATAAAATTATCCTGCGCTGGAATTTCTGCCCGGTCATCGATAGCGAAGGCGAGCTATGGTCCTCTTCCCTGCAAAACGGTCAGCCGGTCGTGCGGGAGGAACTGCGGCTGGGCGAAAGTGAATATGCCGCGACGGCGTTTCAGCTGTGGGGATTTTCCCCGGATAAAGCGTTTACGCCCCCGGCGCACCACGTCATCATCGCCCAGCGGCGTCTGGCCGTCGATGCCCGCGATCCGCGCACCACGTGGCAGCCCTCTCTGATTACCACCCTTCCCTATATGCTGCCGGGCCTGGAGTTTGGCTGGGAGCCAGAAGGCGTTGCGGCCGATCTGCAACAGCGTCTGCGCAAGCAGGCCGAAAACGTCTGGCTGAGCCAGAAGACCCGCTGGGAGACCGATAAAATCCTGACGGCCAGGGCAGATTTCACGCTCTCTCAGGCGCCCTGGCATATCCAGGATACCGTCTGGGGAAATGGCTATGCCTGGAACTCTGTCGGAGACGATGGCCGGGACTACACCCGTTTCGCACAGGTATCGACTAAAGCGGTTTTTGCCCTGTGGGCCCTGTGGGACACCCCGTACACCGACGTGCTGATGACGGTCACCCAACACCTTAACGATCCGCAGAAAGGCTGGTATGAAGGCCGTCAGGAAGCCACGGGCGATACCAACGCTGCCTTAACCCTCTCGACCAACGCCACGGTGCTGGAAGCCCTTTTCTTTAAACACAACGCCGGGCCTCTGTTTGACGTGCGTCGGTCGAAGAAAGAGAGCTACTTCTCACGCCGTCTGGCAGAGCAATACACGCCCATCGGGCACTGTCTGCCGGGCGAAAGCACCATAAGGAGGACGCCGTGAAGTTCTATCGCGATCTGTTTGAATCCAGTCTGAACCGCGTCTTTCCGAATAATGAAAAAACCGCGTTTTTTCAGACGTTCTATGACGCCTTCGTCCATATGTCACCCGAAACCGAGGCGCATTTTTCTCGTCTGCCGGATCGGGAGGGCCAGCAGACCCTGTTTAAAAGCTTCTTCGCCATGCTTGCGGTCGACGGCGCCCTGATCGTCCCTGATTTTCTCGAGCGCCTGGCGCGGGAGCAAAGCGACGACGGCCTCCACCTTCCCCCGCGGTTTTTTGCCCTTTGGCGCGAAGCGATGTTGAACGCGGTGAGCCTGCGCGATCCGCAGTGCGACGATGAGATCCTCACCGCCTGGGCCATGGCGATCGCGCCCGGGCTGGAATACCTTCGCCGACAGGCAGAACTGCACTACCGCGCGTAGGGGGAATCACGATGAGTTCATTCACGTACGATCTTAACGCGCTGCCGGCCGCCGTCATGATTTATGACCGCGAGGAACGCCTGCAGGCCTGGAATCACAACGTGGCCCTGTTTTATCCGGTCATAACCCCGTGGCTGACGGTGGGAACGACACTTGAGGCGCTGGCGGAACGCTTTATCGATGCCGTTTACAACGTCGACCCCGGCCTGCGGCAGACGCTGCGCGAGTCGATCGTGCGCAACTGTCGGCAGGATAAACACTGCGAGGTGCGCCAGGCGGGCCAGCGGCGGATCTTCGTCCAGCATCAGCGGCTTGCGGACGGTGGTATTGTCAGCCTGCACAGCGATGTTACGGAGCTGGATGAAGCGCAGCGCGCGCGCCACCAGTTGCATGACGACTTTCTGCTGACGGCGGAATCCATTCATATCGGGATCTGGGACTGGCAGGTTTCCGGCGACACGCTCCAGGTCAACGATACCCTGCTTGCCATGCTGGGCCAGTCGCGCACACAGTGGCGATATCCGGTGCGTTTTCTCCTCAATCAGGTCCACGAGGATGATCGCGCAGCGCTACGCAAGGCGCTGCACGCTTCGAAGCAGGATCATCGTCCGGTCTTTGAATGTGAAATTCGCGTGCATCACCCTACCGAAGGACTGCGCTGGATGCTGCTGTCCGGCCAGGTGGTTACGCTCTCCATTGAGGGAAACGCAGAGCGCGTTATTGGCACGCTGCAGGATATTACGCGGCGCAAAGAGGCTGAAATTCAGGCGTTCGCCTCGGCCATTGAGGCACAAAAAGCCAATGAGGCAAAAAGCGCGTTTCTGGCGAATATGAGCCATGAAATTCGTACCCCGATGAACGGCATTATTGGCATGACCCAGCTGTGCCTGGATACGTCTCTGAGTGCCGATCAGCGTGACTATCTGACCCTGGTGATGAGCTCCGCCCAGTCGCTTCTGCATATCATCAACGATATTCTCGACTTTTCCCGAATTGAAGCCGGCAAAGTGGAGCTGGAGACGGAACCCGTACCTGTCCGCCCCTTTATTCAGTCGCTCATTCGCCCGCACATGCCGGGGGCGAGCGAAAAAGGCATCGAGCTGCTGGTTGATATTGCGCCCGACGTTCCCGACGTGCTGCTGGTTGACGGCGCGCGGCTGCGGCAAATCCTGACCAATTTGCTGGGCAACGCGCTGAAATTTACCCATCAGGGAGAAGTGATCCTGGTGGTTGAGCCCGGCGATAGCGCGAATCGATGGCGTTTTCGCGTGCGCGACAGCGGCATTGGCATACCGGCAGATAAGCAGAAGGCCATTTTTGAAGCCTTCAGCCAGGCGGATAACTCAACCACCCGCCGCTATGGCGGTACGGGGCTCGGACTAACCATCTCGGCAAGACTGGTTGCGGCCATGGGGGGCGAATTAACGGTCTCCAGCGAGCCGGGAAAAGGAAGCGAATTTTCGTTCTCGCTGCCGCTGGCGGCGCAGACCCTTGCGCCCGGAGAGCGCCCACATAGCCAGCGCTTTAACGGTGAACCCGTACTGGTGGTTGATGATAACGCGACCAACCTGCGGCTGCTGTCCGCGATGCTCAGCCAGATGGGACTGAAACCCACCTGCGTTAACAACGCCAGCGAGGCCATTGATCGGGTTAGAACGGGAACAGCGTGGCCCCTGATCCTGCTGGACGCGCAGATGCCGGATATGGACGGCGTGTCTCTGGCCCTTGAGCTTTCGGTTCTGCCGCAGGTTGCTGAAAGTCATATCATCATGCTGAGCTCCATGAGCCGACATTTTGATATCAATATGCTGAAGCGGATCGGAATCAAGAACTATCTGCATAAGCCTATCGCCCAGGATGAATTACATCAGGCGATTGCCGCCGCGTTTGAACGTTCGCCAGCACCCGTGGGTGAAAGCACGCCCACGCCTGTCGCCTCGCCTGCAGCCACGGGACTGCGGATCCTGCTGGCTGAAGATAATCTGGTCAACCAGAAGGTCGCCGCGCGCCTGCTCGAGCGGCTCGGCCATAGCTGTCAGATCGTCGACAATGGCGTCGCGCTGCTGGAACGCTGGCGCGCGGATACGTGGGACGTTTTACTGATCGACCTTCAGATGCCAGAGATGGACGGTGAGACCGCCATTCGCCTGCTTCGTGAAGAAGAGCAGTCCCGGCCCGGACCGCCTCAACCCACCGTCGCCATGACCGCACACGCCATGCAGGGGGATAAAGAGCGCTGCCTGAACATGGGGTTCGACGGCTATATTGCCAAACCCATTAGCCAGGAGCGTCTCGCTGAAGAGATTGCCCGCGTGCTCCAGCACCACGAAGACGCCTCCGGTTTTCCGGATGAAGCACGCCTGCTGAAGCAGTGCGCTGACGATCCCACCCTGGTACAGGAGCTGCTGGCCCTGTTTGGCGAAGGGCTAAATGAAGCAATCAAAACCATTACCCAGGCGATCGACAGCAACGACCGCGAGGCGCTGCGACGAGCGGCCCACAAGCTGCGCGGAGAAGCCGTCACCCTGGACTTCAGCACGCTCGCACAGCAGCTGCAGGTGCTGGAAAGCGACGCGCATACGCTGGATGGGCGCCAGCTTGCGGCCCTGAAAGAAAATCTTCGCCAGGAATCGCTGCGCCTGATGGCGTGGCTCAACGCGCGCGGGGTAAACAAATGAACGCTCGCAACTGCACGCTGCTCGTTGCCCTGTTGACCACCCACGCGGTGGCGAACTCTGCGCCGGTCAGTTGGTCTCTGGCCGGAGAATGGCAGGTTCAGGATGCCAATGACAGCGCACGTCCTGCCGCATCAGGCTGGCACCCGCTTCAGGTTCCTGCCAACTGGTACAGTGCCGGGTACGATCATCAGGGCGCGCTGTGGTACAAGCACGCGTTTTCCCTGCCCGTGCAGCCCCCCGACGTGATGAGTACCCTGGTGTTTGACGGCGTCGATTACCTGGCCGAGGTGACCCTGAACGGCCAGCCGCTGGGCAAGCATGAGGGCTACTTTCAGCGTTTTTCGCTGGACGCCAGCCCGGCGTTACAACGTCACAATCGGCTCATCGTCAGGGTAGACAGCCCCTACGAAGATCCGCACAAGATCTGGCCTTTGCATAAAACGGCCATGAAGGGGGTTCTGAATCAGCATGACACGCGTCCCGGTGGCGCCTGGTCGCCGGAAGGACAGGACGCTAACTCGGGCGGCATTTGGGCACCGGTCCGGCTGCACCTTAGCCGGGGAGCTACCCTTGATGAGACCATCCTGCGGCCCGACTGGTCGCAGGGGCTGACTCGCCCGACGCTAAAAGCGGAGATTCGCTATCGCGCGCTCGATCGGGGCCCGGCGACCGTGCGGCTCACCGCCACGCCCGCCAACTTCAGCGGCAGGCCCTATCAGGCTGACTTTCCGGTTACTCTCGAAAGCGGTGCCCATTCCGTGCAGGTGACGCTGCCCATGCCGAAGGCAAAGCTGTGGTGGCCCGTCGGTACCGGAAAACCCCACCTGTATAACGTTCGCGTGGCGTTGCGGGATGCAAACGGCTTAATGGACACGGCGGTAACCCGCACCGGGCTGCGCAAAATCGTCGAGCAGCCCGACAATAAGGGCTGGCTCATAAACGACAGGCGCCTTTTTATTAAGGGCAGCAATTACATCGGTTCCCCCTGGCTCGGTACCATGACGCGAAAAAAATACCGACGCGATCTTCGTCTGGTGGAAGCCATGAACGCCAACGCCATACGCGTGCACGGACACGTTGCCGGGCGCGCGCTGTATGGCGTGGCCGATGAGATGGGCATGATGATCTGGCAGGATGTTCCGCTGCAGTGGGGCTACAACAACAGTGCGTCTTTCACGGAAAATGCGGTTCGACAGACCCGGGAGATGATCGAACAGTTTGGCAATTCCCCCGCCATCATCGTCTGGGGCGGGCATAACGAACCGCCGTGGAACTCGCCGTGGATGGAAAAACGCTTCCCGGACTGGAATAAAGATCTGAATCGCGAGCTCACGCAAAAGGTGGCGGATACGCTTGCCGAAGATACCTCCCGCATCGTGCACCGCTTCTCCGCCGTTGAGGAGCATTACTGGGCGGGCTGGTACTTCGGCACCGTGCGCGACCTGCTGGCCCCAGCCAAAACGGGGATCATTACCGAGTTCGGCGCGCAGGCGCTTCCCCGCCTGTCAACGCTAAAAACCATCATCCCGGCGGCGTCGCTCTGGCCAAAAACGACTGCCGCCGACGATCCCGGCTGGACCGTCTGGAAATACCATAATTTTCAGCCCTTCCAGACCTTTAAGTTCGCCGGTATTTCGCGCGGGAAGAATATTCAGGCGATGATTCGCAATACCCAGGCGTACCAGTCTCAGCTGGTGGCCACGGCGGCCGAAAGCTATCGCCGACAGCGATACCAGCCGGTGACGGCCCTGTTCCACTTTATGTTTGTGGAAACCTGGCCCTCCATCAACTGGGGCGTAGTGGACTACCTTCGTAAACCTAAAGCCGGGTTTTACGCGCTCAAGCGCGCGTATCAGCCTGTTTTGCCGTCTATCGAACCGGTCACCGCGCAGTGGCAATCCGGCGCGGCGGCGACCGTGCGCCTCTGGGCCATCAACGACACCTGGAAACCGTGCAGCGAATGCCGCCTGACCTGGCGTATCACGCAGCGCGACAAGGTGCTGGCTAAAGGCACAACGACGATGACGATCGCAGCAGACTCGGGAACGATGGTCAAAACGCTGACGGCTACGCCCGTGGGCCAGGACGACGTGTCGATTCGGTTTACGATTGAAAACAGCGCGGGAAAAATTGTCGGTGAAAATCAGCGCACGGAGTCCGTCATAAAGTGAGCGAGGGGAAAAGGAAAATTGCCGCTTCCCCTGCTTTCTTGTACCCTTTCAGCGTTTACCCCAATCCCCAAAAAATCGAGACATCCGGACGCCTATGACTGCACATATTTCCAAAGATCCTTTACATGGCGTAACGCTGGAGATGATGGTCAACGCCCTGGTGGCGAAGTATGGCTGGAGCGAATTGGGCGACCGCATCAAAATTAACTGTTTCAGAAAAGATCCCAGCGTTAAATCGAGCCTGAAATTCCTGCGCCGCACCCCGTGGGCGCGCGCGGAAGTTGAAGCCCTGTATCTGGATTCCCTCAACGATGAGGAAAGCGCAGAACAGGCGGCGCCCGCCTTTAATCCCTGGGCTAACAGTCGGATTATCAAGAGCTAATACGCAAATGACGCGACACGTAAAACGGATCGGTGCGCTGGCTGCCTGCGCGCTTTTACTTGTAAGCTGCTCCTCAAAACCACCTAAATCACTGGTTACCCCTCTTCCCACCGCCAGCAAACCGACACAGCAGGCAAACGAGCCGATGCGCGGGGTCTGGCTGGCGACCGTCTCTCGTCTCGACTGGCCGCCGGTAGCCTCGGTGAACGGCCGCAGCGCCGACCAGCGCATCACCATGCAAAAGCAGGCGCTGATCGGCAAGCTCGACAACCTTAAGCGCCTCGGGATAAACACCGTATTTTTCCAGGTGAAGCCGGACAGCACCGCGCTCTGGTCATCAAAAATTCTGCCGTGGTCAGATATGCTGACGGGCAACATCGGCGAATATCCGGGTTACGACCCGCTGCAATTTATGCTGGATGAAGCGCACAAGCGCGGCATGAAGGTCCATGCCTGGTTTAACCCATACCGCGTGTCGACCAACACGAAGCCATCAACCATCGCCGCCCTGAACCGGACTTCATATCTGACCCCGTCCAGCGTCTATGTTCAGCACCCGGAATGGGTACGCGTCTCCGGCGATCGTTTTGTTCTCGACCCGGGCATTCCCGAAGTGCGTGACTGGATAACCAAAGTGGTGACCGAAGTGGTGGCGAACTACCCGGTAGACGGCGTGCAGTTTGATGATTACTTTTACGCTGAATCGCCGGGATCCGCGCTCAACGACGCGCAAACCTGGCGGCAGTACGGCCAGGGATATGCCTCAAAAGCCGACTGGCGCAGACACAATACGCAGCAGCTGATCGTGCAGGTGTCCCGCGCGATCAAGCAGACCAGGCCCAACGTGGAGTTTGGCGTCAGCCCGGCGGGCGTGTGGCGAAACCGCTCCTTTGACCCGGCGGGTTCGGACACGCGCGGCGCCGCGGCCTACGATGAATCCTACGCCGATACGCGTCAGTGGGTGCAGCAGGGCCTGCTGGACTACATTGCCCCGCAGATATACTGGCCCTTCTCCCGGGACGCCGCGCGCTACGACGTGCTGACCAAGTGGTGGGCCGACGTCGTCAAGCCGACCCACACCCGTCTGTATATCGGTATCGCGTTTTACAAGGTGGGCGAACCGTCGAAAAATGAGCCGGACTGGACGGTACAGGGCGGCGTGCCGGAGCTAAAAAAACAGCTCGACCTTAACGATTCGCTGCCCAACGTGAACGGCACCATCCTGTTCCGGGAAGATTACCTGAACCAGCCGCAGACCCAGCAGGCGGTGAACTACCTCAAAGGACGCTGGGGTAGCTAAGTGACTATCAGGCAGAAACACCCCGTTTCTGCCTGATTTTTTTTACGGCTTCGGCCCGAACATTGCCTCAAGCTGCTGCGCGTCCGGCATACCGACCACCTGCTGCAGCTCGTTTTCCGCATTCAGATAGTAAATGGCCGGCGTGGCGTTTGCGCCCAGGCTGTCCATCAGCGCTTGGTGTTTCTGCAGGATCGCTACCGTTTCGCGGGAAGCGTCCCCTTCAGGTTTTGGCAATTTTTTCCCACCGGAAAGCTCGTATTCGCGCCAGGCCGAAACCGGATCTTTCGCCTTCAGGATCGCAGAGGCGTTGCGCCCGCTGTTGGGGTTAAGAAACGCCACCAGCAGCGTGTTGAGCTGAACCTTGCCCGCCTTCACCCACGGCTGCGCTTCAGCCCAGAACTGCTTGCAGTACGGGCAGAACGGATCGGCGAAGACGAAGACCTTACGCGGGGCGCTATCCGCCCCTTCCTTCAGGGGATGCGCCGCGTTGAGATTCTTCCACATCTCGCGTCCCATCGGAGCGTAGATCTCTTTCTGGAAATAGCCTTCGCTGAGGTTTTTTCCTTTTTCATCGTACAGATAGCCCGAAATGACGTGCTTGCCGTCCGGCGTTAAAAACAGCGTCACGCCCATGTCCTGATATTGCCCCAGCCAGGCCGGTGCGCCGCCTGGGGCATCCAGTTTCTTAATGATTTTGATCTGCTGCTGCTCGCTGAACTGCTTCACCACATCCGGTATGGCATCAGCGGCCTGGGCCAGTCCTGAGGTCGCCAGCGCCGAAAGTAACAGTAATTTTTTCATTTCCCTCTCCGGTTTGTCGGGGGCATTCCGCCCCCTTCAGGTTAGCGGTTTTTCAGTGCGTCACTGACCATTTCGTCGAACTGTTCAAAAGGAACCCAGCCGGGCAGCAGCCCTTCGCCGATAAGCGTGGCGGGCGTGCCCTGAATTCCCATTTTTTCCGCGACGATCAGGCTGCGTTTGATCGACACCATGCTCTCATCATCCGGCGCGGTGACGCTCACCCCGGCGCGCTTTTGCGCCTCCTGAATGCTGGCGTCATCGTGGTATCCCTTTTTGGCCATCAGGGTATGGTTAAATTTCATAAACTGCTCGGGATGCGCGCGCCAGACGGTTAACGCGTCGCGCGCGGCGGTCAGCGAACTTTCCGAGCGGAAAGGTAAAAACTTAAAGACCACCGCCACATCAGGGTGTTTTTCGACGATCTTCTCCAGGTAAGGATCGAATTTCTTACAGTACGGGCAGTTATAGTCGGTAAACACCACCAGGGTAAGCTTTGGATTTTTCGCGCCAATACGCGGGGAATCCGGATCGTTAAACAGGAAATCAGCGATCATCTTCTGCGCACGCTGTTCCTGGTCCGGCGTCAGCGGCTGGGCTGCCATCACCTGAGTCGAGGCCAGCAGGAGCATAAGCGTAATAAAGAATTTTTTCATAATGCATTAGCCTTTTGCGTTGTTCAGGGTGGTGACCAGGGTGCGCTTGTCCAGCAGCGGCGAGAGGATCTCTCCGTCAGGCGTGCCGGGGCCATAGACCTCATTAAAGGGAATGGCGTAGCGGTTTCGCTTCGCGAGAAACTCCGCGATAAGCGCGGAGGGCTGGCTCCAGTCTCCGCGCAGGGCCACCACGTCCGGCTGGCTCAGCGCGGCAATAACGTCCGGCTGACGCAGTACCCGGTGCTCGTTAACTTTGCAGGTCACGCACCAGTCCGCCGAGATATCCACAAACACCCGTTTCCCCTGCGCCAGCGCCTGCTCAATGGCCTCCTCGCTGAGCGGCTGCCACGGGATGGTCTGTGCGACGCTTTGCGTGGTGGCATCTGACTGTGAGTTGAGCAACCCGCGCAGCTGATACCCGCCGAACACCGACAGCGCGATGACCACGACCCAGAATAACGGCGAGGAGGTTTGCCCCTTCTTCGCGAACAGCGCCAGCGCGATAACGATCAGCACCAGCATCACGACCTGGCTGACCGCCTCGCCGAGATGCAGGCTCAGCAGCGTGACCAGCCAGAGGCTGGAGGCCAGCATCATCAGGCCCAGGATCATTTTGAGCGTGTTCATCCAGCGGCCGGGTTTTGGCAGCAGCATGGCCGTTTTCGGCACCAGGGCCACAAACAGCCACGGCAGGCTCATGCCCACGCCCAGCATCAGGAAGATAAGCCACAGGGTGTGCAGCGGCGCGCCAAGGGCAAAGGCAACCGCCGTACCGAGAAACGGTGCGGAGCACGGCGTGGCAAGCAGCGTGGCGAACATCCCTTCGCAGAAACTGCCGCCAAGCCCTGTGCCCCCTGCCGTTGCCAGCCGCCCGGCGGCGGCAGAAGGAAGCAGCATCTCAAACGCCCCAAACAGGTTCAGCGCAAACAGGAAGGTGACGGCGACCATCAGGCCGATAAACCACGGGTTCTGGAACTGAATGCCCCACCCCAGCGACGCCCCGGTCAGCTTAAGCGCGGTCACCATCGCGGCGAGCAGCGCAAAGGAGGTGAGGATCCCGACGCTGGTGGCCAGGAAGCGCAGCCTGATGGCGCGCCTGTCGGATCCCGCCTGCAGGATGCTGTTAAGCTTCATGCCCATTACCGGCAGCACGCAGGGCATCAGGTTCAGGATCAATCCGCCAAGCAGGGCAAAAAGTATCATTTTACCCGTTCCTTCAGGCGCGGAAGGCTCTGCGGGCGTTGCCCCAACGGTCATGGTGGTTTGCTGCGCGTTACCGCCATTGGTCAGCACAAACGACAGCCTCTTGCCTTCCAGCGAGGCGGGTTTATCGCCCCATTCGTCGGTCACGGGTACCGTCACCCGAAGCGTGTTGCCGTCGTGCTTAATGGCCGGCTCGCCGGGGAGAATGTCACCCTCCAGCGGGTCAAAGTAGATCCCCGGATTGTCCCACTTCCCGTCCGTCGTGCCGGTAATCACCAGCTTGTCACCAGAGAGCCAGGCGGAGAGATCCGTGGATACGCCAGACGTACCGGGAACGGCGCGCATCGCTTGCTCGAAGGCGGCCTGGAAGCTCTCATCCACCGGCTGGGTAAAATCGAGATGCAGCGGGTAGTCCGTCAGCAGGCAGACGTTGCTGCAGGTGGAGAGCGTGAGCGTTCCATTGAGCGCGTCGCTCTTCACCCCGTCGAGAACGATCGGAATCGTGACCTTATCGTGATACCCCTGCGTGGTCATGCCGGAGATATCGAAGCGCGACGGAACCGGCCAGGACCAGCTGTCCGTTACGCCTTCCGGCCAGCTTATTTTTGGCGCGACGCCACCCTCGCCCGGCGATCGCCAGTAGGTTTTCCAGCCGGGCTTTAGCTCAACGGTGAGCAGGCCTTTAATGTGCGTTTGTTCCCTCTCCGCCTGAAAGCGGATGCGGGCGTGATCGTTTTGTGGGGAGACCTGCCAGCCGGTGTCTGCCGCATGGGCAACGCCGATGCAGGACAGCCACAGGAAGACGAATCCCCTGAAGAGATTAACCATGTATTACTCCGTGAACAGTGAAAAATTATCGTGTGGTGACGATGATTTTCATTCACGGAAAACGCAGTTTTTAAGGTGTATCCGGGGAGGCGGTGCCTGAACGGGCTGTTCCGCGGGAGCAAAGGCCCGCCCTTGCGTCAGCAGCTGTAACAGCGCGAAGAAGATAATGATAGCCGGCAGCGCGCCGTCGAAGAACAGAGGCTGGGCACAAAGAAGCGACTGGGCGCCCAGCTGGCAGGGCGATGGCCCGGACTGCTCGGTGCTGCTTTGGGTTGGGGCATCTGCACTCAGTGAAATCTGCGGATCCAGTCCCTGTAAAAAATGGTTGAGCATCACCGCACGCTGCACGAGGCAAATCGCCATCGCGAGACAGGTAATGATCAAAAGCCATTTTCCGAGGAGCTGACGGTTGCGCATAATATTCCAGAGTAACAAGACGCCCCGATCATAAACGATAGTGATGAATCTACAAGTGCCGGAAGTGTAAGGTTTTGTCTGTCGCCGCTATTCACCCGTCAGCGCGTCGTAGATATCCCGCAGCCGCGTGCGCAGAAACAGCACCGCCTTGTGCTTGCGGGATAGAAGCGCATGCTCGCTGGCCCCCGTCTCCTCTGCCAGCATTTTAATGCTGTAGCCGTGGAGTTCGGTCTTTTCAAACACCTCCCGCTGCGGCGGCGACAGTTCAGACAGCGCCTGCCCCAGCTCTTCCCACAGCAGCGTTTTGAGATACTCTTCCTCCGGCGTTTGCGGTACGCCGAACAGGGTTTCGGCCAGCTCGTCCTCGGGAAAACCCTCTTCGTCTTCGCCCGTAAAATAGCCGGAGAGCGGCACCTCGCGCTTTTTGCGCGCCCGGTCTGTCATCTCGTTACGCGCCGCGCGGAACAGCCAGGCCGCGACGTTTTCGACCGGCTGCTCCACTTTCATCAGCTGATACGTGACTTCCTGCAAAATGTCGTCGGCATCATCGCGAACGGACGTCCGTCCGCGAATGAAGGCTTTCAGCCGGGCGCGGCAGGCGTTGAGCGCCGACATCAGCATGGATCCGCCCGCCTCCCCGGCTTTCATTTCGCTCACTCTGCTTCCGGGGTTTTGGGCGCGGCGTCATCGCGCTTATCATCACGATGGCCGTGCCAGCCGCAGTGACCGCGACCGTGACGACCAAAGCCTTCGCGACGTTGCTGAATAAACGCCTCGCGCTGCTCGGGCGTCATGTTCATCCAGCGCTCGTGCATCCGCCGGTGCGCGCCAAACATCCCCGGGCGGAAACCTAATCCGCCAAACAGAATGCGGCTCAGCACCAGAATGCCCAGCGCCTGCCAGAATCCGATGGCCTTCACGCCCAGGATCGCCGGGAGCAAGGCGTTCCACAGGGACATCACCAACAGGCCGAGCACGATGAAAATGACCGCGCCGATGATTAAACCCTTGCCCATACGGTGGCGCCCGAATCCGCGCCCGTGACCTCTGCCGTGCATTTCAAAATCTCTCATGGTGTTTACCTTGTTTACCGTAACTGATTATGGCTTGTGATGAGGTAGACGGATGAGGGAGGGAAATATTGCTGGGAAAATGAAGAAAGTATTGAGAGCTACAATTCTGCTGCTTTTAACGGTGGTGCAGTGAAAACCGCAGTTATGAGCGAAGTTATGAATAAAAATAGATCTATGTAACAAATTTACATTCTACGTATCGCGAACAATACCGGCCATTACTTCCTCATCCATTTTGCTGCAAGTGTATACATGGTTTTGCATTTTAATCGGTATCGTATTTTTTTGTTAAAATAGTACTCGCAAGTATTCCATTAGAGAATAAATGCTTATAAAATACAAGGCTAAGCATACCTTTCGATGAATTAACATATAATAAGGACGCATAATGAGTAAATTCTTGACCGTTATAAGTCGCAAATCAGAAATCATAAGCGAAAATGATAGTATTGATGTTGACCAAAAAAACTTGATCATCACTGGTGGCAATGGTTGTGGAAAAACAACATTACTTAACGATATATATAGCAAATTATCGACACACCTACTACAGCGGAATCACCAACCTAAAAGTCAAATTGAAAACAACATAAACTATTTTTTTAATAGAAAAGAAAACGCAGTTAAAGGTTCTCATGAATATCATCAAGCAAACGAACAATTACGGCATTATCAGGCGGAACTTGCAAGGGTGTGGGGTGGCATTCAATTAGAATTTGAAGATGTTAACAAATTATCCCTATTACTCTCAGAAGGAAAAGGTATTATTGCTTTTTTTCGAGCTGATAGACAAGCATCAATTCAGGCTGCAACAGGAGCCAATAAAATAATAAGCACTGACGAATCCAATTACTTGTCAATCAGCAAAAAAGAACTAGGTAATACATTTGAACAACACCTTGCTAATTTAAAAACAAGACAATCATTTGCCAAGACTCATGACAATAATCTTGAACTATTCAATTCTATTGATAATTGGTTTTCAGAATTAGAAAAAAACATCGCATACCTAATGGAAGATACCACATTTGAACTTAAATTCAATCCCGATGAATTTAAATTCTTTTTAACACAAGAAGGTAAAAAACCCTACACATTCCAAACTCTGTCTTCAGGATATTCATCTATATTTAATATTATCTCTGATTTGATAATGAAAACCGAGGCTTTTAAAATCTCTCCGAGCGAACTGCAGGGGATCGTGATGATCGATGAAATAGATGCACATTTGCATGTATCGCTTCAAAGGAAAATTTTGCCGTTCCTGACTAAAACGTATCCATCGATACAGTTCATTGTAACAACACACTCTCCTTTTGTTATCGGTTCATTAGAAGACTCCATTATCTATGATTTGAGTTCTAAACAGCATTTCAAAGATCTCTCCAGTTATTCATATGAAACTATCATCGAAGGCTTACTTGGAGTGCCTGTAGTTTCAGTCTCTTTGGAAAAAGATATTAAACGCCTTTCATTACTCATCAATGAGGATAATCATGATATAGAAGCCATAGATGAGATTGTACAGAAACTTCTTCCTTATAGGGATAAACTTGATGATGAATCAGCTATCTTCTTGATAAAAGGAATGAATTTGCTTAAATGCAAAGCAAGAGGAGATAAATAATGTTTCCTGTTTCGAAAAATTCAGTTGCTCCTATATCGTTAGAAAGGAGAACATCGTACTCTGAAAAAGATGTCATAGAAACATTATCAAAGGACTTTCATAATAAATGCTATATATGTGAGGTCAAAGACCCTCTAGTTCTAAACGTTGAGCATTTCAAACCTCACGAAGGTGATGAAAATAAAAAATATGATTGGAATAATCTTTTCTTTGCTTGCGGGCGCTGTAACAATATTAAAAGAAATCATTTTGAAAATATTCTTGATTGTACTGACCCAAGTGTTGATGTATTAAGGTCTATCAAGCATGTTTTCCCCACGACAGCCTACGCTGAACATGTCGATATAGTGCCAATGAACGACGACCCAAAGACGATAGAAACTGCTACATTAATTTCAAAAGTTTTCAATGACGATCACACAGGCAATAAAGATCTCACGCGCATATATTTAAAAAAGCGGCTAATGAGACAGTATAGAAAATTTCTTGACCTAGTTTTTGATTACGACGATGATGATACCCTTCCAGAAGACAAAGAAATAATAGGTAGAAAAATCAAAAACATGCTTCGTGTAGAATATGAATTTTCAGCATTTCTAAGATGGACTATATTAGATGCTCCTCTGCTTCATCATTTTAAGAATGATGTTTTCTAAAAGTCATGCATGTAAGCAAAAATTTTCACGTCAGATCACACTTCAAGAGGCTCCTTGCGGAGCCTCCCTCATAAAATCAAGCCTGTACCGGCAACCTAAAACTCGAAATACTCCGCGAAAGCTGCTGCGCCTGCTCTTCCAGCGAGGCCGCTGCCGCCGCGGACTGCTGCACCAGCGCGGCGTTCTGCTGGGTCACGCCATCCATCTCGGTTACCGCCTGCCCGACCTGGCCGATCCCGCGGCTCTGCTCTTCGGAGGCGACGGAGATTTGCTCCATCAGCGTATTCACCTTATTCACCGACGAAATAATCGCGTCAATCACCTCGCCCGAGCGGCTCACCAGCTCCGCACCGTTTTTGACGCTGGAGACAGACTGCGCAATCAGGCTCTCGATGTCTTTAGCCGCCACCGCGCTTTTCTGCGCGAGAGTGCGCACTTCGCTGGCCACCACTGCAAAGCCGCGGCCCTGCGTTCCGGCGCGCGCCGCTTCAACCGCCGCGTTCAGCGCCAGGATGTTGGTCTGGAAGGCGATGCTGTTAATCACGCTGGTGATGTCTTCGATGCGCTTCGAGTTCGCCGCGATGGTGTTCATCGTGTCGATGACTTCGCGGGTCACCGCTTCCCCGGTGTGGGCATTGTTCACCGCGTCCTGCACCAGTTTTCCGGCCTGATAGACATTATCGGTATTGTTCGCCACCGTCGCGCTCAGCTCCTCCATGCTCGCCGCCGTCTGGGTCAACGCGGAAGCCTGCTGCTCGGTACGCGAAGCCAGATCGATATTCCCGGCGGCAATCTCCTGCGCCGCGTGCGTCACGGTATGGCTCGCATCGCGCACCTGGGCGATGGTCGCCAGCAGTGCCTGACGCATCTGCTCCATCGAACCCATCAGGTGGTCGATTTCGTTGCTTGAACTCCCCTTCACCGGCACCGGAACGTCCAGCTTGCCAGCTGCAATCTGGCTGCAGTGCTCGCGCGCCAGGTTGACCGGGGCAAAGACAAAGCGCTTCATGAAGATGCTGACTGCAACGATCACCACCACAAACAGGCAGGCAATAACGGCAATCATCACCAGGCCGGAGACGAAATTGCTGCTCGCATCCTCGTTCAGGCTTTTAGCGTATTTCTGGTGGACCGAAAGCACCTGGTCGAGCACGATTTCGTACTGACGATCGAGACGGGAAACTTCCGGGATCAGCGCGTCAAATTTGGCGACATCGTGCGCCGCAGCGGCATCGATCAGCGGCGCCAGCCCCTGGTTGCGGTAGTTTTGCCAGGCGTCCTGATAGGCACTCACCAGCGGCGCTTCATCCGTCAGACGCGGCGAAGCCATAAACGCCGCAAAGGCATTGTCCGCTTTGGTCAGCGCCTCTTTCACTGCGGCAAGCTTTGCAGACTCGTCCGCCGCGTTGCCCGCTTCCACCATCTTCACGTACTCCATCACCCGCACGCGCAGCGTACGGCTGTGGTTGATGGGGTCAATAATCGACAGCACCACCTGGATCTCTTTGTTTACGTTATCCAGCGAGTTATTACTTTTAATGATGAGGCCAACGCTCGTCACGGTGCTGACGATAAAGAACAAAAGCAGCGAGAACAGGACAATCAGGGACGACTTTTTCAACGACATAAACCAATACCTCAAGGAGAATTATTCCTTATGGTTATCGGCGCTTCCAAAACTTAAATTAATTAAAGTTATTGATATATCGCCTGGGGCTATACCGCTGACTTATAGCGCCGCTGCAGGGTGGCATCCAGCTTGCGCTGCAATGGCTGCGGCGTCTCCCCTTCGATCAATTTGCCAATCAGATCAAAGCAGTGCCACGCTAGCTGACGGTTATCCTGGCGAATGGTATCCACCGGGATCGTCAGTGAATCGTAGAGATAGTGATCGTCAAAGCTGGCTAATCTGATATCGCTTTGCAACAGGTTATGCTGGCCCATATAGCGCAGCACCCCTTCCAGCAGCCCGCAGGCGGCGGTGAAAAGCGCTTTTGGCGGACGCCCCAGGCGGGCGCAGAGTTCGGCAAACATCTCGTATCCGGAGCTCGGGTGATAGTTGCCATGAATGATCCACTCGGGGCGAAGCTCCACGCCGGCGTCTCGCAGACCTTGCTTAAAACCGTCAAGACGGTCGCGCGTCGGAGACAGGCGCGGCTGGCCGCCGAGGAAGTAGAATTCATTCGGATGCTGGCGCGCAATGTCCGCTACCAGCGCCGCTGTCGGGGAAATGGAGTCGGTGATCACCAGCGGCAACGCGCTGTCGTTCATGTGCCGGTCAAAAAGCACCACGGGCAGCTGCTCGCTGAGCTTCAGGTAGTCCGCATCGGTCAGCATGCTGGAGGCCACAATCAGCCCGTCCACCTGACGCGCCACCATATTGTTCACCACCACCGTCTCCTGCCCCGGATTTTCATCGCTGCAGGAGATAAGCAGCTGAACACCCGCCTCGCGGCACAGCGTCTCCAACTCGTGAGAAAAGACGGCGAAACCGTAGTTAGTGATCTCGGGAACGACAAGACCAATGGTGTGGCTGCGGTTATCGCGCAGCGAGCGGGCGTGAATGCTGGGCTGATAGTGGTGCTCTTTTGCAATCGCCAGCACGCGCTCGCGCGTCTCTTCCGCCACGCGAAGCTCTTTGCTGCGCCCGTTCAGGACCAGGCTGGCGGTGGCTTTTGACACACCCGCCAGCTCCGCGATGTCTTTTATGGTGACGCGTTTTGTTTTTCTCACAACGACTTAGATCCGGCTGCCAAAACCCTCATTCTATCATGCAGGCGCGCAGCGACCAGTAGCGTAATGTGATGGCGGACGCACCTTCGAATCGCACCCGGGCCGGATGGTCAGGAAAATAGCGGCTGCTCATCACCCCTTCACCGTGATTGATGAAAATTTCAATGCTGGAGCAGTCGCACAGAACGCGTAAATGACGAACCTCATCCTGCCAGTAGCGGGTCAATGTTTCACCGGTTTTCAGGCTCGCGCGTTCAAGGCGTAAACCCTGCTCATCGACCGTGAGGCGCAGCGCGCCTGCGAAATCGACATTCACCTGCGATGCGCCCAGTTCAAACTCAAGGCGCGTCGCGTCCAGTTCCGGCGCCTCGCTGGCGCGCCCCTGCCAGCGCTGCTCATCTTCACGCAGCGCCGCCATCTCGCGCGCCGGGGTCTGCCAGAGCCTGCCGTCACGATAGCGTAATTCACGCGGGCAGGTCATCTGGTGCATCCAGCCGTGCGCCCGGGTTGGCTGAAGCATCTCCTCCCCGTCCGGTACGCCCATCCAGCCGATCAGAATGCGGCGTCCGTCTTCTGCTAACGTGGTTTGCGGGGCGTAGAATTCAAAGCCCGCGTCCAGCTCGTGAAGCTCGCCGTGATCGAATGCGGCGCTGGCATAGTCAAACGCCCCGCTCATCCAGGTGGCCGGATAGGTATTGAGGTAGCGATGCGGCTCGCGCGCCAGCCCCTGCGGGCAGCAGATCAGGACGTGCGTTCCGTCAAGGGCGAACAGGTCCGGGCACTCCCACATATACCCCGCTTCCGTCAGGCCGTTGACGCCGTGACCAGCGATCTCCCCGCAGGACGTCCAGGCATGCAAATCGGCTGATTTAAACAGCAGCACTTTGCCGCGCTTTTGCACATCCTGCGCACCCAGCACCATGTACCACTCCCCGTCGTGCTGCCATACCTTCGGGTCACGCACGTGGCCGGTGTAGCCTTCCGGCAGCGCCAGCACCGGCCCCAGCTTCGTAAAGGTTCCGTCCGGCTGCTCCACGGCGAGGCACTGCCAGGCGGTGCGGCTGCCGTCATCAAACTTAACGTTGCCGGTGTAGCACAAGGTGAGGACACCGTGGTTGTCCACGGCGCTACCGGAGTAGCAGCCGTTACGGTCATACTCTTCGTCGGGCATCAGCGCCAGCGGCTCATGCCGCCAGTGCACCAGGTCCGCAGAGCTCCAGTGCCCCCAGCATTTGAAGCGATGCTCGCAGGCCAGCGGGTTCCACTGATAAAACAGATGGTAGCGTCCGGCAAACCAGATAAACCCGTTCGGGTCGTTCATCAGCCCCGTCACCGGCGCGGGGTGCCACTGCGGGTAATGGCTATCCGCCAGCGCCCGCGGCTGCCCTTTCAGAACGGCCTGCAGGATCGCAGGCCAGCGGGAAAGTTGCGTCATTATTCAGAGTCCGTTTTATATTTCAGCAGCAGCGAGACGGTAAACGCCACGCCGAAGGCAATCACCATGCCGATAATATAGTTAAGGAGCGAGCTCGCCTGAACGATAGCCATGCCCGGAATGGCGGTCAGCCCGACGGCGGTCATGTAGACATGCACTGACACCACCCAGGCCCCGCCCGCCGCGCCGCCGATCAGCGCCGCGATAAACGGCTTCACGAAGCGCAGGTTTATACCAAAAATGGCCGCTTCGGTAATGCCCAGCATCGCAGAAAACGCCGACGGTAAGGTTATGGCTTTGATTTTCGCGTCTTTGGTTTTGAACCACACCGCCAGACAGGCGCCGCCCTGCGCCACGTTCGCCATGGCCCAGATCGGCAGCAGGAAGTTCACGCCAATGGACGGGTTACCCAGTAGCCCGGCTTCAATCGCGTGGAAGCTGTGGTGAATACCGGTGATCACAATCACTGAATACAGCCCGCCGAACAGCAGCCCGGCCAGCCAGCCCGCGTGTTCAATCAGCGTGCTCAGAATAAAGGAGATGCCGTCGCCCAGCGCGCGTCCTGCCGGGCCGATAATCAGCAAGGCGATGAAGCCAGAGATAACGACGGTGAGGAACGGCGTCAAAATCAGATCCAGGGCATCCGGGATAGCGCGGCGCAGGTTTTTCTCGACGATGCTCATAAACCAGACGGCCAGCAGCACCGGGAATACCGTGCCCTGGTAGCCAATCATCGCGATCTCAAGGCCGAAGAAGTTCATGGTGTGGAAGCCGGAGGCCACGCCCCAGGCGTTGGTCAGCGCCGGGTGGGTCAGAATGCCGCCCAGCGTCGCGCCCAGATACGGGTTCCCGCCAAATTCCCGCGCCGCGGTAAAGCCGATCAGGATTGGCAGAATGATAAACGCCGCCGAACTGCACATGTCCAGCATGATGTAGAGGGCGTTATCCGCATTGACCCAGCCGTAGGTTTTCACCATGCCGAGCAGGCCCATCAGCAGGCCGGACGCCACAATGGCGGGAATGATCGGGACAAAGATATTCGAGAGCAGACGCGCAATGCGCTGGAACGGGTTCAGCTTGCGCGCGGCGATATCCGCCGCTTCAGACTTGCTGGACTCACTAATCCCCGCCGCCTGAATAAACGCGGCGTAGACCTTATTCACCACGCCCGTGCCGAAAATGACCTGCATCTGCCCGGCGTTATGAAAACAGCCCTTCACGCCCTCGACCTTGCCAATCGCCTGCCGATCGGCAAGCGCGTCGTCGACCAGCACCAGACGAAGACGCGTAGCGCAGTGCGCGGCGCTGGCGATATTTTCCTTGCCGCCCAGCAGCGGAATAAGCTCGCGGGCGATTTGATTAACATCCATAGATACCTCTGCCTGACTTCTTTTTATGATGTGCGAAACGCCCCCGCCAGGCGGGAGCGTGATGGGTTAAAACCAGGTTTCCATCTGGACCCCAAAGTTCCATTCCCCGCCGGCGTTGAAGCCGCTGCTGCCAAAGGCATCATCGCTGGCGTAATTATCCAGTTTGCTGCTCCAGTCCATCCAGGTGGCAAACAGGCGCAGCTCCGGGCGGCTGAAGAAATCGCCGATTTTGCTCGCTTTTAACGTTGGCGCAAAGGTCAGCTTGTAGAAACTGCCGTTAACGGCGTTCCGGTCCTTATAGCCTTCCGGATGTAAGTCCATGTACTGATAGCTTCCCTCAAACGCCAGCGCGAAGTTCTGGGTCACCTCTTTAATCAGGCGGGTGTTGAGCGTCACCCACTCATAGCTGTCGCCCTTGACGTAGCGATCTTTGCTGCTCTGCGCCAGCACGGCAGGCGCGATACTCCAGCCACCGCCAACAGGCGTGACACCGTAACTTGCGAAGCGCCAGGTATCGGCATCAGACAGCAGCGCCCCGTCGGAACCGATGCTCTTAACTTCTGCGCCCAGGCCGTGACCGTACAGCAGCGCCGTTTTGGCACTCCCTTCCCGCAGGCCATAGAAGCTCTCGTTGTGCAGCCCCACCAGGGCATGAACGCCGTTATTGGCCGCGTCGGTTTTGATGAGATCGCCGTTAGCGTCTTTACGGTCGTCGTTATCCTTCGCCCGCAGGCCGCTCACCATCACCTGCAGCGGCCCGGCGAAGTGGTTCATGCTGAGGATGTAGTTCTGAACGTTATTGTCGGTCTGCTCCACGCTGCCGAAGTTGCGGCCGTAGATCGAGAAGTTGCTGCGCAGCGAGTCGTTCCACTTCACGTCGTAGACGCCGCCGCCGGTACCGGCCAGGAATACCACGTCGGAATCCAGCCAGTGA
This sequence comes from Enterobacter sp. 22499, assembly GCF_052044815.1. Lineage (NCBI taxonomy): Bacteria > Pseudomonadati > Pseudomonadota > Gammaproteobacteria > Enterobacterales > Enterobacteriaceae > Enterobacter > Enterobacter sp. 22499. Next base: position 96,904 of record NZ_JBQENR010000001.1, on the reverse strand, counting down.
ATGTCAAAGTTGTCGCGGTCGAAGCGTTTACCCGCCCAAAAGGTGCTGCCCTTCAGCGCGCCGGTAAAATCAGGCAGGTTACCCAGCTCCGCAAAGGCCTGGCGAATATTGAGATCGCTGGTATCGGCTGACCAGTCGTTATAGGTTCGCTGACCGTCGGCCAGCATCGCCTTGAAGCGCGTGGTCGCCCCGTTATCCAGGGTTTGCTTGTGCTCCAGGTTCAGCTCGACGTAGGTGTCGGCTTCGTTACCCAGACGCCCTACCGCACCGCCGGTTTCCCCGGCTGGCGTCAGGTACGGGCCGCTTTTGCTGCTGGAGGCCGCGTCGTTCATCAGCAGGCCGGAGCGGGCGTAGCCGTGGAACTCAAATCCGCTGCTCTGATCCGCTTTTTTCTCCAGCGCGGCGGTACGCTGCGCCACCGCCTGGGTTGTGGTTTGCGTCTGCTGCTGGGCGGCGACCAGTTGCTGCGTTTTTTGTTCGGCTTCGCTGGCGCGTTTTTCGGCGACCTGCGCACGCGCTTCAGCAGCCTGAAGGCGCTGCTCCATCGCGGCAAGGCGCGCTTCGATACTTGTCATATCCGTCTGGGCAAAAACAGAGGTACTGCCGGCCAGCATGCCTATCATCACGGCAAGTCTGCGTTTTTTATACATTTTGTCGCATCCCTAAAAGTATTAATCGAACGAGCTAAATTGCTAAACCGGTTTAGGTTGCTGATACTAAACCCGGGAATTTTGGATCGGCAATCTTTTTTGCTAAACCGATTTAGTAAGTGTGATCGAGGCGACAATTCAGGCCGCCGGACGGCGGCCAGTGAAGGAAGGATTACAGGTCGTGCTGCCAGGGCAACGCGGTCATCGCCCCCTTTGCCGTGGTGGCTAACGCGCCACAGCGCTGGGCTAAGGCGATTGCCGGGACCAGCTCCTGACTGGCGGCCAGCCCGTAGAGCAGCCCGGCGACGAAGGCATCGCCCGCGCCAGTGGTATCGACACATTGCACAGGAGTAGCCGGATAGTGTTTCACCGCGCCCTGATACCAGGCGATAACGCCCTCTTTTCCCTGGGTGACCAGCACCATGCGCGCCGGGCAGCGCTGCATCAGCGTGTTCAGACCTTCTTGTACATCCGCATCGCCGGTTAAAAATGCCAGTTCCTCAACGGAGAGCTTGACCACGTCGGCGCTCTGCAGGGCCTGTTCCAGGCAGCGACGCAGCGCGTTCTCATCCGGCCAGAGATCCGGGCGAATATTGGGGTCGAAGCTCACGTAGCCTCCCGCTTCCCGAATGTCGGCCATCGCCTGAAAGGTCGCCGAGCGGCTCGGCTCTGCGCTTAGCGCGATGGAACAGACGTGGAGCCACTCGCCCGCGCTGAACGTCGGCAGGTCGGCGGGTTCAAGAAACAGATCGGCGCTCGGGCGCACCATGAAGGTAAACGAGCGTTCGCCGTGGTCGTCCAGATCCACCACCACCGTAGAGGTGCGGTGCGCCGGGTCAAGGCGCATATGCTTCACGTCGACCCGCTCGTCAGCGAGCGTTTTCGCCATAAAGCGCCCGAAAGGATCGTCGCCAACCCTGCCGATAAACGCGCTTTTGCCCCCCAGCCGGGCAATGCCCACCGCGACGTTTGCCGGTGCGCCACCGGGGCACTGCAGTAATTTCCCTTCGCCATCGGGCAATAAATCCACCACCGCATCGCCAAGTACCCAGATTTTTTCCATGTGATCCTCTCAGCTAAACTATGTTAAACCGTTTTAGCTATTTAAGCACAGGCAGGGAAAAGGGGAAATAACGCGGGAGGAAAATTGCCTAACGCTTCAGATGCGGCCAGCGAATATCGCCAACGCCGTTAAGCTGCGGACGGGCAAACAGGAAGCCCTGGAAGCGGCGGATCCCGGCAGATTTTAGCCAGCACCACTCCTCGATTTTCTCGATCCCTTCGGCCACCAGGGTAATTTCAAGATCGGAGCAGCAACTGATGATGGATCGCACAATCGCCTGCTTCGGGCCGCTGAGGTGGATATCGCTGATGATTTCGCGGTCGATTTTGATTTTATCCGGCTGGAAGCGGGTCAACAGCGAAAGCCCGGCATAGCCCGAGCCAAAATCATCGATCGCCAGGCCTACCCCTTCACCGCGAAGCCGCTTGATGGCGCTGTTAAACTGGTTGAACCCGGAGATCATCTCGTTTTCAGTAACTTCAATGACCACCTGCTCCGGCTGAAGGCCATGCTTTTTAATCTCATCGACCAGAAATTCCACCGCGCCAGGGACATTCACCAGCGACATGGGCAGCAGGTTTACCGCGATTTTATGGCTCCCAATGCCCAGCTTTTCCGCCAGCGCGAAGGCATACGCTTTCGTCTGGAGATCGACTTCATAGATTTTCGCCGGATCCAGGGAGCTGAAGAAATGTTCCGGGCTGCCGCCGTCATTGCTACGGATAAGCGCCTCAAGGGAGCTGATTTTCCCTTCCGAGGGCTCGACAATTGGCTGCAGCGCAAACTGACAGGTTTGCCCGGCAATCAGGCCCAGATGTTCGCCAAAGGGTAGCGCTTCGGTCGAGAGCGTCCATTTGTCCGAGGTGTAACGCGTCCCCGACGGGGCCGGACGTTTACCGGTTATAAAGGTCTGAATAAATTTGAACACCCGGTCATCAGATGTCAGATAGCTGTCCAGCTTGCTGTAGCGCAGCACCGACTGCAGCACCTCTTTCGGCGACTGCGTTTGCAGGTCGAACAGCAGCATACCGACGTTTTCGAAGCGTCTGCGCGGACCGTAATCCCGCAGCAGTTCAACCACCCCGCTGTGACGCTTGTCCTCACGGATGGTGTGGAACAGTTTGACCACACTCTCTTCCGAACCTTCGAGGATCTGCAGAACGTCATTCCCTTTTGCCAGGAGGACGCCGGTAATATCCAGTTTTGTGTTGCGGCCCCTGGCGCGCTCCACCAGCTCCCGCAGTTCGGTGGACGGGCGGGATAAATTCAACTGGCTTTGGTAGATCAGCGTCGTCAGCACAAAAAGGGGTTCCAATGATAAAGAGAGGTGCCTTGAAGCTACTATGTAACATACTTAATCAATGCGACCTAACATATTCACGCCACAAGGGAACGTTACTTTTCCCCATCGCCAATCCTGCTGTCGATCCTCTCCTGCATATAGTCGTAAAACGGGTTCGAGGTGACACGCATCAGCGCCTCTTTACCGACGCTCAATACGGACGTTTCTCCCCACAGCGCAATCGTCCCCAGGCTTATCCCGTAGCGGTTTTTCACCCCAGGCTCACGGCCATAGAGATCGTCATCCGGCGGGAACGGCACGGCGATATGCGACAAGGAATAGACATCCTGCGGCCAGGTCTGCACAAGCGGCACAACCGTCTCCCGCGTGCTGCCTGCTGGCGTTGTTTTCGCCACCGTCGAGAAGCTGTGTGCGTCCGCATTGGTAATAATCGTGACACCGTAACTTCTCTGCGCAACCGGCAGCAGCGCCGAGGTTGCCGTCCACGAGGACGGTTTGAACAGCGGACGGAAGCTGGCCGCCTGATTGATATCAAACACCACCAGCTCGCTGCCGTTTTCCGGAAGCTGGTCAAACAGGCCGGTCACCACCGCGCGGGTGCTGACCGTAGAATCCATCACCGACTGGAACGCCAGGATCGGCGGCAAATTCGCCAGCCTGTTCTCCCGCGCCTCGCGGCCAATCTGCTCCTGCAGGGCCTTCGTCAGCAGCCACGACTGGCGGGCGGCGTTCACCGGGAACGAGTTGTATTTATACGGATTATATTCCGGAGAGATATTCAGCCACGCCGCTTTGGCAAACGGCGGCAGCAGCGCCGGTAGCCCCGCAAAACCGGCAAAGCGCGCAAAGGCCGTCACGCCGATCATTGGTGAGAGCAGGATTACCTGCTGCGGTCGACGAAGCGCAGAGGAATCCAGCGCATCGAGAGCATATTTCATCGCCAGCGCCCCGCCGTTGGAGTACCCCACCAGATGCAGCGGCACGTTATCCCCCGTCAGGCGCGTGGCTTCCCGCACGGCAAGACGCGTCGCCGCGAGCCACATCTCCCAGTCAACGTCGGTCAGCGCGCCGGGCGCGGTGCCGTGTCCGGGCAGGCGCGGAACCACGGCCACGAAGCCATGCTGTTGATAATTTTCGGCAAGGTGCCTGACGCTATAAGGCGAGTCCGTCAGTCCGTGCAGCAATACCACCGCGCCACGGGGTTTTCCTGCTGGCATCAGCACAAACGAACGGTTGGCATCGGGCGTGAACTGTCCCGGCCAAACCAGGCTCTGGCGATAATAGCGGTTTAGCGGCGTTTGTTCCTCGCCCGCTGTTTTCGCCGTCACCGCCCTATCAAGCTCGGCGAAAATGGCGTTTTCCCGGGCAACATACCCGGCAAAGTTGGTGTTATCGAGTTCACGCACGGACATCTCGTCCGCCCGCCAGGTGTGCCAGAGGTGCAGGTCCGGCCCCTGCTGCGAGAGATAGACCCGCACCGCCAACAGGACGACCAGGACGATCCCCACGACCATCCCTGTTTTCTTTGCCAGCGCCGCCAGGCGCACGCTGATTCGCCAGGGCAAATTCGCCATGCCGGGATCCCTTTTATGTTCACTGTCCTTTTATCTTATCAAAAATGTGAACGGACTGACGTATTCATCAAATTCATACCTGCCGCGTCAGCCGCTGCACCAAAAGTGAACTACGCTGCACAAATGTTGATCATTGGTTAACTAAATATTGCGTGAAATTAACAGCACGGCGGGTTTTTACCTCACCGTGAACATGGCACGCGTCGTGCATTGTTAACCCGGTAACACAAATCCAGCTTTTGACAGCCAGTTAACAGCGAGGCGGTATGACGACGAAACCCGAGATGTTGAGCCGTATCGAAGCGACGTTCAGCCAGCTCACTCCCAGCGAAAAGCGGGTCGGGAGCTGGCTGCTGGCGCACGCCGCGCAAATCCCGTTTGAGACCGCGGAAAGCGTCGGTCTGGCGAGCGGGACCAGCGGGATCACCGTCGGACGCTTCCTGCGCAAGCTGGGGTATCGCAACCTGGAAGATGTCAAAAAGAGCCTGCGCGATCCGTATCAGCCCTGGGGCATGAACGAGCGGCTGGACTCCTGGCAGCAGCAGCGTCCCCTCCCCAACCGCCTTCAGCATGCCCTCTCGCTGGAGGTGGACGCCATTACGCAGGTGTATCAGCTGGCGCAAACGGACGCCTTCCGTCAGGTGGTGCACAACCTGGCCCACGCCGACGCGGTGTTTGTGCTGGGGATCCAGTCCACGCGCGGGATCGCCAACGCCTTCTTCAGCCACCTCGAGTACCTTCGCCCGCGCGTGAGCTATTCCGAAGGCGCGTCCGGCAGCTGGGTGGAATCACTCAACTCCGGGTTTTCGCACCCTTACGTTGTGCTGACCGATACGCGCACCTACTCCACGATGGCCCGCCAGTACTGCCGCGTGGCGAGCGAAAAAGGGATCCCGCTGGCCTTAATCACCGACATCTGGTGCCCGTGGGCACGAGATTACCCGATGGATTTACTGCAGGTGAAAACCGATACCGGTCATTTCTGGGATTCGCTTGCCCCCGTGAGCTGTCTGTTCAACCTGCTGCTGTCGGGCGTGGTGGAAGTGCTGGGTGATACGCTCCCGGCGCGTCTGGCGGTAAACCGACAATTACAACAAGAGTTTGGTCAATTCGAACGCTAAAGGAGCGGAGCTATGCCCGATGAGAGTGAACTGATTAACGTGGCGAAGACGTTTCCCTCGCTGCATATCGATCTGAAGTACGCCACCGCCGACAACATCACCGGCAGGCCGATCTATCAGGAGGCGCTGTGCCTGCTGCATACCGACGCCGCCACCGCGCTGGCAAAAGCCATCAGCATTGCCGCCCTGGCCGGGCTGAAGCTGGTGGTGTATGACGCCTACCGGCCGCAGCAGGCGCAGGCCCAGCTGTGGGACGCCTGCCCGAACCCGGAGTATGTGGTCGACGTGGCAATTGGCTCCAATCACAGCCGCGGTACGGCCATCGACGTCACGCTGATGGACGAGCATAACAGCGTGCTGGATATGGGCGCCGGTTTTGACGAAATGCATGACCGTTCGCATCCCTATCACCCTTCCGTACCCCCGCACGCCCAGCGTAACCGTCTGCTGCTGAACGCCATCATGTTCGGCGGCGGTTTCGTGGGGATTAGCAGCGAATGGTGGCACTTCGAACTGCCGAACGCCGCCAGCTACCCGCTGCTTGATGACCGTTTTGCCTGTTTTCCCCTGACGCACACCTCTCTTTAACCTGGAGCACTGCCATGAAAACATCGCTTCTCACGACTCTGATTGCCGCCACGCTGGCGTTGAGCGCCCCGCTGGCGCTGGCCGCCGTCCCGAAAGACATGCTGGCGATCGGTAAAGCCGCCGACCCGCAAACGCTCGACCCTGCCATCACCATCGATAACAACGACTGGACCGTCACCTATCCGTCCTACCAGCGTCTGGTCAAGTACAAGCCCGGCTCAACCGAGGTGGAGGGCGATCTGTCGACGGGCTGGAAGGCGTCCGACGACCAGAAAGAGTGGACCTTTACCCTGGCGGATAACGCCAAATTCTCCGACGGCACGCCGGTCACCGCCGAAGCGGTCAAACTCTCCTTTGAGCGCCTGCTGAAGCTCGGCCAGGGGCCGTCTGAAGCCTTTCCGAAAGATCTGAAAATTGATGCCGTCGATGACCACACGGTGAAATTCACCCTCAGCCAGCCGTTCGCGCCTTTCCTCTACACGCTGGCAAACGACGGGGCGTCCATCATTAACCCGGCGGTGCTGAAGGCCAATGCCGCGGACGACGCGCGCGGTTTTCTGGCGCAAAACACCGCCGGTTCCGGGCCGTTTATGCTGAAGAGCTGGCAGAAAGGCCAGCAGCTGATCCTGGTGCCGAACCCTCACTGGCCGGGCGACAAGCCGCACTTTAAGCGCGTCTCGGTGAAAATTATCGGCGAGAGCGCTTCGCGCCGACTGCAGCTTTCCCGCGGCGATCTGGACATTGCCGACTCCCTGCCGGTCGATCAGCTTGCGGCCCTGAAGCAGGAAGGCAAAGTCGCCGTCGCGGAATACCCCTCCCTGCGCGTGACCTATCTCTATCTCAACAACAGCAAAGCGCCGCTCAATCAGGTGGATTTACGCCGGGCCATCTCCTGGGCGACGGACTATCAGGGAATGGTAAAAGGCATCCTGAGCGGCAACGGCAAGCAGATGCGCGGCCCGATCCCGGAAGGCATGTGGGGCTTTGACGCCGCGGCAATGCAGTACAGCTTCGACGAGGCCAAAGCCAAAGCGGCGCTGGAGAAGGTCAAAGACAAACCCGCCAGCCTGACCTTCCTTTACTCGGACAACGATCCGAACTGGGAGCCTATCGCCCTCTCCACTCAGGCGAGCCTTGGCAAGATCGGCATTAACGTCAAGCTGGAAAAACTGGCCAATGCCACCATGCGCGACCGCGTCGGCAAAGGCGATTACGACATTGCCATCGGCAACTGGAGCCCGGACTTTGCCGACCCGTACATGTTCATGAACTACTGGTTCGAATCGGACAAAAAAGGGCTGCCGGGCAACCGCTCGTTCTATGAGAACAAAGAGGTGGATTCGCTGCTGCAGGCCGCGCTGAAAACCACCGACCAGGCGGAACGCACCAAAGATTACCAGCAGGCGCAAAAGGTGGTGATTGACGAAGCGGCCTACGTCTATCTGTTCCAGAAGAACTACCAGCTGGCGATGAACAAAGAGGTCAAAGGCTTCACCTTTAATCCGATGCTCGAGCAGGTGTTCAACATCGCCACCATGAGTAAATAACGGTTCTCGCCGGGGGAAAGCGTATGACGTTCTGGAGCATCGTGCGCCAGCGCTGCTGGGGGTTACTCCTGGTGGTGGCCGGTGTCTGTATTATTACCTTTATTATTTCACACATGATCCCCGGCGACCCGGCGCGTTTGCTGGCGGGCGATCGCGCCAGCGACGAAATCGTGCAGAACATTCGCCAGCAGCTGGGGCTGGATCGGCCGCTGTATGTGCAGTTTGGCCGCTACGTGGACGCCCTGGCCCACGGTGATTTAGGCACATCCATCCGTACCGGACGCCCGGTTGCGGAAGACCTGAAGGCCTTTTTCCCCGCCACGCTGGAGCTGGCCTTTTGTTCTTTGCTGCTGGCGCTGGTTATCGGCGTGCCGCTGGGGATTTTGTCGGCGGTGTACCGCAACCGCTGGCTGGATCACCTGGTGCGTTTAATGGCGATGACCGGGATTTCCACGCCTGCATTCTGGCTTGGGCTGGGCGTGATTGTCCTGTTCTACGGGCATCTGCAGATTCTGCCGGGCGGCGGCAGGCTGGACGACTGGCTCGATCCGCCGACGCACGTCACCGGGTTTTATCTGCTGGACGCCCTGCTGGAAGGCAACGGTGAAGTCTTTTTCAACGCGCTGCAGCACCTGATTTTACCCTCGCTGACGCTGGCGTTTGTTCACCTGGGCATCGTGGCGCGCCAGGTGCGCTCGGCGATGCTGGAGCAGCTTAGCGAGGACTACATCCGCACCGCACGCGCCAGCGGGCTGCCCGGCTGGTACATCGTCCTGCGCTACGCCCTGCCGAATGCGATGATCCCGTCCATTACCGTGCTCGGACTGGCGCTGGGCGACCTGCTTTACGGCGCCGTCCTGACCGAAACCGTCTTTGCCTGGCCGGGTATGGGCGCCTGGGTGGTGACGTCCATTCAGGCTCTGGACTTCCCGGCGGTGATGGGCTTTGCCGTCGTCGTTTCGCTGGCCTACGTGCTGGTTAATCTGGTGGTCGATCTGCTTTACCTGTGGATTGACCCGCGAATCGGGCGCGGAGGTGCCGAATGATGTTAACGCAGGAAACACCCGTCCCGGTGAAAACCGCCAGACAACGCATCAACTGGGCAAAGCTGTTCTGGATGCTGCGCCAAAGCCCGCTCACGATTGTCGGCGGCGTCATTATGATCGCGATGCTTTTGCTGATGGTGACCTCGCCGTGGATAGTGCCGCATGACCCGAACGCGCTGGATCTCACCGCCCGCCTGCAGGCCCCTTCTGCGCAACACTGGTTTGGCACCGATGAGGTGGGACGCGACCTGTTCAGCCGCGTGCTGACGGGCAGCCAGCAGTCGATTACCGCCGGGCTGGCGGTGGTGGTGATTGCGGGCGGCATTGGCTCGCTCCTGGGCTGTTTGTCCGGCGTCCTGGGCGGGCGCGGCGACGCCGTCATCATGCGGGTGATGGACATTATGCTCTCCATTCCTTCTCTGGTGCTGACCATGGCGCTGGCCGCCGCGCTCGGTCCGAGCCTGTTTAACGCCATGCTGGCGATTGCGATTGTCCGCATACCGTTCTACGTGCGGCTGGCGCGCGGGCAAACCCTGGTGGTGCGTCAGTTCACCTACGTGCAGGCCGCCCGCACCTTTGGCGCCTCCCGCTGGCATTTGATCCGCTGGCATATCCTGCGCAACGCCCTGCCGCCACTGATCGTGCAGGCATCGCTGGATATCGGCAGCGCCATTCTGATGGCCGCCACGCTGGGGTTTATTGGCCTGGGCGCGCAGCAGCCCACCGCCGAATGGGGCGCGATGGTGGCCGTGGGCCGTAACTACGTCCTGGACCAGTGGTGGTACTGCGCCTTTCCCGGTGCGGCAATTTTGATTACCGCCGTGGGCTTTAATCTGTTTGGCGACGGTATCCGCGATCTGCTGGATCCGAAGTCAGGAGGCAAACAGTAATGACCGAACCGGTACTCAATATTGAAGACCTGCACCTGAGCTTCCCGGTTTTTCGCGGGGAGGTTCATGCGCTGAACCACGTTTCGCTGGAGATCGGCAGGGGCGAAATTGTCGGCGTGGTGGGCGAATCAGGGTCGGGCAAATCCGTTACCGCCATGCTCGCCATGCGCCTGCTGCCAGAGGGCAGCTACCGTATTCATCACGGTCAGGTGAGATTACTCGGTGAAAACGTCCTGACGGCGTCCGAGAAACAGCTTCGCCAGTGGCGCGGCGCTAGAGTGGCGATGATTTTTCAGGAGCCCATGACCGCCCTCAACCCGACGCGGCGGATTGGCAAACAGATGGTGGAGGTGATCCGCCAGCATCAGCCGCTTTCCCGGCGCGAGGCGCAGCAGAAGGCGATCGCCCTGCTGGAAGAGATGCAAATACCGGACGCGAAGGAGGTCATGGCGCGTTATCCGTTTGAACTCTCCGGCGGCATGCGCCAGCGGGTGATGATCGCCCTTGCCTTCTCCTGCGAGCCGGAGCTGATCATCGCCGACGAACCGACCACCGCGCTGGACGTGACCGTTCAGCTCCAGGTGCTGCGGTTGCTGAAGCATAAGGCGAAGGCCAGCGGCACCTCGGTGCTGTTTATCAGCCATGATATGGCCGTAGTGTCCCAGCTCTGTGACAGAATGTACGTAATGTATGCGGGCAGCGTGATAGAGAGCGGTGCCACGCAAACGCTGATCCACCGCCCTGTGCATCCCTATTCTATCGGCCTGCTGCGGTGCGCGCCGGAAAACGGCCAGCCGCGCGATCTGCTTCCCGCCATCCCCGGCACTGTGCCCAACCTCAGCCATCTTCCGCAGGGGTGCGCGTTCCGCGAGCGCTGCTTTGCCGCGGGGGCGAAATGCAGCGAAACGCCGCGCCTGCAGCCCCAAGGCGCAGAGGGCCAACAGGCTGCCTGCTGGTATCCACAACGGGAGAAACACCATGTCTGATGTACTGCTGGAACTGGATAGCGTGCACGTGAACTTTGCGGCGCGCAAAAACTGGCTGGGCCGCGTGACGGAACGGGTCCATGCGCTCAACGGGCTGGATCTCCAGATCCGTCGGGGCGAAACGCTGGGCGTTGTCGGGGAATCCGGCTGTGGGAAAAGCACGCTGGCGCAGCTGCTGATGGGGATGCTTAAACCCAGCACCGGCGCATGCCAGCGTGCGCACCACGCGGGCGGCATGCAGATGGTGTTTCAGGATCCGCTCTCCTCGCTCGACCCGCGATTGCCGGTCTGGCGCATCATTACCGAGCCGGTGTGGGTGCAAAAACGCAGCAGCGAGCGCGAACGCCGCCAGCTGGCGGCTGATCTGGCGCTGCAGGTGGGCATTCGCCCGGAATATCTCGACCGCCTTCCACACGCCTTCTCCGGCGGGCAGCGCCAGCGCATTGCCATCGCCCGGGCACTTTCGTCCGACCCGGATATCATCGTGCTCGATGAACCCACCAGCGCGCTGGATATCTCCGTGCAGGCGCAAATCCTCAACCTGCTGGTGACGCTACAGCAGCAGCGTAATCTGACCTACGTACTGATCTCGCATAACGTCTCGGTGGTCAGACACATGAGCGACCGCGTGGCGGTGATGTATCTCGGACAGATTGTGGAGCTGGGCAGCGCCGCGCAGGTACTTGGCGAGCCGCGCCACCCCTATACCCGCCTGCTGCTCGATTCGGTTCCCCGCACCGGAGAGCCGCTGGATGAAACGCTGGCGTTACGCAAAACGGAGCTTCCCGGCAACCGTCATCTGCCCGAAGGCTGTTTTTTCCGCGACCGCTGCCCGATGGCCGCGCAGGGGTGCGAACGTCCTCAGCCGCTACAGCCCTCTCGCGAGGGCCGTCACGTTCGCTGCTGGCGCAGCCTGGGCTAAATTTGCGCCATCCCGCCGTCCACAAACAGCTCGGTGGCGTTGATAAAGCTGGCCGCGTCGGAGGCCAGAAACGCCACCGCTTTACCCACCTCGCCCGGCGCACCTAAACGTCCGAGCGGCACCTGCGCGGCCAGCGCGTCGTACAGCCCCTGGCGGTGTTCTTCCGGCACCAGATCCCCTAAACCAGGCGTTTTGATCGGGCCCGGGCTTACGACATTGACGCGGATCCCACGGCCCTGCAAATCCAGCGCCCAGGAGCGGGCAAAGTTACGCACCGCGGCCTTACTGGCGCTGTAGACGCTGAAGTTGGCCGTCCCCTTAATCGACACCGTCGAGCCGGTCAGAATGATCGACGAGCCGGTTGATAACAGCGGCAGCGCCTTCTGCACCGTGAACAGCACCCCGCGAACGTTGGTGCCAAAAATCCGGTCAAACTGTTCTTCGGTGATCGCGCCCAGCGGCAGCATATCGCCGCCACCCGCATTGGCGAACAGAATATCGAGACGGCCTTCTTCTTTTGCTATCCGGGCATAAACCGCATCCAGATCGGCAAGCTTAGAGACGTCCGCGCGAATGCCCACTGCGTCAGAAGCAATCTCTGCTACCGCGGCGTCAAGTTCGGCCTGACGACGCCCGGTGATGTACACCTTCGCGCCCTGTGCCGCCAGCTCCTGCGCCGTGGCAAGACCAATACCGGTGCTGCCGCCGGTGACCAGTGCAATTTTTCCTGAGAGAGTCGTGTTCATGTCATTTACCTTTTTGTGTTTGCGTTGGACAGACTTTATCCCTTGCGACATTTATGAAAAATGGGCAAAAATGAAAATGACTATTCACCTATGGAAATAATCAGAGGTCATCATGGATCAGCTAATGGCGATGCGCGCCTTCACGCGGGTGGTGGAATCCGGCAGTTTTACCCGCGCGGCGGACTCGCTGAATATGCCGATCGCCACGCTGAGCAAACTGGTTAAATCCCTTGAGGCGCACCTGGCGATACGTCTCCTTCACCGGACGACTCGTCGGGTGGTCACGACGCCTGAAGGGCTGGAATACTATGAAAAAGCGCGCCGGGTGCTGATTGATATCGAAGATATCGACACCTCGTTTCGCGTTTCCGGCGCGACGCCCAAGGGACATTTGCGGGTTGACGTGGGCGGTTCCACCGCACGGGACGTGCTCATCCCCCTGCTGCCGGATTTTATGCAGCGCTACCCGGATATCCGTATCGATCTTGGCGTGGCCGATCGTCCGGTCGATCTTATCAGCGGTAACGTAGACTGCGTGATCCGCGGCGGCCCGCTGAACGATTCAACGCTTATCGCTCGTCATCTCGGTGACGCTCAAATGGTCACCTGCGCGACGCCGGGTTACCTTAAAAACCACGGCGTTCCGGCCTATCCGCAGGAGCTGCGCAACGGCCACAAGCTTGTTAGTTATCTCTCTCCCGTCACCGGGCGGCCGTTTCCGTTTCGCTTCCGACAGAACGGCGAGGCGCTGGAAATCACTCTTCCGCATTATCTCGGCGTCAATGAAAGTAACGCTCATCTGGCGGCTGCCGCGGCGGGTCTGGGGATCGTTCAAACCTTTGAGTATTCAGCAAAGACCTATTTGCAGGCGGGAGCGCTGGTGGCGATTCTGGGTGACTGGCAGCCTGCCGCGTACCCGTTTCACGTGGTCTACCCGCAGAACCGGCATTTAACGCACAGACTGAAGGTGTTTATCGCCTGGCTGGCGGAGGTGTTCCCCGCCGCGCTGAAGGGATAGCCGGGCGCAAACCCGGCTGTGATTTAGTTAAGCTTATAGTCCAGGGTAATTTCGGCCTTGAGCAACTGCGACACCGGACAGCCCGCTTTGGCTTTCTGAATAATGCCGTCAAACTGCTGTGGCGCAATGCCCGGTACGGTGACCTTACTTTGCAGCGCAACCTTAGTGATGGCAAAGCCGCCGTCGGTTTTATCCAGAGAGACGTCCGCGGTCGTATCAATCGAATCAGCGGTATAGCCCGCTTCACCCAGCATCAGCGACAGCGCCATGGAAAAACAAGCCGCATGTGCCGCGCCGATCAGTTCTTCCGGGTTGGTCCCCTTTTCACCCTCAAAGCGGGTGTTAAAGCCGTAAGGCTGTTGGTTGAGAACGCCGCTCTCGGTGGAAACCGTTCCTTTCCCGCGCTTAATGTCGCCAGACCAGTGTGCCGAACCGTGCTTATGAATCGTCATTCTTGCTCTCCTTTTGGCTTACAAAGGGTTAAGTATAGACTACGCATCTGACACGCCCTGGAACACAGACGATTCCGTGTCTTTCACCTGCTGTACCGACAACAAGGATAATGATATGACGCTAAAAATCAGGATGGCCGTCGCGGTAGCCACGCTGGCTCTCTCTCTTTCTTCACTGGCCAAAACGCCGGAAAACTATATCTATACCAGCTCAGGCGATCTCGACGCGGCGTTCCCGCTGGTTGCGCGTGGCGACATCGGCGGCGTGCAGATCGTGTACAACTGGCGCCAGCTTGAACCCGAGAAGGACAGCTATGACTTCTCGCGGATTGAGCAGGATCTGGCGCGTCTTAAGGCCGCCCGGAAAAAACTCTTTATTCAGATCCAGGATCGTTTCTTTGAGCCGGACGCCCGCTACGTTCCGGACTATCTGATGCACGATAAGCAATACAGCGGCGGGATTGCGCCGCAGTTTGATAACCCCGGCGAGGGCAAGCCTGTCGGCGCAGGATGGGTAGCGCGTCAGTGGGACCCCACGGTGCGCCAGCGCTACCAGGCACTGCTGGCAGCGCTCGCAAAACGCTTTGATGGCGAGGTATATGGCGTAAACCTGCCTGAAACCGCGATTGATATTGACGAGAAAAATCCGCCAGCGGGCTTCACCTGCGACAGCTATTTCGCGGGTGAGATGGAAAATCTGGCCTTTGCGCGCAAGGTTTTTCAGAAATCACATGTGGTGCAGTACGTGAACTTCTGGCCGTGCGAGTGGGATAACGACCACAACTATATGGGGCGTCTTTTTGCGTATGCCAGCGCCAACAATATCGGCCTGGGCGGGCCGGACATTGTGCCCAACCGCAAGGCGCACATGAAGAATGCCTATCCCTTCTTCCATAAAAATAAACAGGCGCTGCCGCTCATCGCCATGGCGGTTCAGGAGCCGACTCTGACCTATAAGGATCCTCAGACCGGAAAACCGTTCACCAAAGCCGAGTTTGTCCGCTTCGGCGAAAATTATCTCGGGGCCGATATTATTTTCTGGAGCACGGCCTCTCCCTGGCTAAAGGCAAAATAATCGCCCCTCAGGCAAGGTGGCGGGACAGTTCGTCAAGAAACACGCGCAGCGCGGCAGGCTGGTATTCCCGTGACTGATAAATGCCGTGAATGGCAAGCGGTTTCGGCTCCAGCGACGCCAGTACCGGCACCAGTAATCCCTGCTCAAGCGCGGCGCGCGCTTCGCGCTCCGGCAGCATGGCGATGCCGCAGTGCTCGATCGCCGCGTTCATTAGCAGTGAAGAGATACTGGCGCTCAGGTTGCCGCTGACGGCCACGCTCAGGCTTTCGCCTTCCGGCGTCAGGAAGTGCCAGGACTGCCCCGCAAAAAAGCTGTAGTGCAGGCAGTTATGCTGCGCCAGTTCTTCGGGGCTGACGGGCGTGCCGTGCTGTGCCAGATACGCCGGCGAGGCGCAGAGCACCGATCGACACTCCCCCAGCCGGCGGGCGATCATGCCGGGCTCCGGGTTATCGGTAATGCGCACGGCGACGTCAATGCGCTCTCCCACCAGGCTGACCGGATGGTTGTTCACGTCCAGCTCGATGCGCAGCTGCGGATAGCGCGAGAGCAGGCCGGGCAGGACCGGCGCAATCAGGTGCATGGCGGTAAAGTGCGCGCAGGCTACCCGCAGCGTGCCGGACGGCAGATCTTTTTCCGACTGACCTTCGATTTCCTGCGAGATCTGCGAGAGCGTCCGCGTTTTTTGCAGCACCTTTTCCCCTGCCGCCGTCAGCGTCAGCTTGCGCGTGGAGCGGTTTACCAGCCGCGTCCCCGCCCACTTCTCCATTTGTTCAAGGTAACGGCTCACCATCGGCCGGGAAATGCCCAGCGCGCGGGCCGCCGCGCTCAGGCTTCCCAGCTCGCATATCCGGTTATAGACCTGAGCGGCAATAACGCGATCCATATAAGCTCCATCTGCTCGATTTATGAAACTAAGCATGTCTTGTTTCAGGAATTCTGGCAAATGAGAATATCCGTACAATAGAGACATTCCTGAACAACAGAGACAACAGCATGAAACTCACTCATATTGCCCTGCTTTCCACCCTTTTCGCTCCGGCCGTTTTTGCTGCGCCGTTGACGATTGATACCTATAACCCGCAGGAAAAAGGCATTTTCGCGGTCTCCTCCACGCTCGTTTCCGGCCCGAAAGAGGCGGTGCTGTTTGACGCGCAGTTCAGCGTGAAGGATGGCGAAGCGCTGGTAGAGAAAATTCGCCGCAGCGGTAAAACGCTGAATAAGATTGTGATCACCTCCGGCGATCCGGATTTCTATTTTGGCCTGCAGCCGCTGGTGAAGGCCTTCCCGAATGCCAAAGTGGTGGCCACGCAGCAGGTGGTTGACCATATTAAGGCCACCAAAGACGCCAAGCTCGCCTTCTGGGGCCCGCAGATGAAAGACGGCGCGCCAACGGAACTGGTGGTGCCGCAGGTGCTCGCCTCCACCACCTTTATGATTGACGGGGAAAAGGTCGATATCGAGCAGCCGGACAGCTATGCGGCCTATGTGTGGATCCCGTCCGTGAAAACCATCCTCGGCGGCACCGGGATCTCTTGGGGGATTCACGTCTGGACGGCTGATACCCAGACGCCGGCTCGCCGTCAGCAGTGGCAGCAGACCCTGGACAACATGGCCGCGCACAGGCCGGAACGCGTGATACCGGGCCACTACCTGGGCACGCCACCGTCCGGAACCGGGGCTATTGATTTTACCCGTGGCTATCTGCAGCATTTTGAACAGGCGTTGTCGGCACATAAAAACTCTGCGGGCGTCATCGGTGCACTGAAAAAACAGTATCCGGGCCTGGCCGAAGAGAGCTCTCTGGAATTAAGCGCCAAAGTGAATACCGGCGAAATGAAGTGGTAATTTAAAAACGGCTCCTGCTATATTCCCGCGATAGCAGGAGCACCGCCATAATATCCGCACTGCCTCACGCCAATATATCCCTCCGTTTTAAAAGCGCATAAAAGCATGCACTTATGTCATTTTTATTTCTAAGATGAATCTGAGACACAACCGGGGAAATATTTGCCATTCTGTTTATGAATTAAATTTTTTGCGAGCCGTACCAATAAACAGACAACGACACGGAGGCAGCATGTTTACTTATTACCCGGCTAATACCACAGCAGCACAACCTGAGCTCGTTAACGCGATTGCGCAGGGTCTTCACGCCGAGCATGGTGCTGTGACTGAAGATGACATTTTAATGGAACTGACCAAGTGGGTGGAATCCACGGATAATGACATCCTCAGTGACATCTACCAGCAGACCATTAACTACGTCGTCAGCGGGCAAAACGCACCTTTGTAAAAACCTGCTAAGCTGGATCTGCAACCTAAGGGGTTACATTTCGTTTGCGAAAGCAAACTGGTCCTTAAAACTATCAACAGGATTGAGGAGTTAACATGAAATCGAACCGTCAGGCACGCCACATTCTGGGACTGAACTACAAGCTTTCTAATCAGCGTAAAGTGGTGATTGAAGGCGACCACGAAACGCAAGTCACTCACGCCACCGGCAGAAAACGCCACGCGGGCAAGTAAGTTCCCGACTGAGATCCAGAACACCATCGGCAAAACCGATGGTGTTTTTGTTTATGTGTTGCGGTAATTAATATTTAGCTCCTTTATAATACCGCCCGACCGCACCCCGTAGCACAGGCCAGAAAGATGACAAACAGCAGTGTCAGGGACGGATCTTCAAAAAAAGAGTGAGTGACATGGACAACAAACTGAAAAAACATCGTTCCTTATATATCCCTTATGCCGGCCCGGTTTTACTCGAATTCCCCCTGCTCAACAAAGGCAGCGCCTTCAGCATGGAAGAGCGCAGCAGCTTTAACCTGCTTGGCCTGCTGCCGGAAGTGGTTGAAACCATTGAAGAGCAGGCGGAGCGCGCGTGGATCCAGTATCAGGGCTTCAAAACCGAGATCGACAAACACATCTATCTGCGCAACATCCAGGACACCAACGAAACCCTCTTCTATCGCCTGGTGCAAAACCATCTCGAAGAGATGATGCCGGTGATCTACACCCCAACGGTGGGTGCGGCGTGCGAACGCTTCTCTGAGATCTACCGTCGCTCACGCGGCGTCTTTATCTCTTATCAGAACCGTCACAACATGGACGACATTCTGCAGAACGTGCCGAACCACAATATTAAAGTGATTGTGGTGACGGACGGGGAACGTATTCTCGGCCTCGGCGACCAGGGCATTGGCGGGATGGGGATCCCAATCGGTAAACTCTCTCTCTACACCGCCTGCGGCGGCATCAGCCCGGCGTACACCCTGCCGGTGGTGCTGGATGTCGGCACCAACAACCAGCAACTGTTGAACGATCCGCTGTACATGGGCTGGCGTCATCCGCGCATTACCGACGACGAGTACTATCAGTTTGTCGACGATTTCATCCAGGCCGTGAAGCACCGCTGGCCGGACGTTCTGCTGCAGTTTGAAGACTTTGCGCAGAAAAACGCGATGCCGCTGCTGAACCGCTATCGCGATGAGATCTGCTCCTTTAACGACGACATCCAGGGCACCGCAGCGGTGACCGTGGGCACGCTTATCGCCGCCAGCCGCGCGGCCGGCAGCCAGCTGAGCTACCAGAAAATCGTCTTCCTGGGCGCAGGCTCTGCGGGCTGCGGCATCGCCGAGCAGATTATTGCCCAGACGCAGCGCGAAGGCTTAAGCGAAGAGCTGGCCCGCTCCCGCGTCTTTATGGTTGACCGTTTCGGCCTGCTGACCGACGGTATGCCGAACCTGCTGCCGTTCCAGACCAAGCTGGTGCAGAAGCGCGAGAACCTGAAGAACTGGGACACCGACAACGAAGTGCTCTCCCTGCTGGACGTGGTGCGCAACGTGAAGCCGGATATTCTGATCGGTGTTTCCGGGCAAACAGGTCTCTTCACCGAAGAGATTATTCGCGAGATGCACAAGCATTGCGAGCGCCCTATCGTGATGCCGCTGTCTAACCCGACTTCCCGCGTGGAAGCGACGCCGCAGGACATCATCGCCTGGACCGAAGGTAACGCACTGGTTGCCACCGGCAGCCCGTTCGATCCGGTGGTGTGGAAGGATAAAACCTATCCGATCGCCCAGTGCAACAACTCCTATATCTTCCCGGGCATTGGTCTGGGCGTGATCGCCTCCGGCGCGTCCCGCATTACCGATGAGATGCTGATGTCAGCGAGCGAAACCCTTGCGGGCTATTCGCCGCTGGTCAACAACGGAGAAGGGCTGGTGCTGCCGGAACTGAAGGACATTCACAAGGTGTCGCGCGCTATCGCGTTTGCGGTGGGTAAAATGGCGCAGCAGCAGGGCGTGGCGGTGAAAACCTCTGCCGACGCACTGCAGCAGGCTATTGATGATAACTTCTGGATGCCTGAATACCGCAGCTATCGCCGTACCTCGATTTAATTAGCTCCGACCCTTCCCTCTCCTCAAAAGGGAGAGGGAACGTGAACACCCTCCTCCCTTTATTTTCTTTGCCACTTCTACAGTATTCCCCTGACCATTATTTAAAAAATCAATATTCCGACAACAATTCATATCTCATTGAAATATAAATATTTTGCATAACATTTTTTGCCTATTAAACAGTTTCTTTTAAAGGTTTAGTAACGTTCCGCATCACTAAATTCATTAATTGAAAAAGGAGTTTTGAAATGGCAATTCCGGCTTACCTTTGGCTTAAAGATGACGGCGGCGCAGATATCAAAGGCGCTGTTGATGTACAAGATCGCGAGGGAAGTATCGAGATATTAGGGTTCGGTCATGGACTGTATCTGCCAACAGATAACATGACAGGAAAAATAACGGGTACGCGCGTTCATAGTGCGCTGGTATTTGAAAAGGAGTTTGACAGTTCTAGCCCTTACTTATACAAGGCCGTGGCAAAAGGCCAAACGCTGAAAAGTGCCGAGTTTAAGTGGTACAAGATCGACGACGCGGGTCAGGAAGTCGAATACTTCAACATGTACCTTGAGAACGTAAAAGTTGTCTCAATATGCCCCTTGATGCATGACGTAAAAAACTCGGCAATGGAAAAACATAATCATCTAGAAAATGTTTCCCTGCGTTATGAGAAAATCACGTGGCAACATTGCGACGGTAATATCATCTTTGCAGACTCATGGAATGACCGTTCATGAATCTCCTGCAATGCTATTTCCACCTCAACGGCGGTAAGTACGCAACACTGTCTGTGCCCGGAGTGGGTTTTTTCCCAGCATTTTCGGGGAATGGCAATGCAACAAATCGTCCCGAAAGCGCGTCTTTACCCGACATAGGCCCTCTCCCTCCGGGCCGATATTACATACTATTACGTGGATTAGGTGGTTGGTATACTCAAACAAAGGACAGTGTAAATGCATTTTTCACGGGTTCCAATCGGAGCGAGTGGTTTGCTTTATATCGCGATGACGGATTGATAAATGATGAGACTTTTGTGAACGGTATAAGGCGAGGAGAATTCAGATTGCACCCTATCGGACCATCTGGATTAAGTAAGGGATGTATCACGCTTTACAGTCAGAGCGATTTTAAGGTTCTGGCATCAGCCTTGCTACGAACGGGAGGGCTGCAACTGGGAAACTATATGATTGCTCATGGCGTTGTGCAGGTTTATTAATGAAAGTGATACTACTGGCACTGCTATGGTGTACGGCAGTGTTTCTTTCGTTACTCACACTATATAAAGTTATTCCACCGGAAGTGCAGTACTCTTTTGCGGAGCATTTTAAAATATATGGCGACGAATTGATCATGGATTTCGTTCTGTACCTTTTTTTAGGTGTTTCCGCATTCAGTGCGTCAGTTCTCACACTAGCCCTGTATGTTCTTATACGGAAAAAATAATTCTGGGCAGCACTGCTGCCCCTCTGTTTGGTATATGCAGGAAAACGTTGTATAGTGATAGTCACCTACAAACTCATAACATATAAGGAGGCTAATTATGCTGTATCGTGAAATTTTCAATGTTTCACATACATTTGGTGATCGCACCAGCTCAAGCGTTATCGGTATCGTGCTGCGATAACTTCTGCTTGAGCGAAGACACCAACCCCTGAAATCCCTTCTCTCGGGCTTACTGAGTTATCGTCAGCGATGTTTGACGAGGCATAAACATGCCTGTAACTCTTGGGTAAGCAACAATGAGCACTTTACTCACTGCACAATCTTTACGCGTTGATACGGCGTTTGGCACGCTCTTCGACTCACTCTCCTTTACGCTGAAAAAAGGCGACCGCATCGGCCTGCTGGGCGACAACGGCTGCGGCAAAAGTACGCTTTTAAAGGTGCTGGACGGAACAGATATCCCAGCCGCCGGAACGGTAGCGCTGGCCGGACACTGCCTGATGGCGCGCGTGGAGCAACATCTCCCGGACGCCATTTTCCCGCTGACCATGCTGGATGCCGTACTCGCGCAACTGCCTTTAGCTGAGCACGACAGCCTGCGCTGGAAAGCTGAAACGCTGCTGGCGAGCATGGGCTTCACGCCGCAGGATATGACGCTGCAATCGGCCACCCTGAGCGGCGGACAGCACACCCGCCTGCTGCTGGCGCGGGCGTTGATTCACGAGCCGGATCTGCTCCTGCTGGATGAACCCAGCAACCACCTCGATTTGCCGACCATGCTCTGGCTGGAACACTTTTTACAGAACTGGTCAGGCAGCTTCGTGCTGGTTTCGCACGACAGGCAGCTGCTGGATGCCGTCACAAACGGCAGCTGGATCCTGCGTGATAAGACGCTGCACTACTTTGCCCTTCCCTGCACGGCGGCACGTCAGGCACTGGACGCAAAAGATGAAAGCGATGCGCAGCGCCACAAGGCGGAGCAAAAGGAGATCGACCGCGTGACCGCCAGCGCAAAGCGGCTGGCGACCTGGGGTAAGGTTTACGACAACGAAGACCTGGCCCGCAAAGCCAAGCAGATGGAAAAACAGGTCGAACGACTCAAAGATAGCCAGACCGCGCTCACGGCGGGCAGTCCATGGACGCTAACCCTGCGCGGCGACGCGCTGCGGGCGGACCGTCTGCTGGAGATGGAAAACCTAAGCGTCCCGCCTGCGCCCGGGCTACCGCCGCTGTTTAACATCGAAACGGCGCGGCTGAAAAGCGGCGATCGCGTAGCAATTGTCGGTCGTAACGGCTGTGGTAAATCGTCGCTGATGAAGCTTATCTGGCGACATTTTGTGGATGAACCGACGGACAGCGGGCTGAAAATCCATCCGCGCGTCTCGCCGGGCTACTACGACCAGACGCTGCATCAGCTGCCGGATGACGCCACGCTGCTCGACGCGCTGGCACCTTTCGCTCCCGACCCGCAAAACAGGAAGATGGCGCTCATCAGCGCCGGGTTCCCGTGGGCGCGCCACGGGCAAAAAGTCAGCACGCTCAGCGGCGGCGAGCGCTCTCGCCTGCTGTTCGTCGGGCTGACGCTTGCCCGCTACAGCCTGCTGATGCTGGATGAGCCCACCAACCATCTCGACATGGAAGGCAAAGAGGCACTGGCGGAAACGCTGCAACAGTTCGAAGGCGGCGTGCTGCTGGTCAGCCACGATCGCCAGTTAATTAGCCAAAGCTGTAACCGTTTCTGGCTGATTGAGGACGGCTGGCTGAGCGAGTGGCACGATGCTGAATCCGTGTTTGAGCGGCTGCGTGAAAGCGCAGGGCTGGGGACATCCGCCGGGCCCGTCGTCACCGCTGGGGAAGTTCAACCCTCGCCGTACGACGATCTGCTGGAGCGGCTGATCGCGCTGGAAACGCTCCTGGAAGACGATCTGGCGCGTAAGCCGAAACATCAGAAGCCGCAGCTGCAGGCGCAATGGCGAAGAGAAATTGAGGAGATTGAAGCCCAGCTGTAAATCTGCGCCCGGCGAGCACCTCGCCGGGCCAGCATTTTCCCCCTTAATTATTAGAGGATCGCCGTATTCTTAATCCGAAATCGAATCAGATGATGACATTATGTTGCCGCAGCCTTGCATTACCAGGCTAATGTATTAATCCTTAAGGGGTACTACACCTGCTATGCAGATTCTTATCATGAACAAGGAGATACACATGAAGGCTGCTGTTGTTACTCAGGATCATCAGGTCAATGTCACTGAAAAAACCTTACGCCCGCTTAAGCATGGGGAAGCCCTGCTGAAAATGGAGTGCTGTGGTGTATGCCATACCGACCTCCACGTGAAGAACGGTGATTTTGGCGATAAAACCGGGGTAATCCTGGGCCATGAAGGTATTGGTATCGTGAAAGAAGTCGGCCCTGGCGTGACGTCGCTGAAAGTTGGCGACCGCGCAAGCGTGGCCTGGTTCTTTGAAGGCTGCGGACACTGCGAATACTGTAATTCCGGCAACGAAACCCTGTGCCGTGACGTGAAAAACGCCGGTTACTCCGTTGACGGCGGCATGGCGGAAGAGTGCATCGTCACCGCGGATTACGCGGTAAAAGTGCCGGACGGTCTGGATTCGGCGGCGGCCAGCAGCATTACCTGCGCTGGCGTGACCACCTACAAAGCGGTGAAGGTGTCGGGTATTAAGCCGGGCCAGTGGATTGCGATTTACGGTCTGGGCGGGCTGGGCAACCTTGCGCTGCAGTACGCCAAAAACGTCTTTAACGCCAAAGTCATCGCCCTGGACGTTAACGATGAACAGCTGAAGCTGGCCGCGAGCATGGGTGCAGATTTAACCATCAACTCCCGCAGCGAAGATGCCGCTAAGATTGTGCAGGAAAAAACCGGCGGCGCGCATGCCGCAGTCGTCACCGCCGTCGCAAAAGCGGCCTTCAACTCGGCGGTAGATGCCGTGCGTGCCGGTGGCCGCGTGGTCGCCGTTGGCCTGCCGCCGGAAGCGATGAGCCTGGACATTCCGCGCCTGGTGCTGGACGGTATTCAGGTGGTAGGTTCGCTGGTTGGCACCCGTCAGGATCTGCAGGAGGCCTTCCAGTTTGCGGCCGAGGGCAAAGTAGTACCGAAAGTGACGATGCGTCCTATCGAGGACATCAACGCCATCTTTAAAGAGATGGAACAGGGCCAGATCCGTGGCCGTATGGTGATCGACTTACGCTCGTAAACACCTTTTGCCGGGTAGTGGCTACGCCTTACCCGGCTCATTGCTACGACGAACGACGAACTGAAATCCACTCCTGAACCTCAATCTGGAAGGTGTCCGGCGCTTTTCGGTACATTTTACGCGCCAGGTCGAGAATAGTATGACGCGCGAGCTCCTCTTCCATCCGCTGCTGCGCGCTATCCATGACTGAACGTACTCCGCACGGGCCGTCGCAGACCCAGGCAGGCGGTGCTTCATCAAACACGGCCAGCCGCTGGCGCACTTCACGACATTCGAACATGTTTTTCTCGCCGTCAATGGCATGCGCCACATCCAGCACGCTGATCAGCTCCGCCGGACGCGCCAGCTTAAAGCCCCCGCCCTTGCCTTCCGTACTGATGACCAGCCCGGCACGTGACAGGCGTGTGAAGATTTTGCCGAGGTAGTCATACGGCACGCCCTGCAAGGCAGCCATCTCACGGACGCTCATCTCACGCTCGTTGCCCTTCGCATCCACCATACACATCAGGCTGTGAATGCCGTATTCCACACCGGAACTGTAAAACGCCATGGTTAACTCCGAATTAGTGTTCGGAGCATTATAACGATTTTTAACTCAGAAAGAAGTTGTCGGAGTTAACTCCGACAAGTATAGTGGCAGTTATGTCAGGCATGAAGCCTGGCGGGAGAAAGGATCGAATATGAAAAAGCAGATTTTAATCGTAGGCAGTGGTTTTGCGGGTATGTGGGCAGCCGTGAGCGCGGCACGTCTCTCTGAGCAGCAGGGTAATAACAGTCTGGAAATTGCGGTTCTGGCCCCCTTACCCGAACTGCGCGTTCGGCCACGCTTCTATGAGGAGAAGGTTTCAACGCTGGTCGCCCCGTTGACTGACCTGTTTGCCGAGCTTGATATCACATTCATCGCCGGACACGTGGAACAAATTGATACCACGGCAAAAACCGTTTTATACCGGATGTCCAATGGCGCGCATGCTACGGCTTCCTACGATAGGCTGATCCTCGCTACGGGCAGCCAGACCAAACGCCCACCGATTGCCGGCCTGGCTGACTACGCCTTTGACATCGACCAGCTGGAATCCGCACAGGTATTTGAGCGCCACCTTGATTCACTGGCGTTACGTCCCTCCACGCCCGAGCGCAACACCGTGGTAGTCTGCGGAGGCGGCTTTACCGGCATCGAGCTGGCAACGGAGCTACCTGCCCGACTGCGTGCCCGTTTTGGTGACAATACGGAGATTAAAATAGTCGTAGTTGAGAGAGGGCCAGTCATTGGCGGCCGTTATAGCGACGCATTGCGTAAAACAATTGCAGAGGCGAGTGAGGCGCTGGGCGTTGAATGGCGGCTGAAGAGTGAAGTTGAAGCCATTGATGCTCACGGCGTAACGCTGAAAAACGGTGAACGTATTGCTGCTGCGACCGTCGTCTGGACCGCAGGCGTCGAGGCAAATCCTCTCAGCCTGCAGATAGGCGGTGAACGCGATAGCCAGGGCCGCCTGGTTGTGACAGAAACGTTGCAGGTCCCCGCACATCCTGACGTCTATGCCACCGGCGATATGGCTCACGCCAAAACAGACGATGCGGGCAACACGGCGCTGATGACCTGCCAGCACGCGATCCAGCTAGGGAAATTTGCCGGTCATAACGCTGCCGCCAGCCTGCTGAACGTTACTCCTTACCCTTATCGTCAGGTGAACTATGTTACCTGTCTGGATTTAGGCGCGTGGGGCGCGGTCTATACCGAGGGCTGGGAACAGGCCGTCAAATCCGTCCGCGACGAGGCGAAGAAGATCAAAATCGCCATCACGAATGAGCTGATCTATCCGCCATTAGCAGACAAAACGGTCGCCTTTGCCGCCGCCGACCCGCTGGCGAAATTCGTTTAGGTCCCCGCCATCGCCCCGCTAACGGGGCGTTTTTATTTTCAGTTTCCGGCAATCCTTATCTTAATTCCTTTGTTCCCTTGTTTTCCCCCGCGCCCGATGATGAATCCGACGCTAACAAGAAGATAACAAAGGAATTCACCATGCAAACCCCATTTCGTCTGCCGCTGCTGACGGCGCTGATTCTGACGACAACCGCAGCCTGGTCCGCCGATGCGCCGGTCAAAGGCGGCACGCTGATTTATCTGGAACAACAGGCGCACACCAACCTCTATCCGCCTGCCGGCGGCTTCTACCCGAACGGCGGCATTCTGAACCAGATCACCGACAAACTGACGTGGCAAAATCCAAAGACGCTGCAGGTCGAACCGTGGGTGGCCGAAAGCTGGACCACCAACGCCGATAAAACCGAATACACCTTCAAAATTCGCCCGGGGATCACTTTCTCCGACGGCACGCCGCTGGACGCCAACGCCGTAGCAAAAAACTTTGATACCTACGGTTTGGGCAATAAGGCGCAGCGCCTGCCGGTGTCAGAAGTGATCAATAACTACGATCGCAGCGAAGTGGTCGACCCGCTGACCGTGAAGTTCTACTTCAAAAAACCGTCGCCGGGGTTCCTGCAGGGCACCGCCACGATTGGCTCGGGTCTGGTCTCGCTCAGCACGCTGAAGCGCAACTTTGAAGAGCTGGGAGACGCCCGGCATATCATCGGCTCCGGCCCGTTTGTGGTGAAGGACGAGAAGCTCGGCCGCGAAGTGACGCTCGAAGCCCGTAAGGACTACCAGTGGGGGCCCAAAAGCCTGACGCAACAGGGTCCAGCCAATCTGGATGGCATCAAGTTTATCGTCACCCAGGAAGACAGCGTGCGCGTCGGCGCCCTGCTGGCAGGTCAGGCCGACTTTATTCGCCAGGTGCAGGCCTATGACGAAAAGCAGGCGACAGACCAGGGCTATAAAATCTACGCTGCCCCAACGCGCGGGGTGAACGACAGTATCAGCTTCCGCCCGGATAACCCGCTGGTCTCCGATATTCGCGTGCGCCAGGCGCTGCTGCATGCCACGAATGCAAAGCAGGTGGTCGAGACCCTCTTCTCGGCCAACTATCCGCAGGCGAAGTCGGTGATTGCCAATTCCGCCGCGGGCTTTATCGATCTCAGCGACAAATTGACCTTTGATCCGGCAAAAGCCAACCAGCTGCTGGACGAGGCGGGCTGGAAAGCGGGCAGCGACGGGATCCGCGCCAAAGACGGCCAGCGGCTGGCGCTGACGGTATATGAATCCCTGCCGCAGCCGCAAAATAAAGAGGTGCTGCAGTTGGTTGCCCAGCAGTGGCGTCAGGTGGGCGTGGCGCTGAGCGTGAAAGCCGGTGATGCAGGCAGCCGCACGCTGGATAACCTTGATCCACAGAAAACCCCGTTAACCGTCTCCGAAGTGGGCCGCGCCGATCCGGACGTGGTGAAAAGCATGTTCTACCCGGCTAACCGCGACGCGCTGCTGCAAAAAGGCGGCTCCAGCGACAAGGTCAAAAGCTTCCGTGACGACAAGCTGAATGCGCTGCTGGTTAATATCTCCTCAGAGGTCGATCCGCAAAAACGCCTGCAGCTGACCGGCGATGCCCAGCGCTACCTGCTGGATAACGCCTACGTCATTCCGATTTTCGAGGAGCCGCAGGTCTTTGCCGGTGCGCCGTGGCTAAAAGGCGTCAATTTTGAAGCGGTTGGCCGCCCGTCGTTCTACGGCGCGTGGATTGAGAAACACTGAGGAGCTGACGATGCGCCACGCACTTCTTCAACGTCTTGGGCACGGGCTGCTGGTGCTGTGGGCCGCCTTTACCCTCTCGTTCGTGTTGCTCCAGGTGCTGCCTGGCGACGCGGTGCTGATTAAATTTCAGAACCCGGACCTGGGCCTAAGCCCGGCGCAAATCGAGGAGATGCGCGTGGCCTACGGCGCGGACAGCCCGCTGTGGCAGCAA
This sequence comes from Enterobacter sp. 22499, assembly GCF_052044815.1. Taxonomy (NCBI): domain Bacteria; kingdom Pseudomonadati; phylum Pseudomonadota; class Gammaproteobacteria; order Enterobacterales; family Enterobacteriaceae; genus Enterobacter; species Enterobacter sp. 22499. The sequence continues at coordinate 69,013 of NZ_JBQENR010000001.1, read as the reverse complement.
TACGGCCACACGCTGCTGGCGATGCTGCGCGGAGATTTCGGCTACTCGTTACAGGCCGGGGTGCCGGTCAGCGAGCTGATTGCCAGCAATCTGCCGGATACCCTGAGCCTCGCCCTGCCCGCGTTTGTACTCGCGGTCCTGCTGGCGTTTGCGCTGGCCTTTGCATCGCGTCTGCCGGGTCTGCGCTGGCTGAGTAATACCCTCCAGTCTCTGCCGGTCCTGTTTATCTCCTTACCCACGTTCTGGCTGGGGATTGCCCTTATCCAGCTCTTTTCTTTCCAGCTGCGGCTGATCCCGGTGATTAACCCGACGCCGCTGCAGGGGTTGATCCTGCCGATCGTCACCGTCGCGATCCCGATCTCCGCCCCGCTGGCACAAATTCTGATGCGCAGCCTGGACCAGGTGGCGACGCAGCCGTTTGTCGCCGTTGCCCGCGCCAAAGGACTGAGTGAAACCGCCGTCCTGTGGCGCCACGTCACCGGCAACGCGCTGCTGCCGGTACTCAATATTGCCGGGCTGCTGCTGGGCGAACTGATTGCCGGAGCGCTGATCACCGAAACCGTATTTGGCCGCAGCGGGCTCGGGCAGCTGACCCAGCAGGCGGTGAACAACCAGGACATCGCCGTGCTTCAGGCGGTGGTCATGATTTCCGCTCTCGGCTTTGTCCTGATCAATCTGCTGGTGGACCTGCTGATGCCGCTGCTGGATCCCCGTCTGCAAACCGTTACCGGAGGTGCATCATGAGCCTGGTCGATTACGCTGCCGCCGCGCGAAAACGCGTTCCCGGCTGGCAGGGCGTCGCGTGGCAGCCGGGACTGTGGCTGGCGTGGGCGGTGATTATTCTCGCGATTTTTGCTGCCGTAGCCCCCGGCCTGTTAACCCAATACAGCCCGATTGAGGGCATCGCCGGAGCGCAACGTCTGGCACCGCAGGCGGGCCACTGGCTCGGCACCGATCAGCTTGGCCGCGATGTTTACACCCGCATTGTGTATGGTGCGTCCCATTCCCTGAGCGCAGCGCTCGCTGCCGTCACGATGGGGCTGGTGGTGGGCACCGGTCTGGGGGTGATCGCCGGCGCGTTCGCGGGACGCGTCGAGTCTTTCCTGATGCGTTTTGTCGACGTGCTGTTGTCCATTCCGTCTCTGCTGCTCTCGCTGACGGTCATTATTCTGCTCGGGTTTGGCACCGTTAACGCCGCCATTGCCGTCGGCGTGGCCTCCATCGCCAGCTTCGCCCGCCTCGCGCGGGGTGAAGTGGTGCGCATCCGCCATACGGATTATGTCGAGGCGGCGTTTGGCAGCGGCGGGACGTTCCTGGCGGTCCTGTGGCGACACATCCTGCCCAACGCGTTAACCGCCGTCCTCGCCTTTGCCACGCTGCAGTTTGGTCAGGCCATTCTGGCGCTTTCCACGCTGAGCTTTCTCGGCTACGGCACCCCGCCGCCTGTTCCGGAATGGGGCTTATTGATTGCCGAAGGTCGTAACTATCTCTCTACCGCCTGGTGGTTAACTACCTTCCCCGGCGTGGTCGTCATCGCCGTCGTGCTTGCCACCAACCGTATCAGCCAGCAGTTCAGCGGAGGCCTGAAATGACCGTACTCTCGGTAGAAAACCTGACCATCAGCTATCGTACCGCGCGCCAGTGGCGCGAGGTGGTGCATAACGTCAGCTTCACCCTCCGACGGGGGGAAATGCTGGCCTTTGTCGGCGAATCCGGCTCCGGCAAAACAACCACAGCACAGGCGATCATCGGTCTGCTGGCGGATAACGCCCGACGCGATGCCGGGAAAATCGTGCTCAACGGCGAGGAGATTAGCCGGTGGTCAGCGAAGCGTCTCGATACCCTTCGCGGCGCGCGAATCAGCCTGGTTCCGCAGGATCCGGGTAATTCACTCAACCCGGTGAAGACGATCGGCGTACAGGTCGGGGAAATTATTCAGCAGCACCAAAAGGTAACGGCACTCCAGCGCGACGAGCAGGTGCTCACCCTGCTGACAAAGGTCGGACTGAGCCACCCCGAAAAGCGCATGAAGCAGTATCCGCATCAGCTCTCCGGCGGGATGAAACAGCGCGTGCTGATTGCCATCGCCATTGCCCTGCGCCCGGACGTGATCGTTGCCGATGAGCCCACCAGCGCGCTGGACGTGACGGTGCAAAAACGCATTCTCGATCTGCTGGATATCCTGCGCCGGGAATCGGGTACTGCGGTTCTGTTTGTCACTCACGATCTGGCGCTGGCCGCGCAGCGCGCGGACAGGCTGCTGGTGTTTCGCAACGGTGAGGTTCAGGAGCACGGCGACACCGCCGACATTGTCCGCACCCCGCAGCACGCCTACACCCGCCAGCTGTTGAGCGATCTCCTGGGCCAGCGCCTGACCATCGCCCCGGTAGCTGGCCTTCCGCTGGCGTCACCGGCCATTCGCGCCCGCGCCATCAGCAAACGGTTCTCGCTGGGCAAAGGTCATCACCTTCAGGCGCTGGATCGGGTGACGTTTGACGTCAGGCGCGGCAGCACGCATACGCTGGTCGGGGAATCCGGCTCCGGGAAAACCACCCTCGCCCGTATTTTGCTGGGTTTTGAACAGGCGGACAGCGGACAGGTCATTATTGATGATATTGATGCCACCGACCTCAGCCGCGAGGCCCGCCGCCAGCTGCGCCAGAAGATCCAGTTTGTCTACCAGAACCCGTTCGCCTCTCTCGACCCGCGTCAAACCCTGTTTGACATCATCGAAGAGCCGCTGAAGAACTTTGCTCGCCTCAGCAAGGCGGAGCGAAAGGTCCGTGTAGAGACCGTGGCGCAGCGGGTTGCCCTGCCCGTTGAACTCCTGACCCGCACCGCAAGGGAGCTTTCAGGCGGGCAGCGCCAGCGCGTAGCCATCGCCCGGGCGCTGATCCTGGAGCCGACTATTCTGGTGCTGGACGAGGCCACCTCCGCGCTGGACGTCACCGTACAAGCGCAGATTCTGGCACTGCTTCAGCAGCTGCAGCAGCAACTGGGATTGACCTACCTCTTTATCACGCACGATCTCTCTACCGTCCGCCGGATCGCCCACAGCGTCACGGTGCTGCGCAGCGGTGAGGTGGTCGAACACGGTGACGTCGAGACCTTATTCACGTCACCACAGAACGACTATACCCGCGAGCTGATTGCCGCCATTCCCCATTTTTCACCCGCTACGGAGGAGTTCGCATGACGCGAAAACGACTGGGATTTTTCACCCGCCTGCTTGACGACGCCACGCCAAAGGAGCGCTATCGTCTGGCAACCGAACAGATCCGCCACGCCGAACGCCACGGTTTTGACAGCGCCTGGATTGCCCAGCACCACTTCCACGAAAGTGAAGGCGGCCTGCCGTCGCCGCTGCTGTTCCTGGCCCACGTTGCGGCGCATACCGAAACCATTCGGCTGGGGACGGCCATCATTACCCTGCCGATGGAAAACCCGCTGCGCGTGGCGGAAGATGCGGCGGTGCTGGATTTACTCGCCGATGGTCGTCTCGAAGTCGGTTTTGGCTCGGGCGGCACGCCGACCTCTTTCCTGCCGTTCGGACTGACGTTTGAACAGCGCGGCGCGGCCTTTGCTGACCATTTGCATGTGATCCAGAGCGCCTGGCGCGGGGATTCGCTCACCCATCCGGATAATCACCTTTATCCGCCAGCGCCACAGCTGGCTGAACGGATCTGGATTGCCACCTTTTCCGTCGACGGTGCCGTTCGCGCCGCGCGGGCCGGACACGGTTTGATGCTCTCCCGCACGCAGCCGCGCCCGGCAGACCAGTTGGATTTGACGCTCGACGCGATCCAGAACCCGATTGTGGATGCCTACCTTGAGGCACTGCCCGCCGGTATCGCACCGCGCATTCTGGCCTCCCGTACGGCATTCGTCGCCGACAGCGATGACTACGCGCTGAAGGTCGCCACGCCGGGTCTCACCAGGCAGGCCCAGCAACATCGCGCTGCCGGACATGCGATTAAAGGTGACACTGTCACAGATTTTCGTCACCAGTTCGACGCCCATATCGGTTCGCCAGAGACGGTGCTGCATTCGCTGCAGGCTGATTCCGTTCTCAGGCGCGCCACGGACATCTCATTCCAGGTCCATTCGGTTGAGCCTACCCATCGCGACACGCTGCGATCCATCGAACTGATCGCCGAACATATTGCCCCCTATATACGTTGAGGAGATACCTATGTCATTAAGTAAGGACATTCTCGCCGAGCTGGCGGAAATTAAACCCGGTTCCCCTCTGGCATTGGCGCGCGCCACGCGGGATGCCGCCACGCGCCACGCACAGGGCAGCTACGAAATCTTATTTACCCAGCAGGATAGCGATTTTGCGCTCGACGAGCGCTTCGCCGTCGCGGCAAAAGTCGCCAGGTGGCACAACGCGGAGGCGCTGGCCGCGCACTATGCGGGGTTTGGCCTGGCCGACCCAACATCCGAACGCCTGACCCCTGCGCTGCACTTCGCGCGCCTGCTGACGTTCTCTCCCGTCGAAGCCACGCCGTCCGCGTTGACGGCGCTGACCCGGGCGGGCTGGAGCAAGGAAGGCATTGTTACCCTGGCGCAGCTTGTTGCGTTTGTCAGCTTTCAGAGCCGACTCGTCGCCGGGCTGCGGCTGCTAAATGACAAGCCGGTGGTGGCAAGCGATGCGCCGGTGGCGGCAGGCATCTGGCATACAACCGCAACCACGGTCTCCGGGAAGACGGCTCCCGTCGCGTTCACCCAGCAGGAGCTGGGCTGGGAGCCGTGGATCGACGCCAAACCGCTGGCGGACTTCCATGATGACGAGGTTGCCGTTCTGGCAAAATTTGGCCATACCGATTCCGACTACTTCCGCCTGCTGGGGCGCAACCTGCCGGTGCTTGAACAGCGCACGCTAACGGATAAAGGAATTTTTTATACGCCGGGGGGATTGCCGCGCGCCGAGCGCGAGCTGGCCGCAACGGTAACCAGTAAAATTAACGGCTGCATCTACTGCGCCTCTGTCCATGCGCGCAAAGCCAGCCAGCTGTCAAAGGATGACGCGGCGGTAGAGGCCCTGCTGGCCGTGCGTCCGGGACGCTCCCTGAGCGAGGGGCAATCTGCGCGCTGGCAGGCGGAAATTAATTTTGCGGCAGCGCTGTCGGTTACCCCGCCTGCCGCCACGCCGCTGCACCTCGCCGCTCTGGAAAAAGAGGGGCTGGACACCTTAGCCCAGCTGGACCTGGTGCAGTCCGCTGCGTTCTTCGCCTGGGCCAACCGCCTGATGCTGACGCTGGGTGAGCCCTGGCTTGCCTGAATGCAATCAGGCTAGCGCGCGAGCGTTAGCCTGAGCCTGTCTGGCCCGCAGGTAACCGTAGATCAACAGCGCGCTCATGGCCGAGAACGAGAGGAACGCCGCAGGCAGCGTGACGTAGCGCCAGCTAAAGCCGAGGGTAATCATCATCCCACCAAAGTACGCCCCGATCGCGCTGCCGAGATTAAACGCCATCTGCCCTCCGGCCGCCCCCAGCATCTCACCGCCCTTCGCATTTTGCAGAAGCAAAATTTGCAGCGGTGCAGAGAGCGCAAACAGCCCGGCACAGCAGATAAAGCCCATCACCAGCGAGGCCGTTTTCAGTTCGCCCAGGGCGAAAAGCAGCAGCAGCGAGGCGACAATCACCATATCGGTGATGGCCGCAATGCGCAGCGGGCTAAAGCGCCCCGAGAGTTTGCCACTCAGCAGATTGCCCAACACCATGCCAAGGCCCATCAGCATCATGATGGCCGTCATCATCCCTTCGGAAAAGCCAGAAACGTTGACCATAAACGGCTTAACGAAGCTGAACCACGCGAACACGCCAGCATTGCCAAACATGGTGGCGGCAAAAATCAGCCAGGGTTCTGGTTTCTTCAGGAAGTGGAACTGCTCGGACAATTTGATTTCTGATTTGTCATGGATATCCGGCACCCAGAGCAGAACCGAGAGGATAACCAGCGCGTCGAACGCAGCAATCAGGAAAAAGGTATAGCGCCAGCTGAACTGGTGCCCCAGCCAGGTGCCGAGCGGGACGCCCACCAGGTTGGCCACGGTCATCCCGGCGATCATCCCGGCCACCGCGACCGTCACCTTCCCGGGTGGCGCAATTTTAGAGAGGATAATCGCCCCGACGCCAAAAATGGCCCCGTGCGGAAAACCGGAGATCAAACGCCCCAGCGCCAGCCAGAAATACGACGTAGAAAACGTAAACAGGGCATTTCCGACTGCGCACATGGCAACCAGAAACAGCAGCGTCGTTTTTAACGAGAACTTGCCGGAGAACAGCGCCACAATCGGCGCGCCAATCACCACGCCGAACGCATAAAACGAGATCATATTCCCGGCGGAGGGAATCGAAATACCGGTGTCGTGCGCCAGCTCGGTTAACACCCCCATAATGCCAAATTCAGCCATACCCAGGCCAAATGTGCCAAGCGCCAACGAAAATATTGTCTTTTTCATGCCTCAACCACCGGTTAATCATTCGCGAGGGCATTATTAAATAATCTTGTATGGTGAGCCAGTTCAAATCAGCTGGCTGACACGTTAATCCATTAATTCAGGTGGATTACACTTCATAGTGCGGCCTCGCTTTTTCCACGCCGGACAACCTGAGGATTACAATCATGGGAAGCAAAAAGAAAACCCCTGTCGCTGTTGATGTCGTATCGAATGCCCCCCTTAAGACCAAAGAGTATGAAAAAGAGCTCCGCCGCCTGCACGTCGAACTGGTTAAGCTCCAGCAGTGGGTCGTCGCCAAAGGATTGAAGGTGTGCATTGTTTTTGAGGGACGCGACGGCGCCGGCAAAGGCGGCACCATTAAAGCGATCACCGAGCGCGTCAGCCCCCGCGTGTTTCGCGTTGTAGCGCTTCCTGCCCCAACGGATAAAGAGAAAAGCCAGCTCTACTTCCAGCGCTATGTGCCTCACCTGCCCTCGGCGGGTGAAATCGTGATCTTCGATCGCAGCTGGTATAACCGCGCGGGCGTGGAGCGGGTGATGGGGTTCTGCACGGAGGAACAGGCGGAGAAATTTTTAGACGGCGCGCCGGTTATGGAAAAAGCGATGGTCGATGCCGGAATTATCCTGCTGAAGTACTGGCTGGAGGTGACGCCGAAAGAGCAGGAGCGGCGCCTGCGCGACCGCATCAACGATGGGCGTAAGATCTGGAAGCTGTCGCCGATGGATATTAAATCCTTTAACCTTTGGGACGAGTACACCCGCGCGCGCGACGCCATGTTTGAAGCCACTGACACCGCCTGGGCACCGTGGTTTGTCGCGCGTTCTGAAGATAAAAAACGCGTCCGTCTGAATATTATTTCGCATCTGCTTTCGCAGATCCCGTATAAAGAAATTCACGTCGACAAGGTGGATTTACCGAAGCGCAAAATCGGCAAAGTTAAACCCACGAAATACCCGTTCCGCTATGTGGAAGAGCGGTTTTGATATAACTGGAAGGCGGCTCGCAGAATATAGATTACCAGGGGATACAGTATTGTTTTTTGTTGGCGGCGGTTGATAATGGCCGCACCAACAAAGGAGATAGTGATGAAACCAAATCGAAGCAAAGACTATGGCAGAAGGGAGAGCGTGCCGAGTGGCGCCTCCCGAAAAGCCCAGACACCAGCGGCGCAAAGACGACAGCATCAGCAAGATAAAGAGTTCATAAGAGCCATGAATGATTTTACGGCCAAAGCGGGACTATTATCAGACGATCCTTTCTTTGGAGGGATTTAATGTGCTTTCAGTTTGACGTTTACCGTAACCCTTCAGAGAGAACACGGGACTAGCAGCCTTATTTTATGATAATTCAACATGACTATTATGATGATTTATCAACAAGACTGATTATTCCATTAAGTTATCACAACTATTTACGTGGCCATGTCAACGCCGCGGCACCGTTAATAAATATTGATTTTCAGCGATATTTTCTTAATACCGCTGGCATAACACACGTGGAGAAAAAGAAACTACATAATAAAAATTTTGTATGCAACCTTCGCTGCGCGAGAAGTACTGTTATCGCGGCGATAGATGCGCTAGTGACAAATACATAACGTAGGCCCGCGCAAGCGCAGCGCCGCCGGGCAGAGCCGACGGCGCAGGTCTTACTTCATCCCTTCCGTACTTTCCTGTTTCGCCTCCAGCCGTTCCACATCACGATACCAGCGCGGGTGATGTTTCTGCGCCCAGCGGCGGCTCACCTTCCCTTCAATCATCCCTTTGATCGACCCTTTTACCCAGAACGCCATATACATATGGATCAGGATGGCATGAATCAGGATGATGGCAGACGTCGCGTGAATTAGCAGCGCGTAACGCACCACCTGGATCGGGAAGTACTGTGCAAAATACGGACGCCAGATAATCACCCCGGTCACCAGCAGCACAAAAATCATGCTCATGATGGTCCAGAACATCATCTTCTGTCCGGCATTGTATTTCCCAACCTTAGCGACTTTATGCTCGTTACCCTTCAGGACTTCGACAATTCCTTTCACCCACGGGATGTCCTGCTTGTCCGGGATGTTGTGGTGCACGAAGCGCACGAACATAAACATCAGCACCAGGAAAATCAGCACGCCGAAGAACGGGTGCAGAATGCGCCCCATCTGCGGCGTACCGAAGGTTTCCGTAAGCCACTGTAGCGTCGGGAAAAAGAACGAAATGCCGGATACCGCCACCAGGAAGAAGCAAATGACCACCGTCCAGTGACAGGCGCGATCGACAAATTTGGTGCGCACTATCATTTTCGACTTACTCATGATGCTCCTCCTCGTCGTCATCCACCTCTTTATTCGGCCCGATACCGATGTAGTGATAAATCAACCCCGCAAAGGTGGCGATAAAGCCCGCCGCTGAGAGCGGTTTAAGCGCCCCTTTCCACAGGTTGATGGAGGTATCGATCGCCGGCTCTTTCGGCAGGTTGTGATACAGCTCCGGCTGGTCGTTGTGATGCAGCACATACATCACGTGCGTGCCGCCCACGCCCTGCGGGTTGTAAATGCCTGCCTTATCGTAGCCGCGCGCTTTCAGCTTGTCCACGCGCTCTTGCGCCACGTCGAGCATCTCTTTTTTGGTGCCGAAGTGGATCGCACCGGTCGGACAGGTCTTCACGCAGGCAGGCTCCTGCCCGACGCTGACGCGGTCCACGCACAGCGTGCATTTGTATACCCGGTTATCCTCTTTATTGAGGCGCGGGATATTAAATGGACAGCCCGCGATGCAGTAGCCGCAGCCGATGCAGTTGTCCTGCTGGAAGTCGACGATCCCGTTGGCGTACTGAATTATCGCCCCGGCAGACGGACACGCCTTCAGGCAACCCGGATCTTCACAGTGCATACAGCCGTCCTTGCGGATCAGCCACTCCAGCCTGCCGTTCTGGTCGGTTTCGCTAAAGCGCATCACCGTCCAGGATTTGGCGCTCAGATCCGCCGGGTTATCGTAAACCCCGACGCAGTGTCCCACCTCGTCGCGGATGTCGTTCCACTCTGAGCAGGCCACCTGGCAGGCCTTACAGCCCACGCAGGAGGAGACGTCGATAAGCTTGGCGACCTCTGCCTTATAGTCCCGCGCGCGAGGCGCGGGGGTGATCGGGTTGGTCGCGGAGCGTTTAATAATGTCTTGTGTTTCCATCGCCATTTAATCGCTCCTTACGCTTTCTCGATGTTGACCAGAAACGCTTTGTACTCCGGCGTTTGCGAGTTGGAATCGCCGACGTTTGGCGTCAGGGTGTTGGCGATATAGCCTTTCTGCGCCACCCCTTCAAAGCCCCAGTGCAGCGGAATACCGACAGTTTCCACCTGCTGGCCGTGCACGTTCAGACTTTGCAAACGACGGGTCACCACCGCCACGGCGCGAATAAAGCCGCGCTTGCTGCTCACCTTGACGCGATCGCCGTTGGCAATGCCTTTCGCCTTCGCCAGCGTTTCGCTTATCTCCACAAACTGTTCCGGCTGCGCGATGGCATTAAGCCGCGCGTGCTTGGTCCAGGTGTGGAAATGCTCGGTCAGGCGGTAGGTCGTCCCCACGTACGGGAATTTGTCCTTTTTGCCTAAGCGCAGCACGTCCTCTTCGTAGATGCGCACCACCGGGCTTGAGACCACGTTCGGGTGCAGCGGGTTGGTCCCCAGCGGCGTTTCCATCGGCTCGTAGTGTTCCGGGAACGGCCCTTCTGCCAGCTTGTTGAGGGCGAACAGGCGCCCCAGCCCTTCCGGCTGCATGATGAATGGCCCGGTGTTGCTGCCCGGCGCGGCGGTGTTGTAGTCCGGAATGTCGTTCCCCGTCCACTTCGCCCCGTTCCACTGGATCAGCATCCGTTTCGGATCCCACGGCTTGCCGTTCACGTCGGCGGACGCACGGTTGTACAGCACGCGACGGTTCAGCGGCCACGCCCAGGCCCAGCCCAGGGTATTGCCCAGGCCTGACGGGTCAGCGTTATCGCGGTTAGCCATCTGGTTACCCTGCTCCGTCCAGCTGCCGGTGTAGATCCAGCAGGAAGAGGCGGTAGTACCGTCGTCACGCAGCAGCGCGAAGCTGTTCAGCAGCTGGCCTTTCTTCGCCACCAGGTTGCCCTTGGCGTCGTAGAGATCCGCCAGCGCCACGCCGTTGTTCTCTTTCGCGACTTCCTCAGACTCAGGACGATCCGGCTGCTTGTAGTGCCAGCTCATCTTCAGCAGCGGCTCAGCGCCTTTGCCGCCTTCGGTGCGGTACATTTCGCGCAGACGATGATAAATGCCGGCCAGGATTTCGCCGTCGTTACGCGCTTCGCCCGGTGCGTCCTGCCCTTTCCAGTGCCATTGCAGCCAGCGGCCGGAGTTGGCAATAGAGCCGTCCTCTTCCGCAAAGCAGGTGGATGGCAGGCGGAACACTTCGGTCTGAATCGACGCCGGATCGACATCGTTGGATTCCCCGTGGTTCTGCCAGAAGGTGGAGGTCTCGGTCACCAGCGGATCGATAACCACCATGTACTTCAGCTTGCTGAGGCTGCGAACGACTTTGTTTTTATCCGGGAATGACGCCACCGGGTTAAAGCCCTGGCAGATATAACCGGTGACGTCGCCCTTATCCATCATGTTGAAATACTTAATGACGTCGTAAGCCTGGTCCCACTTGGGCAGCCACTCAAAGCCCCAGTCGTTCTCCTTCTGCGCCGCGTCGCCGTAGAAGGATTTCATCAGGCTGACGTAGAACTTCGGATAGTTGCTCCAGTAGTTCACCTGGTCCGGCAGCGTTGCTTTTGGCGTATTAGCTTCAAGATACGCTTGCAGACTGGCCTGCTTTTCCGACGGCAGCGTCAGGTAGCCCGGCAGGCTGGTGGAGAGCAGGCCGAGATCGGTTAAGCCCTGAATGTTAGAGTGGCCGCGAAGGGCGTTCACGCCGCCACCGGCCATCCCCATGTTGCCGAGCAGCAGCTGGATCATCGCCATGGTACGGATGTTCTGCGCGCCCACGGTGTGCTGCGTCCAGCCCAGCGCGTACAGGAACGTGGTGGTTCTGTCAGCGGCGCTGGTGGAGGCCAGCACCTCGCACACCTTCAGGAAGTCCGCTTTCGGCGTGCCGCAGATGTTCTCCACCACGTCCGGCGTATAGCGGGAAACGTGCTGCTTCAGCAGGTTCCACACGCAGCGCGGATGCGTCAGCGTTTCATCCCGCATCGCATAGCCGTTTTCATCGAACTGATAGTTCCAGGACGTTTTGTCGTACTGGCGTTTTTCAGCGTCATAGCCGCTGAACAGCCCGTCATCGAAGGCAAAATCATCCCGCACCAGCAGGTTCGCGTTGGTGTAATGCTTAACGTAGTCCGCGTTAATTTTGTTGTTTTCGATCAGGTACAGCAGAACCCCGGAGAGGAACGTAATGTCCGTACCGGAGCGGATCGGCGCATAGATATCGGCCACCGATGCCGTACGCGTAAAGCGCGGATCGACGACGATAAGCGTCGCATCGTTGTTGTTTTTCGCTTCCATCGCCCAGCGGAAACCCACCGGATGGGCTTCAGCGGCGTTACCGCCCATCACCACCACGACGTTGGCGTTTTTAATATCAACCCAGTGGTTGGTCATCGCACCGCGACCAAATGTTGGAGCAAGACTTGCTACCGTTGGTCCGTGTCAGACGCGCGCCTGGTTGTCTACCGCCAGCATGCCGAGAGAGCGCACAAATTTTTGCGTCAGCATGCCGGTTTCATTACTTGCCGCAGATGCGCACAGCATCCCGGTAGAGAGCCAGCGGTTGACCGTCACGCCGTGCTCGTTCTTTTCAATAAAGTTGGCGTCACGGTCGGCTTTCATCAGTTTTGCAATACGGGAGAACGCCTCATCCCAGGAGATGCGCTGCCATTTGTCGGAGCCCGGCGCGCGGTATTCCGGGTAGCGGAGGCGGTTTTCGCTGTGGACATAGTCCAGCAGTCCCGCCCCTTTCGGGCACAGCGCCCCACGGCTCACCGGATGATCCGGATCCCCTTCAATATGGTAAATCGCTTCTCTGGCGTTTTTCGCGCCATCGCCCAGGCTATACATCAATAGCCCACAACCCACGGAGCAGTATGTGCAGGTGTTACGGATCTCTTTCGCACGCAGCAGCTTATAGTTGCGTGCCCGAGCCAGCGCCATTTTGGGAGCAAATCCCAGCATTGCGGCTGTGGTTCCGGCCATACCGCCCGCGCAGATTTTGAAAAATTGTCTGCGGCTGACGTCCATTGTTGTCCTCGTTATCTGATAAGACTTCGCGCCGCAAACTAACATTAAAGCCCCTGTTTTTTTTGCGTCAAATCAAGGTCGCCTGACGTCGCCCCCTTAATAGTCACCGCTGCCGCGTTTGAATACCCCTTAAGGGTTAAACACGTAAGAGAATAATTCGCGACAGGGTCAGAATTAATGCTATACATTTTCCCTTTGATTTTATTAGCGATGAAAACGTAATGGACAGAAAGAGAGCAACGCTCACGGGACTGGCGGCGATACTGCTATGGAGCACAATGGTGGGCCTGATTCGCAGCGTAAGCGAGGGGCTGGGGCCCGTCGGCGGCGCGGCGATGATTTACACCCTCAGCGGGTTATTGTGCCTGGTAACGGTAGGATTTCCTGATATTAAACGTTTTTCACCCGGGTATCTTATTGCAGGCAGCGTACTGTTTGTCAGTTACGAAATTTGTCTGGCGTTGTCGTTAGGCTATGCCGCCACGCGAGCGCAGGCCATAGAAGTCGGTATGGTTAATTATCTCTGGCCGAGCCTGACGATCGTCTTTGCTATTTTATTCAACGGACAGAAATCAACGCTGTGGGTCGTCCCCGGTTTAGCTATCGCTCTGCTCGGCGTGTGTTGGGTATTAGGAGGTGAGCAAGGATTACACATTGATGAAATAATCCGTAATGTCGTCTCTAATCCCCTTAGCTATACGCTTGCTTTTGCCGGAGCATTTATCTGGGCCGCCTACTGCACCGTAACCGCCAAATTTGCCAAAGGGCAAAACGGTATTACCCTCTTTGTTTTGCTCACTGCGCTGAGCCTGTGGGTGAAATATACCATTAGCGATCAGCCAGAAATGGTGTTCAGCTTTCCGGTTATCGTGAAGCTCGTTATGTGCGGCATTGCGCTTGGGTTTGGCTATGCGGCATGGAATATTGGCATTCTGCACGGTAACGTCACGGTGCTGGCTGCCGTATCCTATTTTACTCCCGTGCTCTCTGCCGCGCTTGCAGCCGTGCTGCTAAGCTCACCCCTCTCTTTTTCGTTCTGGCAGGGCGCGCTGATGGTCTGCGCCGGGTCATTGCTCTGCTGGTACGCTACACGAAAATAGGGTCCAGATTTATGCCGGGTTCGATTAAATCCGGCATAAAAATTAACATAAATTTAATATGTGATCACATTGTAATATATTAATCAGAACATTAGTGCATTTGTTGATGTTCTGTTTATATTAGCTTCTTTCGTCAATTCCCCCGACATCAAATTGACATAACCTGACACCGCTGCGTAACTACTTCCCTGCGAATATTACCGCTATTAATAACACGAAATGCAATAATATTCGCCATCATGGTTGCCAAAAAATAAACTCATTCTGATTAAATAATCGCCACAATATTTTATTCAGCCGTCATTAACCCGATCTCGATCACACTAAATGAAATTATTACTCATATTTTGAAACTTATTATTGAAAGACAACTACAAGATTTTTAAAAATAGCACGCCATTGACGAACAGCCTCGTTTAGAAATCGTTCGCGATGGTTCAGGAAATACTGAAAAAAATTATAAGGAATATTTAAGATGAAACTTAAATTAGTTGCAGTGGCAGTCACTTCCATGTTGGCAGCAGGCGTTGTAAACGCAGCTGAGATTTATAACAAAGACGGTAACAAGCTGGATCTGTACGGTAAAGTGACAGGTCTGCACTATTTCTCTGATGACGCAGGCGCAGACGGTGATAAAACCTACATGCGTATCGGCTTCAAGGGTGAAACCCAGGTTAACGACCAGCTGTCCGGTTATGGCCAGTGGGAATACCAGATTCAGGGTAACAAGGACGAAGGCGACAACCAGTCCTGGACCCGTGTGGCCTTCGCAGGTCTGAAGTTCGCTGAAGCCGGTTCATTCGATTACGGTCGTAACTACGGCGTGATTTACGACGTGACCTCCTGGACCGACGTTCTGCCAGAATTCGGCGGTGACACCTACGGTGCCGACAACTTCCTGCAGTCTCGTGCAAACGGCGTGGCAACTTACCGTAACCAGGACTTCTTCGGTCTGGTTGACGGCCTGAACTTTGCCCTGCAGTACCAGGGTAAAAACGGCAGCGTAAGCGGTGAAAACACCAACGGTCGCAGCCTGCTGAACCAGAACGGCGACGGCTACGGCGCGTCCCTGACTTACGATCTGGGTGAAGGCTTCAGCGTCGGTGGTGCAATGTCTTCCTCTCGCCGTACCGCTGACCAGAATGCGGCTGGCGTATACGGTGAAGGCGACCGCGCTGAAGTGTACAGCGGCGGCGTGAAGTACGACGCGAACAACGTTTACCTTGCCGCGCAGTACTCTCAGACCTATAACGCAACCCGTTTCGGTACCTCTAACGGTAACCGCAGCGACATCTACGGCTTTGCAAACAAAGCGCAAAACTTCGAAGTTGTGGCTCAGTATCAGTTCGACTTTGGCCTGCGTCCATCCATCGCTTACCTGCAGTCTAAAGGCAAAGACATCGAGAACTTCGGCGACCAGGATCTGGTTAAATACATTGATGTCGGCACCACCTACTATTTTAACAAAAACATGTCCACCTACGTGGATTACAAAATCAACCTGCTGGACGACAACCAGTTCACTCGCCAGGCAGGTATCGGTACCGACAACATCGTGGCGCTGGGTCTGACCTACCAGTTCTAAGATTTGTCAGTACAAAAGCCAGCGTAACACGCTGGCTTTTTTTATCTTCCGCTTTTACCCGACAGACAACTCCCCACCTGCCGCCCGACGCAGCCAGGTTTGCAGCAGCTTGCCGTCTTCGGTCATCTCTGAATCTGAGCGCACGCAGAGGTAATAATCGCGCCCGTCATCAATCGGTAAGTCAAATATCTTGACCAGCTCGCCGCTCTCAAGATATGGCGCAATCAGCGGCTCACGCATGAGCGCACATCCCAGCCCTGCCTGAACGCCCGCCAGCGTCAACAGCCCGTCTTCAAACAGCGGGCCGCTGCGCCGGAGTGGTCGTTTTACCCCCTGCAACAAAAACCACTGCGTCCAGCTCGTACGCTCTTCATCGTGCAGCAGCGGCATTTGCAGCAGCTGTTCAGGCGTGTCGATATGGCCATGAACGCGCAAAAACGCGCGGCTGCACACCGGCACCATCTGGCCGGAAATCAGCTTTTCACTCTGATACCCCGCCCACTGCCCGTTACCAAAACGAATCGACATATCCGACGCGTCGCTCAGATAGTTACGGTGATTGGCATACACCACGTTGATCTCGGTTTGGGGATTGGCGCGCATGAACGCAGGCAAGCGCGGGATAAACCACCCCATACCAAAAAGCGGAATCAGGCTGATGGTGACCTGACGCGTTTGCGCCTGCTCCGCCAGGTGCTCCGTCGCCTGGCGCAACACGTTAAAGGCCGCTCGGATCGAGCGGTAATATTCCCGCCCGTGCTGGCTCAGCACCAGCCTGCGTCCCTGACGTTCCGTGAGCGGCATTTGCAGGTATCCTTCGAGCACCTTGAGCTGATGGCTGACGGCCGACGGAGAGATATCCAGCTCCTGCGCGGCCAGCGTGACGCTCCCCAGCCTGGCGATGGCCTCGAATGCACGTACGGCCCGAAGCGGCGGATCGTTTGCCAGGCGGCTCTCTGCAAACGCCGTCAGGCTCGCCAATTGTTCTGTTTTATTCATATGTTGATTTCTTTAGGCTTTTCACCCAAAAGCAGGCTTTAACTATTTTCATTTAAATCATAAACATAAAACAATATTTATTTATCATAAGAAATAATAGATGCGTATTTTACAATTTAATTCATTTATTGGATGGTAGCCGCAGAACGAGCACTTTGCGGGTACAGACGTTGGATACACTCATACAACAACTGATCAACGGTGTGATGCTGGGAAGCATCTACGCGCTGATCGCGCTGGGCTATACCATGGTGTATGGCATTTTGCGCATTATTAACTTTGCCCACGGCGATATTCTGATGGTCGGCGCGCTCACCACGCTCTCCGCCATTAACGCCCTGAACAGCACCTTCCCGCATATGCCGCTGCTGTTGCAGCTCGGCGTTGCCCTGATGATTGCCATGGCCGTTTGCGCCCTGCTGGCCATGGCCGTGGAGCGCTTTGCCTACCGTCGACTGCGCAACGCTCCGCGCCTGGCGCCGCTGATCTCGGGTATCGGCGTCTCCGTCCTGCTGCAAACCGTGGCGATGATTATCTGGACGCGCAACCCGCTGATGTTTCCGCAGATCCTGCCCATGGATCCGATTACCGTGACGTCAGGAAGTGAAATGCACCCTCCCGCCATCGTGACCGTTACCGGTATTGTCACCGTGGCGCTGGCGCTGGCGGTGATGATCGGGCTCTGGCTGCTGGTGGAATACACCCGCCTGGGGCGCGGTATGCGCGCCGTGGCGGAAAATCCGCGCGTGGCCACGCTGATGGGGGTTAACCCAAACGCCATTATCACCCTGACGTTTGCGATTGGCGGGGCGTTTGCCGCGCTGGCAGGCGTAATGATGGCCAGCAACTACGGTAACGCCAGCTTCTCGATGGGCTTTTTACCCGGGATCAAGGCCTTTACCGCCGCAGTGCTGGGGGGCATTGGCAACATTCGGGGCGCCATGATTGGCGGCATCCTGCTCGGCATTATCGAAGCGCTGGGCGCAGGCTACCTGGGTGAACTGACCCACGGTGTATTTGGCAGCAACTATCAGGATGTCTTTGCCTTTATGGTGCTGATCCTGGTGCTGGTCTTCCGTCCGGCTGGCCTGCTGGGCGAGCGCGTAGCGCACAGGGCGTAAGGAATACCATGACAACACTTCAAATTCAGGCCCCGACGACGACGCGCAAATTCTGGTCAGGCATGAGCCTGTTCTGCCTCGCGCTGCTGATTGCGCCCGTGGTGGCCACGCAGCTCGGCGGCAACTACTGGGTGCGCGTTATCGACTTCGCCCTGCTCTACATCATGCTGGCGCTCGGGCTCAATATTGTGGTCGGCTATACCGGCCTGCTGGACATGGGCTTTATCGCCTTTTACGCCGTCGGCGCCTACCTCGCGGCACTGATGGCCTCCCCACACCTGCTGGAGGTGTTTCCGATCCTCGGTGTCTGGTTCCCGGACGGGCTGCACACCTCGTATCTGCTCATTATTCCGCTGGCCGCCCTCGTGGCGGCAGTCTGCGGGATTTTACTCGGTGCGCCCACGCTGAAGCTGCGCGGGGACTACCTGGCGATAGTGACCCTCGGCTTTGGCGAAATTATCCGCATCCTGATGCGCAACCTCGACCGTCCGGTAAACATCACCAACGGCGCAAAGGGCATTACCGGGGTCGATACGCTGAACCTGTTCGGCCTGAAGTTTAGCGGCGTCTACCACTGGTTTGGTTTCAAAGTGCCCGCCCTGTGGCTGTGGTACTACCTGCTGATGCTGGTGATTGTAGCGATTATTTTTGTCTGCCTGCGCCTGCAGCATTCCCGTATTGGCCGCGCCTGGCACGCCATCCGCGAGGATGAAGACGTGGCCCGCGCGATGGGCATCAACGTGCGTAACTATAAGCTGCTCGCCTTTGCGATGGGCGCCTCCTTTGGCGGCATAGCAGGTGCGCTTTTCGGCGCGTTTCAGGGCTTTGTCTCCCCGGAATCCTTCACGCTGCAGGAGTCCATTGCCGTACTGGCGATGGTGGTGCTGGGCGGTATGGGGCACATACCGGGCGTGATCCTGGGCGCGGTACTGCTTACCGCCCTACCGGAACTGCTGCGCAGCCAGGCAGCGCCGGTTCAGCAGGCGCTGTTCGGTACGGTACTGATTGACCCGGAAGTGCTGCGCCAGCTGTTTTACGGTCTGGCACTGGTGCTGGTCATGCTGGTGCGCCCGTCAGGCCTCTGGCCGGTACGCCACAAGGGGGTGAAGGCATGAGCCTGTTAACCGTACGCAACATGTCAAAACGCTTCGGCGGGCTGACTGCCGTAGATGACGTTTCGATTACCGTGAACAGAGGGGAAATCTACGGGCTGATTGGCCCCAACGGCGCGGGAAAAACCACCTGCTTTAACCTGATCACCGGGCTTTATCCGGCGGACAGCGGTGAGTTTTCGATTGCCGATAAGCCCTACTTCCCAAAGCACATAGAGAAAGTCACCGCCGCCGGGATTGCCCGCACCTTCCAGAACGTGCGCCTCTTCAACGAGATGTCGGTGCTGGAAAACGTGATGGTGGGCCGCCACGTGCGCACCCGTAACGGCCTGTGGGCCGCGCTGAGCCGCCATAAACGCGCCCGCGACGAAGAGAAGCAGACCCGCGAGCTGGCCTGGCACTGGCTGGACTATACCGGCATTGCGCAGTTCGCCCACTATCGCGCCTGCGATCTGGCCTATGGTCATCAGCGTCGCCTTGAAATCGCCCGCGCGCTGGCGACGGATCCGCTGCTGCTGGCGCTGGACGAGCCCGCCGCCGGAATGAACGCGGCGGAAAAAGTGGCGCTCGGCGAGCTGCTCATCCGCATCCGCGATGACGGCAAAACTCTGCTGATGATTGAACATGACGTCAAGCTGGTGATGGGCATCTGCGATCGCCTGACGGTGCTTGATTACGGTAAAACGCTCGCCAGCGGTACGCCGGAAAGCGTACGGCGCGATCCGGCAGTGATCGCCGCCTGGCTTGGAGGTAACGCCCATGACTGAATTACTGAAGGTAGAACGCCTGGACGTGCATTACGGCGGCATTCAGGCCGTACGCGATGTCTCCTTTACCCTGCACGAGGGCGAACAGGCTACGCTGATCGGCGCTAACGGCGCGGGGAAAAGCTCCACCGTGCGCGCCATTACCGGGCTGGAAAGCTTTAGCGGCAGTATTGAATTCAGCGGTAAGCCGGTCCGTAAACAGAGCCCGGAGACCCTGCTTCGCGACGGACTGGTCATGGTCCCGGAGGGCCGCGGGATCTTCTCCCGCATGACGGTACTGGAAAACCTGCAGATGGGCGCCTGGCTAAGGCGTGACACTGTCACCATTAAGCGCGAGATGAACGAGATTTTCGAACGTTTCCCGCGTCTGGGCGAGCGCCAGCATCAGCTTGCCGGGCTGCTGTCCGGCGGCGAGCAACAGCTGCTGGCCCTTAACCGCGCCCTCCTCAGCCGCCCGCGCCTGCTGATCCTCGACGAGCCGTCGATGGGCCTTGCCCCGAAGATGGTCGAGAACATATTTGCCGTTATCGCCGGGCTGCGCGAGCGCGGCGTCGCCCTGCTGCTTATCGAACAAAACGCCCGGCTCGCGCTGGAAGTGACCGACAGCGCATGGGTGATGGACAGCGGCAGCATTGTTCATCATGGCGAATCGACAGCACTGCTTCACGACGACCAGATTGCACACATTTATTTGGGCGAAATGCCCGTTTAACCACATCAGCCAACATCAGGGAAATACAATGAAAACAGTAAAAATCAGTGCGCTCAGCGCAGCTATTCTGCTCGTCGGTCTTGCCTCAACGTCCTCGTGGGCCGCCGACGGCGAAACCGTGGTGATCGGTCTGGCAGGCCCGCTCACCGGCCCGTCCGCCCGTATCGGGAAAGATCTGGAGAACGGCGCGCAGCTGGCCATTGACGACATTAACAAGCAGCATCCGACCATCGGTGGCAAAGCGGTCACCTTCAAACTGCAGTCCGAAGACGATCAGTCTGACCCGCGCACTGCCGTAGCCGTCGCGCAGCGTCTGGTGGACAGCGATGTGGCGGGCGTGGTCGGCCACTGGAACACCGGCACCAGCATTCCAGCGGCCCGCGTTTATCACGATGCGGGCATCGCCCAGGTGGCACCGGTCGNCACGCCTATACGCAACAAGGTTTTGATACCAGCTTCCGCGTGATGGGACACGACGATGACGGCGGCCAGCTCGCCGGTCAGTACGCGGTTAACACCCTCAAAGCCAAACGCATTGCGGTGATCGACGACCGTACCGCCTTCGGTCAGGGGCTTGCAGACCAGTTTATTAAATCGCTGGAAGCCCAGGGCGTGAAAATTGTCGACCGTCAGTACGTGGATGACAAAACGGTCGATTTCAGCGCCGTGCTGACCGCCATCCGCAGTAAAAACGCCGATCTGATCTTCTTCGGCGGCGTCGACAGCCAGGCCGCACCGCTGGCTCGCCGCATTAAACAGCTGGGCATGAATGCCACGCTGATGGGCGCAGGCGGATTCGTCAGCCAGACGTTCCTGAAGCTGGCGCAGAAAGAAGGCGAAGGCGTTGTGGCGCTGGAGCCGGGCCTGCCCGTTGACCAGATGCCGGGTGGAAAGGCATTCGAACAGGCCTACCAGGCCCGCTACCACACCCATATCGAACTGCACGCCCCGTTCGCCTATGACGCCACCCGCGTGCTGGTTGCGGCGATGGAAAAAGCAGACTCCGTTGAGCCATCAGACTATCTGCCCGCCCTGCGCGCCATCAGCTATTCCGGCGTTACCGGACAGATCGCGTTTGATAAAGAGGGCAACCTGAAATCGCCGTCGTTCACGGTCTATAAGGTTGTCGACGGCAAATGGCAGCCGCAGACCGTGCTGGGCGGCGCAAAAGCGAAGTAACGCAGCGAGGCAATGTGATGAGTGATAATAATGAGCTGGGCATTCTCGCCCGCCGCAAAATTGAAGCTGAAATTATTAAGCCAATTTATGAAATCCTGGTGCGCGAGATAGGGAAAGCCCGCGCCCAGGCGGTGATTGGTGAGGCCATTGAGCAGGCCGCGATTGACGCTGGCAAAGGGTTTGCCAGCAAAGAACCCAACGGCGCGAACATCAAGAGCTTTATCGCCCTGCAGTATCTGTGGGAGAAAGATAACGCCCTGGACGTGAAGGTGATCGACGCTGACGACCAGCAGTACAACTACAACGTGACCCGCTGTCGCTACGCGGAGATGTACCACGAGATGGGGCTGGGCGAGATTGGTCATCTGCTCTCCTGCGCGCGCGATGAGAAATTCATCGTTGGCTATGCGCCGGACGTAGAGCTAACCCGCACCACGACCATTATGCAGGGCGGTGCGTGCTGTGATTTCCGCTACCGCAGCGGTAAGGACAAGCCATGATCCGCGTCAATGCCGAACGGCTGTGGTCAACGCTTGAGATGATGGCGCAGATCGGCGGCACGCCCGCCGGTGGCGTCACCCGTCTGGCACTGAGCGAGGAAGATCGTATTGCGCGTAACCTGCTGCGTGACTGGGCGCTGGACGCCGGTTTTACCTGTGACGTCGACAGCATGGGCAATATGTTTATCCGCCGCGCGGGGAAAAACCCGCAACTCGCGCCGGTCATGACCGGTTCGCACGTGGATACCCAGCCGCTGGGAGGGAACTACGATGGGGTTTACGGCGTGCTGGCCGGGCTGGAGCTGCTGCGCACCCTCAATGACCATCAGCTTGAGACGGAGCGTGACATCGTGCTGGTCAACTGGACCAACGAAGAAGGCGCGCGCTTTGCGCCAGCCATGCTCGCTTCAGGGGTCTGGACGGGGCAATTTAGCGAAGCGTACGCCCATGCCCTCGCGGATAGCGACGGTATCAGCGTGGGTGAAGCGCTGGAAAGCATCGGCTACCGGGGTGAAGCCCCTGCCCGCGCGTTTCCGGTTCACGCCTGCTACGAGCTGCACATCGAACAGGGTCCGATTCTGGAAGACGAAGCCCTGGATATCGGGTTAGTCCGCGCGGCAATGGGCCAGCGCTGGTTTACCCTGACGCTGGACGGGTTTGCCGCCCACGCGGGCACTACGCCGATGCACAGCCGACGCGATGCGCTGACCGCGTTCTCGGAGCTGGCGCTGAAGGTGGAGGAGATTGGCTATCGGCACGCGCCGGACGGACGTGCGACCATCGGTATGGCGCAGGTTACGCCAAACTCGCGCAACGTCGTCCCGTCTCGGGTGGTCTGCAGCGTGGAGTTTCGCCATCCGGCGCTGACGGCACTGGAAGCCATGGAGGCGGCGCTGCATAAGGTGGCTGAGAGCCTGAGCCTGCGCGGGGTGGCGGCTGTCGTTGAGCGCATCTTTGACTACGCGCCCATCGCGTTTGATGCCGAATGTCTGGCCCGCACGGAGAAGGCCGTGGCGGAACTGGGCTACTCGGCGAAACCGATGGTCTCCGGCGCGGGACACGACACCTGCTATGTGAGCAAAATTGCCCCTGCCAGCATGATTTTTATTCCCTGCGTGAAGGGCATCAGCCATAACGAAGCGGAAAGGATCCTGCCAGAGTGGTCGGAGAAAGGGGCGAACGTGCTGTTGCACAGCGTCCTGTCCGCGGCCCAGGAAAAATAAACCGGGTGGCGCGGCTCGGACAACCGCGCCCGTAGGCCCGGTAAGCGCAGCGTCACCGGGCGTGTTTTACGGCTTCGGCACCTTCGCCAGGCTAAACCAGATCCCCACTGCCAGCAACAGCAGCATTCCGCCCGCACTCCCCAGCGCCACGCTGTGGGAGGTAATAAACGCACTTTTCGCCGCCTCAATCACCGGCTCCGCGAGGGACGGCGTCAGCTCCTGCGCCACCTTCATCGCTTCACCAATGGATGACGAGGCTTTATCGACGAGCGAGGCATTCAGCCCCTGCGGCAGATCAATGGACGCCGAGAAGCTGCGGGTCAACAGCAGACCGAAAATGGCGATCCCCAGCCCGGCGCCCAGTTCATAGGACATGGTTTCAATCGCTCCTGCGGCAGCGGCTTTCTCCTTCGGCGCGGCAGCCATAATGGCGGAGGTCGAGGCCAGCAGCGCGCTGGCGGCACTGAAGCCGAGCAGCACCATCAGCCCCCACGCCTGCCACTGCTGCGTACTGAAATCAAGCATCGACAGGCCGATAAAGCTGACCGCGCTGAGCCCCATGCCGCCCGCCGCGACGATGCGCAGCCCCAGGCGGCCCACCAGCACACCGGCAATCGGCCCGCTGAATCCGCTTGCCACCATCACCGGGAGCATAAACATACCCGCTTCAAACGGCGTAAAGCCGTGGACAAACTGTAGCTCCTGCGCCATCAGCAGCTCAAACCCGACCAGGGCAATCATGGCGGTCATCGCCATTACCACGCCGCTCAGAATGATGCGATGGCAGAACAGGCGCATATCGATCATCGGAATGCGGGCGCGAAGCTGAATACGCACGAAGATAAACAGCAGCACCGAGCCGGTCACCAGCGCGGAGGCAACCAGCCACGGCGACAGGACGCCTTTGAGCGCGGTTTTGGCACTGTAGACCAGCAGCAAAATCGCCACAATCAGCATGATGGCATGACTGATATTCAGCGGCTGCTCCGGTCGGCCCTGCTGACGGGGCACAAAACGCGCGGCCAGCGACACCACTACCAGCACAATCGGCACGTTGATTAAAAACACCGATCCCCAGTAAAAATGCTCGAGCAACATACCGCCAATCAGCGGACCAAACGCCGCCCCGCCGGAACCCACTGCCGCCCAGACGCCGAGCGCGATGTTGCGATCTTTCGCGTCGGTAAACAGCGTGCGGATCCCCGCAAGCGTAGCCGGAATGATCATTGCCGCACCGATCGCCAGCGAGGCGCGCGCCGCTATCAGCCACCCTGCCGACGGTGCAAACGCGGCCGCCAGGGACGACAGGCCAAACAGCGTGCTGCCGATCATCAGCAAGCGTTTAAAGCCAATGCGGTCACCGAGGGCACCCATCGGCAGCACCATCCCCGCCATCACCAGCGAGTAAATATCAATGATCCACAACAATTCGTTTCCGCTGGCACCCAGCGTCATGCTCAATGTCGGCGCCGCCACGTGCAGCACCGTCGCGTCAATCGCCACCGGGATGTACACCAGCACGATAATTACTAACGCTAACCACTGACGAAACATAAATTTCCTTTTCATTTTAAACATGGACACATGTCCAGAATCCGATCCTACGTAAAGTTGAACGACTGTCCAGCTTTTTGTTACACTCGTTTCGGTCTTATTGAGAGTAGAGAGAAAATGCGCTATTTGAGCAAGGAAGAGCGGCGGGAAGCGATCTTACAGGCCGCGATGCGCGTGGCGCTGGCCGAGGGGCTGGCAGCCATGACGGTACGGCGCATTGCCGCAGAAGCGGGCGTCGCGACCGGGCAGGTCCACCACCACTTTGCCTCCGGCGGCGAGTTAAAATCGCTGGCGTTTGTGCGCGTGATCCGCGAGCTGCTGGATGCCGACGTGGTGGGTGAAAACGCCGGCTGGCGGGAACGGTTGCACAGCATGCTCGGCAGTGACGACGGTGGGCTTGAACCTTACATTCGCCTTTGGCGGGAAGCCCAAATTCTCGCCAGCCGTGATCCCGAGATCAAAGCGGCTTATGTCCTGACCATGGAGATGTGGCATCAGGAAACCGTGGCGATTATCCGCGCCGGGGCTGATGCCCGCGCGTTCACGCTTACCGATCGAGCGGAAAATATCGCATGGCGTTTAATAGGGCTGGTTTGTGGCCTGGATGGGATCACCGTATTAAATATGCCTGAAATGGACGATGCGGCATTTAATAAACATCTCGACAAACTTATCACGCTGGAATTGTTTTAATACTCCTTCCGGAGTATAAATTACGCAAAATGTTACAATTAGTAACACATTAAGCGAGCCCTTATTTTCATTCTAATCTCGGGGGTTCGCTTTTTTATCTATCCTTTCAGATGTA
Source organism: Enterobacter sp. 22499 (assembly GCF_052044815.1). Taxonomy (NCBI): domain Bacteria; kingdom Pseudomonadati; phylum Pseudomonadota; class Gammaproteobacteria; order Enterobacterales; family Enterobacteriaceae; genus Enterobacter; species Enterobacter sp. 22499. The sequence goes on along the minus strand of NZ_JBQENR010000001.1, from coordinate 43,646 downwards.
TCCCAAAGCATCCCAAAAAATCAATTACACTTCTTTAATCATCTTTTTGTTTTTACTTCATTTTTCTCTCAAACATGGTAAGCAAGAGGGCGATATGTCGCAACAAAGTGATAAAAGTAATCCCCATCTGTTGAGTAACTGGAAACCTGAAAACGCGCAATTTTGGGAGAATAAAGGAAAACATATCGCACGAAGAAACCTATGGATTTCTGTAGCTTGCCTGCTATTAGCGTTTTGCGTGTGGATGTTATTTAGCGCCGTTGCGGTCAATCTGAATAAAGTCGGATTTAATTTCACCACCGATCAGCTTTTTATGCTAACGGCATTACCTTCACTCTCTGGCGCGATATTGCGCGTCCCCTACTCGTTTATGGTGCCAATATTTGGCGGACGCTACTGGACGGTATTGAGCACCGTTATCCTGATTATCCCCTGCGTCTGGCTGGGGATAGCCATTCAGGACACCGCGACACCATACTGGGTCTTTATCGTGATTGCCCTGCTCTGCGGTTTTGCCGGGGCCAACTTTGCCTCCAGCATGGGTAACATCAGCTTCTTCTTCCCGAAGGCCAGACAGGGCAGCGCGCTGGGCATCAACGGCGGGCTGGGAAATCTGGGCGTCAGCGTGATGCAGCTGTTTGCTCCGCTGGTGATTTTCCTGCCAATGTTTACCTTCCTCGGCGTGCACGGCGTACCGCAGGAAGACGGCTCAACGATGTGGCTGGCCAATGCGGCCTGGGTCTGGGCGCCGCTGCTGCTGCTGGCAACCCTTGCGGCGTTTTTTGGCATGAACGATATCGCCAGCTCTAAAGCCTCTATCGCCAGCCAGCTGCCGGTACTGAAGCGCTTTCACCTCTGGCTGCTGAGCCTGCTTTATCTTGCTACCTTCGGCTCGTTTATCGGCTTCTCGGCGGGCTTTGCCATGCTGTCGAAAACCCAGTTCCCGAACGTGAACATCCTGCACCTCGCTTTCTTTGGCCCCCTGATCGGCGCGCTGGCGCGTTCGGCGGGCGGGATGGTCTCTGACAGGCTGGGCGGCGTGCGCGTCACGCTGATTAACTTCGTCTTTATGGCTATCTTCAGCGCCCTGATCTTCCTGACGCTCCCCGGCTCTGGCTCCGGCAGCTTTATCGCCTTCTACCTGGTCTTTATGGGCCTGTTCCTCACCGCCGGGCTGGGCAGCGGTTCGACCTTCCAGATGATCGCGATTATCTTTCGCCAAATCACCCTCGACCGCGTCAAAAAGCAGGGCGGCACGGACGAACAGGCGCAGCATGAAGCGGTGACGGAGACCGCCGCCGCGCTGGGCTTTATCTCCGCCATCGGTGCCGTTGGCGGGTTCTTTATCCCTAAGGCGTTCGGCACATCGCTGGCAATGACCGGTTCGCCGGTTGGGGCCATGAAGGTCTTCCTCGTGTTTTACATCGTCTGCGTGTTCGTCACCTGGCTGGTGTATGGCCGTAAATCCTCAAAAAAATAAAAACTACATCTTCGCCGGAGCGTGATGCATCGCACTCCGGCCATGCTATCGAAGCAGGAGAAATGTCATGAGCAAACTGCTGGACCGCTTCCGTTACTTCAAAACAAAAGGCGACAGTTTCGCCGATGGGCACGGGCAGGTGTATCACACCAACCGCGACTGGGAGGACAGCTACCGCCAGCGCTGGCAGTTCGACAAGATTGTGCGATCCACCCACGGGGTAAACTGTACCGGCTCCTGTAGCTGGAAGATTTATGTCAAAAACGGCCTGGTGACCTGGGAAACCCAGCAGACCGACTACCCCCGCACCCGCCCTGACCTGCCCAATCACGAGCCGCGCGGCTGCCCGCGAGGCGCAAGCTACTCCTGGTACCTCTACAGCGCCAACCGCCTTAAGTACCCGCTGGTGCGCCGCAGGCTGATTGAGCTCTGGCGCGAGGCGCTGGCGCAGCATACCGATCCGGTTCTGGCCTGGGATGCCATCCAGAACGATCCGCAAAAGGCGCAAAGCTACAGGAAGGCGCGGGGTAAAGGCGGGTTTATCCGCTCAAACTGGAAAGAGCTGAACCAGCTGATCGCCGCCGCTAACGTCTGGACCATCAAAAACTACGGCCCGGACCGCGTGGCCGGTTTTTCGCCTATTCCGGCGATGTCGATGGTCTCCTACGCTGCCGGAACGCGCTATCTTTCCCTGCTGGGCGGCACCTGCCTGAGCTTCTACGACTGGTACTGCGACCTGCCGCCGGCGTCGCCGATGACCTGGGGCGAGCAGACCGACGTGCCGGAGTCCGCCGACTGGTACAACTCCAGCTATATCATTGCCTGGGGCTCGAACGTGCCGCAGACGCGTACTCCGGACGCCCACTTCTTTACCGAGGTGCGCTACAAAGGCACCAAGACGGTTGCGATTACGCCGGACTTCTCGGAGGTCGCCAAGCTCAGCGACCAGTGGCTGGCCCCCAAACAGGGCACCGACAGCGCCCTCGCCATGGCGATGGGCCACGTCATCCTCAAAGAGTTCCACCTCGATAACCCGAGCGATTACTTCCTTAACTACTGCCGCCACTACACCGACATGCCGATGCTCGTGCTGCTGGACGAGCAGGCTGACGGTCGCGTGGTGCCGGGCCGGATGCTGCGCGCCTCGGACCTTGTCGACGGGCTGGGGGAAGCCAATAACCCGGAGTGGAAGACCGTCGCCTTCGATATTGCCGGTAACCTGGTGGTGCCAAACGGCTCGATCGGCTTCCGCTGGGGGGAAAAAGGCAAATGGAACCTGGAGCCTCAGGCTGCGGGCCATGAAACAGAACTCACCCTCTCCCTGCTGATTACCCACGACAGCGTGGCGGACGTCGCGTTCCCCTACTTTGGCGGCAACGAAAACCCGCATTTTCGCAGCGTGAAGCAGGAGCCGGTGCTGACGCGCCGCGTGCCGAGCAAAACCCTGACGCTCGCCGACGGCAGCGAGAAGCGAGTGGTCAGCGTTTACGATCTGGTGCTGGCTAACTACGGTCTCGATCGCGGCCTGGAAGACAGTAACGCCGCAGACAGCTATGACCAGATCAAAGCCTACACGCCCGCCTGGGGCGAGCAGATCACTGGCGTGCCCGCGTACCTGATCGAAAAAATTGCCCGCGAGTTCGCCGACACGGCGCACAAAACGCACGGTCGCTCGATGATCATTCTGGGTGCCGGGGTAAACCACTGGTACCACATGGACATGAACTACCGTGGGATGATCAATATGCTGGTCTTCTGCGGTTGCGTCGGGCAGAGCGGCGGCGGCTGGTCCCACTATGTCGGCCAGGAGAAGCTGCGCCCGCAAACCGGCTGGCTGCCGCTGGCCTTCGCGCTGGACTGGAACCGCCCGCCGCGCCAGATGAACAGCACCTCGTTCTTCTACAACCACGCCAGCCAGTGGCGCTACGAGAAGCTCACCGCGCAGGAGCTGCTCTCCCCGCTGGCGGACGCGTCGAAGTTCACCGGACATCTGATCGACTTTAACGTTCGCGCCGAGCGCATGGGCTGGCTGCCGTCGGCCCCGCAGCTCAACCTCAACCCGCTGCACGTCAAGGCGCGTGCGGACGCGGCGGGCATGACGCCGCAGGAGTACACCGTTCAGGCGTTGAAATCGGGCGATATCCGCTTCGCCTGCGAACAGCCGGACAACGGCAAGAACCACCCGCGCAACCTGTTCGTCTGGCGCTCTAACCTGCTCGGCTCGTCCGGGAAAGGCCACGAGTACATGCTGAAATACCTGCTCGGCACCGAGAGCGGCATTCAGGGGGAAGATTTAGGCTCAACGGACGACGTGAAGCCTGAAGAGGTGGAGTGGCAAACCGCCGCCATCGAGGGCAAGCTCGACCTGCTGGTGACGCTCGATTTCCGCATGTCCAGCACCTGCCTGTTCTCCGATATCGTCCTGCCGACCGCCACCTGGTATGAAAAGGACGACATGAATACCTCGGACATGCACCCGTTTATTCATCCGCTTTCCGCCGCCGTTGACCCGGCGTGGGAATCGCGCAGCGACTGGGAGATCTACAAAGGCATCGCCAAAGTCTTCTCCGAGGTGTGCGTTGGCCATCTGGGCACAGAAACCGACGTGGTGCTCCAGCCGCTGCAGCATGACTCCCCGGCGGAGCTGTCGCAGCCGTTTGATATTCAGGACTGGCGCAAAGGGGAATGTGACCTGATCCCCGGTAAAACGGCGCCGAACATCGCGGTGGTGGAGCGTAACTACCCGGAAACTTACGAACGTTTTACCGCCCTCGGCCCGCTGATGGACAAGCTCGGCAACGGCGGGAAAGGCATTTCGTGGAACACGCAGAACGAGGTCGATTTCCTCGGCAAGCTGAACTACGTCAAGCTCGACGGCCCGGCGAAAGGCCGCCCGCGCATTGAAACCGCCATTGACGCCTCGGAAGTGATCCTCGCCCTCGCCCCGGAAACCAACGGACAGGTGGCGGTGAAGGCCTGGGAAGCGCTCGGGGAACTGACCGGGCGCGACCACACCCATCTGGCGCTGAACAAGGAAGACGAGAAAATCCGCTTCCGCGACATTCAGGCGCAGCCGCGCAAAATCATCTCCAGCCCGACGTGGTCCGGCCTTGAGAGCGAGCACGTCTCCTATAACGCGGGCTATACCAACGTCCACGAGCTGATCCCGTGGCGCACCCTTTCGGGCCGCCAGCAGCTGTATCAGGATCATCCGTGGATGCGCGCCTTCGGGGAGAGCCTGGTGGCCTATCGCCCACCGATTGATACCCGCAGCGTGACCCACATGCGCGAGATCCCGCCGAACGGCTTCCCGGAAAAAGCGCTGAACTTCCTGACGCCGCACCAGAAATGGGGCATCCACTCCACCTACAGCGAAAACCTGCTGATGCAGACCCTGTCGCGCGGTGGGCCCATCGTCTGGATCAGCGAAACCGACGCCCGCGAGCTGGGCATAGAGGACAACGACTGGATCGAAGCCTTCAACGCCAACGGCGCCCTCACCGCCCGCGCGGTGGTCAGCCAGCGCGTGCCGCCAGGCATGACCATGATGTACCACGCCCAGGAGCGCATCCTGAACATTCCGGGGTCAGAAGTGACCGGACGGCGCGGCGGGATCCACAACTCGGTCACCCGCGTCTGCCCAAAACCGACGCACATGATCGGCGGCTATGCCCAGCTGGCGTACAGCTTCAACTATTACGGCACCGTCGGCTCGAACCGCGACGAGTTCATCATGATCCGCAAAATGAAAAACATTAACTGGCTGGATGGCGAAGGTCGGGATCAGGTACAGGAGGCGAAAAAATGAAAATACGCTCACAGGTTGGCATGGTTCTGAATCTCGATAAATGCATCGGCTGCCACACCTGCTCGGTCACCTGCAAGAACGTCTGGACCGGGCGCGAAGGGATGGAGTATGCGTGGTTTAACAACGTGGAGACCAAACCGGGGATTGGCTACCCTAAAAACTGGGAAGATCAGGAAGAGTGGCAAGGCGGCTGGATCCGCGGCATACACGGCAAGCTGACGCCGCGCCTCGGCGGCAAAATGGGCGTGCTGTCGAAGATTTTCGCCAACCCCGTCCTGCCGCAGATTGACGATTATTACGAACCCTTCACCTTTGACTATCAGGATCTGCACCGCGCGCCGGAGGGGGAGCATCTCCCTACCGCGCGCCCCCGCTCGCTGATCGACGGTAAGCGGATGGACAAAATCGTCTGGGGGCCAAACTGGGAGGAACTGCTGGGCGGCGAGTTCGAAAAGCGCGCCCGCGACCGCAACTTCCAGAAGATCCAGAAGGAGATGTACGGCCAGTTTGAAAACACCTTCATGATGTATCTGCCGCGCCTGTGCGAGCACTGCCTCAACCCGAGCTGCGTGGCCACCTGCCCGAGCGGCGCGATCTACAAGCGCGAAGAGGACGGCATTGTGCTAATCGACCAGGATAAATGTCGCGGCTGGCGCCTGTGCATCAGCGGCTGCCCGTACAAGAAAATTTACTTCAACTGGAAAAGCGGCAAGTCAGAAAAATGCATCTTCTGCTACCCGCGCATTGAGTCCGGCCAGCCGACTGTCTGCTCGGAAACCTGCGTCGGACGCATCCGTTATCTTGGCGTGCTGCTGTACGACGCGGACCGTATTGAAGAGGCCGCCAGCACCGAGCATGAAACCGATCTGTACGAGCGCCAGTGCGACGTGTTCCTCAACCCGAACGATCCGGCGGTGATTGAAGAAGCGCTGAAGCAAGGCATTCCACAGAACGTGATTGATGCCGCCCAGCGTTCGCCGGTCTACAAGATGGCGATGGACTGGAAGCTGGCGCTGCCGCTGCATCCGGAATACCGCACCCTGCCGATGGTCTGGTACGTGCCGCCGCTGTCGCCGATTCAGTCCTACGCGGATGCGGGCGGCCTGCCGCAGAGTGACGGCGTCCTGCCTGCCGTGGAAAGCCTGCGCATTCCAGTGCAGTACCTGGCAAACATGCTCAGCGCGGGCGATACCGGCCCGGTGCTGCGCGCCCTGAAGCGCATGATGGCGATGCGTCACTATAAACGCTCCCAGACCGTGGAAGGCGTGACCGATACCCGCGCCATTGAGGAAGTGGGCCTGACCGAAGCGCAGGTTGAGGAGATGTACCGCTATCTCGCCATCGCTAACTACGAAGATCGCTTCGTGATCCCGACCAGCCACCGCGAAATGGCGCGCGACGCCTTCCCGGAGAAAAACGGCTGCGGCTTCACCTTTGGCGACGGCTGCCACGGCTCCGACACCAAATTCAACCTCTTCAACAGCAGCCGCATCGACGCGATTAACATCACCGAAGTGCGCGAACACGGGGAGGGAGAATAATGCAGATCCTTAAAATCATCGCGCTGCTGATTGAGTATCCCGATGAGCTGCTGTGGGAAAACCGCGATGAGGCGCTTTCCCTGGTTGAGCAGGACGCGCCCATGCTGCTGCCGTTTGCCCGGCAGCACCTGAGCGCCCCGCTGCTGGATAAGCAGGCCGAATGGTGCGAAGTGTTTGAACGCGGGCGCGCAACGTCGCTGCTGCTGTTCGAGCACGTTCACGCCGAGTCCCGCGATCGCGGTCAGGCGATGGTCGATCTGATGAGCCAGTATGAGAAAGCCGGGCTGGAGCTGGACTGTCGCGAGCTGCCCGACTATCTGCCGCTCTACCTGGAATACCTCAGCCTCGTCACCGACAACGAGGCGCGTGAAGGATTGCAAAATGTCGCGCCGATCCTGGCGCTGATTGGTGGTCGCCTCAAGCAGCGCGGCGTGGCGCATTACCAGCTGTTTGACGCCCTGCTGACGATGGCCGGTACACGTCTTTCCAGCGACAGCGTGGCGAAGCAGGTGTCCGGTGAAAAACGGGATGATACCCGTCAGGCGCTGGACGCCGTGTGGGAAGAGGAACAGGTGAAGTTTATCGAAGACAACGCCACATCGTGCGACAGTTCGCCGATGCAGCAATATCAACGACGCTTTAGCCAGGACGTCGCGCCGCAGTACGTGGACGTCAGCGCCGGAGGCCCAAAATGACGCATTACCTGAACGTGTTTTTCTATGATATTTACCCCTATATCTGTGCTACCGTCTTTTTCCTCGGCAGCTGGCTGCGCTACGACTACGGGCAATACACCTGGCGGGCCTCATCGAGCCAGATGCTCAGCAAGCGCGGGATGAACTGGGCCTCTAACCTGTTTCATATCGGGATTCTGGGGATCTTCTTCGGGCACCTGTTCGGCATGTTAACCCCGCACTGGATGTACGCCTGGTTTTTACCCGTCGCGGTTAAACAGCAGCTGGCCATGATTGCGGGAGGCATTTGCGGCGTACTGACGCTGATTGGTGGGTCAATGCTGCTGATCCGCCGCCTCTTCAACCAGCGGGTGCGCGCCACGTCCACCACGCCGGATATTATCATCATGAGTATCCTGCTGCTTCAGTGCATCCTGGGGCTATCGACCATTCCTTTCTCCGCGCAATATCCTGACGGAAGCGAGATGATGAAACTGGTCGGCTGGGCGCAGGGGATCGTAACGTTTAAGGGGGGTTCGTCGGAGATGTTGAGCGGCGTCGCGCCGATCTTCCGCGTGCATCTGGTGCTGGGGATGACGATCTTCCTCATCTTCCCGTTCACCCGTCTGGTGCACGTGTGGAGCGCACCGTTTGAGTATTTTACCCGTCGGTATCAGGTGGTGAGATCGCGCCGTTGATTTTGTCGGGTGGCGGCTACGCCTTACCCGACCTACGTTCACACTCCNCCGGGCCGCAATCTCAGAACAAAGTACTTCCGGTTACGACAGAAATCACCACCAGCAGCAGCAAAACGGCAACGATCAAACCAAAAGCCAGTAACACCGCATGAAAAGCGAGCGTGGCTCCGGAAAAAAACAGCGCGCCACTCACCCCCCATCTGTTCTCTTTGCGCATCCCTGCCGTGAACGCAAGCCCTAATGCCACCACGGATAAAATTATTCCGCTATTGATAAGAATGCTGTCGATATCGACCGCTTTCTTTTTCGCCTCAATGGTCGGCTGCTCTCCTTTTATGCCAGCAATGATCCCTTTTTTTATCGCCGAAACCTTTTCAGCCACAACAATTTCAAGCGCCGTCGACTTTGTCGAAAAAGGACCAAAAGTGAACTGCACTAATGAGAGAAGCAGTGCAATAACCCCGAGTAACATTCCCACTGAACTGAATTTATTCCGTAACAAGATTTCCATATCAGCATGCCTTTGATGATGTTTAAACTAACCTGTCGGCTGGCGGCCTACGTTCGGGCACCCGTAGGCCCGGTAAGGCGTAGCCGCCACCGGGCTATTTCCCTGCCTGCGGATGCGTATCAAACCCCGCCATCACTGCCGTCAGCTCGGCCAGTGTAAAGCCGTGCTTCGGGTCATCAACGCCCAGGCCAAACCGCTCCTGCATCAGCTTATACAGCGCCTCCGCATCCGGCAAATGGATCTGCTCCTCCACGTGACCGTTCTGCCAGTGGGTAAAGTTGAAGTTAGTCAGCGTCAGCTTGCCGCCGTCCGGCAGGTGGCGACACATCAGCAGATGATGACGAAAATGGGACTGCGGCCAGTGCGCCGACCAGAAGTTCCCCATCACGTAATCGCTGAAATACTGCGTCGTCAGGTCAAAGTGGTACATCGACTGCCAGTGCTCGTGGTGACGGAACTGCAGCACCCAGTCGTTGCCCTCGCTCAGCAGTCGGTACATACCGTGCGGCGTCCCCTGCTCCTCGTTGGCGAGCAGGCGAATCGGCGCCGTCAGCGTCTGTCCACCAAACCCCACGTCGGCAATCCAGCGCTCGCCGTTCAGCTCAAGCAGCAGCAGGCGGTGCGTGCGCGGCGGCATCTGCGATGGATTTGCCAGTACGACCCGCCCCAGCACGCTGCGCACGTTAAACCCGACTTCACGCAACACGCGCTCGAAAAGGCCGTTTTGCTCGAAGCAATATCCTCCGCGTCGCGCCGTCACCAGCTTGTCGACCAGACATTGATCGTCAAGATGGATTTCGCGCGGCAGGACGACATCAATATTTTCGAACGGGATCGCACAGTTGTGGTGTAAATGCAGCGCGCGCAGGGTGTCTATATCAACCCGTGTCGGTTGCGCCCACCCAATGCGGGCAAAATAGTCAGTCAGAAAGGGGGACATACATCATTTTCCTTTGATTGTGATGTTCTGTTTATAAACTAATTTTACGCACTCACTTTGATTTACGTGCTTTTTCGTCATACTCATCGTTACAGATGAGGAGAACCTATGAGCCACTTTCGCCCTGTTGAATTACGTCATGCCAGCCGCCTGTTGAACCACGGCCCTACCGTGCTTATTACCAGTCGGGATGAAAACCTCGACAGACGCAACGTGATGGCCGCCGCGTGGTCCATGCCCGTTGAGTTTGAACCGCCGCGCATCGCGATTGTGGTGGATAAAAGTACCTGGTCACGTGAGCTGATTGAGCACAGCGGGAAGTTTGGCATCGTCATCCCCGGCGTGGCGGCAGCTAACTGGACATACGCTGTCGGCAGCGTCAGCGGGCGCGACGAGGACAAATTCAACTGCTACGGGATCCCGGTCGTGAACGGCCCTGAGCTCGGGCTGCCGGTGATTGAAGAAAAATGTCTGGCGTGGATGGAGTGCCGATTACTACCCGCCACATCCGCGGCAGAGAAATACGACACGCTGTTTGGAGAAGTGGTTTCAGCGGCAGCCGATGAGCGCGCGTTTATTGCCGGACGCTGGCAGTTTGACGGGGATAAACTGAATACACTGCATCATCTCGGCGCGGGGACATTTGTGGCGAGCGGGAAAATGGTGAAGGCGCTGGATTGATTTCCTAAATTATATCCTACTGAATTATAGTGAATTTCTATGGCATTTTATGTTTACAATTGCGTTGTAAAACGGAGGATATTTCCAGAGTTGCTGCATTAGCACTCTCGCGTTAAGGAAATATCAATGACATGGAATAAAGATGGCGCAATCGCGTATGCCAAATCACACGCCCAACCGAAGAGCACGGGGTATTGTGCTCACTACGTCACCGAAGCGATCAGAACGGGTGGAAGATTAAAAATCCCCAATACGCGTCTGGCAAAAGACATGGGGCGGACATTGGTTAACGCTGGATTCCGCCTTGTATACGATCAACCCCATGCAGGCGACGTCGCAGTTATTCAAAATATTGTTGGTCATGATAGCGGGCACGTTTGCATATACGATGGTCAGCAGTGGATCAGCGATTTTGTTCAACGCACCATGTACCCAGGGCAGGCTTACCGCAACATACAACCACATTACGAACTGTTCAGGCATGACTAATGAAAACACTCTGCTTTTTTCTTTTTGCCCTTTCTCCGCTCGCGGCCGCAGAAAATGTTTATGCACCGGGCCACGCGGCGCTTAAATTCAATCAATGGTATATCGCGCAGTTAGATCAGCACAAACCGCCCGTACTTAACCCAGATATTATGAATGATTACGTTGCCTCGGGGACAATTGCAGCAATAAAAGAGTTGTATTCAGGTGACAGTAACGAAAAAGACATGCCCGATGCGGATATGTTTATCAAATCACAGGATTGGGATGAGGACTGGAATCAGATAACCATCCTGCACTCTGATTTTGACGCCGTTTGCACAACCGTTTATATCGCGTTTGGTAAGAAGCAAGATCACGTTGTTGCAGATTGTCTTATTGAAGAACAAGGGAAATGGAAAGTCCGCTCGGCAACTCTAATTAAATAACATGGGTAATCTCCGTGTCGTAAAAAAAGCACATGGTAGCCCACCGACTACCATGTGCAATTAATTAACTACTTCGCACGCTTCGCAATAATCTCATCAGCCACATTTCGCGGTGCCTCCGCAAAATGATGGAACTCCATCGTGTACGTCGCGCGTCCCTGGGACATCGAGCGCAGCGTGGTGGCGTAGCCAAACATCTCGGCCAGCGGCACATCGGCGCGGATAATCTGGCTTCCGTACTGCTCCGCCATTCCCTGCACCATGCCGCGGCGGGAAGAGAGATCGCCCATGATGTTCCCGGCGTACTCTTCCGGCGTTTCCACTTCCACGTGCATGATCGGCTCAAGAATTACCGGATCCGCCCTGCGAGCGCCCTCCTTGAAGCCGAGGATCGCCGCCATGCGGAACGCCATCTCCGAGGAGTCGACGTCGTGATACGAGCCAAACGTCAGCGTCGCCTTAACATCCACCACCGGATAGCCCGCCAGCACGCCGCTGTTCATCGCTTCCCGCAGCCCTTTCTCCACGGACGGGATATACTCACGCGGCACCACTCCGCCCTTGGTGGCATCTTCAAATACAAAGCCACTTCCGGGCTCCAGCGGCTCCAGGCTCAGCACCACATGACCGTACTGCCCTTTACCGCCGGACTGCCGGACAAATTTGCCTTCGATATCCTTCACCGCTTTGCGCAGGGTTTCGCGGTACGTCACCTGCGGACGACCGATATTCGCCTCGACGCCAAACTCACGCTTCATGCGGTCGACGATAATCTCGAGGTGTAGCTCACCCATCCCGGAGATAATGGTCTGACCGGACTCCTCGTCAGTATGCAGGCGGAAAGACGGGTCTTCCGCCGCCAGACGCTGCAGCGCAATGCCCATTTTCTCCTGATCGCCTTTGGTTTTCGGCTCAATCGCCAGCGAGATCACCGGATCCGGGAACTCCATGCGCTCAAGCGTAATGACGGCGTTCGGATCGGTGAGCGTGTCACCGGTGGTCACGTCTTTTAACCCGACACAGGCCGCGATATCCCCGGCGCGCAGTTCATCCACCTCATGGCGATCGTTGGCATGCATCAGCACGATGCGCCCGATGCGCTCTTTCTTCTCTTTCACCGGGTTATAGACCGCGTCGCCTTTGCGCAGCACGCCAGAGTAGACCCGGATAAAGGTCAGCTGCCCGACGTACGGGTCGCTCATCAGCTTGAACGCCAGCGCCGAGAACGGCTCATCATCACTCGGATGACGCTCCGCGTGCTGCCCTTTTTCATCCACGCCGTCAATGGCCGGCACGTCCAGCGGGGACGGCATCAGCTCAATCACCGCATCAAGCATGCGCTGTACGCCTTTATTTTTAAAGGCGCTGCCGCACAGCATCGGCTGGATTTCGCCCGAGATAGTGCGAATGCGCAGCCCCTGGATAATTTCCGCCTCCGTCAGGTCGCCCGTTACCAGGTATTTGTCCATCAGTTCATCGCTGGCTTCCGCCGCCGCGGAGACCATTTTTTCCCGCCACTCCTGGGCGGTACTGACTAAATCGTCCGGCACGGGGGCATAGGTAAACACCATACCCTGCGTCGCATCGTCCCACAGAATGGTGCGCATCTTGATGAGATCCACCACGCCGGTGAAATGATCTTCGGCCCCCACCGGGATGACAATCGGCACCGGATTGGCCTTCAGGCGCTCCTGCATCATCCGCACGACGCGGAAGAAATCGGCACCCGGACGGTCCATTTTGTTGACGAAGGCCAGACGCGGTACGTGATATTTATTGGCCTGACGCCAGACGGTTTCCGACTGCGGCTGCACGCCACCCACGGAGTCATACACCATCACCGCGCCGTCGAGCACGCGCATGGAACGCTCCACCTCGATGGTGAAGTCCACGTGCCCCGGGGTGTCGATGATGTTGATCCGGTGCGGCTCAAAGCCTCTGTCCATGCCTGGCCAGAAGCAGCTGACCGCCGCGGACGTAATGGTGATCCCGCGCTCTTGCTCCTGCGCCATCCAGTCGGTGGTTGCCGCGCCATCGTGTACTTCACCCAACTTGTGGCTCATCCCGGTATAAAACAGGATGCGCTCAGTGGTGGTGGTTTTACCGGCATCGATATGCGCGGAGATACCGATGTTGCGATAACGTTCGAGAGGAATGGGTCGGGGCATGATATTTCCTTAGTCACTATGACGTGTTTGTGACGACCGGGATGGTCGTGCATTGGTTCGTTTGCTATAATAGTCCTATTGTACGAGTATTATCGAACTATTTTTTAAGAGTTGACCTATTGTTGATATAGCTCAATCTGACATCACGCGCAGGAAAACGATGATCCCTAACCACCCTGAAACTGAACAAATACTGCTGGAAAATGTGCTGTTTGCCCTCGGCAACCCGCTCCGGCTATCGATTATTCGCCGGCTCGCCGATGGCAGCGAACTCAGCTGTAACGCACTGCGCCCGGAAGATGTGGTGAAGTCCACGATGACCCACCACTGGCGCGTGTTGCGCGACAGTGGGGTCATCTGGCAGCGTCCGCAGGGACGAGAAAATATGATTTCACTACGTCGGGAGGATCTGGATGCCCGTTTTCCCGGGCTGATGGAAATACTGCTAAAGGTCAAAAGCGCTGCCGGAAACTAGCTCCAGCAGCCTTTTGCGTGGCGTTTTAGTGCTGCATGCCCGACTGCTGCGAGAATTCATCGTCGGTTAAGCCAGCCCGAGGGGGCGCGGAGATTTTTTTAGGGGCATATCTGTCCGGCACGCCCTCAGGACGCGTCTTGAAGCGACGGTGCAGCCACATATACTGCTCCGGCGCCATCAGCACCGCGCGCTCGATCGCCCGGTTCATCTGGGTTGCGACAGACTCTTTATCCGCACCCTGCAATGACGCGCTGATATCTTCAAGAATAATCAGCTCGTACCCTGTACCGTCCTCTCTGCGGCGCGGCACAAACGGAATAACGGCAGGCTTAGCGCTTTTGACCAGCATATAGCTGCCCGCCGTCGTGGCGGCATCCGGGACGGCGAAGAATGGCGCAAACACGCTGTTGGCTTTGCCATAGTCATGATCCGGCGCGTACCAGAGAATTTCATTCTGCTTCAGGGCACGGATCATGCCTTTTAAATCATGACGATCCAGCATGGTTTTATTCGAACGCAGACGACCGCGCGTTTGTAGCCAGTCCAGGAGCGCATTATTGTTGGGACGATAAACCCCAATACCGGGGTTAAGCATGCCAAATATCCGCGCGCCCAGCTCAAGCGTCAGAAAATGCATGCCAACCAGCACCACGCCTTTCCCCTGCGCCCTGGCCTGCTCCATATGTTCGTAACCGCGCACGGTAAAGCATTTACGCACCCGCCATTCAGGCCAGAACCACGCCATGCCGGTTTCGATTACCCCCATTCCCACGGATTCAAAATTTCGCTGCAGCAAAGAGTCACGCGCTTCTGCTTCCATCTGCGGAAAGCAAAGCTCCAGGTTGCGGCGGGCAATCTCGACACGGCGCGGTAAAAGGCGCATGGCTAACCGGCCCAGAGCGTGTCCGAGTTTGAACAACAGCGGGTAAGGCAGCAGCATGATAAGCCACAGGGCGGCGATGCCTGTCCAGCTTAGCCAGTATCGCGGGTGGAAAAAAGCAGGTGAAAACCGGGGTAATTTTGTCATGAGAAAATTATCCTTTAATGTGACTGTCCTTAATTGATTCTGTTGTCGATCTTTCCTAAGGATTGATTAAATGTCGGTCGTGAACGTTAAGTGTAACGGATCAGATAAAACTTATTTTTATCGTTTTTTGCGAAAAGAAGGCGTAAGCGGCAGGAGAAACCGGGTAAGACGATGACCTCACCCGGCGAAAGATTACATTGAATACCCGGGCTTTTTAATCAACTCGTCCAGCTTCGGTCCGATTTCGGTATCCCAGACCTGTGCTTTCCAGTCTTCCGGGTTTACCTGGTTCAACGCCACCGATACTGAACCGTCTTTGCTGTTGAAATGGCGAATTATCACCTCGGCGATATCTGCCGCCAGCGCGGTTTTTTGCTCGTCGTTAAGATCGCGGGGAAAACATTTGATATCTACGTGTGGCATATGCAGGCTTCCTGTTATGTGTGAGCATTCCACGTTATCAGATAATGTTGTTTGCCTTTAACACCTTGTGCAGTTCCGGCAGCTGACACACGGTATCCGCAATCGCCGTAAGCTTCGGCGTATTTGTCGCAAACCACTCATGGCGAGGCCCCCAGGTGCGCGCCACCGCAATATACACATCCAGCAGCGTCAGCCGTTCACCCAGCGCAAACGGCGCGGCCTTAAGCTGATTTTCAAACCACAGATAGAGGGATTTCCGGTACTCAATGCAGTTTTTCTGCAGCTGCTCCGGGGCGTCCGGCACCCAACGTTCGGGATAATCGGCATAGGTAAAGGTGGGATAGACGTTCGCCACGAACCAGATAAGCAGACGCTGAAACTGCTGACGCTCGGCCTGCCCCACGGGCGGGGCGAGATCGGGACAACGGTCGAGCACCATGAGGGCAATCGCCGCCGTTTCGGTCATGATGGCGCCATTTTCCAGCTCCAGCGTGGGCACCTGGCACAGCGGGTTGAGTTTTTGCAGCAGTTCACGCTGCGGGCCGGGCTGGTCAAACCCGTCAACGTTCACAAATTGATAAGGAATATCAGCCAGGGTCAGCATCACTTCACTGATTGCCGAGCCCCAGCCGGGTACGCCATAGAGTTTCATCATGTTGCCCCCTCAGGAGTGAAAATCCTAAGTGTAGAGCACCATTAGTAGGTTATCCCAGGCGGGTTGACCTCCGATTGCGCCACCGCTTCGCCCTGTTCGCCCCAGCGCGCCAGCACCTTCTGATAATCACCGCGCTTAATCGCCCCGTCCAGCGCCGCCTGCAACGCGTACACCAGCTCATTGCCTTTTTTGGTCGTGGTCGCGACATAAGCTTTTTTCGGACCTAAACCGACCACGCGGGTTTTGCCGGTGAGCGCCGCTTTGTAAGCTGAAACCGACTGAGGGCCAAAGAACACGTCCGCCCTGCCGGACTGGATATAGAGATTGCCCGAGGCATCGTCGTGGAGATAGACCGGCAGCGCAGGCGCTCGCCCCGCCTTTTTATTCTCTTCGTTCCAGCCCAGCAGGATGCGCTCCTGATTGGTGCCCGAGCCGACAATTACCTTTTTCCCGGCCAGATCTTCCGCGCTTTTGATTGATTGAATCTCGCTGGTGGACTTCACTGAAAACGCCAGCGAATCGACGCGGTAGGTCGCAAAATCAAACTTCTCTTTACGCTGTTCGGTCACCGCAATGTTCACCAGCGCCACGTCGTAGCGCCCGGAAGCGATGCCCAGCGGCCAGTCTTCCCACGCCGTTGGCACCAGCTTTAGCTTCAGCCCCAGGCTGCCCGCCAGCAGGCGGGCGATATCCGGGTCGCTGCCAATCCGCGTGCGGTTATCGCTGGCCAGAAGCGCCAGCGGCGGGGAGTTCAGCATCGAGACGGCGACCGTCAGCGTACCCGGCTCAACGAATTTATAACCGGCGGGGATCTTCGCCACGGCCTGCCGATCCACCCTCACCGGCAGCGGCTGCTCGTTGGCTTTCAGATCGATGCTGGCGTGGCTTGCCGTTGTGAAGACCAGCCCCGCCAGAAGTCCGTATTTCATCTGCGCTCCTTACAGCACTTTTGACAGGAACTGGCGCGTTCGCGCATGCGACGGACGGTTCAATACCGCGTCGCTGCTGCCCTGCTCCACGATTTTCCCGTCGACCATAAACACCACCTGATCCGCCACCTCGCGGGCAAAGCCGATCTCGTGGGTGACCACCACCAGCGTAGTGCCGGAGCGGGCCAGTTTTTTGATCACGTCCAGCACCTCTCCCACCAGCTCCGGATCCAGCGCCGAGGTAGGTTCATCAAACAGCATCACGCGGGGACGTAACGCCAGCGCGCGGGCAATCGCAATGCGCTGCTGCTGCCCGCCGGAGAGATGGCGAGACCAGGCGTCGGCCTTATCCCGCAGCCCAACCACGTCCAGCAGGCTGTATGCCCTTTCCACCGCCTCTTTTTTGCTGAGCTTCTTATGCGCGATGGGCGCCTCAATCAGGTTTTCCAGCACCGTGAGGTGAGGAAAGAGATTGAAGTTCTGAAACACATAGCCCACGTTGACGCGCTGCCTGAGGATCTCTTTCTCCTTCAGCTCATAGAGCTTGTCGCCCTGACGACGGTAGCCAATGTAGTCCCCGTCGATCTGAATAAAGCCTTCGTCGACGCGCTCCAGATGGTTAATGGTGCGCAGCAGCGTCGATTTGCCCGAGCCTGAGGGCCCGAGAATGACCGTCACGGAACCGGGCGGGATCTCAAGCGAAACGTTGTCGAGCGCCTTATGGCGACCAAAATACTTGCTGACGCCGGTAATCGAGATATGTCCTTCAGGAGAGGCTTGCATGGATAGGCTCCTGTGCTGGCGTGGTGGTGACGGAACGGGTGCGACGGGCGGCACGGTTCTGATTAACCGCAGAGCGGCGTTCGCTGCGGGCGAGTGCGCGTTCAACACCGTACTGGATAGCGGACAAGACGGTGGTAATCACCAGATACCAGGCGGCACCGACCATCAGCAACGGGATCACCTCCTGGGTACGGTTGTAGATCATCTGGATGGTATAGAACAGCTCCGGCATTGCCAGGACGTAGACCATCGCCGTTCCCTTGGCGAGGCTGATAATTTCATTGAACCCGGACGGCAGAATGGTGCGCAACGCCTGAGGCAGGATTATCCGCACCGTACGTCGCCAGGCCGGCAGGCCAAGCGCGGCGGCCGCTTCATACTGGCCGTGATCCACCCCGAGGAAACCCCCGCGAATAATCTCTGCGGTGTAGGCGCTCTGCACCAGCGTTAGTCCCACCACGGCGGTGGAGAACTGCCCGAGCACGTTAATGGTCTCAAAGCTGCCCCAGCTAATGCTGGTGAACGGCACGCCGAGGGAGAGCGTGTCGTAGAGATAGGAAAAGTTGTAGAGAATGATCAGCACCACGATCAGCGGCAGCGAGCGAAACAGCCAGATATAGCCCCACGCCAGGCTGCTCAGCAGCCATGACGAGGAGAGTCTCGCCAGCGCCAGCATGCCGCCCAACACCACGCTCAGCGCGGTACCGATCAGGGTAAGCAGCAGAGTCTGCCCTACACCTTCGAGAATAACCGGGTCGAAGAACCAGCGGGCAAACACCGCCCACTCCCAGCGCGGGTTGAAAGCGACGGACTGGATCACGATCGCCAGGACAAACAGCGCCACCGCGGCGCCGACGGTCCGCAGCGGATAACGCGCCGGGACCACCTTAATGGTTTCAACGTTGCTCATCGTCGTTCCTCATGCGGTTTTACTGAACGCTTCGCGTACCAGCGTTTTAGTGAAGCGCAGCCGACCGTCAAAAGGCGGCTGGCTGTACTCTTCCGGATCCCGGTTCAGATCAAACTGTGGCTGGTAGCCCTGGCTGAGATAGAGCCTGACCGCTTCCGGCTGGCGAAAACCGGTTGTCAGGTAGATCTGGCTGTAACCTGCCAGCACCGCCCTGCGCTCCAGCTCCTGCACTACGCGTCCGGCAAGCCCCTGCTGACGCAGGGTTTTGTCCGTCCAGATGCGCTTGATTTCCGCGGTGCGTTCGTCGAAGGGTTTGTACGCACCGGTGGCGATGATTTTTCCGTCACGCTCCAGAACGATAAACAGCCCCTGCGGCGCTAAATACCACTCGGTGAGTTCCACTTCCGCGTCTTTAGAGAAGTAGTCACCGTAGCGGGCGGCATATTCACCGAACAGCCCCTCGATAATGGGCTGAAGTTCGGCATCTTCCGGTGAAACGTCACGAAATTGTTCACGCATAGCGCCTCCTTAATCACCCAGGCCATCAGGATTCACTTCTGACTGCGGAATACGCTCAACGCCTTCTCCCCAGCGGTTCAGCACTTTGTCGTAATCGCCGTTTTTGATGACGTCGTTCAGCGCGGTTTGCACCGGCTCAACCAGCCCGCTGCCTTTCTTCAGCGTCACCGCAATGTGCGCCGCCTTCGGCCAGCCGCCGTCGACGCTGCCGACCAGTTTAGTTTTCCCGTTCAGCGCCGCTTTCCATGCGCCAATTACGTTCGGGCCAAAGTAGGCATCCGCGCGCCCGGACTGGAGCGCCAGCGTTTGCGCCGCATCGTCTTTGGTATAGATCGGCGTAAACGGTTTCAGCCCCTTCTTCAGGTTTTCAGCATTCCATGCCAGCAGGATGGCCTCCTGGTTGGTGCCGGAGCCGACGATAATCCGCAGCCCGGCGATGTCCTCAGCCTTCTGAAGCGATTCGATCGGGCTGGTCGATTTCACGTAGAAGCCGAGGGAGTCCTTACGGTAGGTGGCGAAATCAAACTTCTCTTTGCGCGCTTTGGTAACGGTAATGTTGCTGATGGCGGCATCGTATTTCCCGGACGCCACGCCCAGCGGCCAGTCTTCCCACGACGTTGGCACCACGTTCAACTCAAGCCCGAGGCTGTCGGCCACCAGACGGGCGACGTCAACTTCACTCCCGAGCAGCGTTTTGTTGTCGTCGGAAAATACCGTCAGCGGCGGTTGATTGAGGCCCGCCACCGCCACGGTAAATTTCCCCGGCACGGCGAAGCGATAATCTTTCGGCAACTGCGCCACTGCATCGCTGTTTTTGGCGGTATTGATCGGCGTTTTATTGGCCTCGATGCTCACGCCGGTGCCGTTAATGTTCACATTCTCTGCCCAGACGGCAGGGGTAAAGGCCAGCGCGAGCGCCAGAATAAGCGATGTTTTCTGCATAGCGGAGTTCTCTTTTATTGTTGTGTGAACTGGTTTTTCGGTTGGTCTAAGCCAAGGCTTTCGCGCAGCGTAGTTCCCGGGTAGTCGGTGCGGAACAGGCCGCGGGCCTGTAAAACGGGCACCACCTGGTCAATAAAGCGCGGAAAGGTATCCGGCGTACCGCCCTGGATGATGAAGCCGTCTGCGGCATAGCCTTCAAACCAAGCCTGCAGACCGTCGGCGACCTCCTCCGGCGTGCCGGAAAAGCGCGGGCGCGGCGATGCGGCCTCAAGCGCCACCTGGCGCAGGGTTAAGTTGCGCTCGCGGGCATTTCGCTTAATTTCATCGGTGGTGCTGCGGAAGCTGTTTTTGCCTAAGTCTCCGATATCCGGGAACGGCTCGTCGAGCGGGTATTGGCTGAAATCGTGATGTTCAAAATAGCGCCCGAGGTAATTGAGGGCATCGGTAACCGACACCAGCGCCGCCGTGGTTTGATACTGGTTTTCCACGTCATCGGCGTCTTTACCGACAATCACGCTGACGCCCTGGAAGATATGTAAATCTGACGCGCGGCGGCCGTTTGTTTCCAGCTGCTGCTTCACGTCGCGGTAAAACGCTTTTGCCTCGTCGAGCGTTTCGTGATGAGTGAAAATGGCGTCGGCATGTTTTGCCGCCAGCTTTTTCCCGTCGTCCGACGCGCCCGCCTGAAAAACAATCGGACGCCCTTGCGGGGTGCGACCAATATTCAGCGGACCGGCGACCTGGAAGAAGTCACCGTGGTGATCGAGGGTATGCAGCATGGCCGGGTCAAAAAACTGACCGCTCTCTTTGTTGCGGATAAACGCGTCGCCTTCCCAGGAGTCCCACAGCCCTTTCACCACGTCGAGATACTCATCCGCAATGCGATAGCGCAGCGCATGCTCGGGGTGTTTTTCGCGAGAGAAGTTCTTTGCCGACCCTTCCAGCGGCGAAGTCACCACGTTCCAGCCCGCACGTCCGTTGCTCAGATGATCGAGGCTGGCGAACTGGCGCGCCGTGGTAAAGGGTTCGCTGTAGGAGGTGGATAACGTTCCCACCAGCCCCAGCCGCGTAGTGATGCTTGCCAGCGCGGATAATACCGTTAACGGCTCAAAGCGGTTTAAAAAATGCGGAATGGATTTCTCATTTATATAAAGACCGTCGGCAACGAATAAAAAATCGAGTTTGCCCTCCTCCGCTTTTAACGCCGTCTCTTTTACAAATTCAAAATTAATGCTGGCATCCGCGACCGCCGCCGGATGACGCCAGGCGGACATATTGCCCGATGCACCATGCAAAATGGTCCCAAGCCGCAGTTGACGATGTGCAGACATATTTACCTCTCCAGAATTAAACGTGTTGCAGGGCTTTTTCCGCCAGCTGTGCAAAATAGCGGGCTGCGGGCTCAATCAGGGCTTCGTCAGGATTAAACGCCGGGTGATGTAAACCATACGGGCTGTTGCTGCCGATGCTGACAAACGCGCCGGGAACAGACTGCAGGTAGACCGCAAAATCTTCCCCGCCCATATGCAGCTCCGCATACCGGGTTTCATAACCGACCTCACGCGCGACCGAGGTGGCGAAGTCGGCCCAGCGCTCGTCGTTCACCAGCGCAGTGGGCCCGGCATACCAGGTGATGTCGATCTGCGCGCTGAAGGCGCTGGCAAACCCGGCGGCAATTTCACCCACGCGTGCTTTCACATTCTGCTGCACTTCCGTGCGGTGGGTACGCAGCGTGCCTTCCAGCTCGACGCTTTCCGGCAGCACGTTCCAGGTGTTGCCGCCTGCGATGCGGGTGACGCTCAGCACCACCGAATCCAGCGTGTTGACGTTGCGGCTGGCGACGCTTTGCAGCGCCGTCACCAGCTGGCTCGCCAGCACAATGGCGTCGTTGCCTTCGTGCGGACGTGCGGCGTGCGCGCCCTTACCGGTAATGCGGATCACGAAGCGATCGACGTTGGCATAAAACGGTCCGCCGCGGGTGGCGAACTCACCGACCGGCAGGCCCGGCTCGTTGTGCATGCCGAAAATGGCGCTGACGTCACGCAGGGCACCAGCACGCACCATGCTCTTCGCACCGCCAAAGTTCTCTTCCGCAGGTTGAAACAGGATACGCACCCGGCCGTTAAGCGAGGCTTCCCGCTCTTTGAGCTTTAACGCGGCGCCGAGGATCACGCTGGTGTGGATATCGTGTCCGCAGGCGTGCATCACGCCTGCATGCTGCGAGCTAAACGGCACGCCGCTGCGCTCTTCAATTGGCAGGGCATCAATGTCTGCCCGCAGCGCAATCAGCTTGCTACCGGTTCCAATTTCCGCCACCAGCCCGGTCGGCAGATCGTAAGGCTGCGGGGGAATACCGGCATTCGTCAGCCACTGGCGCAGGCGCGCGGTGGTCTCCACTTCCTGGCCGGACAGCTCCGGGTTCCGGTGCAGCTCACGACGCCAGGCAATCAGTTGTTCGCCGAAGCTCATACGGTGACCTCCCTGTTAAGACGCGCCTCGGCCAGCTGACGCAGAGACGCGACGCGCGTTGCCCCCTCCGCGACCGGCGTGTCGATGATAAATTCGTCAATGCCCCATTGTTCGTGCAGCGCGTTAAGCTGTTCCAGCACCGACTCAGCTGTGCCCGCCAGCAGCGACTGGGCCCGACGGGCAATGCGCACCGGCTCGCTCCCCGCCTGACGGGCAAAGGCGTAGGCCTGCTCCTCGCTGGCGACGGTTACGCGCTGGCCGTTTGCCAGCTCAACGCCCCACACTTCAACCTTCTGCGCCAGCGCGTCCGCTTCGGCCTGGGTCGGCGCGACAATCGCCTGCACCGCCACAATCACCTCCCGCGCGCTGTTCTTCCGCCAGATCGATACCACCTCGCGCAGCAGCTCCGGATCGCCGTTCAGGTGCGCGGCAAAGACGAAGTGCCAGTCGAGCGATGCGGCGAGCAGCGCGCTTTCGGTGCTGGCCCCCAGCAGGAAACCTTGTGCAGGGACCGGCGGCAACGGCGTGGCGCGAACGGCCTCCTCAGCAGAGAGATGCTCAGGACGGATCCAGCGGTCGAGCTGGGCCAGCTGTTCGGCAAAGCTGCCCTTTTCCTGCTGATTCAGGCCCTGCTGAAGCGCGCGGGTTGAGAGCGGCAAACCGCCGGGGGCTTTCCCGACGCCCAGATCCACGCGACCCGGCGCCAGCGCGGCCAGAACGTTAAAGTTTTCAGCGACTTTATAGGGGCTGTAGTGTTGAAGCATGACGCCGCCAGAGCCCACGCGGATGCGCTTTGTTTGCCCGAGGATCCAGGCAATCAGCAGTTCCGGCGAGGGGCTGGCGAGTTGCGGGGTATTGTGGTGTTCGGCAATCCAGAAGCGGTGATAGCCCAGATTTTCCGCCTGTTGCGCCAGCGCTAACGTCCGCGCCAGCGCATCGGCAGCCGTTTCATTTTCAGCGATGGGGCTTTTATCCAGAATGCTGATTCGCCATGACATGTTGCGTTCTCGTTTGACTTAACATGTCGACATTATTAAAGGCGTATTTCACCACTGAGAAACAATTAATTTACATTTGGTTTGCCGGAAATCAGATATATAAAACCCTACTAAGAATAAGATTTTAAGGCGGCAATCAGCGTTTCCGCCTGCCCGCGGCGGGTAATATGGACGAAGCGGATATGCCCATATTGCGGGTTTTGCAGATCGGCTTCATAACGCGTGCGGTTGTTACGCCACGTTTTCATCGTCCAGATGAGAATCGACTCTTTACTGAAGAACGCGCGCCGGAAACTCTCTTTGTTCCCGGTTCCGGGCCAAAGCTCGTGTTTATGCCAGGCCCGTTTGATTGCCCTGTTGACGGCCTGCCAGAGGGTGCGGACAAACCCATAATCCACCCACACGACAACGTCTACATTACGCCATTTAACGGGCCGCGTGCGGTTATAGTTGCCGTCGAGTACCCAGTCTGGCGACGCCTGTAGCACCTGCTCAAGCTTTTCCTGAAACTCATCGTCCGGCGTTCCCTGCCATTCGGGTCGCCAGTAGAGTCTGTCCATCTCGATATAGGGAATAGCCAGTTCGGTCGCAATCTGCTTCGCCAGCGTGCTTTTTCCACTTCCGCTGGTTCCGATGACGTTAATTTTCACCTCAGCCTCCCTGTATTTACGAAAATGAGACCGAATCATAACGTTTTCATTCTGTTAACGAAATGCTTCCTGGTATTACCGCGGCGGTGTTACTCTCCTGTCTGGCAGTCTATTTATTCCCTGAGAAACGTCTGCAGCTGGCCAGTCTGGTGCTGCTGTTTGATCAACCGCGCCTGCAGCAGGCGATTGCCGTTTTTGGCGGTTAGCCGTTCGGGTACTGTTCGTCGGTCACTTTTTCCAGCCACGTTACCGGGCTGCCGTTTACCGCTTCGGCGATGGCGATATGCGTCATCGCCGTTTGCGCACTTGCGCCGTGCCAGTGCTTCACGCCGGGTGGGATCCAGGCGATATCGCCCTGATTCAGGATTTCCGCCTCTTCGCCCCACGCCTGTAACCAGCCGCGCCCCTGCGTCACAATCAGCGTTTGTCCCAGGGGATGCGTATGCCAGGCCGTGCGCGCCCCCGGCTCAAAGGTCACGGTTGCCCCGCCGACGCTGGCAGGTTCGCTCGCCTGAAAGGGCGCGTCAATGCGAACAGCGCCGGTAAACCAAGCCTCCGGGCCTGTTGCTGAAGGTAATGAACCGCTGCGGATAATTTTCATCTTTTGCTCCTTGTTGACTGTTGCGTTAACAGTAGCGCAAAGCATTCTGGAGCATTAGGGTACATAATGAGATAGAACACATGACTGAAATTCATAAATAGAACCGCAATGCTAAAAGATAATTTCAACGACCTGCTCTCCTTTATGGTAGTGGCCCGCGAGCGCAGCTTTACGCGCGCAGCGGCGCAGCTGGGCGTCTCGCAATCGGCACTGAGTCATGCGATGCGCAAGCTTGAAGCGCGATTAGACGTTCGCCTGTTAACCCGCACAACCCGCAGCGTGGTTCCGACACCCGCGGGTGAGCAGCTCTTTTCGCGCCTCAGCCCGCATCTGCAGGAGATCGAACAGGAACTCACGGCGCTTTGCAGCACCCGCGACAAACCCGCAGGCGCTATCCGCATCGTCGCCGGCGAGCACGCGATGGACGCCGTGCTCTGGCCGGCACTGAAGGCTTTTATGCTGCAGTATCCTGAAATCAACGTCGAAGTGACGGTCGACAACGGCCTGACAGATATCGTCGATGGCCGCTTCGACGCGGGGGTACGCCTGGGTGAACAGGTGGCAAAAGATATGATTGCGGTGCGGATAGCGCCGGACATGCGCATGGCGGTCGTCGGCTCCCCGGATTACCTGGCTCGTTTTGGCGTGCCGCTCGTGCCGGAGCAGCTGGGTGAACACCGCTGTATCAATCTCCGCCTGCCCACCCGAGGGGCAGTGTATGACTGGGAGTTTGAGCGCGACGGGCGCGAGCTTCGGGTGCGGGTTGAAGGACAGCTTACACTGAGTAATCTGTCGCAGCGCATCGACGCGGCGGAGAGTGGCCTCGGATTAGCCTACGTGCCCGAGTCCTCGGTCCTGGACGCCCTTCAGTACGGACGGCTCGTCAGGGTCCTTGAGTCCTGGTGCCCCACGTTTGAAGGATATCACCTCTATTATCCAAGCCGTCGACAGCACACAACCGCGTTCAGGTTGCTTCTCGATGCCCTGCGGCAGTAAAAATTTATACCATCTGGTAATAATTAAGGGAATCTGATGATTAAATAAACAACGTCGCGATTGTTTTGACTAAAAACTCATCACGATTCAGCGTGTTGTGATCCCCCTCTGCTCTGACCACACGATTTCCTTCGACGTGCATCACTTTCGGCACGGTTATATTTTGCGTCGCTTATCAATTGCAGGTAGGATGCCTCGCCATGTTTCGCCTTATCCATACGCAGAATGACTGGGAAGGCGGCATGTGTTTGCGCAGAAGCAATCGTTTGTATTGCGCTCTGCCAGGCAGGACTATCACGATAATGGTTCAGACAGGCAAACAGGTAACTCAATGAAAACAAGCAATAAAAGCGCAGCCGATCATCACGCTGCGAAACGTCGCTGGTTGAACTCCCACGAAGAGGGCTACCACAAAGCGATGGGCAACCGTCAGGTTCAAATGATCGCCATCGGCGGCGCTATCGGAACGGGTCTGTTTTTAGGTGCTGGCGCGCGTCTGCAGATGGCGGGCCCGGCTCTCGCCCTGGTCTATCTGGTGTGCGGGATCTTCTCTTTCTTCATTCTTCGCGCGCTGGGTGAACTGGTACTGCATCGCCCTTCCAGCGGAAGCTTTGTCTCTTACGCCCGAGAATTCCTCGGTGAAAAAGCCGCCTACGTGGCAGGCTGGATGTACTTCGTCAACTGGGCGATGACCGGTATCGTCGATATCACCGCCGTTGCGCTGTATATGCACTACTGGGGCGCGTTCGGTGATGTGCCGCAGTGGGTCTTTGCCCTTGGCGCGCTGGCGATCGTCGGCACCATGAACATGATCGGCGTGAAGTGGTTCGCCGAGATGGAGTTCTGGTTTGCGCTGGTCAAAGTGCTCGCTATTGTGATTTTCCTGGTGGTCGGTACCGTCTTCCTCGGCAGCGGCAAGCCGCTGGATGGCAATGCTACCGGCTTCCACCTGATAACCGATAACGGCGGTTTCTTCCCGCACGGTCTGCTGCCTGCGCTGGTTCTGGTGCAGGGCGTGGTGTTTGCCTTTGCCTCTATTGAGCTGGTCGGTACCGCTGCGGGCGAATGTAAAGACCCACAAACGATGGTGCCAAAAGCCATTAACAGCGTGATCTGGCGTATCGGTCTGTTCTACGTCGGCTCCGTGGTGCTGCTGGTTCTGCTGCTGCCGTGGAACGCCTATCAGGCCGGCCAGAGCCCGTTCGTCACCTTCTTCTCGAAGCTCGGCGTGCCTTACGTGGGCAGTATCATGAACATCGTGGTGCTGACGGCGGCGCTCTCCAGCCTGAACTCCGGTCTTTACTCTACCGGGCGTATCCTGCGCTCCATGTCGATGGGCGGTTCAGCACCGAAGTTCATGTCGAAGATGAGCAAGCAGCACGTGCCTTACGCGGGCATTCTTGCCACGCTGGTGGTGTATGTCTTCGGCGTATTCCTGAACTATCTGGTGCCGTCTCAGGTCTTTGAGATCGTTCTGAACGTGGCCGCACTCGGCATTATCGCTTCCTGGGCCTTTATCGTGGTCTGCCAGATGCGTCTGCGTAAAGCCATTAAAGAAGGCAAAGCCGCAGATATCAGCTTCAAGCTGCCGGGCGCGCCGGTGACCTCCTGGCTCACCCTGCTCTTCCTGTTCAGCGTGCTGGTGCTGATGGCGTTCGACTACCCGAACGGCACCTATACCATCGCCACCATCCCGCTGCTGGCCGTGCTGCTGATCGCTGGCTGGTTCGGCGTGCGTAAGCGCGTTCACGAAATTCACAGCACCGCGCCGGTTCATCCAGACGATGAAAAACACGACGCGCCGCTGGTGGAAGAGACCTCGCGTTAAGCATCACACAGGCATTAAAAAGGGAAGGCATTTGCCTTCCCTTTTTTTATATTACAGCGCGATACGAATCACATCGTCAGGCTGGGTCGCTTCCTGCTGGCGGGTAGATTTTTGCTTCACCGTCACGTAAAGCGTTTTGCCATCCGCAGAGAGCGCCAGGCTGTTCGGGTAGACCGGCGTATCGAACGTTTTCGTTACTTTGTAGGTCTTCGCGTCAATCACGCTCACCTTGCCGGCCTCACGGTGCGTCACGTAGGCTTCATTGCGAGCCGGATTAAACAGAACGGCCAGGGATTCAGGCGCGGCGATTTTCTCGATCACGCTGCCGTCTTTCAGGCTCACCGCCAGCACTTCCGGCTGTTTTGAATCGGTCAGGAACGCGCGCTGACCGGCGGTGTCCAGGCTCAGGTTCAGATAGAAGTGCTCTTTTCCGTCGGCCTGCACTTTTTTGCGGCTCAGGATTTTGTTGGTGGCGGTATCAATGGTGACCAGTTCACCGTCTGCATTGGTGGTGTACAGGCGTTTCGCCTTTGCATCCAGCGCCAGACCGGTACTGTATGTGCCGGTGTTGGCAATGGTCTCTTTCAGCTTCAGCGTTGCGCCATCCACGACCCAAATCACGCTCTCTTTGCCGACACCGGTGATGTAAATCGTGTTGCTCGCGTCATCCGCCACCAGCTGGCGCGGCTGCAGCGGCTTGACGGTTTCACTGCGCTGGCGGCTATCAAGCACCAGTCGCCCTTTCACGTCGCCCGTTTTCGCATCAATGGCCGTCACCGCGCCGTTGATCGTATTACCCAGCCACAGGGTTTGCGTCGCGCCGTCAAGGGTGGCGCCAAACGGTTTGAGATCGCTATGAATGGCCTGCGTCACCTCCAGCGTAGCAGGATCGAGGCGATAGATAACGCCACCCTTGTCGAGTTTACGGCTTTGCGACGTCGCAACCCACAGCGCGTTCTCCTGCTGGCTGACCGCCATTTCATAGGCACCTTTACCCACCGCTTTACGCAGCATCTCTTCGGCGGCATGCGCCTGGAAGGTTCCGGCAAACAGTAAAGCGGCAGACAGCAGAGACGTACTCAGGCGTGGCGAGCACAGATGGCGTAAAGACATAACAATTCCTTTTTTGAAAATTGGGGGTACTGCTGACATCGCTTCCGGCTGGCAACGTCATGGCATTGCCGTTTTGATAATGAGAATAGTAATCATTAATAAGTTAAAAGTGGAGTTTTTCTTTTCCCTATTGCCTTTCATTAACGCAATGTGCGGTTATAGTTTTCAAAACATTTACAAAACCTTTAACATGTATGGACATGTTCCATTTGGTTCGTTTATACATCACAACCGGTTTTACTCATGAAAATCATATCTGCCCGTAAGGCATCTCTCCCGCTGCTGCTGGTTCCCGTTGTTTTTGCGCCTCTAAGCGCGATGAGCGCAGAGGAACAGACCATGATCGTCAGCGCCACGCCGCAAACCGTATCAGAGCTTGATACTCCGGCGGCGGTCAGCGTCGTGAATGGCGAGGATATGCGCCACGCTGCGCCGCGCATTAATCTCTCCGAATCGCTTGGCAGCGTTCCGGGACTACAGATTCAGAACCGTCAGAACTATGCTCAGGATCTCCAGCTTTCGATGCGCGGGTTTGGTGCCCGCTCAACGTTTGGCGTGCGCGGCATTCGCATGTACGTCGACGGTATTCCAGCCACCATGCCGGACGGACAGGGCCAGACCTCCAACATCGATCTCTCCAGCATTGACAGCGTTGAGGTGCTGCGCGGTCCCTTCTCCGCCCTGTATGGCAACGCCTCTGGCGGCGTGATTAACATCAATACGCAAACCGGGCAGCAGCCGCCGACCATCGAGGCAAGCAGCTATTACGGCAGTTACGGGACATGGCGCTACGGCATGAAAGCCACCGGCGCAATGGGCGATGGCACCCATGCCGGGGACGTGGATTACACCGTATCCACCACCCGCTTCACCACTAAAGGCTACCGCGACCACAGCGGCGCGCGGAAGAATCTCGCTAATGCCAAACTGGGCGTACGCATTGACGATGCCAGCAAGTTGACGCTGATTTTTAACAGCGTGGACATGAAAGCAAACGATCCGGGCGGGCTGAGCTATCAGGAGTGGCAGGATAACCCGCGTCAGTCCCCGCGTGGCGATCAGTACAACACGCGCAAGACCATCAAGCAGACTCAGGCGGGGCTGCGCTACGACCGCCAGCTTAGCGCTCAGGACGATCTCAGCGTGATGATGTACGCCGGCGAGCGTGAAATGACCCAGTACCAGTCGATTCCCTACCAGCCGCAGCTGAGGCCTTCTCACTCCGGCGGCGTGATCGATATGCAGCGTCATTATCAGGGGGTTGATACCCGCTGGACGCACCGCGGCGAGCTGCTGGTGCCGGTCACCTTCACCACCGGTCTGAACTATGAAAACATGAGTGAAGATCGTCGCGGGTACGAGAACTTTGTGATGAACAACGGCGTGCCGGATTACGGCGTGAAGGGTGATAAACGCCGGAACGAACGTAACCTGATGTGGAACGTCGACCCTTACCTGCAGACCAGCTGGCAGCTGACGCAGAAACTGTCCGTGGATGCGGGCGTGCGTTATAGCTCGGTCTGGTTTGATTCTAACGACCATTACGTTACGCCGGGCAACGGCGACGACAGCGGTGACGCGAGCTATCACAAGTGGCTCCCGGCGGGCTCCGTGAAGTATGCGGTGACGGACGCGTGGAACCTCTACGCTGCCGCAGGGCGTGGGTTCGAAACGCCAACCATCAACGAGCTTTCGTATCGCGCCGATAACCAGGGCGGCCTGAATATCGGCCTGCAGCCTTCCACGAACAACACGTATGAGGTGGGCAGCAAAACCCGCATTGGCAATGGCCTGCTGACGGCAGCGCTGTTCCGCACCGATACGGATGACGAGATCGTGGTGGATGCCAGCTCTGGTGGCCGCACAAGCTATAAAAATGCCGGAAAGACCCGCCGTCAGGGAGTCGAAGTGTCTCTCGATCAGCAGTTTGCTGAGAACTGGAAGCTGAAAATGGCGTGGACCTACCTTGATGCCACCTACCGGACCAACGTCTGCGGCGACGCGGACTGTAACGGCAACCGTATGCCGGGCATTGCCCGCAATATGGGCTATGCGTCGTTTGGCTGGCAGCCTGAAGAAGGCTGGTACGCGGGCTCGGACGTGCGCTACATGAGCGATATCATGGCCGACGACGAGAACACGGCGAAAGCGCCATCGTACACGGTGGTCGGGCTGAATACCGGGTATAAATTCAACTACGGCAACTGGGGGATGGACGTCTTTGGCCGCGTAGATAACCTGTTCGACAAAGAGTACGTTGGCTCGGTTATTGTCAACGAATCCAACGGGCGTTATTACGAGCCAGCGCCTGGCCGTAACTACGGTGTGGGTCTGTCGGTGTCTTATCGATTCGAGTAACAAATAAGTAAAGTTTATTTTATACCGAAAATAACGCTCCTGATGGCAAAATGCCATCAGGAGTTATTCACCAGATAAATAAATAGACGCGGTATATAGTCGCTCTGTTAAATTATCTCTCAGTTAAAATATTGTCGCTGTAAAAGCGTATTCGCTTCATCAATCGATTTTTCAATCGCCTTCTGGCTGGCGTCGACATCCCGGCGTTCCAGGGCTGAAAGCAGTTCGTCATAGTGATACGTCGCTTCCTTAATGTCATTAAGCTCCCGGTGCAGATAGTTAATGCAAGGCCCGATACGCACCCAAAGCTGTTCAATTAATGCATTCAGCGTGGGCATTTCCGCGTACTGATAAAGCGTAAAGCGGAAGATGCGATTTGCCTGCAATGCCTGCTGAACGTTCCCGTTGCGCATGGCCTCATGAAACGCTTCCGACAATTTGCGCAACGTCTCGATCTTTTGGTCAGACATATTCTGACAGGCTGCGGCAACCGCCATGGGTTCAAGCTGCTTGCGAATAGCGTTGATTTCGTTATAACGGTCCAGCGTCACCTCCGGCACCAGAAATGCCTGTGCCGGCGTGGCATGTAATGCCCCTGCTGACACCAGACGCAGCAGCGCCTCGCGCACTGGGGTAATGCTGGTTCCTAATTTATCGGCGATCTCTTTCGTAATCAGTCGTGCACCCGGTTTAAGGGAGCCTGTAATTAACGCTCCTTTCAAACTGAGTTCAACTTGCATGGTAAGACTGATCCTTTGGGCTTTTTCTAAGTGATCCAAATCAAGCATGTTCAATTCCTGTAGCTAAAACTTAATGCTATTTTTAAACGCCAGTTTTAATAAAACGACGCTGGTCCGATATATCCTGTATCGTCATGCCTGGTGGTGGGAAGTACGTAAAACAGCAAAAAATGCAAAATGTGTTTTTTTTATCGGTTTCGGGCTCATCCGGGATGATGGCGCGAAAAGCCATGTCCGTTAATTAAAGACAATATATCGTATCTTCACAAATAAATATGGCGGGAAACCCCGCCATAGTGCCTTTTATTTATTGTCACCCGCGACGCGAATCACGACTTTACCGAAGTTTTTTCCTTCCAGCAGGCCAATCAGCGCTTCAGGGGCGTTTTCCAGCCCGTCCGTCACCTGTTCACGATAGTGAATTTTACCCTCCTGCACCCAGCGCCCCATCTCTTCCTGAAACTCATGAATGCGGTGGCCGTAGTCCTGGGCAATGATAAAGCCCTGCATCCGGATGCGTTTCTTCAGAATAGTGCCCATCAGAAGCGGCAAACGGTCTGGCCCCTCAGGCAAGCCCGTAGCATTGTAGCCGCTCACCAGGCCACACACCGGCACGCGCGCGGAGGTATTCAGCAGCGGCAGCACGGCGTCAAACACTTTCCCGCCGACGTTTTCAAAGTAGACATCAATGCCTTTCGGGCAGGCGCGTTTCAGCTGCTCAGCGAAATCCGCCGCGTGGTGATCGAGACACACGTCAAATCCAAGAACCTCAACGGCGTGGCGGCATTTTTCTGCCCCACCGGCTACCCCGACCACGCGGCAGCCTTTAATTTTACCGATCTGCCCGACGGTCGCCCCAACCGGGCCCGTCGCGGCGGCGACCACCAGCGTTTCACCCGCTTGCGGTTGTCCGATATCCAGCAACCCCATATAGGCGGTAAAGCCCGGCATCCCAAGAATGCCCAGCGCCCAGGAGGGATGGGTGGGATTATCGCCCAGCTTGACCAGGCCGCTGCCGTCTGAAAGCGCGTACTCCTGCCAGCCGCTGTAGCTCAGCACCCATTCACCCGCTTTAAAGTCGGGGTGGTTTGACTGCTCAACGCGGCTAACCGTTCCCCCTACCATCACCGCACCAATCTCAACCGGCGGAGAATAGGATGGCGCATCGCTCATGCGGCCCCGCATGTAAGGGTCCAGCGACATCCAGACGGTGCGAAGCAGCAGCTGCCCCGCCTGAGGAGCAGGAACGGGCTGCTCTTCCAGACGAAAATTCTCCGCCACCGGCGCGCCCTGTGGGCGAGAGGCCAGCACCCAGCGGCGGTTTTGCGAAACAGATTGATTCATCGGATTCTCCTTCTGGTACAAATGTCATTACAGCCTGGCTCACGATCGGCATTATCGCCTTAACATTACGAGGCAGACTGGTTAAGCCGGACCACAAGATAGATGCAGGTTTCGTTGGTTTCGTTGATAAAACGGCAGTCGTTTGGCGGCCCCAGCTCCAGACAGTCTCCGGCCTTCATCTCGTGGCGAGTATCGCCCTCCTGAAATACCAGCTCGCCGGACTGCAGCCAGATCAGCTGCCGCGCGAGCGCGTAGGAGGACGCCGGCATCGGGACGTCGCTCCCCGCGGGCAGCTCAATCTGAACGAGGTCGATAGGCAGATCGGTACGGGGAGAAACGTGGCGACGAAGGTAGTGGGTTTGCGGATCGCGCCAGACGGGCTGGTTCGCCAGGCGCAGGAGTTTTCCCTCCTGCATCTCGGCTCTGGCAATCAGGGTCGACATGCTGATCCCAAACGCGCCTGACAGGCGGGCAAGCAAGGTAGCCGTCGGGCTGCTGTCGCCGCGCTCTATCTTGTGGATCATGGCGCGAGATACGCCCGCCCGCTCGGCCAGCTCGCTAAGAGACCAGCCGCGTGATTCACGTTCGAGGCGAATTCTGGCGCTAATACGCTGATTCATTGTGTCTGTTATTGTGTTCATAACGTCATACTAAAGCGTATGAACGCCGTTTCAATGGGGCACATAATCATTCTCACGTAGCGCTCTGACGATACAGTTGTGTAATATCATATCTATAGCGTAATACTATAGTAAACAACATACAGAGGTTTAATCATGATCGTTCGTCACGCCTGTAAAGAAGACTGCGCTGCGATAGGAGAGATCTATAACCATGCGGTGCTGCATACTGCCGCGATCTGGAACGATAAAACCGTTGATACCGATAACCGAATCGCCTGGTTCGAGGCCCGCACGCTCGCGGGTTACCCGGTTCTGGTGGCTGAGGAAAATGGTGTGGTTACCGGGTACGCCTCTTTCGGCGACTGGCGCGCCTTCGACGGCTTTCGTCACACGGTTGAGCATTCGGTATATGTCCATCCGGAGCATCAGGGTAAAGGCATTGGCCGCACGCTAATGAAAGCGCTGATCAACGAGGCCCGCGCCATCGGCAAACACGTGATGGTGGCCGGCATTGAAGCGCAAAATAAGGCCTCGATTCACCTCCACGAAACGCTCGGTTTTGTGACCACGGGGCAGATGCCGCAGGTGGGAACCAAGTTTGGCCGCTGGCTGGACTTAACCTTTATGCAGCTGCAGCTGGACGAGCGCAGCGACCCGGACGCAATCCCATGAATCAGTCGCTGACGCTGGCGTTCCTGGTGGCGGCGGGGATCGGTCTGGTGGTGCAAAACACCTTAATGGTGCGTATCACCCAGTCCTCCTCCACCATTCTTATCGCAATGCTGCTGAACTCCCTGGTCGGCATTGTGCTGTTTGTCAGCATTCTGCTGCTGAAGCAGGGCTTCGCCGGGTTCAGTGAGCTGGCCGCAACGGTGCGCTGGTGGACGCTGATCCCGGGGCTCCTGGGGTCTTTTTTTGTGTTTGCCAGCATCAGCGGCTACCAGAACGTGGGCGCGGCAACGACCATCGCAGTGCTGGTCGCAAGCCAGTTGATTGGCGGGCTGGTCCTTGACGTGCTGAGAAGCCATGGCATTCCCCTGCGCGCGCTGATCGGCCCGGTATGCGGCGCGGTGATGCTGGTCGTCGGGGCCTGGCTGGTAGCGCGACGCCAGTTTTGATTACAGTATGGTGCCGCCCTTGGTCAGCTGTTCCTGGCGCGCGTCCATCTCCTCTTTGTGCTGCTTACCGTGGTGCGAAATCGCGGTACGTAGACGCTGCTGTTGGGCGTAACGGTCTTCACGGCTGAGATCGGCATCATCGCTCAATGCAATCAGCAGTTCGTTCATGTGGGCGATGACGCTCTCTTCGATGGCGGCATCCACGCGGGCGATAACTTCGTTTAAATGTGACATTGTCACTCCTTGTTTTTGCCGGGTGGTGGCTTACGCCTCACCCGGCAATAAATGCTTAGTTCAGCTTCGCTTTAGAGAAATCGCTGCCCATCAGGCTCACGCTGTATCCGGTCACGTTGCTGCGGGTTGCAAAGAACGTTTTGCCGTTTGCCAGCGCGATCCACGGTGCCTGCTGGTAGAAAATCTCCTGCGCCTGGCCGTACAGTTTCGCACGCTCGGCCGGATCGCTGGTCAGCTTCGCTTTTTGCACCAGGGCATCATAACCCTTATCGCACCAGCGCGCGGCGTTTGACCCGGTTTTAATGCTGTTGCAGCCCAGCAGCACATCGGCGAAGTTGTCCGGGTCGCCGTTATCGGACATCCAGCCGAACAGCGCGGAGTCGTGCTCGCCTTTGCGCATCCCGGAGAGGTATTCGCCCCACTCGTAAGAGACGATTTTGGCCTTCACGCCGACTTTCGCCCAGTCGCTCTGGATCATCTCCGCGATACGACGCGAGTTAGGGTTATACGGACGCTGAACCGGCATTGACCACAGCGTGACCTCTGCGCCCTTCTCCAGCCCGGCCTGCTTCAGCAGCGCTTTTGCTTTATCAGGATCGTAGCTGTAGTCCTGCAGATCTTTATTAAAGCCCAGCATATTTGGCGGGATCGGCGATTTAGCCACCGTACCGGAGCCCATAAAGACCGCATTAACGATAGCCTTCTTGTCGGTCGCGTAGTTCAGCGCCTGACGCACCAGCACGTTATCGAACGGCTTTTTCTCGGTGTTAAACGCCAGATAGCCGACGTTCAGCGCATCGACAGAGTGCAGCGTCAGGTCTTTGTTCTTTTTAATCACGTCAAACTGAACCGGAGACGGCGCAGGAATAATCTGACACTCGTTGGTCTGTAATTTCGCCAGGCGGGTTTCCACGTTTGGCGTGATGGAGAAGATAAGATGTTTGGTCGGCACCTCGCCATCCCAGTAGTTCGGATTAGCGACGTAGCGGATCAGCGAGTCCACCTTGTACTGCTGGAGCACATAGGGCCCGGTACCGATCGGCCAGGTATCTACGTTCTCAGGCGTGCCTTTTTTCAGCATCACATCGGCGTATTCGGCGGAGAGGATCGAGGCGAAATCCATTCCCCAGTCGGCCAGGAACGCGGCGTTGGGTTCACTCAGGGTGAACTGAACGTGATAATCGTCGACCTTTTTAACGTCCTGAATCAGCTTATCGAGCCCGACATCGTTGAAGTATTCGTAGTTGCCCTGGGACACATTATGGTACGGGTGTTTAGGGTCTTTCTGACGCATCACCGAGAAAATAACGTCATCGGCGTTAAAGTCGCGCGTCGGCTTGAAGTATTTGTTGCTGTTGAACTTCACCCCTTTGCGCAGGGTAAAGGTATAGGTCTTGCCGTCCGGTGAAATCGTCCAGGATTCCGCCAGTGACGGTACCGGGGTATTTTTCACCGGGTCGAAATTGATCAGGCGGTTGTACAGAACCTGAGAGCTGGCCACGAACGACGGGCCGGAGCTGGCGATTTGCGGGTTGAACGACTCTGGCGATGCCTCGGAGCAGTAAATAAGGGTGTCGTTTTTTGCCGCCCATGCGGCACCGGCTGGTAAAAGAGCGCTCAGCGCAAGGGCGAGCAGCGTTTTCCCTGTAGACATAGTTATAACCCTGACAGTTTTATTATATAGGTCAGTAATAACAGCACAGCCCTTATCACCTGGCAAATAACGAAACACTATCAGGTTATTCTAAAGCCGCGTTTTTTGCCGGTTTTGCCGCCAGTGCAAAAAAGGTGATTTGCCTTAAGTGACGTTATTCGTCAAGCACAACCGTCACGATCTATGCCGCAAGAAATCGGCGCTTTTAGCGTCTCTTCCTCCGTTTGTTTGCTTCCTCGTTTCGTTAAAGTAACGGTGTGAAGAAGTATATGGGATCAAATCGTGGCAAAAACTCTTTTACGCAGCGGTAATCTGGATGATTTTCAGGCCGTTGGCGGCGGCGGACAGGCCGTTTTTGAATCAGCGTTACAAATCCGGGAAGCGCTTCGATTGCGCAAACAGCAGGCCATAGTGGACTGTCTGGCTATTCCTCAGGTCAACGACAGCGGCGACCGCGTGGACTGGTATTCCCCCGTTGAGGGAAGCGTCACCAGCTGGAAGGCGGCCAGTGAAGACGACCGCTATCGTGCCCTGCGCTATCTGGAAAACACGCTTGCCAGCGTTGAGTCGTTAAGCAAGAAATGCCTCCAGTCGCCCAAAACCGCACAGCAGCTTTTCGGCTCGCTGCTGTCGAAAGCGTTTCAGTTTCCCGGCGAGAATTTTGTTTTCCTGGTCGCAGGAAAGCCGATTATTTGCTTCTGGGGTTTTGTAAACCTGAACGAAAATGCGCGCGACGATGTCCTCGACTGCCTGCGTGAAGCGTTGATCCCCGAGCCTGCCCCCGTTGTGATTGAAGAGCCCGAGCCAGAACCCGCGCCCGAACCGGCCATCACCTTTGAAAAAGCAGACGAGCCGCTGATTGCGCCCGTCACAGCCGTGCGTATTACGCCGGAAGAACTGTATGAGCCGGAGCCCGCGCCGGTTGTTGCGCAACCGGCTCAGGAACCTGCGCCTGTTGCCGTCACGAAAAAACGTCGCATTCCCCTGTGGACCCTGCCGGTTGCCGCCGTGATTGTGGCAGCCGTTGCCGCGCCGCTGCTGTGGCCAAAACAGGCCCCTTCGGCAGAGCCCGCTCCGGCACCGGCTCCTGAGCCCGTGGCTATTGCACCGCAGCCGATCAAAGCGGTAGAGCCGCTGGCTATGAATCTCCCCCTGCATCAGGCTGAGGTCGTCGCCAGTAAAGAAAAAGAACCCGCTCCTGCACCTGAAGCCGCACCGGTGGTAATTGTTCCGATCCCGAAAGATGCCATGGTGATGGAAGCCGGTCAGGTGAAAGCCGGGTCGACGCGCTTCCTGAACGGTACCTGGCGCGCGGTTCTCGACGTGAAAGATCCGGTCACCGGCAAGCCGCCGTCAATGCGCTATCAAATCCAGAATAATAAAGGTTTCGCCCGCGTCGTGCACGGCGACAACATTGTCTGCCGCGCGGAGATTTTCTCCGGGCTGCACAGCAATGGCGAGCTGATGATTAAAAGTCGCGGCAATGCTCGCTGCACCGACGGTTCCCGCTATCCGATGCCGGAAGTCGCCTGTAAAGCCGGGGCTAGCGATATCGCAGAATGTCGCGCTCGCTATGACGCCAACACCGTCGTCCCACTGACGTTCAAGAAAGCAGGTGCCTGATCCTATGCTGGTAAATCTTTGCGACTATAAACAAAGCGTCACGCTTATTGCCAACAGCGGCGTGCAGTTCCTGGATTTCGGTCTGACGCCGCAGGACACCGCCAGCAACGGGCGCTTCGTACGTAAAACCGCGAACGGCCCCCTTTTGCGACTCGATTTCGACCTGGTGAACGGGCGCTATACCCTGCCGGGGACGAACGGCGGTCAGCCTGAAGTGGTTAAACCGGAAACCACCATTCCGCTGCATCAGTCCCTTGCCGTGCTGGACGGCGTCTGGCTTCCCGTGCCCTTCCTGCGCTTCAACCCGCCGCGGACCTTTGTGGAAGGACCGGATAACTGGGCGCGCGTTCAGGTGCGCAAGCTCGAGAAGCCCGACACGGCAGGCAACTCGCACCGCGTCACCCTCGCGCTCGACAGCCAGATCGCGGAGCATGCCACCTCCGCCCTGTCGCCGGTTGAAAACGATATTCTGAATGGAACCCGCTTTGCGCTGGCGTGGCGCGATAGTGAGGTAGAAAGTTTCCTCGACCAGACCTGGATTGACGGCTGGCTGCGTGAGGCATTTACCCAGTATGCCGACGGCGTGGAAAACCGCTCTGAACGCGACCTGCAGCAGGCGATGCGCAGCTTCGAATACCAGGCCCACTGGCTCAACCTGCTGACCATGCTCGGTGAACAGATCACCATTCCGGAAGTGAAATTTGTCACCCATACGCTCAGCACGCCTGCCATTCCTGTCGACCTGATCCTAGACGTGGGCAACACCCATACCTGCGGCGTCATTATCGAAGACCACGGTGATGCAAACGACGGGCTTCGGCAGACCGCCGAGTTGCAGGTTCGTTCGTTAAGCGAGCCGCAGTTCCTGAACGAGCCTCTCTTTACCAGCCGTCTTGAATTTTCCGAAGCGCGCTTTGGCAAACAGCACTTCTCGGTAGAAAGCGGTCGCGAAGATGCGTTTGTCTGGCCGTCGATTGTTCGCGTGGGCGATGAAGCCCGCAAGCTGGCGATGCAGCGCCTGGGAACCGAAGGTAACAGCGGCATCTCCAGCCCGCGCCGCTATCTGTGGGATGAAACGCCTGTCGTGCAGGACTGGCGCTTTAGCCAGATGAACGGCAAAACCCAGCGTGAACCGCTCGCCACGGCGTTTCCGCTGATGAACCTGATGAACGATGACGGTGAGCCGCTGTTTACGCTGCCGCAGGACGAGCGGCTGCCGGTCTTTTCGCCGCAGTACAGCCGCAGCACGCTGATGACGCACATGCTGTGCGAGCTGCTGGCGCAGGCGCTGGGCCAGATCAACAGCGTCGCCACCCGCCTGCGCCTGGGCTTCCCGGCCTCGCCGCGCCAGCTGCGCACCCTGATCCTGACCCTGCCCTCGGCCATGCCGAAGCAGGAGCGCGAGATTTTCCGTCGCCGCATGTTTGAAGCCATTGCCATCGTCTGGAAAGCGATGGG
Organism: Enterobacter sp. 22499; assembly: GCF_052044815.1. Lineage (NCBI taxonomy): Bacteria > Pseudomonadati > Pseudomonadota > Gammaproteobacteria > Enterobacterales > Enterobacteriaceae > Enterobacter > Enterobacter sp. 22499. The sequence continues at coordinate 3,761 of NZ_JBQENR010000001.1, read as the reverse complement.
CTGGCACCCGCAGGATGAAGATTTTGCCACCCGCAAGCAGCAGGAAAAAAGCGTGGTGCCGGTCCCTGAGATTCAGATGGAGTGGGATGAAGCCAGCTGCGGTCAGTTGGTCTGGCTGTATAACGAAGCGATTTCCCGTTTTGGCGGCCAGACGGAAGCCTTTTTCGCCTCCCTCGCCCGCACGGATCGTGAACCTGAGCCAGGCGTGCAGCCGGGCCGCGCATTACGCGTCGCGTCTATCGACATCGGCGGTGGCACCACGGATATGGCAATAACCCACTACCAGCTTGATGACGGCTCCGGTAATAACGTCAAAATCACCCCGCAACTGCTGTTCCGCGAAGGGTTCAAGGTGGCGGGCGACGATACCCTGCTGGACGTGATTCAGCGCTATGTCCTGCCCGCCCTGCAAACGCAGCTGCAGAAATCCGGCATTGCGGACGCCTCACTGCTGATGGCGTCGCTGTTCGGCGACTCCGGGCGTATTGATACCCAGGCGGTACTGCGCCAGCAAACGGCGCTTCAGCTCTTTATGCCGATTGGCCACGCCATTCTTTCCGCGTGGGAAGCCAGCGACATTGACGATCCGCTGGCGGGCCTGCATGCCACCTTTGGCGAGCTCCTTGCGCAGAAACCAACCCGCAACGTGATGAACTATCTTCAGCAGGCAATCGATCATGCCCTGCCGGCGGGCTCAGAGGCGTTCGACCTGTTCGCCGTGCCGCTGCACGTGAACTTCCGCGAAATGCAGGATGCAATGCTGGCCGGTCAGTTTACGCTGACCTCGCCGCTCCACGCGGTGTGTGAAGCGATTTCCCATTACAGCTGCGATATTCTGCTCATCACCGGGCGCCCGGGCTGCCTGCCGGGCGTTCAGGCGCTGATTCGGCATCTGCAGCCGGTGCCGGTCAACCGCATCGTCTGGCTGGATAAATATCAGGTTCACGAGTGGTATCCCTTCAGCCAGCAGGGGCGCATAGGCAATCCGAAATCGACCGCCGCGGTGGGGGCCATGCTCTGCAGCCTGGCGCTCGATCTGCGTCTGCCGCGCTTTAACTTTAAGGCCGCGGACATTGGCGCGTATTCAACCGTGCGTTATCTCGGCGTGCTGGATAACACCGTCAACACGCTGCGCGAGGAGAACGTCTGGTATCAGGATATAGACCTGGATAAGCCGGGAGCGAAGCTCGACGCCCGTCTGCACTTCCCGCTGCGCGGTAACGTTACCCTCGGCTTCCGCCAGCTGGCGAACGCGCGCTGGCCCGCCACGCCGCTTTATACGCTCAGCATCAATTCGGCTGAACTGGCAAAAGCGATTGCCGGCGACGGCGTGCTTAACGTGAGGCTTAAGCTCTGCGGCGGCAGCAAATTAGAGGGCCCTGAGTCCTTCGAGCTCAGCGATGCCTGGCTGCAGGACGGCACGCCGGTTGCGCCTGACGCGTTAACCTTCAAACTGAATACCCTGGCCGATCGCCGACACAGCGGTAGCCACTACTGGATCGACAGCGGGAGCGTATACCTGAAATGACAGCGACCACGACCACCACCCAGGCCTTGATCGGGTGGATTAATGAGACGCGCCTGAACGCCCCTGTGCTGGATAACGATGCTGATGCCCTGCTTGCTCGTATCAACGCGGCGCAGGCGCGGGAGCAGGCCATTGAACGCGCCCTGACCCGCCGGAGCAGCATTGGGCTTTACGGCCATTCTCAGAGCGCCAAAGCGCACCTGCTGCTGTCGCTATGCGGCAGCGGTAACGGGCGCCTGAACGTGATGCCGGGCCAGCGCACCTTTGACTATTTTTCGCATATTAACCCAGGGCATGCCCTGACCAACATGGCCGTGCGCTTCACCCGAGACACCCCGGAGGTAGCGGATGAGGCGTTTCCGCTGCGTCTGAGCCTGGTCACCGAGGCCGAACTGGTACAACTGTTTATTGCCCGCACGACGCTGCACCCGCAGATGCGCGCGGTGGATAAGGCGGTCATTGAGACGCGTCTGGAGAAATGGCGCGGCCTTCGCCAGCCGCAGAGCGTGCCCGGCATCACGGCGCAGGATGTGGGTGCGATTTCGCGTTTCTGGCAAAGCACGGTACCCGCCGCGAGACAGCAAATTGATGACGCCCTGTGGCATGAGTTTGCCCAGCTGGTGCCATCGCTCGATCTCAGCACCCGCGCCAGCGTCTGGTCGCTGCTGTGGGGCGAGCAACAGGAGTTAACCCAGCAGTGGCTGAAGCTTGCCCACGTGCTGCATCAGACCAGCCATGCGAGCGAGCTGGCTGCGCCGCTGAGCCTGCTGGTGGACAGCTTTGGTCTGCCTGGTGAAGGGTTCCTGACGCACGGCACCTTAACCCAGCAGGAAACTCAGGAGACGCTGCTTCATCCGCTGAACAACGGTGAAATGCTCAACGCCATCAGCATCCCGGTCGACGTGCTTGCTTTCCTTACCCGCGAGCTGGTCTTGCCGGTTGAGAATGGCGCGCTGGATAACGTTGATATCATTGATATTCCGGTCTTTGAAGACGGCAGCGCCGATCCTTTAGTACAGGCTAAATGCCAGTGGCTGCTTGAACATTACCGCCAGCAGCTCCAGCCGGATGTGCTGGTTATCTGCAACGCGACAGCGCGGCACGAGCAGACGGCCCAAAAAGCAAAAGTGTTAATTAACTGGATTAAAGAGACCCAGCCTGCCGAGGAGTCTGCCCTGCCGGGGCTGGTGTGGGCGATCACACCGCATGACGCTCGTTTCACTACCCGACAGAATCTCGATGAAGCCGTACAGCATCTGCTGGGCAAGCCAGGCCTGCGCTGGGGAACTCTGCAGGCGCTGGACAGCCACAGCATGCAGCGCGTCATTGAGTGGTTGTCTCAGGCGACGCTCCCGGCACAGCGGCAGAAGCGCCTTGGCACGCTGAAAAACCTGCTGCGGCAGGAGATCGCGTCGCTGATGCAAAGCTATCTGGCGCCGCTGGTTGAGGAACCGGGTACACGACGTGCTCAGGCCGAAAACATGGTGCGCACGCTGCAAAGCAGCGCCGCCCGTCACGGCGAGCTGCTTGAGGGCCTGCTGCCGCCGCTAAAAGCCTTTGAAACGCTGCTCGCCGTTCAGCAACCGCGCGAGGAGCAGGTGAACGGGCTGTTCACGGACACCATCGATCTGTTCGCCGATAACGCCCAGGAAAGCGCAGGACGATTCCAGACAAAAGACAAAGCGCGCCTGGCGCACAGAGTATGGATAAATCATCTGCGCCAGTGGAGCCGCAATGAAGCTACCGCCGCCCGTCTTGGTCTGGAGCCCGCGGTGCTGCAGCAAATCGCGGATGTGCTGGTGGTAACCAGCTACCGGCTTAATCTCCCGCAACAGCTTCAGCGAATTGTCGACGCGGATAAAAGCAGCGCGGCGCAGCTGCATGCGGTGATAGGGAATTTCGTTGGCTGGCTGGGTTACGACCAGACCCCGTCAGCAGAACGCCCCGCAAGCCGCATTCGCAAAGGTCAGGCAATCTTTGTTACGCCCGTCGTCAGCAGTGCCGCACCGCGCCTGACGCGTCTGGGGGAGCAGCCTGTTCATGCGGCCACCGCGTACGTTTACGACTGGCTGGTTGCCCTCTATAGCCGGGCAATCGAAAACATTAATTATCAGCACCCGCATGATGTTCAGCCTGACGCACGTCGGGCACTGCGGGCTTTAATCCTGTAGCGGCCTTTCTTGCCGGGTAGCGCTGCGCTTACCCGGCCTGTATTCCGCGACGATAATTACGC